>CAVTXG010000001.1:0-368362 GCA_963738605.1 uncultured beta proteobacterium
CAGAGGAATGAACACCACCTCGGCATCGTCGCGCAGCGGCACGTACCAGGCCTCGTGATGCAGCTCGCCGTCGATGGCCACGGCCATCGACATGCGCACGTGCGCGCCGAGGCCGGGATGGAGGCGGTCGAGTTCGTCGACCAGCGCGCCGAGCGTTCGGGCATCGACATCGAAGCGGTCGCGACCACCCGCGAGGTCGCGCACCGATTGCGCCACCGTCAACACCCGGGCCATCGCAGCAGCCTCAGGCAGGCGACTGGATCGCTTCCAGCACGCGCGGCGGCGACAGCGGCAGCTCGCGCAGGCGACGGCCCACCGCATGGCTCACCGCGTTGGCCACCGCGGCCAGCGGCGGCACGATCGGGGCCTCACCCACGCCCTTGGCGCCGTACGGGTGGCGCAGGTTCGGTGCGGACTCCACCATGATCGTATCGATCATCGGCAGGTCGCTGGCCACCGGCATGCGGTAGTCGAGGAAGCCCGGGTTGAGCTGTGCGCCGCGGCTGTCGTACAGGTACTCCTCGTTGAGCGCCCAGCCGATGCCTTGTGCCGCGCCCCCCTGCATCTGGCCCTCGACGTACGACGGATGGATGGCCTTGCCGACGTCCTGCGCCGCGGTGTAGCGCAGCACGGTGGTGCGGCCGGTCTCCGGATCCACCTCGACGTCGACGACGTGCACCGCGAAGCCCGGGCTGTAGCCCTGCGCGGTCAGGCTCACTTCGGCACCGATCGGTCCGCCTGTCGCCGCACTCTTGCCTGCGATGTCCTTGAGCGTCAACGGTGGCCGGTCCTTCGACCCGTCGGTGCAATGCGCGGCCCCGTCGTGCCAGACGACCTGCGACGCGTCGCATTCCCACAGCAGTGCGGCGCGGCGCTTGAGGTCATCCATAACCTTCTGCGCCGCCTGCACCACGGCCATGCCGGTGGCGAAGGTGACGCGACTGCCGCCGGTGACGAAGGTGTAGCCGATCGATGCGGTGTCGCTCACGATGGCGCGCACCTTCTCGATCGGCAGCCCCAGCGTCTCCGCCGCCATCATCGCCATCGACGCTCGCGAGCCGCCGATGTCCGGACTGCCCGACGACACGACGGCGGTGCCGTCCTCGGCCAGGTGTACCGACGCGGACGATTCGCCGCCAAAATTGAACCAGTAGCCGCAGGCCAGCCCCCGACCCGCGTTCGGCGGCAGCGGTGCCTTCCAGTGCGGGTGGTTGCGGACCGCTTCCAGCGTCTCGGCGAATCCGATGTCGCGGAACGTGATGCCGTAGACGGCCTGCTGACCGTTGCGCGCGATGTTATTCAGACGCAGTTCGAGCGGGTCCATGCCCAGCTTGGCGGCCAGTTCGTCGAGCGCACTCTCGACTGCGAATGCGCTGATCGGCGAACCGGGCGCACGATAGGCCGTGGCCTTGGGCCGGTTGCTCACCACGTCGTAGCCGGTCACCGAGACGTTGGCAACGTCGTAGGCGGCCAGGGCACACGTACCGGCCTGGTTGACGGGTGCGCCGGCGAATGCGCCGGCCTGGAACTTGAGCACCAACTCGCCCGCGGTCAGCGTGCCGTCCTTGCGCGCGCCCAGCTTGATTTCAATGACACCCGCACTGGTCGGGCCCGTGGCCTCAAAGACTTCGGCGCGGCTCATCACCATGCGCACCGGTCGGCCAGCCTGGCGCGACAACGCCAGAGCCAGCGGCTCCAGGTACACCGTCGTCTTGGCACCAAATCCGCCGCCAATTTCCGATGGGGTCACGCGAAGGTCGGATACCGGAATGTCCAGCAGTTGAGCGCACAGCGTACGTACCGCGAAGTGTCCTTGCGTGCAGACCCATAGCTGGTGCTGGCCGTCGGCACCGGCCGAGGCAACACACGCATGCGGCTCGATGTAGCCCTGGTGCACCGGCGCTGTGACATAGCGGCCCTGCACCATGACCTGCACCGTGGCCGGGTCTGAGAACGCAGCGGCGGTGTCGCCGCGGCTCAGCCTGTGCACCTGTGCCACGTTCGACGGCCTGTCCGGCGCCGGCGTGATGCCCTTGGTGAACATATCGTCATGTAGCACCGGCGCGTCAGGTGCCATGGCCGCCTCGACCTCGATCACGTGCGGCAGCACCTCATACTGCACGTCGATCAGCGCCAGCGCCGCCTCGGCGATCTGCGGCGACGTCGCTGCCACCGCAGCCACTGCGTGACCAACGTACAAGACCTTGTCGCGCGCAATCACGTTGCGACCAATGTCGCGCAGCGTCGTCGCCGTCTCGCCCAGGTGTGTAACCAGGTCCTCGAGATCCGGGAAATCGGCTGCGGTGACCACTGCCTTCACGCCGGGCAGGTTGCGGGCAGCGTCGGTGTCGATGCGCAGGATGCGCGCGTGCGCGTGCGGGCTGCGCTTGACGCGCCCTTCGAGCATGCCGGGCAGGCGCAGGTCGGCGCCGAAGTTGGCGCGGCCCGTCACCTTGTCGGCGCCGTCGGGACGCAGCGGGCGCGTGCCGACCACCTTGAGCGCAAGCACATCGAACTGGGTGCGATCGTTCATCGTGGGCTCCCGTTCACGCGCGCGCTTGCTCGCGCAGTTGCTCGGCCGCAGCTTGAACCGCGCGGACGATCTTGTCGTAGCCGGTGCACCGGCACAGGTTGCCGGCCAGTGCGAAACGGATCTCGCTCTCGCTCGGGTTCGGGTTGCGGTCGAGCAGATCCTTGGCGGCCATCAGCAGCCCTGGGGTGCAGAACCCGCATTGCAGCGCCGCATGTTCGAGGAACTGCTGCTGCACCGGGTGAAGCGTGCCCGAGCTTGCCAGGCCCTCGACAGTCTCGATCACCCGGCCTTCGGCCTCCGGTGCGAGCACGAGGCAGGAGCAGACAAGGCGACCGTCCACGCGCACCGAGCAGGCGCCACAGTCGCCGCTTCCGCAGCCTTCCTTGGTGCCGGTCAGTTGCAGTTCGTCGCGCAGAGCGTCCAGAAGCGTCTGTTGCGGCGAGGCGAGAAAGGTGACAGGTTCGCCGTTGACGACGGCGTTGATGGGTAGCTTAGAAATCATGCGAGAACGTCTCCTAAGCGCCGCGTCGTTGCGCACGGTCCAGCGCGGTCTGTGCGGCGCGCCGGGCGAGGACGCCGGCCACGTGGATGCGGTACGGGGCGGTGCCACGCTTGTCGTCGATGGGTCGGCAGGCCGAACGCACGGCGGCTTCGAGCCTCGCGATGGCGGCTGCATCGAGCGTGCTGCCGATGATCGCGTGGGCCGCGGCAGGCACCAACAATACGGTTGGCGCCACCGCACCCAGCGCCACGCGAGCGTCGGCAATGCGCGCATCGCGCCCAAGTCGCAAGGACACCGCACATCCGACGACGGCGATGTCCATCTCGCTGCGTGGAATCAGCCGCAGGTAAGCGTCGGCTGCGCGTTCGCCACGCTCCGGCAGCTTGAAGGCCAGCACCACCTCGCCGGGCGCGAGCGTCGTGCGGCCCGGCCCGGCGGGGACAGATTCGACAGGCTGTTCGCGCGTCTTCATCTCGCCGCTGGCGCCGGCCCAGGCGATAACGGCCACCGCACCGGCGGCGATCAGCGCCGGCACGCTGTCGGCGGCGGGCGAGCCGTTGCACAGATTTCCGCCCAGCGAGCCGCGCCCTTGAACCTGCTTCGAGCCGATCAGCGTCGCGGCTTCGACCACGCCGGGCCAGTCGGCGCGCAGTCCGGCATGCTCGCCGATCAGCGCGCAGGGTGTGGCCGCTCCGATGTGCCAGCCCGAGCCGTCGCGCGCAATGCCGACCAGTTCGGAAACGCGTTTCAGGTCGACCACGGCACGGGGATGCAGGCGACCCGACCGCATCTGCACGATCAGGTCGCTGCCGCCTGCCAAGGGCCTCGGCCGCGCAGTGTCGCCCTGGGTTCCGAGCAGCCGCAGCATGTCGGCCAGCGTGGAAGGGGCGTGGTACGAGAGATCGCTCAAGGACACTCCTGACTGGGACGACAGGCTTGGAAGGCCAGGAATGCATTATGCATATCTGGCGCTTCGCCGCTGCTAGGGTTCACGCCGCCTCGACGCTGGCGCTGGCCTGCATCGCGAGGCCGCCCCCCGGACCTCGTGCCCACAGCGCGGCCGTCCCGCCTTCGAGTCGCCCGCAGACCTCGAAAGGCGCCGTGTCGATCAACGGACTCACCGCCTTGAACTCGAAAGTCTTCACGCGCAGGTCGGGTCGCGAGCGGCGCAGCAGGTCGAGCAGCAGCGTGGCGATCAGCGGACCGTGCACGACCAGTCCGGCATAACCCTCCTCGGCTGTCGCGTAGGGTCGGTCGTAATGGATGCGGTGACCGTTGAAGGTGAGCGCACAGAAGCGGAACAGCAGCACCGGGTCGGGAACGATGGTGCGGCTGAACTGCTCGTCGGCGGGCGCTGCTTTCGGCGTCGGCGGCGTCTCGCCGGGCTGCGGCATCGCCCGGTAGACGATGTCCTGTTCCTCGACGATAGCAGTGCCGCGGGCGTCGCCCACCGTGTGCCTCACTTTGATGAAAGCCAGCATGCCGGTTCGCCCGTCCTTGACGCTCACGTCCTCGATCCGGCTGTCGCGCCGGATCGCCTCGCCTGCCAGAAGTGGCCGCTCGAACGCGATGCGGCTGCCGGCCCACATGCGGCGCGGCAGCGGCACCGGCGGCAGGAAGCCGCCGCGCTTCGGGTGTCCATCCGGGCCGATGCCGCTGGCACGGTGCAGCGGCAGGAAGTACAGCCAGTGCCAGCATGGCGGCACGGCGTCGCCGATATGCGGTGGCGGGTCCTCGCGGTCGAGCGTTGCCGACAGCGCCTGCAGCGGCGCCAAGGTCGCCTGGTCTGTCAGTGTCTCGGTCCTGCCGATCCACTGCCTGAGGTGGTCCGTGTCCATGGTGTTCATCGTGGTCATCCGTTGGTAAGGGTCCAACCTCGTGCGGTCTCGCAGGCCAGCCCCTGCTGCTGCAGATGCAGCAGGTGCGCCAGCAGCGAACGCCGAGCCACGCCTTGGCGCGGGGCCGGCACATCGTCGTACACGAGCGGCAGCAGCGCATCGACCGTCGCGCAGCCCGCATCGGCGATCGCCTGCCGCACCTTGGCTTCGCGCCGCCGGCGGTGCGCGATCAACGCCTCCAGCGCGCGCATCGGCTGGCCGATCAGGAAGCCGTGGCCGGGAGCGATCGCGTCGTAGGTCACGCCGGCTTCGTCGGCCACGCGCCGCAGCGACGCGAGGTACACCCCCATGTCACCGTCCGGCGGGTTGATCACCACCGTCGAGCCTTGCATGACGTGGTCGCCCGTGAACAACAACCTCTCGCCCTCGTGCAGCCAGCACAGGTGATTAGAGGCATGGCCCGGCGTGTGGATCGCGCGCAGCGTGCAGCCGCCACCGAAGTCGAGGCGCTCGCCATCGTCCGGCACCCGGTCCGGAGTGAACGACCCATCCTGCCCGGCGGGATGGTCGGCAACGCGTCCGATCAGCTCGGCACAGGTGGCGCGCTGAAGCGCCAGGGCGGCCGGCGAGTGGTCCACGTGCGTGTGCGTCACGAGGATCGCCTGCAGCCGGGCGCCGCGCCGCTTCAACTCCACCACCAGGGCGTCGACGTGTGCCGGGTCGTCCGGTCCCGGATCGATCGCCACCCAGTCGTCGCCGGCACAGCGAATCAGGTACGTGTTGGTGCCCGGACCGGTCATCACGCTTGCGTTGCGCGCGGTGATGCGAACCAGGCGGTCGGCCGTCAGTTCCACCGCAGCGCCGGGCCGAATCACGCTGTACGCAAGCGCGCGGCCCTGCGGGTCGATGCGGCCGACCTCCGTCCACGCCGGATGCCAGGGCGGCACCGGTCTGCGCTGGTCGTTCGCGTCTAGCGCCAGCCGCGGGCACACCGGCTCGAACGCGGGGATCGCGCGCGCCCAGGCGAGCGCGGTGGCGACCGATGCGTGCCGGGCGAGGTCCTTGGCCACCGCGAGCGTGGGCCCGCGCACCGACACATCACCGCGCTCCTGCGCGAGGTCGACAACCGGCACCCAGCGGTGCTCTGTCACTTCGACGCCGTCGATGCGCACCTCGCAGTCGGGCGGCGCGACGCAAAGGAAGAAGCGCGTGTCGAAGCGCTTGGGCATGCCCAGCGGCGTGATCCAGTGCGCCAGCGGCAGCACGGCCGGGCCCGGCAGGCGCCACCGCTGCTCGGCGCACAGCGCAGCGAACGAGGCGCCCGCCTGGCCGCGCGGCAGTTCCCGTGCCCGTTGGCGCCACGCCGTGATCGCAGGCTCGTGTGCCGCTGCGTCCACTGGCTGGCCATTTGCGTCGAGCGCGATCAGCACGCCGGCCTCCTCCAGCGTCTCGCGCAGCGCCGCCGTCCAGTAGTCGAGCCCGCCATCGGTTACGCCGAGCCGGCGGCTGGCCGCACCATCGTCGATGCCGTCGAAGTGCGAGCGTGTATGCCCATCGGTCGCGTCGAGCAGCCCTCCCGGGAACACCCAGCGCAGGCTGTTCTGATCGCCGCGGTCGGCACGCAGCAGCATCAGGGCCTCGACCGACCGGTCGCCTTCGCGCAACAGCACCAGCGTGGACGAACGACGCGGTTCGGGCAGTTCGCTGCTCATGCCAGGACGAAGATGGGAGGTTGAGGACTGCGGCGCCAGACCGCGTGCAGACGCGCGCTACTTCATGCATTATGCATTGTGAGAATCTCGATCGCCGCGTCGGCCTGTACCACTGTCAAGCCGCGCGCGTCGAGCAGTTCGAACAGAGGGATCCAGTACACGCCGGTGGACTATGGCCACGGTGTCGATGCCGCACTCGCCCAGCCAGTCGGCCAGGCGCTCAAGATTGGCGGTGAAACTGCGGAACTCGCGCACCGGGTCTTCATCGCGATCGGGCGGCACGGCCACGAAATGCGAGCCGCTGCCGATGTCGATGCCGGCCGCGGACTTGGCCAGCAGCAGCATCACTCTCCAGCCACGTCGCGTCGCGAATTGATCGCGTTCGAACGTTTATTTCACTGCGCGCGCTGTTCGATCCGCGGTACGTCGTGCGCACCGCGTGAGTACGACGGATTCCAACCCGCCGCGCCTGCGCAACGTCTCCCGCGTTCCGGCAACGCTGGCATTTCCTTGTTGGTGTGCCAGACCCATGTCGACACACCCTTGGTCGCGATCGTTCTCTCCTTGAGCGCCCTTTCCTTCGGCTCCGCAAGTGGACTCACCACATGGAGCGGCAGCGGCAGCGTAAGCGTCTCGGCGCGGCACCTTGAACAACGGAGTGCGGCGGCTAACGATCATGTCCATCAAGGAAATAGGTGGACACGATGGCAGCGGAGAGAATCGTCTTGCGCCGGCGGCACAGTGCGCAGTTGAAGGCGTTGGTGTTGGAGCAGTGCGCGGCGCCTGGGGCATCGGTCGCGAAGGTGGCGATGTCGCATGGCGTGAACGCGAACATCGTGCACGGTTGGCGCAAGCTCGCACGCGAGCGCGAAGGCGCCGCCGTGTCGCCGCCAGTCCCACGGCGTTGCTCGTCAAGACGGCCGCGAGCGTGCCGCAGTTTGTGCCGGTGTCCATGGCGCCGACAACGTCGCCGCCGGCGCCCGTTGACATCCAGATCGAGCTGCGTCGCGGCGCCGCCGCCATGAAGATCACCTGGCCGATCGCGGCGGCTGCCGAGTGCGCGGCCTGGATGCGCGAGTGGCTGCGGTGATCCGCATCGACGCGTTGTGGCTTGCGGTCGAGCCCATGGACATGCGCGCCGGCACCGAGCGGCTGCTGGCCAGCGTCGTGCAGGTGTTCGGCCAGGCCCAGGCGCACCACGGCTACCTGTTCGCCAACACGCGCGCCACCCGCATCAAGCTGCTCGTGCACGACGGCTTCGGCGTGTGGTGCGCGGCGCGACGGCTGAACGCCGGGCGCTTCGCCTGGCCGCGCGAGGTGGGCGCCGCGGCCGCGCCGATGAGCTTGACGCAGCAGCAATTCGACGCTCTGGTACTGGGTCTGCCGTGGCAGCGATTGACGCAAATGCAGCTGATCACGCGCATGTGATGCATGAGCGTGGTGGCCATGCTGTCATTCGACATCGCACGCTCCGCACAGGGCAATTGGCGCATGTCCGAATGGCCTCATCGCGGGTCTCTGGGCACACTGTGCACATGCCGGGTGTGCGCGACTTCAAAGCCCAAGACCTGCGCGGTCTGAGCCCCGAAGCCTTAGCCGCCGCGGCCGAGAAAATGTTGGCTCACATCGGTGAGCAGAGCAAGCGCATCGACTCGCAGGCCCAGGCCATCAAGTGGCGCGACGCCAAGATCGAGAGCATCACGTTCCAACTTGCCCGCCTCAAGGCCTGGAAGTTCGGCGCCAAGACCGAAGCCATGAACGCCGAGCAGCGTGCGCTGTTCGACGAGACCTGCGCTGCCGACCAAGCCAGCCTCGAGGCGCAGCTCGCCGCGTTGCAGCCCGCAGCCGTTGGCAGCACTGCACCAGACCAGCAGCCACGCCGCCAACCCAAGCGCCAGGCCCTGCCGGCACACCTGCCGCGCGTGGAGCAGCGAGTCGAGCCCGAAGACACGAACTGCCCGACGCCAGAGTGCCGCCAACCGATGGTGCGCGTGGGCGAGGACGTGAGCGAACGGCTGGACATCGTGCCGGCGCAGTTCTTCGTGCAACGCCAGATTCGCGGCAAGTGGGCCTGCAAGTGCTGCCAGCTGCTGGTGCAGGAGCCGGCAGCCCCGCAGGTCTTCGACAACGCGTTGCCAACGCCGGGCCTGCAGGCCCACACGGTCATCAGCCGCTTCGTCGATCACATCCCGTACTACCGGCAAGAGCAGATCAACGCGCGCGCTGGCGTGCACACGCCGCGCTCGACGCTGGCGGCCTGGAGCGGGCACACCGGTGCGCAGTTGCTGCCGTTGTACGACGCGCACCGGGCCTTCGTGCTCGCCGCCGGGTGGTGCATGCCGACGAGACGCCGATCGCGCTGCTCGACCCCGGCGGGGGCAAGACCAGACGAGCCTACATGTGGGCCTACGCACGAGGCGCCTTCGAGCGCGAGCCGGGCGTGGTGTTCGACTTCTGCGCCGGGCGCGGCGGCCAGTACCCGTGCGCGTTCCTCGAGGGCTGGGCCGGCACGCTGCTGGTCGATGCGTACAGCGGCTACGACGCCGCGCTGTCGCTGCACGGGCGCAGCACCGCGTACTGTCTTGCTCACGCGAGGAGAAAGTTCGACGAACTCGTCAAGGCCAATGCCAGTGTCGTGGCCGGCCAGGCCATCCAGCGCATCGCGGGGCTGTACAGGATCGAGGCCGACGCGAAGGCGTTGAGCGCCGGGCAGCGGCTGCAGATGCGGCATGAACGATCCCAGCCGCTGTGGAACGAGCTGCATGTGTGGCTGCGACTCGAGCGCACTCGCGTGCCCGACGGCAGCGCCATCGCCAAGGCCATCGACTACAGCTTGAACCACTGGGTGGGGCTGGGGCGCTACCTGCTCGACGGCGAGGTGCCGATCGACAACAACCATGTCGAGAACCGGATTCGGCCCTGGGCCCTGGGGCGGCGCAATTGGTTGTTCATCGGCAGCCAGCTGGCGGGCGAGCGGGCCGCGGTGGTGATGAGCTTGCTGCAGTCGGCCAAGCTGCATGGGCACGAGCCCTGGGCCTACTTGAAGGACGTGCTCACGCGGCTGCCCACGCAGTTGAACAGCCGAATTGAAGAGCTGCTGCCGCATCGGTGGCAACGCACCGACTGAAGCCAGGCAACGCGCGCCAACGCGGCGTATCGACAAGCTCGCAGACCGACTGGCCGCGATCAAGGCGACCAACACGCCGGCGTTGAGCCAACGCGCCGTCAACGCAATCGCCGCCGTGCATATCGCCTCCACCAGCTTCACCATGAATGTGATGCTCAGGCGGCATGCGGCTCATCTCAAGATGCCACGGCCAGACGCATACGCGGCAGCTCGCCGCAGTCCAGCAAGAGCACGTTCGGGAAAGCGGCCGCCGTCCTGGCGTCGTACTTCAACGGCTTCATGAACGCCCGCTGTGCATGCTGAAGCGCCTCGACCAACGGCAGCTCATGCAACCCATCGAGTGGAATCCATTGATCGGTCGTCAACATCATGCTGAGCGTGTCCACCTGATAGACGTGCTCGCGCTTCGCGTAGATCAATGCAGCCATGATGATGTGCGGTTTCCTCGTGACGTCCGCGTCGCGCGCCTGGAGGATGGCGCCGTAGCTGCGCTCCACTCGTTTCCATGCCCCGGTCTCGATATGCAGAGGCACGTCGGGCATGTGCTTGACGATGATTCTGCGTCCGAAGTTCGTCGCGTCGGACCCGTTGTACTCGCCGACGAGGATGGCCATCTTGAACTGGACAGCGTCTTCGGGCGACAAGAGCAGGGACAGCTTCCTGCGCCGGCGCTCGCCGATCTCGTCCTTGCACTCTGCGCGGAACGGCTCCGGTACGTACAGCCGCTCGTCGAGCGCAGCCCCCTTCAGCCGCACACCCCTCGCTGCCTCGGACAGGTACTTGTGCAGCACGCCCTGGTTGCGGCGTCCTTCCATCGCCGGATACCAGCGATTGAACCCCGCCCTCTCGTACAGAAAGTGCAGCAGCGCCCGCAGGCTCATCGTCTTGCGCGGCGCATGCACTTCCGCCGGATCCGCAACGACCTCGCCGCGTGACACCGACTTGCCCGGGATCCTCGACATCGCAAAATCCGTCCTCACCTCGACCTGATCGGGCGCGTGCTCGATGATCGCCTCGCCGAGCAGTTCACCGAGTCCCGATGTTCCGGGCTCCGGCTCGAACGACGGACAGGTCGGGTGGTGCTCCCGCCCGGTGTCGGGCATGCGCTTGACGACGTACTCGGCATGCTTGGCGATGTACATCTCGACGCCGCCGGGCACGCACATGCAGCGCGGCCTTTCCGACGATCCGTAGACCCGTGCGATAGCGTCCTGCAGCCCCGGATCGGCAGCCGCATGGGTCCGCCCCTTGATGAAGTACCGGGGCGCCTCCATCGCGTCTCCGCTGTGTCGGCCTTGACCGTGCCGGTCAGACCAGCTCGCGGGCCAGCATTTCGAGCGGCCGCCGCTCGTTTCCCAGCAAGTGCCGCACGGCCCGTGTGCTCGACAAGCCCAGCAGTTCTCCGACCTGAGCGCCGTCGGCGCCCTTGTCGGCCAGGCGCCGGGCCACGACGCGCCGGGCAGACTGCGAGGTCACGCCAGTCCAGCCGGCACGCTTGAAGATCGAGCGCAGCGTCGCGATCATGAGTCGGCAGGTCGCGCGCGGGTCATCTGGCCCTCGGTCCGTGACTTCGAAGCGCTTGCCGGTTTCGGTCAGGAACAGCGCACTGCGAGGGGTCGAGGCCACGGTACCCGCCATCGCCGGCCGCGCCCGGACCCGCAACGCCGAGCTTGCGGCGCGCGCGCTCGACGAGGTAGGCATCGACCGCCGCGCAGGCCCGCGACGACGTGAAAAAGAGCGGCCGGCCTCGCCCGTTCACAGCCGCCTCGGGCCGCATCTCGGAACTCTCCCGGACGCTGCCGTCGCGATTCAGGTAGTCGCGCACTTCCAGGCGGGCGATCTCGATCGGCTTCGCCCCGGTGCAGAACAGCACGAAGATCAACGCCACGTCCCGGTTCGCGTTCTCGCTGCGCTGGCGCACGCGGCTGGCGCCGGTGGCAATCTCTTCCGGGCCTAGCGTCGTGCGTTTCGGTCTGGTGTTGCCGGGCGTGTAGTCGCCGACGGCGCGCAGCACCGGTTCACGAAACTGGCGCAGGCGCGGCAGGCATGACAGCGCGTCCTCGTCCAGCTCCGGGATGCCCCGCTCGAGGGCCACCTGAAGCACCAGCGCCTTGATCGTGCGCTCCACGGTCGAGCGCCCCAGACCGTACGGTGCACCGGCCTCGCGGTAGGTCGCGCCGCCCTGCAGGACGCTAACCAGCAGCGATTTGGCCTTGGCGATCGTCTCGGGCTTCATCGGGCACTCGGGGTTGCTTGGGCTCAGTGTTCTGCGGCCGGTCACCAACATGCAAGCGGAAATCCCGACACTTTCGTCCCGGGTTCCCACCACGAACGCGGCGACATATACCGTGCGCAGTCGACCGCCTCCTGCCAACATGAGCATGCGACGGTCGCTCAGCACCCCTACCACCAGCGCCCGCCCTCCGACATACTGTCCCCGCACCTCAGGCATCGGCCCGTGCCGCCCGTCCCGGGCGCTCCGACGCAAGTCGGCGTTAGCGGTCGTGACCCGCACCAGCCTGCGCGCCCCGTGAGTTCACGGCGCGCACGACCCGCAAGAGACCGCCCTCGTGGCGCTCTGCTGATCGCCGGGCAATCCCGTTCCCCGATTCCAGCACGCGAGCGCTGACCCACCGACTCCGGTGGTCGACAGCGCGTGCTGCTTCGGCTCGACCTCCTCCGAGGTCGTGCGCCACGCGGCGACAACGACCGAATCCTCCCAACCGGGGAGCTCACGCTCCCCTGGGGGACGTGCGCTCTCCACATCCTTTGGAGAACCACATGGCACGAAAAGCCACGCAGGCATCCCTCTGGCTGCCGGGCTTCGACATCGAAGCCCGGCCTATCCCGATCTCTTCGGAGCCATCCGACGAAGTCGCGACAGCGCCGTCCGCCTTCAACGGCGACGCACCCTCGTCGCAATCGACGCACACCACCACGGCACCCGAGCTGCCGCGGCCCTGGCGTCCCACGACGATCCGGGCGGCCAACCAGGCCGCGATCGCATGGCCGCACTGGCCGTCCTCGGTGCTGGACGAGCTCGACGGACAGGCGACGAAGTTCGACGCCAACCTCGAGGCCATCGCGGTGCTGCGCGCCGTCGAGAAGGAGGCACGCGCAGCCACCGAAGACGAACGCGCCGCGCTGCTGCGCTTCACCGGCTGGGGCGGCATCCCGGCGAGCTTCAATCTCGAGGCGGCGACGCTGCCGTGGAAGCAGCGGGCGCAGCAGTTGCTCGATGCTGCTCCAGCCGCGGAGTACGAGTCGGCCAAGGCCTCGGTCAACAACAGCCACTACACCGAGCCCGTTCGTCATCCGCTGGATCTGGACGGCCGCTGCGCCGTCTGGGTTTCGAGGGCGGCACGCATCCTCGATCCCAGCAGCGGCATCGGCCACTTCATCGGCTGCATGCCGCCCGACATCGCCACGCGAAGCCGCATCACCGCGGTCGAGCTGGACGATCGTCGCCGGTCGCATCCTCAAGGCGCTGTACGCGCCCCTCGGGGTCGACGTCCGCATCGCGGCGTTCGAAGCCGCCGCGCTGGCCGACTACTCGCTTCGATCTGGTCGTGTCGAACGTCCCGTTCGGCGACTACCAGGTCAGCGACGGCCGCAACCGGCCCTACAGCCGCTTCAGCATCCACAACTGGTTCGTCGGCCGTGCGCTCGACCTCGTGCGGCCCGGCGGGCTGGTGTGCTTCATCACATCGGCCTGGTTCCTCGACGAGCGCGACGGCTCGGCGCGCGCCCACGCGGCGTCGCAGGCCGACCTGGTCGGCCGCCATCCGGCTGCCGCAAGGCACGTTCTCGCGCCTGGCGTCCACCGACGTCCAGGCCGACATCGTGGTGCTGCGCAGGCGGCTGCCTCGGCGACCAGCGGCGATGCAAGCCGACTGGCTCGATCTGGACTATCGTGCCCGAGGAGCTGCGCCATCCGCGCTGCCGCGACCAGCTACATGCGAGGTGAACGCCTGGTACGTCGGCCAACCCGCGCAACGTGCTCGGCCTCTTCGACAAGGTCACGCACGGCTACGCAGCCGGTGCCGACGGCCGTCCTCGACGGCGACCTGGAAGAGGCGCTGCGGCAGCGCCATCGACCTGATCCCCGGCGGCATCCTACACGCCGATGCCGGCACCGTCCGCGGCATCGAGCCATCGCGGCGACCACGGTTGCCGCTCCCGAGGGCGCACGGCCCGGCAGCTTCGTGTTGCACGGCGGCCGCATCTGCGTCGCTCAGCACGGCGAACTCGTCGACGTCCACGACAAGACGAACGCCACCGTGCGCCAGCGCATCGCCGGCATGTGCGACATCCGCGACCGCGCGCGCAAGCTTCTCGACGCCCAGCTGCGACGACGTCCGCGACGAGGCGACGCTGATGCCGATCTGCGCCGCGGCCTGAACGGCAGCTACGACCGATTCGTCGCCAAGCACGGCTGCCTCACCAGCCGCGCCAACGCCCTCGCCTTCCGGCGAGATCCCGACTATCCGCTGCTGCTGTCGCTGGAGCACTACGACGAAGAGGAGGAAACGGCCACCAAGGCCGACATCTTCTTCCAGGCGCACGGTCAGCTCGCATCGTCGAACCGAGCCGCGCCGCCGAGCCCGACGAGGCACTGGCGCTTGTCGATGCAATGGCGCGGGCGCGTCGATCCGGACTACATGGCCCGACTGCTGCAGCGCCGACGCCACCGCGGTGCTGGCCGACCTGGCCGGTCGCGGGCATGATCTTCAGGAACCCCGAGACCGGGCGACTACGAGACGGCCGACGCCTACCTGTCGGGCAACGTGAAGCGCAAGCTGCACGCGGCGCTTGCGGCCGGCGCCGGCGTTCGACGCGAACGTCCGAGCGCTCGAGAAGGTGCATCCCGGAGGACCTGCCGCCGGCATCGATCGAGCCGCGGCTCGGCGCGGTGTGGATCCCGGCGGAGTCGGTCGAGGCCTTCATCAGGCGAGGTCCTGAAGCTGCGCGAGCGCAGCGTTCGCTACTCGGCGCAAGGCCGGCACCTGGTCGGTCCAGGTCAACAAGACTGGGCAGCGCGACAGAACGTCGACCTGCATCGCAGGAGTTCGGCACCGCGCCGCATGAACGCGGTCGAACTGGTGCTGTGCGCGCTCAACGTGCAGACGCCGACGGTGCGCGACCCGCATCCCGGAGAACGACGACGCCTACGTCGTCAACAAGCCGAGGAGACGCTGGCGGCACGCGAGAAGCTGGCCTGCTGAAGGAGCGCTTCGCCGCCTGGGCCTACGAGGACCCGCAGCGCCGCGAGAAGCTGTGCAGGATCTACAACGACCTGTTCAACTGCCTCGCGCCAGCGCGAGTTCGACGGCTCGCACCTGAAGCTGCCGGGGTTCTCGCGCTGCTTCGAGCTGCACGCGCACCAGCGCAACGCCATCTGGCGCATCGTGCAGTCCGGCAACACCGGGCTGTTCCACGCGGTCGGCGCCGGCAAGACGGCCGTCATGGTCGGCCGCCAGCATGGAACTGCGGCGCCTGGGCCTCGCCGACAAGCCGGTGCACGTGGTGCCGAACCACATGCTCGAGCAGTACACGGCCGAGTTCGTTCGGCTGTACCCGTGCGCATCGGTGCTGATGGCCACCAAGGACGACCTGGCCGGCGACCGCCGGCGCGAGTTCGTGTCGCGCATCGCCACCGGCGACTGGGACGCGATGGTGATGACGCACTCGACCTTCGAGCTGCTTGCCGATGTCGCGTCGAGTACACCTCGCAGTTCATCAAGGCCATCATCCACGACCTGGAGATGGCCGTCCGCGCCGCGAGCGTCAGACGACCGGTCCAACCGGATCGTGAAGCAGCTCGGAGCGGATGAAGAAGGTCTGGAAGGTGCGGCTGGAACGCCTGGTGAACGAGAAGAAGAAGGACGACTTCCTCAGCTGGGAGTCGCTGGGCATCGACTGGGTGCTTCGTACGACGAGGCCCACCTGGCCAAGAACCTCTGGCGCCACACCAAGATGGCGCGGATCGCCGGTCTGCCGCTCGCCAACTCACAGCGGGCTTTCGACCTGTTCCTGAAGACGCGCTACACGATGGGCCTCTACCGGGGCCAGCAGCGCGGCGTGGTCCTCGCCACGGCCACACCGGTGGCCAACAGCATGGCGGAGATCCACACGTTCCAGCGCTACCTGCAGCCCAACACGCTGGAGGCACTCGGGCTGGAGCAGTTCGACGCCTGGGCGGCCACCTTCGGCGAGACCGTCACCGCGCTGGAGATCGCACCCGACGGCAGCGGCTACCGCCTGAACACCCGGTTCGCGCGTTTCATCAACGTGCCGGACCTGATGGGCGTGTTCTGCGAGGTGGCCGACATCCGCACCAGGGAGATGCTCAATCTGCCGGTGCCGGACGCTGAGGGGCGAGCAAGCCCCGCACGGTGACCTGCCGGCCGAGCAGCGCGCTCAAGGCGTTCGTGCAATCGCTGGTGCGAGCGCGCCGAGCGGCTCAAGACCGACCGCGTCGATCCGCAGGGTCGACAACATGCTGAGATCACCAACGACGGCCGCAAGGCGGCGCTGGACATGCGACTGGTCGACGCCACCGCCTTGGCCGACCCCGAAGGCAAGGTGGCGAAGTGTGCCCGCGAGGTGCACGAGATCTGGCAGCGCACGGCGGGCTTCAAGAGCGCACAGCTGGTGTTCTGCGACTTGTCGACCCCGAAGGGTGGCAAGGAATTCAGCGTCTACGAAGACCTGCGCGACCACGCTCGTCGATGCGCGGCCTGCCCGCGGAGCGAGATCGCGTTCATCCACGACGCCGACACGGACGCCCAGAAGGCAAGACTGTTCCGCAAGGTCCGTGAAGGCACGGTGCGCGTCCTGCTGGGGTCGACCCAGAAGATGGGCATCGGCACCAATGTGCAGAAGCGCCTGGTCGCGCTGCACGAACTCGACTGCCCGTGGCGACCCTGCGACGTCGAGCAGCGCGAAGGCCGCATCCTGCGGCAGGGCAACGAGTGCGACGAAGTGGAGATCGTCCGCTACGTCACGGAGGGCAGCTTCGACGCCTACTCGTGGCAGACGGTGCTGACCAAGGCGAAGTTCATCGCGCAGGTGATGAGCGGCGACAAGGGCCTGCGTTCCATCGAGGACGTGGAGCTGGCGACGCTGACCTATGCCGAGGTCAAGGCACTCGCCTCGGGCAATCCGAAGGTGATCGAGAAGGCCGGCGTCGACGCCGAGATCGCGCGCTACTCGTCGTTGTTCTCGGTGTGGCGCAACCAGCGCTATGCCAACGAGTCGGAGGTGGCGCACCTGCCGATGCGAATCGAAAGCAGCCAGAAGCTGCTCAAGGCGCTCACAAGCGACGCTGCAGCGGCATCCACGTTGCTGCGTTCGGGTGAGCTGATGGCGACGGTCCACGGGCGGACGCACCACGGACAGGAGCAGCTAGGCGAAGTCCTGCGAACGGTGATCAAGATGGCGCGTGCAAGCGTGTCGGCCCGGTCGACCGAGGAGTTGCTGGGTCAGATCGGCACGTTCGAGCTCTACGTCTTCATCGGCCGCGAGCTTGACGATGTGCATCTGTACCTGAAGGGCGAAGCCAATCACGACTGCCGGCCTTGCCAGACAGGCCCAGCGCTGTACCAGTCCTTGCGCGAGGCCGTCGTGGCCATGCAGGACAGGCGCCTGGAAACCGAGCGCAAGCTCGCTGCAACGCGTCGCCGCCTCGATGACCTTCGCGAGGAACAGGCTAAGCCTTTCGAGTACGAGGAACGCCTCACCGCACTGCTGGCGCGCCAGCGAGAGTTGGCCCGCGAACTGGACCTCGACAAGGACGAGGCCGGAACGCAGGGCCTCGAAGCATCCGAAGAGTCCATGGCAGCCTGACGCTGTCGTTCAGGCCCCATCGCATCCGCGGTGGGGCCTCTCCTTTTTCCGAGTTGCGCATCATGCGACGCAACCGTCATCGGACTCAGCTCGACGATGCAGTCGCACGATCAACGCGCAAATTCACGCTCGTTGATCTGCAAGGCTTGACGCTGCGCAGCAGCGTCTGTTTAATGGATCTGCCCGTCGAATGGTGCCTGCCCACGACGGACAAGTCCCGCAGCAGGCCGGTGCTGTCACCGCTACCCGTATTGGGCCAGAGCAGCCGTTCGAGGTCGTGACCCTCCCTCAGATCGAACCGACACCGTCGGTTGTCGCCGTCCACGACGGCAGAGTCTGCATCTGACCTTGATCCCTTCGCCGGATCAGCTTCCACGCCCGCGCGCAACGTCCGATTGCGCAGGTGTCGAGCAAGAGTTGCGAAGGCGTACGGACCATCGATCTGGCCCACAGACGAATCGTCAATTCAGCCCCCACGCGGGAGGTCAGCGTGTCGGCCGTGGGAACAACCTCCATGGGTTGCAGCGCTCAGGGCGCGCTGCGGCTCGAGCCTCAGCGCCCGAACGAGCTGCAAGCCATGCCTGCTAAACATGCCACCCAAACTGCCGATCCGACGTTCGCGATCCACCGCGTCGAGCCAAAGGCGCACGTCAGTAGTACAGGCCCCACCTCCAGCAGCGCGCCGCACAACGGTTCTCCACACGGCCAACGCGCGGCGCCCCAGACAGTTGAGGTGCCAACCATCCTTTTGCGTCTGCCGATGGTCATGCGTATCACCGGGCTGGCCAGGTCAACGATCTACAAGCTCATTGCGCAGAACCAGTTCCCGGCGCCGATCAAGTTGTCCAAACGCGCTGTCGCGTGGCTTCAGTCCGAGATCGAGAGTTGGGTGTCGTCGCGCGTGCGTGCGCTCTGACGTTCGACCGGCGCCACCATCAACCGGTCCGCCGCGACCAGGTGGGCGCCTCGTTGCCAGATTGCCGCGCTGAATTGCCCACTCCGCAGCATGCAGGAGAAATCTGGCAATAATCTGGCAACGGGCAACTTCCCTAAGTCAGCCCAGCCGCCACCACCATCGCTAAGTTATTGTCGCGGAACAGGAATTTGGTGGGCCCTGAAGGATTCGAACCTTCGACCAACGGATTAAGAGTCCGCTGCTCTACCAACTGAGCTAAGGACCCGCTCGCGTGAACGAGTGGTGGTGGGTTGTGCAGGATTCGAACCTGCGACCAACGGATTAAAAGTCCGCTGCTCTACCGACTGAGCTAACAACCCCCCGGCAGAGCGCAGAATTATAGGGGCAGTGCCGCGGCGGCCCCCTCCAGCGGACTCGGGGTTCTTACCAGATGCTGCTGCAGCGCATCGCCGGCCGCGGCCAAGCCGAAGGCGGCGGTGACCATCACGCTCGAACCATAGCCGTGGCAGTTGAGGTTGGCCTCGACGTCGGCGGTGCACGCGGCTTCGTCTGGCGCTTGCGGCAAGTGCACCGGCTCGCGCGAGAACACGCAGCGCAAGCCGATCGCGCCCTGTCGCGCGTGCCCCGTCGCTCTTGCGCAGGCGTTGGCGCAGCGCGGCGAGCAGCGGGTCGTGCGTGGCCTGCGCGAGGTCGTCGACTTCGACGCGCTGCGCGTCGCTGCTTGCCGCCGGCGGCGCCGACGCAGACGAACGGCGTGCCCGTGCGCAGCGCCCAGGCGGCGAGCGATTGTTTGGCGCGCACCTGGTCGCAGGCATCGATCACGGCATCGACTTCATCGTCGCGCAGCAATGCGGGCCAGTTGTGGGCATCGACGAATTCCTCGATGCCGCGAACGACGCAGGCCGGATGGATGTCCGCGATGCGCTGCGCCAGCGCCTGCACCTTGGCCATGCCCAGCGTCGCGCCCAGGGCCTGCACCTGGCGGTTGATGTTGGATTCGGCGACGTGATCGAGATCGATCAGCGTCAGTGCCGCGACGCCGCTGCGGGCCAGCGCTTCGGCCGCCCACGAGCCGACGCCGCCGACGCCGACGACCACCACGCGCGCCGCGCGGATGCGCGCATACGCGGCGTCGCCGTACAAGCGGCGCAGGCCGCCGAAGCGGCGTTCGAGATCGGCATCGCTCGCGCTCAACCGATGCGCTCCAGCCGCCACACTTGGTAGCGCAGCGCCAGCACTGCACCCGCAACGATGCCCGTAAACGCGATGAAGCTGCCCAGCGCCAGCGTCGACACGCCCGACAGGCCCTGCCCCACGGTGCAGCCCATCGCGGTGACGCCGCCCACGCCCATCAGCACCGCGCCGACGAGATGATTCGCCGTGTCTTCGACATTGGCGAATCCTTCCCAGCGAAACGTGCGTGTTGCCAGTGCCACCAGCGCCGAGCCGACGATGACACCGACGGTGCTGACGATGCCGATCGTCAGCACCTTGCTCTTGTCGGAAAAGAAGATCAGCCAGTCGATGGTGTAGGCGATCGGCGCGACGAAGGACAGCGACTCCATGCGCTGCGAGTTGGTGGCGACGAAGGCTTCCTGCAGCGTGTTCGGATCTTCGGCCACATAACCGAGCCGGCCCGACACCCACCACATCGCGGCGATCACCGCGCCGATGCCCACGCCGCCGAGCAACACGTCGCGGCTGCGGCCCTCGACGCGCAACAAGACCCACAGCACGAGCGCGCCACCGATCGCAGCACCGAGCAGCAGCGCGACCATCGGCTTGGCCAGGCCGAGCGAGCCGGCGACGAGCGTCGGCAGATCCTGCGTGCGCCCCCAGTCGATCGCGACGCGATCGACCGTCGCCACGCGCGCCACACCGCCGATGCCGCGCAGCGTCGCGAACGCGGCGACGCCGAGCACCACGAACACCACCACCGATTTGAGGTTGCCGCCGCCGATGCGCACCAGCGTCTTGCTGCCGCAGCCCGAGGCCAGCACCATGCCGAAGCCGAAGAGCAGGCCACCGACGGCGTTCGAAAGCCACAGCATGCGCGGTGCGGTGTAGAAGCTCTTGCCGGCATCGATCCAGCCGAGCGCGACCATCGCATTGAAGCCGATCATCGCCGTGCCGATCGCCAGCACCCACATGCGCATGCGCGACCAGTCGCCGATGTTGACGATGTCGGCCACCGCGCCCATCGTGCAGAAGTGCGTGCGCTGCGCGATCGCGCCGAAGGCGATGGCGAGCGCGAAGGTGGCCCACAGCACTTGCGAGGCGAGCGCGCCCATGTCGATGTTCTGCATGGGCGAAATTGTAGGAGGCGCCGACTCGCGCTCGGGCCGGGCCCTTCGAACGATGCTCAGGACGGCTTGTCGTTGCCCTTCGGCAGGCTCAGGGCGAGCGGATCAAGCGGGCGCGCCCTACTTCAGCGCCGACAGCCGCTCCTTGCCCGCCTGCGCCGCTTCCGACTGCGGGTACTTCTTCAACAGCTCGTTCAGCGTCACGCGCGCGCCCTTGGTGTCCTTCAACTCGGTCTGCGAGTTGGCGATGGCCAGCATCGCTTCGGGCACACGCGTGTGGTCGGGCGCATTGGCGATGAAGGTCCGAAACATCGTCACCGCCGGCGCGAGCTCGCGCTTGCCGTACAGCGCATTGCCGAGCCAGAAGCGCGTCGAGTCGCCGAAGCCGCTGGACGGCCAGCGCCGCAGGAAGTTCTGCAATGCCGAGGCCGCACCGGGGAAGTCGCCGGCGCGCACGATCGCCATCGCCTCGTCGTACTGGCGCTTCTCCTCGGGATCGGCGACGAACTCCTTGCCGTCGAGCGAGACACGCTGCGGCTCGATCTTGCGCATGCGCTCGTCGACACCGCTGGCGATGTCCTTCTGCCGGCGCTGCAGCTCGGCGACGTCGCGCGCGAGCTGCTCGTTGCCGCCGCGCTGGCGCGCGAGCTCGGCGCGCACCTGCTCGATCTGGTTGGACAGCTCGAGCAGGCTGCGCTTGATCGTCGCCAACTGCTCGCTCAGTTCCTTGTTCTGCGCGGCCAGCTCCTGCTTGAACTCCTGCTTCAACTTCTCGTCGTTGGCGCGCAGCTCGATGATGGCCTTGCGCGCCTCGTTGTCGGGGAAGAGCTGTGCATGAGCCGTGGCGCTCGCAACAAGCATTGCCGCCGCGACGAGCACGCCCAAGCGACCGCCGCGGAACTGGCTCTGCCAGGCCGCTGGCGGTGCCCCCTCGAGGGGGAGCGGCGAAGCCGCTCCGGGGGTGGGCCAATCCATCACTTGTCCTTGATCTCGGCGCGGCGGTTCTTGGCCCACGCCGCCTCGTCGCTGCCGGACGCCGCTGGCCGCTCCTTGCCGAAGCTCACCGCTTCCACCTGCTCCGCATTGACGCCCAGCAGCGTCATCGCCCGCGCCACGGTTTCGGCGCGCTTCTGGCCGAGCGCGAGGTTGTACTCGCGGCCGCCGCGCTCGTCGGTGTGGCCTTCGACCATGACCTTGCGCGTGCGCGCGCCCGACAGCGTCTTCGAGCTGGCTTCGATCAGGCCGCGGTACTCGTCGCGGATGGTGTAGCTGTCGAAGTCGAAGTAAACGATGCGCGGCGCGCCGGCCGTCTGCGCAGGGCCGGTGTTGACGGTGGTGACCTGCGACTGCGGCGTGCCGCTGCCGGCACCGCCGCTGCCCGCCCCCGCGGCCGTGCCGCTGCGGTTCTCGATCGGCACGTCCTTCTTCTCTTCGAGCGGCACCTTGGAGGCGCAGCCCGCGGCCAACACGGCGGCGGCGAAGATCAGGGTCAGAGCGTTGTTGTGCTTCATGTCGAAGTCTCCTTGAGCGAACTTGAACTAGCGGTTGAATGGTCCCCACACCGGCTCGCGCACGTCGGCGGCGGTGGACAGCAGGCGCGCCTTGATGCGGCCGTCGAGCGTGGTGGTCATCAGCACGTCGCGTCCTTGCGATTGCGAGGCATAGATGATGAGCTTGCCGTTGGGCGCGAAGCTCGGGCTTTCGTCGTCGTTGGTGTCGGTCAGCGCGCTGACGGTTCCGCTGGCCACGTCCATCAGGTGCAGGCGAAACGCACCGCCGTTGACGCGCGTGATGAAGGCCAGGTTCTTGCCGTCGGGGCTGACCGCGGGGCTGATGTTGTAGGCGCCGCTGAAGCTGACGCGCTGCGCGTCGCCGCCGCTCGTGGCCATGCGGTAGATCTGCGGGCCGCCGCCGCGGTCGCTGACGAAGTAGAGGCTCTTGCCGTCGGGCGCGAACGCGGCTTCGGTATCGATGGCGCTGCTCTGCGTCAGGCGGCGCGGCGTGCCGCCTTCGCGCGGCATCAGGTAGAGCTGCGAAGGGCCGTCGCGCGACAGCGTCAGCGCCAGCGTGCTGCCGTCGGGCGACCAGGCCGGCGCGCTGTTGCTGCCGCGAAAGTCGGCAAGCTTGCGGCGCGCACCGGTGGACACGTCCTGCACCCAGACCACCGCCTTCTGCGACTCGAACGACACGTACGCCAACTCGCGGCCGTTGGGCGACCACGCGGGCGAGATGATCGGCTCCGGGCTGTTCAGCGCGACCTGCCCACCTTCGCCGTCGGCGTCGGCGATGCGCAGCGCATAGCGATTGCCGGCACGCGTGACGTAGGCGATGCGCGTCGAGAACACGCCCTTGTCGCCGGTGACCTTCTCGTAGATCGCATCGGCGACGCGATGCGCCGCGAGGCGCACGTCGGCCAGCGGCACGGCCAGGCTCTGGCCGCCGAGGTCCTGGTTCTTCACCGCGTCCCAGAGCTTGTAGCGAACATCCAGCCGCCCATCGGCCAGGCGCGTCACCGAGCCGCCGGCCAGCGCATCGGCACCGCGGCCGCGCCACTCGCTCAGCACCGGCTGCGCCGTCTCCTCGATGACGTTGGGTGCGGCCACCAGCTTGATGACGCCGCTGCGCTCCAGGTCGGCGCGCACGACCGCGCTGACGACGCCGAGCGACGGCGCAGCGCCGTCCTCGTCGCGAAACTTCGCCACCGCCACCGGGATCTGCGTTGCGCCGACGCCGCTGATCTCGACACGGAACTGCGCTGCGGCGGGGCCGGCGGCGAGCGACGCGGCCACGCCGGTGCACCAGCGGCGTCGCGTCAGCGCGGGCGGTGATGTCGATTCGAGCATCCGTGGTTCAAGCGTCGGTTTCACTGGGCGCGGATTGTAGGCGGCGAGAATTCGACCCTCGCTCACATTCTTCGCTGCTCCCGAGGGGGCGCTACCGTACTTTCGGCGGCCGAGCGGCACGGTATGAAACCCGATGCAACCGACCGTGATAATCCGTCGGCTATTCGACGACGCATGCACACCCCTTTGCTGCAACGCCTGGCGCGCATCGCGCCCTACTTCCGCACAGCGCGCGTCGGCTTCGTCGCCGCGTTCGTCGCTGCTGCCGTGGCTGCGGCCACCGAACCGCTGGTGCCGGAGATCCTCAAGCGCCTGCTCGACGGCGGGTTCGGCCCGCAGCGCAGCTTCGAGCTGTGGCAGGTGCCTGTTGCCTTCATCGGCCTGTTCGCGCTGCGCGGCCTGGCCTCGTTCGTCGCGCAGTACGCGCTGGCATGGGCCGCCAATCGCGGCGTGCTGACGCTGCGCGAGAAGATGTTCGACCGCTTGCTCAACGCCGCGCCCGCGCTCTACGCCGATCACAGCAGCAGTGCGCTCACCAACACCGTGGTGCACGAGGTGCAGGGCGGCGCGCGCCAGCTGGTGCAGACCGCGCTGACGCTGGTGCGCGATTCGCTCATCGTGGTCTTCCTGCTGGCCTCGCTGCTGTGGCGCAACTGGCAGCTCACGCTCTTCATCCTGCTGCTCGCGCCGGCCGTGGCGCTGGTGATGCGCATCGTCTCCAAGCGCCTGGACACGCTGACGCGCGCGCACCAGGCAGCCACCGACGACCTGTCCTACGTCGTCGAGGAAAACGTCATGGCCTGGCGCATCGTGCGCCTGCACGGCGCTGCGCCGACGCAAAGCCAGCGCTTCGACAAGACCAGCCAGTGGCTGCGCCGGCTGATGATCAAGTCGGCCGTGGCCGGCGCCGTCAGCTCGCCGCTGACGCAGTTGATCGCCGCGGTGGCGCTCTCGGCCGTGGTGGTGATGGCGCTGTGGCAGGCGCAGCCGAATCAAGCCGCGCCGATGACGGTGGGCGAGTTCACCGCCTACATCACCGCGATGCTGATGCTGGTGGCGCCGCTCAAGCATTTGTCCGACAGCGCTGCGCCGCTGCTGCGCGGCGTGCGGGCGCTGGAGCGCGGCATCGAGCTGATCGAGAACGCGCCCGAGGAGCGCAGCGGCACGCATGCGCCTGAAGGCGGTCGCGCTCGCGGCGCGATCGAGTTGCGCGGCGTGTCGCTCGCCTACCGCGAAGACACCGACGCCGCACCGGCGCTCGACGACATCACGCTCGCGATCGCCGCCGGCGAAACCGTGGCGCTGGTCGGCCCCTCGGGCGCAGGCAAGACCTCGCTCGTCAACCTGCTGCCGCGCTTCTTCGAGCCGACGCGCGGTGCCGTGCTGCTCGACGGCGTGGCCCTGCCGGAGTGGCGCATCGATGCGCTGCGACAGCAGTTCGCGCTCGTCAGCCAGGAGGTGGTGCTGTTCAACGACAGCGTCGCCGCCAACGTCGCTCTCGGCGCGAAACCCGATGCCGAGCGCGTGCGTGCGGCGTTGAAGAGCGCGCACCTGCTGGACTTCGTGCTGGCGCTGCCACAGGGCGTGGACAGCCCGATCGGCCACAACGGCGGCAAGCTGTCCGGCGGCCAGCGCCAGCGCCTGGCGATCGCGCGAGCGATCTACAAGGACGCGCCGGTGCTGATCCTCGACGAGGCCACGTCGGCCCTGGACAGCGAGAGCGAACGCGCGGTGCAGGATGCCTTGGAACGGTTGATGAAGGGCCGCACCACGGTCGTCATCGCGCACCGGCTTTCGACCATCGAGCGCGCCGATCGCGTCGTGGCGATGGACAAGGGCCGCATCGTCGAGCAGGGCACGCATGCGCAACTGCTGGCCAGCGGCGGCTTGTACGCGCGGCTGCACGCGATGCAATTCAGGAGCTGAACCATGAACGAACCAACTCTCGGGCCGCGCCGGGCCGCTCCCAAGCGGCCCGAGCTCCCCTCGGGGGGCGACGCCGCAGGCGTCTTGGGGCCGTCAATCTCGCGTTGGCCCATCCCCGACATCGCCAACCTGCCCGAGGACCTGCGCGCGCGCATCCTCGAGGTGCAGGCCAAAGCCGGCTTCGTGCCCAACGTCTTTCTCGCCTTCGCGCACCGGCCCGAAGAAGCGCGCGCCTTCTTCGCCTGGCACGACGCGTTGCTGCTGAAGGACAGCGGCACGCTCAGTACCCTCACGAAAGCCGAGCGCGAGATGATCATCGTCGCCACCTCGGCGGCCAACGATTGCCTGTATTGCGTCGTCGCCCACGGCGCTCTGCTGCGCGTGTACGCGAAGCAAGCGCTGCTCGCCGATCAGGTGGCGACGAACTATCTCAAGGCGGACATCAACGAGCGCCAGCGCGCGATGCTCGACTTCGCGTTGAAGGTGTGCAAGGACAGCGGCGCGCTCGTCGATGAGGATTTCGCGGCGCTGCGCACGCACGGCTTCACAGACGAGGACATCTGGGACATCGGCGCGATCACCGCGCTGTTCGGCTTGTCCAACCGCATGGCGAACCTGCTGTCGCTGCGGCCGAACGACGAGTTCTATCTGTTGGGGCGGGTGCCGAAGCCTAAGGCTTGAAATCGATGATGATCGACGACGGCACGCGGCCGTTGTCGTCCTTCGGCAGGTCGCCGGTGCGGTCGATCGCGCGCAGCACGGCCTCGTCCCACGCAGCCGTGCCGCTCGACTTGACGAGGCGGCGCGAGGTGATGGTGCCGTCGGGCGCGGCGCGCACTTCCACGACGGCAGGTGTCGGTGGCACCGCATCGAGGAACACGATGTTGGGCCGCACGCGCGCGATGATCTTGCCGGCGTAGTTCGCCGACGGCCCGGCCTCACGCTGCGCGGTGCCGGTCGAGGTCGGCGCGCCGGTCGCACCGGCCTGCCCCGTGATGCGCTTGAGTTGATCCTCGCGCAGCTTGGCCAGCTGTTCCTGCTCGAGCTTCTCGCGCTCGGCCTTCGCGCGCTTTTCCTTCTCGACCTTCTCACGCTCTTGCCGTTCCGCGCGCTCCTGCTGCAGCTTCAGCGCCTTCGCGATCTCCTCGCGCTCGCGCTGCGCCTTCTCCGCCGCCTTCGCCTTTTCGACTGCGATGTCGGCGTCGCGCCTCTCGGCCTGAGGCGGCGGTGGCGGCGGCTCCACCGCCTTGACCTCGGGCTTGGGCATCGGCTTGGGCAATGGCGGCGGCTCCACCGCTGCCGGCGCCGCGGCCTGCGGCACGGCGGCCCACAGCTCGGCACTGCTGCCCACCGGATCGCGCGAACGCCAGCTCACGCCGAAAGCCAGCGCGATCAGCAGCCCGCCGTGCACCAGCAGCGCCAGCATCGCGCCGCGTCCCATGCCGCCCGGGCGCGGCGGCCGGTTCTGTGCGAAGGTCGAAGCCATCGCCATCAAACGCCCTGCTTCACCGACAGGCCGACACGCTGCACGCCGGCCTTCTGCAGCGCATCCATCACCCTCACGACGGCCTCGTACTTCACCGACTTCTCGGCCGAGATCACCACCGGCGTCTCGGCCACGCCCTTTTGCGCCTGCTTGACGCGCGCAGCCAGTTGCGCCATCGACACCGGCTGCGGCTCGGCCTGGCCATCGACCTTGAGCTTGACGCGCTCATCGAGCCCGACGACCAGCTCGATCACCGACTGCGGCCGCGCCTTGGACGAACCGACGCTCGGCAGATCGACCACGCCGGTGGTGATCAGCGGCGCGCTGACCATGAAGATGATCAGCAGCACCAGCATCACGTCGATGAACGGCACCATGTTGATCTCGTTCATGCCGCGGCGGCGGCCGTGGGCGGCGCGGGCGATGGGAACAGCCATGATCAGGACGTTCCGGCGTTGCGCTGCAGGATGTTGGAGAACTCCTCGATGAAGGTCTCCAGCTGGATCGCGATGCGGTCGATGTCGCGCGCAAAGCGGTTGTAGGCGATCACCGCCGGAATCGCGGCGAACAGGCCGATGGCGGTGGCCACCAGCGCCTCGGCGATGCCCGGTGCGACCGTGGCCAGCGTCACCTGCTGCAGGTTCGACAGGCCGACGAAGGCATGCATGATTCCCCAGACCGTGCCGAACAGGCCGACATAGGGGCTCACCGACGCCACCGAGCCGAGAAAGCTGAGGTGGCTCTCGATCACGTCGAACTCGCGCTGAAAGCTGGCGCGCATGGCGCGACGTGCGCCGTCGAGCTGCACGCCGGCGTCGAGCTTCTTCTCGCGCAGCTTGAAGAACTCGCGCATGCCCGAGGCGAAGATGCGCTCCATCGGTGCGGTCTTGGTCTGCGCCGGCTTGTTGTTCGCCGCCTGGTAGAGGTCGCCGAGGTGACGGCCGGCCCAGAACTCGCGCTCGAACTCGTCGTTCTTGACGCGCACCGTCTTCAGGCCGATCAGCTTGCCGAAGATCACCGTCCAGCTGATCAGCGAGACGATCATCAGGCCGGCCATCACGAGCTGCACGACGAAGCTGGCGTGCAGCACCAGCGAAATGATGGACATGTCCTGAGTCATTGAGCCCCCTTGGGCCTGTGGCCCGTCCCCCCGAGGGGGAGCGAGCGCTTTCGGATCGGCCGTGCAGCGCTCGCGAACAGTGCTTCGATCAGGGTTTCGGAATGCGTCGCGGACGCAAGGTTGCCGCGTCGACGCAAGCCATGGTGATGCGGCTGTCGACGAGCCTGGTGGTGCCGCGCGAGGCCGACTGTGCCAGCCCGAGCGAAACGCCCCGCGGCGCCTCGGGCTCGACCGTGATCGACAACTCATCGTCCAGGCGCGCCGGCCGCAGGTAGCGCAGCGCGGTGTCGGCGACGACGAACATCAGCCCGAGTTCGCTGCGCATCTGCTGCTGACCAAAGCCGGCCGCGCGCAGCCACTCGGTGCGCGCACGCTCGAAGTACTTGAGGTAGTTGGCGTAGAACACGACGCCGCCGGCGTCAGTGTCTTCCCAATAGACGCGCACGGCGTGCGCGAACGGTCGCGCATGCGGCCGCATTATCCCCGCCGAGCCTGTGAGCCCCGGCCCGGCGCTCAGGGGCCGGGCTATCGGGCCGCCGAGCGACCTTCTTGTACACCGGACCCCACTGCGGATGCCCGGTCTCGGCCTTGCTCAACGCGAACTGCGGATCGGCGTTGCGCGCCTCGCGAAACGCCGCTTCGCACGGCCGGTGCACGTTCGCTGGTGCAGTAGATGAAGGCCAGGTGTTTGTGCGCGCTGGCGCGGTCCTTGGCGCTGGCCAGGCCCGTGTCTAGCGCGCCTTGAGTTCGCGCTCGGCCTCGGCGTACTGGCCTTCGTCGTAGGCGCGCATGCCGGCCAGCAGAGCCCGCTCGGCCGGGCGCTGCATCACGTCGGCGAGGCCGGCTGGTTGGTGGCGCAGCCGGCCAGCACCAGCAGCGACAAGGGCAGCAAGCAACGTGAAGTCTGTTCATCAGGCCTCGAAACGGTGGCGCAGCGTCACCGGCTTGTCTTCGCTGACGGTGACGCTGGTGCTGTGGGCGGGAAGTCGTCGTTGCGCACGACGATCTGGTGCGTGCCGGCGGCCAGCGTCAGACGCGACAGCGGCGGCGTCGTGCCTGACGCGCGCCATCGACTTCGACATCGCCCCAGGGGCGTGACCGCGAGCTGCACCTGCCTTGCGGCGGCGGTGCCGCGGGCGCTGCGGGCGCCGCCGTCGGCGCAGCGATGGGCTTGGCGGCTTTCGCCCTCGGCTTGTCGTTCTTCACCGCTCGCACGGGCTCGGCGCTCGGCCTGGCGACGACCGGTGCAGGTTCGGCCTGCACCGGCTCTTGCATCGGTGCCGCTGCGGCGATCACAACCGGCGCGGCACTCGGCGCGGGTGCTGCCGCCGGCGCAGCCGCCATGCTGGCGCGGCTTCTCGTCGTGCTTGCCGTCGCGATGGGGCGTGCCCGGCAGCAGCAACCACATCGCGCTGGCCGCACCGCGGCGAGCGTCGCTCCCGCAGACCAGGCCCAGCCGCGCGCGCCGCGCGCTGCGGCGCTGTGCGCTAGGCCGTTGGTCTCTTCGCTGATCCAGCTGCGCAGCGCGCGCGCGAGTTGGCGCGCAGAGCGATAGCGCTCGCCGGGCTTGCGCGCCATCGCGCGCGCGACGATGCCCGACAGCGCGGCGTCGACTTCGGATTGACGGTGTGTGCCGGCGGCACGCGGCTTTCGAGCACCGCGTGGCGGATGGCGTCGAGCGTGTCGCCGCCGAAGGCGCGCTGGCCGGTCAGCATTTCGTAGAGCACGACGCCGACGCCGTAGACATCGGCGCGCGCATCGAGCGGCTTCGCCCCGCAACTGTTCGGGCGACACGTAGTAGGGCGAGCCGAGTTCGGCGGCGGCACGGCGTCGAGCAGGCCGGCGTCGATGTCCACCGATCGGCGTCGGCGACTGCGTTTCGCGGCTGCGCTGCCGCGTCACGCGCGCGATGCCGAAATCGAGCACCTTGGGCTGCGTACGGCCGATCATGAAGATGTTGGCCGGCTTGATGTCGCAATGCACCACGCCCTTGCCATGCGCATAGGCCAGCGCGTCGGCCAGGCGCTTGGCGATGCGCGCGGCCTGCACCGCGTCGGGCCGCCAGCCGTCGGCCAGCAAGTGGCGCAGGTCGCTGCCCTGCAGGCGCTCCATCGCGATGTACACGCCCTCCTCGGCGAGGCCGGCGTCGTAGACGGTGACGATGTGCGGATGGTTCAGGCCGGCAGCGGCGCGCGCCTCGGCGAGCAACTGCGTCTCGAGCGCACTCGCGCTGCGTCGGCGCTCAGGCCCGTGACGTGCAGCGTCTTCACCGCGACCTGGCGCGACAGCAGCGGATCGAGCGCTGCATGCACCGCGCCCAGGCCGCCGCTGCCGAGCTGGTGCTTGAGCTCGTAGCGGCCGACAGCGCGATAGCGTCGGCATGCGTCTGCAGCGTGGTCTCGCCGGGGTCGGCGCGCGGGCTCGCTGTCGCCTTCGTCGGCGTCGACGAAGAGTTCTTCGACGACGGTGGCGGCGAAGCTGGCATCGTTGCCGGCATCGGCGTCGGCGTTCTTCAGCGGGCGGGTCATGTCAGAGGTACTCGGCCGCCCGAAGCCACTGACGCTCCCTCGGGGGACGCGAGCGCAGCGAGCTGGCGGGTCGATTCAACACAGCGTCGGAGCTTATCGGCGGCTCTCATTGACGGCTGTCAGAAATACCGCACGGCGACACGCTTGTCGCAGCAGCGCTGACGCATTGTTGCCGCTGGCAGCGCGGCGTGCGAATTACTGCACAGCGCCAGCCCGGCGTTCAACCGCGGCGCAGCACCTCGGCCAGGCGCTCGGCCGCATCGTGCAGCTCGGGCATGGCGCTGGCGAACGACAGGCGCAGGTAGCGCTCGCCGGCCACGCGGCCGAAGTCGCGTCCGGGCGTGAGTGCGACTTGCGCGCGACGCATCAGGTCGAAGCAGAAATCCCAACTGCTGCCGGCATGCGCGCTGACGTCGGCATACGCATAGAACGCGCCGTCGGGCATCACCGGCACCGGCAGGCCGATGCGTTCCAGCGCCGGCACGATGAAGTCGCGACGCGCGCGAAAGGCCTCGCGGCGGCGTTCGTACTCGGCCAAGCGACTCGGGCTCGAAGCAGGCCAGCGCCGCGTGCCTGCGCGATCGACGAAGCGCAGATGTACAGGTTCTGCGCCAGCTTCTCGACGGCAGGCACCAACGACAGCGGCAGCACCAGCCAGCCGAGACGCCAGCCGGTCATGCCGAAGTACTTGGAGAAGCTGTTGATGGCGATGACGTCGTCGCCGTGACCGACACCGTGCTCCAACGCGCTGTGGCCGAAGGCCTCGTCGTACGACAGGCCGAGGTAGATCTCGTCGACCAGCGTGAAGCCGCCGCGCTCGCGCACGCACTCGACGATGCGGCGCATTTCGCTGCGCTCGATCGAGGTGCCGGTGGGGTTCGACGGCGAGGCCAGCAGCACGCCGCGTGTGCGTGCGCCCCACGCTGCGCGCACGGCGTCGGCGTCGAGTTGGAAGCGGTGCTCGGGGCCGGCGGGCAACAGCACCGCACGGCCGCCGGCAGCGGCGACGAAGTGGCGGTTGCACGGATAGCTCGGGTCGGGCATCAGCACCTCGTCGCCCTCGTCGACCAGCGCGGCGGTGATGAGCTGCAGCGCCGCCGACGCGCCCGCGGTGACGACGATGCGCTCAGCCGCGATGTCCAGCCCGAAGCGCTGCATGTACCAGCGCGCGATCGCCTCGCGCAGTCGCGGCAGGCCGGTGGCCTGCGTGTACTGCGTGCGGCCCTCGGCCATGCAGCGCGTCGCGGCCTCGACCACGCGCGGCGCGGCCGTGAAATCGGGCTCGCCGATGTTCAGGAAGATCATCGGCCGGCCGCCGCGCGCCGGATCGCACAAGGGGCCGTGCGCGATCTCGACCGCGGCCTTGGCGCACTCCATCACGTAGAAGGGCTCGATGTGGTCGAGCCGGGCGGCTGTCTTCACGATCTGGTTTTCACGCCGCGCCGCGCACGGCCTTGACTTCCGCCGGCCGCAGATCCCCCGCCACCTTGTCGAGCACGCCGTTGACGTACTTGTGGCCGTCGGTGCCGCCGTAGGCCTTGGCCAGCTCGACGGCTTCGTTGATCGCCACCTTGTACGGAATGTCCAGGCAATGCGCCAGCTCGTAGGCGCCGATCATCAGCACGCCATGTTCGATCGGCGACAGCTCGGTCGTCTTGCGATCGACATGCTTGGCCAACGCCGCATCGAGCGCGGCGGCCTGCTCGATCGAGCCGCGCAGCAGCGCGTCGAAGTGCAGGCCATCGACCTTGGCATAGCCTTCGTGCTCGCGCATCTGCGCATCGATGGCGTCGACATCGCCGCCGGCAACGAGCCATTGGTACAGGCCCTGCAACGCGAGTTCGCGCGAGCGGCGGCGCTGCGACTTGGCAGCCGTGGCCTTGCGTGACGTGGCCAAAGTCAGAGGTCTTCCAGCAGGTTCGCCATCTCGACGGCCACGCGCGCCGCGTCGCGGCCCTTGTCTTCGGCGCGGGCCCAGGCCTGCGCTTCGTTGTCCACCGTCAGGATCGCGTTGGCGATCGGCACCAGGTGATCGAGCGCGACGCGCGTCAGCCCGCTGGCGCTTTCGTTGGCGACAAGTTCGAAGTGGTAGGTCTCGCCGCGGATGACGCAGCCCAGCGCCACCAGCGCGTCGTACTCGTCGCTGTCGGCCAGGGCCTTGCACGCCAGCGCGATCTCCAGCGCGCCGGGCACCTCGACCTTGGTGATGTGCTTGGCGGCGACGCCGAGCACGCCGAGTTCGGCCACGCAGGCTTCTTCGAGCTTGCGCGTCACGGCGTCGTTGAAGCGCGCGCGCACGACGGCGATGTGCAGGCCGTCGCCGTCGATTTCCTTGAGTACCTTCGTGGTGCTGCCGGTGTCCGCGTCCTGCATCGCTCGATTACCTCATCATCTCGTTGGGTGCGACGAAGCCGGTGACTTCGAGGCCGTAGCCGGTCATGCTGGGCATGCGCCGCGGCGCGCCCAGCAGCTTCATGCGGCGCACGCCGAGGTGGCGCAGGATCTGCGCACCGACGCCGTAGGTGCGCAGGTCCATGTTGCCGGCGGCCGCTGCGCGCGGCGCGACAGCGGCGGGCACGATGCGGCCGATCAGCGCCTGCGCATCGGCACCGGCGTTGAGCAGCACCGCGACGCCGCGGCCGTGGCGCTGCAGCGCGGCCAGCGCCGCGGGCAGCGGCCACGAGTGCGAGCTGCCGGCGGTGTCGAGCAGATCCATCACCGACAGCGGCTCGTGCACGCGCACCGGCACTTCGTCGTGCTTCGCTCCACTGCCCGAGCGACAAGGCCCAGGTGCACGCCACCCCAGCTGCGATCGCGATAGGCCGTGCAGACAAACGGGCCGTAGGCGGTGGCGAGTTCGCGCGTGCCCGAGCGGGTCGATCATCGATTCGTTGTGGCTGCGGTGCTGGATCAGACGCGGCGATGCTGCCGATCTTCAGGCCGTGCTGGCGCGCGAAGACTTCGAGGTCGGGCAGGCGCGCCATCGAGCCGTCGTCCTTCATCACCTCGCAGATCACGGCCGCGGGCGTGAGGCCGGCCATCGCGGCCAGATCGCAGCCGGCTTCGGTATGGCCGGCGCGCATCAGCACGCCGCCGTCCTGCGCCTGGATCGGGAAGATGTGGCCGGGCTGGACGATGTCTTCGGGTTTCGCATCGCGCGCCACTGCGGCTTGCACGGTGCGCGCGCGATCGGCCGCCGAGATGCCGGTGGTGACGCCCTGCGCGGCTTCGATCGAGACCGTGAACGCGGTGCCGAACTTGGTGCCGTTGTTCTTGGCCATCATCGGCAGGCGCAGCCGCTCGCAACGCTCGCGCGTCAGCGTCAGGCAGATCAGGCCGCGGCCCTGCCTGGCCATGAAGTTGATGGCTTCGGGCGTGACGTGATCGGCCGCGAGCACCAGATCGCCCTCGTTCTCGCGATCCTCTTCGTCGACGAGCACGACCATGCGGCCGGCGGCGAGTTCGGCGACGAGTTCGGGGACGGGGGAGATCGGCATGGGGCATGAATTGTAGGTGGCGCGGTGCACGCCACCTCGCCATCACGCCGCGGCGCGGGTCTCGCCAGTCAGGCTGCCGTCTTGGAGATCAACGGAAAGGCCGATGGATCGCGAATGGACTCGACGGACAGATCAACGTCGATCTGCGGCCAGTACAGATGGTTCTCGGTCGGACGCTGAACGTCGGACAGTTGCTCGATGGTCGCCGCCCTGAACCATGGGAACTGCGCGAATGAAACGCTGAGTTCCTCGTTGCCCAGCAGCAACCAGAACCCGTGCTTGGACACGTGCGTGACTTCAACCTCCAAAGTGACGGCGCCAAGCATCCTGAATCTCCAGCAGATGCGACTCGACCACTGCCTGGGCTTGTCGGACCTGGGTGGCCGACAAGCCAACATTGACGGCCAAGTGTACTGTCGGCGTCAACCAGAACTTCGCTTCGCCGTCCGGGTGAGCGACGTGCACGTGGATGCGAGTTTCCTCGCGCGAGAAGAAGAATAGCCGGAACTGACCATCGCGAACGATCGTGGGCGCCACACGGAGACTCTAGCGCAGCCTGAACCCGGGCTCAGCGCGGATGGCCGTCGCCGAACTCGGCGCGGCCGGGTGGTCGAAGGCGCAGGCGCAGATCGGCGCCGACGCGCTCGACTTCGATGAACTCGAAGTCGAAGCTCGCGGCCAGCGAACCGAGTGCACCGAGCGCGGCGATGGCGCGGCCGTCGCCCAACAAGCGCGGTGCGATGTAGAGCAGCAGCTCGTCGACGAGACCGGCGCGCAGCAGCGAGGCGTTGAGCTTCTCGCCGGCTTCGACGTGCAGCTCGTTGATTTCGCGGGTTGCGAGGTCGGTGAGCATCGCGGCGAGATCGGTCTTGCCGTTGGCGTCGGCGGGCAGTGCGGCAACCTCGACCGCATCGGATGCAAGCGCGGCAATGCGCGCTGGGTCGTTGCTCGTCGTGTAGATCAACGCTCTGCCCGGCGGCCGGAGCACGCGCGCCGTGGGTGCGATCTCGAGCCGCGAATCGACCACCACGCGCAGCGGCTGCACGTCGGTCGGCACGAAGCGCACATCGAGGCGCGGATCGTCCTCGCGCACGGTGCCGATGCCCGTCAGCACCGCGCCCGCGCGCTTGCGCCAGGCGTGACCATCGGCACGCGCGGCATCGCCGGTGATCCACTGGCTCGTGCCGTCTGCGAGCGCAGTGCGGCCGTCGAGCGAGGCCGCCACCTTCATGCGCACCCAGGGCCGGCCGCGTTGCATGCGCGAGAAGAAACCGATGTTGAGTTCGCGCGAGGCACGGCCCCACTCGCCGCCGATCACTTCGACCTCGATGCCCGCGGCGCGGAGCCGCGCGATGCCGCCACCGGCGACCTGTGGGTTCGGGTCCTCGATCGCGACGAGCACCTTGGCGACGCCGGCGGCGATCAGTGCATCGCAGCAAGGCGGCGTGCGGCCGTGGTGCGAGCAGGGTTCGAGCGTGACGTAGGCGGTCGCGCCGCGGGCGCGCGACCCGGCCTCGCGCAGGGCCATGACTTCGGCGTGGGCGTCGCCGGCGCGTTGGGTGTGGCCGATGCCGAGGGTGAGGTCATCGGCACCCACGACCACACAGCCGACGCGCGGGTTCGGTTCGCTCAAACCTATCGAAAACAGCGCGGCGGATGCTGATGCGCCTTGCGGCGCATCAGCCGGCGACTCGAGTGCCAAGTGACGGCCTCAATCCATCAGGATGTCCGTGCCGGTCGCAGCAGGCTCATACGCCGAGCGATTGCCGCTTGGCTGATGGATGATCGTGGTGTCGTCCGAGGCGTTGAACGGTGAACCAAAGTTCTGCGCCGAGTCGGTCGGGCACGCGCGGTTGCCCTGCACGACCAGATAGTTCTGGCTGTCCAACGCACTGGTGACGGCTCGATACCAGAGCGGATGCTCACTGTTGGATGTCGTCCCGCTCCCATTGTGGTCGGCGGAATAGCGACAGATGCGGAAGTCAGAGCTGCCGTTGCCGATGTTCCAACCGTTGGCGTTGAGCGTCACCCGGCCCCACCACCGATCGGGAGTCGAGGTACTTCCGTCATGATTGACCGGGGTCACGACGCAGGCATAGGACACGAACCTGGCCACCACGGTGGAATATCCCGTCACGTTCGAGGTCTCGGGAATGGTCAGGCGCTCAACCTTTTTAACGTAGCCACCCGTGTCCCGACGTGGCAGCGGGCGACGGTGGCGGCAGCGTGTAGGTGAACGAGTTCGCGGTCGCGCTCGTGACCGTGAACGCGCCGATGAAGGCCGCCGGATTCACCTCGTTGACAGCCACAATATCGCCGGTGACGTTGCCATGCCCTGTCGCATTTACCGTCACCGTGCTGCCGCTGCGCGAAACGGAGCTGATCGAGACCGCCGTCGAGTTCGTCGTCACAACCTTCTGCTGCTGGGCGTAGCAGGTCATCGAAGGCGTACCCGTCGCGCTGAAATTGGACGTATCCAGGCTCAGCGGGGTCGTCGCATTCAGCGGCATCGTGTTGTTGCTCGCGCCTGGGTTGCCTGGTTCGTTGCCGGTCGGGTTGTTGGAAGTGTCGAACCGCACGTAGCCGGAGAGCAGGTAGGCGCTTATGTCGATGCAGGTCAGGCCGGGCACCGCGCTCAGGCTGATGCCCTCCGTCAGCGCGACCACCTTGGTGGCCGAGCCGCCGGTTCCCGTGGTCGTCGATGCAAATGCCGTTGCAACCGTGTAGGTGAATGTGGTCGTCGACGGCGCGCCTGTGACGCTGAAAGTGCCGTTGAACGCCGCCGCAGCACCGGCGATGGTGGCCTGATCGCCGGCGCCGAACCCATGCGCGAGCGCCGTCGTGATCGTCACCGTCGTCCCGGTACCCGAAAAGGATGCGATGGTGTACGCGACGGGGGTGCAACTGCCCCGGATATTGCCGGAGTCGTTGTCGAACACGTAAATCACGTTGCCCGGTGGCGGTGTGAATGCGCTGCACGCACCAGTACCCGTCGGGCAAGAGGCCAGATTGACGGCGGGATATGGAACGTTGATGTTGCGCCTCTTCGGTCTGAGCTGACTGCCGACAGACCCGGGTACGTAAGCAGCCAACGCACCAAGATCCTGGGGATCGTATTTCGAGATCACGGAAAACAACTGAACGCGCTGAGGAGCGCCGCCGCGATCGGTCCAATCGACCATCACGTTGATCCACCGCTCGCTATCCGTGCCGTTCGGCGTGACTACCCAGGTGCGCGAGAAGGCGGCATTGGTGGAGATGACTTCGGCAGCCGTGCTGCTCACCACATCGTCGGTGTAGTTGACGATGTGTGGCGTCCCCGCGTGGGTCTCGACCCTCGCATAGGCGCGCAACTGCTCCATCTTCTGCCGTGCCAGGCGCGTGGCTTCGGAGCGCTGCTTGGCGACGTCCGCGCTGCGCGCCAGCGTCAACTGAAAGCTCGCGATGGCCAGCATGCCGAAGCTGACGATCAGCAGAGCAACCAGGGCCTCGACCAGGCTGAACCCTCGGCCCAGACGGCGAGGACCAAACCTATTGTTGCTGTGATGACGCATATTCGATGCTCCGAAATCGCGATGTGACCAGAAGCGCGGTCGCGCCCCTCGTCTTGCTTGACTAGTAAGAGGTTGCTTTGTCTCGCCAGCTGCCAGGTACCGGAACCATCAACCCGCCCGGTCGGCTGGGCTCGCCGAACAAACCCGATCGGGGAACGATGGTGATGTTGCCGTTGCCGGTGCGCGCGAAGTCGCCGCGGGTGATCAGAGATCCGAAGATCGTCGAGTTGCCGCCACCCGCCAACGTCAGATCATCGACGGCAGTCGCCGACGCCGCATAGAAGACACCGTAGGCCGTAATGCTGCCCGTCGTCGTGAATTGCCCCGGCGTCGCCACGACGACAGGCTTGGTGGCAGTGCCGAGCGTGCCACCGGTCGTGCTGGGCATGTTCGAGTTGTTGAAGGTCACGTCGGGTGCTACCCAGAACTGCGTGTAGCCGCGATCGATCCAGTAGGAGACGGCGCTGCCGCAGTCGATCGCGCCGGAGCAGGTGCGACCCGCCGCATTGTTGGCGCCGCCCGCGCTGATCACCACAGTCAAGGGATTGGATCTGTAGTCGTTGAATCCGGTCCCGAGGAAGCTCATGAAGAACAACTCGCCGCTGGCATCGGCGTTCGTGAGTTGCAGCAGCGTCGGGTCGTTGTCGAGGATGGAGGCCGCGGCGGGCGTTCCCGGCAAAGTGACGACAGTCACGCCGCCGCCTGAAAGGTCAACAGCGCTGCCCGAATTGATGGTGATGCCGTTGGTCCGGGTGTCGGTATTGACGACATTCAAGCTGCCGCTCACTACCGTGGTCGATCCACTGACCAAACCCGCCCTGGGGCCTCCGCCAGGGAAGGTCGGTACGATCTTCATGACGACCCGAGCGATAGCAGTCGCGTCGGTGGCGGACGAGATGGCCTGGTTCGGATCGCAAGGATCAGTACTCGTGCAACCGCGCGAGATGACCTCCAAAGAGGTCGGATCTCCGGCAATGGCGTTGAACTGGACTCGGAACCTGGGAAACGCAGCCGTCGCCAGTGTCGCCGCGCCCCCGCCCACTGCGGGGCAGCCGCACGCCAAGGCGCCCGAGGCGGGGTTGATCTCACATCCGGGATAGGTTCCCGGGCCCACGGGGTTGAACCAGCCGGTCGGGTGCGTGGCGTCGGCAAGCACCGGACGTGCATAGCGGTCGCGGAACGACAGCAGCCCGGTTCCGACTGCTGGCACACAGCTGCCTGCAGTCATCGTCAATGAGTCATTCAGGCGCGCCATAGCCCACTCGAGCCCGGCATCCGCCAGCTCGAATGCCCTGGTCGCTCGGTATTGGTTCGCCGAACGTCCGCTGCTCGAAAATCATGGTGCGGTTGGCGAAGAACGCCACCAGGGTCACTCCGAACAACAGCACCAGCGCCGAGGCAAGGGCCGCGGCGCCGCGTTGACGATGGCGTGTGGTCATGTCCGTCTTTCGATTCATGTCAGGGCGTAGGGCAGCCGCCGGTCAGCACCGGGTTGCGTACACGCACGTCCTCGGTGATCGTGCGAACGACATCGGGATCGCCGACGGCTTGCCCTGTCAGCGCGACTTGGTAGCTTGTGATGGTCATCGTTCGCGGTCCCGCCGGGTTCCTTGTCGGATCCGTCATGTCAGCCGCTGTACAGGTCAGCTTGTACAGGCACGGGCAGTACTTGGACATGTCGTTCACCAGGCCCGATGCGGCCGCAGCGACGGTGAAGGCCGTCACGTTCAGCGTGCCGGGGTCGGTGATCGCCTGCCAATTGTTGAGACCGTCCTGCACCTGGAGGACCCCAACGCCGCCGACCACCTGCCGCCGGAAACCCACTCGTTCGTTGTTGTCCATCACGTTGTTGTTGTCGCGCGCGTAGGCGTAGGTGATCTCGCTCGCGTTGGGCTGCGATGCAGCGGCATAGGGATTGCTGGCCGCAATGCCAGCCGCCGCGTTCTCCCAGTAGCCTGCGCGTCTCAAGTCCCTGGTGACGATGTCGGCTGCTGCACGGATTTCCTGGTTGACGCGTGTCTGCACCATCTGGCGCTTGTTGGCCACGACGTAATCCACGAACAACTTGACCGCGCCACCGACGACGAACAGTCCGACGGCCAGGCCGACCATGAGCTCGACGACCGAAAGGCCGCGTTGCTCCCGCCGAAGTTGCATTCGATTCACCGCGCGCATCCCCCTACGAGCAATCGGTTGCCAAAAGGGCAACGGTTCCATTCGGGCTGCACGACTTGACGCGGCCGACCCGGGTCACCAGGTTTCGAACCTGCCAGTTGCCGGCACTGCTCGTCACGTCGACATAGCCGGACAGATCGACCGTGCCGGTGACGGCGTCGATCGCGAGTCCACGAACGGGTTCAAACGCAATGAAGGCATTCCCGGCGGTGATCGGCACGATATTCAGACTGATGCCCGTGCTGGCCTGAACCGCCTTCAGCCGCGTGGCGCCAGTGCCGAGCGATGCGTCTGCGCAGGCGGTCGCAGCGGTGGTGCCCACGACATAAATCGTGTAGCACCCCGTCTGGACGACAACCCCGACCGCCGCGTTCCTCTGGACAGCTTCGCTGCGGGCGTACTGGATGTCGTTGACCAGCTCCGCTGCCGCACCTTCGAGCCGCCTCTTCGCCAGCGTTGACAGGAACGACGGCGCAGCGATGACCAGAAGGATCGCCGCGATCACCACCACAACCATCAGTTCGATGATCGTGAAGCCGCTTTGAGAACTCCGATTCGTCATCAGCGGTTCCAGCACTTCCGAGCAGTCGCATTGGTCGCCGCGTTGGCCAAGGTGGCTACGCTCGACCCAGCCCAGTTATCAACGCTGCCGCCGGCCACGATCAACCGAAGCACAGCGCAGTTCGTGTCACTGGCCTGCGCACCTGCAGCGGTGGCAGTGGCCACGTAACCCGTTGCGGACAACGTGGTCCCAATGGCTATGGCGTAGTAGCCGCTGCTCAAGTTGTAGGTAACCGCAACCGTGTTTCCCCCCACCAGCCGCAAACCGGTCGCGGCGGAACTCACGTCCGCATTGTTGTAGTTTGGATTGTTCGCTCGCCAGCGCTCCTGCGCCTGAGTCACTCTGTTGAGTTCGGTGATCGCATCCGCGCGGCGGCTCTTGCGCACGGAGTCTATGAATGCGGGCAGCGCAACCGCCGCCAGGACAGCGATCACGACGACCACCACCATCAACTCGATCAGCGTGAACCCGCCGATGGCGTGGCGGCTGGGGCTTCGATGCGTGACGGAATGCATGGCGCGATATGAAATCCGTCACGCTCCGCCACACCCCCCGAGTCGCGCCGCCAATCGCGCCGCGCCGCCCGTTCGTCGCGGCGCCGCGCCTGGACCCCCGATCAGCAGGGGGCGCAGGGAGCGCCGGCAACAGCCGGCGAACAGGTGCGCACGCGGCCCATCAGGTTGACCACGTTGTGCACCGCTTTGCCGTTCGCCGGCACGGTGCAGACGGTGCCGGTGGGGCTGGTGGTGCCGTTGGTCGGATCGAAACGCAGCGAAGAGACGTTGGCCACGAGCCGTACGCCGCGCGACTCGCTGACCGTCTTCAGCGCCACCGCGCCGCCGCTGCAGACCGCAGGAGCGCCGCTGCCGTCGCAGCTGCAATCGCCGCGGGCGCCGGTGTGGACGACGTAGCAGCGCCCCGCGGCCCCGTTGTAGAAGCTGACGCGCACACCCTCGTTGCGCGCCACGGCTTCGCTGCGGGCGTAGACCAGATCGGTACGCACTTCGGAGGACACGCCTTCGATCGAGCGCTTGTCCAGGTTCTCCTTGAAGGCCGGCAGCGCGCTGCCGGCCAGGATGCCGGCGATGGCCAGGACCATGCAGGCCTCGATCATCGACACGCCGCGTTGCTGCTGCTTCAGGGTCTGGTTGCTGCTGCTCATCTCGTGTTCCTCCGGTTGGTGTGGAAGGAACTTTAGGCAGCGGTCCTCGTGGCGACTTTCCCCCTTTGGGGGGAATTCAGGGACGGACAAACCCGCTCGCCCGCCGCAACTTGCGGCCGACTGGGTTCGTGCAAGTGCGACGGCTTGCAAGTGTGTACACCATGAGACACAATGAGGCCGAATCACTGAATCTTCAGACCGGAGCGAGCTATGGAAACCACGAAAGTCGGCATCCGCGAATTTCGCGCAGGACTGGCCGAGTACATCGCATCAGACAAACCGGTGGCCGTAACGCGTCACGGCCAGACTGTAGGCATCTTCATTCCGACGCCTGGGCCCTCGCAGGCGGACTTGCTGGCGCTTCAGCAGGCCAGCGCCAAGTTGAAAGCAGTGATGCCACTCGGCGAAGACGAGGTCGACGCGCTGGTGACGGATTTCAATGCCGAGCGCAGAGCGGCGCCAAGGCGCAAGCGGCGATGAATTCATGACCGTTCGCACCATCGTCCTCGACGCCAACATCCTGGTGCGCGCGGTGCTCGGCAGCCGCGTGCCGGAACTTCTCGCCGCTCACGCCGCGCAAGCGACGTTCCTCGCACCTGACATCGCCTTTGACGAAGCGCGAGAGCACCTGCCCACGGTGCTGGCCAAGCGCGGCAAGTCGGCCGAGGCGATTCAAGCGGCGCTCGAAAAGTTGCAAGCCCTGGGCCGCGTGATCGTGCCTGTAGCCGCCGAATCGTACTTGCCGTTCAGGGACCAGGCGCTGGCGCGCATCGGACCACGCGATCGCGAAGACTGGCCGGTGTTGGCTTGTGCCCTGTCGGCCGATTGCGCGATCTGGACTGAAGATAAGGACTTCTTCGGCACAGGCGTCGCAACGTGGACGACGGCGAGCGTCGAGCTGTTCTTTACCGAGTCAGATCAAAGATAGCCGGATACGTGAGTGGCTCGGCACGGGTCAGGGTCCCTCATCGCACGGCGATCACTCGAAGAAGCTCGCGGCTGAAGCCGTGCCGGAATCAACAGGGGGCGCAGGGCGCGCCTGCAACCGCCGGCGAACAGGTGCGCACGCGGCCCATCAGGTTGACCACGTTGTGCACCGCTTTGCCGTTCGCCGGCACGGTGCAGATCGTGCCGGTGGGCGAGGTGGTGCCGTTCGTCGGGTCGAAGCGCAGCGAGGAGACGTTGGCGACGAGCCGCGCGCCGCGCGACTCGCTGACCGTCTTCAGCGCCACGGCGCCGCCGCTGCAGACCGCGGGTGCGCCGCTGCCGTCGCAGCTGCAATCGGCGCGGTGGCCGGTGTGGACGACGTAGCAGCGCCCCACGGCACCGTTGTAGAAGCTGACGCGCACGCCCTCGTTGCGCGCCACGGCTTCACTGCGGGCGTAGACCAGATCGGTGCGCACTTCGGAGGACACGCCTTCGACCTGGCGCTTGTCGAGGTTCTCCTTGAAGGCCGGCAGCGCGCTGCCGGCCAGGATGCCGGCGATGGCCAGGACCATGCAGGCTTCGATCATCGACACGCCGCGTTGCTGTTGCGGCTTCAGGGTCTTCATGCTGCTCATCGTCGTTCCTCCGGTTGGTGTGGAAGGAACTTTAGGCAGCGGTCCTCATGGCGACTTTCCCCCTTTGGGGGGAATTCAGGGACGGACAAACCCGCTCGCCCGCGAGGGGGAGCTTGCCGGCGATTCAGATGTCGCGTATGAGCTGGCGAAACTCGTCGACATCCTCGAAGCTGCGGTACACCGACGCGAAGCGCACGTAGGCAACCTTGTCGATGCGCTTCAACTCGCGCATCACGAGTTCACCGAGACGGGTCGATGCCACTTCCTTGGCGCCGCCGGTGAGCAGCTTGTCCTTGATGCGCTCGATCGCCGCTTCGACCTGCTCGACGCTGACCGGGCGCTTGCGCAGTGCCAGCATCATCGAACCGCGCAGCTTGTTCTCGTCGAACTCGTCGCGCGTGCTGTCGCGCTTGACCACCTGCGGCAGCGCGATCTCCGGCCGCTCGTAGGTGGTGAAGCGCTTGTCGCAATGCGTGCAGCGGCGACGCCGCCGGATGACGTCGCCCTCGTCGGACTCGCGGGTCTCGACGACCTGCGTTTCTTCGTGAGAGCAGAACGGGCAGCGCATCGGCGGCGCCGGGCGCCCAAGCGGCCTGACGCCCTCGGACGCGGCGCAGCGACTGGCGTCAGTCGGTATACACGGGGAAGTCGCGCGTCAAGGCGGCGACCTTCGTGCGCACCGCCTCGATCACCTTCTCGTCGCTCGGCGCGTCGAGCACGTCGGCGATCAGGTGCGCAGTCTGGCGCGCCTGCTCTTCCTTGAAGCCGCGCGTCGTCATCGCCGGCGAGCCCAGGCGGATGCCGCTCGTGACCATCGGCTTTTGCGGATCGTTCGGGATGCCGTTCTTGTTGCAGGTGATGTGGGCGCGGCCGAGCACGCTTTCCGCGTCCTTGCCGGTGATGCCCTTGGGCCGCAGGTCGACCAGCATGACGTGGCTTTCGGTGCGGCCGGAGACGATGCGCAGGCCGCGCGCGATCAGCGTCTGCGCCATCGCCTGCGCGTTGGCCACGACCTGCTGCTGATAGGCCTTGAACGACGGATCGAGCGCTTCCCTGAAGGCCACCGCCTTGCCGGCGATGACGTGCATCAGCGGCCCGCCCTGCATGCCGGGGAAGATCGCGCTGTTGATCTTCTTGGCGATCTCGTCGTCGTTGCAAAGGATGATGCCGCCGCGCGGGCCGCGCAGGCTCTTGTGCGTGGTCGAGGTCACCACGTCGGCATGCGGCACCGGGTTCGGGTACACGCCCGCGGCGACGAGGCCGGCGTAGTGCGCCATGTCCACCATGAGGAACGCGCCCACGCTCTTGGCGATGCGGCCGAAGCGCTCGAAGTCGATGTGCAGCGCATAGGCCGAGGCGCCGGCGAGGATGAGCTTGGGCTTGTGCTCCTGTGCCAGGCGCTCGACCTGCGCGTAGTCGATCGCTTCGTCGGCCGTCAGGCCGTAGCTCAACACCTTGAACCACTTGCCCGACTGGTTCACCGGCGAGCCGTGCGTCAGGTGGCCGCCTTCGGCCAGCGACATGCCGAGGAAGGTCTCGCCCGGCTTGAGCAGCGCCATGAACGCGGCCTGATTCGCCTGCGAGCCCGAGTTGGGCTGCACGTTGGCGTGCTTCGCGCCGAAGAGCTGCTTGCAGCGGTCGATCGCAAGCTGCTCGACAACGTCGACATGCTCGCAGCCGCCGTAGTAGCGGCGGCCGGGGTAGCCCTCGGCGTACTTGTTGGTGAGCTGGGAGCCCTGCGCGGCCATCACGGCGGGCGAGGTGTAGTTCTCGCTGGCGATGAGCTCGATGTGCTCTTCCTGGCGGCGGTTCTCGGCGTCGATCGCGGCCGAGATTTCGGGGTCGACGGTGGCGAGGGTGTGGCGGGTCTTGTCGAACATGGCTGGCAGTCCTCATCGGAAAACGATGGGCCTTCACGGGCGACGCTGCCTTCACGCGGCAGGGTCGGTCGGAGGGCTGCCCAGGCGAACGGCGGACGCGGCCGCCGGAACAAAATCGCCGACGTCGCCTGCGCTTCCCGGTGGTGACCCACCTCGGGCTACCGGGCCGGTTGTCCCGGCCGCGCCCTTATCGCCAGTCGCGCAGGGTTCGCAGTTTAGCGGGGCGCGCTCAGTGTCAGCGCGACGCGCTCCAACGCCGTCTGACCGGTCGCAGCCGGGCCAGGGGGCGCCTCCGCCGCCGGCCGCGGTGCGGCCTGCGGCACCGTCACCGCCACCTGGCGCCCGGCCGCCACCTGCTTCAGGTGCGACTGCTCGCCCAGCACCTTGGCGGCATAGCCGCCATCGTCGGGCAGATTGGCCGCGCCGACGTAGTACTTGAGACCGCCCTCGACGCTGCCGGCCTGCGCGATGCAGTCGCGCAGCACCTGCACACCGACGCGCAGGTTGGTCAGCGGGTCGAACGCGGCGTGGTTGCCGCCGAAACGCTCGTACTTGTCGTCGTGGATACGCGTCATCACCTGCATCAGGCCCTGTGCGCCGACGGGGCTCTGCGCAAACGGATTGAAGCTCGACTCGATGGCCATCACGGCAAGGATCAGCGTCGGGTCGAGCTTGGCGCGTTGCCCCAGGTGCCACGCCTCCTGGACGATGCGGCTCACCGGCTCCGGCGCGACCTTGTAGCGGCGCGACAGCCAGGTTGCGACGGCCGCCTGCTGACGCGGCAGATCGCCCGGGTTGACTGCCGTGGCGCGGGCCACGGCATCGGGCTCGGCCGCGGCCACGAGGAAGTTGCCTTCGCTCTCGGCGCGCACTTCGTGCCGCTCCTTGAGCCAGCCCAAAGCCGTTGTCTCTAACGTATGGCGCAGATCACTCTGCCCGGCGACGAAGGCCACCAGGGCAACCACCGCAAGGCCGACGAACGCCAGGCCGTTGTGGCTGACCTCGAGCAGGCCGTTGCCAACGTCGCGCACGAACACGCCGCACGCAATGCGAACTCGGTTCATCCATCGAATCGCTGTCATCGAGTCCCTTTCACGCCGCCGAAACGCGCCCCACCGAGCGGTGAAGGCGTTGCGGTCCGACGGACATAATCGGCCGGCACACCCGGTGGGCGGCTCGGCTGGCAGCGGCGCGTCCTGCTTCCACAGCTCATCGGACGCGGGTTAACCCTTGCATTTCGAATCAGCACAGATTCTAGAAAGCGCCCTAATAACCGGTCAAGTCTTTAAAAACAAGAAACCAGATTGATTTTGAATGAGATACAAAGACCTGCGCGACTTCATCGGCCAACTCGAACGGCAGCGCGAGCTGGTGCGCGTGGCTGAACCCGTGGCGGCGAGGCTCGAAATGACAGCGCTCGCTGACCAAGTGCTGCGCGCCGGCGGCCCCTCACTACTGGTTACCAATCCAGTAGGTTACAAAATTCCGGCGCTGCTCAATTTATTCGGTACGACTCGACGAGTTGCGCTCGGCATGGGCGCCGACAGCCTGCAAGGCCTGCGTGAAATCGGTCACGTGCTGGCGCGGCTGAAGGAGCCGGAGCCGCCGAAGGGCCTGAAGGACGCGGGGCGGCTGATGTCGCTCGTCAAGGCGGTGTGGGACATGAAGCCCGATCGGGTGCGATCGGCGCCATGCCAGGATGTCGTGCGCTCCGGCGACGAGATCGATCTGGGCGAACTGCCGGTGCAGACCTGCTGGCCGGGCGACGCCGGCCCGCTCATCACCTGGGGCCTGGTCATCACGCGCGGCCCGCACCGCACGCGGCAGAACCTGGGCATCTACCGCCAGCAAGTCATCGGCCGGCGCGAAGTCATCATGCGCTGGCTGGCGCATCGCGGCGGCGCGCTCGACTTTCGCGACTTCGCGCTGGCGCATCCGGGCGAGCCCTTCCCGATCGCGGTGGCGCTCGGCGCCGATCCGGCGACGATCCTCGGCGCGGTGACGCCGGTGCCCGACACGCTCTCCGAGTACCAGTTCGCCGGCCTCTTGCGCGGTGCCCGCACCGAGGTGGTGGACACCGCGGTCGGCCCCGCCGAGCACCGCTTGCAGGCACCGGCCAGCGCCGAGTTCGTGCTCGAAGGGCACATCCCGGTGGCCGCGCCCGGCTACACCGGCGAAAGCGAAGCCGGCATCAGACTGATGGAGCGCGGCGGCTACCTTCACGCGCTCGAAGGCCCGTTCGGCGACCACACCGGCTACTACAACGAGCAGGACTGGTTCCCGGTGTTTCGCATCGACCGAATGACGCACCGGCGCGATCCGATCTACCACTCGACCTACACCGGCAAGCCGCCCGACGAGCCGGCCGTGCTCGGCATGGCGCTGAACGAAGTCTTCGTGCCGCTGCTGCAAAAGCAGTTTCCGGAGATCACCGACTTCTATCTACCTCCTGAAGGCTGCTCCTACCGCATGGCGGTGATCGCCATCAAGAAGGCCTACCCGGGCCACGCCAAGCGCGTGATGTTCGGCCTGTGGAGCTTCCTGCGCCAGTTCATGTACACCAAGTTCATCGTCGTCACCGACGACGACGTCAACATCCGCGACTGGAAGGACGTGGTCTGGGCGATCACCACACGCGTCGATCCGGTGCGCGACACGACCCTCGTCGATCAGACGCCGATCGACTACCTCGACTTCGCTTCGCCGACGAGTGGCCTGGGCGGCAAGATGGGCCTCGACGCCACCCACAAGTGGCCTGGCGAGACGCAGCGCGAATGGGGCCGCGCGATCGTCATGCCGCCCGAAGTGCAGCGCGCCGTGCAGAAGATCGCTGACGCCCTGCTGCGTTCACCCTCATCGACGACATAGCGCAATGTCAAGCGGGCGTTGGCAATCAGGCCCGCGTCTTCGATTGCAGAGCTTGGCTTGCGGCCCGTGCGCCGCGAGCGCAAGATACTGTTGTCTTCCATGAAGACAAAACCCAGCGGCGCAGTCTCTGCGCCCAAGGAGCCCGGGACTTCATATCTCTCGAGCCCCGAAAGGTGGCGCAAGCCACCCACCCCTCCTGCTGAAAGGCTGGAGGGGTTTGTCTTTTCAGGCCCCGAAAAGAGCAGCCAGCTTCTCGCGCAGCACTGCGCGCACCAGTCTGTGAACCCTCCGACGATGGCACCCAGCGCAGCGACATGCGTTCGATCGGCGGCGCGAGACCCATCGGCGCCGGCACGATCTCCCAAGTCGCCTTGCTGAGCGTGGCCTCGTCGCGGAAGGCACGCAGCGCGCGCGGCATGTGCCAGCCGTGCGTCACCAGCACGACCTGCGTCACGTTCAACTCGCGCAGCATCGCCACGCTGTAGCGCGCGTTCTCGCGCGTGTCGCGCGACTTGGACTCGACCCAGCGCAGCGGCCGCAGGAACTCGCGCAGGGCGATGTCGGAGGCGATTTCCGCCTCGGACTCGGCGCTGCCGTCGGCGTCGGCATGGCCGAGGCCGCCGGAGAACATGATCGGCGCGCTCGTCTGGCGACTCAGCCACACGCCGTAGCGCAGGCGTTCCAGCGACATGGGCCGCAGGCTGGCGACGCCGTACTCGGGCGCGACGGACTCGCGTCCGCCGCCGAGCACCAGCACCACCACGCCGGGCCGACCCTCGGCTGCGGCCTTCTTCAACGCCGCCAAACGTTCGGCAGTCAACGGCGGCGGCGGCGAGATCAGCGCGCGCACCATCGCCTCGCCGACGCCGCTGCAGGCGCCCAGCCACATCGCAAGAACGGACACCAGCACCAGCAGCCAGCCCATCAAGCGCTGCCACGACATCAGCCGCACGCCCAGCAGCACCAGCACCAGCCAGGGCACGGGTGGCAGCAGCAGGCCGTGAGCAGCGGCTTCCATGACTCGATGCCTGCGCTTTGAAAGAGATCGTTCACGGCAAGGATTGTGCGGCGCCCCGTGGGTCATCACGCTTGCCCGGGCAGGTCGGCTACGGCAGCATCGACGCGATGAGTGAAGTAGTGCCGGAACCGGCCGCTCCCGGCCGCCGCTCGCGCTTCCTGCGCTGGCTCCTCTGGTTCGTCGCGGGCCTGCTGCTGCTGTGGGTGCTGGCCTGGCTGGCGGTGCCGCCGATCGTCAAGTCGCAGGCCGAGCAGCGCCTGTCGGCCCTGCTCGGGCGCGAGGTGCGCATCGGCCGCATCGGCTTCTCGCCCTGGTCGCTGACGCTGACGATCGAGCAGTTGCGCCTGGGCGCTGCCGCCGGCTGCCGAGCGCGCCGCCGCAGCTGTCGATCGAGCGCGATCACGGCCAACGCCGACTTGCGCTCGCTGCTGCGCTTGGCGCCGGTGCTCGAAGCGCTCGAGATCGACACGCCGGTGCTGCGCGTTGCACGCGTCGCCGACGGCCGCTACGACTTCGACGACATCGTCGCGCGCTTCGCCAAGGCGCCGGCCGAGCCGAAGAAGAACGACGAGCCGGCGCGCTTCGCGCTCTACAACCTCAAGCTGCAAGGCGGCAGCGTCGAGTTCGACGATCGCCCGGTGCAGCGCATGCACCGCCTGCAAGAGCTGCAGATCGCGCTGCCCTTCCTGTCGAACCTGCCGAGCGACATCGCGGTGGACGTGCTGCCGCGACTGGCCTTCAAGCTCAACGGCGCGGCCTTCGACAGCGGCGCACAGAGCAAGCCCTTCGCCCAGGACCGCGCCTCGCAGATCGACCTGCGCATCACCGACTTCGACCTCGCCCCGTGGCTGCTCTACGTGCCCGCCGATCTGCCGCTCAAGCCGGCGCGCGGCAAGCTGGCAACGCAACTGCAGGTGCAGTTCGCGCTGGCCGCCGACGGCGCACCGCGCCTGTCGCTGCGCGGCAATGCCAGCCTGGCCGACGCCGCCTTCGTCGCGCCAGGCGGCGCTGCGAGCACGCCGGCCGTGGCCTGGCGCCATCTCGACGTGGCCTTGAGCGACGTGCAGCCGCTGGCGCGCAAGATCGCACTCGGCGACGTCACGCTCGGCGGCGCGCAGTTCGATGTGCGGCGCGACGCGCAGGGCCGCATCAATCTCGTGCCGCCGGCATCGTCCGCCGCGGCCGTGCCGCCGGCGCCGGCGGCTTCAGCACCCACGCCCGCCGCCAGGACCGCATGGCAGTTCAGCATGACCCGCTTCGCGCTCAACCAGGCGCGCATCGACTGGCGCGACGCGTCCACCCGCCCGGCAGCCGCGCTGCGCGCCGAGCCGGTGGACCTGCAAGTCGGTGCCGTGCGCTGGCCGTTCGAGGCAGCGGCGCCGCTGAAACTGAGTGCACGCCTGAACGCGCTCGATGCGCAGGGCAACAGCGCCGGCGAGCCCGCGACACTCACGCTCGAAGGACAAGGCACCGATCGCGCGGCCGACGCGCGCGCCGAGTTGCAAGGCCTGGAGCTGGCCTGGCTCGAGCCCTACCTGGCGACGGCGCTGACCGCGCGCATCGAAGGCCGCGCCGCCGCGCGCGCAGCGCTGACCTGGGCCGCGGGCGAGAGCGCGCAGCTCAAGATCGGCAACGTCAACGCGACGCTCGATCAAATCCGGCTGGTCGACTCTGCCGGCAAGGCGCGCCCGCCGCTGTCCGTGGGCGGCATCGCGCTGGCCGATGCCACGATCGACATCGCGGCGCAGCAGGTGAGCCTGGGCAGCCTGAAGATCGAGCGGCCGTCGCTGGCATTGAGCCGCGATGCGCAGGGCCAGTGGAACTACGCGCGCTGGCTGCCCGCCGCCAGCCCGGGCGCCCCGCCAGCGCGCGACGGCGCCGCCGTCAAGCCCTGGCGCCTGCAACTCGGCGAGCTGCAAGTCAATGCCGGCGAGTTTCGCCTCGACGACCAGCGCCCGGCCGCCGCACCGAGCGAGCCGGTGCGTCTGCGCGGCGCGCTCAGCGCCAGCGTGCGTGAGTTCGCCTGGCCCGACGGGCCGCCGGCCAAGACGCAACTGCAATTGCGCATCTCGCAAGGCCAGGCCGCCAACACGACGACCGGGCCGCGCGGCGTCGGCGGACGCGTCGACTGGAACGGCAGCGTCGGCGCCGCACCGCTGTCGGCGCGCGGCGCGCTGCGCATCGAGCGCTTCCCGGTGCATGCCTTCGAGCCCTACCTGTCGGCGGCAACCGCTGGCCTGAACCTGTCTTTGTTGCGCGGCGAGGTCGATTGGCGCGGCAACATCGCGCTGGCGCAACGCGCCGACGCGCAGTGGGATGCCAGCGCCAAGGGCAATGCGCGCATCACCGAGCTGCGCCTGCACGAGCGCAACCCCAGCGGCGGCTCGCGCGGCGGCGACGAGTTGCTGACCTGGCAGGCCCTCACGCTCGACGGCTTGGCCTTCGACATGCGCCTCGGTGCCAAGCCCAAGCTGGAGATCGCAAGCGCCGCACTCACGGACTTCTATTCGCGCCTGGTCATCACCGAAGATGGCCGCTTCAACCTGCGCGATGTCGCCGCCGCACCCCCGCCCGCGGGCGCGGCCTCGGCACCCGCCGCGCCTGCGCCGGTTGCTGCCGCCGCATCGGCGAGCGCCGTTGCGCCGGGTAGCGGCCTTCCGATCGACATCCGCATCGGCGGCGTCAAGCTCGCCAACGGCAAGGTGGACTTCACCGACCGCTTCATCCGGCCCAGCTACAGCGCGGCGCTGACCGAACTCAACGGCGCGCTCGGCGCGTTCGACTCGACCACGCGCGACATGGCCACGCTCGATCTGAGAGGCCGCGCCGCCGGCACCGCGCTGCTCGAGATCCGCGGCGCCCTGAACCCCACCGCGCAGCCGCTGGCGCTGGACATCCAGGCCAAGGCCACCGACCTCGAACTCGCGCCGCTGTCGCCCTACGCCGGCCGCTACGCCGGCTATGCCATCGAGCGCGGCAAGCTCAGCATGGACGTGTCCTACAAGATCGACGCCGACGGCAAGCTCGACGCCAAGAACCAGGTGATCCTGAATCAGCTCACCTTCGGCGACAAGGTCGAGTCGCCCGACGCCACCAAGCTGCCGGTGCTGCTCGCGGTGGCGCTGCTCAAGGATCGCAACGGCGTGATCGACATCAACCTGCCGGTCAGCGGCTCGATCAACGACCCGCAGTTCTCCGTCTTCGGCCTCGTGCTCAAGATCATCGGCAACCTTCTCGTCAAGGCGCTGACCGCGCCGTTCGCGCTGCTGGCCGGCGGTGGCAGCGAAGACCTGAGCTTCGTCGGCTTCGAGCCCGGCACCAGCACCTTCAACGACGCGGCAAGGCGCACGCTCGACAAGGTCGCCAAGGCGCTCACCGACCGGCCGGCACTGAAGATGACCGTCACCGGCGCGAGCGACCCGCAGAGCGAGCGCGAAGCGATGCAGCAGGCGTCGCTCAACGCGCGCATCGCCGCCGAACAGCGCCGTGATGCGCTGCGCGCCGGTGGCGCCGTCGATGCGCCGCTGCCTGTGCTTGCACCGGCGCAGCGCGAAGCGCTCGTCAAGCGCATCTACGGCGACACGAACTTGCCGAACAAGCCGCGCAACGCCATCGGCATCGCCCGCGACATTGCCGTTGCGCGAGATGGAAGCGCTGCTGCGCGGCGCCACGCAGGTCAGCACCGACAGCGCACGCGAGCTCGCGTTGCAGCGCGGGCTGGCGGTGCGCGACGCGCTGGTGGCCAAAGGGCTGCCGAGCGAACGGCTGTTCCTCGCGGCGCCGAAGTTGCGAGCGTCGGGAGAAGAAGACGCGGCGTGGTCGCCGCGGGTGCAGCTGGCGTTGTCGACGCAGTAGGCCGCAGGATGCGCTGCCGACCGAACCGGCCGGCGCGCTCATCTGCGCTTCACAGTTGCGAGGTCAACGTCATCACCCACCGCCGCGCTGCGTGTACAGGTCGAAGTGCTTCATGAAGCGCTGCCATGCAGCCTTCATCGACGCCGCGCGCTTCGAAGCGCACGTGCAGCCGGGGCAGGTGAGCAGCGCGATGCGGCGCGGCTCAAGGGTTCGCCAGGCCAGCGTGGCGTGTCCGGCGTCGAGCGCGACGATCGGCGCCGGCCTCGCGCCACTCGATCGCACGGCCGCCGCTCGCCCCCGGCAGCCATGCGCGCAACTCGTCGGCCGTGCAGCCCATCTCGCGTTCGAACTCGAATGGGTAGTGCGCCTGCACGCCTCAACCGCCAGCGATCGGCGGCCAGATGGCAAGCACGTCGCCTTCCTTCGGCACGAAACTCAGGCGCTCGGCGGGCGGCACGTAGACGCCGTTGACGAGCACCAGGTGCACCAGCTTCTCGGGCATGCCGAAGGGCTCGATGATCTTCGCGATCGGCGTGCCTTCGGCAATGTCGAGTGCGATCTGGTTGCTCTGTCGCGCGTCGGCAGGCAGGTGTTGCGTGAGGCTGGCGTAGAGCTTGAACGTGATGCGCATATCAGGCCGGCGCCGGGCCGCCCCAAGCGGCCTGAGAGCCCCTCGGGAGACGCGAGCGCAGCGAGCAAGGGGTCGTCATGATCGAGACTATGCCTTGACCAGCGCCTTGTGCTCCTGCGCCTGTGCGCTCGCGAGGTACGCGGCCATCAACTGCGTCGGGTCCTTCAGCAACCGCTGCTTCCACCCCGGCGCGAGCGTCACCTGGCCTTCGACCAGGCCGCGCATCGCGCCGACATGCTCGGTCCAGCCGACCGAGTTGCAGCCGATCAGGCGCTCGCCGCTGAATTGCAGGCTCAGGTGCCGGCCGGCGGCCTTGTCGGTGAGCTCGACATGCTCGCCGCCGGGCACGCCCTGCCAGTCGCCGAAGCTCGTGCTGATGAGGCCGAGCGTGTCGAGCACGTTGATCTGCGTCACGCCGCGCAGCGCGGTCGGCCGACCCACCATGTTCAGCGCCGCCACGCGCGCCTGCTCGGCGGCGTTGGGCTGGATCGCGCTGACGATCGTCTTGTCGTAGATCTTGTCGAAGGCTTCGGCGCAATCGCCCGCGGCATAGACGCCGGGCACGTTGGTCTGCAGGTGTTCGTCGGTGAGCACGCCGACCAGGCACTTGACGCCGCTGTTTTCCAGCAAGCCGATCGTCGGCTTGACGCCGGTGGCGCTGATGACGAGATCGGCTTCGAGGGACTGGCCGTTGGACAGGCGCACTCTCAAAGGCGCGTGCTCGACGACGCGCTCGACGACGGGGCAGTCTTCGGCGCATCGTGATGCCCGAGGCCGACCGCCGCAGCCATGCGTGACAGCAGGCCACCGCTGCTTTGCGCCGGCGCGGCCGCGGGTGCCGGGCGCCGCTTTCGATCGCCTCGACGCGCGTGCCGGTGAACACGCGCACGCCCTTGCTCTCGCACCAGTCCTTGATCATGCCGCCGGCCGTCGGCCCCATCATGCGCGGCACCATGCGGTCGCCCATCTCGACCACGGTGAGCTGCACGCCGCGCGCGGCCAGCGACTCCATGATGATGCAGCCGATGAAGCCCGCGCCCATCTGCAGCACGCGCGCGCCCTTGACGGCACGCTGCGCGATCGCGCGCGCGTCCTTCAGCGTCCAGCAGTGCAGCACGCCGTCGTTGTCGATGCCGGGGATCGGCGGGTTGCGCGGGCGTGGAGCCGGTGGCGATCAGCAGGCGGTCGTAGGCGAGGCGTGCTGCCGTCGTCGAGCGCGACGATCTTCTTCGGCACGTCGACCGACCTTGGCGCGCACGCCGCGCTTCACGTCGATGCGCAGCTTGGCGTAGTGATCCGCGCCATGGCGCAGGTGCGTGCCCTCTTCCTCGACGTTGCCGATCAGCAGGTACGGGAATCGCCATGCGCGAGTACGGCGCTTCGCGCTCGTCGCCGACGATCGTGATCTGGTCGTTCGGGCGCGTGCTTGCGGATGGTCTCGGCCGCGATGACGCCGGCCGGGCCGGCGCCGAGGATGACGTGTTTCATCGTCGTGTCTCCAAACGAAGAAGGCGGTCCGAGAACCGCCTTCGTCCCATCGATCAGTGAATCAAAGACCCAGGCGCTGCCGCGTCTCGGGCTTCAAGCGTGCCGTCGGCATTCCAGCCGCGCGCCGCGTAGTACTTCGGCAGCATCTCGGGCAGCTTGCTGACCAGGCCCTTCGCCGGCCCGGTCTTCGCGGCTTCGTTCAACAGGCGCGGCGGCAGGTTGTCGTCCTTCGCCGTGAAGCCGGCCTTGTTGTTGAACTCGCGCTCCATGTTCCAGATGCGCTCGCCGATCTTGGCCAGGTTCTCGAGCGTGAACTCGGGCCCGCAGGCCGCGGCCACCTGCGGCGCCACGTCGGCCAGGCCCCAGGCGAAGCTGGTGAAGATGCAGATGCCGGCCGAGTCGAACGCCGCCGTCGCGTCCTGGAAGGCGATCACGAGCTCGGGCTTGCCTTCGGCCACCAGCGGATCGGTCTTCACCGGGATGCCGAGCACTTCGGAGGCCACGGTGTAGCTGCGCAGGTGGCAGGCGCCGCGGTTGCTCGTGGCATAAGTCAGGCCCATGCCCTGGATGCCGCGCGCGTCGTAGGCCGGGAACTCCTGGCCCTTGACGCTCATGCTCAGCTCAGGGTGGCCGTACTTGGCGCACAGGCGCTTGCTGCCCTGGCCGATCTCCTTGCCGAAGCCGACGCCCTTGGCCGTCATGTCGGCCAGCTCGCACAGCGCCTTGGCCGAGCCGAAGGGCGACTCGATGCCGAGCTGCTCTTTCTTCAGCACGCCCATCTCGTAGAGCTCCATCACCGCGCCGATGGTGGCGCCGAAGCTGATCGGGTCCATCCCCTGCTCGTTGCAGATGGTGTTGGCGTACTGCAGCGCTTCGAGGTCGTTCACGCCGTTGGCCGCGCCGAGCGCCCAGGCCGCTTCGTACTCGAGGCCGCCGGTCGCGCCCCAGTACTGCGGCTTGTTCTCGACGCTGAAGTGCGTCTGGTCGATCTTGCTGATGCGCCCGCAGGCGATGGTGCAGCCGAAGCAGGCCTGGTTGGTCACCAGCTGCGCCTTGCCATCGCTCTTGCGCGGCGTGGCCATCGCTTCGGCGCTGATCGCCTTGGCGCCTTCGAACTGGCTGTCCCTGTGGTTGCGCGTGGGCAGCGCGCCGATCTCGTTGATGACGTTCATCAGCACCTGCGTGCCGTAGGTCGGCAGGCCTTGGCCCGTGACCGCGTTGTCGGCCAGGATCTTCTTCTTCTCCTTGGTGACCTTCATGAACTCCTTGGGGTCGGCCAGGTTGCCCACGCCCTTGGTGCCGCGCACAGCGATCGCCTTCAGGTTCTTGCTGCCCATCACCGCGCCCACGCCCGAGCGGCCGGCAGCGCGGTGCAGGTCGTTGACGACCGCGGCGTAGAGCACGCCGGTTCTCGCCCGCCAGGCCGATGGAGGACACGCGGATCAGCGGATCCTGATGCTGCTTCTTGATCGTCTCCTCGGTATGCCAGGTGCTGTTGCCCCAGAGGTGCGCAGCGTCGCGCAGCTCGGCCTTGTCGTCCTCGATGAACAGGTACACCGGCTTCGGCGACTTGCCTTCGAAGATGACCATGTCCCAGCCGGCCATCTTGAGCTCGGCGCCCCAGTAGCCGCCCGAGTTGGAGCAGGCGATGGCGCCGGTCAGCGGCCCTTTGGTGACCACCGTGTAGCGCCCGCCGGTGGAAGCCATCGTGCCGGTCAGCGGGCCGGTGGCCCAGATGATCTTGTTGGCGGCCGACAGCGGATCGACCTTCGGGATCGACCTCCTGCACGATGTACTTGGTGGCCAGGCCGCGCGAGCCGAGATAGGCGCGCGCCCAGTCCATGTTGAGCGGCTCGCTCTTGCAAGTGCCCGTGGTGAGATCGACGCGAAGAATTTTTCCTGCCCAGGACATGGTGTGCTCCTTATGCCGCCGTCGCTTGGTTGCCGAGCTTGTCGGCCCAGGCCTGCCATCTTGTTGAGACCCGTCCAGTTGGCGTCGACGTAGGTGATCGCGCCCGTGGGGCAGGCATCGGCGCAGGCCGGCTCGCCACCGCACAGGTCGCACTTCTGAACCTTGCCGGTTTCCTGCACGTAGTTGATGGTGCCGAACGGGCAGCTGATGGTGCAGACCTTGCAGCCGACGCAGGTGGCCTCGTTCACCACCTTGGCGCCGGTCAGCGCGTCGAGCGTGATCGCTTCGACCGGACAGGCATGCAGGCACCAGGCTTCGTCGCACTGCGTGCAGGTGTAGGGCACCTTGCGTCCGGTGTGATGGAAGTCGAACACCTTGATGCGGCTCTTGGCCGGCGCGTAGGTGGCGTAGTTCTCGAATGAACACGCCATTTCGCATTGGAGGCACCCGGTGCATTTCTCCGGGTTGATGTGCAAGGTCTTTTGCATGGAGTCCTCGGTGGGCCGACGTTTCGTGGGTGCACAAGCGCACCGGCACCTATGTCCGGTCTTGCTTATCTTGGGCAGCGCCCCCTGCGGCGCATACCTGGGGCTAACCCTAGCGGCGATGTTCCAGCTTGCGACAACCGCGGGCGCCGGTTTCGACAAGCGACGGCGCGCGCAAGCTGGTGTACAAACCGGCGCTCAGTTCTCACTGCGACCCGCATGACCGCCAGCACATCGGCACGCCCCGCGCGCAAGGGAGGCAGTGCCTTCGACCCGTTCCGCCCGATCGCCGCTTCGCTGCGCCTGCCCAGCGAGCATGTCGAGCGCATCGACCAGTCGCACCTGCGTTGCGCCAGCCTGGGTTTGTCGCGCATCGAGTCGCCCGACCTGTCGCCACTCGGGCGCTCGGAGATGTCGATCCTGCGCGAGCGCAACGAGCGTCTGTACGCGCGCGCCGCGCCGGTGATGGAGATGCTGTTCGACCAAATCGTGCCCAGCGAGAGCATGGTCGTGCTCTGCGACGCCACCGGCACCGTCATTCATTCGCTCGGCGACGACGACTTCCTGAGCCGCGCCAGCAAGGTGGCGCTGGCGCCGGGCGTCAACTGGAGCGAGCCGGCCAAGGGCACCAACGCCATCGGCACCGCGCTCGTGCTGGAGCAGCCGACGCTCGTGCATGCCGACGAGCACTTCATGCACGCCAACCACTTTCTCACCTGCTCGGCGGCGCCGATCCTCGACCCGCGCGGCAACATCCTGGGCGTGCTCGACGTCACCGGCGACCGGCGCAGCTACCACCAGCACACGATGGCGCTGGTGAAGATGAGCGCGCGCATGATCGAGAACCACTGGCTGTCGGACGACTACCGCCATGCCATGCGCGTGCACTTCCATCCGCGCGCCGACTACATCGGCACGCTGACCGAAGGCATCCTGGCCGTCACCGCCGACGGCCATGTCGTCGGCGCCAATCGCGGCGCGCTCGACCAGCTGGGCATGAGCGGCGCGACGCTGCGCATGCACACCGTGACCTCGCTTTTCGGCACCAGCGTCAGTGCGCTCGTCGATCACTTCCGCTCGCCTCTGGCCAAGCCCTACGCAGCGCGCGCACACGACGGCCGCGAGATGCACGTGCTGGCGCGATTCGACTGGCCGGTGTGGCACACCATCGCCGAGGCCGCCGGGGCATCGACGGCAGCGGCCGCCGGCGCGACGCCGGCCGCTGCGGCGATCGAGCCCGCACCGCCCGCCGTGATGACGCCGCGTCCCGTCCTGCGACCGCGCAGCCCGATCGACGACGAGCCGCGGCTTGATCAGCTCGGCGCCGGCGATGCACAGATGGCGGCCCTCGTGGGCAAGCTGCGGCGCGTCATCGATCGCGACATCGCGATCCTGCTGCAAGGCGAAACCGGCAGCGGCAAGGCGCTGCTGGCGCACGCGCTGCACCGCGCCTCGGCGCGCTGCGAGCGGCCCTTCGTGGCCGTCAACTGCGCCGCGATCCCGGCCGCACAGATCGAAGCCGAACTCTTCGGCGATCAAACCGCCGCCGGCCGCATCGCCCAGGCCGACGGCGGCACGCTGTTCCTCGGCCAGGTGGACGCGCTGCCACCGCCGGCGCAGGCCCGCCTGCTGTGCCTGCTCGACGATCGCAGTGCGCCTTCGTCTCGGCGCCGCATCGACGTGGCCATCGTCAGCAGCACGCAGCGCGACCTGCGTGCCGCCGTCGACGACGCCCAGCGCTTTCGCGCCGACCTGTACTACCGCCTCAACGGCCTGGCGCTGCGTCTGCCGCCGCTGCGCGAACGCAGCGATCTGGCCGCCCTGGCCGAGCGCATCGTCGCGCGCGAGTGTTCTGTGCAGACGACGCACGCGCCGCGCCTGGCGCCCGCCACGCTCGTGCTGCTGCGCGCGCAGCGCTGGCCGGGCAACATCCGGCAACTCGTCAACGTGCTGCGCAGCGCCTGCGCGATGGCCGTCGGCGAGCTCGAGATTCGGCCCGAGCATCTGCCGGAGGACGTGGCCGATGGGGCTGCAACGGCGAACGCGGCGTCATCGGCTGCCGAAGCCGCGCTCGCGGACGCCGAGAACGCGCACTGCCTCGACGACATCGAAGTCGATGCGATCCGGCGCGCGGTCGAGGCCTGCAACGGCAACATCTCCCAGGCCGCCAAGCGCCTGGGCGTCAGCCGCAACACGATCTACCGAAGGCTGCGCTGGAACCAGCGCTGAACGGGCGGCCGTGCGCCCGACGAAGCGTCACATGCCGGCCAGCCGCCTCGACGCCGAGACCGCATAGGCCGCTGCGCGCGCCTGCAGCACCGGATCGTCCGACGGCTCGATGCCCTTGGGCAGCACCAGCGGGTTGAACACGACCCTATCGCATGCGCCTCCCGCGCCGGGCTCGACCTTGTCGAGCACCAGACGGCCGACGCTGACCACCTTGCGGCCCTCGGGCCACTGCAACGTCGGGTTCAGCAGGTTGTCGCCGGCCTCGGCGAGCTGCAGCCGCATCTCGAACTCGGCCGGCTGCGCAGCGGTGCGGCGGCGCAGTTCGTCGGCCAGGAAGTCGTCGGGCAGCGTGGCGAGCTGGTCGTCGTCGAGCAGCTGCTGGCCGCCCACCGGTTCGAACAGCCATCGCGCGTACTGGACGCGCCCGCTCGCGTCGCTGAACTTGAAGGCGTGCACGCCCCAGTAGTTGACGGCCGCGTAGCTGGCGGGCACGCCCTTGCTCGCGAACCATTGCGCTTGCGCCCTGACTTCCGGATGCGCCGCATTGAAGGCCGCGACCTTGGCAGGATCGGGCTTCCTGGTCTCGGCATCGAGCCTTCTCGATTCGAGAAACGCCAGCATGTTCTGCGGCGTCGAGACCGAGTTGATCGGCGCCGAGATGTTGCTCATCTGCCAGCGCTCGCCGCCGGGCAAGGACAGCTGCAGCGCCATGCCGCGCATCGTCCTGGCCTTGTCCGACACCTTCGGGTTGCCGCCGCCGACCGAGAAGCGCCCGATCACGGCGATGCGTTCGCCGCTGAACGCGGCCGCCGAAGAAAGGGCACGGCCTGGCGCCGCACCCTGGAAGTGGCCTTCCACGCAGACGCCCTTCGCGCCGCCGCGGCGCAAGCCGGGATGCGTGCCGAAGGCGCCTTCGAAGCCGTCGACCAGCGCCTGCGGGCTTGGCGCCGGATCCGCCGCGTTGGCCAGCAGCGGCGTGCAGGTGCACACCAGGCCGGCCAGGGCCGCGCGCAGTTCGGGTTTGAATCGTTTCATCGCAACACTCCTTCTCGACGCCATTGCAGAGCGGGACCGCGCGCCGATCGGACCATCCGGGCACCTACCTTGTCGCGTAAAGAACTTGAAAGAAGCGGGAAAGACAGCGCAAACTGGGTTGAAGACGGGCTCAGGAGAGGCCAATGGAAGCTCGAGTGCAGGCCCTGCGCTTTGCAGGCGGCAGCTTCGATGCGCTGCGCGGCGAGTTGTGCGTCGGGCCGCGCCAGGCGCGACTGCGCCCGCGCAGCGCGGCGGTGTTGGCACTGCTGCTCGAAGAGCGCGGCCGCATCGTCGGCCGCGACGAGCTGATGCAGCGGGTGTGGCCCGACGTGGTCGTCACCGACGACTCGCTGGCGCAGTGCATCAAGGAAATCCGCCGCGCCTTCGGCCCGGCGGCCGACTGCATCCGCACGATGCCGCGCGTGGGCTATGCCTTCGCAGACGCCGCGCCCCAGGAAGCGACCGTCGACGCGGCCGCCATCGCGAGCGCCGAGCCTGCAGCAGCGGCCGGGCCTGCGTCAGCGGCCGCCGCCGAGACCGCCGCTGCGCCACAGGCGGCCTCGCGACGGCGCGCTGGCGTGATCGCGCTGGCGCTCGCGCTGCTGACGCTGGCAGTGCTCGGGTGGTCGATCCTGGCCGGCGGGCGCGACCTTGCGCCCTCGTACTCGGTGCTGGTGCTGCCGCTGGCCACGAGCGGCGCAGCAGCAGCGCGCGACGACTTCGCCGACGCGCTCACCGACGACCTGACGACGGACCTGTCGCTGATCCCCGGCACTTTCGTCATCGCGCGCAGCACGGCCGAACGCTATCGCGGGCAAGCCATCGATGCGCGCGCCGTCGGCCGTGACCTGAACGTGCGCTATCTCGTCGAAGGCAGGGTCCAGCGTGCCGGCGCGCAGGTCGCACTCGTCTTGCGCCTGGTCGATGCGCAGGGCGGCGGCATCGTCTGGTCCGAACGCTTCGAAGGCACGCAGGGCGACCTCGGCACATTGCAGCGCCGCGTCAGCACGCGCGTCGCGCGCATGCTGCAGATCGCGCTGATGGAAAGCGAGTCGGCGCGGACGATGCAGCACGGCTCGCCCGACCCCGAGCAGACGCTCGAGCTGTTTCGCGCGCAGGTGCGCGACAACCCGGGCTATGCGCCGGCGTGGATGTGGGCTGCGATCGCCCACCTGCAGCTCGGCGACCCTGTCGCCGCGGCGACGCATGCACAAGAGGCGATCCGGCTGTCGCCGCTCGATGCGCGGCTGCCGTACTACTACAGCCTGCTCGGCCGCGCCCGGCTGCACGGCGGCGACGCCGCCGGTGCGCTCGCCGCGGCCGAGCAAGCGACGCGCTTGCCGGGCGCCAACCGCTATGCGCCGCTTCTCGTCGCCGCGGCGGCGATGGAGCTGGGCGACACCTCGCGTGCGCACGAAGTGATGGCGCAGTTCCTGGGACGCAATCCCGGCTACAGCGCAGCGGCACTGCGCGCCGGCCGCATGCCGGTGGGGCCGCGCAACGGCGAGCGCGAGGAGCGTTACGTGGCGGCGCTCGTTGCGGCGGGCTTGCCGGAGCGCTGAAGGGATGCCGGCGCTTGCGGCATGCAAGACGGCTTCACATCGCCGCGCTACCGCGGGTGTCAGCGCGAACGAAGTTCACCCGCGGCCGTGTACAGCAAGCGCAAACCGAACAGACCCACTGCGGTGCCAGCGGCACGGTCGATGGGTCGGGCGGAAGCGAGGTGGCGAAGACGCTGCCGAAGAACAACGCAGACTTCGGATTGAGGATGTTGGTGAGAAACCCCAGTCGCAACGCCGCCGCAGGCGACAGCCGCATCGAATGTGTGCCTGTGGACCCAGCACTCGAGCGCCGACGACAACAGACCCATTCAATCCCTGCAAATGCGCACAGCAACCGGAAGGCGGCGAATTCTTTCGGCTTTGCCGGCGCGCATCCACCCGTCGTTTGCCCTCTGTCGATGTGTCTCGCAGCGCTGCCGCTGATCTGTTTTGGCACAGCTATTTCCCTAAGCGGCGCAACGAAGGCCCATGGCCAGAGCGCGATGGCGCGACTGACGCGTCGCTGAGGGGTTTCGCGCCGCTCGACCACGCCACGTTTTTGCGCCCTTTAACATCGCTGCATGCAAGCCACCTCGACTGCACTCGCCGACGCTGTTGCTGCGCTCGAGCTGCGCGGCCTGACCAAACGCTACGGCGCGCGCACCGCCGTCGATGGCCTGAACCTGACGATCACACGCGCTTGTTTCGTCGCGCTGCTCGGCCCCAACGGCGCCGGCAAGTCCACGCTGTTCCAGATGCTGACCGGCCTGTTCGCCGCCGACGCCGGTGCCGCGCTGATTGCCGGCCACGACATCCACACGCAACCCGTGGCCGCGCTGGCCGCCATCGGCGTCGTCTTCCAGCAGAGCGCGCTCGACCTCGACCTCAGCGTCGAACGCAACCTGCGCTTTCACGCGGCGCTGCACGGCCTGGCGCGACGCGTCGCCGACGAACGCATCGAGCAGGGCTGCGCCGCGCTCGGCATCGGCGCCGACCGGCAACGCACGGTGCGCGAACTCTCCGGCGGCAACCGGCGCAAGGTCGAGCTGGTGCGCGCACTGCTGCACCGGCCGGCGGTGCTGCTGATGGACGAGGCCAGCGTCGGGCTCGATCCGGCCTCGCGCCGCGACCTGCTGGCCGCCCTGCGCGCCGACATCGCCGCGCGCGGCACGACGGTGCTGTGGGCCAGTCACCTGGTGGAAGAAGCGCAGCAGGCCGACCGCGTGCTGGTGCTGCACCAGGGCAAGCTGCTGGCCGACGGCACGCCGGCGGCCGTCACCGCCGCGCTCGGCGGCGCCACGCTCGAAGCCGGATTCATTCAACGCACCCGACCACGCAAGGAGACTGTCGAATCATGAAGCTCTGTTTGTCGATCGTTTCGTCGATCGCACTCGCCTGCGCCGTGGGCGCGGCACAAGCCCAGACCGTCTGGGTCAGCAGCGAGAAGGACAACGCCATCACCATCGTCGATGCCGCTTCGATGACGGTGCAGGCCACGGTGCCCACCTGCAAACGCCCGCGCCACATGCGGCTCGCGCCCGGCGGCAAGGAGTTGCTGGTGGCCTGCGCCGAGTCGCACGCCGCCGACGTCATCGACATCGCCACGCGCAAGTCGGTGCGGCGCGTGCCGCTCGGCGACGACCCCGAGGCCTTCGACCTTTCGCCTGACGGCAAGACGCTGTACGTCAGCAACGAGGACGACGGCGCGCTCGGCTTCGTCAACGTCGCCAGCGGCAAGATGACGAAGCAGGTGCCGGTCGGCAAGGAACCCGAAGGTGTGAAGGTCAGCAGCGACGGCAAGCTGGTCTACGTCACCTCGGAAGTGGCCAACATGGTTCACGTCGTCGACGTTGCCAGCGCCAAGGTCTTGCACAACATCAAGGCCGGCAAGCGCCCGCGGCGCATGGCGATCACGCCCGACGGCGCGGAACTCTGGGTCACCAACGAACTCGACGCCACGGTCAGCATCATCTCGACCAAAGAGCACAAGGTGATCCACACGCTCAAGTTCGCGCTGCCCGGCGCGCGCGCCGCCGACATCACGCCGGTGGGCATCGCGATGACCAAGGACGGCAAGCGCGCCTTCGTCGGCATGGGCCGCGCCAACCATGTCGCCTTCGTCGATGTCGCGCAGCGCAAGGTGACGAACATGGTGCTGGCCGGCAAGCGCGTGTGGAACGTGGCGCTCGACAAGGCCGAGGCGCGGCTGTATGTCGTCAACGGCCTGTCCGACGACATGACGGTGATCGACGTGGCGTCTGCCAAGGCGCTGAAGACGGTGGCGGTGGGGCGCGTGCCGTACCAGGCGCTGGTGATCGAGTGACGATGCGGCGCTTGCTGTTCCGCGTGGTGGTCATCGCTGTTTCGACCACTGCAGCGACCGCAACAGCGGCCACGCTCAAGGCCACGCTGATCGCACCGGCCGACGACGCACGGCTGGAACGCACGCGCACCGAGCGCGCCTACCTCGGCCACCCCGGCGGCGCGGCCGAGCAGGGGTTGAAGGTCGCGCTCGACGAAGCCAAGTTCGAGCTCGAAGCGGGCAAGGCCGGCGTCGCGCTCGAGGTCAAGGAAGCGGCCGACGCCGCAGCCGCGCGCGCCGCGGCGCAAGCCGCGGAGAAGGCCGGCGCGGCCGTGATCGTGGTCGATCTCGATGCGGCCGGCACGCTCGCCGTCGCCGACGCCGTCAAGCTGCCGGTGCTCAATGTCGGCAACGCCGGCGATGCGCTGCGACAGGGCGACTGCCGCGTCAATCTCTTTCACTTGCTGCCGAGCGAGCGCATGCGCAGCGACGCACTGGCGCAGGCGCTGGTGGCGCGCAAGTGGAGCAGCGTGCTCGTGCTCGCGGGCTCGAGCGCCGAGGACGCGGCGCGCGCCGCCACCGCGCAGGCTTCACTCAAACGCTACGGCGTCAAGGTCGTCGCGACCAAGCCGTTCAAGCTCAGGGCCGACCCGCGCGAGCGCGACCTGGCCAACCCGCTGCTGCTCACCGGCGGCGGCGCGAGCTACGACGCGGTCTGGGTGATCGACAGCGACGGCGAGTTCGCGCGTTCGCTGCCCTACCGCACGGCGCTGCCGCGTCCTGTCGTCGGCGATGCGGGCCTGACGGCACTGGCCTGGCACGCGCAGTTCGAACGCTTCGGCGCGCCGCAGGTCGTGCGGCGTTTCGCCAAGGCGCATGGCCGCACGATGACGGCGCACGACTTCGCATCGTGGATGGCGGGTCGCGCACTCACTGCGGCCGTGCTGGCCGCGCCCAACGGTCCGGCCGCGGCGTGGCACAAGGCGCTGACAGACAACGAACTCGACGGCTCGAAAGGCGTGACGATGAGCTTTCGGCCGTGGGACGGGCAGTTGCGTCAGCCCCTGCTGCTGACCGATGGGCAAGGCGTGATCGGGCAAGCGCCGGCCGAAGGCGTGCTGCATCCGAAGAATGCGCTCGACACCTTGGGCGCGGATGCGCCGGAGAAGCTCTGCAAGGCGCGGACGAAATGAAGCCTCCAAGCTCGCTGGGGCTCGCGGCCCCCCGGGGGGGCGCTCAGTGGCTTCGGGCGGCCGGGCGCCACTGATGAAGCACGCCCTGCAAGCGCTGTGGGCCATCGTCGCGCGCGAGCTCTTCAAGTTCTCGCGCCAGTACGGGCGGCTGGTCAGCGCGCTGGTGCGCCCGCTGCTGTGGCTGGCCGTCTTCGCCGCGGGCTTTCGCAACGTCTTCGGCGTCTCCATCGTCGAGCCCTACGACACCTACATCCCCTACGACACCTACATCGTGCCGGGCCTGGTCGGCATGGTGCTGCTGTTCAACGGCATGCAGTCGAGCCTGGCGATGGTGTACGACCGCGAGATGGGGCTGATGCGCCTGCTGCTCACCGCGCCGCTGCCGCGCTGGTGGGTGCTGGCCGCCAAGCTCGTCGCCACCGCGGTGCTGTCGCTGCTGCAGGCCGCGGTGTTCGTGATCGTGGCCGCGCTGATCGGCACGCAATTGCCCTGGCCGGGGCTGCACGCCATCGTCGCCGCCATCGCCGCGGCGCTGCTGTTCGGCGCGCTCGGCTTGCTGCTGTCGGTGCACATCAAGCAGCTCGAGAACTTCGCCGGCACGATGAACTTCGTCATCTTCCCGATGTACTTCATCTCGACCGCGCTCTATCCGTTGTGGAAGCTCGAAGAGTCGGGCGCGACCTGGGTCTGGCGCCTGGCGCAGGTCAACCCGTTCACGCATGCGGTGGAGTGGCTGCGCTTTGCCTGGTACGGCAAGGACCCGGGCCTCGCGCCGTGGGTCGTGCTCGGCACGCTCGCGCGTGGCCTTCGTGCTGGCCTGCTGGGGCTACGACCCGCAGCGCGGCTTCGGTCAGCTCGCCAAGCGCGGCGGCCCGGCATGAACGCTGCGTCGCCGCTCCCCTCACGAAAGAACACTCCTCGATGACGCATCACTCGCCGCCGCTTCAACGCCGCGCTGCTCGCGGCGCCGGCGCTGGCGCGCGCGCAGAACGGCGGCTCGTTTCCGAACCGGCCGATCACGCTGTGGGTGCCGTGGCCCGCAGGCGGCGCCACCGACGGCACGCTGCGCCTGCTCGGCGAGATCGCGGGTCGTCACCTCGGACAGCGCGTGCTGATCGAAAACCGCAGCGGCGCCGGCGGCACGCTGGCGATGCCCGTGCTGCAGACGGCGGCGCCCGACGGCTACACCATCGCGCAGATGCCGCAGACGGTCTTTCGCGCGCCGTGGATGCAGAAGGTGCTGTGGGACCCGATCCGCGACAGCACGCCGATCCTGCAGTTGTCGGGCGTGACCTTCGGCGTGGTGACACACCCGGGCAGCGGCATCAGATCGCTCGACGACCTGTTCGCGCGAGCCCGCATGCATCCGAGCGCGCTGACGGTGGCCACCAACGGCGTGGGTACGACGCCGCACCTGCTGATGGACCAGCTCATGGGCGGCAAGGGTCTGGCCTATACGCACCTGCCGTACAAGGGCACGGCCGAGCAGATGCTGGCCGTGGCCGCGGGACATGTCGATGTCGGCGTCAACTCCAGCGGCTTCGCGCCGCATGTCGAAAGCGGCCGGCTGCGCCTGCTCGCGATTTTCAGCGAGCAGCGCTCCAAGCGCTGGCCGAATGCGCCGACCGCCAGGGAGCTGGGCTTTCCGCTGGCGGCATCGTCACCGTACGGCCTCGCCGGGCCGGCGGGTTTGCCGGCCGGCGTGGTGCAGACCCTGCACGACGCCTTCAAGACCGCGCTCTTCGACCCGCTGCACGTCGCCGAACTCGACAAGTACGACCAGCAGCCGGATTACCTCGGCCCGGCCGACTACGGCCGCGCGATGAAGGACGCCTTCGCCACGGAAAAGCGCACCGTGGAGCGGCTCGGCCTGAACAAGGGCGGCTGATACAGAGTGTGCCGTCCACGCTGCCACAAAACCGGCGCACCTTGTGAGCGGTGGCTGCAAGGCAAGTGCGCCGACAGCAGGCCCGCAGCGCGTCGGCGCCCGTGCTTTCCCTCTTCGGGTCATTCCTAATCCCAGTCCGCGCAAGGGCCACTGCGACGCGCCGACGGCGCTGCGGCGCCGGGCTGCGATGCCGGACGACTCAGCGCCGCCGAGCAGGCGCAGAACTTGCGGTTTGGGCCGCTGCCGAGTTTCTTTTCGCGCTCTGGCCACTTCAACAAGGAGACATTGATGCGAGTTCCAAGACTGAGGTCTTTCTGCAGCGCCGCACTGCTCGCGCTGCCGGCGTTGGTGCTGGCCAATGCCGACGTCGAGAAGAACATCGCCAACCCCAAGAATTGGGCGATGCAAGCTGGCGACATGTACAACCAGCGCTACAGCAAGTTGAAGCAGATCAACACCGGCAACGTCGGCAAGATGCAGGTCGCGTGGACCTTCTCCACCGGCGTGCTGCGCGGCCATGAAGGCTCGCCGCTGGTGATCGACGGCATGATGTACCTGCACTCGCCGTTCCCGAACAAGGTCTTCGCCATCGAGCTCGACACCCAGAAGATCGTCTGGAAGTACGAGCCCAAGCAGGATCCGGCCGTGATCCCGCAGATGTGCTGCGACACCGTCAACCGCGGCCTGGCCTATGCCGAAGGCAAGGTCATCCTGCAGCAGGCCGACAGCATGCTGGTGGCGCTCAACGCCAAGGACGGCAAGGTGCTGTGGTCCACCAAGAACGGCGACCCGAAGCTCGGCGCGGTCAACACCAACGCGCCGCACGTCTTCAAGGACAAGGTCATCACCGGCATCTCCGGCGGCGAGTGGGGCGTGCGCGGCTTCATCGCTGCGTACAACCTGAGCGACGGCAAGCCGGCCTGGAAGGGCTACAGCGTCGGCCCCGACGCCGAAATGCTGATGGATCCGGAAAAGACCACGACCTGGGCCGACGGCAAGGTCACCCCGGTGGGCAAGGACTCCTCGCTCAAGACCTGGCAGGGCGATCAGTGGAAGATCGGCGGCGGCACCACCTGGGGCTGGTACAGCTACGACAAGGCTGCCAACCTGATGTACTACGGCACCGGCAACCCCAGCACCTGGAACCCGGCGCAGCGCCCCGGCGACAACAAGTGGTCGATGACCATCTTCGCGCGCAACGTGGACACCGGCGCGGTCAAGTGGGTCTACCAGATGACGCCGTTCGACGAGTGGGACTTCGACGGCATCAACGAGATGATCCTGGCCGACATCGACGTCAAGGGCAAGCCGACCAAGGCGCTGGTGCACTTCGACCGCAACGGCTTCGCCTACACGCTGGACCGCATCAGCGGCGCGCTGCTGGTGGCCGAGAAGTACGACCCGAAGGTGAACTGGGCCAGCCACGTCGACATGAAGACCGGCCGGCCGCAGGTGCTGAAGCAGTACTCGACGGCGCAGAATGGTCCGGACAAGAACACCAAGGGCATCTGCCCGGCGGCGCTCGGCACCAAGGACCAGCAACCGGCATCGTTCGACCCCAACACCAAGCTCTTCTACGTGCCGACGAACCACGTCTGCATGGACTACGAGCCGTTCAAGGTCGATTACGTCGCGGGCCAGCCGTACGTCGGTGCCACGCTGTCGATGTTCCCGGCGCCCGGAAGCCACGGCGGCATGGGCAACTACATCACCTGGAACGCCGGCACGGGCAAGATCGTGCAGAGCAAGGCCGAGAAGTTCTCGGTGTGGAGCGGCTCGCTCAACACCGCGGGTGGCCTGTCCTGCTACGGCACGCTCGAGGGCTACCTGAAGTGCGTGGATGCGAAGAACATCCAGAAGGAGCTGTACAAGTTCAAGACGCCGTCGGGCATCATCGGCAACGTCTTCACCTATGAGCACAAGGGCAAGCAGTACATCGGCGTGTTCTCGGGCATCGGCGGCTGGGCCGGCATCGGCATGGCTGCGGGTCTCGAGAAGGACACCGATGGCCTCGGCGCCGTGGGCGGCTACAAGGAACTGAACAACTACACCCAGTTGGGCGGTTCGCTGACGGTGTTTGCCTTGCCTGGCAAGTAATTCACCCAAGGCCGGCCGACCGCGTGTCGGCCTGAATCGGGGGGACTGCGTTGCGAGAGCGCCGTCCCCTTTTTCTTTGACAAGGACTTTCGCGACATGATTCGACAGACTTTCTGCGGCCTGGTTGTGCTGGCCGCCACCGCTTCCATCAGCGCCTTCGCCCAACAGCCGCTGTACAAGGTCAGCGACGGCTACAAGGTCGATGCCAACACGATGAAGGGCTTTCGCACCTGGCGCGCCGCCGCCTGCGACCGCTGCCACGGTGCCAACCAGGAAGGCCTGGTCGGCCCCTCGCTGCTGGCCAGCATGAAGACCCTGACCAAGGAAGAGTTCGTCAAGACCGTGCGCGACGGCCGCCTCGACAAGGGCATGCAGAGCTTTTCCACCAGCCCGCAGGTGATGGAGAACATGGACCATCTCTACGCCTACCTGAAGGGTCGCTCTGACGGCGAGATCACGCGCGCCAAGGTCGAGCCGATCGAATGAGCCCCCCGCACGGCCGTTCCCGCAGCACCGAAGGGGCTGCTTCGCAGCCAGGGGGCTCGCGCCGCAGTGCCCAGCACGGAGCTTGCCTGGTGAGCAAGCTCGCCGCCGCGGTTGTGCTGGCGCTGTGCGCCGCGGGTGCCGCCGCGCAGGACAAGCCGCCCGAACGCAAGGCGTTTCGCGTCTGCCAGGATCCGAACAACCTGCCCTTCTCCAACACCAGCGGCGAAGGCATCGAGAACCGCATCGCCGAAGTCTTCGGCAAGGCGCTGGGCCTGCCGGTCGCCTACTACTCGTTCCCGCAGCGCCTGGCCTTCGTGCGCAACACGCTGCGCTACAAGCTGCCGGGGCAGGACTTTCCCTGCGACGTGATCATGGGCGTGCCGACCGGCTTCGATCAGGTCTCGGTGACCAAGCCCTACTACCGCTCGACCTACGCGCTGGTGTTCGCCGAAGGCAAGGGCCTGGACGGCGTGAAGAGCGCCGACGATTTCCTCAAGCTCGACAAGGCGCTGCTCGACAAGCTGCGCATCGGCATCTACGACAAGTCCCCCGCCTCGGCCTGGCTCGACAAGCACGGCCTGGTGGCGCGCGGCGTGCCCTACGCCATCCTCAACCCGGACGCGAGCCAGTACCCCGGCGAGATCATCGAGAAGGACCTGGCCGGCGGCAAGATCGACGCGGCCATCGTCTGGGGCCCGATCGCCGGCTACTACGCCAAGCGCATCAAGACGCCGGCGCTGCGCGTCGTGCCCTTGAAGTCCGAGCCCGGCGTCAAGTTCGACTTCCAGATGGCGATGGGCGTGCGCTACGGCGAGCGCGAGTGGAAGCAGCAGGTCGAGAGCCTGATCGATTCGCGCCGGGACGAGATCCTGTCGATCCTGCGCGAGTTCGGCGTGCCGCTGGTGGAAGAGCCCGCAGGCGCGGCGCCGACCAGGCCCTGAGGCAACGCATCGGGCATGCCCGCGCGCCGTGTGGCATCCTCGACCCATGAGACGCGCCCTGCTGCTGTACTGGGCAGCGACCGTGATCGCGGCCGTGCCAGCACAGGCCTCAACCACCGATGTCGCAGCGCTGGTGCGCCTGGCCGGCAGCGTCTTGCGTATCGAAGCGCCGACCATCGGCGGCCAGCTCGCCGTCGGCTCGGCGGTGACGGTGGCTCCCGAGCGCGTCGTCACCAACTGCCATGTCACGCGCCTGGCGCGCGCGGTCTACGTCATCCGCGGCGGCGTGCGCTGGGAAGCCGAGCTTCAGGCCAGCGATGTGGAGCGGGACCTGTGCCTGCTGCATGTGCCTGGCCTGGTTTCGGCGCCGGTTGCGATCGGCTCGGCAGCTCAACTCGTCGTCGGCCAGAAGGTGGCCGCTCTCGGCTTCACCGGCGGCGCGATGATCCAGCGCAGCCTCGGCGACGTGCTCGCGCTGCACCGCCACGACGGTGCTGCCGTCATCCAGTCGAGCACCTGGTTCAGCTCGGGCGCGAGCGGCGGCGGCCTGTTCGACGGTCAGGGCGCGCTGGTGGGCGTGCTGACCTTTCGACTGCGCGGCGGCGCCGCGCACTGGTTCGCCGCCCCGGTGGAATGGGTGCAGCAGATGCTCGATGAGCCGCAACGCACGCAGGCCGCGCCGGTGCAGCCGCTCGATGATGCGGGGCGCGCACCGTACTGGCAGCAACCGATGCGAGCGCAGCCGCGCTTCCTGCGCGCCGCCGTGATGCAGCGCGACCAGGCCTGGGCCGATCTCGTGCAGCTGTGCCGCGAGTGGCTCGACAACGACGGCAGCGACGCCGAACCGTGGCGCCTGCTCGGCACCGCTTTCGAGCAGCTCGACCGCCTGGACGATGCGCGCGATGCGCTGCAGTGCGCGCTCGATCTTTCGCCATCGCACGACGCTGCGCTGCGCTCGCAGCTGCTGGCATGGCGTGGTCGCCTGCCCGCCGCCCGCACATCCGCAACCGCCGTCGTTTGCCAGGCACAACCACGGCGCTGAGATTCGATCGATGAGAACTCTCCTGACCTTGTTCGTTGCGCTGTTCTCGGCTGCCGCCGGCGCCGCCGACAACAACCCCAGCGCCCCCACCAACTTCTCCGAAGCCGAGCGCGCGCTCTTCATGAGCGACCACCTGGCAGGCGCCAAGCCGCCGACGACGCTGCGCTACGCCTTTCGCAAGGCCGGCAGCATGGAGGCCGGCTTCGACGACAAGGTGACGGTCAGCCTGAGCAAACGCGCCGACGGCGCCTGCTGCAACGCGCGCGCCGAGTTCCTCGAAGGGCCGCGCCGCCTGACCTTGCCCGAAGTGGAGAACGCGCAAGGCAACCCGGTGATCCTCTACTTCCTCGAACGCGACGTGCGCGAGATGAGCCGCCTGACCAAGGGCCAGGCCGCGTACTTCAGGAAGCGCATCCGCATGGCCGTGTTCGAAGGCGCGACGGTGCGCGCAACCACCGCGTCCTACGCCGGCAAGAGCGTGGCCGCGCGCGAGATCAGCGTCACGCCCTACGCCGACGACCCGCTGCGCGTGCGCTTCGAGAACCTCGCCAACAAGCAATACATCTTCACGCTGTCCGCCGCCGTGCCGGGCGGCGTGATCGCGATCCGCAGCCTGGTCAAGGGACCGGGCAGCGCCGGCGGCGACACCACGCCGCTGCTGATCGAGGAACTGACCATCGACGGCGCTGCTCGCAACCCCTGACCCAAGAGAACGGCTCCGCCATGCTGCTTCGACTCATCGCCCTCGCCTGCTGCACCCTCGCCCTGCCGGCTGCCGCGCGAACCAACACCTACCCGACGCTCGACCGCGTGCTCTATGTTCAGGAATGCATGCGCATCAACCCGGGCACCACCTTCGAGATGACGAGCAAGTGCTCGTGCGCGATCGACCAGATCGCCTCGCAGGTCAAGCACGCCGACTACGTCAGCATGACGACCGTCGTCAACGCCGTCACCATCGGCGGCGAGCGCGGTGGTGAACTGCGCGACAACGAAACCATCAAACCGCAGATCGCGCGCTGGCGCGAACTTCAGTCCAAAGTGCAGAAGGCCTGTTTCATAGGAGGCCCCAAGTGAAGAACCTGCTCGCCACTGTCCTGCTGTGCCTGTCGCTGGCCGCAAGCGCTGCGACGCCGACCGATCGCAACCCGCAGCCCACCGACGACCCCGCCGCCAACCCGATCTGGCAGAAGGCACGCGCCAGCCTGTTCGACAAACGGCCGATCGCAGCTGCGCCCGCGGGCCTGCTCACGCTCGAAGCGCCGGTGCGCGCGGTCGATGCCGCGGTGGTGCCGGTGGCGATCCGCACCAAGCTGCCGGAGGGCGCCGGCTACACCATCAGCAAGCTGTACCTGTTCATCGACGCCAACCCATCGCCGATCTCGGGCATCTTCGCCTTCGCGCCGGAAAGCGGACGCGCCGAAGTGCAGACCCGCGTGCGCATCGATGGCTACTCGTTCGTGCGAGCCGTGGCCGAAACGAGCGACGGGCGCCTGTTCATGACGCACCGCTTCGTCAAGGCTTCGGGCGGCTGCTCGGCGCCACCGGGCAGCGACCCGGCGGCGGCGCTGGCGTCTATGGGCAAGATGAGCGTGATGACCGATGGCGATCTCAGCGGCAAGCAGCCGGTGCAGGTGCAACTCGCGATCCAGCATCCGAACCACACCGGCCTGGCGATGGACCAGTTGACGCGCCAGTTCACGCCGGCGCATTACGTGCGCAAGGTCGATGTGAGCTACGGCGGCAAGCCCGTGTTCTCGGCGGATGTCGATTTCTCGATGAGCGAGAACCCCAACTTCCGATTCTTCTTCGTGCCCACGGCCGGCGGCGAACTGCAAGTCAAGGTCGTCGATTCGCAGGACAAGAGCTACGCCATCAAGCACTCGCCACGCACGGCGCCGTGAAGGCCGACGGCGCGGCGCGGGTCGGTCGGCGGCAAGCGCTGCAAGCATTCGGCGCTGCCGCGCTCGCGTCTTGCGCAAGCACTTCGACCAGCGCGGTGCGCACGACTGAACTCGCGCGGGGGGTGTATCTCATCCCCGGCAGTGGTGGCGCCGCCGACGAGATCAACCTCGGCCGCATCGGCAACGCCGGCTTCATCGTCGGCGACGCAGGAGTGATCGTCATCGACACCGGCACTTCGCTCGCGCACGGCCGCGAGATCCTGCGCGCGATCAAGACCATCACCGACAAGCCGGTCAAGCTCGCGCTGGTGACGCACACGCGCCCCGAGTTCCTGTTCGGCGGCGCGGCGTTCAAGGAGGCCGGCATTCCGATCCGCATGCACCGCCGCACCGCCACGCTGATGGCCTCGCGCTGCGAGACCTGCCTGAAGACGCTGCGCCAGGTCGTCGGCGACGCGCCCATCGCCGGCACTGCCATGTACCAGGCCGACCAGACCTTCGACGACGCGCACACGCTCAACGACGCCGGCCGCGCCGTCAGCGTCCTGTACTTCGGCCACTCCAGCGGGCCGGGCGACATCGCCGTGCGCGACGACGCGAGCGGCGTGATCTTCGCCGGCGGCCTGCTCGATGCGCAGCGCATCCCCGACATCCAGGACGGCGATCTCGAAGGCTGGAAGCGCGCGCTGCAGAGGCTGCGCAAGGACGAACCGAAGGTGCTCGTGCCCGGCCACGGCCCGGCGTCGCCGCCGGCGCTGATCGCCAGCGTCGATGGCTACCTCGCACAGCTCGAAACCAAGCTGCGCGAGATCGTGCGCAGCGGCGTCTCGCTGCTCGACGTCGCCGACGCCGGCGAGTTGCCGCAGTACGCCAACTGGGACCAATACGACACAATCCACCGGCGCAACGCCTCGGTGGCGTACCTGCGCTTCGAGCGCGAACTCTTGTTCAAGTAGGAGCTGCGGCCATGTCATTCAGCCCGATCTCCCGCCGTCACGCATTGATGGGCCTGGCGATGTCACCTGCAGCAGTGCTCGCCGCGCCGGGCGGCCTGCCGAATGCTGCGCACGGCGATTCGTCGCCCGAGTGGGACCATCTGCGCGACAAGCTCTTCGCCGGCAAGCGCATCACCGTCGGCCAGAGCGTGGTGCAGATCATCGCGCCGCTGCGCGCGGCCTACGGCGCCTCGGTGCCGATCAAGGTGCAATCCAAACTGCCGCAGCGCAGCGATCTCTTCGTGCGCCGCATGCACATCGTCGTCGACAAGAACCCGTCGCCGATCGCCGCGGTGCTCGACCTCACGCCCGATCTCGGCCAGGCAGATTTCGAGACGCGCCTGCGCGTCGATGAATACAGCCACGTGCGCGTGGTCAGCGAGTTGTCCAACGGCGAACTGCACGCCGATTCGCGCTACGTCAAGACCTCGGGCGGCTGCTCGGCGCCGCCCAATCGCGACGCGCTGCACCTGATCGGCAAGACCGTGTTCAAGCTGCCCGCCGGCGTGAAGTTCAACGACGTCAACGCGGCCGAAGTCACCGTGATCCATCCCAACGACACCGGCTTCGAGCTCAACAACCAGACCGTGATGTTCATCCCGCCGCACTTCGTGCGCACGCTCAAGGTCGCTTTCGACAAGCGCAAGCTGTTCGACGCCGAGCTTGACTTCTCGGTCAGCGAGAACCCGACGCTGCGCTTTCACTTCGTGCCGCGCGGCGCGGGCGAATTGCGCGCCGAGGTCACGGATTCGAAGGACGGTCAGTTCGTCGGCACGCTGGCGGTGACGCCACCCGCATGATGAATCCCCCCCGAAGCGGCTTCGCCGCTCCCCCCCAGGGGGGCGCCGCCAGCGGCCTGGCGAAGCCAGTTCCGCGGCGGCTGCTTGGCAAGGCGTCCCGCGCCCTGCTCGCACTCGCCCTGCTCGTCGCAGCCACGCATGCCGCCGCGGGCTTCCCGCCCGCCTACAAGCCCAACGTCATCCAGCCGCAGGGCGTGCCCGAACGCTGGGAGTTCGACCTCACCGCAGCCCTGGCGCGCGCCAAGGCCGAGAACAAGCGCCTGTACATCTACCTCGGCGCCAACGACTGCCCGTTCTGCCGACGCTACGAAGCCTTCCTCGAAGCGAACAGCGCTGCGTTGTCGTCGCAGTTCGCCAAGGATTACCTCGTCTACGATCTGCGCAGCACGCTCAAGGCGCAGTCCGACAAGCTGCGCTTTCGCATCGGCGACAAGACCTGGGCCTACAAGGACTTCATGACCCACCTCGGCGATGAGCGCGTGCGCGCACTCGTTTATCCGAGCGTGTGGCTGATGAACGGCGAAGGCAAGACTCTCATGCAGATGCCGGCGGGAACCGGCACCTTCGAGACCGTACCCGAGCAACTGGAGATCTTGCGGTTGGAGCAATGACACGCTAGCGTGCAAGTCCAACCCGAGGAGACCTGCGCCATGCCATCGATCACCTGCAAACTCCATCGCACGCTGCTCATCGCCGTCGCAGCGATCGCCTGCACCCCGGCCTTCGCCGCCGACTTCCCCGCGCCGCAGCAAGGCACCTGGATCGCGCGCGACTTCAAGTTCAGCACGGGCGAGGTCATGCCCGAGCTGCGCATCCGCTACACCACGGTCGGGGCGCCGAGCGGCGAGCCGGTGCTCGTGCTGCACGGCACCACCGGCTCGGCCACGAGCATGCTGACACCGGCGTTTGCCGGCGAACTCTTCGGCGCCGGCCAGGCGCTCGACGCGACCAGGCACTTCATCATCCTGCCCGACGCCATCGGCCACGGCGGCAGCGCCAAACCCTCCGACGGCCAGCGCGCCAGGTTCCCGCGCTACAACTACGAGGACATGGTCGCCGCGCAGTACCGCCTGGTCACCGAGCACCTGGGCATCAAGCACGTGCGCCTGGTGATGGGCAACTCGATGGGCGGCATGCACACGTGGCTCTGGGGCGTGAACTACCCCGACTTCATGGACGCGCTGGCGCCGATGGCATCACAGCCCACCGAGATGGCCAGCCGCAACTGGATCCTGCGGCGCCTCATCACCGACTCGATCCGCAACGACCCCGAGTACAACGGCGGCAACTACAGCGCGCAGCCGAAGTCGGCGAAGGTGGCCAGCATCTTCTACGGCATCGCCACCAACGGCGGCACGCTGGCCACGCAGAAGGCCGCGCCGACGCGCGCCGCGGCCGACAAGCTGCTCGACGACCGCCTCGCGGCGCCCTTCGCAGGCGACGCCAACGACGTGCTGTACCAATGGGACTCGTCTCGCGACTACAACCCATCGCCCAAGCTCGATCGCATCAAGGCCGCGCTGCTCGTCATCAACGCCGCCGACGACGAACGCAACCCGCCCGAGACCGGCCTGATGGAGCGCGAGTTGAAGCGCGTGCCCGGCGCCAAGCTTCACCTGATCCCGGCCAGTGACGACACCAGCGGCCATGGCACGACCGGCCGCGCCAAGTTCTACGCGAACGAACTCAGGCAGTTGATGCAGACCGCGCCGCGGCGCTGAGAAGCGGGAGAACTGCGATGCGCATCGCCATCATGGGCAGTGGTGGCCTGGGCGGCTACTTCGGCGCGCGCCTGGCGCTGGGTGGGCAGGCCGAGGTGCACTTCGTCGCACGCGGACGGCATCTGCAGGCGATGCAGGCGCAAGGCCTTCGCATCGAAGGCCCCGAGCCGATGCATCTGCCGCGCGTCAACGCCAGCGACGATCCGCGAACCATCGGCGCGGTCGATCTCGTCATGTTCTGCGTCAAGCTTTGGGACAGCGACGCCGCGATCGACCTGATGCGTCCGCTGATGGGTCCGCACAGCGCGGTGGTGTCGTTCCAGAACGGCGTCACCAAGGACGCCAAGATGCAGGTCGCGTTCGGCGCGGCGGCGGTGATGGGCGGCGTCGGCTATGTCGCCACCACCATCGACCGCCCGGGTGTCATCCGCCAGACCGGTCCGATGCAGCGCCTGTTGTTCGGCGAATTCAACGGAGCACGTTCCACGCGTGCCGAAGCGCTGCTGGCCTCAGCCCTGGCCGGCGGCATCAAGGCCGAACTGTCGGCCGATATCCGGCGCGAGATATGGCAGAAGTTCGTATTCCTGGCGGGCCTGTCAGGCACGACGAGCACGATCCGCAAGCCGATCGGCGCGATCCGCGAGAACGCGCAGACCCGCGCCTTCCTGCTCGACGTGATGCGCGAAGTCGTGGCTGTCGGCCGCGCCCAAGGCGTCGCCTTGCCGGAGGACTACGCCGAGCAGCGCCTCGCGTTCGCCGACGGTCTGGCCCCAGACATGACATCGTCGATGCACCATGACCTGGAGCGCGGCAACCGGCTCGAGCTGCGCTGGCTGGCCGGCGCCGTCGTCGAACTCGGCGCGCAGGCCGGCGTGCCGACGCCGATGAATCGCGCGATCGCCGACATCCTCTGCCTGCACGCGATGGGCGCGGGCGTGTAAGCGCTGCTACCGTCGAGCAAGACAGCCTTCAAGCCACGCGCGCGCCAGCGTCCTGCCTACACCGCTTCTCTTGCCAGGCGCTTCGAGTTCTTCGGATCTCGAAACACCAGCGGGTGTTCGACGACACCGCCGGCAGACGCACCCTCCGCCCGCGCCACCGCCTCCAGCACCTTGCCGTGGTGCGGGCTCTTGCGGCACACCGGGTCGGCGGCGTCGGCGTCTTGCGCGATCAGGTAGGCCTGGCAGCGGCAGCCGCCGAGGTCTTCTTCCTTGTGTTCGCAGCTCGCGCAGGGTTGCTTCATCCAGCCGGTGCCGCGATAGCGGTTGAAGCCGTCGCTGTCGAACCAGATGTCGCGCAAGGACTGCTCACGCACATTGGGGAAGACGAGCCCCGGCAGCATCTTCGCCGTGTGGCAAGGCAGTGCGGTCCCATCGGGCGCGACGGTGAGGAACATGCTGCCCCAGCCGTTGACGCACTTCTTGGCCTTGCCTTCGTGATAGTCGGGCGCGACGAAGAAGATGCGCAGGCGCTCGCCCATCTTCTTGCGCCAGGCATCGGTCACGGCCTCGGCGTTCTTCAACTGCGCATGTGTCGGCAGCAGCTGATCGCGGTTCAGGTACGCCCACGAGTAGTACTGCGTGTTGGCGAGCTCGATGTACTCGGCGCCGAATTCGGCCGCCATGCCGATGATGCGGTCGATGTGATCGATGTTCATGCGGTGGATCACGACGTTCATCACCATCGGCCAGCCCTGCGCCTTGATGATCGCGGCCACCCTGTTCTTCAGCTCGAAGGTCTTGGTGTGCGAGAGAAAGTCGTTCATCTCGCGCGTCGAATCCTGGAAGCTCAACTGAACATGATCGAGGCCCGCGGCCTTCAGCGCCGCGGCGCGCGCTTCGCTGAGGCCGACGCCCGAGGTCAGCAGGTTGGTGTAGTAGCCCAGGCGATGCGCTTCGGCAACGATGACCTCCAAGTCATCGCGCAGCAGCGGCTCGCCGCCCGACAGGCCGAGTTGCACCGCGCCCATCGCGCGGCCTTCCCGCAGCACGCGCAGCCAGTCGTCGGTGGAGAGTTCACTCTCCTGCGTCGCGAAGTCGACCGGGTTGTAGCAAAAGACGCAGTGCAGCGGGCAGCGGTAGGTGAGTTCCGCCAGCAGCCACAGCGGGGGTCCAGTCATGTTCGCCCCTCGTCCACGGAGTACCGCGGCCGATCCCCCGAGGGGATGCGGGCCGGCTTGGGAGCGGCCCGGCGCTCGGCCCGCAAGGTGTTCATTCCCATGTCAGCCAGCGCTGCTTCGCGGCGATGTCGATGAAGCTGCGCACGTCCTTCTCGAGGCCCGTGGCATTGAACGCGCGTTCGAGGTCGGCGACGATCGCGCTGACATCGGCCGCGCCATCGCAGCGCTTCATGATCTCGCCCGCGCTCTGGTTCAGTTTCACCATGCCCTCGGGGTAGAGCAGCACGAAGGCGCTCTGCGCCTCTTCCCATTGCAGGCGAAAGCCGCTGCTGACGCGCGGGCGGCTGCTCGCGGCGAGTTCGCTCACGGAGTCACTCCGTACTTCAGCGCCATCGCGTCGTTCATCGCCCACAGGATGTCGAGCTTGAGCTGCAGCACTTCACAAGCGCGCTCCTGTAACGGCCGCGTCGTGAAGTGATTCAGCGTGATCGCCAGCCCCTGCTCCACATCGCGCCGCGCCTGGCTGACGCGGTTGCGAAAGTAGGCCAGGCCCTCGGGCTCGATCCATCGGTAGTGCTCGGGCCAGGTGGCCAGGCGCTGCTTGTGGATCTCGGGCGCGAACAGTTCGGTCAGCGACGAGCACACCGCCTCTTGCCACGGCGCGCGGCGCGCGAAATTCACATAGGCATCGACGGCAAAGCGCAGCTGCGGGAATGACGTGGCGCTGATCGAGCACCTCTTCGCGCGTCAGGCCCACGGCCTGTGCCAGGCGCAGCCAGGCTTCGATGCCGCCTTCGTCCTTCACACCGCCAAGCTCGAAGCCGTCGTGGTCGAGGATGCGCTGCACCCAGCCGCGCCGCACTTCGCGGTCCGGGCAGTTCGAGAGCACGGCGGCGTCCTTCACCGGAATCGCGATCTGGTAGTAGAAGCGGTTCGCCACCCAGCCGCGCACCTGCTCGCGAGTCGCCTTGCCGCTGTTGAGCATGACGTTGAACGGGTGGTGGATGTGATAAGCCTTGCCGCGCTCGCGCAGCTTGGCTTCGAACTCGGCACGCGTCCAAGCGGGTTCAGTCATCTCAAACCTCGATCGTCATCGTGTCCTCGCAGACTTCGATGCGGTGCTGCTTCAACACCGCGCGCTCGGCCGAGTCTTCGTCGAGGATCGGGTTGGTGTTGTTGATGTGGATCAGCAGGCGACGCGTGCGCGCGGGCAGGCGGTCGAGCTGTTCGAGCATGCCACCCGCGCCGGACTGCGGCAGGTGGCCGATGCCGCGCGCCGTCTTCTTCGACAAACCGAGGTCGATCATCTCGGTGTCGGTCCAGAACGTGCCATCCACCAGCACCGCGTCGGCGCCGCTCATCACGTCGAACAGCGCCGGTGTCACCGCGCCGAGACCGGGCGCGTAGAAGGCGCTGCGCCCGCGGGTGGTGTCGGTCAACAGCATGCCGATGTTGTCGCCCGCCACCGGCGCGTCGCGGTGCGGCGAATACGGCGCGGCCTTGCTGTCGAGCGCGAAGGCGCGAAACACGAGACCTTCGACACCGGGCACGCTGAACGATGAGCCATCGGGCACGATGCGTTGCCGCGCCACACCACAGAAGTGGCCGAGCACGCGCAGCACCGGGTTGCCCTGCGTCAGGTCCTGCTCGACCGCGTCGGTGCACCACAGCGGCAGCGCGCTGCCGCGCTCGCGCAGCATGAACAGGCCCGTGGCGTGATCGATCTGGCCGTCGGTCAGCACCACGCCGGCGATGGCGGTGTCGCGCACCGCGCGCGCCGGCTGCAGCGCCGGGTTGGCGCGAATCTGTTCGAGGATGTCGGGCGAGGCGTTGAAGAGCACGCCGTCGGCGTGCGCAGCGCCGCGCACGAAGATCGACGATTGCGTGCGCGCCTTGGCGCGCACCGAGCCCGAACGCACGCCGGCGCAGTTGCGGCAATTGCAGTTCCACTGCGGAAAGCCGCCGCCGGCGGCGGAGCCGAGAACGGTGATGCGCATGCGGCCTCGATCAACGAGACACCGCCGCTGCGGGCCAAGCCGGCAGCGGCGGCGCGGAGCTGATGTTGTTGAAGGCGCGCCTCAGCGGGCCGACACGTACATCGTGATCTCGAAACCGAAACGCAGATCGGTCGCGACGGGGGTTTGCCAGGTCATGCAGTGTCTCTCCATGCGAGTGACGCAACCGCCGGACGGCGATCACGGGGGCATCGAGCCCCGCGACGCATCCTCGCCGCGAGCCGGCACGAACCACAGCCCCCGAATCATGAATCGCGCCTCATGATTTTCATGATTCGAGCGCCGAGAGCGGCCGATACCATCGCGCCGTGCCGCTCGCAACCCTGTACCCCGACTCGCCGCCGTGGCAACGCCAGGCACTGGCTGTCGGTGGCGGCCACCACGTCATGGTGCAACAGCACGGTCACCCAGGGGGCCGGCCCGCGCTCGTGCTGCACGGCGGCCCGGGCTCGGGCTGCTCGCCGCTGCTGCGCCGCGTCTTCGACCCGCAGGGCTTTCGCATCGTCTGCGTCGATCAGCGCGGTGCCGGCGCCAGCCGGCCGCGCGGTGGCATCGAACACAACACCACCGCGCATCTGATCGACGATCTGCGACTCGTACGCCGAACGCTCGGCATCGACACCTGGCTCGTCGCCGGCGGCTCGTGGGGCGCGACGCTGGCGCTGGCCTATGCGGCCGAAGAGCCTGCCGCGGTCGAGCGCGCCTGCTGCTGCGGTCGAGCTTCCTGGCGCGCGCCGAAGACATCGCGTGGTTCTTCGGTGGTGCGTGCAATGAAGCGCCGCGGGCCTGGGCTAGGTTGGCATCGCTCGCGCCGGACACGGACCTGCCGGCGTGGCTTGCAGCCACGCTGCGCGAGGGCAACGACGAAGCGCAACGGCAAGCCGCGCTCGCATGGTGGCAATGGGAACAAGCGCTGGCGCACACGCATGCGCCGGCCCCTGATGACCACGACGCGGTGAACGCCCTGATCGACCGCTACCGTGTGCAAAGCCACTACCTGATCAACGGCTGCTTCCTCGCCGACTGCCCGCTGCTGCAACGCTGCGCCGACGTGCCGCGGGTGTCGACGCTGCTGCTGCACGGCACGGCCGACCGCGTCTGCCGCCCCGAAGGCGCACGCCTGCTGCAAGCTGCTCTGCGGCACGCACGCCTGCAATGGATAGAAGGCGCCGGCCACGACCCCGCGCACCCCGGCATGGTCGATGCGGTCGTGCGCGCGCTCGATCGCTGCGCCGCCACCGGGAACCTCGTCGAAGAACACCAGACGATATGAGCCTGCGCCTGACGATCAACATCATCGTCGGTGCGCTGACGCTGCTGTTCACCATCGCCGTGATGGTGCTGCAACTGCGCAACATGCGCGAATCCGTCAACGAGGAAGTGGTGGCCGCGAATCGTGTCGCTTCGCAACTGCTCAACCGCACCGTCTGGCGCTACGCCTCGCAAGGCACGCCGAGCCTGATCGCTTTTCTGCAGAGCCTCGGGCGCGTGCGCTCGAACGACATCATGCTCATCGACACCCAGGGGCAAGAGCTGTACCGCTCACCGCCATCGCCCTACAAGGCCGGCCGCAACGCGCCCGAGTGGTTTGCCGCGCGCGTGGCGCCGCCACCGTCGGTGCAGGCCTTCGACTTTCCCGGCGGCAAGATCGAGATCCGCGCCAACGCCTCGCGCGCCGTGCTCGACGCCTGGGACGACCTGCTGCGGCTCGCGGCCGCCGCACTCGCGCTGCTGCTGCTGGCCAACGCCGCGGTGTTCTGGCTGGTCGGCCGCGCCACGCGGCCTTTCGCGCACATCGTCGATGCGCTGGGTCGCGTGCAGGGCGGACGCTTCGACACCGCGCTGCCGCCGCTGCCCGGGCGCGAGGCCGGCGCCATCGGCGCAGCGTTCAACCGCATGGTCGGCGAACTCGATGCGCACATCGCAACCGAGCGCCGCGCCGCGCGTGCCGAAGCACAGCTGCACGACAGTCGCGAACTCACGCGCTGGATCGAGCAGCAGCTCGAAGCCGAGCGCCGCATGATCGCGCGCGAGCTGCACGACGAGCTCGGCCAGTCGGTGACGGCCATGCGCAGCCTGGCGCTGTCGATCGAGCAGCGCGTCGGCGCGAGCGATGTGCCCTCGGCGCAGGCCGCACGCGTCATCGCCGACGAGTCGTCGCGGCTGTACGACGCCATGCACGGCATCATCCCGCGTCTGGCGCCGCTGGTGCTCGACAACTTCGGCCTGCTCGAGGCGCTCGACGATCTCATCGAGCGCACGCGACGCAGCCAGCAAGGCGTGAACATCGAGACGCGTTTCGAACTCGGCAGCGCACCGCCACTGCCGCCCGAGGCCGCGCTGACGCTGTACCGCGCGGCGCAGGAGGGCCTGACCAACGCGCTGCGCCACGGCCAGGCGCAACAGGTGCACATCGCGCTGCAAGGCGATGCGCAGGGCATGACGCTCGCAGTCAGCGACGACGGCCGCGGCCTGCCGGCAGAAGGCTGGCGCCGGCCCGGCCACTACGGCCTGCGCTGGCTCGACGAGCGCGCGCAGAACCTTGGCGGCGAGCTGCGGCTCGATGCCAACCTGCCGCGTGGAGTCAAGCTCGAAGTGCGCATCCCGCTGCGCAATGCGGCTCCTGAAGCAACGCCGCTGGAGACGGCGCCGTGATCCGCGTCATGCTCGTCGACGACCACGCTCTGGTGCGCATGGGCTTTCGCATGCTGCTGGCCAATGCGCAGATCGAAGTCGCCGCCGAGTTCGACAGCGGCGAGCAGGCCTGCGCCGAATACGCGCGCGTCAAGCCCGACGTGGTGGTGATGGACCTGTCGATGCAAGGCATGGGCGGCCTCGAAGCGCTGCGCCGCCTGCTCGCGCAGGACGCCAACGCGCGCGTCCTCGTGCTCTCCGCGCACGAAGACACGGCGCACCCGAAGCGCGCGCTGCGCGCCGGCGCGCTCGGCTACCTCACCAAGCGCAGCGCGCCCGATGCGCTCATCAGCGCGGTGAAAGCCGTGGCCGCCGGCGAAGCGTACGTCGATGCACCGACCGCGCGCGCGCTCGCGATGGCGCAGGTCAAGGGCGGCCACAACGGCCCTGCCGAGACCCTGAGCGAACGCGAGTTCTCGGTGTTCATCCAGTTGGCGCGAGGCAAGAGCGTGGCGCAGATTGCCGAGAACCTGAAGGTCTCACCGAGCACCGTGGGCACGCACCTGTACCACGTCAAGCAGAAGCTCGGCGCGAGCAATCAGTCGGAGCTGACGCTGATCGCGTTGCAGTGGGGGGTGATTCAGGTGTGAGCGACGCGGCGCTCAGATCACGCGCACGCCCGGCAGCCGGCGCATGCGCCGATCGAACGTCGCGGTGAACGCGCAGCCCAGTCTCGCCTGCTTCGCGGCGACCAGGCAATCGGAAAAGCCGCAGGCGCTGTCCTCGAACATCGTCACGGCCAGTTCGACCGCGTCGCGATCCTCGAACGCAAAGGCGGTCTCATCGAGCAGGCTGCGCACGGCCAGCAACAGCGCTGGCTTGTCCTGCTGATAGGCCGAGCGCAAGGCCCACGTCGCCTCGGCCAGCACCACATCACTCACCAGCAGCGCACCCGGTGTTGTGCCATGCTCAGCCAGCAACGCATCGATGCGCTTGCACTGCGCCGGGTCGTCGTTCAACCACAAGCGCAGCAGGATGTTGGTATCCAGGCCGATCACCGGCCGCGCGCCTTGCGGCCTTTGGCGGCGGCAGCCTTGACCATTGCGTGCTTGCCTTGCAGATGCCGCTCGATGCCGCGGTCCATCTCCTCGACCGAGAGCGCGCCGGCATGCGGCGACTTGAGCAGCCCGCGCACGCGTCGCGCGTCCGGCTTGACCTGCCGCGCCGTGATCGTGTTGTCGGGCAGCAGCTGGAAGTCGAGCGTGGCGCCGGCGTCCAGCCGGAGGCGGTCACGAATCTCCTTGGGCAAGGTGATCTGGCCTTTGCTGGTGAGGGTGGCGAACATGGGTTGCGTCTGCGGATGCACTGGTTCCTTACAGTGTACATCGGTAAGGATCAAGAAGAACCTTGGTCTTGCGGAGGCTGGAGCTGCCCGACCGCTGCGGGTCTCTGGGCCTCGCAGCGCGACCGCCGCGGCGCTTTCAACACGAGACAGGTGACGCTCCATGGTCAACGCCGGATCATCAAATCCACCTTGTCCGTCGTAGAGCCCGCGAGCTATCGAGATGTTCTGCGGCGCGCGCTTTGCAATGTGGCCACTTTCGATCGAGCCGAGCCACACGTAGGGTGAGCGATCTGTCTCTGACTCGGGCGAGACGAAGCCTTGGAGGTAGAAGGCCGGAACGGTATGCGCGCGAGTGGACATGGGCCTCCCCTTTCACGGTGCTTCAAGGAAGCCGCAGGGTAGACCACCCCATCGCCCTCGCCCGCTCACGCAGCCTCTCATCCGCCCGCACCGCTACCGCATCCGTCACCGCTTCGAGCAACGCCAGATCGTTGATCGAATCCGTGTAGAAGAACGAGCGCTCGAAGCCGTCGATGCGGTCGGGAACGCCCTGCACAGCCGCGAGCCACTGCTGCACCCGCGTCACCTTGTGCTCGCGAAAGCACGGCAGGCCGACGATCTCGCCCGTCGGCCTGCCATCGACGAGTTCGCCCTCGGTGCACACCAGGTGCCCGATTCCGAAGGCGCGCGCGAACGGCTCCGCGACCAACCGCTCGGTCGCCGTGACGATCGCGCACAGGTCGCCGCGCGCGCGGTGCTCGTCGACGAGCGCGCGCATCGCTTGCGGCAACTGCCCCGCGATCTCGGCCTCGAAACTCTTGCGCCAGGCCCGCACCTGCGTCGGCTCGAAGGCCGCCAGCGGCAGCAGGTTCGCGCGCACCATCGCGCGGATGTCGAGCGTGCCGGCGACGTACTGGTGGCAGAAGTCGAGGTAGCGCTGTTCGGCTTGCGCGTCGAGCGCGCCCACGCGCACGAGGTGGCGCGTCCACGCCATGCCGCTGTCGAAGGGGATCAGCGTGTGGTCGAGGTCGAACAGCGCGAGCCGCAAGCGGGGTCAATCCATGTGGAACATCGGCACGAGCGCACGTTGCACGGGCGCGCCGTCGTCGCCCGTCTGCATGATGTCGGCCATGTGCCGCCACCAGCGCTGCATCACCGGCTGCTGCGTCAGCGCATCGATGCGATGGCCGTCGGTGCGGCGCAGCACCGCGAACAGCGTGTGCGTTTGCTCGTCGAGGAAGATGCTGTAGTCGCGGATGCCGGCGTCGTGCAGCGCGGCGGCCAGCTCGGGCCAGATCGCATCGTGACGGCGCCGATACTCGGCGGCCTGGCCCGGGTGCAGGATCATCTTGAAGGCGATCTGGTCCATGCTCGTTCAGATGCGGTAGATGCGTTCGGCGTTGGCGCAAAAGAGCGCGTGGCGCTCGGCCGGCGACGCACCACCGACGATGCGGTCGAACGCCTGCCACAGCGCGGCATAGCTCGAGTAGAGACGATCGACGGGAAAGTTCGACGCGAACATCGCGCGCTCCGTGCCGAAGGCGTCGATCGCTTCGAGCGCGTAGGGGCGCAGGCTCTCGACCGTCCACTGATGGTCGATCATGCCCAGGCCGCTGATCTTGACGGACACGTTCGGGCACTGCGCCAGGCCGCGCAGGCCGTCGCGCCAGGCGCGCCATCCGGCGACGGTCGAGCGATCGACGAACATGCCGGTGTGATTCAGCACGATGGTGGTCTGCGGATGGGCGCGTGCGAGTTCGGCCGCTTCGATCATCTGCGACGGATAGATCTGCAGGTCGAACGACAGCTTGTGCTTTTCGAGCAGCGCGAAGCCGCGCCGCCAGGCCGGCTCGCGCAGGTAGTGGCGGCCGACGTAGTCGTAGAACGGATCGGCATGCACGTTCAGCGTCTGGCGGATGCCGCGCACGTTGCGTTGTGCGGCGTGGCGCGCGAGCAGCGCATCGACATCGGGCTGCGACAAATCCGCGTACGCAACGATGCCTTGCGGCATGCCGCGCGAGCCGGCGGCGTCGGCCAGCGACTGCAGCCAGCGTGTCTCCTCGAACGGATCGGTGGGGTCGTGCGCCGCATCGATGTGCACGACCTTCAGCAGCTCGATGCCCTCGCTGTCGGCCAGGAACTCGCGCACTTCGTAGGTCTTCAGGATGGCGTCGCACGGGCCCATGAAGTTGCCGCCCGCCGACGCCATCCAGGGGTAGCGGTGCGTCTGCACGTTCCACAAGATGGATGTGGGGATCGACGACCTGGATCGTTCATGTCACTGCAGGTTCACGAACATGCCGCCGTCGACCAGGATCTCCGCGCCGGTGATGTAGGCCGCGAGGTCGGAGGCGAGGAACACCACGCTGCCGGCGATGTCGCGCGGCTGCCCCAGCCGGCCCAGGGGGATGCGCTGGTTGAAGTAGGCGGTCTTCTCGGGCGTGAGGTCGTCGCGGTTGATGTCGGTGACGATCGTGCCGGGCAGCACCGAGTTGCAGCGGATGCCATAGCGGCCGAGCGCGATCGCGGCCGACTGCATCAGCGAGTGCTGCGCCGCCTTGGTCGGTGTGTAGTGGCTCTGGAACTCGCCGCCGACGAGCTTGCTGATCGAGCTGATGGCGATGATCGCGCCGCCGCGGCCCTGCTCTTTCATGCGCTGCGCGGCGGCTTGCGCGACGAAGAAGGTGCCTTCGAAGTTGACGCCCAGCGTGCGCCGCAACAACTCCGGCGGCATGTCGAGAAAGGCGTGGAAGTCGCAGATGCCGGCGTTGGCGACGCAGACATCGACGCCGCCGAACGCCGCCACCGCCGCATCGACGAGCGCCTTGGCGGTGGCCGGGTCGGCCACGTCGCCCTGCAGCGCGATGGCGCGGCGGCCAAGGGCCTGGATCTCGGCGACGACGGAGGCGGCGGCCTGCGCCGCACCGGCGAAGTTGATCGCGACGTTGGCGCCGTGTTCGGCGCAGCCGAGCGCGATCGCGCGGCCGATGCCGCGCGACGCGCCGGTGACGACGACGACCTTGTCCTTCAGCAGCATGGCTTGTTCTCTCCGCGGAACTACAGGTCGCGCACGCGCGTCGCAAATTCTCCGAGCGCAAACGCCAGGAACGACGGCACGCATTCGAGGTGGCGCGAGGGCACGAACGTGCAGTCGGCGAGGCTCACGTCGGGCGCACCGCGCGAGCGCATCGCCGCCAGCGTGCTGCCGGCGCTGACGTAGGGCACGGTCTGGTCGTCGCGGCCGTGGAACAGGCGCAGCGGCGCAGCCGGCGCCCAGTCGTGCACGTTGCTCTGGCGATCGAGGGCGGCAGTGTCGGCGGCGAGGTAGTTGTCCATGAAGGTGGGATCGAAGATCACGTCGGCGTCGTCGCCGAGCAGCTCGGCAATCAGCAGCTTGCGCACTTCGCGCCGCACCGACGCGCTGAGGCGCCGCTGAAAACCGGGGCTGATGACCACGCCGAGCAGCGGGTTGGCCTCGCAGACGCGCAGCACCAGTTCATCGAGCGTCGCCGTCACGTCGTAAGGCCCGGCGCCTGCCGCCACGGCCACCGGCTGCGTGCCCTGGCCTTGCAGCGCGCGCTGCGTGGCGACGGTGACATAGCCGCCTTCGCTGTAGCCGAGCAGGAAGAGCTGGCCGTTGTCGGCCACGCCTTCGCGCTGCCGCCAGGTGCGCGCGGCCGTGAGCATGTCGATCACCGCGGCGGCGGATGGCGCGGCTTGCAGATAAGGATGCGGCACGCCCTTCGATGCGCCGTAGCCGACGTAGTCGGCCGCCACGACAACGTAGCCGAGCGATGCCAGCGCCACCGCGGCCTGCGCGCCGTTGACGTTGTTGCTCGGCGCTTCGGCATCACGATCGATCGTTGCGTGCTGGTAGGCGAGCAGCGGACTGGTCGCGCCAGCGGCCTTCAACGGCACGCTGACGAGGCCCGATGCAGTCACCTCGCGGCCTTGCGCGTCGGTCGTGAGGTAGGTCAGGCGATGGCTCACCACGTCGTAGACCGGCGCGATCGCGGCGATGCGGCTGCCGGGTGTGCGCGCTGCGGCGGCGATGTCGGCGACGGGCGTGCGCTGCACTTGTTGCGCCGATTCGAGTCGCCCGGCTCGACTGGTTTCGACCACCGGCGCCGGCGATGCGGGCTCGGATGCAGGCGAGGACCCACCGCCGCCACACGCTGCTGCAAGCAGCAGCGCTGCCAGCCACGACAGTGCCTGCGCTAAGCGGAGAGCATCCATGCGCCGATGCTACGCCAGGGCTTCGACAAGCTCAGCCCGATCGGAGACAGGCTCAACTCCAGTCATCCATGTCGTGCTTGATCGTCTGCCGGTTGGCGATCAGCTCCTCGACGCTGGGCTCGTTGTTCAGCGCGCGCTTGATCGCCAGCTTGGTCGCCTCGTGATTGGTGCGGTACATGTCCTTCTTGTCGAGCAACGGATCCTTGGCGCAGCGCGGGTCGATCCACAGCAGCGCGACGATGCACAGCTCGTTGGCCAGCGCCTTCGGGATCGTGCCGTCGATCAGGCAATCGACCACCGCGTCGGCGACGGCGCTCTGCACCACGCCGCCGAACAGGTCGATGTTGGCCATGTCCTTCAAGGTCACCTTCGGCACGATGATCGTCGCCGGGCGCACCAGCTGGTTGCAGGCGCGGATCGCGAACATCGCGGTGTGGCCCTTGCTCTGCGCCATCATGTTGGCGAAGGCCTGGCCGACCGGGCCGTCGGTGCGGCCGATCAGGATCTCGGGCATCGCGTCGGTGAACTGGCCGTCGCGCGCGAGCACGGTGGCTTCGCCGGCGTGGAAGAGGTAGTCGTTGTTGGTGTCCATCGTCGTTGGTCTTTCAGAGAAGTGAAGGATTGCGCTGCCGGGGCACGAAGGCGATGAAGGGCCAGACCAGCAGCAGCAGCGCTGCCAGCGCCGGCAGCCAGCGCCACGACGCCGTCGCGCGCACCGGCCGCGACAGCGCCTGCGCACGCATCATCGCCGAGAGGTCGCCGGCGCCGACGACGCGCCGGTACTGCAGGCCGGTGGCCCGCGCCACGCGCTGCAGGTGCGCCTCCTTCAGCGACGACAGGTGCTCGATGCCGCTGCCGCGAAACACCTCCACCGGCTTGCCGTCGGCATCGACCAAGGTCTGCTGCGCGCCGCCCACCGTGCGGCCCAGGCTCACGCCGTCGGTCTGCATCACCTCGTGCGGCTCCCAGAAACCGAGCGCACGGCCGGCGGGGTCGAACTTCGGAATCGCCATCGGCGTGTCGCCGCCGACGCCGACGAGCCAACCCGGCGCGGGCCGCTGCGGCAACTCGATCGTCGGCAGCACGCCGCCGCGCAGCGGCGGCGACTCGTGGCCATCGGTGATGAAGATCAGCGATGGCGCGTTGGCCTTGTCTTTGTGAGCGCCCCCAGGCGGCGGCAAAGGCCCGCCGCCGCCCCCCGAGGGGGACGAGTCAACTCGGGAGCGGCCCTTCGTTGACTCCAGTGCCAGGCGGTCGGCCACCCGCAGCGCCGACTCGACGCCGCGCGTGACTTCGCTCGACGAAGCCCAGGCCATGCGGCCGTCGATGCGGCCGATCACTGCCAGCAGCTCGTCGTAGTGCGAACACACCTCCAGCGGCGCCAGCAGCAGCAGCGAGCGGTACTCGGTGAACACGCCCAGGCCGAGCGTCGAGCCGCACGGCAGATCAGCCACTGCGCGCTGCAATGCGTGGCGCACGAAAGCCAGGCGCGAGTCGGCGGCCATCGCGCCACCGCCGCCGGCCACCGGCACCTGCATGTCGCGCGTGTTCATGCTCTGCGTGATGTCGATCATCGCCACGTGCTGCCACAGCGGCTGCGTCTTCGGCCATTGCGGGTCGGCCCAGGCGACGAGCAGCGCGAGCGCGGCGCCGAGCCAGGGCAATGTGCCGGGGGACAGGCGACCCTGCGCTGCAGTCACTTCGAGCCACCCTCACGGCGGCCGTTCGGGCTGAGCCTGTCGAAGCCCCATGCCGGCACTTCGACCAGCTCAGTGCGAACGGCTTTGGGCCAGCGGCAAGCACGCATCACGGCAACCCCAACGTGAACCCGCGCAGCGATGTGACGACGCGATCGGCGGCGTGTCCGGAGGCCGCATTCGCATCCTCAGGAACTTCGGGTGCGAGGTGCAGCGCGCGCTCGAGGTTGTACTTCGACGGCCAGTGCGACGGGTCGGCGCGCAGTGCGGCGCGAAAGTGGCGCTTGGCGAGTTCGACCGGCTGCGGGTTGTTCTGCAATTCGTTGCGCAGCTTCAGCGCCAGCGCCTCGCGCAAGTGCAGGTTGCCCAGGTTGTACTGCGCGGCCACCGTGTAGCCCGCATCGCGGCCCGCAGCCTGGTACAGCGCCAGGGCGTCCTGAGCGCGGCCGGCCGCGGCCGCGGCGTGCGCACGCACGAACAGCGTCGAAGCGGGCACGCTGGCGGTGTCGGTGGGCGACGGCGCTTCGGCGGCCGCACGATCGATCGCCTGGTTGTAGCGCCACTGGCGCACCAGCCGCGTCGCGTCGATCGCGCCCGCAGCCAACAAGGCCAGCGCCGCACCGATGAAGAGCGCACGCCGCATCAACGCACGGCCCGGCAACTTCATGCGACCGCTCCCGCGCGCACAGCGCCGCGCCCGCGCGCGACGAGCAAGCGCGACAGCAACAGCAGCGCCAATGCCGCCAGCGCCGTCGTCAGCGCCGCAGGTACGAGATCCTGCCGCGGCAGGCGCTCGGTGTAGTGCAGCACATGGCGCTCCTGGCGCGCCAGATCGTCGAGCGCGGCCTGCACCGACTCCACCTTCACCGCTTCGTAGGCGCGGTAGGCGATGCCGAGCTTGCCGAAGTAGTCGTGCAGCGACTGCTCCGGCGATGCCGCGATCTCGCCGGCCGTGAGCTGCTGCGTCAGCTCGAGCTTTTGGCCGAAGGCCCCGCGCAGATAGATCCAATAGACGCTGATGCGGTTGCGCTGCAGCAGCTTGGCGAGCGCCGCCTTGACCTCGGGGTCGAGCTGCGCGCCGCCGTCGGAGACGAGCACGATCACGCGCGAGCCGACATACGGACGGTCGTCGAACTGCAGCGGCGGCCATCTGCATCGCGCTGCCGATGTCGGTGTTGCCCAGCCCGCGGCCGATGGCGCTGGCTTCGATGCGCGGCCTGCACCACGTCGGTCTTCTGCGTGAACGGCAGGAAGGCGATCGGATAGAACGAGAACATCACGAGCGAGAACGAATCGTGCTCGCGCGCGGCGACGAACCGCGCGATCACATCGCGCGCCACCGAGGCCTTGGTGGCCTCGCCCGGCTCGGGGCGCATGTTGCGCAGCAGGCCCTGGCTGCCCTGGCCGTAGAAGCCTTCGTCCATGCTGCTGCTGCGGTCGATCGCCAGCACGATCTCGGCGCCCTGCCCCACGCGCGCCACTTCCTGGCCTTCGCGATACGGCGCGGCCAGTACCAGCACCGTCGCGCCGATGGCCACGGCGCCGGCCACGCGCAGCAGCGCGTCGATCAGCAGCGAGACGCCGTCGCGCGGCAGCAGCGCCAGCCACGGCGTGCGCTGTGCGCTCTGGCGCATGCCGCGCACGAGCGGCAGCAAAGCCAGCGGCAGCAACAGCAGCCAGGCGGGCGTGTCGAACTGCAGGCCGTTCACCGCTTCGATTCCAGTTGCGCCAGCTTGAAGGCGAGCGCTTGCGCGTCGGCCAACGACCACGCCGATCCACCGTCGCTCTCGGCGAAGAAGACACGGCGCGACGCAGCGAAGAAGGCGTCGATCTCGGCCGACGCGGCGCGCAGCGACGGCCGTGCGCGGTACAGCGGTTCGAGTTGCTGCGCGAAGACAGTGCCGCCGGCGCTGGCGTCGAAGGCCGCGTGCAGGCGCGTCATGGCGTGCCTTGCGGCGTCGCCTTGACCTGGCAGGCGCCGCAGATCGCGCCACGCCGCGAGGAAGGGCGCGCGCTGACGCCAGAACGCGAGCTGGGGGTAGCGCGCGAGCAGCAGCGGCGCGGCCAGCAGCAGCGCCAGCACGGCCCAGGCCGCAAGGCGCCCAAGCGTCGGCGCAGTCTCTTCGCGCCGCGGCGCGATGTCGGGCTGCAGGGCCTCCAGGCCGCTGCGCTCGACGGCGTCGGCCGGTGTCAGCGCGCTCAGGTGCACGGGCCAGTCGGGCACATCGATGGTTTCATCGGCAGCGCCAGCGCCGGCGAGTGCGAGCTTCAACGCCGGCAGCTCGGTGGTGACGACCTCGGCGGCGATGTTGACCACCTGGTAGGTCAGGCGCAGCGTGGTCTTGCCACTGCCCGCCGCGCGCACTTGCAGCGAATGCAGTTCGAGCCAGTTGTCCGCGCGCCCGGCGCGCGGCAAGGCCTCGGCCTTGAGCGTCACACCCGCGGGCAGCGCGAGCCGGATCTCGCGCGTGATCAGGTCGCCGATGACATGGCCGTAGGCGCGAGGCTCCTCGATCGCGTCGATGCGGGCATCGGCGGCTCTCGCGCTTTGCAGCACCAGCAGCAGGAGCAGGCCGACGACCAGGCGCATGGGCTTATGCCTTCTCATCGCGCGGCGAAGGGCAAGGGTTCGGGCCGGCCGCGGATCGGCAATGCGCTGGGCCGAGGCCGTTGCGCAAGCAAGGCGGCGGGCCGGGCGCAGTCGGGGCTCAAGCGTCGCTCGCCCTCGCTGCGCGAGGGTTCCCTGCGATGCTCGGTCTGAGGTCGCACCGCAGCGAAGTCGGCGCCGCAGGCGCCGACCGCCGCACCGAAGCGCCGCCGCGCACCCGCCCACGGCTTTGCGATCGTCACGGTGTGTGCAAAGCGCGCGTTCAAAGTCGGCAACGGGCCGACAGCAGACGCCATTGCGTTCATTTCGCTCTCACACCCTCGCGCTGAAATGCTCGCTCACCGCGTCTGCATCGAAGCGCTCACCGAGGCGAAGCGGCACACGCTGGTGCCGCAACAGGCACTCATGCACCGCGCTCTCGTGCGCCCGCTGCGCCTGGCTCCAGCGCCGCGCCAGGCCCGGCCGCATCCACAGGCTGCGCCAGGCGCCGCTTTCAGCGTCGCGCAACTCGAGCAGGCCGGTACCGGCGCTGGCGGGGCCATCGTGTTGCAGCCACACGGGCACCACGTCGTGGCGCGACAGCTCCGCCAGCGCCTCGTCGAGCCACGCCGGCGCGAACATGAAGTCCGACAGCAGGAAGACGAGCGCGCTGCCGCGCGGCGCCAACTGCGCCGCCGCGATCACGCCCTGCGCGCTGCGCCCGTCGAAGGCGGCGGCATCGAGGCGATCCAGCACCTGCTGGCTGGCCTGGCGCGAGCGCGACGGCGGTGCATGAAACGCTGCGCGCACTTCTTCGGCGAAGCCGACGATGCCGAACGCGTCTCCGCGCTTGTGCACCGAATATCGCAAGGCTCGCGCGAAGTCCGCCACGCGCTGTCCGTGCGCCGCCTGCATCGACGCCGACAGGTCGATCAGCAGCAGCACCTGCAGCATCGAGCGCTGGCGGTACTCGTGCGCCCACCACTGGCCGAAGGGATCACGCAGCGCGGCGCGCAGATCGAGCCGGCGCGGATCGCGCGCCCGCGCCAGCGGCACCGTGCCCGCGATGTCCATGCCCGCGCCGGCCACGCGCGCGGCGTGCGCACCAGGCAGCAGCGAGCGCGAGGGGAACAGCGCACGGTAGTGAAACTCGGCAGACTCGTTCACGGCGCCGCCACGCTGTCGAGAATCTTCCGCACCAGCGCCGGCGCGATCTCCGCGCGGCGCATTTCATAGACCGGCGTGAAGTGGATGCGGTGCTGCAGCGCCGGCGCGAAGACCGCATGCACGTCCTCGGGCACGACATAGGCGCGGCCGTCGAGCCAGGCGCGCACGCGCGCGGCGCGCGCGAGCATGCTCATCGCGCGCGGGCTGGCCCCCGCCGCGACCAGGCGCGTCATATCGACGCCGGGCAGCGCGATGCCCGCGGCATGCGGGTCGCGCGTGACGCGCCACAGGCGGTGCAGGTAGTCCTGCAACGCCGGCGCGGCCTGCACCTGCTGCTGGATCGCGGCGGCGACGACGTTGAGCTGCTGATACGGCAGCACGCCGGCGCCGACTTCGCCGACCAGCGCATCGGCGTCGTGAAAGCGCGGATCGAAGATCAGCGCGCGCTGCGAGGCCTCGTCGGCCGGCACTTCGAGCGCCACTTCGAACATGAAGCGGTCGCGCGCGGCGGCGGCCAGCTCGAAGGTCTCTTCCTTCTCGACGCGGTTGCGATCGGCGAAGACCAGCAGGTGCGGCAGCGCATGCTCGCGGTTGAAGGCGTTCAACGCAGCGCTCGGCCATGGCGCGCAACAGCAGCGACTGCACCTGCGGCCGCGTGCGGTTGATCTCGTTGAAGAAGAAGGTGGCCAGGGCTGCGCCGTGTTGCAGCAGGGGTCCGGGCTCGACGCGCGGCCGGCCGTCGCCGTCGAGATAGGTGTGATAGATCAGGTCGGCCGGCATCATGTCCACCGTGCCCTCGACGCGTGCATAGGCGCCGCCGATGGCGCGGGCGAAGGCGCGCAGCAGCGTGGTCTTGCCGACGCCGACATCGCCTTCGAGCAGCACATGGCCGCGCGCGAAGACGGCGATGTTGATCAGGCGGATCACATCGCGCTGGCCGACCACGGCTTTCGCAACCTCGGCTTCGAGCAGCAGCGCCTTGTCGCGCCAGGCGTCGAGCGTGCCTTCGAGAGCCGGTGGTTCCTTCATGTGCATGCGATCCACTCCCCTTTGCCTTGTGCTGCGAGGTCGCCGCGCCAGCGGCGGATGCGGCGAGACGGCAGATCGGCGAAGACACCCCCATGCTGCGCCAGATCACGCGCGAGCAATTGCCAGGCGACGGCCGCGTCGTCGATCGCTTCGACGAAGGTGTGCGCCGGCGGCACCGGCGCCGCAGCGCCGGCGAAGACGAGCGTGCCGCGGCGCATGCCGTAGCCGGGGTGCGCGCCGCAACGCCCGCCGAGTGCGATCGTGCCCGCGACCAGGCGAGAAGCCAGAAAGTCGCCGGCGTCGCCGAAGACGATGACGCTGCCGCGGCGCATGCGGTCGGCGCAGCGTGCACCGACGTTGCCGCGCACGATCAGCGTGCCGCCGCGCATGCCGTCCATGCTGCCGGGCAGCGTGGCGGCAGCGAAGTCGCCGACCGTGCCGTCGATCTCCAGCGTGCCGCCGGCCATCTCGCAGGCAGCGAGTCCGCCGGCGCTGCCGCGCACCTGCACGCGGCCGCTGCGCATCAGTGCGCCTACGTAGTGGCCGGCGGCGCCATCCACGATCAGCGTGCCGCCGTCCATCTGCCAGCCGATGCGGTCGAAGCGCGAGCAGTCGCCTTCGAGCACGAGCGCCTCGTCGGCGCTGCGCGGCGCGATGTCGAACAGTTCGCCGAGCGCGAGCGTGCCGTTGCCGTGCGGCACTTTCAGATGCTGAACGTCGGCGCCGGTCAACACCGCCGGCGTGATGCCGCGAAAGTCCACGCGCAGCGGCGGCGGGTTGCGCAGGCGCAGCGTCCAGCCGCTCATGCGGGCCCGCCCGGCCGCCCGAAGGGCACGCGCGCCCCCTCGGGGGGCAGCGAACGAAGTGAGCTTGGGGGCTTCATGCACTCGCCTCATTGAGCAGCCTATGAAGATGAAAGTGGAACGGCCCCAACTTGCCGCCGTAGTTGCCGGCGCTGATGCGCAACAGGCCGCGCCCGGCGCCGAAGGCGATGCCGGCATCGATGCCGGCGCGCATCGCGGCCGCCACATCGGCCTCGGTCAAGCCGTCGATCACGATCTCCAGCACGCAGCGCGTTTCGGGCGTGAGTTCGCTGTTGTCGACAAGGCCGAGCAGCGACGGGCAAAAAGCGTCGTTGGTCGAAGCCATCAACGCCGGGTACTTGCTGCCGACCTTCGAGCCCGAGCGCACGACACCGCCCGGAAACGGCATCACGACGTTGCGCAGCAGGCGCATCGCCGCCACCGCAGCGGTGGCCACCGCCAGCGCCGCCTCGACATCATGCGCCAGCAGCAGCAGGTTGCCGCCGCCCACGCCCTTGACCACGGCCGTCGTCTCCTGCGCAACGAACTCGCCGTCCATCACCGGGATGCGCCAGTAGCGGATGCCGCCGATGACTTTCGATTGCTGCCAGCCGTCGCCGAAGAAGCGCAGGTTCTTGCCGAGGGCGACGGCTTCGCCTTCGGACCCGGCGCCGGGCCGCCCCAAGCCGGGTCGCGCCCCCTCGGGGGGCCGGGCGCCGTACCCGGCGCCCGAGGGGTCAGGGATGCCGGAATAGACGGCCGTCGTCGGACACGTCAGCACGCACTGCCCGACACGGCGTTCGATCTGCTTGGTCAGCTCCTTGCCCGACATCGCGAACAGCAGGATCGAGATGCCCGGCCGGCCGTCGGGCGTCTCGTCGGCGCTCAGCTCGCGCTCGATGCCGGCCTCGCAGCCGCAGCCGATCACCGACGTGGCAAAGCCCGTCGCCGACACGGCGGCGTGGCGCGCCCAGGTCAGGTCGTGCGCGGTGATCACGAGCCGCGTGCCCTTCATCGGGAACGCTTCGGCGAAGGTGTCGTCGATCGCAACGCCATTGCGGATCACGACGACGCTCCTTCGAAGCAGGCCTGCGGCAGCAAGCGCCCGCCATTGCAACAACGGCACAGCTCGTCATGGCCGATCGCCACGTGATCGAAGTTCATCGAACGCTTCTCGGCCCAGTGCTTGCGCAGCGTCTTCTCGACGCTGCTGTCGTAGCCCGGCTCGACGAAATGCGTGCCGCCCACCGGCGTGGCGGTGATGCGGCCGGCACGCGCCACCTGCACGCCGTCCTTGAACACGAACTCCGGCGTGCTGAACATCGCCTCGCGGTCGCCCTGCTCGCGATAGACAGCGATGTCGGCCGCCGCGCCGACGCCCAAATGCCCGCGGTCCTTCAGGCCGAGCAGCTTCGCCGGTGCCGCGCGCGTCATCACCGCGATCTCGTCGAGCGTGAGTTCGCGCGTGATCTCGCGCAGCGCGCAGTTCGCCGCCACCTCGGGGTGCAGCCTGGCGAGTTGCTCGTTGCGGAAGCTGCGGTCCATCAGCAGGCGGATCAAATGCGGGTAGCTCGTGAAGGGCGCGCCGTTGGGATGATCGGTCGTCAGCACCACCTGCCACGGGTTCTTCACGAGCAGGAAGATCTCCAGGCCGATCGCCCACTGCAGCGCGTTCACAAAGCTCTGCTCGCGGTAGCGGAACGGCACGACACCACAGCCGGCCTCGGCTTCGATGTCCGCACCGACCCATTTGCGCGGATTCGCCAGCGACGCATTCGCGTGCTGGCGCATGGTGTCGCCCGAGGCGGTGACGGTCTGGCCGAAGAGGATCTGGCCGACGTCGATGCTGATCTGCGGATTCGCGTTCACCGCTTCGGCCAGTTGCAGCGCCGCCGACGAAAACTTCTTCGGCCCCTCGTTGCCGTAGGCGTGGAACTGCACATGCGTCAAATGCGCCGGCAGGCCTTCGAGCGCGTCGATCGTCGCCAGCGTCGAAGCGATGTTGCCGGCCACGCCGAGGTTGCTGCCGTGGATGTGCAGCGGGTGGGGCACGCCGAGCTCACGCAGCGCGCGCGCCAGCGTGTGAATCACCTTGCGCGGCGTCACCTGCCAGTGCACATGCGCTTCATCGACGTCGAGCTTGCGCTGGTTGAACTTGAAGGCCGAGATGCCGCCGGGGTTGACGACCTTGACGCCCATCGCCTTGGTGGCGCGCATCGTCCAGGCCACGTAATCGCGCAACAACGCAAAGTCGCGCTGCTCGGCCAGCAGTTGCAGGAACAGTTCGTCGTTGCCGAGCATGACGTAGGCGCCGTGGTCGAGCACCGGCACGTCGCCCATCTCCATGTGGGCGTGGCGCGCGTTGCTCGGTACCATCGCCGGCTCGAAAGCCGCGGTGTAGCCCATCTCGACATAGCGGTAGCCGGTGGCGAGCGTGCCGGGCGCGCAGGCGCCGCACGAGGGCAGTTGCAGCGCGTTGTTGCCCGCTGTGGTTGGTCCGGCGTTGCGATGGTCTTCGGCCATCAAGAGGCGCGCGAGGTTGACCTTGCCGCCGCCGATGTGGGTGTGCAGGTCGATGCCGCCGGCCATGACGACGCAGCCGGTGGCGTCGATGGTTTGATCGTACGGTCGTGCCTGCATGGCATCGACGATGCGGCCGTCGTGCCAGGCGATGTCGCGTGTCGACGATGGCGCGCTCGCGGCCGGGTCGATCACGCGCGCGTTGCGCAGCAACACGCCGGTCATGAACGGCGCACCTTGGCGAGCAATTGCTGCGCAACGTCGGCCACCGAAGGCAGCCCCTCGTCACGCACCCCATGCAGCGGCATCATCACCGTGCCGTCGGTGCGCAGGACATGGCCTGCATGGTCGATGCCGGGCGTGGCGACGGCGATGAAGACGCTGCCGGGCCGGCCGCAAGCAGCGGCGAGCGGCGGCGGGCCGAGCACGATCTGCGGCAGCTCGGTCGCAGGCGGTGGCACGGCCTCGAAGCTCGAGACCCACAGCAGCGCATCGACCGCGCGCTCGGCCAACAGGCGCTGCGTGTCGAACAGCAGCGGCTCATGCTGCAACGCCGGACCACAGTGCGTGCGCAGCGGCAGGCCCGACAACCAGGCGAAGGTGTGCTGCGCAGTGGCGCTGCCGATCCACAGCGCCGCGGCGCGCGTGCTCTGGTTGAGTTGCCCGACGACGCGGTTGACCGCTTCGACGATCAGCGCGCCTTGCGCCGGCAAGCGCGCCGTCGAGCCGATGAGCACGGCGTAGCGCGCGGCGCGCAGTTGCCCGGCCAGCGCGGCCCACGGCGCTGGAGCCCGCGCCGTGCACAGCAACGCGAGCGTGGTGAAGAGGTCACCGTCGTGCAGCGGCAGCGTTTGCACCTGCACACCTGCGGCCGACCACGCCGCGAGCGCTCGTTGCTCGGCGTCATCGGATGACGCACCGAGCACGACGACGCGACGCGCGGGGCCTGCCTCCTCACCGATGCCGCAGCGCGCACCGATCAGAGGCGCTTGCGCCAGCGGCACGCCACCGACGAAGACGATGACATCGGCGCGCGTGCGCACCTCGGCCAGCGTGGTGGTGAATTGGCCGCGGTCCTGCAGCGCGCGCAGCACCGGCATCGCGGCGGCGTCGCCGTCGCAGATGGCGCCGGTGACGCAGGCCAGCGGGTAGAGAGCGCGTGCGCCGGCCACGTCGCATGCCATGCCGGCGAAGAGCGCTTGCGTGGCGGCGCCGAGATGCCCGGCCGCGGCGGCCAGCGCCTGATCGAGCGTGCAGGCAAGGCCGTCGAGCATGGCGCGTGGGGCGGACGCATCGCTGCGCAAGCCGTCCAGCGCCTGCCGCGCGCGCGGGCAATCGCCGCCTTGGAGCGACAGTGCGCCGGCCGCGGCCCGCACCACCAGGTGGTCGCAGGCCAGCGGGCAGAACGGGCAAGTCCAGGGGGCCGTCATTGGCAAGCCCCGCCGCAAGGCACGTGCCACCGCTGCGATGAGCAGCGCATTCGACAGAAGTGCCACACAGTGTTGCAGAACCGGTTGCCCCGGCAGCGCTGTGCGCGGCCGCGGCGGTGGCACGAATCGTGATGCATCGGCCGGCGATGGCAACGAGGTCGAATCACTATGCCGCCGACGCCACCGCCGCCGGCGGCAGGCGCCCGTCGTGCAGGGCGCTGGCCACCAGCCACCCGGCGGCGCCGCCGTCGCGCGCGCGCTCGAGGTCGGCCGCATCGCGGATGCCGCCGGCGCCGATCAGGCGCGTGCGCGGCGAGAGTGCCTGCACAGCGCGCAGGGTGTCCAGATCCGGCCCCGCATCGGCGCCGACGCGCTCCAGCGTCATCACGATGACGCGCTCGGGCCAGAGCTGCGGCGCGTCCCAGCAACCGGCGCGGTCCATGCGCTCGTCGCCACGGCGGTCGAGCGAGAGCATCGCGCTGCCATCCAGGACCTGCAACTCGTCGAGCGAGCGCAGCGATTCGCTGGCGAAGACCGGGACGATGCGACGCGCGTCGTCACCGACAGCGGCGCGCAGCGCCCGTGCCGCAGCCACGTCCGCGAAACCAGCGTCGAGCCAGAACTCGACGCCGGGCAGCGCATCGAGCAGCTCGCGCAGCACGGCCTGTTGCGCCACGCCGCCCATCAGCGCGTCGAGGTCGGCGATGTACAGGTGGCGCGATGCGCAGTGATCGCAGAGCGCGCGCGCCAGCGTCGCGGGGTCGCTGCCCGGCACGAGCTGCGAGACGATCGCTTGATACGCTTGGCGCTGCCCGCGCACGGCCCGCACCACCCGGCCGGCGCGCAGATCGATCACCGGAATCAACAACATGAGTGCAGCCTCCTGGCGCGTCCTGGTCCATGAATTCCTCAGCGCCGGCGGGCTCGTCGACGACGGCGCCGACGAGTTGCTGCCGCAAGGCATCGCGATGCGCGATGCGCTCGCGGCCGACTTGCTTCGCAGCGGCGATTGTGACGTGACGGCGGTCACCTTCGACGGCGCGCCGCAGCCGCCCGAAGGCTGCCTCGCGGTGGCGCCGCAACGCGGTGAAGACGGGCTGGATTTCGTCGCGCGCCTGGCGCGGCGTCACGACGCGGTATGGGTGATCGCGCCGGAAAGCAGCGGCCTGCTCGCCGCCTTCGAGCGCGGCGTGAGGGGCAAGGCACGCTGGCTCGGCTGCGATGCGCAAGCGATCGCGCTGGCGTCGAGCAAGGCAGCCACCGTCGAACGCCTGCATGCGCGAGGCATCGCCACGCCGCTGCACGAGGCGTTCGCGGCAGCGCCGTGCTGGGTGGTCAAACCCGACGACGGCGCCGGCGCGGTGGCCACGCGCGTGCATGCGGGACATGCGGCGGCGCTGGCGGACCTGCGCGCGCGCGTCGGCCCGGCCTGGGCCGAGCCCTGGGTGGAGGGCGAAGCGCTGAGCATGACGCTGTTGTGCGGCGTGCGCGGCGTCGAGCTGCTCAGCGTCAACCGCCAGCACGTCGGCGTCGATCACGGCGGCACGGTGCGCTACGAAGGCGTGAGCATCGACGTGCTGAATCGCAGCGATGCGCGCTGGCGCACGCTCGCTGCATTGGCCGAGCGCATCGCCGACGCGCTGCCGGGCCTGCGCGGCGTGGTCGGCGTCGATCTGGTGTGGCACGACGCGCTCGGGCCGGTGGCGATCGAGGTCAACCCGCGCCTGACCTGCGCCTATGTCGGCCTGTCGAAGCGCCTGTCGCGCAACATCGCCGGCGAAGTGATGCAGGAGCATGCGCTTGCCTGAACACCGCGACAGCGTCATCGGCTGGGACATCGGCGGCGCGCACGTCAAGGCAGCGCTGGTGCAGTGCGGCGAAGTGATCGATGCCGCGCAGTGGCCGTGCCCGCTGTGGCAGGGCCTGCAGCACCTCGATGCAGCGCTTGCCGCGGCGGCGCTGCGCTGGCCGGAGATGGCGCTGCAGCGCCACGCCGTGACCATGACCGGCGAGATGGTCGATCTGTTCGCGCACCGCGAAGAAGGTGTTGCGCGCATCGCCGCGCGCCTGGATGCGCAGTTGAACGCCCCGCGCTTTTTCGCCGGCGACGGCGGCTGGTGCAGTGCGGGGCAGGCCGCCGCAGCGTGGCCGCAGATCGCCTCGGCCAACTGGCTGGCGACGGCGCAGCACGCAGCGCGCGTGCTGCACGACCAGGCCGGGCTGCTCATCGACATCGGCAGCACCACCACCGACCTCATCGCCTTCGCGCACGGCCGCGTGCTCAGCGCAAGCCGCAGCGATGCCGAGCGCCTGCAACGCGGCGAACTGGTCTATCACGGTGTCGTGCGCACGCCGCTGTGCGCGCTGGCGCAGCGCATCGCCTGGCGCGGCCGCCAGCACAACGTGATGAACGAGTTCTTCGCCACCACGGCCGATGTGTATCGCGCGACCGGCGAGCTCGACGCCGCGCACGACCAGCAGCCCAGCGCCGACGGCGCAACCAAGGACGATGCGGCCACGCAGGCGCGCTTGGCCCGCATGATCGGCCTGGATGCACGCGACGGCAGCGCGCAGGACTGGCTCGCCTTCGCGCGCGCGTGGCGCGTGGCGCAGTGCAGCGAGTTGCGCGAGCAGGTGGCGCGCGTGCTGGCCGCGTGTGCCGACGAGCTGCAACCGACGATCGCCGTGGCTGCGGGCTGCGGCGCGTTCCTCGTGCCCGAACTGTTGCCGCCTGAATGGCGCGTGCTCGACTACGGCCGCGACATCGCGCGCGCGGCAGCGCCGGAAGTCGCCGCGTGGAGCCGGGTGGCCGCGCCGGCCGTGGCGGTGGCGCTGCTGCTGTTCAACGATGCCGAGGTGGCGTGATGTGGGTCGTCAAGCTCGGCGGCAGCCTCAACGACAGCCCGATGCTTGCGCAGTGGCTCGAACTGCTGGTGCAACTCGGCGGCGGCCGCGTCGCGCTGGTGTGCGGCGGTGGACGCTTCGCCGATGAAGTGCGCCGCACGCAGGCGCACTGGCGCTTCGCCGACCTGCCCGCGCACAACATGGCGGTGCTGGCGATGGCGCAAAGCAGCTGGATGGCGCTCGGCCTGAACCCGAAGCTGCATCTCGCGCGCAGCGACGCCGACATCCGCCGCGTCCTGCACGGCGGCCACACCGCGCTGTGGCTGCCGCTGGAACACCTGCGCGACGAACCCGACGCCGACACGCACTGGGGCCACACATCGGACAGCATCGCGCTCGACCTCGCGCGCCAGCTCAGCGCCGAGCGCATGGTGGTGATCAAGTCCTGCGCGATCGAGCCGGGCGCGGGCCTGGCCGCGCTCAGCGCGTCGGGCGTGCTCGACAACGGCTTTGCGCAGCGCGCGGTCGATGCGCCGTTTCCGATCGACGTGATTCACGGCGCTGAGCTGGCGCGCATGCGGTCGATGCTGCTGGGGGAGACGACGTTGCCGGCAGGGTGAGGGGCGCCGGGATCAGGCGCAGCGGCTACGCGGGACGCTTGGCCAGCAGCGCCCACACCCCGGCAGCGAACAACAACGAGCCGCCCGTCAGGTTGAACCGGCGCTGAGCCTTCGGCGAGGACAGCAGGCGCCGCGCCGATCCCGCAAACACCGCATACAGCGTGGCGTTGATCGTGGCCATGGTCACGAAAGTGACGCCGAGGATCCAGAGTTGCCCGGCGGCATCGGCAGCGGGATCGATGAACTGCGGCAGGAAGGCCACGAAGAACACGATGCCCTTCGGATTGAGTGCAGTCACCAGGTAAGTGTTGCCGAACAGCCTCCAGTACGACCGCGGCGCGGCCGGCGCCGCCGGCGCGACTGAGGAAACGCCGGCCCGCAACAACATGGCGCCGAGGTACAGGAGATACAGGCCACCGACCCATTTGACGGCCGTAAACCAGAACGCGGAGCTGGCAAGCAGTGCGCCGAGTCCGAGCAGAGAGACGGCCAGCGCGGTCGAGTCACCGAGCGCAACCGCCGCGACGAGGGGCAGGTTGGCCCGCCGACCCTGGGCCAGGGAATAGCTGATGACCGTGAGGATGGTCGGCCCAGGGATGACGAGAAGCACCGCAGACGCCGCGACAAAGGTCAGCCAGAGTTCGATGGGCATGCGAGATCTCCTCGAGGGCGGCGGCTACGCGGGCCTGCGCGCAAGAGCGGCAACGTGGTTGACGCACCAGGTGACCCACGCCTCGAGATCGCGGCTCGCCACGAGTCCTGGCGAATCGATGTACACATAGCCCTTCATCGGCCGCCCGGTGAAGTCCATCTCACGAACGTGCGGCAGCGCCAGTGCGTCCGCGTAGTGCTCCGCTCCGATGCGCGCCATGAGGCTGGACCCCGAGATGCCGACGAACATCTTGCCGTCGATGAGAAAGGCAAGGCCGCCGAACATCTTGCGTTCCGACAGGCCGGACGCGCGGGCCAAGGGCCGTGCGAACACGGTCGGCGAGATCGAGGTTGTAGGCCATGGTCGGGTTAGCTGTCGCTTGGCAGCGCGTGGGAGACCTTCGTGCCGGAGACCGACAGGAAGCCCTGGCTCGCAAGCCCTCGAACAAGAGCCTCGACGTTTTGCTCGGAAAGCTGCTTCTGGAAAAGTGAGCCGATTGTGCTGCTGAGAGTCTTGACAGTGCGCGGCTTCGACGCTTTGAGCTGCTGAAGCTTGGCGAGAATTACATCAAGGCGCTCTGCCGGCGACTTGGAGTTCGAGACTTTGACCAAAGGGATATCCGCGATGGCTTTGACGCGGCCGGCAAGGACCTTCTTCGACTTGAGGTGTTGGATCAATGGGTCGAACCCGGCATCCTTTGACACGATGTGAAAGTACGCTGACGCGTCTGCGGCAGCGAGTTGCCCGATGTAGTAGGCGATGTGGAAGTCGAGTGCGTTGGAACCGTTACCCGAGATCTTGATGTACTCAGCTCGAGAACCGAGTTGCTGCAAGGATGCCGCAATCTCGAATGGGAGTTTCGTTTGGCTCGCGCCGACGAAGACGAAGAGCCTGAAATGGTCATGCGCCAAGTGTTCGAGCGACTGGGGTTGTACGTTCTCAAAGTCGATGAGTACGTAGTTCGTTCGCACGTGGATGCTTTCAGTGGCCGAGTTTGCCGTACGCCATATTGCCAGAGCTGATGGTGCGGGTGCGGATTCACTGCGCCAATCAGGACTCACGCGGCATTCGTCAATCGGCGGCACACAAGTCCGGCAGCGGGAACACCGCGCGCAACGCGCGCAAGCGTTGAGCTTCGAGCATGCCGGTGCGCTCGTGCTCGCAGACAGCGGTGCGAAAGCCGGCGAAATCCGGCGCCAGCTTCGCCAGCAGCGCGGCGTGCGACGCGCGCAGCGCGCCGGCCAGGCCAGCCATGACGCCGCGTGAGCGAAGGTGCCGGACGACCGCTGCCAGCGTGTCGATCGATGCCGCGTCGAACAAGCTACCCGCGAGCTTGTCTGCGGTGTCCACCATCGCCGCAACGAAGCCGAGCGTCGCGGCGTGTTGCACGAGGTCGAGGTCGATGCCACGGTCGGCGATGAAGACCGGCGCCACGGCGTGGCCGCTGGCCGCGAGTGCGTTGAGCAGTTCACGCGCCTGGGCTGGATGCGGCTGCGCTTCGATGCCGACCTTCACCATGTCGACGCCGCAGGCTGCGACCGCGCCGACGCGATCGAGGATCGCCGCGCGCTGATTCATCGGCCAGTCGCCGACGGTCGCGCTGATCGGCAGCGCGATGCGTTCGCCGCGCAGCGCCATCACCACTTCGCGGATGGTTGACAGCGGCAGCGCGCCGAGCGCGCCGGCATCGGGCTCCTTCAGGTCGATCAGGTCGGCGCCGTTGCGAGCAGCCAGCAACGCTTCTTCGATGCTGCGCACGCTGACCAGCAGCTTCATCACGACGCTGACTTCGCGGCGACCGCACTGCGCAGCCAGCCCCAGGCTTCGTGCTCCTCGGGCCCGGCGGTCTTGTCGATGGCGATCTGCAGGTAGTTCATCTCGGTTTCGATCTTCTCGATCGACAGCATGTGCAGGCGGCTGACCAGCACCGCACCTTCCACCACTGCGGCCTGCGCGCGGTTAAAGCCGACGAAGGGCGCGTGCGTGGCCTCGTGCACGCAAGCCATGCGCAGCACCGGGCGTTGCTCGTTGTCGGCCACTTCGGCCAGCTTCAATTCGACGTGCCGCAGCGCGCAGGTCAGTCGCACGCCGGCGATCTTGTCGGCGCGCACCGTCGGCCACTCGCGCCGGCCGGTGACGCAGCCGGCGAAGACGCGCGTGTCGGTGATCAGATTGAGCACGGCGCAACGCGTGGCCAGCACGTTGTCGAGCGTCGTCGAAGGCTTGAAGGGCATCAGCACGACGTGAGCGTCCTGGTAGCGCACGCCCATCGGCGCGATGTGCACGCGGCCGTCGCTGTCTTGCGTGGTGACGACGGTTTCGAAGATCTGGTCGTTCATTCGCGTTCTGTCTTGCGGCTGCGCAGCGTCGTGCCCGGCGCGCACCACTGCTGCAAATCCTGTTCCTCGCGCTCGACGGCGCAGCCCCAATCCAGCGGCTGGTCCTGCACGTAGCGCTTGCCCAGGCGCCACGCGATCTCGGCGTGCGCGAGTTCGACGCCCATGTAGAACGCATGCGAGGCATCGTTGTCCAGACCGAGTTGCGGCCAGAGTTCGAACGCGCCCTGCCCCTTGCGCAAGCCGTCGCGGTTGTAGACATGCAGGCCGTCGCCAGCGACCTGCACGCGAAAGTTCGGGTCGCGCACCTGCGCGGCGGTGGCGGCGATCTCTTGCGGCGCATCGGGAAACGGGTGCTTGTCGTGCACCGTCATCAGCGCGTCGTTCATGCCCTTGGGCAGGCTGCGTTCGCGCGCCGCGGCGTGCATGATGCGGCGTGCCCAGTCGGCCTCGCGCACCGCGCGCCGCGCATGCGCGCTGACTTGCGTGGTGAGCACGGCGGCCACGTCGAGTTCGGCGCCGATGCCCAGCAGCAGCGCGTTGATGCCGCTGGTGTCGGCTTCGATCAGTTCCGTCAGGTTGCCGATGCCCATCATGATCGGCGCGTCGGGGAAGGTCTCGCGCAAGCGTACGTAGCGAACGATCGATGCGGTGAAGCCGAAGGGGATCGGGTCGAGGATGGCGTCGGCGAGAAAGGCGCGGCCCTTGCGCTGCATCGCGCGCACCGCGTCGTGCAGCGAGGCTTCGTCGGCCGGCGTGCGGCCGATCAGCACCGGGGTGGCCACCACTTCGTCGGCGATCCAGAGCGTGTCGATGTTGAGCGACAGCAGATAGTGGGCGCCGGCGCGTCCGCCGCGCAGCAGCTCCGCGCTGTCCTGCGAATCGATGCTGACCTTGAAACCTTCGCTGCACAGCGCGTTGACGCTGTCTTCGAGGTGCGCGAACGGCGTTTCCGGCAGGCCGCCGAGATCGATCACGTCGGCGCCGTCGCGTGCCAGCGCGCGGGCGCGTTCGACGATGGCCTCCACGCTCAATCGCGGCGCATCGACGATCTCGGCAAAGATCAGCGTGCTGTGACGGCTCAGATCCACCGCCTGCGCAGCGCGGTCGAAGAAGCGCGGCAGGTCCTTCAGTTCCTCGGGGCCGCGCTGCACCGGCACGCCGTAGTGCGCGGCGAGTGCATCGAGGTCGCCGCGGCAGCGGCCGGGGACGAGCAGGCGGTCGGCTTGCAGCGGCGCATCGACGCGACGCCGGATCAGCTCGGCCGTCATCAGCGCGGCGACCTGCACGCCGACATCGCGCACCTCCCAGGTGAAGGGCGCGGCGTCGATGCCTGCGAGCACGCGCCGCAGTTGCGGCTCGGCCAGGTGGCCGGTCAGGAAGACGATGTGTTCCATGCCAGCTTGAGTGCGTCGAGCCGCTCGCGCAGCGTGACCTCGAGCTCGCCCGGCGTGCGCACGACGCGGCAGAACTCGAAGCCGCGCAGGCGCTCGACGTTGTCGAGTTCGATGCGGCGCGGGCGCAGCGTCACCCAGTCGTGCGGCGAGCGCGTCACCACCACCGGCTCGGTGTCGCAGGCGAAGACGATCGACTCGATGCCGAGCTTGCCGGCCTGCGCGAACATGTTGGTCGGCAGGCTGTCGCTGATGCCGAAGGCGCACTTGGCCACGGTGTTGCTCGTCGCCGGCGCGATCACCACCGTGTGATAGATGTCCTCGTACAGCATGCCCACCGGCACCGCGCTCGCGGTCTTGTCGCGCACCAGGCGAAAACCCGCGGGAAAGCGCGAACGCAGGTCTTCGATGCGCAACTGGTAGATCGGCAGCACCTCTTCGGCCGCGTCGGAGAGAAAAAGGTCGAGTTGCGGCAGGCGCGTGGCGATCGCGAGCGACTCTTCGAGGAAGTGGCCCGAGCCGGTGATGCACCAGGCGATGCGGGGGCGGGCAACGGGCTCGGACATGCTGGCAATGTAGCGTGCGCAAGGCGCTGCAACGCACAGGCCGCTTCAAGCGAACGCCGCGGATCGGGCTCTGCCCGGCCGCTGGCGTTGCCCCCTCGAGGGGGAGCGACGCAGTCGCTCCGGGGGTGGGCCCATCACTGGGTGCGACACCTCGATGTGCAGCTTGTGCAGCTTGCGGTAGAGCGTGTTGCGGCTGACGGCGAGCGCCTTGGCCACGCTGCTCACGTTCCAGCGGTGTTGTTCGAGCAGTTGCAGCAGCAGTTGACGTTCGTTGGCCTGGATCGGGCCGAGCTTGAAGCTCTCGGTGGCCGTCGCGGCTTCAAGCGCGCGCTCTTCACTCGTCGTGCGCGCCACCACAGGCGGCGCCGTCAACATCGCCGGCATCGATGGCGGCGCGGCAGGCGCCAGAGGATTCAGCAACTGCTGCAGCAGTTCGGTCGTCACCGCGCGGCCATCGGCCAACGCGGCTGCGGTGCGAAGCACATGGCGCAACTGGCGGATGTTGCCCGGCCACGGGTACGCCAGCAGCATCTCTTCAGCCGCAGTTTCAAGCGCATTGCCGCTGCCGCCTTCGGCAACAAGCAGGCCGCGGATCAGGTCGCGCTTGTCGCTGCGATCGCGCAGCGGCGGCAGCGCGAACTCGATACCGGCGAGGCGGTAGTACAGGTCTTCGCGGAAACGACCTTCGCGCACCACCGTGGGCAAGTGCTGGTGGCTGGCGCTGATGAGCTGGAAGTCCACCGCGTGCGTCTCCTCGGTGCCCAGCGGCGTGACCTGGCGCTCGTCGAGCACGCGCAAAAGGCGCGCCTGCAACTCCAGCGGCATGTCGGCGATCTCGTCGAGGAACAGCGTGCCCCCGTCGGCCTGCAGGATCTTGCCGCGCCGGCCGGTGCGCTGCGCGCCGGTGAAGGCGCCGGCGCGGTAGCCGAAGAGCTCGGCTTCGATCAGCGTCTCGGGCAGGCTGGCGCAGTTGACGGCAACGAAGGCGCCGGCGGCATGCGGGCTCGAGGCATGCACGGCGCGCGCGAACACTTCCTTGCCCGAGCCGGTTTCGCCGCACAGCAGCACCGGTGTGCGACGCGCGATGACTCGGCGCGCGGTGTCGAGCTGCGAGGCCAGTCGCGGGTCGTCGAAGGTGGGGCCGGCATCGGCTGCCATCGACGCCGATGCGCGCTGCACTGTCGGCGTCGCTGCCGGCGTCGCTGCCGGCATCGCTGCCGGCGTCTGCACCTGCGGCGCGCTGTCGCCGAGCATCAGGCGCTGACCGCCGGCGCCGCCGGAAGCAGCAGGCCGCGTGGCCTCGGTCGCCGGCCGCCGCGCCACCGCGAAGAAACGGTGCGCCGCATTCGCGCGGTAGGTCACGACGGGATGGAACGACGCGGTCATGCTGCGCTGGAGCATGTCTTCGAGCGAGGTGTCGAAGAGATCGTCGATGCGGCGCGTGCGGATGTCGGCCATCGATTGCAGGCCGAGCTGGAACAGCGCACTGCGATTGGCCGCGAGGATGCGGCCGTCGTCGCCCACAGCGAGCTTGCCCTCGTGCAGCGTGTAGACGAACTCGGGCCGGCTGTGGAAGTGCAGCGGGTGCGCGTTGCGGTAGCGCGCATCGATCAGCCGGTTCTCGATCATGCGCGCCGTCATGCCCAGCAGCACCAGCACGTGCTGCTGCGCCAGGCTGGAGCGCGTCGTCACGTCGAGCACCGCTGCGATCTCGCCCGAAGGGTCGTACACCGGCACGGCCGAGCAGGTGAGCTGCGAGAACTGGCTGTAGAAGTGGTCTTCGCGCCGCACCGACACCGGCCCGGCCGCTGCCAGGCAGGTGCCCATGCCGTTGGTGCCGGCGTCGGCCTCGCTCCAGCGCCCGCCCACGCGCAGGCCGAGCGGCCCGGCCACGGCAGCGAACTCCGGCGAGGCGACCATGTGCACGATCACGCCGTCGGTGTCGGTCAGCACCACCGCCGAATCAACGTCGGCGAGCTGCTGGTAGAGCGTGGTCATCTCGTAGCGCGCGCAGGCGATGACGTCCGCACGGCGCGCGCGGCGGTCTTCGAGATCGGCTCGCGCCACGAACATCGGATCGTGCGGCTGCGCGGGATGCAGCCGGTACTCGTTCAAGCATCGGCTCCACGACTGCGCGACCGCCTCGTTGGCATGGTCGTGAAAGCCGCTCTTGAGCAGCTCCAGGATGCGATCCGCGTGGCGATGGGCGTCGCCGACCGTCAAACTCATCTTTTGTCTCCGCTGGCTTGCGCCGGCTCTGGGGCCGGGCGCTGATTGTGCGGCGACTTCAAAGCGCCGCACCGGGTCAAACCCTGGTGCCGCGCAGGGTGACGGGCCTGCATATTGCAACCCCCTGCATCAACGCCGCTTCTTCATTCGACCCATGTTGACCCCGATCAATGCACCGGCGCCGCAAACCGCCACCCCGCAGGCACCGGCGCTCGACCTGATCCTGATCGAAGGCTTCAGCGGCCGCACCGTGATCGGCATTCACGACAGCGAGCTGCACGCCACGCAGCCGATCGTCATCGACCTGCACGCCGGCGTGCCGCGCGCGCGGGCCTGCGACACCGATCGCATCGGCGACACCATCGACTACAGCGTGGTGCGCGAGCGCCTGCAGCGCCTGCTCGCCGAGCACCGCCTGCAACTGCTCGAAGCCTTCGCCGAAGCGGTGGCCGACATCCTGCTCGACGAGTTCGGCGCCGCCTGGGTACGCGTCAAGGTCGTCAAGCCGAACAAGTTCGACGACGTGGCCGCGGTCGGTGTGCAGATCGAGCGCCACGCCGCCGAGCGGCCTGGCAGCGCGCAGCACCGCGGCGCGGCCGTGCTGCACCTGATCGGCAGCGGCATGGTGCCAGGCGGGCGCTGACGCCGGCGAAAAACACGCTTCCAGAAAAACGGGCCGGTCGGGATGCCCCGACCGGCCCGGTAGAAACGGCGTCCTGCCCGACGCCGCTGCTCCTTACTTCACTTACTTCGCCTGGAACGGGTGGGCGACGCTGCCCTTCTTGGCCACGACGTCGCGGGCGCGGGGCTCACCGGCCACGGCGCGCTTGATCGATTCCTTGACCGCCTGGTAGTTGTAGTCCTGGATCTTCTTGTCGTCCGCGGCCAGCCAGTGGATGAAGACGCCGACGCAGACGAACACGTTGTCGGCCTCGTCGGCCGGGATGGTGCCGTCCTCGACGCAGTCGGCCACCGCCATCGCGACGGCGCGCTGCGCCGGGCCGAACATCTGCACCGCCTGCTTGGCGCCCTTGATCGTGACCTTGTTGAACATCACCGTGGCCGGCTTGGTCAGCAGGTTGGGCGCGACCACGGCCAGCAGCGAGGTGAAGCCGTCCTTGTTGTTGGTCAGCGCATTGGCAAAGGCGGTCTCGACGGGCGAGCCGCGCGGGCCGATGAGCAGGTCGATGTGAGCGACTTCGTTGCCGTCGCCGACAAGGGATTCACCGACCATCATGCGATCGATCTTGGCCATGGTTTTTTGGTCTCCTGAGAGGGGTTGAGACGATGCTTCACACTGGCCTAAGCACCAGCGCTGCATTGCGCACTCACGATCCGTGCCACGGCTGCCACAGCAGAGCGAGCAGCAGGGTCGCGACGGTCAAGTCGGCGCTGGTGCCGGGGTTGATGCCCGCGGCCTTGAGCGCGTCGTCCCAGGCGGCGAGTGAGGCCGGGTTTTCGAGGCCGGTCGACGCCTCGAATGTCTGCGCCGCGTCCATGACAGTCTGTGCCACGGCCTCGCCGTGTTTACGAACAATGTGTGAATCGGGCCAGCGCGAGAGGTACCCCAGGAAAACCCGCTGTACCGCGAGCGGATCAACACCATCGCGACAACTCGGCAAGCCGTGCTCGAACAGGTCGGCATAGCCCTCGACGTACTGGCGCGCGATGCTGTCGCGCGACGCGGCCAACGCCATCGCCTCGCGCAGGCCGACCGCGGGCTCGGCGCGCACATCCTGCTCGGGCGCGTTGCCCAGGCCACCGGGGTTGGCGGCGACGATGGCGCGGAAGGCGGCGCCGGCATCGTCGCGATCGAGTGCGGCCAGCACGTCGGCGATTGCCGCGCGCATCGTTCGCGGCCCGGCCAGCGCGCCCTCGCGCTCGGCCGCCGCGGCGATCGGTGCGGCCAGCAGCACGATGCCCAGGTTGGTGTTGCAGCCCGCCACCGCAAGGCTCGCGTTGACCGCGCCTTCGATGCGCTCGCCCACCGCTGCGCCTTGCGCGAACAGCGGCGCGGCCGCGGCCTGCGCCGCTGCGATGAACTGCTCGGCACGCATGCCGTGGCCGGGTGAGGCGATGCTGACGTTGCCGGGCTTGCGCACCTGCACATCGAGAGCGCAGGCGTGGAGGAAGGCGTCGTGGGGGGTCATTGGCGGCATCGGCGAGGGATCGCTTGCGGCCCGTTGCCGACTTTGAATGCGCGCTTTGCGCACACACCGTGGGGATCGCAAAGCCGCGGGCGGGTGCGCGCTGGCGCTTCGGTGCGGCGGTCGGCGCCCGCGGCGCCGACTTCGCTGCGGTGCTCGGGTTTCGGTCGCGCCGCATAACTCGCTGCGCTCACTGCGTTCGCTGCGCTCGAACAGATGCGGCGAGTCAGTTCACGAAGCGCGCGAGTACGCGCGCCGACCGAAACCCTGGCCTTGCAGGCCGCGCTGGGCGCAAGCGCCCAGCCGCTCGCCAGGCACGAACAGTCCACTGGACTGTTCGTGTCCGGGCTCGCCTCCTCGCCGCCGCACAGGCGCGCCAGCGCGCACCCGCCCACGGCTTTGCGAGGCAGCACCTGGTTCTTGGTTGGAGAAAGACCCCAGCCGGGCATCGAGCCCGGCTGGCGCCTGCACGCGCGCCTGCGGCGCGCGGCAAGCCACGGGCTCGATGCCCGCGGCTTGCCTTTCACTCACACCCAAGAACGACTGTGCCCGCAAGGCGGCGGGCGGGGCGCAGGCGGGGCGAATGGCGCCGCCGAGAAGCGCAGGGCTGAGGTCGGCGCGCGTACCCGCGCGCTTCGTGATCTGACTCACCGCGAGTGTTCGAGCGCAACGAACGCAGTGAGTGCAGCGAGTTTCGCGGTGCGACCTCAGACCGAGCATCGCAGGGAACCCTCGCGCAGCGAGGGCGAGCGCCGCTTGAGCCCCGACTGCGCCCCGCCCGCCGCCTTGCTTGCGCACCGGCCTCGGCCCAGCGCATTTGCCGACGTTCGCGAACGCACACAACGGGCCGAGTCCCGACGCTCGCTCCAAACGACAAGCTCTCACCTCACGCACGTCGCGGCCGCTTCACCTGCACCGCGGCCAGCTTGCGACCCAGCAAGTCATCCACCAACGCGCGCGCAATGTTCAAGCGCGTCACGCGCTGCAGCCCTTGCCATGCCGCAACGCCGTTGACTTCGATCACGGTCGCGCCTTCGGCCGTGGGCAGCAAGTCGATGCCGGCGTAGTCCATCTCGAGCACATGCGCAGCCTGTTCCGCGCGCTGCGCCAGTTCGCGCGTCAGCAGCGCCGGCTCGCAGGCTGCGCCTTGCGCCACGTTGTGGATCCAGTGCGCGCTGGTGCGCCGCATCGCTGCCACCGCACGACCGCCGATGACGAGCACGCGCCAGTCGAAACCGCTCGCGGCGACGAAGCGCTGCAGGTACGCGACCGAGCCGTACTCGATGTGCAGCGGCGGCAGCGGCCGATGCTCGCCATCGACATGGCCCACCAGCATCAGGCCCTTGCCCTGCGAGCCGAACAGCGGCTTCAACACCAGCGCACGACCGGCAGCGCTTTCGCGCAGCACAAGGCGCTCGGCCTGCGCGCGATCTTCGACGGCCCAGGCTGCGGGCGTCGGCACGCCCGCAGCATGCAGCAGTACGCTCGTCATCGATTTGTCGACGCTGCGCTCGATGGCGCGCGCGTCGTTGTAGACCGCAACGCCATGCTCGCGCAGCGCGTGCAGCACGCCCAGGCGCCGCGTCACCTGCTCGAAGCTGCCGCCGGCGATACCGCGCACGATCACCGCATCGGGCAGCTCACGGCCGAAGCCCGGCAGCGCAAGCCCATGCCAGGCGAAGTCGGTGTCGATGCGGCACGCGGCGAGATCGATGCAGCGACCGACAGCGCCGCGCGCGCGCAGCGCGGCCTGCAACTGGCGGGTGTGCCAGCCGGTTTCGTCCGTTGCGATGGCGACTCGAATCATGGAGCACCCCGGTCGCCGCGTACGGCGCCCGACCCTCCGAGAGGGAAGCGCCCGGCTTGGGGCGGCCCGGCGCTCGGGCGCGTCAATGGCCCATCCACAACTTGTGCAGCAGCGTCATGTCCGTGCCGCCGCCATGAAAGGTGTTGCCGCTGTCGAGGTTGCTGACCCAGGCCTCGGCCGGCGCGAACAGCGCGGGGTCGATCTTGTAGAAGTCGTACTCGACGGCCTTGAAGACGTCGGCGAACGAGCGGCCGTAGTCGCGCGAGTTGCGCGACGGCAGTTGCTCGGCGAGCGCGCGCGCCGCGGCGTCGCTGCCGCGCACGCTCAAGTGCACGCGGCCGCCGTAGAGGATGGCGTCGTTGCTGCGGCCCATCGCCGTCACGCCGTCGGGGCTGGGTGCGGGCAGCGGCGCGCTGGCGCTGCCGTCGACGATGTGGTTCAGACTGAAGTGCAGTTGGTGCGCCTTGTGCAGCGCCACTTCGAGCACGCGCGCCACCACCTGCGTGATGCCGGCCGCACTCGTCGTCGGCGTCAGCACCACGGTCAGCGCCTCGGGCGCGAGCGCGCAGTCGCGCAGCAGCTTGTCGAGTACCACGCGCGGCGGCGGCTTGTCGACTTCGAGCACCAGCACGCCGTGATCGGCGCGGTCGCGGTAGCCGAGTTCATCGAACAATGCTTCCTTGGCCGCGAGCGCGCGCGCCGGGCCCGAGCCGAGTGCGAAGAACTTCTTGCCTCCCGTTTCTTCCTTGCTCGCGGCCAGGCTCCAGCCGGCGTACTGACTGGCCAGACAGGCGAGGACCGGCTGCGAGCTGTGCACATCGAGCCACGTGGGCCAACTCGGCAAGGGGCTCGCATCGCTGCGCAGGTGCACGCGGCCGAAGCCGCCGAGGCAGATCTCGCCGATCAGCACGCCAGCCTCGATACCCCCCGTCGCATCGATGCCGGCATCGACGATGCAGCAGCCGCTGTCGTCGCGCCGCACGATGATGCGCAGCGCGGCGGCGTCGCGCAGCAGGCGTTCGACCAGAGGGCGCGAGCGCGCGTTGACGCTGCAGATCGAGTCCTGCAAGGGCTTGTTCATTCCGAGTTCTCCAAGGCGGCGAGCAGCGCCTGCGTGCGCCGCACCAATTGCTGTTGTACCGCGGCAGCGTCGTTGCCCCCGGCGCTGATGCTGCACACCGGATCATCAGCGCGAAACCGCGTGGCGTGCCCGGGGATGTCGTGCACGTCGGGCTGCGTCGCGAGCCACCGTGCGGTGCTGTCGCTGACGCGCAGTTCGCGCGGCGCGAAGACGGTGGCGATGCCGCGCGGCGTGATGGTCGCAACGGCAGCCGGCAAGACGGCGTGCTCGCAAGCCTGCACATGCGCCTCGATCAAGCGACCACCAGCGGCGGCATGGAGCTGCGCGCTGGCCGGCACGCGCGGATTGATCTCGATCACTTCGATGCGCTGGTCGTCGTCGAACGCCAGGAAATCGAGGCTGCCCAGACCGCGCAGACCGAATGCGGGCACGAGTGCCTGCAGCGCCGCCTGCACCTGCGTCGCGACGCCGACCGACACCGGTACCGGGCCGATCACGCCGCACCAGACGAAGGGCCGCTCAGGCGTCGAACGCACCAGTTGCCGGTTGCAGCCGAGCACGCACGCACGGCGGCCGTCGGCGATGAAGGTGGCCAACGTCGGCACCGCATCGCGCCGCTCCTGCTGCAAATGCTGCGTCGTGCTCAGCGCGTGTTGCGGCAAGCCATGCGCGCGCTGCACCTGCCAGCCGCCGCTGCCGGCGAAGTCCTTCAGCAGCCAGCCGCTCGCATCCTGCGGCCAATCGAATCGCACCGGCGGATGTGCCACGCCGTGAGCATCGAGCACATCGAAGAAGCAACGCGCGTCGCGCAGACGATGCAGCGTGGCCGCGCCGTTGCCGATCAAAGGCAGGCATCGCGCCCCTTGCTCGATCAGATCGGGCCGCGCCTCGAAGCCCGCGCCGACGATCCAGCCCTGCGCACGATCGGCATGCGCCAGCTCGCTCAGCGCATCGAGCAGCAGGCCATCGTCGATGCGCCAGCCGCCCCCGGCCGCAGGAGCACCGATCGAGCGCCACTGCAAGGCCGCGCGACGCGTGTCGGCATCGCCGAAGACATCGAGCGCGATCACGCCGAAGCCGTCCTGCACGGCGGCCTGCGCCAGCGCGCGCGCCGACAGCGCGGCCACCGCTATGCGCTTCAAGTCTTCGCTTCAGCCAGCACCGCACGCGCCATCGCCAGCGCTTCGGCCACGCCGAACTTCACGGCGCTGTCGGCCTCGCGCATCTGCACCAGCAGGCGCTGCTGCGTCTGGTACTTGACGTTGCCGATCGCCAGCGCGCCGATGCCCACGGCCGACGATCCCGCCAGCGCCTTCGCATCGTCCATCGCGCCGACGCCGGCGATGCCTTCGGGCGGCACCGCGTTGATGTCGGCCGCCACCTTCAACTGCGTCGCACTCGCCACGTCCTGCGCCGACAGCACCTGCACGCCGGCAGCCGCGCAGGCGAGCACGACGTCGACGCCGGCGAGCACGCCACGCTCGCCGAGCGCCGCGCCCTGCATCGCCACACCGAAGCGCTGGCCCATCTCCTGCGCCGCCTGCTGCGCCGTCGCCGCACTGCGGCCGGCCAGCGTCACGACCGCACCGAGCTGCGCCGCCATCACGCCAGCGACGCGGCCGACCGGCCCGGTGCCGCCGGCCACCAGCACGCGCCGCTGCGCGAGGCCGCCGCCGTGCAGGCGCAGCAGCGCGGCATCGACCGAGGCCACCATCGCCGCGGCGGTGGTGAAGGCGCCGCTCGGGTCGGCCATCAGCGCAACCACAAAGGGCTTGAACATCGCCGCGCTGGACTTGTCGAGCATCTCCTGCGCCAGCAGCACGTCGCGCCCGCCGATGAAGATGCCGCTGCGGCGCGCACCCTTGGGCCCGCGCGAAAAGATCGTGTCCTGCGTCAGCGCGGCGATCTGCTCGGCGCCGACCTCGCCGTAGGGCACGATGATCTGCCAGCCGGCGTCGGCGGCCATGTTGACGTCGAACGGGCTCATCTGCCGGCCCGGGGTGAACATGTGAAGGACGTAGGGGCGGTCCATGGCGTGCTGCTCCTCAGCGTTGCGTGACGACCGCGCCGCGATTGCGTGCAGCCACGCAGGCGACGCGCAGGCTCGTGCCGATCTTGCCCGCCGCCCGTGCGCGCTCTATCAGCGCCGTCGCCGCGGCGGCCGAAGGCACGAAGGCGAACCCGGTCGGGCCCCATGAGCTCTGGCCGACGGCGATGGCCTGTCCTGCCGCCTCGCGCATCCAGGACAGCGCCCGGCCGACATCGGCGCTGCTCCAAGCGCTGCCGTCCTGCGCCGGCGCGAAGTGTTCGCCGAGCAGCACCTGCACGCGAGTTCAAGCCGGCAGCAAACGACGCGAAGTCATCGCCGGCAGCGCCGGGCAGCACGCGCATCAGCACTTCGTGGCAGACCTGCGCGGCCTGGCTTTGCGCAAACGCCGGCAACTGCGCGATCGCGTCGCGCTCGGCCGCACCCGACAGCCCTTGCCGCTGCGCATCCTCCACCACGATCAGGCGCCACGCTGCCGGCAGCGCGATGCGCGCGAGCAGCGCGGCGGGCTCGCCGCGCACGCCCGGCCCACCGTCGAGCAGCAGGCCACCGGCATCGAAGCCGGCGATGCCCACGCCCGAGCGCCGGCCGCGTCCCAGCCATTGCGCCAGCGTCGGCGTCGCCACCTCCAGGCCCTGCCAGCGCGCGAAGGCGCGGCCGACCGCCAGCGCCAGTTGCGTGCCCGAGCCGAAGCCGCTGTGCGCCGGCAGCACGTCGTGCAGGCGCAGCGCCAGCGGCTGGTGCCGGCCGCTGTGTTCTCGCAGTCGCTGCACATGCGCAGCGGCGCGTTCGAGTTCGGCCGCTCCGGCGGGCGTTCCTGCCAGCCACTCGTCGCGCGCGGCGGATCGGATCTCGACCACCGTCTCGAAGCCGTCGATCACCACGCCCAGGCTGCCGAACGGGCGGCCCAGCGAGCCGGAAGGATCGAGAAAGCCCAGGTGCAGCCGGCCGGGCGCGCTCACCCGCGCCGTGCCGCCGCCGGCAGCATGGCGCGAAGCGGGCAACACGGCGGCGGGCTCGGCACTCATCGACGCTTCGTCAAGCAAGGCTCGTTCCGTGGCATGGCGCCCGGCGTTTGTGGCGGGGCGAGGACACTGTGTTCAGCTCAGTCGTGTCACTCGTACTTGATGTACTTGAAGCGTGGATCATCGGGCGTGCCTTCGAGCGCCGCGCCCTCCTCGCGGCCCGGCTGCCACATCACCACCTCCTCGATCTTCTTCGCCAAGGCGAAGTCCTTGTCGGTGATGCCCTTGGCCGCGTGGTTCATCAGCTTGACGTTGACGAAGGCATACGACACGGTAAGGTCCGGGTGGTGCCAGGCCGCTTCGGCGAGGTGTCCGACCGCATTCACCACCATCAGCGTGCCCTTCCAGCCGCCGGTCTTGTATTTGCGCCGGATCCAGCCGTCTTCATAGGTCCATTTCGGCAACTCTTCGGCCAGCCGGGCCCTGACCTCCTCCTCGGCATAGACTTCGTCTGCCGTCTTGCGGCGCCACTGGGTCATGACAGCCTCCTTGCATGCGGTTTCAATGCACGGACCATGATGCTCCACTATCGCCACCGGCTCACCAACCCCGCCCCCACACCCGCAAGGAGATTGCCCGATGAGTGACTACCTGGCCGACGTCAAGAAGTACGCCCCCAATGCGAGCGAGGCGCATGTGGCCGCCGTCGTCAAATACTGCGGCATAGCGCTGCGCAACGCCGACTCGTCGCTGGTCTCGGTCAGCGACGACAAGGAGAAGGCCACCGTGCGCAACGGCTTTGCCGCCAAGAAGCTCGGCCTGTCGGCCGAGGCCGCCGACAAGGGCATCGCTGCCGTTGCCGCGAAGATGAAGGACGAGAAGCGCAAGAGCCGCGTCACCTTCTACTACCTGCTGGCCGAAGCCACCGGCACGCTCGGCAAACTGGGCTGAGGTGATGGAGCCCCCGGACGCAGGACTACCTGCGTCCACCCCCCGCGGGGGTCGCCGGCCGCTTCGGAGCGGCCGCGCGCTGAGTTGATGGAGCCCCCGGACGCAGGAGTACCCGCGTCCACCCCCCGCGGGGGTCGCCGGCCGCTTCGGAGCGGCCGCGCGCTGAGTTGATGGAGCCCCCGGACGCAGGAGTACCCGCGTCCACCCCCCGCGGGGGTCGCCGGCCGCTTCGGAGCGGCCGCGCGCTGAGTTGATGGAGCCCCCGGACGCAGGAGTACCCGCGTCCACCCCCCGCGGGGGTCGCCGGCCGCTTCGGAGCGGCCGCGCGCTGGCCGGCGCAAGGCGCGGTCGCCTCTCGGTCCCTGACCGTACACCGCCTGGCGCGCAGGCCCAAAGTCACAACACGTCCGATCGAGACGCGCAGGGGCGCAATTGCGCCGCCTTGGCGTGACTCATTGGCGCATCGCCTCGCGCTGCTACCCCCACATTGCAACCAGTGTCGGCTGAACGCCCGGCACTGGCGACGCAACTGACGGGCAAGCGAGGTGAATCATGCGCTGGTGCTGGATCGTGTTGATGGGGGCGTGCATGCACGCCACGGCCGCCGAGGGCATCGAGCAGGTGCTCGAACGCTCACAGCAGATGCGCCTGGCGCAGCGCCCGCCCGCGGTCGCCGACGGTACCGCCGCACAGCGCCTGCGCCTCAGCCTGAATCGCCTGCTGGCGGCGCAGGGTGCCAACGCGGCAGCGGCGGAGCCGGTCGCATTGGTCGTGGTCGGCGGCCCGCTGCTGGCCGAAGCGCTGCTCGACCGGCCCGGCATCGCCGTCAGCGAGTCGGTGGCCGATCTGCCCGAAGGCGAACGCCTGCTGTTGCTGGCGCACGAACTCGGCCATGTGCGCCTGGCGCACGCGCGCAAGTTGAAGGCGATCTACCGCCAGCACATTCCCGGCGAGGTGCGCAAGGAAACGACCGATGCGGTGGCAGCGACACTGGGCGCACAGGCCCACGCCGCATCGCACGAACACGAGTTGCAGGCCGACGCCTACGGCTACACGCTGGCGCGCGCCCTCGGCTTCGGCCTGGACAATGCCTTCGCGTTGCTGACGCGCCAGGGCGTGCAGCACACCAGCGCGACGCACCCGGCGACCGCGCGGCGACTGGCGCAATTGCGCCTGCTCGAACTGCGGCTGGCGCAGGAACCGGGCGGGAGCACCGACGCGCTGGCCGTGGCGCTGGTGCCTTCTCTGCGCTGAGAGCGCAACGACGCCGTCAGGCGGTCTGACCGGCGGGCTGCGGCGGCAGGCCGTCGCCACCGGCGACGGCGCGCGATGCTGGCACCGCCTCGACCGGCTCGGCCGGCGGCGCCTTCGACTCGCCGCACTCGCAGCACAACCCGAAGCCGATGCGCGTCGCGCCGCCGTTCGACTCGGCCAGCGTGCGCCCGCCGTGCATGCGCGCCACCGCAGCAACGATCGCCAGCCCCAGGCCGTGGTGCTGATCGCACGCACTGCGCGCGCGATCGGCGCGCACGAAGCGGTCGAACAGGCGCGGCAGCAACTGCGCGTCAATCGCCGCGCCGCGGTTCTCGACGACGAGGCGGGCGGTGTCGTCGGCGCGATTCGTCTCGATGCGCACCGCCACCGTCGAGCCCTTGTCGGCGTAGCGCACGGCGTTGGCGAGCAGGTTGGACAGCGCACGCCGGATCAGCGCGTCGTCCACAGCCGCATGCGCCTCGCCGATCACGCTGGCTTTGACGCCCGCTTCCTCGAACGTGATCTCGTGGTACTCGATCACCTGCTCGGCCAGCGCACGCAGGCTGCGCGGTGCGCCGCGGCGCGCGCGCGCACCGCGGTCGGCGTGCGACAGGAACAGCATGTCGTCGACCAGGGCCGACAGCTTCTGCATCTCTTCGAGCGACAGCGCCATCGTCTCGCGCAACTCGGCGTTGGGGCGTTCGCGCGACAGGCAGACCTCGACGTGCCCCATCAGCGCGGCGATCGGCGTGCGCATCTCGTGCGCGACGTTGGCATTGAAGGCATCGAGTTGTTCGATCGCCGCCTGCAGGCGGTCCATCAGCGCGTTGAACTGGCCGATCCACGGCTGCAGCTCGGCTGCTGCGGCGCCGGGCAGCGCCAGGCGCTGATCGAGTCGGTCGGCGGAAATGCCCTGCGTCTGCCGCGCCAGTTGCTGCAGCGGCCGCAGCTCGCGGCGCACGCGCCAGAGCGCCCCGGCGGCGACGATCGCACTGCCGGCCAGCGTGGCAATGAACAGGATCCAGGCCCAACGCCGGCCCATGCGCGCGTCCTGCTCGAAATCGCAGACCAGGTGCGCACTGACGCTGCCGCCCGGCAGACCCGGCGTCTCGACCTGGAAGCGGCGCTCGCCGACATGCGCGGACAAGCGGTGCTCCGGCGTATCGGCGTCGGCATAGAGCAGCGAGCCGTCGGCACGCCGCAACTCGAGGCGCGTGCCGGCGCGCATCGAGGCGATGGACTCCATCTTGCGCAGGATCGCTGCTTCGCCGCCGCTCTTGGCCGCGCCGGCAATCGACTGGACGAGGATTTCGGCGCGAAAGTCCAGCTCCTCGCGCGCGCGCTCCTTGATCAGCATCCCCACCGAGAACCAGGACGCGGCGAAGACAGCGCCCAGCACGACCATCGTCAGCAACGCGATCTGCAGCGACAGGCGCCGGCTGATCGAATACTGGCCCGCGCTCACTGGTCGGCTCCCGTGCTTCGCACTGCGGGGCGAGCCGCAGGGCCCGTCGAGGCCCCAGCGGGTCCGGCAGCGGCCGGGCGGCCGCTCACGTGAGCCCCCTACGGCGCGGCGCGCCGGTCCCCCCGAGGGGGAGAGAGCGCCTTGGGAACGGCCCGGCGGCGCTCATGACCGATCCTCCAGCACATAGCCCATGCCGCGCTCGGTGTGCAGCAGCTTGACGTCGAAGGCATCGTCGATCTTGGCGCGCAGGCGCCGCACCGCGACCTCGACGACGTTGGTGCTGCTGTCGAAGTGCATGTCCCAGACCTGCTCGGCGATCGTCGTGCGCGACAGGATCTGGCCGCGCCGGCGCAGCAGCAGCGCCAGCAGCGCGAATTCCTTGGCCGTGAGATCCAGGCGCTGCTCGGCACGCACGGCACGCCGGGCGATCAGATCGACTTCGAGGTCGGCGACCAGCAGCACCGTGGCCTGCGCTGGCGTGCCGCTGCTCGGCGCGCGCCGCGACAGCGCGCCGATGCGCGCCAGCAATTCGGAGAACGCGAAGGGCTTGACGAGGTAATCGTCGGCGCCGTCTTCGAGGCCACGCACGCGGTCCTCGACCTTGTCGCGCGCTGTCAGCATGAGCACCGGCGTGTGCGCGGCCGGGCCGCTCGCGCTGCGCAGCGCCTTCAACACGCCGAAGCCGTCGATGCCGGGCAGCATCACGTCGAGCAGCAGCAGGTCGTACTCGCCGCCGATGGCCAGGCGCCGGCCCTCGATGCCGTCGGCCGCGACGTCGACCACATGGCCGTTCTCGCCCAGGCCCTTGCTGAGGTAGTCGGAAAGGCGCTTGTCGTCCTCGACGACGAGCAGCTTCATGGTGTGCAGCGCAGCGAATTCATGACCGGGATGCTGACAGAAATCGCGGCCGCGCTGGATTACGAATTCGTAATCCGGCCGTAAGACGCGCAGCGGACGCGGCGACGAAATTATGTCCATGTTGTCGGCACCCGCTGGCGGCAGACAGTCCCAACCACCACCCCCTCTCCAGGAGTTCCAGATGAACCGCATCTTCACCACCGTTGCCCTCCAGTCCATCGTTGCCGCCGCCGTCATGGTCGCCGCATCCAGCGCCGGCGCCGCCACCTCGGCACGCGACTTCGGCCAGAGCGACTACGCCCACTTCGAGACACAAAACTCCGCGCGCTTCGTCTCGACGCTCGACGCCGACCAGGTTCGCGCCGCAGCGCGCGAGGCCGTGCGCCAGGGCCTGACGACGAGCTACGAAGGCATGACGCAAGCCTCGGCCAACGACACCCGCATCGTCTCCACGGTCAGCCGCGACCAGGTCCGCGCCGAAGCGCGCGAAGCGGTGCGCACCGGCCAGGTCCCGGGCTACGAAGACGAAGCGCAAGCCGCCGCCGGCCATGACGGCGCAGTGCGTGTCGCAGCAGCGCGATAACGCCCGGCAGCACAGACCGCAGCAACCACCCTCACATCCAGGAGTTCCCCATGAACCGCACTTTCAACACCGTCATCGCCGCCGCCGTCATGGCCGCCGCATCCGCCGCCGGCGCCGCCACCTCGGCACGCGATCTCGGTCACGCCGACTACGCCCAATTCGAGACGCAAAACTCGCAGCGCTTCACCTCGACGCTCAGCGTCGAGCAGGTTCGCGCCGCAGCACGCGAGGCCGTGCGCCAAGGCCTGACGACCAGCTACGAAGGCATGACGCACGCGTCGGCGAGCGACGTTCGTATCGCCTCCACGGTCAGCCGCGATGAGGTTCGCGCCGCAGCCCGCGAGGCCGTGCGTCGGGGGCAGATCCCGGGTTACGAAGGCGAGACGCAAATGGCTGCCGCCGGCCATGAGGGCGCCGTCCGTGTCGCAGCAGCGCGGTAAGCGCTCAGCCGTCGTGATGCCCTCAGAAGGTGTGCCGCCGCAGGGCGGCGCACGGTCGTTTCCGTCTACTCAGAACGCGCGCGACAAGCGGGCCGACAACAACCACGCTCGCGGCGAGCCCGGCTCGTAGTAACGGCCGTTGGCCTCGTTGACGATGACGCTGCCGGCATACGCCTTGTCGCTGACGTTGTCCAGCCGTGCCAGCACCTCCAGCGCGAAGCCCTGCGGCAGCGCATAGCGTTGCGTCGCGCGCAGCGCCAGCAGCGTGTAGCGCGGCGCGCCTTCGGTGTTGCTGTCGTTGGCGGTGAGCGCCGAGGCCGAACGCACTTCGAGACCGACTTCCGTGTTGGCGCTCGGCTGCCACGCCAGTTCCGCAAACGCCAGGCCGCGCTGCGTGCCGGCGATGCGGTTGCCGGCGGCGATCGGCACCGACGGCGTGGTGCAGGGAATGCCGGCGCAGGCGAGAAAGCCGTCGCGATAGGTCGCATCGAGCAGCGTCAACGCCCACTGTGTGCGCCACTGCGGCGCGAAGCGCCAGGCCAGCGACAGCTCGGCGCCTTCGCGCAGCGTGCGGCCGACGTTCTGGAAGCTCTGCCGTCCGCCGGCATTGGTGGCCACGCCGATCTCGTCATCGACCGTGACGCGGAACAGCGCCGCATCGAGCGCGATCGCGCCGCCTTCGCTGCGCCACTTGGCACCGACTTCGGCCTGGCGGCTCTTCTGCGGCTGCAGCGCGGTGTTGAAGCCGCCGGTGTTGTCGGGCTTGTAGGCGAGCTCGCCCAGCGTCGGCGATTCGAAGCCGCGCGCCACGCTGGCGTGCAGGTTCAGGCCGCGCGCCACCTGCCAGCGCGCGCCGAGCACCGGGTTGGTGTACTTGAACTCGCGCTGTCCCGAGTCGTCGCCGTTGGACAGGTAGTTGTCGGCGGCGCTCAGCTTGACGCGGCCGGCGCGCACGCCGCCGCTGAGCGTGAAGCTCTGGCCCAGCGGCGCTTCGAGCTGCGCATACACGTCGCGCGTGGTGGCGCGGTTGTTCTCGTCGCGGCGCGGCGTGCCGATCACGCCGTAGGTCGGCGCGGCAACCGTGCCGCTGTAGTTGAGAAAGCCGCGGCGCGCGTCGCGCTGGCGTTCGATCGCCGCGCCGGTGACGAGCGCGGCCGCGCCCAGGCGCCAGGTGGCACGCGCATCGACGCCGTCGTAGGAGCGATCGAAGTCGATCACGCCGCCGCCGTGGCGCGGGTTGTTCTGCGTGCCCGCGGCAATCGCCAGCCACTGCGTCACCGCGCGCTCGCCGTAATGCGCCGTCAAGGCCGCCTCGGCCAGCGCACCGTCGCCGTAGCGGTGCGTCCAGCGCGCGCCGATCTGCTGCTGGCTCACGGTCTTGCGCGTGTCGAACTGCGTGGCCTGCGGCGTGGTGCTGCGCGGGTCGGCGTCGAACTGCGCGCGATCCAGGCCGAGCGGATCGTCGGCCGGCTGATCGAGCACATTGGCGATGATCACGACGCGGTCACGCTCGGATTGCCACGCCAGTCGCCCCTGCGCCGCGGTCTTGCTCGCGCTGCTGCGCGGCCGGAAACCGTCCCACTCGAACCCCGAGACGCCGACGCGCGCTTCAAGCCCGTTGCCCAGCGGCGCCCCCGCCGAGACGCGCCACTGGCGCAGGCCGAACTCGCCGACATCCAGGCCGGTTTCGAAGCGGCCCTCACGCTGCGGCGCGCTCACGGCCGCGATCACGCCGCCCGAGCTGTTGCCGAAGAGCACCGAGAAGGGCCCCCGCAGCACTTCGACGCGCTGCGCGCCGGCGAGATCGAAGTGGCTGACCTGGCCCTGGCCGTCGGGCATCGACGCCGGAATGCCGTCGGTGTACAGGCGCACGCCGCGCACGCCGAAGCCGGCACGCGCGCCGAAGCCGCGCGAGCTGATCTGCAGATCCTGCGCATAGTTGTTGCGGTTGGCGACGACGAGGCCCGGCACGCGCGCCATCGCTTCCGACAGATTCACCATCGGCCCGCTCGATCGCAGCGCCTGCGCATCGACGCTGCCGATCGCATACGGCGCGTCCTGCGCATTGCGCTCGGCGATCGAGCCGGTGACGACGATCTGCTGCGCCGCCGGCGAGGTTTCGGTTTGCGCGGTGGCGAGCGTCGAGACGAGAGACAGCACAGCGGCTGCGATGCGATGTATTTTCATCGCGCGGTTATATGTCAGCGCGCAACGGCGCCGCAGTCAGCGCAAACCCGGCCCGGTTTGCGCCAGGATGGGACAATCGCAGCGTGAGCACGACCCCGCGCAACCTCAACCACCTGACCAATGCCGACCTGCACTGCCACTCGACGGTCAGCGACGGCACGCTCGAACCCGAAGCGATTGCGGCCCGTGCCGCGGCCCACGGCGTCGAGCTCTGGGCGCTGACCGATCACGACGAACTCGGCGGCCAGGCACGCGCATGCGCCGCGGCGCATGCCTTGGGCATGGCCTACCTCACCGGCACCGAAGTCTCGGTGTCGTTCGCCGGCGAGACGGTGCACATCGTCGGCCTGGGCTTCGACGCCGACGATGCCGCGCTGCGCGAGGGCCTGGCGCGAACGCGCGGCGGACGCGAAGCACGCGCGCGCGAGATGGCCGCGGGGCTGGCGCAGGTGGGCATCGCCGGTGCCTACGAAGGCGCGCTGAAGTACGTCGGCAACCCGGACCTGATTTCGCGCACGCACTTCGCGCGCTGGCTGGTCGAGGCCGGCCATTGCGGCGACACCTACGAAGTCTTCCGGCGCTTTCTCACCGACGGCAAGCCCGGCTTCGTGCCGCACCGCTGGGCCAAGCTTGGCGAAGCGGTGAACTGGATCGCGCGCGCCGGCGGCGTGGCGGTGATCGCGCACCCGGCGCGCTACAGCCGCTTCACGCCGACCGAGGAGTACGCGTTGTTCTCGGAGTTCAAGGCGCATGGCGGACGCGGCGTCGAGGTCATTACCGGCAGCCACAGCGCGGCCGAGTCCGAGAAATACGCCGAGATGGCGCTGGAGTTCGACCTGCTGGCCTCGCGCGGCAGCGACTTCCATGCGCCGGGCGAGAGCCGCACCGAACTCGGCAGCCTGCCGCCGCTGCCGGGCAAGCTGGCGCCGGTGTGGCAGGCGCTGGCCGACCGCGTGAGCTGGCCGACGTGAGTACGCAGGCCGGGGGCCGAGGGTTCGCTCACGGCCCGTTGTTTGCGTTCGCGGACGTCCTCAAATGCGCTGGGCCGAGGCCGGTGCGCAAGCAAGGCGGCGGGCGGGGCGCAGTCGGGGCTCAAGCGGCGCTCGCCCTCGCTGCGCGAGGGTTCCCTGCGATGCTCGGTCTGAGGTCGCACCGCGAAACTCGCTGCACTCACTGCGTTCGTTGCGCTCGAACACTCGCGGTGAGTCAGATCACGAAGCGCGCGGGTACGCGCGCCGACCTCAGCCCTGGCCTTGCAGGCCGCGCTGGGCGCAAGCGCCCAGCTGCTCGCCAGGCACAAACAGTCCACTGGACTGTTTGTGTCCGGGCTCGCCTTCTCGGCGGCGCCATTCGCCCCGCCTGCGCCCCGCCCGCCGCCTTGCGGGAACAGCCGTTCTTGGGTGTGAGTGAAGGGCAAGCCGCGGGCATCGAGCCCGTGGCTTGCCGCGCGCCGCAGGCGCGCGTGCAGGCGCCAGCCGGGCTCGATGCCCGGCTGGGGTCTTTCTCCAACCAAGAACCGGGCTGCCTGGCAAAGCCGTGGGCGGGTGCGCGGTGGCGCGCCTGTGCGGCGGCGAGGAGGCGAGCCCGGACACGAACAGTCCAGTGGACTGTTCGTGCCTGGCGAGCGGCTGGGCGCTTGCGCCCAGCGCGGCCTGCAAGGCCAGGGTTTCGGTCGGCGCGCGTACCGCGCGCTTCGTCAACTGACTCGCCGCATCTGTTCGAGCGCAGCGAACGCAGTGAGCGCAGCGAGTTATGCGGCGCGACCGAAACCCGAGCACCGCAGCGAAGTCGGCGCCGCAGGCGCCGACCGCCGCACCGAAGCGCCAGCGCGCACCCGCCCACGGCTTTGCGATCCCCACGGCGTGTGCGCAAAGCGCGCATTCAAAGTCGGCATCGGGCCGACTGCAGACCGCGAGGCAACTGAATGACGCCCCGATCGCAGCCGGTCCTCGGCATCGCCCTCGTCGTCGCCGCTGCGAGCTGCTTCGCGACGATGGACACCACCGTGCGTTATGTCGGCGCGTTCTTCAGCATCGCCATCGTGCTGTGGATGCGCTACGCGGTGCACGCCGCGGTGATGACGCTGTGGATCGGCGTGTCGCGCGACAAGACCTTCCGCACCGCGAATCCGCTGTTCCAGATCGCACGCGGCGCGCTGCTCGCGTTCGCGTCGGCGATGGCCTTTGCAGCGCTGCGGCGCATGCCGGTGGCCGAGTTCACCGCGATCGTCATGCTCACGCCGCTGGCGGCGACCTTGTTCGCCAGCATCTGGCTCAAGGAGCGCGTCTCGCGCCTGCGCTGGCTGCTGGTGGCCGGTGGCTTCATCGGTGCGCTGATCGTGGTGCGGCCCGGCAGCGGCGTCATCGGCTGGGCCGCCCTGCTGCCGCTGGCCGCGGCCGCGGCGAACGCGGCTTTCCAGATCCTCACCAGCCGCTACGCACCGCACGAGAACCCGTTCACCACCAACTTCTACACCGGCGCCACCGGCATGGCGATCGCCACGCCGATCCTGCTGGCCAGCGTCGCTGACCCGATCGACGCGCTGCTGGCCGCACCGACGCTGCACCTGGGCGCGCTGGTGGCAGTGGCTTTGCTCGGCACCACCGGCCACCTGCTGCTGATCATGGCGTTGAGCAAGGCGCCTGTATCGACGCTGATGCCCTTCCAGTACGCACAGCTCGCCACCGCCGCGCTCGCCGGCTGGGTCGCTTTCGGCGACGCGCCCGACGGCTGGGGGTGGCTGGGCATGGTGATCATCGGCGCCTGCGGTGCGGCCAGCGCGTGGCTGAACGTGCGCGACGCGGCGCAACAGCGCCGGCCGATAACCCCGGTGGCGGCGGAGACGATGACGGAATGACGGCCCCAAGCTCGCTGCTCTCACGCCCCCCGAGGGGAACTCGGGCCGCTTGGGAGCGGCCCGGCGCAGCCTGATGAGCCAACTCTTCGAAGTCCACCCCGACAACCCGCAGCCGCGCTTGCTCAAGCAGGCGGCGCAATTGCTGCACGACGGCGGCATCGCGGCGATTCCCACCGACTCGAGCTACGCGCTGGTGTGCCACCTCGACGACAAGGCCGCGGCGGAGCGCCTGCGCCGGCTGCGCGGCGTCGACGACAAGCACCACCTGACGCTGCTGTGCCGCGACCTCTCCGAACTCGCGGCGTATGCGCGCGTCGACAACCGCCAGTACCGCCTGCTCAAGCTCGCCACGCCCGGGCCCTTCACCTTCATCCTGCAGGCGACAAAGGAAGTGCCGCGCCGCGTCAGCCATCCGCAGCGCCGCACGATCGGGTTGCGCGTGCCGGATCACCGCACGACGCAGGCGCTGCTCGAGTCCTTCGGCCAGCCCCTGCTCGCGACCACGCTGATCGCGCCCGGCGAGCACGAGCCGATGAACGACGCGCATGCGATTCGCGCGCGCTTCGAGCATGAGCTGCAGGCCGTCGTCGATGCGGGTGCGTGCCCGATGCAACCGACCACGGTGATCGATCTCACCGGCGAGGAACCGCTGCTGGTGCGTTCGGGCCGCGGCGATGCCACCGCGCTCGGTCTGCAGCCGCGTCCATAGAGCCCCCGAGCTCGCTGGCGCTCGCTGCCCCCCGAGGGGGCCGTCCGCCGACGGACCGGCAAAGCCGGATCCGTGGCGGGAAGCTTGGATAGGCCCTGCTGTCGCGCCGAGATGCTCAACGCGCTGCGGTCACCACCATCTCCACCTTCCACTCGCGCTTGGCCAGCGCGGCTTGTACCGTCGCGCGCGGCGGCGTGTGGCCGGGCACCACCCAGGCGTCCCACACGGCATTGAGCGCCGGGAAGTCGGCCAGGTCGGCGATGAAGATCTGGCACATCAGGATCTTCGACTTGTCGCTGCCGGCGCGCGCCAGCAGCGCGTCGATCGAGGCCAGCACCTTCTTCGTCTGGCCGGTGATGTCGGTCGTGCCGTCGGCGCAGACTTGGCCGGCGAGGTAGACGGTGTTGCCATGCACCGCCATTTCGGAAAGGCGCGCGCCGACGTCGAAGCGTTGAATGTCGTTGCTCATGTTGAACTTGCCTTCTGTCCCAGTTTGGATTCGGTGCCCGCGAGCAGCTTTCGGATATTGGCCTGATGGCGCCACACCAGGAGCGCGCTCATCACGATGATGGCGCCGAAGAACACATCGCCGCCCCAGATCAGCAGTTGGTAGAACGGCGCGAAAACCGCCGCCACCAGCGAGGCCAGCGACGAGTAGCGGAAAAACGCTGCGATCAGTGCCCACGACAGCAGCGTGAACAGGCCGAGGAAGGGATTGAAGGCGAACAGCACGCCGGCCGCAGTGGCCACGCCCTTGCCGCCTTCGAAGCGGAAGAACACCGGCCACAAGTGGCCGATGAACGCGGCCAGCCCGACCAGCGCGACGGTGCCGTTGCCCCAGCCGAAGCGTTCGGCCAGCAGCAGGGCCGCGACCACCGGCAGATAACCCTTGAGCGCATCGAGCGCGAGCGTGACGAGCGCCGCAACCTTGTTGCCCGAGCGCAGCACGTTGGTCGCGCCCGGATTGCCCGAGCCGTAGCTGCGCGGATCGGCCAGGCCCATCGCGCGGCTGACGATCACGCCGAACGACAGCGAGCCGATGAGGTAGGCCGCGACCACGGCAAGAGCGGAGGCCAGCATGGGATTCACGGCGCGAAGTTTAGAGCGCGCAGGAGACGGGCTTGGCGCCGAGCAACTCGAGCAGCACGCGCGGCTCGATGCCGACGAGAAAACCACGGCGTCCGCCGTTGATGCAGATGCGCGGCAGTTCGAGAATGCTCGCTTCGACGCAGACCGGCGTGCCTGCGCGCTTGAAGCCGAACGGCGAGGTGCCGCCGATCAGGTAGCCGCTGGCGCGCTGCGCCGCTTCGGGCTTGCACGGCTCGACGCTCTTGGCACCGATCGCGCGTGCGAGGTTCTTCGTGCTGACCTGCTTGTCGCCGTGCATCAGGACGATCAGCGGCCGCGCGCGCTCGTCCTGCATCACCAGCGTCTTGATCACTGCATGTTCATCCACGCCGAGCTGCCGCGCCGATTCGGCCGTGCCGCCGTGCTCGACGTAGTCATAGACATGCTCGGTGAAGGCGACGCCGGCGTGGCGCAGCATCTGCGTCGCCGGTGTCTCACTCATTGGCCCACCCCCGAAGCGGCTGCGCCGCTCCCCCTCAAGGTGGCACCGCCAGCGGACCGGCGAAGCCGGATCCGCGGCGGTTGCTTGGCAGGGCAAGTCGAACCTCTGAAATGCCGCGCTTTCATGAACATGCTGCAATGCTGCCATGACGATGGGCCTGCATGAAGCCTGGACGCGCCAGATCGCCTGGTGCGACGCCAACGGCTCGCCTTTCACCGCGCGCGTGCTCGAAGCGGCGTGGGCCGACCGCGAGCGCGGCGGCGCGTTGCGCGAGCTGCTGCCGGATTGGCCGGGTGATGCCGGCGCCGACGCGGTGCCGCTGCGCCTGGCCGGCGCACTGCATGCGATGGCGCTCGACGGCAGCGACGTTGGCCTCGCCGCGCTGTATCCGCCGCAGCGCGAACAGTGGGACGCCACGCGTGGCCCGATCGCGGTGGCGCGCGCGCTGGCGACGCAACCCGAGCGCGTGAAGTCCTACCTGCGTGTGGCGCCGCAGACCAACGAGATCGGGCGCAGCGCCGTGCTGCTGCCGGGCTTCGCGGCGATCGCGGCGCACACCGGCTTGCCGCTGGCAACCTTCGAGATCGGCGCAAGCGCCGGGCTGAACCAGCTCTGGCATCGCTATCGCTACGAGCTGGGCAGCACGCGCTGGGGCGACGCGGCCAGCTCGGTGCTGATCTGCAGCGACTGGCGAGGCGTGGCGCCGCAGTTACCGCCGCGCATCGACATCGCTTCGTACGCGGCCTGCGACATGGCGCCGATCGACCTGCGCGCCGGCGCCAGCGCGCTGCGCCTGCTGTCGTACGTCTGGCCGGATCAGGGCGAGCGCCTCGAACGCCTGCGCGCTGCGATCGCACTGGCGCAGCGCCTCGATGTGCAGGTCGAAGCCGCCGATGCCCTGCGCTGGGTGCAAGGCGCACTGGCCACGTCGCGCGCCGGTGAAGCCACGGTGCTCTACCACTCGGTAATGTGGCAGTACATGCCGCAGGCCACGCGCGACACGCTGCGCAGCACGATCGGCGCCGCGGGCGAGCGTGCAACACGCGAGGCGCCGCTGGCCTGGCTCGCTTTCGAGCCGCCCGACGCCGATGCACACATGCTGCTCACACTGACGTTGTGGCCGGGTGGGCAGCCGCGGGTGCTCGCACGCGCGCACCCGCACGGCCGCTGGATCGAGTGGATCGGTTGAACGCTACTGCGCCGGGTCGCGCATCTCCCAGCGAATCTTGTCGATCTCTGCCAACAGATCCTGGTTCAAGGTCGTGCCCCACGCATCCAGGCACTCGTCCAGCTGCGCCACGCTGGTCACGCCGATGATGGTGCAGGCCACGCGCCAGTTGGTGCAGCAGAAGGCCAGCGCCATGGCCGTCGGCGTCAGGCCATGCGCGCGCGCCAGGGCGTTGTAGCGTCTGGCCGCGGCCAGTGATTCGGGGCGGCCCCAGCGCTGTTGCTTCATGCGCTCGAACAGGGCCATGCGGCCTTGGCTCGTCGGGTCGTCGAAGCCGCGCTCGTCGTACTTGCCGGTGAGGTTGCCGAAGCCCAGCGGCGAATAGGCCAGCAGGCCGACGCCGAGCCGGTGCATCGCCTCGTCCAGGCCGTTGTCGAGCACGCGGTTGATCAGGCAGTACGGGTTCTGCACCGAGACCACGCGCGGCAGCCCATGCTGCTCGGCCACGCGCACGAACTCCATCAGGCCCCAGGGCGTTTCGTTGGACAGGCCGATCGCGCGCACCTTGCCCGCCTTGACGAGCTTGCCGAAGGCCTCGAGCTGGTCGTGGATCGAGGTCTGCGGCGCCTCATTGCCCGGGTCGAAGTAGATCGAGCCGAACGAAGGCGCGTTGCGGTTGGGCCAGTGCAGTTGGTAGAGGTCGATCACATCGGTCTGCAGACGCTTCAGGCTGGCGTGGCAGGCGGCCTCGATGTCGGCCGGCGTCACGTCGGGCTTGCCGCCGCGCACCCAATCCATGCCGCGCGCCGGTCCGGCCACCTTGGTGGCGAGCACGACCTTGGCGCGCGCGCCCGGGCGTTGGGCGAACCAGCGGCCGATCATGGTTTCGGTGGCGCCGTAGGTCTGCGCCTTGGGCGGCACCGGGTACATCTCCGCGGTGTCGATGAAGGTCACGCCGCGCTCCAGCGCGCGGTCGAGGATGGCGTGTGCGCCGGTTTCATCGACCTGCTCGCCGAAGGTCATGGTGCCCAGGCAGATCGGGGTCACGGCCAGAGGCCCGAGGGACAGTGTTTTCATGTTGCTCGAAGTCCGGTGCTGTCGCTAGCATCGCGTTTTACCAGAGGGGGAAGACGTGACGATACTGATCGTCGGCGCCACCGGGATGCTCGGCCGCGCCACCGCTTTGCAGTTGCTCGAGCAAGGCCAGCGCGTGCGTGCGCTGGTGCGCGAGCCGGTGCGCTCGCCCAAAGTGGTGGCGGAGCTGCAGCGCGCCGGCGCCGAACTCGTGCCCGGCGACCTGACCGACGCCGCGTCGCTCGAACGCGCCTGCAAGGGCTCACTGCGCGTCTTCGCCTGCGCCCACTCTTTTCTCGGCCGCGGCAGCCTCAGCAGCGCGCAGGTCGATCACGTCGGCCACAGCGCGCTGATCGCGGCGGCGCTGGCCTCGGGCGTGCACCGCTTCGTCTACACCTCGGCACTGGGCGCGCGCGAGGATCACCCCATCGACTTCTTCCGCACCAAGCACGAGATCGAGCAAGCGCTGCGCGAGAGCACCATCCCCTACACCATCCTGCGGCCGGCGGCCTTCATGGAACAGCATGTGCACGAGTTCCTCGGCAAGCTGATCCTGGACAAGGGCTTCGCCGTGATCTTCGGGCCCGGGCGCAAGCGCCGCAACTTCGTCGCCGTGCGCGACGTGGCGCCGTTCGCGGCGATGGCCCTCGTCGGTGACGAGTTGCTCGCCCGCACGCTCGACATCGGCGGGCCCGACGACATCAGCAACCGCGATGTCGCCGCGATGTACCTGCTGCGCTCCAAGCAGGGCCGCGTCTTTCACGCGCCGCTGGGCATCGCGCGCATCGGCGCGCAGATCGCGCGGCCGTTTCACGAAGGCGTCGGCCGCGTGCTCGAGGTGGCTGCCGTGCCCGACGATGACTGGCGCGAGACATTCGACCCGACCCCGTTGCTGGCCGAGTTTCCGCGCAGGATGACCACCGTGGAGCAGTTCGTCGAGGAGCGCATCCGCGACTGGCGGCGCTCGCGGGTCGGGCGGCGCTGAGTACGCGCTGCGGCAATTCGCCCGTGCAATAGATCACTGCTCGGCGCGGAAGCGAGGCAACCCGTCCTGGCCAGCGACTACTCTCGCCCGACCATGATCATCGGCATCGACCTGGGCACCACCAACAGCGCGGTGGGCGTGTTCCGTGACGGCAAGCCCGCGCTCATTCCCAATGCGCTGGGCGACCTGCTGACACCGTCGGCGGTCAGCCTCGACGACAGCGGGCGCCTGCTGGTCGGCCTGCCCGCGCGCGAGCGCGCCTCGACCCATCCGCAGCTCACGGCGCAGGCCTTCAAGCGCTGGATGGGCACTGAGCGCCGCATCACGCTCGGCCGGCGCGAGTTCCGCGCCGAAGAGCTGTCGGCGCTGGTGCTGCAATCGCTCAAGGCCGACGCGCAAGCGCACCTGGGCTGCGCCGTCAGCGAAGCCGTCATCACCGTGCCGGCGTACTTCAACGAAGCGCAGCGCCGCGCCACACGCACCGCCGGCGAGCTGGCGGGGTTCAAGGTCGAGCGCCTGCTCAACGAGCCCACCGCCGCGGGCCTGGCCTACGGCATCGCCGAGCGGCCTGAGCAGACCACCTTCCTGGTCTTCGACCTCGGCGGCGGCACCTTCGACGTCTCGGTGCTGGAACACTTCGAGGGCGTGATCGAGGTCCGCGCCAGCGCCGGCGACACACGCCTGGGCGGTGAAGACTTCGTCGATGTCATCGGCGCCCTGCTCGCGCACAAGGCCGGTCTCGCCGCCGGCGACGCGCGCGAGGTCTGGCTGCAGCGCCGCGCCTGGTGGCGCGCCGCTGAACAGGCCAAGCGCGACCTCGGCCAGGACGACACCACCGTCGTGACGCTGGAATTCGACGGCGTGCACAAGCCCCTGACCCTGACGCGCGACGAGTTCGAGGCTGCCAGCGCCGAGCTGTGCCAGCGCATCCGACGCCCTATCGAGCGCGCGCTGCGCGATGCGCAGATCGATGCTCAGGCTCTGCAGGAAGTGGTGCTGGTGGGCGGCGCGTCGCGCATGCCGATGGTGCGCCAACTCGTGGCGCGCCTGTTCCACCGCCTGCCGCTGCGCACCATCGACCCCGACCTGGCGATCGCACAAGGCGCGGCGGTGCAGGCCGGGCTGAAGGCGCGCGACGCCGCGCTGCAGGATGTGGTGCTGACCGACGTGATGCCGTTCTCGCTCGGCATCGTCGCCAGCGAGAAGATCGGCGAGCGCTTGATCGGCGACCGCTTCAACCCGATCATCGAACGCAACACACCGGTGCCGGTGTCGCGCGTGCGCAGCTTCTTCACCGTCGCCGACCAGCAGCGCGAGCTGGTGGTTGACGTGCGCCAGGGCGAATCGCCGGTGGGCAGCGAGAACCTGGGCCTGGGCACGGTGTCGATCGACGTGCCGCCGCGCCCGGCAGGCCAGGTGCCGGTCGATGTGCGCTTCTCGTACGACGTCAACGGCCTGCTCGAAGTCGATGTGCAGGAGCGCGAGAGCGGGGCCATGCGCAACCTCGTCATCAAAGGCGCGGGCGCGCAGATGAGCGAGGCCGAAGTGCAGGCCGCGTTGTCCAAGCTGGCGGCGCTGAAGCGCCATCCGCGCGACGAGGAGGAAAACCGCTACCTGATCGAGCGCGCCAAGCGCCTGTACGCCGACCGCCTGGGCGACGAGCGCCATGCGCTTCAACATTGGTTGACGCAGTTCGAGGCCGTGCTCGAGCGCCAGGACGTGCATGCCATCCGGCACGCACGCACGCAGTTCCGCGACGCGCTCGACAGCCTCGACCGCAGCTTCCGCTGCTGAGCCACCCCGCCCCACCATGCCTGCCTCGCGCGCCGACTGGTCCTGCCTGGCCCTCGAGCCGACGCATGACGCGCAAGCCATCAAGCGCGCCTACGCGGCCAAGCTGCGCGTCACGCGACCCGACGACGACGCGCTGGCCTACCAGGCGCTGCGTGAAGCGTATGACCGCGCATTGCGCTGGGCACGCGAGTCGTGTCGGCGCATCGACACCACCGAAGAGCACGAACAGGACGATACGCCGGGAGCACCGCCGCAGCCGTCGCTCCCGGCGCCGCCAGGCGACGACGCACCCGCGCCGACACGACAGGCGCGGCTGCCGAGCGCGCCGGCCGCGCCGATGGTTCATCCGCGCGGGCTGGTGCAACGCTTGGACGCGGCATGGCAGCCGGCGGGCGAAGCGGCCTGGCCAACGGCGTGGCGCGAAGCGCGCATCGGGTTGCAGGCGCTGCCGCTGGCCGCGGCCGACGAGTCTTCCCGCGTGTTCGCCGACTGGATCATCGCCACCCCGGGGCTGCCCGAAGCGGCGCTGCGCCAGCTCTGCGACGAGTTCGGCTGGTTCGAGGATTTCCGCGCCGGCCAACAACTGGGCGCAACGCGCCTGGAGGCGCTGCGCGAGCGCGTCGGCGAGGTTGCATCGGCCCGCCCGACGGACCCCGAGCTGCTCGCGCGTTGCGAGCCGGTGACGCGACTTGCGCGCTTGCTGCAAGGGCAGCGTCGGCTGGCGGCGTGGTGCTTCAGCCTGCTCTTCGGCTCGATGCTGTTCGCGCTCGTGCGCGCCCTCGGGCCGCAGGGGCTGCGCCGCATCGGCGTGCCTGCGCAGGTGCAGCAACGCCTGCATGCACTGGCCTGGCCCACCGTGCTGCTGCGCGGCGCCGTCTGGTGCGCGATGTTGATGGCGACGCTGCTGGCGCTGCGCACGCCGGCGCACCTCGCCTGGAGCAGCCTGATCGGCACGCTCGGCGTCGCCGCCGTGTTCTGGGCAGGTCCGGCATGGATCGCCAGGATCTTTTCGCGTCGCAAGCCGACGGCGCCCACAGGGCGAATGGCCGCGTTCCGACAACGCGCCCGCGGCGGCGCCACGGGGCTGGTGCTGCTGCTGGCGGCGTTGCTGATCGGCCTGTTCGTGGACAAGGATGCGGCGAGCCCCGAGGTCTTTTTTGCCTTCGCGCTCGTCCACTTCGCCTGCTGGGCTGCCGGGCTGTGGCTGGCCTGGCCGAAGACGACGAACTCGCGCTGGATCTTGTACGGCGGCGCGCTGCTGGCGCTGTTCGCGCTCGCGCCCTGGCTGCGCGATGCGCCCGGGTTCACGCTCTTCACGGTCAGCGCGCTCTGGTCGCTGCTGGGCGCCTGGCTGCACGATCACGGCATCGCCGGGCGTGTGAAAGGTGGGCGCCTCGAAGCGCTGACAGGATGGACCCTGCTGCTGTGCGCGCCCTTCGTCGTGATGCAGGTCGTCGCGCAGCGCCACGGCTGGCGCCTTGCGCTGGCACCGGGGCTGCTCGTCGTGGCCGCCGCCAACGCCACGACCGAGCCGGCGCCGGTCTGGACGGTGCTGGCGTGGTGCCTGATGACGTTTGCCGTGCTGCTCGGCCAGAACAGGGCGGAAAGACTCGCGCTGCGCTGCTTCAAGACCTGAGCGACACGAGGCCGGCGGTTCGTCGAGGAACGCATCCGCGACTGGCGGCGCTCGCGGGTGGGGAGGCGCTGACCAGCATCGCAATCCGGGCGCTTGCGTCGCTTATCGTTTTACGATAAGTTCTCCGCATGAAATCCGCTTTGGACTTGCTGCCCTCTTCGCGTCTGTTGCGCCTGTGCCGTGTGGTGCGCTCGATGATCGCGCTCGGCGCACTGATGCTCATGCTGCTGCCCTGGGTGTTCTGGCTGATGCCTTCGTGGGTGCCGGCCTGGGTCTCGCAAATGACGTCGCTGCCCGGCGATGCGGTGCGGTCGACGACGCTGACGCCGTGGCTTGGCACCCTGGTCACGCTGCTGCCCGCGGGCCTGGGCCTGGCAGCGCTGTGGCAACTCTGGCGACTGTTCGGCGCCTATGCGCAAGGCCGCGCGCTGACGCACGAAGCGCAGCGCCACCTGCGCCGCTTTGCTGCTCTGCTGCTGGCGTTGGCGCTGGTCGAGCCGCTGTACCGCGCCGCGATGTCGGTGGTGTTTTCGCTCGGCAACGCGCCGGGCTCGCGTCAGTTGATCCTCAGCCTGTCGTCGCACGACTACCTGCAGGTGCTGCTGGCGCTGGTGCTGCTTGCCATCGCGACGGTGATGGGCGAGGCGGTGCGCGCAGCCGAAGAAAACAAGTCGTTCGTCTGAAATGACGACCCCTTGCTCGCTGCGCTCGCGTTCCCCCGAGGGGAGGCCGCTTGGGAGCGGCCCGGCGCTGGCCTGAAATGAAACTGACCCTTGTTGTCACTGCACAGGCCCGAGGAAGGCGCGGCGCCCGCGCTCATGCTGGAGTACCAGAAATCGCGCGGTCGCCGCACCATCCTCGTGCCGGGACCTGTATTTCTTTCTCCGGCACCCGGAATACGAACACCGGTGCCGCGCGGCGGGCGGTGTGCCGGGCGGGCGATTTCTGGTACCCCAGCATGAGCCCGCACGGCACACCGCCCGCCGCGCCCGCCCGAACGCGTTTCATGCGTCGCGGGTCGCGCGCAGCGCGGTGGAGCAACTGAGATGCCCATCATCGTCAAGCTCGACGCGATGCTCGCCAAGCGCAAGATGCGTTCGCGCGAACTGGCCGAGCATGTGGGCATCAGCGAAGTCAACATCTCGCTGTTGAAGAGCGGCAAGGTGCGCGGCGTGCGCTTCGAGACGCTGGCGGCGATCTGCGAGGCGCTGCGCTGCCAGCCGGGCGATCTGTTGGAGTGGGTGCCCGACGATGCAGCGCCGTCGCGCTGAGCGCTGGGTCGTCGCGGTCGTGGTGCTGCTGCTGCATCTGCTGCTGCTGTTGGCATGGCGTCATGTGGTGGCACCGACAGCGCGCACGCAGCCGGCAACACGGAGCAGCGACGGCGTGTTGCTGCTGCTGCCGATGCCACGCGAAGCAGCCACGCGCGAAGCCGCGCCGCGGCCCACAGCGGTGCGGACGCCATCACGCAGCGCGATCCCGGCACTCGGCATCACAGACGACGCCGCAGCCACAGGCCATCACGGTGCCGCTGGCCGCCGTGCCGCCGACCGAGCCCGCATCGAGTGCCGCGCCGGTGCGGCTCGAGCTGGCGCTGCCGCGCGCATCGGCCGCAACGGCGCAGCGTTCGATGTACGAGCAGATGCTCAACGACCCGCGCGCCAATTCCCAAACACCGACAGTCGAGTCGCGAGTCACCGCCGTCTCGGGCACGACCGCCATGACCGAAGAGCGCATGGACGAGAACAAGGCGCGCTTTCGCCAGAACGGCCAGTGCATCGAGGTTCACGTCTCGCGCGATGCGCAGACCAATCCATGGAACCAGAGCCATTCGCCGACGCCGAAGATCGTCAAGCCGAGTTGCTGAGGCGCGCGCGTTCCTCTTCCTGCAGGCGCAGCACGCGCCGCTGCACCTTGCCGGTGGTGGTCATCGGCAGCGCGTCGATGAACTCGATCTCCTTCGGGTATTCGTAGGGCGCGAGCCGCCCGCGCACATGCTGCTGCAGCTGCTCGATCAGCGCGGCGTCACCGACGATGCCCCGGCCGCGAGCACGACATAGGCCTTGACCAGCGCGCCGCGCTCGGCATCGGGCTTGGGCACGACCGCGGCGTTGGCCACCGCCGCATGCTTGACCAGGCAGTTCTCGACTTCGCTCGGACCGATGCGATAGCCCGCGGCCTTGAACATGTCGTCGCTGCGGCCCTGGTACCAGAGGTAGCCGTCCCTGTCTTGCACCGCGGTATCGCCGGTGCGGCACCAGCTGTCGTATGGCACCCCCAAGGCGTCGCAAGCGACGCCGGCCCCCCGAGGGGGCGCGCCGCCCTTGGGGCGGCCCGGCGCGCGGCGATCGCCGGTGAACTTGGCGCGTGTCGCATCGTCGTTGTTCCAGTAGCCGAGGAAGAACACGGGGTCGAGGTCGCCATGGATGTCGCGCCGGTGCACGGCCACGTCGCCGGCTTGCCCGCGCGGAACTTCGCGGCCCTCGTCGTCGATCACGGCGATGCGGTGCCCTGGATACGGCCGGCCCATGCTGCCGGCACGCGCCGGCCAGCCCGGTTGCCAGCGGCCGTTCGCATCGAGATGGCGGCCGCAGTTGCCGACGATGTAGTTGATCTCGGTCTGGCCGAACATCTCGTTGACCGTGACGCCGAGCGCGTCGCGGCAATAGGCGAACACGGCGTCGCCGACCGCTTCGCCGGCGCTCATGATCGCGTGCAAGTTCAAGCCTTCGATGCCATTCGGCAGCGTCTTCATCATCGCCTTCAACGCGGTGGGGAAGAGGAAGGCATGCGTCACGCCGTGCCGCAGCATGAGCTCGGCGGCATGCTCCGGCGTGAAGCGGCCGTTGAAGCCGACGATCGGGCGGCCGAAGTAGAGCGTCGGCAGCAACGCATCCATCAAGCCGCCCGTCCATGCCCAATCCGCCGGGGACCAGAAGACTGGCGTCTTCTGGAGCCCTTCGGGCGCATTGACGCCCCCCCTCCCCCACTCCCCCCTCCCCAGGGCAGGGGGCTTGATGTGAGGGAACCAGTTCTGGCTGCAGACGAATCCGCTCAGGTTGCCGATCAGCGCGCGCTGCGGCATCAGCGCGCCCTTGGGCGGGCCGGTGGTGCCGCTGGTGTAGATCAGCACCGCCGGGTCGTCGGCGTGCGTGAGCGCGGGCGTGATCGCCGGCTGTGGCGCGCGCAGCGCCGCGTCCCAATCGACGCTGCCGCGGCCCGCCGCCGCGCCGACGGCGACGATGTGGCGCAGCCCCGCGCACTCGCGTGCGGCCACGAGCAGCGCCTCGATCGCGCTCTCGTCGACGATCGCGACCTTGGCCGCGCTGTCGTTCAGCCGGTACTGCAACGCCTCCGGGCCGAACAGCATCGACAGCGGCATCGCCACGGCGCCGAGCGCACTCACGGCCATGTGCGCCACCGCGGTCTCGAAGCGCTGCGGCATGACGATGGCCACGCGCTCGCCGCGCGCGACACCGAGCGCAGCGAGTGCGGCAGCGCAGCGCAGCGCTTGCGAATGCAGCTCGGCGTACGAGTGCGTCGCCACCGCGCCCGACTCGCCTTGCGCGATCACCGCCGTCGCCTGCGGCGTGAGTCGCGCCCAGCGTGCGCAGCACAGCTCGAACCAGTTGAGTTGTCGCGGCACGTGCCAGCGGAACCCGCGGTGCAGATCGGCGTAGCGGTCGGCCGCCATCGCCCGGCCTTCAGTTCTGAACGGCGTGGCCCGCCTGCATCCAGCCTTCGATGCCGCCCTTGACGTTGACGGCGCGCGTGAAGCCGGCTTGCGCGAGCAGCGCCGTGCCCTGCGGCCCCGAACGCACACCGTCGTTGCAATAGACGACGACCTCGCGCGCCTTGTCGCCGGCGATCGATGCCGGGATGCCTTCCTTCAGCTTCGAAAGCGGCAGCGCGATCGCGCCGGGCAGGTGCTTCTGGGCGTGAGCGCCTTCGCCGCGCACGTCGATCACCAGCGCGCCGGCATCGATCAGCGCCTTGGCCTGAGCGACCGAGACTTCGACAACGTCGTCGCTCTGCGATCGCGCGAAGATGAAGGCGGCGGCCAGCAACGGCAAGGCCCAGAGCCAGGCCGGCATGCGGCGCGAAGCTGCGGCAAGACCTCGTGTCATGGTTCGTCTCCTCGTGTGGGCCCCTGGGTCGGCAGCATGGATTCTCGCTCACCCGTGTCGGCTCGAACGAGCGCTGCGGCGATCAGCAGCGCCGGGAAGAACACGAACGAGTTCAGCACCGCATCGAGCATCGCCAGCAAGACCAGCAGCGCCAGCACCCATTGCAAAGCCTGCGGCGCGAGCGCATCGCCGCGCGGCACGCGCCACGCCGCGCGTGCGGCCGGCAGCAGCAACGAAGAGGAGGCGAGCGCGACGCCGATCAGGCCGTACTGGCCGAGCAGCAGCAGCGCCAGGCCCCAGGGCCGCGACGGCTGTGCGCGCCACCAGTCCCACTGCCCCGTGCCGACGAGCGGCCGGGCCATCGCCAGCGGCAGCGCGCGCTGGTCCTGCGCGATGCGCCAGGTGAACGAGCCGCGGCCCACCGACTTGATCGCCGACACCACCGCGCGCCCGGCGCTGGTGTCGTTGGCGATGCGCGCCACCGGCACGACACCCGATACATAGACCGCGCTGATGCCGATGCCTGTCGCCAGCACGGCAGCGATCAGCGTGCGCGGACGCAGGCGCGACGACAGCGCGAGCACAGCAGCACCGAGCAGCACGAGCGCAATCGCGCCGACCGACTGCGCCGCGAGCGCGATGACGACGCACAACGCCGCTTCGCGCGCTCGCGTGCCACGCGCCAGCGCCGCCCACAGCGCAACGCCCGCGCACAACGCCACCCAGATCCCGTACTGGTTGCCGTTCTCGAAGAAGCCGAGCGCACGCCAACCGAGATAGCGCTCGTCGCCGTCGTTGCGAAACGGATGCGGCTCGAACAACCAGCCGTAGGTGCGCGCGCCGAACGCGCCTTCGAGCAGCGCAAACGGCAGGCAGGCCGCGCCGGCCAGCGCCAAAGCACGCGCGAGCCCCGCCATGCCTTCGCGCCCGCCGCACCAGACGCGGCCGATGAACCACGTCAGGCCCCAGGTACCGAACAGGTACAGCGACGCCGTTGCGCCCGACGGCTGCGGCGCCGCGACGAACAGCAGCGATTGCAGCAGCGGCCACAGGCACCAGGCGGCGATCGGCATGTCGAGCCAGGTCGGCCGCCACGTGCGCAACGCGCCGCGATCGAACAGCAGCGCGCCGAACAACACCGCACACGGCACCAGCCACGCCTTGTGCAGCAGCATGTCCGACGGCAGCGCGCTGCCGATGATCCAGTAGGGATGTTCAGCGGCAGCCGAGCCCGGCGGAAAAACCCCCACCGGCGCGAACAGCCAGCCACCGAAGAACAGCGCCAGCGCCGCCGTGCGTGGCGGCAAGGTCTTGAACGCGATCGGTGCCACGGCGAACAGCAGTCCCCAAGCGACCCACAGACTCGCGTGCATGTACTCTCCTCGACCATGCCCATTGTGAGCGAGCCCCGCCGTTGAACATCCTGTCGTGGTCCACCAACCCGACCCAGTTGACGGGGCTGGTCGCGTTTGCCGCGTCGACGCTGGCCTGCGCCTTGGCCTTCAAGCGCACGCGGCGCGGCATGTGGGCACTGCTGGTCGCGGTGCACGCGATGCTCTGGCTCGACATACTGCTGAACACGCGGCATCGGCTGCACGACGCGATCAACGGCGTGCTGCGCGCGCTCGGCCTGTATGAATCGCGCGCCGTGGTGCAGATCGCGCTGCTGCTGTTGCTCGCGCTGCTGGTGGTGCTGGCATGGCGACGGCGCCGGCGCGCCGGGCTCGCGGTCGGCGCCACGTCGCTGCTGCTGTCGCTGCTGCTGATCGAAGCGATCTCGTGGCACGAGAGCGACCGCCTGCTCTACACGCACCTCGGCCCGCTGCTGCTGGTGGCCTACGGCTGGATCGCGGGTGCGGCGGTCGTGGTGTTCGCGGCACTGCGGCGCTGAGCGACGCTACTTCTTGCGCAGCGCCGCGGCGCGCGCCTGGGCTTCGTCGGCGGCCTTGGCGTTGCCGGCGGCGCGCTGCAGCAGCGCCAGCTCGTCGTAGACGTAGGGGTCGGGGTCATTGGCCGCGGCGGCGTCGGATTCGAGCGCGCGCTGCAGCGCCAGCGCTTCGTCGCTCTTGCCTTGCAGGCGCAACACATTGGCGACCTGCCATCGCGCCACGCGCACGCTGCCCGCGCGGCCGCCGCGCTCGTAGGCGGCCAGGGCCTCGCGAAATGCAGTCAGGCTCTGCTCCAGACGGCCGGCCTCGCGCAGATCGCTGCCGATGTTGTTCAGCGCCACGGCCTCCCAGCCCTGCACCTTCGGGTCGTTCGACTTGCGCGCGTAGTCGGCCGTGCGCCGGTTCCACGCGATGCGCTCGTCCAGCGCCGGCTCGCTCAGCGCCACCATGTGCAGCGCGTCGGCGGCCAGGCGCTCGAGCCGGGCTGCGTCGGCCGCGGCGAAGGCGCGGCTGAACAGCGGCTGGCCCTCGGCCGGCTTGCCCGACGAGCGCAGCGTGCGACCGCGCTCGATCCAGGCGCGCACGCGCGGCTCGATGCCGGAAGCAGCGAGCTCGCTCTCGATCGCATCGAGCTTCCCGGTGCGCCTCGTCGAAGCGCTTGCGCAAGCCGAGCGTGCGCGCGATCTGCGTGCGCAGGATCAGCGCGTCCTCGCCCTTCGCTTCCTTCAGCGCCTCGCGAAAACGCGCTTCGCTCGCCGCCGGATCGGCGTAATTCCAGAGCGCATCGACATCGACCGCGGCGAGGCTGGCCGTCGTGCACAGACTCACCGCCAGCAAGGCGCGCTTCAATCGACCGAGCGCGCTGCGGCCCCACACCGAGCGACCTCCCCAGCTTCCCGCCACGGCCCGGCTCTGCCGGGCCATCGGCGGGCGGCCCCCTTGGGGGGTAGCGAGCGCCAGCGAGCTTGGGGGCTTCATTTCTCGAACGCGGCCAGTCGTTCGCCCGCAATGCGGCAGATGCGCCAGTCGGGCAGCACGCTGGCGCCCATGCGCTCGTAGAAGCGGATCGCGCGCTCGTTCCAGTCGAGCACGCTCCACTCGAAGCGTCCGCAGCCGCGCTCTGCCGCGAGTGCGCCCAGGTGTTCGAGCAAGGCTTTGCCCAGACCGGTGCCGCGCTGCGCCGGCTGCACGTAGAGGTCTTCGAGGTACAGGCCGGGCTTGGCAAGAAAGGTCGAGAAGTTGGTGAAGAACAGAGCGAAGGCGACGACGGTGCCATCGAGTTCGCCGACGACGCACTCGACGACAGGCTTGTCGCCGAACAAGTGCGGCGCCAGCGTCTGCGGCGTCACTTCGCACAGGTGCGTCAATTGCTCGAAATCGGCGAGTTCGCGGATCAGGCCGACGATGGCGTCGAGGTCGCGGCGCTCGGCGGCGCGCAGGGTGTGGGCTCGCATGCGTGAATTCTCCTACAGGCTACAGTGACCGCATGACCGTTGCCTACACGCCGCGCCGCGCGGCGAGATCGACCACGCTGCGCGTGCGCGGCCTCGACTACCACCTCAACGTCTGGGGCGACGCATCGCTGGCCACGCCCGCGCGCCCGCTGCTGCTGATGCTGCACGGCTGGATGGATGTGGGCGCCTCGTTCCAGTTCGCCGTCGATGCGCTCGCGGCGCAGGAAGGCGAGGCGCGCCGCATCGTCGCGCCCGACTGGCGCGGCTTCGGCGGCAGCGCCAATGTGCCGGGTGCGCCGGGCGTGGACAGCTATTGGTTCCCCGACTACCTCGGCGATCTCGACGCCATCGGCGATGCACTGTCGCCCGGCGCGCCCTTCGATCTGCTCGGCCACAGCATGGGCGGCAACGTCGTCATGTCGTATGCGGGCGTTCGCGCCCCGCGCGTGCGCAAACTGATCAACCTCGAAGGCTTCGGCATGCCGGCGACACAGCCGCAGCACGCGCCCAAGCGCATGACGCAGTGGCTCGACGAGTTGAAGACGCAGCCCACGCTCGCGCCCTATGCCGATGCTGCGGCGGTGGCAACGCGGCTGATGAAGAACAATCCGCGCCTGCCAGCCGACAAGGCGGCGTGGCTGGCGACGCAATGGGGCGAGCCCGCGGGCGACGGCCGCTGGCGGCTGCGTGCCGACCCCGCGCACAAGCGCGTCAACCCGGTGCCGTATCGCGTCGATGAAACGCTTGCGCTCTGGCGGCAGATCGAGGCGCCGCTGCTGTGGGTCGAGGGCGCGCAGACCGACCTGAAGCAGTGGTGGGGCGAGCGCTATTCGCACGCCGAGTTCGAGACGCGCCTGGCCACCGTGCGCTGCCCGGTCACGCGCGTGAAGCTCGACGACTGCGGCCACATGCTGCACCACGACCAACCGCAGCGCCTCGCGCACCACTTGCTGCAATTCCTGTCGACCTGAGGACAACGCCATGCTCAGCACCACCTGTCACTGCGGGGCCGTGCGCATCACCATCCCGCGCGCGCCCGAAACAATCACCAACTGCAACTGCTCGATCTGCCGCCGCTATGGCGTGCTCTGGGCGTACTACAGAAGCGACGAGGTGACGCTCGAAGGCGCGACGCAAGACTACATCTGGGGCGACCGCATGATCGCCTTCCTGCGCTGCACCACCTGCGGCTGCGTCGTCGCCTACGTGCCGACGCCCGAGCACGACGACGGCCGCACGGCGGTGAACGCGCGCAACTTCGATCCGCTGATGCTGGGCGAGGTGAAGATCCGCAAGTTCGATGGGGCGGTGTCGTGGAAGACGGTCACGAACTGACGCGTCTTTTGTGAGCAGCGGGCCGCACGGCTGTTGCGTTTCCTCACGTGACGATCGTGCAGCGGACGGGCATCCTCACGCTTGCTGGTGAGTGCCGCGTGCGCTAACGGTGGCTGCGCTCTAGCATTGCACCTGTCCTGCGCTTGCCTGCCCACGCCATGCACTTCTCTTCCTCCCAACTCTCAGCTGCTTGCTTCGCCGGGCAGCGCTCTCGTTGGCGCGCTGGCCTGGCCGCCTTGACGCTCGGCCTGACCGCCGCAACCGCACAGGCCACCTGGGAGCCGACCGCGCCGGTGGAGCTCGTCGTGCCTGCCGGCACCGGCGGCGGCGCCGACCAGATGGCGCGCCTCATCCAGCAGGCGGTGGCCAAGCACGGGCTGATGACGCAGCCGCTGACCGTCGTCAACAAGTCCGGCAACTCGGGCATCGAGGGCCTGCTCGACGTGAAAAGCGCCAAGGGCAACCCGCACAAGCTGATCATCACCTTGTCGAACCTGTTCACCTCGCCGCTGGCCACCGGCGCCGATGTCACCTGGCGCGACATGACACCGGTGCAGATGCTGGCGCTCGACCAGTTCGTGCTGTGGGTGCAATGCCGACTCGCCGCACAAGACCGCCAAGGATCTGCTGGAGGCGATGCGTGCGGGCACGCCCGGCAGCTTCAAGCTCGGCGGCACCGGCAGCAAGCAGGAAGACCAGCTCATCAGCGTGCTGCTCGAGACCGCCGCGGGCACGCGCCTGAACTACGTGCCGCTCAAGGGCGGCGGCGACGTCGCCAAGGCGCTGGCGGCGCGCGAAGTGGACATGACGGTCAACAACCCGATCGAGGCCGCCAAGCTCTGGGCCGACGGCAAGGTGCGGCCGCTGTGCGTCTTCGACGGCGGCAAGCTCGACCATCACACCAAGGTCACGGCCACGCAGAGCTGGAACGACCTGCCGACCTGCATGTCCTTCGGCATCCCGGTGCAGTACCTGATGATGCGCGGCATCTTCATGAGCGGCGGCGCGACGCCGGAGCAGGTGGCCTACTACACGCAGCTGCTGGATCGCGTGCGTGCGCTGCCGGAGTGGCAGGCCTTCATGGCACAGGGCGCGTTCAAGACATCGGTGATGGGCGGCGCCCCGTTCACGACCTGGCTCGACCGCACCGAAAGTTTTCATCGCGTGTTGATGCGCGAAGCCAAGCTGATGCACGGCGCCACGCCCGTCATGCCGGCTCCCACCACGACCGCGGCCGCCTCGGCCAAGGCGCCCGCGCTGCGCTGAGATCAGCGCGGCTGCAGCCAGCGCTGTTGTCGTGCCAGCTCCGACAGCCCGTTGAACGACGCGCAGTGCGCGGCGCGCGCCGCCGGCCACAGCCGCAGCAGCAATTCGGCCGTCGCCAGCGTGTCGGCAGCGGCCTGGTGGCGCACGGCGCAGTCGATGCCGAAGTGATCGAGCCAATCGTCGAGCGCGCGCGCGCCGACGTCGGGCTGCAATGCGCGCGCCACGGGATCGAGGTCGAGCCAGGCATTGGGCGGCGTCGCACCGACAAAGCGTCTTCATCGCGCGCGCGATCAAAGCCTGGTCGAACGCGGCGTGAAACGCGAGCAGCGGCGCGGCGCCGAGCCAGCGCGTCGAATGCGCGCAGCACCTCGCGCGGCGGCGCACCGGCGCGCTGCGCGCCGACGCCGATGCCGTGCAGCAGGATGTTGTCCTTGTCGGTGCTCGCGCTTTGATGCCGCAGCACGGCCTCGAAGCTGTCGTGCAGCACGATGCGCGGCGCGTGGGTTTGATCGTCGAAGTGCAGCGCCACCGCGGCGATGGCCAGCAGCTGGTCGTGGCGCATGTCCAGGCCGGTGGACTCGACGTCGAGCACGACCCAGCGCCGCGGCCTGCGGCGCCGTCGGCGGCGACGCGCCGAACCAGCGCGACAGCAAGCTCATCGCGCGTAGTCCAGCTCGATGCGCTGCTGCAGACGGCGCGCCACGCGAAGGCTCTCCTTCAGCACGCGGCGGTCGATGTCGTTCAACGCGCTCACGTCGATCAGGTTCGGATTGCCGTCCGCCGCATCCACCGCCTGGCGGCTGTCGCGCTCGATCTGCACCTGCAGCCGCAGCATCTGCAGCACCTCGAAGCCACTGGTCCAGGCCTCGGCCTCCTGCGCGGGCACGCCCATCGCGCGCGCTGCTGCCTCGAAGCGCTCGCGCGTGCCGGTGGCGTTGACGCCGTGCGCCAATGCATACAGCCGCGCCGCATCGACATAGATCGCGGTGCCATGCAGCCTTGAGATCGAGCACCTGCTGATCGCCCTCGGCATGCGTGTCGATCGCGCCCGTCCAGGTCAACGCCGGGCCGTTGCGCAGCGCGTTGCCGGCCATCTGCTTCATGAAGCGCGCATTGCGCGCGGCCTCGCGCGTCACCAGCGCGCGCAGCGGCTCGGCCAGCCTTGCATCACCGGCGAGCGCGCGCAGATCGAAGTAGATGCTGGCGGCGAGCAGGTCCTCGGGCGCGCCGTGCTCGATCCAGTGGGCAAAGCGCGCCAGCCACTCGTCCTGCGTCAGGCAGCACTCGGGGTTGCTCGCCATGATGTTGCCCTTGCACAGCGGGTAGCCGCAGGCGTCGAGCGCCTCGTTGACTTCGCGCGCGAAAGCCAGCAGCGCGGGGCGATCGCGCTGCGCATCGTCGCTGGCGAAGACGATGCCGTTGTCCTGGTCGGTGGCGATGGTCTGCTCGCTGCGGCCTTCGCTGCCGAAGGCGAGCCAGCAGACGCGGCGCCAGATCGACGCCGCGCCGCTGCGCGATCAGCGCCACCAGGCGCTCGGTCAGCACGTCGTTGAGGTGGCTGATCAGCTCGGTGAGCTGGCGCGCGCGCACGCCCTGGCCGAGCAGGTTGCGCGCGAAGCGGCGGATGTCGGCGGCCACAGCCTGCAGCGTGCCCGCATCCGGCGCCGCGCGGATCGCCGTGCTGACCTGCTTCAGCGACAGGCGCTGCAGCGCGAACAGGTCGCGCTCGGAGACGATGCCGACGACGCGGCCCTGCTCGTCGGCCACCGGCACATGGCGGATGCCGTGGCTGCGACATCAGCAGCGCCGCGTCCTGCGCGGTGTGCTGCAGGCCGAGCGTGTGCACCGGCTGGCTCATCACGCTGCTCGATCGGCGCCGTCAGCGGCAACGCCCGGCAGCGTGACGCGGCCGAGGATGTCGTGGCGCGTCAGGATGCCGAGCGGCGGCGCCGCTGTCCTCATCGGCCACCAGCATCGAGCCGATGCGCTGGTCGTGCATCGCGCGCCAGCGCCTCGGCAGCGGCGTCGAGCGGCGGCACGCTCACGGCGGCGCGCCGCAGCAGATCGCCCAGCGGCGTTTCGAGCGACTGCTCGGCCAGCGATTGCGAGGCATACGCCACCTGCAGCGCGCGGCGCGACAGCTCGAGGAACTGCTGCACGCGGCGGTTCAGGAAGTCGGCGAACGGCGCGCTGTCGCGCGCCAGCGCGTGCAGCGCCTGCGCCGGCAGCGCCAGGCAGAAGGTGTCGGTTTGCGCGGTGTAGGTCGCGGGACGGCGCGCGCGGCCATCGCCGCGCCGATCGGGAAGAGGTCGCCCGCCTCGTGCTCGAAGCCGCCGTGCGCCTCGGCCATGCCGCGCCGGCCGCTGACGCTGCCGCGGCGGATGAAGAGCAGCTCCGTCACCGCGCCGTCGGCCGGCGTCAGCACCACTTCGCCCGGCTCGAAGTAGCACTGCGTGCTGCTGCGGCGACGAAGCGATCGACATGCGCCGGCGCCATCTGCGCGAACGGTGCAAAGCGCAGCAGCTCGGCGCGCAGGTTGGTGACCAGGCTGGTCGAGGGGGTCATGCGAATCGTCACGTCCCGCTCTTGAACGGGTGCACCTCGGGCGCTTCGTCCGGATGCACCAGCGCCAGCAGCGGCTGCACCAGCCGGTTCATCATCGGCTGGCGGTGCCGCAACCACACGGCGGTCGGCCGCGACTTGGCGCCCAGGCGCGACTTGGGTTCGAGCGCGGTGCGGCCGAACGAGAGTTCGCGGGCGCCGAGCGCGATCGCGTCTTCGATGCTGGCATGCAGCAGGCGCAAGTACAGCGGATGCTGCTGCGCCGCCGCGCGGTCGAAGCCGATGTGCCAGGCGATCGCCTGCGCGCCGTCGTCGAGCGTGCAGATGAAGCCGAGCAGCGCGTCGTCAGCCGAGAAGATGCCGGCGCAGCGCAGACGCGGCCCGGCGGCGCGGCACACGGCGGTGAAGTAGTCGGCATGCAGCGTGAACGGGCGCAGCGCGGCGCGCTCGTGCACCTGCAGGTACAGCGCGTGCATGCGCGCACCCAGCGCGGCATCGGGCTCGAAGCGGCGCAGCGTCAGGCCGGCGGCGTCGATCGGCGCCAGCACGCGGTTCTTGACGGCGCTGCGGTACTTCGAGGCCAGAGCTCGCGAGGTAGTCGGCGTGCTGTTTCCACGCCGGCTCGATCGCCAGCACCATGTTCGGCTCGGTGTCGGTCTCGCGGTAGCCGACGCGCGACAACAGCTCGGCACCACCGCCCTCGCCGGCCGGCATGTCCTTGACGACGACGAAGCCGATGTGGCCGGCGAGCTTCTCGGCGCGACGCAGCCGGTAGATCGCTTCGGCCACGCCGCTCCATGCCAGCGCGGCATCGACCCCCTCGCGCAGCGCCACCGCGTGCTGGCCGAAGGTCAGCAGGTTGCCGCAGACGAGCGCGCGCTCGTGCACCTGGCTCGCCAATGCGTCGGCGCCGCGGCGCGCCACGGCGTCGAGGAGGCGGCGCAGCGGGCTGGCTTCGTCGGCATCGGCATCGACATCAACCGCCTTGCGCGGGCGCAGGTTGCGGCCCTCGATCTGCACCCACTGCAAGACCACGGCGGCAAGCGGCCCGCCAGCGTTGCCGATGAGCGCATAGCGCGGCTCGATGGCTGGCCGGCAGCACGCCTTCGAGCATGCCCAGGTAGTCGCGGCTGAAGAACCACGAGGCACCGCGGGCGGCAGCGTCCCAGGCGCCGGCGTCGAGTTGCGCGATGCGGTCGGCCAGCGCGATGTGCAGGCCCGACGGGCTGCGCTTGAGTGATGGCGAGGCGAGCGTCATCGCGCCAGCATAAAGAAAGGCCAAGAAAAAGGGCCCCTCGCGGGGCCCTCGTCATGCGTCGAAACCGACCTGCATCAAGCGCGGGCTGCGCGCGCTGCCACGGCCGGCTTCAGATTCGGATAACGCACATGCTCGACCAGCTCCTGCGTCTCCTTGTCCGGCGCCGGCGTGAACAGGCTGACCAGGATGATCACCGCAAAGCCCAGCGGCACACCGAAGACGCCCGCCGAGATCGGCAGGATGCCGAACCACAGGTCCACCGGCTGCGTCACGCCGAACAGCGTGCGCATCCAGGCGTGGTTCACCACCATGTAGTAGATGGTGATGCCCAGGCCCGCGGCGATGCCGCAGACCGCACCCGCCGAGAGGCGCGCTTCCAGAAGATGCCGAGCACCAGCGCCGGGAAGAACGCCGCCGCCGCGAACGAGAACGCCGCACTCACCAGGAACAGGATGTCGGCCTGCTTGGTCACGTACACGGTGTAGGACACCGAGGCCGCGGCCAGCGCGACGACGAGCAGCAGGGCCTTGGAGATGGCCACGCGGCGCGAAGTCGGCGCGTTCGGATCGATCATCTTGTAGTACAGGTCGTGCGAGAGCGCGTTGGCGATCGTCAGCAGCAGGCCGTCGGCGGTGGACAGCGCCGCGGCCAGACCCCCCGCGGCCACCATGCCCGAGATCACGTACGGCAGGCCGCCGATCTCCGGCGTGGCCAGCACGATGATGTCGCCGCCGATGCGCATCTCGCCGAGCTGGAAGATGCCGTCCTTGTTGATGTCGGTCACCGACAGCAGCGAGGGATCGACCTTCTGCCAGTTGGCGATCCACGCCGGCAGCTTGTCGAACGGCGTGCCGACGAGCACGTTGAAGACCTCGTACTTGACCAGCACCGCCAGCGCCGGCGCCGTGAAGTACAGCAGGAAGATGAAGAACAGCGACCAGGTCACCGACTCGCGCGCTTCCTTCACCGACGGCGTCGTGTAGTAGCGCATCAGGATGTGCGGCAGCGCGGCCGTGCCCACCATCAGGCAGAAGATCAGCGCCAGGAAGTTGCGGCGCGAGGTGTCGAACGCGGTCTTGGCCTTCTCGTCGCCGTTGGGGTCGCCGGCGAAGATGGTGCCGTGCGAGGGCATGCCCGCCAGCGGCGCCGCCGAAGCGTTGGCGTGGTCTTGGCTGCCGTGTAGGCCTTCTCGCGTCGGCCGCCGTCTTCGGCAGCGCGCGCCAGCGCCTTCTCGGCGGACTGGATCTCGGCCACCGGGCCGTTGGCGGCCTTGAGGTCGTCGAGCTTCTTCTGCGCGGCCGCCTGGTCGGCTGCCATCGCCGCCGGCACGTCCTTCAGCTTGGCGTCGGCCGCGTCCGCGCGCTCCTTGAAGATGCTTGATGACCTGCAGCTCCTTCGGATCGGCGCGCAACTGCTTCTCGCGCTCGGTGACCTTGGCCAACTGCATGCCGTAGACCGCTTGCGGGATCGGCACGCCGGTCTGCTTCACCGACAGCCACACCACCGGGATCAGGTAGGCAATGATCAGGATGATGTACTGCGCCACCTGCGTCCACGTCACCGCGCGCATGCCGCCGAGGAACGAGCACACCAGGATGCCGCCCAGGCCGAGGAAGATGCCGACGCTGAAGTCGACGTTGGTCAGGCGCGTGGTGATCAGGCCGACGCCGTAGATCTGCGCCACCACGTAGGTGAACGAGCACAGGATCGCGGCGAAGATGCCGAGCAGGCGGCACAGGTTGCCGCCGTAGCGCGCGCCGAGGAAGTCGGGGATCGTGAACTGCCCGAACTTGCGCAGGTAGGGTGCCAGGAACAGCGCCACCAGGCAGTAGCCGCCGGTCCAGCCCATGATGAAGGCCAGGCCGCCGTAGCCCGTGAGGTAGAGCGTTCCGGCCATGCCGATGAACGAGGCTGCGCTCATCCAGTCGGCGCCGGTGGCCATGCCGTTGTAGATGGCGGGCACGCGCCGTCCGGCGACGTAGTACTCGGAGGCGTCGCTGGTGCGGCTCATCACGCCGATGCCGGCGTACAGCAGGATCGTCGCGCCGAGGAAGGCCAGACCGATCCACTTACGCTCCAGCCCCATCTGCTCGAGGATCGCCAGCACGATGACGAAAGCGATGAAGCCGCCGGTGTACCAGGCGTACACCTTGTTGAGCTGCTGCTTGAACGCCTTGTTGGCGGCAGCGCTGCTGCCTGCCGCATGTTCGAAACCTAGGCCGGCCATGTCATTCCTCCTCGGCAACGCCGTGTTCCTGGTCCAGGCGGTTCATCGTCCGCGCGTAGTACCAGATCAAGACAACGTAGACGATCAGCGCACCCTGGGCACCGACCCAGAAGCTGAACGGCCACCCGAAAAACGTGAAGTTCAGGTCGCGCGCGAAATAGCCCACGCCGAACGTCACGACGAACCATATGGCCATCAGAACCGCGGTGATGCGCAGGTTCTTCTGCCAGTAATGGCGCTGCGTTTCTGTCAATTGCATTGCCTTGCCTCCTAACACTCACCGGGATGAGCCCGGTTCTCCTTCGAACGCCGTCTCAACACTTCACGACGGATCGAGCCCCGTCTCTCTGACCAGTTGCTCAGCCACCTTGGGCTCGAAACCCTTCAAGTGGCGGATGATCTTTTTCGCCTCTTCCGGCTTCTCGCGATCGATCTGCACGCGCGCCAGCTGGTACCAGCCGTAAGGGCTCATCGGTTGCAGCTCGGTGTTTCGCTTCAACGCCTCGACCGCTTCGTCCAGCCGCTGCTGGCGGATCAGCGCCAGGCCCAGGCCGTACCAGGCGCGGTCGAGCTGGGGGTCGAGTTCGAGGGCGCGGCGGAAAGCGGGCTCGGCTTCGTCGTGGCGTTCGGCTTCTTCGAGCAGGTAGGCAAGATTGAACCAGTCGGCGGCGCTGCGCTTCGGGTGCACTTGCACCAAGCGCTGCTGATCGGTGATGGCCTGGCTGCGACGGCCAAGCTCGCCGCGCAGGTGCGCGCGCGAGGCCAGCGCGTAGGCGTCGTCGGGCCAGCGATCCAGCATGGCGGTGAAGACGTTCTCGGCGGCGTCGCGCGCGCCGAAGGTCAGCAGCGTCATCGCGCGCAGGCGCTGCCAGGTGTGCGCAAAGTTCATTTGGCCCCCGAGGCGCTTCGCGCCGGCCCCCCGAGGGGGCTGGTGTCAGCGGCTCCAAGCCGACCTGCGTCGGCTTGGACAGACCGAAGGGTGGTCGCGTCTCGCGACCACGCGGCCTGCAAGGCCGAGCGCTTTCGGAGCGGCGGTGCGGCGCTCATCGGCATTGCTCCACACCCATGCCGACGCACAGACTGATCTTCTCCAGCGTGACCACCGCATAGACGACCAGCAGCAGGAAGAAGGTGACGATCGGCACGTGATGGTCGGCCACCTTGGCCGGCGTGAGCTTGCGAACGACAAACGTGAACGGCTTGGACAGCAACTGCAGCAATTGGTAGAAGAAGTTGTCCTGGCGCTTGTGACCTGCGAGCATGAAGAGCACACCCTGCCCGGCCAGCGCGAGCAGCGGGATGTAGAGCATCAACTGGAGAAGGTTCAGAACCTGCAGCACGAAGGCCAACTCGAAAGGGCGCACCCACCTCGGGCACGTTGACGGGTACTGTCGTTCCGAGGCGCTTACGGCTTTCTGACAAACGGACACAGCCCCGCGCAAACCCCTTCGGGACTAACCCTCGAATTTGGGCCTGCATGAGACAATCCGCGCCTTCAAAAAGTCACGGCTGCTCGTCATGGACATCGAACGCATCAACCAGATCGGCAGCCACGCTCGACCGACCTCGCAGCGCGCACCGAAGCGCTTCGGGGGTATCTTTGACTACGAGCGCAAATCGCTGCGCCTGAACGAAGTCAACGCCGCGCTCGAAAACCCGAAGGTCTGGGACGAACCGAAGCGCGCGCAGGAACTGGGCCGCGAGAAGAAGACGCTGGAGACCGTGGTCGAGACCATCGACCACCTGAGCAGCAACCTCGCCGACAACACCGAGCTGTTCGATATGTCCAAGGCCGACGACGACCTGCCGGCGCTGGCGCACGATCGAGAGCCGAAGCCGCCTAGCTGCGCGACACGGTCGAGCAGCTCGAGTTCCGCCGCATGTTCAACAACCCGGCCGACCCGCTCAACTGCTTCATCGACATCCAGGCCGGCGCCGGCGGCACCGAGGCCTGCGACTGGGCCGCGATGCTGCTGCGCCAGTACCTCAAGTACTGCGAGCGCAAGGGCTTCAAGACCGAGGTGCTGGAAGAAACCGAGGGCGACGTCGCCGGCATCCGCAGCGCCACCATCAAGGTCGAGGGCGACTACGCCTTCGGCCAGCTGCGCACCGAAACCGGCGTGCACCGCCTGGTGCGCAAGAGCCCGTTCGATTCGTCGGGCGGCCGCCACACGTCGTTTGCATCGCTGTTCGTCTACCCCGAGGTCGACGACTCGATCGAGATCGAGATCAACCCGGCCGACGTGCGCGTCGACACCTTCCGCGCTTGCGGCGCCGGCGGCCAGCACATCAACAAGACCGACTCGGCCGTGCGCCTGACGCACATCCCGACCAACATCGTCGTGCAGTGCCAGAACGACCGCTCGCAGCACAGCAACCGCGACGAAGCCTGGCAGATGCTGCGCTCGCGCCTGTACGAGCATGAGATGCGCAAGCAGCAGGAGGCGCAGCAAAAGCTCGAAGACACGAAGACCGACGTCGGCTGGGGCCACCAGATCCGCTCCTACGTGCTGGATCAGACAGCCGCATCAAGGACCTGCGCACCAACGTCGAAATCAGCAACACGCAGAAGGTGCTCGACGGCGATCTCGATGCGTTCATCGAGGCGTCGCTTGAAGCAGGGCGTCTGACATGACGTCCATGCGCGCCCTCATCTTCGACATGGACGGCACCATGATCGATTCGATGCCGCACCACCGCGACTCGTGGATCGACTTCGCCGCCGCGCATGGCGTGACCGATGCCGATCGACGAGATGATGCGGCGCACCACCGGCCGCACCGGCGCCGAGTGCATGCGCGAGCTGTTCGGCCGGCCGATCCGGCCGACGAGGCCGGGCTCTGGTGCACCACAAGGAAGCGCTGTACCGCGAGCTGTTCGCGCCGGTGTTTCGCGAAGTCGCGGGTTTTCGCGCCTTTGCCGCGCACGCGCGCCGCGCGGCCTGAAGATCGGCGTCGGCACCGCCGGCGATGCGCACAACATCGCCTTCGCGCTGCAGCACCTGGCGCTGGCCGAGCCGCCGCACGCCATGGTCGGCGGCGACGAGGGCCTGCCCGGCAAGCCCGAGCCGGCGATCTTTCTCGAAGTCGCGCGGCGCCTGGGCGTCGCACCCGCACACTGCATCGTCTTCGAAGACGCGCCGCTGGGCATCGAAGCCGCGCGCCGCGCCGGCATGCGCGCGGTGGCGGTGTGCACCACCCACACGGCCGGCGGAACTCGCGCGGGCCGCATGTGCTGGCCGCGATCGAGCACTACGATGGGCTGATCGAGTCCACGTGGTTCGACGGCACTGGTTTGAGGAGACGATGAATGCTGCAACTGCTGCGTGAAGGCCCGGCACCGCTGATCCGGCGCCAGGACTATGTCGAGCCCGCGTTCTGGATCCGGCAGCGCCGACCTGAGCTTCGACCTCGACGGCGCCAAGACCATCGTCGCTCAGCAAGCTCGCGATCGAACGCAATCCGGGCGTGCTGCGCGCAGCCGCTGGTGCTGCACGGCGAAGACATCACCCTGCTGCGCGTGATGGCCGACGGCCAGAGCGTGTCGTTCCGTCATGGCGACGACGGTCTGCTGATCATCGACAACCCGCCCGAGGCCGACAGCTTCACGCTCGAGATCCGCAACACCTGCGCGCCCGACAAGAACAAGCAGTTGATCGGGCCTGTACACCTCGGGCTCGGGCCTGTTCACGCAATGCGAGGCCGAGGGCTTCCGCCGCATCACCTACTTCCTCGACCGCCCGGACGTGATGGCGGTGTTCACGCGTCACGCTGCGCGCCGACAAGAGCGAAGTACCCGGTGCTGCTGTCCAACGGCAACCTGGTCGAGGAAGGCGCGCTCGACAACGGCCGCCACTTCGCGAGGTGGCACGACCCGTTCCCCAAGCCGAGCTACCTGTTCGCGCTGGTCGCCGGCAGGCTCTCGGTGCGGCGCCAGAAGATCACGACACGCTCGGGCAAGGAGCACCTGCTCGAGATCTACACGCACCGCGACGACATCGACAAGACCGAGCATGCGATGGACTCGCTCGTGGCCTCGATCGTCTGGGACGAGCACCGCTTCGGCCTGGCGCTCGATCTGGAGCGCTTCATGATCGTCGCCGTCGGCGACTTCAACATGGGCGCGATGGAGAACAAGGGGTTGAACATCTTCAACACCAAGTACGTGCTGGCCAGCCCCGCCACCGCCACCGACAGCGACTACCACGGCATCGAAGCGGTGGTCGGCCACGAGTACTTCCACAACTGGACCGGCAACCGCATCACCTGCCGCGACTGGTTTCAGCTCTCGCTGAAGGAAGGTCTCACCGTCTTCCGCGACCAGGAGTTCTCGATGGACATGGCCGGCGATGCGAGCACGCGCGCCGTCTAGCGCATCAACGACGTGAAACGCCTGCGCGCGATGCAGTTCCCCGAGGACGCCGGCCCGATGGCACACCCGGTGCGGCCCGACGCGTATGTGGAGATCAACAACTTCTACACCCCCACCGTCTACGAGAAGGGCGCGGAGGTGGTGCGCATGATGGCCACCCTCGTCGGCCGCGAAGGATTTCGCCGCGGCATGGACCTGTACTTCCAGCGCCACGACGGCCAGGCCGTCACCTGCGACGATTTCGCGCAGGCCATCGCCGACGCCAACGGCGGCAGCGCCCTGGCCACGCGGCTCGAAGCCTTCAAGCGCTGGTACTCGCAATCCGGCACGCCGCGTGTCACGGCGCGCGGACGCTGGGACGCGCACACCCGCACCTACACGCTCGGCTTCGAGCAGCAGGTGGGCGAAGGCAAGCAGCCGCAGGTGATCCCGATGGCGCTGTCCCTGATCGGCCGCGACGGCCGCGCGCTGCCGGTTCAGCTCGAAGACGAGCCGGCATTCGACGCGGCCGAGCGCGTGCTGGTGCTCGACGAAGCGCGCAACTTCTACACCTTCGTCAATGTCGACGCCGAGCCGGTGCCCTCGCTGCTGCGCGGCTTCTCGGCGCCGGTGATCCTGGCCGAGCCGCTGTCCGACGCCGATCTGCTGGTACTGCTGCAACACGACAGCGACCCGTTCAATCGCTGGGAAGCGGGGCAGCGCCTGGCGCTCGATCGCCTGCTCGGCGCGATCCGCGGCGAGCGCGAGCCGCTGCTCGACGCGCCCTTCATCGACGCCATGCGCAGCGTGCTGCGCCACCCCGCGCTGGACGCCGCATTCAAGACGCTGGTGCTGACTCTCCCCGACGAGAACCTGCTCGCCGAGCAGCTGGCCAGCGTCAACCCGCAGCGCGTGCACGCGGTGCGCGAGGTGATGCTCGGTCAACTCGCGCGCGAATTGCGCGACGACTGGGCCAGGGCCTTCGACGCGCATCAATTCGGCGGCGCCTACTCGCCCGATCCGGTGTCTGCGGGCCGGCGTGCGCTCGCCAACCTCGCGCTTTGCATGCTGTGCCTGGACGCGGCCAAGACAGGCGACGGTGTCTGGCCGGGCCGCGCCTACCAGGTGGTGAAGGACGCCACCAACATGACCGAGCGCCTGGGCGCACTGGCCGCGCTGACCGAGTCGCACGCCGATCTCGCCGAGCGCGCGCTCGCGCACTTCCACCAGCGCTTCAAGCACGAAGCACTCGTCATCGACAAGTGGTTCGCGCTGCAGGCGCAGATGCCCGAGCGCGCCGACGGCCGCGCCTATGCGCGCGTCAAGCAACTGCTGCAGCACCCCGACTTCACGCTCGCCAACCCGAACCGCGCGCGCAGCCTGCTGCAGGTCTTCTGCGTCACCAACCCGGCGGCCTTTCACCGCAGCGATGCCGGCGGCTACGTGCTCTGGGCCGATGCGGTGCGCGAGATCGACGGCTTCAACAGCTCGCTGGCTTCGCGCATCGCACGCGCGATGGACCGCTGGATGCACCTGGCCGAGCCGTGGAAGAGCGCCGCGCGCGAAGCGATCTCACGCGTGGCGGAGAAGAAGGAACTGTCGCCGGGCGTGCGCGAGATCGTCGAGCGGGCGTTGAAGTAACGGGCTGATCGCGGTTCGTTTCTAGGGACGCGCGCCGCCTTCTCGTCTCCCTAGGGAGTGCGCGTCCAAGCCGCGCCGCTTATGGTTGCCCTGCGAGTACCCGGAAGCATGCCGCTGACCGGGACCGCAGGAGAGGCAAGCATGAGCGACATGGACAAGTTCCTGACGCCCGAATCGATGCTCACGCCCGGTCTGGCCGGCGGCATCACGATGGGCATCACCAACGCGCTGGCATTCCAGTTCGCGCTCGACGCGCCCACGCCGGCGGCGATCGCGCTGGTGCTGAGCTTCGTCTTCGGCCTGTGCGTGTTCCTGTCGGGCAAGGCCGGGCGGCGCGCCTTCAAGCTGCTGTTCTGGGTCATCAACTCGCTGGTGATCTTCACGGTGGCCGCGGGCTCGAATGCGATCGGCACGGGCGTGAGTCAAGGTCACCCTGCCCTGCGCGGCACGGCGCAAGCGGCGATCGAAGCCATGTTGCCCAGCGCGCAGGCACAAACGACGTTGGCGTGGTGTTGCCTCGAAGGCAGGGTCATGCCGCTCGACGCCGGGCAGTGCCTGCGACAGCACGGCACGGCCGCCGAGACGCAGACGCGGGCGCAGCAGGCGTGCAGGGCCGCACGCGCCGAAGCGGCGGCGCCCGGGCCGCAGCGGCGTGCCTTCTTCAAGCCATGGATCAGAACCGCGCAGGCGACGAAGCCCTGAGCGTGTCCGGATGGCGCCGCTGACTGCGTATTGCAATGAAGGCGCGCACGCCGTCGTGCACGCCATCGAAGGGAGCACTCCATGAACAAGCAAGCCTCCAGGCGCCGCTACAGCGAATCGTCCTGGCGCCACGCCGTGGTACCGGCGGCGATCTTCGGTGCGGTGATCGTGGCCATCGCGCTCGGCGGGCTGGTCGATTCGTTCAGCAACGACGCCGCGTCGCAGCAGTTGGCCGACAAGCGCGGGCCGGCAGCGCAAAGCGGCGAGGCGGCCAAGGAGCCGCCGGCGCGTTGACGCTTCGCAGACGATCTCTCAGCCCCGCGCCAGCACCTTCGCCACCGCCGCGCCGCGCAGCCGATGCGCCTGCGGCAGATCGCTGCCGAGCAGGGGCCGCAGGTAGTCGCGAAACGCCGGCGTCACGTCGTTGCCGGCGGCGTTGATGAAGGCGGCGTCCATCACCTTGGTCTTGGCCGCCACCGCTTCGAGCGGCTGAAGCGCGTACTCGACGGCGTAGTCGCCGACGCGGCGGATCGCGATCGAGCCGACCTGGCCGTTCAGCAGCGCAACCTGCACCGCGCGCTCGCCGACGTCACGCGCCTCGCGCGCATCGACATCGCTGACGCAGCCGAGAAAGCTGCGCTGCAAGTAGCCGAAGGTGTCGCCGCGCACGCGCTTGATGCCGAGCTTGGCCTTGATCTCGTCGCACAGCAAGTCGGCCAGGGCACCGGTGCCCGAAAGCTGCACGTTGCCGTGGGCGTCGCGCTCGACCTTGCTCGACAGCTTGCTGGCGATGGCGTCGCCGCCGGCGTCGTGGATGCCTTCGCTCACCGCCACGACGCAGCGGCCGTGCTTGTCGTTGACTGCCTTCACGTCGGCGAGGAACTTGTCGATCTCGAAGACGCGTTCGGGCAGGTAGATGAGATGCGGGCCGTCGCCGTCGCTGGTGCGCGCCAGCGCCGACGCGGCGGTGAGGAAACCGGCATGACGGCCCATCACCACCGCCACGTACACGCCCGGCAGGGCGGCGTTGTCGAGGTTGGCGCCGGCGAAAGCCTGCACGACGAAGCGCGCCGCGGAAGGGAAGCCCGGCGTGTGGTCGTTGCCCATCAGGTCGTTGTCGATCGTCTTCGGGATGTGCACGGCCGAGAGCGCATGCCCGGCCTTCTTCGCCTCCTCGACGACGATGCGCACGGTGTCCGACGAATCGTTGCCGCCGATGTAGAAGAAGTGGCCGATGCGATGCGCCTTCAGCACATCGAGGATGTTCTGGCAGTACTTGAGATCGGGCTTGTCGCGCGTCGAACCCAGCGCCGAGGCCGGCGTCGCGGCCACGCGCTCGAGATGCGCCGTCGTCTCGAGCGAGAGGTCGACGAAATCCTCGTTGACGATGCCGCGCACGCCGTGGCGCGCGCCGTAGACGCGTTCGACGCCGGGCAGTGCGCGCGCGGCGAGCACCGCGCCGACGAGTGATTGGTTGATGACGGCGGTGGGCCCGCCACCTTGGGCGATGAGGATGCGATGCGACATGGTTGTTGGCTCCTTGCGGCCTTGCGGCAGACGCGCGCATTTTGCATTGCACGACAATGCCGCCGATGGGAACCCTGTACCTCGTGCGCCACGGCCAGGCCAGCTTCGGCGCTGCCGACTACGACCAGTTGAGCGAACTCGGCCGCCGCCAGTGCGAGCGCCTGGGCGGCTGGTTCCGCTCGCACGGCATCCGTTTCGACGCGGTGCTCACCGGCACCCTGAAGCGCCATGCGCAATCGCTCGCCGCCATCGAGACCGGCCTGGGCACGAAGCATGCGACGGCGCAGGCCGCCCCCGAGCTCAACGAATATGACAGCCATGCCCTGATCCGCACCGTGCACGACGGGCCGCTGCCCCCGGTGCACACCGCCGCCGAGGCGCGCGTGCACTTCCAGTTGCTGCGCGACGGCCTGACGCGCTGGATGCAGGGCCAGACGCGGCCCGAGGGCATGCCGCGCTACGCCGCGTTCCTCGCCGGCATCGAAGACACGCTGGCGCGCGTGCGCGAGCACCATGCCGACGGCCACGCCCTCGTCGTCTCCAGCGGCGGGCCGATCTCGATGGCGGTGGGCCATGTGCTCGGCCTGCAGCCCGAAGGCGTGATCGAGCTCAACCTGCACCTGCGCAACAGCGCGCTGTGCGAACTGCGCATGACGCCCAAGCGCTTCAACCTCATCACCTTCAACACGCTGCCGCATCTGAACGAAGCCGATCTCGCGTCGTGGGTGACGCATGCCTGAGCGACATCGCCGTCACGCACCGATCGAAAACAGCCGCGCGTTGTTGACCGCGTAGACGCGGCCGTCGGGCCCGATCGCGGTGGGCGTGTAGGCCTGCAGGTAGCCGTTGTTCATGCGGATGCGCTCGGCCAGCGCGTTCGTCGGCAGGTGCCAGCGGTAGAGGTAGCCGTCCTCGCTGTTCATCAGCACCGAACTCGTCAGCGCATCGACCGCCGCGGTGTTGATGCACCACTCTTCGACGCCGCCCGGGTACTCGCTGCTCGGCGTCGGCCCGAGCACGGTGATGACTTCGCGCATCACCGCCACCGCCGGCGTGAAGCGATCGGGCTGCGTCGCCTGCGGATCGACGATGGCGACGCGGTGCTGGCCATCGCCCGTGCCGACGCCACCGTAGCTGTTGTACTTGAGCAGCAGCAGGTAGTCGCTCGTGCCGGTGTACTGCGGCAGCAGCGCGCGCGGCACGATCGACGGCGTGTTGTCCCAGCCGAAGGAGCCCGGCGTTCGTGCCTGCGTCAACGCCGCATCGAAGTGCAGCAGCCAGCCGCGAAAGTTGTGCGACACGCCGCTGGCTTCGAGCACGCCGATGAAGACCGCGCCGTCGGGGCCGACCAGCGGCGACGAGGTCGCGTTGTCGTTGACCCATGCCGGCGTGCCCGACAGCGGGTCGATCAAGGCGATGGCTGCACGCGGCGCGAGTGTGGCCGCATCGAGCGCCACGAGTCGGCCGCGGGCACGCGTGCCGGCCGCCGGCGCATCGTTGACCACGGCGTACACGGTGGCCTCGTCGTTGGACAAGGCCGGCGCGCAGTTCATCGCCGTCTTCACCATCGATGCATCGCCCGACGCGCCGGCAGCGCTGGTCCACCGCGCACTGCCGTCCGCGCCGATGCGTGCCATGCCGCCACTCAGGCCGGCCGGGTTGGCGCCCGTCACTGCGAAGCCGAAGAAGACATTGCCTTGCCGGTCCACCACCAGCGGCGTGTTGATGAAGACCGTGGCGTCGTAGGTGGCGGGGGCAGCGTCATACACGCCCGCGCCGTAGAAGACCGCGGTGGACGCTGCGCCGCTGGCGGCATCGGCATCGGCGCGCACCAGCACGCGACCGCCGGAGGCCGGCATCAACACACTTGCATCGGGCGTGAGCGCGGGATTGAAACTCGGCAGCCAGTCATGCGGCGGCGGCTGCCAGCTGCTGTCCGCGCTCCACAACAAGGCGCCGTTGGCGCCGATGCGCGCCTCGGTGCGAAAGCGGTTGTCGCTGCCGCTGCGCACCGGCACCACGACCGTGTTGCGGCGTGTGATCACCGGGCTGCCGTAATGCGCGCGCAGCGCGCCGCTGTTGCTGTAAGGCGGCGCCAGATCCACCGGCGTGCTCCACCACAGCGTGCGCAGGGCCTGCGTCGCGATCGCGCCCAGCGCCGTGTGCTGCGCATCGCGCCCGAAGCCCGGCCACGGCGGCCCATCGACGGGCTCGACCGGCGGTGATGGCGGCGGCGGTGGCGGCACGTCCGGCGGCACGTCGGCGCCACCCCCGCCGCCGCAGGCGACGAGCGCAAACAGCGGGCCGAGCATCGCCAGCCGCCGGTTCAGTCCGGTCGCCGCCGCAGCGTCGCGCGAGCGTGCCTCGTCGTTCACGCGTGCAGTGTGCCGCAAGCGCGCTGCGGCCGACGGTCACAGGGCTCGCTTGACGGCCCGGCCCTATAATCCGCGCCTCTCGCGCCGGTGTAGCTCAGTTGGTAGAGCAGCGCATTCGTAATGCGAAGGTCGGGAGTTCGACTCTTCTCACCGGCACCAAACGATCAAGGGCTTGGCTCGCGCCAAGCCCTTTCTCTGGAGCAGGTCTCGATCGAGCAAGGCATCGCGCGCCTGGTGGCTTGGCCAGACCAGCGGCCGACGTGACATCAGCGCCCAACGGCAACGGCATCACCACGCTGACGCTGCTGGCCGTGGCCGGCTTTGCCGCCACGTTCACGCTGCGCGTGTGCGACGCCATGCTGCCGGCGCTGGCGACGGTGTTCGCCACTTCCACGGCCGAAGCCGCGACGGTGGTCTCGGCCTTCGCCCTCACCTTCGGCCTGATGCAGCTCGTCTACGGCGCGCTCGGCGACCGCTACGGCAAGCCGCGCGTGATCGCCTTCGCCACGGCCTGGTGTGCACTCGCGACGCTCGCCGCCTCGCTGGCGCCGACGCTGCAATCGCTGGTGCTCGCACGCGCCGCCACGGGCGCCGGCGCAGCGGCGATCGTGCCGCTGGCGCTCGCATGGATCGGCGACACCGTGCCGATCGAGCGCCGCCAGGCCGTGCTCGCGCGCTACAGCAGCGCCACCTTGGGCGGCATCGTCGTCGGCACCTGGGCCGGTGGCTTTCTCACCGAGGCCTTGAGCTGGCGCGCGGCACTCGTCGCCACGGCGCCCTTGTTCGCCGCGGTGGCACTGATGCTGGGCCGGCATGTCGGTGCCGACCGCGCGGCGGCGCATGCAGCGCCCGCAGCGGCCTATCATCGACGCATCGCCGAGCTGCTGGCCTCGCGCTGGGCGCGCATCGTGCTGGCAACGGTCTTCATCGAAGGCATGTTCAGCTTCGGCTTTCTTGCCTTCCTGCCGGCCGTGCTGCACGCGCGCTTTGCGCTGCCGCTCACCACCGGCGGCATGGTACTGGCCTTGTTTGCCCTCGGCGGTTTCGCCTACAGCCGCATCGCCACGCACGCGCTGGCGCGCTGGTCGCCGCACACGTTGGTGGTCGTCGCGGGCGCGCTGATCGCGATCGGCTTTGCGCTGCTGGCCGCCATGCCGCACTGGAGCTTCGCCCTGGCCGCGTGCCCGATGGCGGGGCTGGGCTTCTACGCGCTGCACAACGCGGTGCAGGTCAACGCGACGCAGTTGTCGACCTCGTCGCGCGGCCTCGCGGTGTCGCTCTTCGCGTCGTGCCTGTTCATGGGCCAGAGCGCCGGCGTCACGCTGGCCTCGCTCGTCTTCGCCGACATGCGTTCTGCCTGGGGCTTCGGCCTGTCGAGCGCGGTGCTGGGCGCGCTGGGTTGGGCCTTCGGTCGGCAACTGCGCAAGCGCCATGCGCCGCCGGTCGCCGAGGCCGTTCAAGCAGACTGATGTGGCGGCGCCATCGCCGGGCGTGTTCTAGGTCACCGACAGCCCACCGTCCACCGACATGATCTCGCCCGTGACGTAAGACGCGAGGTCGGAGCAGAGGAACAGCGCGGCATTCGCGATGTCCTGCGGCTCGCACAGGCGACCGAGCGGCGTCTTCTCGCGGTACATCTGCGACACCGCTTCGGTCTTCTTCGGATCGAAGACATCGGAGCCGCGATTGGTGAACGCCGGCCACAAGCCGGTCTCCGCTGCACCCGGGCAGATCGCGTTGACGCGCACGTTGTAGGGCGCAAAGCTGATCGTCAGGTTCTTCGTCAGTGCGATCACGCCGGCTTTCGCAATGCCATAGACCGTCGAGGCGCGCGAGGTCTTCAGGCCCGCCAGCGAACTGGTGAAGAGCATCGCGCCGCCGCCTTGCTTCTTCATGGCTTCGACCGCCGCCTTGGCGCCGAAGAAGCCGGCCTTGAGGTGGATGGCCATCGTCAGGTCGTAGGCTTCGATGGTGGTGTCTTCGACGCGGCCCGGGCCGACGTTGCCGGCGTTGTGCCAGAAGATGTCGAGCCGGCCGAACATGCGTGCGGCCTCGCCCACCATGCGTTCGACCTCGTCCATCTTCGACACGTCGGCGCGGATGAAGACGGCCTGCCCGCCCGCTTCGCGAATCGCCTTGACCACTGCGGCACCGTTGTCGGCGTCGATGTCGGCCACCGCCACTTGCGCACCCTCGCGCGCGAAGGTCATCGCGCCGGCGCGGCCGAAGCCGGAGCCCGCGCCCGTGATCAGGGCACTCTTGCCGCTCAACAAGCCCATCGCGTTCTCCTGTGAAAGTGACCTCTGAATTTTGCGGCAGCGCTGTGCGCGCAGACGTATGCTGGGCTCCCGCGCATTGAAGGCATCGAGGCATCGTCATGAAGGGACTGACTTTTCTCGGCGACAGGAAGCTCGCCTTCCTCGACGTCGCCGACCCCACGCCGGGGCACGGTGAAGTGGTGGTCGAGATGAAAGCATCCGGCATGTGCGGCAGCGACCTGCACTACCACCGCGCACCGCACAACCCAGACCTGCCGATGCAGCGCCGCATCATCGGCGGGCACGAGCCCTGCGGCGTGGTCGCTGCGGTCGGCGCCGGCGTCGCGCCGCATGCGGCCAAGGTGGGCGAGCGCGTGATGATCCATCACTACCACGGCTGTTCGGTGTGCGCCCATTGCCGCACCGGCTGGCCGCAGTTGTGCGCGCCAGGCAAGCGCGTGGTCTACAGCGTGCATGCCCACGGCGCGCACGCCCCGTACATGCGCGTGCCGGCGAGCACGCTGGTGCCGCTGCACGAGGCCTTGAGCTTCGAAGCGGGCGCGGCGATCGCCTGCGGCACCGGCACGGCCTGGGGTGCGTTGCAGCGCCTGCAACCCGGCGGCGACGACACCATCGCCGTCTTCGGCCAGGGGCCGGTCGGCCTGTCGGTGACGATGCTCGCCGCAGCGCGCGGCAACCGAGTGATCGCGATCGACATCGACGACCAGCGCCTCGAACTCGCGAAGACGTTTGGCGCCGATGCTGTCGTCAACGCGGCGAACGGGGACCAGGGCGACACGCCGGCCGCGATCCGCGAGCTCACCGGCAACACCGGTGCGCAGATGGCGGTCGAGACCTCGGGCGCGACGCAAGCCGCGACCGATGCGCTCAAGTCGGTGGCGGTGTGGGGCAAGGTCGCGCTCGTCGGCCTGGGCGGCACGGTCGGCTTCGACCTCAAGTCCTATCTCGACCGCCAGTTGACCGTGATGACCTCGTACTCGATGTCGCTCGTCGGCCAGATGGAGTGCGCCGATTTCGTCGTGCAACGCAAGATCGATCTCGATCGCCTCTTCACGCACCGTTGGCGCCTCGATCAGGCCGAAGAGGCCTACGCGCTGTTCGACCGGCAGTCGTCGGGCAAAGGGGTGTTCGTGTTCTGACCTGGGCCACGCTGGGTCCGCCTGCCTCACCGCCCTCGCAGGATCATCGGCACGCTGACGTAGTGGTCGTGCAGGCTGTCGTGGGGGCGTGTCGGCGGGTTCGCCGCATCGAGCTCGGCGCCCAGCCCATACAGCGCCATCATGATGCGCACCGCCGTGCCATGCGTGCCGTGCTTGTCGTCGCCGCGGTTCTGCACACCGGTGACGAGGTTGCGGCCGATGCAGGCGTGCGTGCCCAGGCCGAAGGTCATGCCCCAGGGCTGCATGCCCTTGGGCGTCTCGCGCCAGGGGTTGAAGAAGCGCGCGTCGGCGCCGAAGACTTCGGCCTGCACGTTGGCCACCGGCGCGTGCAACGCCACCATTTCGCCTTCGGCCACCTTGCGCCCGGTGGACAGCGTCACATCGCGCAAGGCAGCGCGAAAGCGCGCGGGTGAGGTCTGGTGCAGGCGGAAGGATTCGGCCGTGGCGCGGTGCAGGAACTCGGCGTCGGTGAGCTTGTCCTTGTCCTCAGGATGCTCGCGCACCCACTCGTCGAGATGGACGAAGACATGCGGCAGCGAGTGGCTCGTGGTCTTGATCGATGCGGTGAGGTACTGCGCGCATTGGCGCCACACGTAGGGAATCTTCTCGTCGTCGTCCGCTCGCGCGAGGTCGTCCTGCAGGCAATGCAGCATCAGCACGTCGCGCGGCAGCGCGTCCTTGCCGATCTCGCCTTGCCGATGCCGCCGCGCCAGCTCGATGCGCCGGTCGAGCGAGGCTTGCAGGTACTCGTCCACCAGCGCCGCCATCGCGGCCTTTCCCGCGCGCAGCATCTGCTGCTGCGGTTGCGTGGAGAAGCTGCCGGTGGTGGCCGCGCTCAACACCAGCACCAGATCGCGGAAGCGCTCGGTGCGCTCGGGCGTGTCCACGCCATCGACGCCGGTCACCGCGGCAGAGATGCGCGTCAGCGCCGCATGAATCAGCGCGACGGCGTCGCAGCGCACATGCCCGTCGGCGCCGCGCCGGGTGTGCATCTGCGCCACGGCAGCCTGGATCACCGGCTCGACCAAGTGCAGCTCATAGTAGGCCAGCGACTCGCGCGACATCAGCGGCGCGAAGAGCTTCTTCAGTTCACGATGCCGCTCGCCCTCGGCCATGATGAGCGTGTCCTCGAGGAACACGGTGCGTTCTTCGGCACCGGCCATCCTGAAGTCCTCGGACTTCATGATCTCCTCGATCTCGGCGTAGGTGTCGATGCGCTGGAGGCGCAGGACGAACTCAGGAACGACCGGGTCGGTGACGGGTTGCATGCGTGCTCTCCTAGTGCGATCGCGCGAGCAGCCCGCGCCCGATCACTTGCGCCTGAATCTCCGCCGCACCTTCGAAGATGTTGAGGATGCGCGCATCGCACAGCACGCGGCTGATCTCGAACTCGAGCGCGTAGCCGTTGCCGCCGTGGATCTGCAGGCCCGTGTCGGCATTGCTCCAGGCCACGCGCGCGGCCAGCAGCTTGGCCATGCCGGCGTCGATGTCGCAGCGGTGGCCCTTGTCCTTCTCGTCGGCGGCGTAGTGGGTCAGCTCGCGCGCCAGCACGGTCTCGGCCACCATCATCGCCAGCTTGTCGGCCACGCGCGGGAACTCGACGATCGGCTGGCCGAACTGCTTGCGGTCCTGCGCGTAGCGGAAGGCGAGGTCGAACGCGCGCCAGGCCACGCCCACCGCGCGCGCCGCGGTCTGGATGCGCGCGCCCTCGAAGGTCTGCATCAACTGGCGAAAGCCCTGGCCGCGCACGCCGCCGAGCAGGCTGCCCTCGGCCACCTCGAAGCCGTCGAACGCGATCTCGTATTCCTTCATGCCGCGGTAGCCGAGCACGTGGATCTCGCCGCCGCTCATGCCTGCGGCGGGAAACGGATTCGCATCGCTGCCGCGCGGTTTGGCGGCGAGGAACATGCTCAGGCCGTTGTGGTCGGTCGAGCCCGGCTCGGTGCGCGCCATCAGCGTCATCAGGTCGGTGCGCGCGGCGTGCGTGATCCAGGTCTTGTTGCCGTCGATGCGCCAGCTCCCGTCGTCACGCAGTGTCGCGCGCGTCTTCAGCGACGCGAGATCGGAACCGGCATCGGGCTCGGTGAACACCGCCGTCGGCAGCACTTCGCCCGAGGCGAGCTTCGGCAGCCAGTGTGTTTTCTGCTCGGGCGTGCCGCTGCTGGCGATCAACTCGCCGGCGATCTCCGAGCGCGTGCCGAGCGAGCCGGCCGCGATCCAGGCGCGGCTCAACTCTTCGGTGACGATGCACATCGCCCGCTTGCCCAAGCCGAGGCCGCCGTAATCGGTGCCGATGCAGATGCCGAAGGTGCCGAGCTCGGCCAGTTGCGCGACCAGCGCGCCGGGGATCAGCTCGTCGGCGAGGTGCCAGGCATGCGCGTGCGGCGTGATCTCGTTGGCCGCGAAGCGGCGGAACTGGTCGCGAATGAGATCCAGGTCTTCGTCGCCCGAACTCTCGTCGAGCGCCTTGCCGTCGCGCAGGTGCTGGATCAGCGCGCGCCGCGTCTCGGGCCGGCCGCTCTGTGTGATGAACCAGCGCACGCCGGCGTCGTTGCCGAGCGTGGCCGCCGCGGCGTCGCAATCGATCTCCGCCGGGCGGAAGATTTCGTTCTGCGACATCGGCACGCCGCCGATCAACTGTGCGAGGTACTCGCCGACGCCGAGCGTCAGCGCGAGTTGCTCGCCGTCGCCAAGGCGACCTTGCGCGGCCAGGCGTTCGGCCCACTGCGCGGCGCACTGGATGGCTTCGGCCGTCGTCGCGATCCAGGCCAGGCCATGCAGTGCGCGCTGGTGTTGCTGCATCAGCGCCGCGTCGGCGCGGCCAGCGGGCGCGCACAGGCGCGAGACGGCGCGCGTCGCGGCAGCGGCGTATTGCTGCGCGGGAGTGACAACGCTGCGCAGGCGGTCAGCCAATGGAAGGTTTGATGTCACGCCAGTTCTACTTGTTCGTGGCGCCGGCAACGATGCCGGCGTCATGCAGCGCGCCGATCTGCGCGGAGGACAGCGACAGCACGTCGGCCAACACCTGGTCGGTGTGCTCGCCCAGATGCGGCGCGCGCACGACGCTGCCGCGCGGCAAGGCGTCGAAGCTCGCCGCCGCGCCGGGCGCGGGGTAACGGTGGCCGCTCGGATGCTCGAGCAGCGTGAACAGCGGGCCGTCGAGCGCGAGGCGCGGGTCTTGCGCCAACCCTTGGCTCAACGTGCGATACGGTCCCCAGCACACGCCGTTGGCATCGAAGCGCGTCTTCAGTTCAACCAGCGAATGCGCGCCGATCGCACGCTCGAAGATCGGGAACAGCGCGTCGCGGTGCGTGAAGCGCTGGCCCTCGTCGCGGGCGAACGAGACTTTCAAGGTCGCCTCCACTTCAGCCACGGCCTGCTTCACAGCGAGCGCTTCGAGCAACCCCGACCATTGGCGCGCCGTGATCGCGACCACCATCACGCGCTGCTTGTCGGCCGTGGCGAAATCGCGGCCGAAGGCGCCGAAGAGCGCATTGCCATAGCGCGGCCGGTCGCCGCTGGTCAGCACTTCGGCGATCTGGCCCATGTGGCCGAGGCTCGCAAGCGCCACGTCCGACAGCGCGATGCTCACCTCCTGCCCCGCGCCGCTGCGCAGGCGATGGCGCTCCGCGGCGAGCGCAGCGAACGCGGCATAGGTGCCGGTGGCGAGATCCCAAGCCGGCAGCACGTGGTTCACCGGCTGCCCGGCGTTGGCGCCGCTCCCCGTCATGTACGGCACGCCGACACCCGCGTTGACCGTGTAGTCCACGGCCGATTCACCGTCGCTCCAGCCCATGATGCGCACGCTGATGAGATCGGTGCGGCGCTGACGCAACTTGTCGTGGGCGAGGAAGCCGTCCTTCGGGAAGTTGGTGACGAAGAGGCCCGCGTCACGCCCCGGCGCGGTGATCAGATCGACCGCGAGTTGGCGGCCTTCGGGCTCGCCGAAGTCGATCGCGACCGACTGCTTGCCTTTGTTCAGGCCCTCCCAATAGAAACTTCTGCCCTCGGGCGACACCGGCCAGCGCTTGAAGTCGGGCCCGCCGCCGATCGGATCGATGCGGATCACGCTCGCACCGAGCTGCTGCAGATGCAGCGCGCAAGACGGCGCGGCGATGAAGGACGCGCATTCGACGACGCGCAGGCCGGTGAGCAGCGAGTACATCGCTCAGACGAACTTCGGCGGCCGGCGCTCGCGGTGCGAGGCCACGCCTTCCTTCACCTCGGGGCCGCAGAAGCCGAGAAACTCGAGCGCCAGCGACGCGTCGAAGATCGGCAGTTGCGCGCGGTACCAGTTGTTGAGCGAGTGCTTGGTCAGCGCGATCGCCGAGGGCGCGCCGTTGGACAGGCGCCGCGCCACATCGCGCGCTGTCTCCAGGAGCTTGTCGTCGTCGACGCACTTCGAGACCAGGCCGATGCGCTCGGCCTCTTCGCCGGAGATATGCTCGCAGGTCAGCAGGTAGTACTTGGCCTTGGCCATGCCGCAGAGCATCGGCCACACCAGCGCGGCGTGGTCGCCGGCGGCCACGCCCAGGCGCGTGTGGCCGTCGACGATCTTGGCGGTGCGCGCCGCGATCGAGATGTCGGCCAGCATCGCCACGGTCAGGCCCGCGCCGACCGCGGGGCCGTGGATCGCGGAGATCACGGGCTTGCTGAAATTGATCATGCCCGTGACCAGATCGCGCGTCTCGCGGTAGACGCGCATCAGCGCCGGGTAGTCCTTGATCTGCTCGTCGATGAGATCGAAGCTGCCGCCGGCGGAGAACGCACGCCCTTCGCCGCGCACCAGCACGACGCGCACCTGCGGATCGTTGTCGAACTCCGGCCAGACCTGTGCCAATGCGGTGTGCACCTTGGCATCGACGGCGTTGAGGTTCGGGCCGTCGAAGATCATCTCGATCACACCGTCGTCGTGGCGCTCGAAGCGCATCGGGAAGTGTCGGTAGCGTTCGGTCATGTCGATGGCTCCACTCATTGCACGCGCTCGAACACCGCAGCGATGCCCTGCCCGCCGCCGATGCACATCGTCTCCAGCGCATAGCGGCCGCGGCGCCGATCGAGTTCGCGCAGCATCGTCGCCAGGATGCGACCGCCGGTGGCGCCGACCGGGTGGCCGAGCGAGATGCCCGAGCCGTTGACGTTCAAGCGCTCGAAGTCTCCAGCCTGAAAGTTCAGACCCGCGGTGCAGGCCAGCACCTGCGCAGCGAAGGCTTCGTTGAGTTCGATCAGGTCGAGGTCCTTCAACGCCAGGCCGGCGCGGCGCAATGCAAGTTGCGAAGCCGGCACCGGGCCGATGCCCATGCGCTCGGGCTCGACCCCCGCCACCGCCCAGGTGACGAGGCGCGCCAGCGGCTTCAAGCCGAGCGCCGCAGCCTTCTCGGGCGTGGCGACGATGCACGCCGAAGCGCCGTCGTTCTGGCCGCTGGCATTGCCTGCCGTGACGGTGGACTCCGGGTCGGCCTTCAAGCGCACCGCCTTGAGTGCGGTCATGCTTTCCATCGTCGCGTCGGCACGCGGATGCTCGTCGAGCTCGATCGCCTGCGGCCCGTTGCGGCCTTTGACCGTCACCGCGACGATCTCGTCGTCGAAGCGGCCTTCCTTCTGCGCCGCGATGGCACGCGCATGCGAGCGCAGCGCGAACTCATCTTGTGCCTCGCGCGTGATCTTGTAGTCGCGGCGCAGGTTCTCCGCGGTCTCCAGCATGCCGCCGGCGACCGGATGGTTCTTGCCGCCCGAGGTGATGCGGCCGCGAGCGATGCGGTCCCACAGCGGCTGCGAGTCACCCTTCAGGCCGAAGCGCGAACCCATCACGTAATGCTCGGCCTGGCTCATGCTCTCGGCGCCGCCGGCGATGACGAGATCGGCCGCGCCCGTCTGCACGCGCATCGCGGCGTCGATCACGGCCTGCAGGCCCGAGCCGCAACGGCGGTCGATCTGGAGGCCGGGCACGGTGATGCCCAGACCGGCATCGAGCGCGGCGACGCGGCCGATCGCCGGCGCTTCGCCGTTGGGATAGCACTGCGCGAAGATGACGTCGCCGATGTCGTCGGCCTTCATCCCCGTGCGGCGCACCAGTTCGCGCAGCACGGTCTCGGCCAGCTCCACCGGCGGCAGGTCCTTGAAGACGCCGCCGTAGCGGCCCACGGGCGTGCGGAGCGGTTCGCAGATCAATGCTTGTTTCATCGAAAGCCTCGAGGTTGAAAACCGTTCGCCCGGAGCTTGTCGAAGGGGCCTCGACCTGTCTCGGCGTGGGCTTCGACAAGCTCAGCCCGAACGGGATTTGGAGCTGTCATATCGCTCAATAGGATTTCGGCAGGTTCAAGATCTTCTGCGACACGTAGTTCAACACCATCTCCTGCGACACCGGCGCGATCTTCAGCAGCCGCGCTTCGCGCCACAGGCGCTCGATGTGGTACTCCTTGGCGTAGCAGAAGCCGCCGTGCGTCTGCATCGCGCGGTCGCAGACCTCGAAGGCCGCTTCGGTGGCGAGGTACTTGGCGGCGTTGGCTTCCGGCCCGCAGGGCTTGCCGGCATCGAACAGGCGCGCCGCCTTCTCGGACATCAGTTGCGCGGCTTCGAGGCGGATCCACGAGTCGGCCAGCGGATGCTGCACCGCCTGGTTCTTGCCGATCGGACGATCGAAGACGACGCGCGAGTTCGCATAGTCGGTGGCGAGTTGCAACGCGCGCCGGCCGAGACCGATCTGCTCATAGGCGACGACGATGCGCTCGGGATTCAGGCCGGAGAACAGGTACGACATGCCTTTGCCGACCTCGCCGACGACGCGATCGTCGCTGACTTCGAGATCCTTGATGAACAGCTCGTTGGTGTCCACCGCGTTGCGCGCCAGCTTCGGGATCGGGCGCGCGTCGATCGCCTTGCGGTCGAAGTCGGCGAGGAACAGCGTGATGCCGTCCATCGGCCGGGCCGGATCGCGCGGCGAAGTGCGCGCCACCAGCAGGATCATGTGCGCGTTCTGCGCGTTGGTGATCCAGACCTTCTGGCCGTTGATGCGCCAGCCGCCGCTGGTCTTTTCGGCCTTGGTCGTGATGCGCGAGGTGTCCACGCCGGCGGTGGGCTCGGTCAGGCCGAAGCACATGATCTTCTCGCCCGAGGCGATCAGCGGCAGAAACCTCTTCTTCATCGCCTCCGTGGCGTGGTGAATGATGCAGCCCGGCGGAAAGATGTAGAAGTGGATCGCCGAGGCGCCGTTGGCACCGCCGAAGTACGAGATCTCCTGCAGCATCACCGACGCCGCCTCCAGGCCGAGGCCCATGCCGCCGTAGGCCTCCGGGATCATCGTGCCCAGCCAGCCGCCGTCGGCGAAGGCCTTGATGAAATCCCACGGGTACTTCTTCTCCTCGTCGTGCTCGCGCCAGTACTCGAGGTCGTAGCGCGACGCCAGCGCGTGCGCAGACTCGCGGATCATGTTCAGGTCGGCTGCTTCCGTGTTCATGGTGGTGCTCTCAGGTGCGCGCGGGAATGAGTTCGAGGGGCGTCAGCGCGTCGTGGGCCGACAGGTCGCCCAGCGCCTCGCCAAGGTAGCGCGCGCGTATTGCGCGGCGCATGATCTTTCCGTTCTTGGTCTTCGGCAGGCCGCCGACCACATGCACCTGCGCGGGCGCAAGACCCTTGCCGAGCATCGTCGCCACCGCGGTGATCAGCGTGTCGGGCAGCGGCGCGTCGGCGCCCGGCCGCGCGACGACGAAGGCGACCACGCTCTGGCCCTTCATCTCGTCGGGCACGCCGATCACCGCGGCCTCGGCGATGCCCGGCTGCGCGTTCAGCGCCGATTCGATCTCGGCCGGGCCGACGCGGCGGCCTCCGATCTTGAGCGTGTCGTCGGAGCGGCCGTGGATGTGCCAGTAGCCGTCGCTGTCCACGCTCGCCAGGTCGCCATGCACCCAGGTGTCGGGGAAGCGATTCCAGTAGGTGTCGAGATAGCGTTCGTTCGCCTGCCAGAAACCGTGCGCCATGCCGGGCCAGGTGTTGCGGATGACGAGCTCGCCGATCTCCTGCGTCGGCCGTCCCTCGGCATCGAAGACATCGACGTCCATGCCTGGCAGCGGGCCGCTGAACGATGCCGGCGCCTGCGGCGCGATCGTGAAGCACGACAGGATGCCGCCGCCGACCTCGGTGCCGCCGGTGTAGTTGAGGATCGGCAGCTTCGACTCGCCGACGGTGTCGAAGAGCCACTGCCAGGTCGGCTCGTCCCAGGCCTCGCCGGTGGAAGCGAAGGCACGCAGGCTCGACAGGTCGCCGGCAGGACGTGCACCGTCGCTGCGCGCACGCAGGCCGCGCGCCGCGGTGGGCGCGATGCCGAGCACGGTGGCACGGTTGCGCTCGACGATGCGCCAGAAGCGGTCCGGTCCCGGGTGATCGGGCAAGCCTTCGATCAGCACGATGGTGGCGCCGCAGTGCAGGCCGCCGATCACCATCAGCGGGCCGAGCATCCAGCCCATGTCGGCCGTCCACGCGATGGTGTCGCCGGGTTGCGCGTCGAAGGCGTAGCCGAAATCGATCGCGGCCTTGAGCACGAAGCCGATGTGCGAGTGCACGATGCCCTTGGGCGCGCCGGTGGTGCCCGAGGTGTAGATGATGAAGAGAGGATCGTTGGGGTCGAGTGCGACGGCGGGCGTTGCTTGGCTGTCTTCGAGCAGCGGCGCTGCCACGTCGTGCCACCAGTGATCCCGGCCGGCGCTCATCGCCACGTCTTCGCCATTCGCGTTGTTCGTGCGGATGACCACGACATGCTTGACCGACGGCGACATCGCGACGGCGCCGTCGGCCGTGGCCTTCATCGGCACCGGCTTGCCGCGGCGCGTGGTGCCGTCGGCCGTGATCAGCACGGCAGCCTGCGACGCCTGCAAACGTGTCGCGAGCGACTCGCTGCCGTAGCCGGAGAACGCGGGCACGACGATGGCGCCGACCTTGGCGCTGCCGAGGATCGCCACCGCAGCTTCAGGCAGCGGCGGCATGAAGAGCGCAACGCGATCCCCCTTGCCGACACCCAGGCGCTGCAAGCCGGCGGCGAAGCGATCGACTTCGTCCTTCAGTTCGGCAAACGTCAGGCTGCGCTGTTGCCCGCCGTCGCCTTCATAGACCACCGCCTTGCGTTGCGCCTGCTCGCGGTCGCTCGCATGCCGATCGACGCAGCTCCACACGACGTTCAGCTTCGCGCCCGCGAACCAGCGCGGGAACGAGCGGCCAGCCGACTCGTCGCGCACGGCCAGCGCCTGCCCACGCAGCGGCACGCCCAGGTCTTGCGCGGCCGCAGGCCAGAACCAATCGGGCCGATCGACCGAGGCGCGATGGAGTGCCTCGAGCGTGTCGAAGCCCCAGCGCTTCATCGCCGCGGCCAGCCGGCTGCGCAGCAGATCCTGCGGGCCGGGCTGCCAGACCGCCTTGCGCTCGTCGCCGAAGCGAGCCCTGCCGAGCATGTCAGGCCGCAGCAGCGACGGGACGCTTCAACATCAGGCCCACGCGGTCCATCTCGCAGACGATCTCGTCGCGCTGGTTGAAAGCGATGTGCCGAAAGGTCACGAGCCCCGCCTCCGGGCGCTTCTTCGATTCGCGCCGGCTCAGGATCTCGGTGCGCACGCGGATCGTGTCGCCGTGGAACACCGGTTTCGGAAACTTGATGTCGGAAAAACCCATGTTGCCGAGCGTCGTGCCGATGGTCGTCTCGATCACGGTGACGCCGGTGACGAGACCCAGCAGGAACATGCTGTTGACGATGCGCTGGCCGTAGATGCTGTTCTTCGCGTACTCGGCGTCGATGTGCAGCGGCGCGCAGTTGTAGGTCAGCGCCGAGTACAGCGTGTTGTCCATCTCGGTGACGGTGCGGCGGATCGCGTGCTCGATCTTCAGTCCGGGCTCGAGGTCTTCGTAGTACATGCCTGCCATGAGCAGCGCTCCTTGTGGTTGTGTAGTCAGCGGCCGGCGGTGAGCGTCTTGTGCATCTCGATGACCTGGCGCGCGGTCTTCACATGCGCGTAGTCGATGTGCTGGCCTTCGTAGAGCACGGCGGCGATGCCTTGCGCTTCGGCCTTCTCGAAGGTCTCGATCATTCCGGCGTAGAAGGCCACCTCCTGCGCCGAAGGCGTGAAGATTTCGTTGGCCACGGCGATGTGCGACGGGTGGATCAGAACCTGGGCGGTGAAGCCGAGCTGCTTGTTCTGCTCGAAGTGGCGGCGCGCACCTTCGGGATCGTTCAGGTCCTGCCAGACGCCGACGATCGGGAAGGCGCGGCCGGCCGCGCGCACCGCGAGCACGGCGCGACTGCGCAGGTACAGCGTCTCCAGGCCTTGGGGCGTGAACGTGAAGCCGATCGCGCGCGAGACGTCGGCGTCCCTCGCGGTGCCGGCGAACAGCGTGGCCACGCGCGGCGAGGCCGCCAGCATCGCTTCGCACTCGCCGTACGCCTGCGCGGTTTCGAGCGACGGCACGATCTCGATCGTTCCCGGCGCCACGCCGTTGCGGCGCTCGAAGTACGACAGCAGCGCGTCGCAGGCGATCATGTCGCGCGCGCCGTAGTTCTTGGGCAGCACGACGCCGTTCAGGCCGGGAATGGCGACGCGCTCCAGGTCGTCGCCGGTCATGCCGGTTTCGAGCGCGTTGACGCGCACGTAGATGCCGATGCGACGCGTGCCAGCGGCCAATGACTTGATCGACGCCGCCGTGACCTCGCGCGCCGGCGCCTTCAGGTTGGCGGGCACCGAGTCCTCGAGGTCGAGGATCACGCCGTCGGCGCCGGCCGCGACCGCCTTGGCCGGCCAGCCCTCGCGGTGACCGGGAACGAAGAGGATGGAGCGCATCGGTTGCATCGGGACAATCCTGGGCTTGCGGCGGGGAGGCGGCTGGCGATATCCTACACAATGCATTATCGATGTCAAACCGAGTGTTGCCCTTGAAGCCGGTCGCGCGCCTGGCCTTGGTCACCGGCGGTGCGCTGGGGCTGGGGCGCGCGATCGTCGAACGCCTGGCGCGCGACGGCTGCGTGCTCCTCATCGCCGACATCGATCTCGATGCAGCGAACAGCGCCGCCGAGGCACTGCGCGCTGCCGGCGGGCAAGCGTCGGCGCTGGCGCTCGATGTCGGCGACGAGGGCGCGGTGCAGCGCGTCTATGCCGATGTCGAAGAACGCTTCGGGCGGCTCGACATCCTCGTCAACAACGCCGGCATCGCCGGCGAGCGCGCGCCGCTGGAGGCAGCCACGCTCGCGGGCTGGGAGAAGACGATCCGCACCAACCTGACCAGCAGCTTCCTGATGAGCCGCAGTGCGATTGCGCTGATGCGGCGCGGCGGCTGGGGCCGCATCGTCAACCTGGCGTCGCTGGTGGCGCGCGGGCAACCAGGCACCGGGCGCTGCGGCTACACGGCGAGCAAGGCCGGCATCATCGGCCTGTCGCGCGTGCTGGCCGACGAAGTGGGCCGCGACGGCATCACCGTCAACTGCGTCGCGCCCTCGCGCATCCGCACGCCGCTGACCATCGCCACGTCCGGCGGCAACCCCGAGTACTGGGAGCGCGGCGCCGCCGGTTCGGTGCTCGGGCGATTGGGCGAACCCGAAGACATCGCCAACGCGGTGGCGTGGCTGTGCTCGGAGAAGGCGAGCTTCATCACCGGCGCGGTCTTGGATGTCAACGGCGGCACGGTGATGCGATGAAGCGCGTGGCTCTCCTCACCGGCGCGGCGCAGGGCCTGGGGCGCGCGATCGCCGAGCGGCTGGCCGCCGACGGCGCGCAGGTCCTGATCGCCGACATCGATCTCGCCGCCGCCGAGCGCACCGCGCAACAGCTGCGCAACGCCGGCCACGACGCCGTCGCACTGGCGCTCGAACGTCGCCGACGAAGCGTCGGTGGCGCGGGCCTTCGCCGCCGTCGAGCAGCGCTGCGGGCGCCTGGACATCCTCGTCAACAACGCCGGCGTGCCCGGCCTGCAGGACGGCGAGCGCGTGCCGATCGAAGCCACCACGCTCGACACCTGGGAGCGCACGCTGCGCATCAACCTCACCGGCACGCTGATGATGTGCCGCGGCGCAGTGCCGCTGATGCGGCGCACGCGCTTCGGCCGCATCGTCAACGTCTCGTCGCGCGCGGCGCGCATGCGCAGCCACCACGTCGGCGCGTATGCCGCGTCGAAGGCCGCGATGATCGGCCTGTCGCAGGTACTGGCCGGCGAAGTCGGCCCCGACGACATCACCGTCAACTGCGTCGCGCCATCGACCATCGATACCGCGATGACGCAGGCCACCAGCGGCGGGCAGGCCGGGTACTTCGAGCGCGCGGCAGACATCACCGCGGTGGGCCGTCTCGGCGCGGCCGAGGATGTCGCCGAGGCGGTGGCCTTCCTCTGCTCGGACGAGGCCGCGTTCATCACCGGCACGGTGCTGGATGTGAACGGCGGGTCGTTCATGCCATGACACGGCCGCGCTTTCTTCCGCGGAAATCAGCCGCGTCGAATTGCTCAAGCCACGACCCGGGCTGCGTCACTAGCATGCGCGCGAACCTGCCCTCTTCGTTCGAAGCTCTGTTTTGACCGTCTCACTCGAAAAGCTGCACGCGACGGTTCAGGAGCTGATGGACCGCGAGGCCATCCGCGATTGCCTGTTGCGCTATGCGCGCGGCGTTGACCGTTTCGATCGCGAACTGATCGTCTCGGCGTTTCATCCCGGCGCGATCGACGTACACGGCAAGTTCGTCGGCACGATGAACCGCCAGGGCAAGCCGCTGAACATGAACGGCGGGCGCTACATCGATCGCCTCGAGAAGCGCGACGGTGTCTGGGCCATCGTGGCGCGCAAGCTGGTGCGCGACTGGGCCGACATGGACACGCAGCCCGACATGAGCGACCTGAGCTCGATGACGTCCACGCGCGGCACGCTCACGCCCGAGATGCGCGCCTTCATGAACGGCGGTCAGGGGGCGCGGCGTGATCGCAGTGATCCGTCCTACGAGCGGCCGCTCGGTGTCGATCCGCAGCGCAGGACCGCGTACCTGCGGCTGAAGAACGGGATGAAAGGCCGATGACTGCCATGCGCGCCGTCGCCTTCGAACGTTTCGGCGGGCCCGATGTGCTGCACATCGCCGAGTTGCCGCGGCCGGTTGCAAAGAGCGGCGAGGTGGTCGTGCGCGTGGCGGCATCGACGGTCAATCCCACCGACCTGCTGATGCGCTCGGGCCAGCAGGCCGCGCTGATGTCGGCGAGCAAGCCGCCCTTCATCGCCGGCATGGAGTTCGCCGGCCACATCCATCAAGTCGGCGACGGCACAACATCGCTGCGCGTTGGGCAAGCGGTGATGGGCATCGTCAATCCGCGTCGGGCCGAGGGCGGTGCCCATGCCGAGTACGTCTGCGTTCCTGCGGCGTCTGTGGCAGCGTTGGACGCCGCGGCCGATCTGGCAGACGCTTGCACGATCCCGATGAACGGCCTGACGGCAAAGATGGCGCTCGAAGCGTTGGCCCTGCCCTCCGGGGCGACCCTGCTGGTGACGGGCGGTGCGGGTGCCGTCGGCGGCTATGCGATCGCGCTGGCGCGTCGGGCCGGGCTGCGCATCGTCGCTGAAGCCAAGCAAGAAGACCGCGAGTTGTTGCAGCGCCTGGGCGCCGACGAAGTCGTACCGCGCGGCGACGCGATGGCCGCCGCCGTGCGCTCGCTGCACCCCGGCGGCGTGCACGGTCTGCTCGACTGCGCGCTGCTCGGCGACGCCGCCGCAGCCCTGGTGCACGACGGCGGTGCCGTCATCTCGCTGCGCCGGACGAGCGCCGTCACTGATGCGCGCCTGCGTTGCGGCTACATCGGCGTGCTGGAGCAAGTGACCAACACGCCGGCACTGAACTGGCTGGTGGAGCGCTGGCGTGACGGCACACTGAAACCGCGCGTCGCAGCCCGGTTCCCAATCGATCAGGCGGCCCAGGCGCATCGCCTGCTCGAGCAAGGCGGCTTGCGTGGGCGAGTGGTTCTTCTGCTGAGCCTGGCCCGATGAAAACGATCACCCGCAGCGCCACGTCGGCCGGCAGCACGGGTGTTTGCCCCATGTTCGCAACAGACTTGCCAACCGAAAGTCGGCGAGGGCGTTTGCGTTTCTCATCCGCCCTGCGGCGGATGTCTTTCGATCGACCGCGTTGCAATCGCGGCTTCACAAGGAGCAAGGCATGAAGAAGTTTCTGGTACTGACCGCAGCGACGCTGTTCGCCGCGGCCATCGCGCTGCCGGCGGCCGCGCAGGATTGGCCGAAGAAGCAGCCGATCAAGATCGTCGTCGGCGCTGCCGCCGGCGGCGGCACCGACGTGCTGGCCCGGATCACGGCCGAGTATCTGCAGCGCCGCATCGGCCAGGCCGTCGTGGTGGAGAACAAGCCGGGCGCGGGACAGTCGATCGCGGTGGACTTTGTTTCGAAGTCCGCACCCGATGGCTACACCTTCATGCTGATCTACAACGACCTCGTCATCTACCCGGCGGTGCGCAAGGACCTGCCGTACAAGTATGACGAGATGACCTATCTGATCCGCCCCTTCGCAGTGCCGCCGGTGGTGTTCGTGGGCCCGAACGTGCAGGCACAGACATTGCCGGAGTTCGTCGCTCAGATGAAGGCCAATCCGGGGCGCGTCAAGTACGGCAGCGCTGGCGTCGGGGGCCTGATGCACCTGATGATTGCGCAATTCGAGTCGGCCGCCGGCGTGAAGGGAACGCACGTGACCTACAACGGTGCGGCGCCGGTCTACCAGGACATGCTCGGCAAGACGCTGGACTACACCATCGCCACCCCGCCCAATCCCGATGGCCTGCGCGTGATCGCCTCGCTCGGCACGAAGCGCCATCCCTTGCACCCGAATGCCCCGACGCTGGAGGAACTCGGCATCAAGGGTGCAACCCTCGATGTCGCCGCCGGTTTCGTCGGGCCGCCGAAGATGCCCAAGGAGATTTCGGACCGCATCATCACCGAACTCAGGGCCGTGTTCCGCGACCCCGAAGCGATTCAGAAGTACCAGACCGCAGCGAAGTACACGCCGGATCTGAACGCACCGGCCGGCGAAGACTATCGAAAGTTGTCGGTCGAGGAGCACGTCAAGTGGAAGGCCGTTGTCGAGCGCGAGAAGATCGTCGTTCAGCAATAGGCAAGTCCTCCCAGCCGCGCGGGCCTCGTTGACCAACGAGGCCCGCTGCGCTTCCAGCCCGCGAGTTGCCACCGGACGAATCCGACAAAGGTCGAACGATTCTGGAAGACAGCGTTCGCGCCGCCTTCTATCGTCCTGTCACTCTATCAACAGGAGACAGACGATGGAAACGAAAGCCATGCTGGCCAGCGTCGGATTGGCCGCATCGATGCTCGGCGCACCGATCGGCGCCGCGGCGCAAGACTTCAGTGACGTGCAGACGCCGCGCTCGCCGCTGGTGCTGAAGTCGCGCGGCAGCTTCTACGTCGGCGGCGAGAAGGCCCAGCAGACTTCGAATCAGGTGTCGTTCCTGCCCGTCGTGCCGTTCCGCGACGACCAGGTCACGATCAACCAGATGTACGTCGAGTACATGGTGCCGCATGGCCGCACCAAGGTGCCGGTGGTGCTGGTGCACGGCGCCACGCTGAGCGGCAAGTCCTACGACACCACGCCCGATGGCCGCATGGGTTGGTACGAACATTTCGTGCGCGAGGGTCACCCGGTGTACGTCCCCGACCAGGTGGGCCGCGCGCGCTCGGGCTTCAACCAGGCGATCTTCAACAACGTCGCCGCGGGCCTCGTCTCGCCGACGCTGCAGCCGCGCTTCTTCCGGCTCGGCGACAACTGGGGTTCATGGACGAACTTCCGTTTCGGGCCGCAGCCGGGGGTGGCGTATCCCGAGACCAAGTTCCCGGTGAACAAGGCCGCCGAACTTTCGAAGCAGGACATCCCGGACATCTTCATCGGCCTGCCCGCGCCCAACCCGACCTACAAGGCCCTGTCCGACCTGGCCATCAAGGTCGATGGCGCTGTGCTGGTGGGTCACTCGCAATCGGGTGACTTTCCGCTGCAGGCGGCGCTGACCGACCCGAAGGGCGTCAAGGGCATGGTCCTCATCGAGCCGGGTGGCTGCATGGGCGGCATCGCGCCGGTGTGGACCGATCAGCAGATTGCACAGCTGGCGCGCATTCCAATCCTCGTGCTGTTCGGCGACCATGTCGATCAGGACACCGGCACGCCGCTGGTCTTCCTGTGGCAGGAATCGTTCAATGGTTGCAAGGCCTTCATCACCCGCATCAATGCCGCCGGCGGCAACGCACGCATGCTGTGGCCGCCGACGCTGGGCATCTACGGCAACAGCCACATGATCATGCAGGACAAGAACAACCTCGAGATCGGCGACATGGTCCTGGGCTGGATCGACCGCAACGTGCGCGGCGGCAAGAGGGGCAAGGACGATTGATGCCCGCGAGCGGGGTGCCGTTCGGCGCCCTGCTCGCTTCTCCGAATCAGTGTTCCTGACGGTAGCGCGCCGGCGTCGCGCCGACCCTGCGGCGAAACACTTCGGTGAAGTGGCTCTGGCTGGCGAATCCGAGCGACGCCGCCACGTCGGCCACCGAGCGCGCATTCGACGCGGCCAGCAAACGCTTGGCCTCGCCGATGCGCTGATCGAGCACGTAGCGGTGCGGCGTCATGTCGGCCCGCTTGCGAAATGCCGTCGCGAAGTGCTGCGGGCTCAGGCCCGCGACCTGCGCGAGCTCGCCGAGGCTCAGGTCATCGCCGAGGTGCGTGCCGATGTAGTCGCGCACGCGCTCGAAACGGCGCACCGACAGTGCGCCGATGCGGCCTGGCGTCGTCGCGGGCATGCAGGCGTAGCGCGCCGTGATGTGGGTCGCCAGCGTCAGGCACAGCGATTCGCCGAACAAGCGGCCGCTCGGACAACCGGTCACCACTTCCGTCTCGACCAGCCGCACCAGCGCCGCCAACGCCGCATCGTCAACTCCCGGCTGTTGGACGATCTTGCGATCGAGCGCGCGGTCGTCGTCGGGCGCGAGGCGGTGCAGCAAGGTCAGATCCAACTGGATGCGGATCATCTCGGCGGCCGCGGCTGCAGATTCGTGCGGCCCCCAGCGGATCGACTTCGCCTCGTGGCCCGCGGGCCAGAGCGTGACGCTGCTGGCGTGAGCGACGAAACGTTTGTCGGCGCGCAGCGCGTGATCCTCGACCTCGATCGATCCTGAAGTCACGAAGACGAGTTCGGTGTGCGGATGGAACAGCGTCTGCGCATGACCCTCGCGACACAGGTCGCGCTCCATCAGGAAGCCGGCCCAGGGCGTTGCGGCGCTCGACAACAAGGGCGGCGCGGCGCAGACCGGCCGGCGCTGGCCGTCGAAGATTTCCTCCAGACGACGCGCGGGCATGACGATCCGGCTCGATCGCGCGCGGCTAACGCGCGCCGCCCGCCGCCTTCAAGCGCTCGTTCTGCGGGAACATCGCGCGCTGCGCCACTTCATCCATCTCGGTCTTGAAGGCGTAGCGGTCCTTCAGCGCATCGGCGCGCTTGGCGGCCGGGCGCGCATCGACGGCATCGTGCAGGCGCTTGACGTTGGGCAGTTGCGCCCACGCGCCGTCACCGAGCGCGAACGGCACGGCGCGCGCCCAGCCGTACACCGCCATGTCGAGCAGGGTGTAGCTGTCGTCGATCATCCACGTGCGCGTCTCCAGCCGCTGCTCGATCAGCTTCCAGTGGCGCCAGGCCTCGAAGTCGTAGCGGTTGATCGCGTAGGCGATCTTCTCCGGTGCGTAGTTCTTGAAGTGCACGCACTGGCCGGTGAAGGGGCCGATGCCCGAGGCGGTGAACATCAGCCACGACAGCATCTCGCCGCGGCTCGCGGGCTTGGCGCCGAACTGGCCGGTCTTGTCAGACAGGTAGAGCAGGATCGCGCTGCTGTCGAAGACCGTCGTGTCGCCATCGACGATCGCCGGCACCTTGGCGTTGGGGTTGATCGCGGTGAACGCGGGCGCGTGCTGCTCGCCCTTGCGCGTGTCCACTGCAATCGCCTCGTAGGGCAGCCCCGCTTCTTCGAGGAAGAGCGCGACCTTGCGCGGATTCGGTGCGAGCGAGTAGTAGAACTTGATCATGCGGTTCTCCGTGCATTCAACTTGCGTTCAACGTTTGGCACGCGCTGCGCGCGCGCTGGCGCGGGCAGGCGGCACGCTTGCCTTGGCGCGCGGCTTGGCCCCGCTCTTGGATGCGCTCTTGGATGCGCTCTTCGCAGCGCGCGCGGGCTTTGCAGCCGCAACGTCCTCGGCCCCGGGTGGGCCCCAGGTGCCGTGCCGCTCCAGCATCTCGATCAGGTGTTCAGCCCCGCTGATGATGTGGCGGTACATCAGCGAGCGCACGGCCTCGGCATCCTTGACGCGGATGGCGTTGATGATGATCGGGTGGTACTCGACGGCGCCCTGCAACTGGCCTTCGATGCTGGCGTAGAAGCGATTGGGCAGTTGCTTCGTCAGGCTGCCCAGCAGCAGCGCCAGGCGCGGCGAATCGGCAGCCAGGTTGATGGTGCGGTGGAACTGGTGACCCAGTCGCGCCGCCGACGCGTCGTCGCCGGTGTTGACCGCATGCTCGTGCTTGTTGTGCCACTCCTGCAACTGCGCGAAGTCGGCCTTCGACATGCGCGTGGCCGCGCGCGCGGCGAGCTCGGCGCCGACCGTGGCCTGCGCCCAGAACAGGTCGAGCAGGTCGCCGCGCGAAAAACTGTTGACGACGAAGCCGCGGCGCGGCATCAATCGCACGAAGGATTCGCTTTGCAGCAGCAGCAGACCTTCGCGCACCGGCGTCGTGCTGACGTTGAGCGCCTTGGCGATGGCGTCGATGCGCAGGAACTCGCCCTTCTTCAGGTTGCCCGAGATGATCTGCTCGCGCAGGTATGAGGCGACCGACTCCGACAACTGGAGCTTGCCGACACCGGTGGGATGGAACTGCGAATCGGTCGGCACGTCGGGCTCCGGACTGCGTGGGTGATCTTTGGCGAAGATCATAGTGTCGTCGCTCACAGCGTCGTCGCCAGGCCGCCATCGACCGGGAGCACGGCGCCGGTGACGTAGGCGCCCGCCTTGGAGGCGAGATAGATCGCTGCACCGGCCATGTCCGATGGAGCGGTGAGGCGCTTCAGCGGCACCGGCTCGACGGTGGCGTCCAGGCCCTTGCGCTCGAGCGTCGCCGCCATCATCTTGCTCGGGAACATGCCCGGCGCGATGACGTTGGCGGTGATGTGCTGCGCTGCCAGTTGCGCCGCGAGGTGCCGCGTCATCTGGTGCAGGGCGGCCTTGCTGGCCGAATAGGCGTAGGTCTCGTGCTTGGGAATGTGAAAGCCGTCGATCGAGCCGACGTTGATGATGCGCGCCGGCGCGTCGTGCGTGGCGGCTGCCGCCAGCAGCGGCACCAACTGCTGGATCAGGAAGAAGGTGCCCTTGACGTTGAGGTCGAACACCTTGTCCCAACCCGACTCGGGGTACTCGGCCAGAGGCGCCGCCCAGATCGCACCGGCGTTGTTGATGACGACATCGAGCCCCTTCTCGTGCTGGCCGAGTTCGGCGACGAAGCGCTTGCGGTCTTCGGCCGAGGCGATGTTGCACGGCATGGGCGTGCACTGCCCATGCGCGCGCAACTCGTCGGCCGTGGCCTCGCAGGCCGCCGCGTCGCGCGAGCAGATGACCACGCGCGCGCCGGCCTTGACGAAGGCTTCGGCGATCGACTGGCCGATGCCGCGGCTGCCGCCGGTGACGAGCACGCGCTTGCCGGCCACGCCGAACAGTTCGTTGATGACGTTCATGGTCGGGATCTCTCCTTGATCGATGACGTTTTCAGCACAGCGCGAGCGTCGCGCCGCCGTCGAGCTGGATCGTCTGGCCGGTGATGAAGCCGGCGGGCACCGACGCGAGAAAGGCCACGGTCGCGGCGAGTTCCTCGGGTTGGCCGGCACGCTTCATCGGCACGGCTTCGATGCGCGCAGCCAGGTTGTGGAAGGTCGGGAAGGTCGGCGTCATCACCGTGGCCGGCGCCACCGAATTGACCGTGACGCCGCGCGCGGCCAGCTCCATCGCCAGGTGCTTCAACGCAGCCTGCACGCCGGCGCGATAGATGGTGGAGATCGCATGGCGCGGCAGCGGCTGCTTGACCGTCGCCGAGGTGATGGCAACGATGCGGCCCCAGCCGCCCGCCGCGACGATCGGTGCGAGCTTGCGCAGCACCAGCAGCGCGCCGTGCAACTGCTGCTGGTGGGCCTGGTCCCAGCGCGCGGGGTCGGTCTCGTCGAGAAAGTCGCGCATCGGGCTGGGCGGGCGCGGCGTGTTGAGCACCAGGATCTGCGCGCCACCCAGGGCCGCCGTCTGCGCCGCGAGCGCATCAACGTCGGCCTCGCGCGTGATGTCGCCGGCGCAGCTGTCAACCGCGACGCCGAAGCGCTGCTGCCAATCGTCGCGGCAGCGCGCCAGGCGCTCGCGGTCGCGCGCGAAGACGACGAGGTTCACCTTCTCCGCGGCCAGCGCTTCGCACACCGCGCCGCCGAGCGCACCGGTGCCGCCGATCACCACAGCGCGTCGTCCTGCGATGCCGAGGTCCATGGGGTTTTCGACGGGGAAATCCCGCTTTTGTCAGGTCAACGCATTATGCATAATGTTGTCGAGCCCATGCGAGTTGCCATGCACGACGAATCCGCGACCCTCGAACGCGCCGTGGCCGAGTTCATCGTCGGCTTCGGCGCGAAAGACATCGATGCCTTGGCGCTGGCCACCGCCAAGGCGCTGATCAAGGACCAGCTCGCCATCCAGCTCGGCGCCTCGCAACTGCCCTGGTCGCGCCAGCTGCGTTGCCTTCCTGCGCAAGCCGCGCGGGGGGAGGTCCACCGTGGTCGGCGAGCACGCGCGCATCGACGCGGCCGACGCCGCCTACCTCAACGCCAGCTACGGCCACGGCTTCGAGTACGACGACGTGGCCGGCAACGCGCATCCGGGCTGTTGCGTCGTGCCGGTGGCGATCGCCGTCGGCGAGGAAGTCGGTGCCACGCTCGAGCAGGTGCTGGTGGCGATGGTCGCCGGCTACGAAACCTACGTGCGCATCGGCCGCATCGGCTCGCCCGATCTGTTGAATCACGGCTGGCAGCCGCACTCGGTGCTGGCGAACTTCGGTGCTGCCGCGGTGGCCGCCAAGCTGCACGGCTTCGACATCGAGCAGCACACATCACGCGCTGGCCATCGCCATGAGCCATTGCTCGGGCACCACCGAGTACACCTCCACCGGAGGATCGATCAAGCGCGTGCATGCCGGCATCGGCGCGCGCAACGGCATCGAGTCGGCGGCGCTGGCGGGCGTCGGCATCACCGGCCCGCGGCGCTGGCTCACCGGCAACAAGGGCTTCTACAAAACCTTCATTCGCAAGGCCATCGGCGACGAGGCGCGCGCCGAGTTCGCGCCCGGCCAGCCGCTGCAGATTGATGCAGATGTGGATCAAGGCCTACTGCTGCTGCGGCGCGAATCACGCCTACATCGACGCGATGACGCAGTTGAAGGGGCGCGCCGCCGACATCGCATCGGTCGACACCAGAATTCAGTCGATGACCGACGCCTGCGTCGGCATCAAGAACGAACACCGCTATGCCCCGCGCAACATCGAGGAGCTGCAATACGCGCTGCCGGTGCAGATGGCGCTGGCCGCGCTCGGCATGGGCAACGGCTACGCCACGCACCGCGCTTATCTGCAGGGCGAGCTGAAGCTCGACGAGCGGTCCGACGTGCATCCGGCTCGCGCGCAAGATCGATCTCACCGTCGCACCCGAACTCGATCAACGCTACGTGCGCAACTTCGTCGCCGACGTGACCGTGCGCTACACCGACGGCCACAGCGAACACGTATTCCTCGACGTTGCCAAAGGCATGCCCGGCAACCCGTTCACGCCCGAGGAGCACCGCGCCAAGCTGAATGAGCTGTGCGAGCCGGTGATCGGCAAGGCGCGCGCGGATCAACTGATCGGCCTGGTCGATCGCTTCGAGCGCGCCATGCCGGTGGCTGAACTCACAAGCTTGTTGGAGCCCCCATGAACATCGGTTTCGTCGGCCTGGGCAGCATGGGCGCCGCATTGGCGCGGCGCCTGCAGCTCACCTTTCCACTGCAGGTCTACGACCTCGATGCGCAGGCCGTGCAGCGCCTGGTGGACAAGGGTGCGACCGGGTGCACGAGCCTGGCCGAACTTGCCGCGCGCTGTGACACAGTGCTGCTGTGCCTGCCCACCTCCGAGCATGTGCGCACCGCGATCTTCGGCGACAACGGCTTGGCCGCGGGCCTGAAGCCCGGCACCTTGCTGATCGACCAGACCACCGGCGACCCGAGCGTCACGCGCACGATGGCCGACGATCTGGCCAAGCGCGGCATCGAGCTGATCGACGCGCCGGTCAGCGGTGGTGCGCAGGGTGCGGACGCCGGCACGATCGCCATCATGGTGGGCGCTGCGCCGGATCAACTCGCGCGCGCACAACCGATCTTCGCCGCGATCAGCCCCAACGTCTTTCATACCGGCGGCATCGGCAACGGGCATGCGATGAAGCTGGTCAACAACCTGCTTTCTGCCTCGCAGCGCATGATGACGATGGAGGCGGTGGCGCTGGCGGCCAAGAACGGCATCGATCCGCAGCGCTGCTGCGAGGTGCTGCTGGCCGGTGGCGCAAAGAATTTCTTCCTCGAGAAGTTCATGCTGCCGCACGTCATCAAGGGCAATCTGTCGCCCGGCTTCACTCTCGCGCTGATGCACAAGGACGTGCGCCTGGCCTGCCAGATGGGCGCCGATTCCGGCGTGCCCCTCTTCTACGGCAACCTGACGCGCGAGCTTTTCCAGATGTGCATCGGCGAGATGGGCGCGCAGGCGCAACTGCACACCGCGGCCCTGGTGTTCGACCGCATGGCAGGCACCCATGTCGTGCCGCAAGGCTCTGCTGCACGCTGATCAACGTTCAACTCCGAAAGACACGCCATGTCGATGCTTCACCCGATCACCCGCCGCGATGCCTTGGCCGCTGCGGCAGCGAGCACGCTCGTCGGCCTGCCCGCGCGTGCGCAGAGCTATCCGAGCCGCCCGATCACCTTCGTCTTTCCGGCGTCGCCGGGCACGCCGTCGGATCTCGTCGGCCGCCTCGTCGGCAAGTCGATGGCCGCAGCGGCGGGCGTGGCGGTGGTGCCCGAGAACAAGCCCGGTGCCAACGGCGTGATCGGCGTGCAGGCAGTGCTCAACGCGCCGGCCGACGGCCACACGATGCTGTTCACCACCATGTCGACGATGGCGGTGAACAAGGCGCTGATCAAGGCCCTGCCCTACGAGCCGCTGACCGATCTGATCCCCCTGGCGGTCGGCTACCGCACCTGGCTGTACGCGGTGGTCAGTGCCAAGCTGCCGGTGACTTCGATGCAGGAACTGATCGCCTATGCCAAGCGCGAGCCCGGCAAGCTGAACTTCGGCTACGGCACGTCGATTCCGCAGATGGCCGGCAAGCTGCTCGAGCAGAAGGCGGGCCTCAAGTTCACCTTCATCCCCTACAAATCGCACACGATGATGATTCAGGCCCTGGTGCCGGGCGAGGTGGACCTGACGATCACCGATCCGCTCAGCGTCGGCGCGCTCGCCAAGGCCGGCCAGGTGCGCGTGCTCGCTGCCACCAGCCCGACGCGCATGACCGGCTTCACCGACGTGCCGACCCTGCCCGAAGCCGGCGTGCCCGACTACGAGCTCGGCTCGGCACACATCTGCATGGTGCGCGCCGGCACGCCGCCCGAGGCCATCGCCAAGCTCACGGAGTGGTTGAAGGGCACGACGCAGTTCGGCGAGTTGCAGTCCTTCCTCGGCGCCAACAACCTCGACAACTTCTTCGTCACCGGCGCGGATGCGAGGCGCTACGTGGCCAACGAAATCGATCGTTGGGGCGCGATCGCGCGCGCTGCCGGGTTGGAACCGACCTGACGCGCGCGATGCGGGGCGCTGTGCTGCGATTCCGTTGCACGGAACGCAGCTTCCGACGCGATTGACTTCGAGCGCCGGCGCCGCAACCCTTGCCTTTGCAACGCGCACGGCGACACGGCCGCACTGCGCGAGGAGCCCGAGGAGACCGACATGACCCGCACGCTCATCCAGCAACTGGCCGACTTCAGCGCCGACACCACCTTCGCCAGCCTGCCGCCGGCGGTGGTGCAGGAGTGCAAACGCGCGCTGCTCGATTCGATCGGCTGCGCCATCGCCGCGACCGACGAGCCCAAGGGCCGCGCCGGCATCGACTACGGCCGCATCGTCGGCGCCGGCAACCCGCAGGCCACCATCATGGGCACGGGCGACAAGGTCTCGGTGCTGGGCGCGGCCTTCGCCAACGGTGAGCTCATCAATGCGCTCGACATGGACGCGGTGCTGCCGCCGGGGCATGTCTCGCCCTACGTCATGCCGGCGGCGCTGGCGCTGGCCGAATCGGTCGGCTCGTCGGGCCAGGCCGTGATCACCTCGATGGCGGTGGCACACGAGATGAGCAACCGTTTCGGCAAGGCGATGGACAACCAGCGCAAGGCCAAAGCCGACGGCCGGCCCGACCCGCCGCCGGTCTTCGGCTACGCCGCGCACGATCTTCGGCGCCACCGCCGCGCTCGCGATGCTCAAGGGCCATTCGCGCGAGACCACGGCGCACGCCCTGGGCATCGCCGGCTGCATCTCGCCGGTGAACTCGCAGATCGCCTGGTTCGAGCACACGCCGAACGTCCACCATCAAATACCTGATGGCCGGCATGCTGGCGCAGCAGGCGCTGACCGCGGCGTACATGGCCGAACTCGGCCACCGCGGCGACATCCAGGTGCTCGACGACCGCGAGTACGGCTACGCGCGCTTCATCGGCACCACCAAGTGGGAGCCCGAGCGCCTGCTCGACAAGCTCGGCAGCGTGTGGCACTTTCCGGCAGAGTCTTCCTACAAGCCCTACCCGCACTGCCGGATCATGCACGGCATGTTCGACTGCATCGTCAAGGTGGTGCGCGAGCAGCAGTTGAAGCCCGACGAGATCGAGGCGATGAAGGTCTACGTCGAAGGCATCGCCGAGCGGCCGTGCTGGCTGACGCGCACGATCGAGCACGTGCAGGACGCGCAGTTCAGCATGGCACACGGCATCGCCATGGCGGCGCACGACCTGCCGCTCGGCAAGGCGTGGCAGGAACCGAAGAACGTGTTCAGCCCATCGGTGATGTCGCTGATGGATCGCGTCACGACACAAGTCCACCCCGACTACGCCAAGGCGATGGCGGTCAACCCCGCCGCGCGCCCGTCGCGCGTGGAGATCCGCGCGCGCGGCCAGACCTTCGTCGAGGAAAGCCTCTACCCCAAAGGCAGCCCCTCGCCCGATCCGCAAAGCCTGATGAGCGACGACGAACTCGCCGCCAAGTTCCGCCACAACTGCGAAGGCATGCTGCCTGCGGCGCAGGCCGACGCGGTGATCGACGCGCTGTGGCATCTCGATGGCGTCGGCAACGTCGCATCGATCATGAGCCTGACCGGCAAGCCGAGCGCGACCGCGCGCGGTCGTGCCAAGGCCGACACGGCGTCGGCGAAGTGAACTGCACTCGACAACACCACCTGGAGACAACGATGGTCCTTCGCTCGAAGAATGCCCGCCCGGCCGCGGCCCTGACCGCCCTGCTCGCGTCCTGCGCGCTGACGGCACCGGCGCAGGCCCAGGTCTGCGAAGTAAAGATCGGCGCCGTCGGCCCGTTCACCGGCGGCGCTTCCGCGTGGGGCTTGTCGGCCAAGCTCGGAACCGAGTTCGCAGCGGCGATGGTCAACCAGGAGGGCGGCCTGCCGATGAACGGCCGCAAGTGCAAGGTCAAGGTGGTGACCTTCGACGGCCAATGCACGGCCGCCGGCGGCGCCGCGGCCTCGAACTTCCTCGCCAGCGAAAACGTCCGCGTGACCAACGGACCGGTCTGCTCACCCGAGACCACCGGATTCCGTCCGGTGGCCAAGCGCCACGGGCAGGTCAACTTCAGTTCGTCCTACATGCTCGGCGTGATCAGTCCCGAGTTCCCGCTCGCGTTTCACGCGCTGCAGGCGCCGATCACCTTCGGCCCCCTGCTCACCAAGGCGGCGGCCGACCAGTTCAAGTTCAAGACGATCATGGTGATCGGCCCCAACGACCAGGGCGGCACCGACGGCAGCCGGCAACTCGTCAAGCAATACACCGACAACGGCGTCAAGGCGAGCGAGGAGTACTACCAGCGCGGCACGACCAACTTCGGGCCACTCGCGACGCGCATCATGAACGTCAAGCCCGACGCGATCGAGATCTCGACGGTGCCGCCCGCGGACCAGTCGATCCTCATCAAGCAGCTCATGGAGGCGGGCTTCAGCGGCGTCATCGGCAGCCTCGGCGGCGGCGGCATGACCCCGGTGGTCCAAGCCGCCGGCGGCGTCGACAAGCTGAAGGCGTTCTATTGGCTCGAGACCAGTCCGGTCGATCACCCGGGCATCGTCAAGTTGAAGGCGGACTACGAGCGTGTCATGAAGACGCCGCCGATCGACAACCCGCTGATGCCCGTGTTCGCGCTGTCTGCCGAGGTCGCCCTGCGCGCCATCTCGCAGGCCGGGACGGACGCCGATCCGGAGAAGATCGCCGAGACGCTGCGCAAGATGACGCCCGAGTCGCGCTATATGGGCAAAGCCGGATGGCGCGGCCAGTCGCTCTACGGCATCAACCAGGAGCTGACCTTCCCTCCGGGCCTGGGCATGGTGATCGACGGCAAGAAGGTGCCGGTACGCACGATCGAGATTCCCGCCGAGTGAGTTTCGCCGCCTGGGCTTTCTCGCCCGAGCAGGGCAAGCAGCGTGCTGCACAGGAGGCGACCCCGCCAATGGAAAGCCTGACTTGGAAAGCCTGATATCGACCGGCGTGATCGGACTGAGCCTGGGCACCCAGTACGCGCTGATCAGCATCGGCTTTACGTTGATCTTCGGCATCATGGGCGTGGTCAATTTCGCCCACGGTGGTTTCTACATCCTGGGCGGCTACTTCGCGTTTTCCCTGGTGCATGCGCTGGGCATGCCCTACGTGCCTGGCGGTGGTCCTGGCAACCATCGGCACCGCGGCGCTGGGCTACGCGATCGAGATGCTGTTCGTCGAGAAGTACGTCGCCGATCACCTGGCGACGATGCTGATCACGCTCGGCATCTACCAGATCCTCACCACCGGCGTGACCATGGTCTATGGCGCCGAGCCGGTCGAGTTCCGCTTTCCGGTCTCGGGCTCCTGGCGAAGCGGCGGCTTCTACATCCCCTGGTCCAACCTGATCGTCTTCGTCGTCAGCACGGTGGCCATCGTCAGCGTCTATTGGCTGGTGTTCAAGACGCGCTACGGCATCGCCTTGCGGGCAATGGCCGACGACGGGCCGGTGGCGCGCGCCCAGGGCATCCCGCCGGCCAAGATGTTCCCGATGGCATTTGCCATCGCCACTGGCCTGGCCGGCCTGACCGGCGCGCTGGTCACGCCGATCCTCGCGCTCGAACCGCACAGCGGCGAAGGCGTGCTTGGCAAGGCCTTCATCATCGTCATCCTCGGCGGCCTGGGCAGCATCACCGGGGCGATGACCGCCGCCTTCCTGGTCGGCCTGATCGAGGCGTATTCGAGCGTCTATCTTGGCGGCTCCAAGGGCGCGCTGGCGCTGTTCGTGCTCGTGATGTTGATCCTGCTCGTGCGACCGCAGGGTCTGTTCGGCACCGTGGCTCGTAAGGCATGACCCCCAACCGCCACCGCGACTTCAAGCTCGACTTGCTGGGCTTCGCACTGCTCGTGCCGCTGCTGGTCGTGCCGCTGGTCACCAAGGACCCGCTGCTCAACTCGCTCACGTATCAGTCGGCCATCGGCGTGTGCGCTGCGATGGGCGTGTACGTGATGCTTCGCATGGGCCTGCTGTCGTTCACCGTGCCGGCCTTCATGGCCATCGGCGGTTATGCGGCGGCGATGCTCGCCAAATCGGGCACGACGAGCAACCTGCTCGTGCTGATGGCCGTCGCTTTCGTCGTGCCGGCGCTGGTGCGCGATCCCGCTCGGCACGCTGGTGCTGCGCCTGAAGGGCGTGTACTTCATCTTCATCACCTTCATCTTCAACGAGATACTGCAGCTCATCCTGTTCGAGACGCCGACGCTCACCGGCGGCTCCGACGGCATCTCGGCGCTGCCGCCGGCCACGCTCTTCGGCATCGACCTCGGCGCGCCCAAGCTGCTGGTGCTGGTGACCGTGGTGGTGTGCCTGGTCGCCACCGCGGTGACGCTGTGGGTGACGCAACGCTTTCGCGCCGAGTTCACCTCGATCGAGGAGAACGAGACCCTGGCCGAGAGCCTGGGCGTGGCGGTGTGGAAGTACCGCACCATCGGTTTCGTCGCCTCGGCCGGCGTGTCGGGGCTGGCCGGCTTCGCGCTCGTCAACATGCTGTCCACCGCGCACCCGAGTTCGTTCGCCTCGTGGTCGGTCAACAGCTACATCGCCTACGCCTTCGTCGGCGGGCGCGGCACGATGCTGGGCATCGTCATCGGCAGCCTGCTGCTGATCGTCATGACCAACATCTTCAGCGCCTATGCGCACCTGTCGGCGGGCCTGTTCGGCATCCTGCTGCTGGTGGTGATGATGGCCGCACCCAGCGGGCTGGTGGGCAGCGCGATCAAGTGGCACGAAGGCGCGCAAGGCGCGGGCAAAGACAACGCTGCCGGCGCGCATCGAAGAGAGCCGCGCATGAGTGCTTCATCCCTGCGCGTCGAAGGCGCTGCCAAGCAGTTCGGCGGCCTGAAGGTCTTCGAGGGCATCTCCTTCGAGGTGCTCGCCGGCGGCATCATGGGCGTGATCGGCCCCAACGGCGCGGGCAAGACGACGCTGATCAACTGCATGTGCGGCATGCTGCCGCTGACCGCTCGGGCCGCGTCCTGTTGGGTGAGCAGGACATCACCGGCAAGCCCTTCCACACGGTCAGCCGGCTCGGCGTGGCACGGAGTTTTCAGCAGACCAACACCTTCCGCAGCGTCAGCGTCGAAGAGAACCTCTTTCGCGCACAGCGTTTCGGGGCGGCCTCGAGCGGCGGGCCGGATCTGGGGCTGAACAAGCTGCTCGACGAGTTTGGTCTCACCGGCCACTTGAACGAGCCGAGCGACAAGCTGCCCTACGGATTGCAGAAGATGCTCGGGCTGGTGATGGTTCTTGCGGCCAGACCGAAGTTCCTGCTGCTCGACGAGCCGGCCGCGGGTCTTGAGCGGCGCGAGCGCACTCAGGTCGATCGCTTTGTCGAGCACGCGCGCAAGACGCTGGGCTGCGGCGTGCTGGTGGTCGAGCACGACATGGAGCTGGTGCGCCGCCTCTGCCCGCACATCATCGTGCTGGAGGCCGGCAAGCTGCTGGCCGAGGGGCCGCCGGCCGAGGTGCTGGCACGCGCCGACGTCATCGACGCCTATCTCGGCGTGGCCGAGGAAGCTGAGCATGCTCAAAGTCGAGAACCTTCACGTGCGCTACGGCGGCATCGTGGCGTTGAACGGCGTGTCGATCGAGGTCGCGCAGGGCGAGTCGGTGCTGCTGGTCGGATCGAACGGTGCGGGCAAGTCGAGCCTGATCAATGCGGTGATGGGGCTGGTGCCCGCGCATTCGGGGCGCATCGCCTTCGACGGCAAGGATCTCGCCGGCATCTCGTGTCCGGCGCGTGCGCGCATGGGCATCGGCTATTCGCCCGAGGGGCGGCGTGTCTTCAAGTCGCTGACGGTCACGGAGAACGTGCTGTCGGGAACGCTCGGCCTGCCGATGGCCCAGGCGCAGGAGAACCTGGCGTGGATCATGAAGACCTTCCCGCTGCTGTCCGAGCGCGCACAGCAGCCGGCCAATCAACTCTCCGGCGGCGAGCAGCAGATCGTGGCGATTGCGCGCGCGGTCAGCACCTTGCCGAAGTTGCTGCTGCTCGATGAACCCTTCCTCGGCCTGGCGCCGGTGTGGATCGGGCGCATCAGCGAGACGATCCGCGAGTTGCAGCGCCGCGGCACGACGATCCTGATGACCGAGCAGATGGCGCGGCCGGCGTTGAAGCTGGTGAACCGCGCCTACATCATCCGCGGCGGCGAGGTGCGCCGCTCCGGCAGCGTCGATGAGATTCGCGATGTCGCGCTGGCGGAGGAATACTTGTAGTTGGACACAGGGACCATCCGATGAAGTCACCGGCGACGCACCCGCAGTTGTTCGAAGGCCGCAACGAACCGATCCTCGATGCGGACCTGCCGATCGTCGATTCGCACCACCACCTGTTCGTGCGGCCGCCGCTGCGCTACCTGCAGGACGAGTACCTGGCCGATGCGCGCGCCGGGCACCGCATCCTCGCTTCGGTCTATGTCGAGACCCTGGCCTTCGCGCGGCCCGATGGGCCCGAAGTGCTGCGCCCGCTCGGTGAAGTCGAGTTCGCCAACGGCATCGGCGCCATCGCCGATAGCGGTGTCTATGGCGACTGCCGTGTTTGCGCGGCCATCGTCGGCTATGCGGACCTGAGGCTGGGCGACGCGGTCGGCGACTTGCTCGATCGCGCACTGTCTCTCGCTCCGCAGCGTTTTCGCGGCATCCGCCAGATCACGATGGATCTGCCCGGCGATGCGGCGCTGCGCTACATCACGCATCCACCGCCGCGCGGCGTGTTGCAGCATGCACAGTTTCGCGCGGGCTTTGCGCAGGTCGCGGCGCGCGGCTTGACCTTCGATGCTGCCGTGTGCCACCCCCAGCTCGGCGAACTCGCGCGACTGGCCGACGCCTTTGCCGACACCACGATCGTGCTCAACCACATGGGCATGGCGATGGCGCTCGACATGGACGCGGCGGCACGTGAAGCGGTCTTCCACGATTGGCGCAGCGGGCTGCAAGACATCGCGCGCCGGCCCAACGTGGTGTGCAAGGTCGGCGGCCTGGGCATGCCCTTCTGGGGCCTGGGCTTCGAGCAGCGCAGCGACACGATCGGTTATCTCGAACTCGCCGCTGCATGGAAGCCGTATGTCGAGACCGCCATCGAAGCCTTCGGCGCCGAGCGCTGCATGATGGAAAGCAACTACCCGCCCGACGCGCGCTCCGCCGGCTTCGTGCCGCTGTGGAACGCGTTGAAGCACATCGTGCGCGGTGCGTCGACAGCGGACAAGGCGGCGCTGTTCCACGACACGGCGAGCCGCGTCTATCGGCTCGAACGACCATGAGCCACCCGGACACCCCTGCACGCCTGCCGCTGGCCGGCGTGCGCGTGCTCGACGTGACACTGGCACGCGCCGGCCCGACCTGCGTGCGCCATCTCGCCGACTTCGGCGCGGACGTGATCCGCGTCGAAGCACCGGGCCAGACCGATGGCCTGTCGGGCCCGCGCGAGGGCTACGACTTCATCAACCTGCATCGCAACAAGCGGGCCATCGTGCTCGACCTGAAAAACCCCGCCGGCCACGCGGCGTTCCTGCGCCTGGTGCGCACGGCCGACGTGCTGGTGGAAAACATGCGCGTGCAGGTCAAGCACCGGTTGAAGATTTCCTACGACGACGTCAAGGCGCTGAACCCGCGCCTGATCTACGCCTCGATCTCGGGCTTCGGCCAGAGCGGGCCGTATGCCGATCGCGCCGGCGTCGATCAGATCGCGCAGGGCATGGGCGGCCTGATGAGCATTACCGGCGAGCCCGGCCGCGGCCCGATGCGCGTGGGCATTCCGGTGGCGGACCTCACCGCGGGCAACCTGCTGGCGATGGGCATCATGATGAAGCTCTACGACCGCGAGCGCACGGGCCGCGGCGGCTACGTGCACACCTCGCTGCTCGAGACGCAGGTCTTCATGCTCGACTTCCAGGCCACGCGCTGGCTGATGAACGGCGAAGTCGCGGGCCAGGCCGGCAACGACCATCCGGTGAGCATTCCGCTGGGCGTGTTCCCCACCACCGACAAGCCGGTCAACATCGCTGCCTCGACGCCGCGCCAGTGGGAGACATTCGCCGCCATCGTCGGCCACCCCGAGTGGCTCGAAGACGCCGCATGGCAAACCGTCGAGGGCCGCAGCGCCGATCGCGCTCGGCTGAACCTGGCGATTGCCGCGGCAACGAAGAGCAGGTCGTCGGCCTTCTGGGAAGCCACGCTCAACGAGGCCGGCATCCCCTGCGGGCCGGTGAACAACATCCAGCAGGTGTTCGACGATCCGCAGGTGCGGCACCTGGGCATGGCCGAGCCGTTGCAGCACCGCGTGCGCGGCCGGGTGCATGTCGTTGCACAGCCGGTGAACCTCGACGGCGTGCCGACGAGCGTCGAGCGCGATGTACCGGGCCACGGCGAGCACAGCGCCGAGATCCTGGCCGAAGCCGGATTGACGCCGACGGAGATCGAGTCGCTGAAGGACGCGGGGGCGTTGGGCCAAGCGTGAGCGCCGTTCCGCCGCTATCCTCGCGACGCACTTGAAGCCAGGAGAGCGCCCGTGAGCGAAGGCTCGATCGACACCGACTCGACCGACGGCGTGACCGTCATCACCATCAACCGGCCGGCCAAGCGCAACGCCATCACGGCGGACATGTGCGAAGCGCTGCGCGCCGGCTTCGAGACCTTTCGCGATTCGAGCGACCGCGCCGCGATCCTCACTGCGGCCGGCGACATCTTCACCGCCGGCGCCGACCTGACGAATCCGCCGGCCGATTTCTGGAAGGCCATGCCCGACGTCGGCATCGACATCGGCAAGCCGGTGATCGCCGCGGTCAACGGCCCGGCCATCGGCATGGGCCTGGCCTTCGTCGCCTTCTGCGACCTTTGCGTGGCCGCAAACACCGCGCGCTTCGTCTATCCCGAGGCGCGCATCGGCGTGGCCAAGGGGCTGATCTCGTCGCTCGCCGCACGCATCCCGCACAAGATCGCGTTGGAACTGATGCTGCTGGGCGAGCCGGTGAGCGCGCAGCGCGCCTACGAGGTGGGCCTGGTCAACAAGCTCACCGAGCCGGGCGGCGAACTGGCCGAAGCCCGGCGCATGGCCGCCGCGCTGGCGCAGTCCGCGCCCCTGGTGCTGCGCTTTCTCAAACACATGGTGCGCGAGACCCTGCCCGCGAGCCCGATCGAATCGATGTACCGCGCGCAGCTCGAAGCCGAGCGCGTGGGCAATAGTCGCGACGCGAGCGAAGGTCTGGCCGCATTCAAGGAAAAGCGCGCGCCGAAATTCACCGGGCAGTGAACTCGAACAGAGGAGACGATGAAATGGAACCAAACCAACCCCGCTTGCTGCGCGTCCTGGCCACAGCCCTGTTCGCCATCAGCGTCGCGACGGCCGCACAGGCGCAGGCCGACAAGTGGCCGAGCCGCACCGTCACCATCGTCTCGCCCTACAACCCGGGCGGCACCAACGACGTGGTCGCGCGCCTGCTGGCCGAACGCTTGCAGAAGGCCCTGGGTCAGCCCTTCGTCGTGGAGAACAAGGCTGGCGCCGCTGGCATCGTCGGCGCCACCGGCGTGATGCGCGCCGCGCCCGACGGCTACACCTTGCTGTCGGGCAACAACGGCGCACTGGTCGTGCAGTCGGTGGTGAAGACGCCCGCGCCCTACGACCCGGCAAGCTCATTCACGCCGCTGGTCAAGCTCGCCGACGCTGCCAACTTCTTCGCCGTCAGTGCCGACCTGCCGGTGAAGACCGTGGGCGAGTTCATCGCCTACGCGAAACAACGGCCGGGACAGTTGAACTACAGCTCCTCGGGCAGCGGCTCGTTCGGCAACTTCATGGGTGAATACTTCAAGCAGCTGACCGGCAGCTTCGTCGTCCACATCCCCGGACGCGGCAGCGCGGCCGCGTTGAACGAGATGATGGCCGGTCGCGTGCACCTGATGATCGATCCGCTCGTGCTTTCGCAGCGCAGCGGCGGACGCGTGAAGGTGCTCGCCACGACCAACAGCGCACGCGTCGATGCCTACCCGGACATCCCGACGATGAAGGAGTCCGGCGGCCCCGAGATGGCCATCACCGGCTGGTTCGGCCTGCTGGGGCCCGCCAACCTGCCGCGCGAAGTGACCGAGAAGATCGAAGCCGCGACGCGCGACATGGACAAGGACCCTGAGGTGCGCCGCGCCCTCCTCGCATCCGGCCTGGTGCCCGCGCCGGTGACGGGCAGCGCGTTCTCGACGCTGATCCGCGAGGACATGCTGCGCTACACCGAGATCCAGAAGCGCGCGCAGATCGTCGTCGAATGAGCGCGTCCATCCTGCAAGGCATCAAGGTCCTCGACCTGTCGCGCGTGCTCGCCGGCCCCTGGTGCACGCAGGCCCTGGCCGACATGGGCGCCGAGGTCTGGAAGATCGAGCGCCAGGGCGTGGGCGACGAGATGCGCGCCTCGCCGCCGTTCTTGAATGACAAGGACGGACAGCCCACCAACGAAACACCGTCGTACCTGTGCGTCAACCGCGGCAAACGATCGCTGACGATCGATTTCACGCGGCCCGAAGGCCAGGCGCTGCTGCACGAACTGGCGCGCCAGTGCGACGTGGTGGTGGAGAACTTCAAGGCCGGCGATCTGGTGCGCTACCAGCTCGACTACGACAGCCTGCGCGCCATCAACCCTTCGCTCGTCTATTGCTCGATCACCGGCTACGGCCAGGACGGGCCGATGGCCGCGCTGCCCGGCTACGACCCGGTGTTCCAGGCCATCAGCGGCATCATGAGCACCTGCGGCCTGCCCGACGGCCAGCCCGGCGCGGGGCCGATGCGATCGATGCTGCCGCTGGTGGATGTGATGACCGGCATGGTCGCCACCTCCACCGTGCTCGGCGCGCTGCTGCACCGCCAGCGCACGGGCGAAGGCCAGCACCTCGACCTGGCGCTGCTCGACGTGGCGCTCGCTGCGAGCGTGCATCTGGGGCAGAACTACCTGTCCACCGGCCGCACGCCGCAGCGCGCCGGCAACGGCAGCCTGCTGTTCGCACCGTCCAACTGCTTCCCCTGCCAGGAGGGGCACATCCTCATTCAGATCGGCAACGACAACCAATGGCAGCGGCTGTGCAAGGCGCTCGGCCGCGACGATTGGCTCGGTGACGTGCGCTTTGCGAAGAACGCCGGCCGCATGCGCCACAAGACCGAAGTCGATGACGCCGTGTCGAGCGTCACGCGCAGTTGGGACAAGCAGGCACTGTCGAAGATGCTCGGCGATGCCGGCGTGCCCTGCGGGCCGGTCAACGACGTGGCCCAGGCCTTCGAGCACGAGCAGGTCAAGCATCGCGGGCTGCGCGTCGAGGTGGAGCATGCGCGGCTGGGCACGGTGCCGCTGATCCGCAGCCCGTTCCGGTTTGCGAAGACGCCGGTGGAACATCGCGCGCCGCCTTCGCTGGGGGCGGATACGCGGCAGGTGCTGCGCGAGCACTTGCAGGTGAACGACGAGCGCTGGGAGCAGCTGAAGCGGGCGGGCGTGGTCTGAGGAGAACTGGCGGCGATGGTCGAACTGCTCGTCGATGCCCGCGCCCGCCTGGGCGAATGCGCGCTCTGGTGCGAGCGCTTGCGCGCGCTGTACTGGACCGACATCGAAGGCGCCACGCTCAGCCGCTGGCACGAGGCGGATGCGCGAGTTCGCGTGTGGCCGATGCCCGAGCGCGTGGGCAGTTTTGCGCTGTGCGAGGCGCCGAACCAGCTCCTGCTTGGCTTGGCTTCGGGCATCGCGCTGATCGATCTCGAATCGGGAGCGATGAGCCCGATCGTTCCCGTGGAAGTCGATCTGCCCGAGACGCGCTTGAACGACGGCCGTTGCGACGCTGAAGGCCGTTTCGTTTTCGGCACCTTCAACGCGGGCGGTGCCGCCATCGGCAGCTTCTGGCGCGTCGGCCCCGATCTCGCCGTCGAGCGCCTGCCGCTGCCGCGCGTCGCGGTGGCCAACAGCATCGCCTTCAGCCCCGACGGCCGGCGCATGTACTTCGCCGATTCGCCAACGCGCGAGATCCACTGCGTCGACTACCACGCCGACGGCCGCCTGGGCACGCCGCGCCGGTTCGCGCGGCTGCGTGCCGATGAAGGCTACCCCGACGGCTCGACGGTGGATGCCGATGGCGCGCTCTGGAACGCGCAGTGGGACGGCGGCTGCGTCGTGCGCTACGACGCTGGCAGCGGCGCCGAAACCGCGCGCTTGGCCCTGCCCGCGACGCGACCGACCTGCGTGGCCTTCGGCGGTGCGGCGCTGGAGCGGCTCTTCGTCACCACCGCACGCATCGGCCTGAGCGAAACCGCGCTGCGCGCGCAGCCCGCCGCGGGCGGCGTCTTCGCGCTTGCGCCGGGCGTGAGCGGCCAGCGCGAGCATCGCTTTCGAACCGCGCTTCGCGTTTGAGATCGACCGTGGACACCCCTCGCGCCAGCATCGGCCAGCGCGCCTTCGGCCGATTGCCCGACGGCCGCGAGGTCAGCGAGTTCACGCTCGACAACGGCCGTGGCCTCTCGCTTTGCGCGATCAACCTCGGCGGCATCGTCACCGCCCTGCACGCACCCGGCCGTGACGGCGTGCGTGCGAACGTGGTGCTCGGCTTTGACAAGCTGGCCGACTACGTCGAACGCAACCCGCACTTCGGCACCCTCGTCGGCCGCTGCGCCAACCGCATCGCCGGCGGGCGCTTCGTGCTCGACGGCCAGGAACACACGCTGCCCTGCAACGACGGCCCCAACACCCTGCACGGCGGCGCGCACGGCTTCGGCAGCCGCTGGTGGGACATCCGCGCGGCCCCTGCCGCCGCCGACGGCAGCGTGGCCCTGCTGCTCAGCCGCGTCAGCGAGGATGGCGAAGAAGGCTTTCCGGGCCGGCTCGACGTGCAGGTGAAGTACACGCTGGCGCCGGCCAACGAGTGGCGCATCGACTACCGCGCCAGTTGCGACCGGCCGACGATCGTCAACCTGACGCACCATGCCTACTTCAACCTCGCCGGCGCGGGCAGCGCGCTCGGCCATCGCCTGACACTGCCGGCCAGCCAGTACACCGCGGTGGACCGGCACCTGATCCCGACCGAGCAGCGGCCGGTGCAAGGCACGCCCTTCGACTTTCGCGAGGCCACCGCGATCGAGGCGCGCATCCGCTGCCCCGACGAACAACTGTCCCTGGCCCGCGGCTACGACCACAACTGGATGCTCGACCGCAACGGCCCCGGCCTGAGACTCGGTGTGCGCCTCGAAGACGAGACCTCGGGTCGCATGCTCCAGATCCACACCACCGAGCCGGCGATGCAGTTCTATTCCGGCAACTTCCTCGATGGCAGCCTGACGGGCAGCGCTGGGGCGCTCTATCGGCAGGGCGATGGCCTGTGCCTGGAGCCGCAGCATCCGCCGAATGCGGCGAACCGGCCCGACTTTGCGTCGGTGGTGCTGCGGCCTGGTGAGTTCTACCGCAGCAGCAGCGTCTATCGGTTCAGCGTGGCCTGATGTGAGCCGAAAAGTTCAGGCCGCGCGCGCGCTCGCGCGGCTGAAGCCCGCCGACGCCCGCATCAGGCTCTTCGTGTAGTCGGCCAGCACGCGCTGCGCCGCGAGATCGTCGGCGGCGACAAACTCCACCGCGCGGCCGCGCTGCATCACCATCAGGCGCTGGCACAGGTGCGTCACCACCGCCAGATCGTGGCTGACCATCAGGAAGCTGAGGCCGCGGCGCGCGCGCAGGGCCTCGAGCAGGTTCAGCACCTCGGCTTGCACCGAAGCGTCGAGCGCCGAGGTCGGCTCGTCGAGCAGCAACAACTGCGGCTCGAGGATCAGGGCACGCGCGATGGCGATGCGCTGGCGCTGGCCGCCCGACAGCTGGTGCGGGTAGCGAAAGCGAAAGCCCGCGCCCAGGCCGACCTCGTCGAGCGCGCGCTCGATTCGCATTTCCGCATCGGCGATGCCGTGAATGGCCAACGGCTCGGCGAGCAGGCGATCGACGGTTTGCCTCGGATGCAGCGAGGCATAAGGGTCTTGAAAGACCATCTGCACCTGACGCCGGAACGCCTTGCTGCCGGTCGGCGGCGACGTTACCCCAGATTCAGCCGGTGAGCTGCACGCTGCCCGCAGCCAGCGGCGCCAGGCCGCAGATGGCGCGCAGCACCGTGCTCTTGCCCGAGCCGGATTCGCCGACGATGCCGAAGCTTTCGCCGGGCGCAAGATCGAAGCTCACGTCATCGACCGCGACGAAACCCTTGTATTGCACGCGCAAATTGCGGCAGGCCAGTCCCGATTGCGCTGGGTTCATGGGAAACCTTCGCGCTGCGCGCTCACAGCGCCCACTCCGGCCGCCGATCCAGCGTCGGCAGCGGATGCCGCGCGGCACCCAACTGCGGCAGGCAGTTCAAGAGGCCCTGCGTGTAGGGATGTTTGGCGCGATGCAGATCGGCCGCGGCGATTTCCTCGACCACGCGGCCGGCGTACATCACCAGCACGCGGTCGCAGAAGGACGAGACCAGCCGCAGATCGTGCGAGATGAAGATCAGGCCCATGCCGCGCTCGGCCACCAGCTTGTCGAGGATGGCGAGCACCTGCAGCTGCACCGTGACATCGAGCGCCGAGGTCGGCTCGTCGGCGATCAGCAGCTCGGGCTCGGCGATCAGCATCATCGCGATCATCGCGCGCTGGCCCATGCCGCCGGAGACTTCGTGCGCGTGCAGCTTGAAGACGCGCTCGGGGTCGTCGATCTGCACTGCCGCCAAGGCTGCGACGGCTTGCGTGCGTGCGTCGCGGCGCGAAACCGTGCGGTGCGCGCGCAAGGTCTCGACGATCTGCTCGCCGATCGGCATCACCGGGTTGAGCGAGAACTTCGGGTCTTGCAGGATCATCGCGATGCGCCCGCCGCGCAGGCTGCGTCGTTCGCGCGGCGTGATGCTCAGCAGGTCGCGCCCGGAAAAGCGCAAGGTATCCGCCGTGACGCGCCCGCCTGCTGCCGTCAAGCCGAGAATCGCACGGCCCGTCTGGCTCTTGCCCGAGCCTGATTCGCCGACGATGCCGAGCCGCTCGCGCCCGAGCGTGAACGACACGCCGCGCACGACTTCGTTGAAGCCGCCTTCGCGCGCCGGGTAGGCCACGCGCAGGTTCTCGGTCTCGACTGGCTCGGAGCCATGCGGCCGGTCGCGCATGGCTCACTTGGGCCGAAGCGCCGTGCTCGTTTCGGATCGAGCGCATCGCGCAGGCCATCGCCCAAGAGATTGAAGGCCAGACTGACGATGCAGATCGCCGCGCCGGGCGCCGCCGCCACCCACCATTGGTCGAGCACGAACTGGCGGCCGTTGGCGATCATCGCGCCCCACTCGGGCGCGGGCGGCTGCGCGCCCAGGCCGAGGAAGCCCAGGCCCGCGGCGGTGAGGATGATGCCGGCCATGTCCAGCGTGACACGCACGATCACGCTGGCCACGCACAGCGGCATCACGTGGCGCAGCACGATGCGCCAGGGGCTGGCACCGAGCAGACGCACCGCGCTGATGTAGTCGGCCTGGCGGATCGTCAGCGTTTCGGCGCGTGCGATGCGCGCATACGGCGGCCACGAAGTGATGGCGATTGCGATGACCGCGTTCTCGATGCCGGGGCCGAGCGCGGCGACGAAGGCCAGGGCGAGCATCAGGCGTGGGAAGGCGAGAAAGATGTCGGTGATGCGCATCAGCACCGCATCGATCCAGCCGCCGGCATAACCCGAGACGGTGCCCACCAGCAGGCCGATCGGCGCGGCCAGCACCGCCACCAGCGCAACGACGTACAGCGTGATGCGCGAGCCGTGGATCAGGCGCGAGAGGATGTCGCGGCCCTGGTCGTCGGTGCCGAGCCAATGCGCGCCGGAAGGCGGCAGCAGGCGCTCGGTGCGCAAATCGCCGATGGTCGGCGGGTACGGCGCGAGCTGGCTGGCGAATGCGGCGATGAGCACGAGCGCAAGGACGGTCAGCAGGCCCGCCACGGCGAGGCGGTTGCCGGCAAAGGTGCGCCACGCGCGCGTAGGCGCGGCCAGCGCGGCCTGGCGCCGCGATTGCGGGCGCTCGCTCATCAGCCACTGACGAATCATGTGAGCCCCTCGGCCGCGGCGTACCGCGGCCGATCCCCCAAGGGGATCGAGCCCGGCTTGGGACGGCCCGGCGCTCGGGCTCGCTCGCTCATCGCTCCTTCGTCCTCGGATCGAGCCAGCGATACAGCGCATCGCTGAACAGGTTCAAGCCGATGAAGATGGTGCCGACGACGATGGTGCCGCCGAGCACCGCGTTCATGTCGGCGTTCTGCAGCGAGTTGGTGATGTACAGGCCCAGGCCCGGCCAGGAGAAGACGGTCTCGGTCAGCACCGAGCCTTCGAGCAGGCCGGCATACGACAGCGCGACGACCGTCACCAGCGGCACCATCGCATTGCGCAGGGCGTGGCGCCAGATGATGCGCGTCTTCCGACAGGCCCTTGGCGCGCGCGGCGACGATGTACTCCTGCGCCAACTCGTTCAGCATGAAGGAGCGCGTCATGCGGCTGATATAGGCCAGCGAGAAAGTAGCCGAGCAGCGCAGGCCGGCAGCACCAGGTGCGAGAAGGCGTTGCCGAAGGCCTCCCACTCGCCGGCGATCGCTGCATCGACGCAGCAGCAGGCCGGTGACGCGCGGCGACCGAATACTCGAACGCCACATCGATGCGGCCCGGCCCGCCGACCCAGCCGAGCTTGGCGTAGAACAGCACCAGGGCCATCAGGCCGAGCCAGAACACCGGCACCGAGTAGCCGACGAGGCCGATCACGCGCACGGCGTGGTCGACCATGCCGCCGCGCCGCACGGCCGCCCACACGCCGAGCGGGATGCCCAGGCCGGCACCGATCAGGATGCCGGCGGTGGCCAGCTCCAGCGTGGCCGGGAAGGTCTTCTTGATGTCGGTCCAGACCGGGTTGGCCGTCAGCACCGAGGTGCCGAACTCGCCGTGCAGGGCCTTGCTCGACGTAGATGGCGAACTGCTGCCAGCAGCGGCTTGTTCAGGCCCATCTCTTCGCGCACGCGCGCGATCACATGCTCGGGCGCGCGATCGCCGACGATGGCCAGCACCGGATCGACCGGGATCACCCGGCCGATGAAGAAGGTGACCGCGAGCAGGCCGAGGTAGGTCAGCGCGACGATCGCGGCAAACCGAGTCGCCGCTCGAAGCGGGCCGCTCAGGTTGGTGGTCAGCACTCCAAGCAACCGCCGCAGATCCGGCTCGGCCGGTCTGCCAGCGGTGCCCCCTCGAGGGGGAGCGCCGAAGGCGCTTCGGGGGTGGGTCCTGTCACTTCTTGCCGACCACGAACATGTAGGTCGAATCCGAGGTCGGCCCGATCTTCAGGCCATCGACGTTGGCGCGGTAGGCCGCCACTTCGGTCTGCTGGTAGAGCATCACGAAGGGGCTGGTCTTGCGGAACTCGGCCTGGATGTCCTGGTACATCTTGGCGCGCTTGGCGCCGTCGCGCTCCAGCGCGGCGGCGTCCGACAGCTTGGTCATCTCGGGAATGTCCCAGGCATTGCGCCAGGCCAGCGGCTTGCTCTTCGCGTCGTCGGCATTGTTCGGGTTGCGGGCAAAGGTATCGGCGTTGGTGTGCGGGTCCCAGTAGTCCGCGCCCCACTGGCCGATGTAGATGTCGTGCGTGCGCGCGCGGTACTTCGTCAGCGTCTGCTTGCCGTCGCCGGGCAGGATTTCCAGTTCGATGCCGGCCTGTTTCAGTGTTTGCTGCACGGCTTCGGTGATGCCCTGCACCGGCTGGATCGCTGCGCATGTCGATCGTGACCTTGAAGCCGTTGGCGTGCCCGGCCTTGGCCAGCAGCGCCTTGGCCTTGGCCACGTCGAGCTTGTACGGATTGTCCTTGCTCGCGCCCAAGCAGGCCGATCGGCAGGAAGTTCTGGTGCACCACGCCGATGTTCTTGATGATGGTGTCGCCGATCGCCGCGTAGTCCACCAGCCACTTGAAGGCTTCGCGCACTTCGGGCTTGGCCAGGATCGGGTTCTTCATGTTCAGGCTGAAGTAGTACACCGTGCCCTTGGGCGTGGCCGTTGTCTTCACGTCCTGGTTGGCGGCGAGCGCGGCCAGGTCTTGCGGGCTCAGGTTGCGCGCGATATCGGCGTCGCCCTTCTCCAGCATCAGGCGCTGGGTGGCGCTCTCCTTCACATGCCGGTAGATCACGCGCGCCATCTTCGATTTGGCGCCGTGGTAGTTGTCGTTGCGCTCGAGCGTGACCAATTCGTTGGCGCGCCACTCGCGGATCTTCAGCGGCCCCGAGCCGGCGTAGCTGGTCTTGAGCCAGGCGTAGCCCATGTCGCCGGCTGACCTCTTTGCTCATCACCAGCTTCTTGTCGACCACGCGACGCGATGTTGGCGGTGAGGCAGTTGTAGACCAGGGTCGGCGCGTAGGGCTTGTCGGTCTCGATCGTCAGCGCCAGCGGGCCGGTCTGCTTGACCTTGTCCTTGACGTTGTCCTTCGTCAGACCGAACTGGGTGAGGATGAAGGCCGGCGTCTTGTCCAGCAGCACCGCGCGATGGAAGGAGAACACCACGTCTTCGGCGCCGAGCGCATTGCCCGAGGCGAATTTGACGTTCGGCTTCAACTCGAAGCTGTAGATCTTGCCGTCGGCCGACACGCTCCATTTGTTGGCCAGGTCGGGCAGCAGCTTCGACGGGTCGTCCACGTCGTAGCGCAGCAGGCGGTCATAGCCGTTGCCCATCAACTCGCCGGCCGAGATCTCGAAGGCCTCCGCCGGATCGAGCGAAATGATGTCGTCGAAAGCGGCGGCCACGACCAGGGTGTCCTTCGGCGTGGCGGCCCGCGCCGCCAGCGGCAGCGCCGCGGCACCGAGCAATGCACCGGCTTGGCGACGGTTCAACATCAACGGGTTCATGCTGGGCTCCTTGAAAAAACCGATTCTGGCACTCGGAACATCGCCTGCTCCACTCGGCGATCGATCAACCCTCCCGCCCCACCCGAATCACATTCCACGACGCCGGCGCCAGCGTCGCCTTGATCCGGTCCTTGCCGCAAGACAAGCCGGTCAAGGGCTTCGGCGACACGCGATCCGGCCGCTCCTTGGTGTTGGTGGCACTCAGCTTGTCGTGGCGCAGCTGCAGCGCCTGCTTGGCCACCGGCGTGCCGAAACCTTGCAGCGACACCTCGATCGGCAGCGGCGATTCGAGATGGCGGTTGAGCGCGAACACCGTCACGTCGCCGCTGGCCGGGTCTTCGACCGCCGCCACTTTCAAGTACGGCACCTTGGGCAGCGGATAAAACAGGTCCTGCGGGCCGCGCGGGTCGAAGTAGTTGGCCGCGTAGGTGGGCGAATCCACCTCGGCCTCGAGCACGCGGCCGCGGCCGTAGCGGCTCATCTGGGCGAAGGGGTGGAAGATGGTCTGGCGCCAGGCCGGGCCGCCGGTCTCGGTCATGATCGGCGCGATCACGTTGACCAGTTGCGCCAGGCAGGCCGCCTTGACGCGGTCGGCATGGTTGAGCAGCGAGATGCACATGCCGCCGAAGGACAGCGCGTCCTCCATGTTGTAGATCTCTTCCAGGATCGGCGGCGCCACCGGCCAGCCCGGTTCGACGCGCGCTTCGCGGTTGCGGCGGGTGCGGTACCAGACGTTCCACTCGTCGAAGCTGAGCATGATGCGCTTGCTCGAGCGTCTGCGCGCCGCCACGGCATCGGCGATGGCCACCACCTCCTCGATGAAGGCGTCCATCAGGTCGGGCGCGGCCAGGAACGCGGCCGTGTCGCCGGCGTAGTCGTTGATGTAGGTGTGCAGCGAGATGTACTCGACATGGTCGAAAGTGTGCTCGCAGCACCTCGTCTTCCCAGGCGCCGAAGGTCGGCATGTTGCGGCCGGAGGAGCCGCAGGCGGCGAGCTCGATGCCGGGGTCGATCCATTTCATCATCTTGGCCGCCTCGACGGCGATGCGGCCGTACTCCTGCGGCGGTCTTGGCCTCCATCTGCCAGGGGCCGTCCATCTCGTTGCCCAGGCACCAGAACTTCACGTCGTGCGGCTTCTTCCAGCCATGCGCGGCGCGCAGGTCCGACCACGCCGTGCCGCCGGGGTGGTTGCAGTACTCGAGCAGGTTGCGCGCGGCGTCGCCGTCGCGCGTGCCGAGATTGACCGCGAGCATCGGCTCGATATTCGCCAGGCGGCACCAGTCGATGAACTCGTTGGTGCCGAAGGTGTTGGGCTCGGTGGACATCCACGCCAGGTCGAGCCGGCGCGGGCGCTGCTTGACCGGTCCGACGCCGTCTTCCCAGTTGTAGCCCGAGACGAAGTTGCCGCCGGGATAGCGCATGATCGTCGGCGCCAGCTCGCGCACGAGCTCCAGCACGTCGCGGCGGAAGCCGCTTTTGTCGGCCGTCGGATGGCCCGGCTCGAAGATGCCGCCGTAGACGCAGCGGCCGAGGTGCTCGACGAAGGCGCCGAACAGGCGCGGGTCGGTCTCGCCGATGACGGCGTCGTGGCGAAGGGCGACGGTGGCTTTGCGCATGAGGTTCACTCCAGAGCGGTGGCGGGGCCGGGCACGGGTGTCAGCACGGCGTTCTTCAACTCGATCGAATAAGGGTGCTGCGGGTCATCGAGTGTTCGGCGCGCGTCGCCGGCCTCGACCACGCGGCCGGCGCGCATGATGACCACGCGGTCGCTGATGCAGTAGGCGGTGGCCAGGTCGTGCGTGATGTAGACGATGCTCACGCCCATCTCGTCGCGCAAGCGCGCAGAACAGGTTGACGATCGGCGTGCGCAGCGAGGCATCCACCATCGACACCGGCTCGTCGGCCACCAGCAGCGATGGCGACGCGATGAGCGCGCGCGCGATCGCCACGCGCTGCAACTGGCCGCCGGACAGCTCGTGCGGGAAGCGCTGCTGCACCTCGGCCAGCGACAGGCCGACCTTGCGCAGCGCCGCATCGGCCGCGGCCTGCTGTGCCGTCTCGTCGCTTGCACCGGCGAAGTGGCGCGCCGTCATGAACAGGTAGCGGTCGAGTCGCTTGAGCGGGTTGAAGGCCTCGAACGGGTTCTGGAAGATCGGCTGCACCTGGCGCATGAAGGCCAGGCGTTCGGCGCGGCTGCGCACTGCGGCCAGGTCCTGGCCCTTGAAGTGGATCGATCCGGCGCTGGGCCGCACGGTGGTGAGGATCATGCGTGCGAGCGTGGTCTTGCCGCTGCCCGATTCGCCGATGATGGCCAGCACCTCGGGGCCGTTGGCGCCGACCTCGAAGCTCACGTCGTCCACCGCGCGCATGGCGCGGCCGAACAGGCCGCCTTGGCGGTAGCTGCGCAGCACATGCTTGACTTCGAGCAGCGGCGCGTTGCTCATGTCGCTGCTTCAGGATGGATCGCGAAGCAGGCGACGCGATGCCCGCGCGATGTTTCGGTCATCGCCGGCACGCGCTCGCGGCACACCGGCATCGCCTGCGGGCAACGCGGGTGGAAGCGGCAGCCCGCGGGCGGGTCGGCCAGGTTCGGCGGCGCGCCTTCGAGCGCTTTCACGATCGCCGTGCGGCCGATGCGCGGCAGGCTGGCGATCAGGTGCGTGGTGTAGGGGTGCAGCGGTCGGCTGAAGATGTCGGCGGTGCGGCCCTCCTCGACCAGGCGGCCGGCGTACATGATGCCCAGGCGGTCGCACAGATGCGCGTGCACCGCCATGTCGTGGGTGACGAAGATCATCGACGACTTCAACTCGCGCTGCGCCTGGCGGATCATGTTCAGCACGCCCTTCTGCACGATCACGTCGAGCGCCGTGGTCGGCTCGTCGGCGATGATGAGTTCGGGCCGGCACACCGTGGCCAGGGCGATGGTCACGCGCTGGCGCATGCCGCCCGAGAGTTCGTGCGGATAGGCCTCCAATGTCTCGGGCTTGAGTTGAACGCGCGCCAGGTGCGCGCGCACCGTCTCCAGGAACTGCGGCATCGGCTGGCCGATGTGGCGAAAGGCGAAATCGACGAACGAGTGGCGCACGCGCCGCACCGGATTGAGCACGCTCATCGAGCCCTGCATCATGTAGGACAGGTGCTTCCAGCGCATCGGCTCCAGCGCGGCCACGCCGGCGCGGTACAGGTCGAGCGACTGCTCGCCGAACTGGAACTTCACCGAGCCGCCCACCACCTCGAGCGGCGGGCGGATGGCGCCGGCGATGGTCTTGATCAGCGTGGTCTTGCCGCAGCTGGATTCGCCGGCCAGCCCGTAGATCTCGTCGGGCATCACGGCCAGGCTCACCTCATCGACCGCGCGCACCTTGCGCTGCACGCCGAACTGGTGGGTCTGGTAGTAGGCGCGCAAGCCGCTGACTTCGACCACAGGCTGAAGTTCACGCTCCTCGGCCCACGGGCCAGAGGCGCCAAGCGGGCGCCGCGGATCCGGCTCTGCCGGTCCGCTAGCGCCGCCCCCTCGAGGGGGAGCGCCGAAGGCGCTTCGGGGGTGGGTCATGTCAGCCGGCTGCGCGGATCGATGAACTCGTTCATCGAGATCGCGAGCAGGAACAGGCCGACGAAAGTGATCACCACCAGCGCCACCGGAAACGCCACCCACCACCAGATGCCGGCGACCATCGCGGTGTGCTGGTTGGCCCAGTAGATCATCGAGCCGATGGTGGGCGTGTTGATGTCGGTGAAGCCGAGCACCGACAGCGTGACCTCCAGGCCGATCGACCAGTTGATGTTGTTCATCGTGGTGGAAAAAACGATCGGCAGCACGAAGGGCAGGTGCTCCTGCGCCAGGATGCGGCGCATGCTCATGCCCGAGAAGATGCTCGTCTCGGTGAACTCGCGCGTGCGCAGGCTCAGCGCCACCGAGCGGATCAGCCGCGCGTCGTAGGCCCAGCCCAGGCAGGCCATCACCAGCGCGAGCGAGGCCCAGCTCATGCGGTCGCGCATCACGAAGTAGAACAAGACCAGGATCGGGAACAGCGGGATGACGATGAAGGTGTCGTTGAGCGACATCAGCGCGCGGTCGATCCAGCCGCCGGCATACCCCGCGACCAGGCCGATCACCAGCGCCAGGATTCGGCTGATCAGCGCCACCATGAAGCCGAACAGCAAGGTGTTGCGGATGGCGAAGGTGAGCATCCAGAACACGTCCTGTCCGCGCGAGGTGGTGCCCAGCACATGCGGCCAGCCCGGCGGCATGTCGGGCGGCACCACGTAGCTGTCGAGCGGCGAATACGGAGAGAACGCCGACAGAGCGGCGATGATGCCGACGATGCCGAGCAAGCACACGCCGGCCGCGAACTCGCGGTTGTGGCGCAGCAGATCACGCAGCACGGTCCACATGTCAGTTGCTCGATGGGTCGGTAGTCGGCCCGTTGCCGACTTTGAATGCGCGCTTTGCGCACACACCGTGGGGATCGCAAAGCCGTGGGCGGATGCGCGCTGGCGCTTCGGTGCGGCGGTCGGCGCCTGCGGCGCCGACTTCGCTGCGGTGCTCGGGTTTCGGTCGCGCCGCATAACTCGCTGCGCTCACTGCGTTCGCTGCGCTCGAACAGATGCGGCGAGTCAGTTCACGAAGCGCGCGAGTACGCGCGCCGACCGAAACCCTGGCCTTGCAGGCCGCGCTGGGCGCAAGCGCCCAGCCGCTCGCCAGGCACGAACAGTCCACGGGACTGTTCGTGTCCGGGCTCGCCTCCACGCCGCCGCACAGGCGCGCCACCGCGCACCCGCCCACGGCTTTGCGAGGCCGCTTGGGTTCTTGGTTGGAGAAAGACCCCAACCGGGCACCGAGCCCGGCTGGCGCCTGCACGCGCGCCTGCGGCGCGCGGCAAGCCACGGGCTCGATGCCCGCGGCTTGCCCTTCACTCCTCCCCAAGAACGACTGTTGCCGCAAGGCGGCGGGCGGGGCGCAGGCGGGGCGAATGGCGCCGCCGAGAAGCGCAGGGCTGAGGTCGGCGCGCGTACCCGCGCGCTTCGTGATCTGACTCACCGCGAGTGTTCGAGCGCAACGAACGCAGTGAGTGCAGCGAGTTTCGCGGTGCGACCTCAGACCGAGCATCGCAGGGAACCCTCGCGCAGCGAGGGCGAGCGACGCTTGAGCCCCGACTGCGCCCCGCCCGCCGCCTTGCTTGCGCACCGGCCACGGCCCAGTGCATTTGCGGATGTTCGCGAACGCACAGAACGGGCCGAGTCCAGATGCGCGGCATGCGGACTGGAGTTTCACGTCAAGCCACCTTCACCCGCGGATCGAGCAACGGGTAGAGCAGATCGAGCAGCAGCACCGCAAACGCCACGGCCACGATCGAGACCGAGGTCAGGCCGAGCACCAGGCTGTAGTCACCGGCGTGCACCGCCGAGACCAGCAGCGAGCCCATGCCGGGGTAGCCGAAGACCTGCTCGGTGATGATCGCGCCGTTGAAGATGTGGCCGAGCGACATCGCCAGGCCCGTCACCTGCGGCACCAGTGCGTTGCGCATGACGTAGGAGTTCAGGATGCGCGCGCGCGAGACGCCGCCGAGTTCGGCATAGACGACGTAGTCCTCGCTGACGATGTTGGACACCAGCGAGCGCATGCCCATGAACCAGCCGCCCAGGCCCACCAGCACGAGCGAGACGATCGGCAGCACCGAGTGCCGCGCCACGCTGGCGGCAAAGTCGAGCGTGAAGCCCTGTGCCAGGTTCATCTGCGAGCCGCCGCTGATCGGCAGCACCGGCCACAGGTAGCCGAAGACGATGACCAGCAGCAAGGCCACGATGTAGTACGGGATCGGATGAAAGCCCATCGCGACGATGCCGGCACATCGCAGCCCGCGGTGCTCGCGGTAATAACCCGCGAGGCCGCCGAGCAGGTTGCCCAGCAGCCAGGAGATCGTGGTGGCCACCACCAGCAGGCCCACCGTCCACGGCAGCGCACGCCCGATCAGCTCCGACACCGGCGTCGGAAAGGCCGACAGGGACGGCCCGAAATCGAGCACCGCCACGCGCTTCCAGAAGCTCAGGTACTGCTGCCACAGGCTGCCTTCGAGCCCGTAGAGCTCGCGCAGTGACTGGCGCATCATCGCGATCGCCTCCGGGCTGGTGCTGCCGAAGGCGGTGGTCGCGGAGATGGTCTGTTCGACCGGATCGATCGGCGTGGCGTGCGTGACGACGAACGCGATGTTGATGCCGATGAAGACCACCAGCACGAACTGGCCGACGCGGCGCAGCAGGTACGCCGCGTAGCCCGACATGCGCCGTCTCTTCCGCTTGCGCCTATCGCACCTATTGCGCCTGGCGCGGCTTCAGCTTGACCATCATGTACTTGGTGTTGCCCCAGTTGGGCACCGGGTCGGTGTAGGGCGCCGTCTCGGCGTTGGGGTAGCCCGTCCAGTAGGTCTCGTCCATCACGGTGAACACGTTGTAGGCCATCAGCGGGATCGTCGGCATCTCGCGCGCCACCAGCTTCACGTACTCACGGCCGAGTTCCACGCCCTTCGGATCGTCGAAGCCGACGGTGCGGATCTGTTCGATGATCTTGTCCAGCTCAGGGTGCTTCCAGCGCTGCCAGTTGCGCGAGGGCTGCGGCTTGCCCGGCTCGGCGACGAACTGCGAATGCCAGCTGTCGAGGAAGAAGGACAGGTCGGGATGGCCGCCCCAGGTCTCGACGCTCCAGCTGATGATGGCGTCGAAGTCGCCCGCCGCGCGCCGATCGTTGAGCGTGCCCTGCGCCACCGTCGTGCTGGCATCGATGCCGAACTGGCGCCACTGCTGCGCCACCATCGAGCCGGCGCGCGTCATCACCGGGCGGCCCTCGCCTTCGACGGTGATCTTGATCGTGAAGGGCTTGCCGTCGGGCGTCATCCACTGGTTGCCGTTCTTCTTGAAACCGGCTCGTTCCAGCAGTTCGGTGGCGGCCTGCTGGTCGGGCTTCCACCAGCCCATGCCGAAGGCCTTGGCCACGTCTTCGGGCTTTTCCGGGATCTGGATGCCCATGCTCGGCCGCAGCGAGTCGGCGATCTGCTTGCCGATGCTCGCGTCGTAGGGCTTGATCTTGCGTTTGCCGGTGTCCACCTCGAAGGTCTTGAGCCATGCCTCCATCGGCTTGTGGTAGCTGTCGGCGTGGGTGCCGGTGGGCGGCACGCCGATGGCCGAGATCGTGGCCGCGCCGCGGTACGAGGCCATCGACACCGCCTTGATGTCGATCAGCAGCGCCAGCGCCCAGCGCACGTCGCGGTTTTTCAGCAGCTCGTTCTGGTTGTTGAAGATCACCGCGGCCAGGGTCGGGTCCGGGTGCGCATACGGGAAGCCCTTGAACCAGCCGCGCGACAGGCGCGACTGCTTGGCCAGCGTGAACATGCCCTCGGGCGAAGTGTCGTGGATGATGTCGAGCTGGTGGTTCATCTGCGCGATGACACGCTTGTCGGGCGGGCCGGCATCGACATAGGCCACGTACTTCGGGCCCGGTTCGCCGAAGCGGGCCAGCGTGGTGCGCTTCCAGTCCTCGCGCTTTTGCCAGATGAACCACTTGCCGTTGGGGTCGAAGCTGTTGAGCGTGTAGGGCCCGAGCGTGACCGGCGGATTGAAGGCGAACTTGAGGACGTCGCCGGCCTTCTCGAAGACATGCTTGGGCATCATCCACATCGCGTTCCAGCGCACGGTGTAGAGCGCGTGGAAGCGCGAGTTCGGCTTCTTCAGCTTGTAGACGACGGTGTACTTGTCGGGCGCCGAGATGCTGGCCACATTGATCTGGATCGGCGCGCTCCAGCGCAAGCCCTTGGTGTTGAGGTGCGTCTCGACCGTGTAGACCACGTCGGCGGAAGTGAACTCGACGCCGTCGCTCCAGAAGATGCCGGGGCGCAGCTTGACCGTGAGTTCGGTGAAGTCCTTGTTGTAGATCGGCTTGTCGGCGGCCAGCGAGTTGTCCCACACGCCATCGACGCCGCGGTTCGGATCGATGTACCAGAAGGTGTCCATGCCCAGCTGGTGCAGGCCGGTGGATTGACCGCCGGCATTGATGGCCCAGATGTTGAACCAGCCGGCGTTCTTGATCGTGCCTTCCGGGTTCTCGACCACCAGCGTCTGGTGGCGCGGCACGTTGGAGATCAACTCCTGCGCCTGCGCGCTGCCCAGCAGCAGCATCGCGGCCAGTGCCAACAGGAAGTTCTTCAGGATTCGCATGGCGGCCTCTCGGGGTGGGTAGGTTGGCAATTGCGTGGCGTTGATGGCGGGATCATGTCCAGCCGGCATCGACGATGAAGTCCTGCGCGGTGCACAGCGCACTGTCGTCGGCGGCCAGGAACAGGGCCATGCGGGCGACGTCTTCTGCCATCAGCGGCCGGTTGATGCATTGGCCGCGGGCGATCTCTTCGCGCGACTGGTCGGTGATCCGCAGGCGCAGTTGTTTGTCGGTCATCACCCAGCCGGGGACGAGGGTGTTGACGCGGATGCCCCAGGGGCCCGCAGTCGCGCGCCAGGCAGCGGGTGAGGCCCTGCACCGCGGCCTTGGCCGTGGTGTAGCTGGGCATGCCGCCCTGCTTGATCATCCAGCTCAGGGAGCCGAGGTTGATGATCGAGCCGGCGCCGGCAGCCTTCATGTCGGCGGCGACATGGCGCGCCGCGAAGAACTGGTGCTTGAGGTTGACCGCGATGCCGGCGTCCCAGACTTCGGGCGTGGTCGCCTCGATCGCATAGCGCTGGTCGTTGGCAGCGTTGTTGACAAGCGCGGCGATCGGCCCGACGGCCGCGCGCAGCGTGTCGATGGCACCGACGAGCGCCGCGATGTCGGTGAGATCGGCATGCGCGAAGACCGGCGCATGGCGCGCCGAGTTCAGCTTCGTGACCAGCTCACGCGACGCCGGCTCGTCGATATCGATGAACGCCACGCGCGCGCCCTGCGCGGCAAACTGTTCGACCATCGACGCCCCGATGCCCGTCGCGCCACCGGTGACGAGCACCGGGCGGTCCTGCAGGCTGGGGTAGCGGGCGAACGCAGGCATGGCGGATCAGGCAGTTCGATCGAGCCATACTAGAAGACAGGATTGCGGCGACTACCCCGACAAACCCGAGAGGGCTCGTCGGGCGCGTGCCGGCGATCGCACTTCCGGCCGCGCCAAGGACATCGACCGAGACGGCCGCCCCTACTCGATCGTCACCTTCGCGTCCTTCACGAGCTTGGCGAACTTCTCGGTCTCGCTTCTGATCTGCTGCGCCATCTGCTCGGCGCTGTTGCCGATCGGCTCGGCGCCGATCTCTTCCATGCGCTTCCTGAAGTCCGCCGACTGGATGGCCTTGACCATCTCGGCATTCAGCCGCGCCTGGATGTCCTTGGGCGTGGCGGCCGGCGCGAGCACGCCGAACCAGGTGCCGATGTCGAAGCCCTTCAAGCCGGCTTCGTCGAGCGTGGGCACCTCGGGCAACGCCGATGAGCGCTTGCCAGTGGTGACGGCGAGTGCGCGCAGCTTGCCGCTCTTGATGTGCTGCAGCACGGGGGTCACGGTATCGAACGACATCGTCACCTGGCTGCCGAGCAGATCGGTGGTGAGCGGGCCACTGCCCTTGTACGGGATGTGGGCCACGTCGGTGGCGGTGAGGTTCTCGAACTGCGTGCCGATCAGGTGCTGCGCGGTGCCGTTGCCGTTGGAGCCATAGTTGTACTTGCCGGGCTGCGCCTTGAGCATGGTCACCAGCTCGTTCACGTTCTTGGCGGGCGTGCTCGCGTTCACCACCAGCACGTTGGGCACCAGCGCGATTGTGGTGATCGGCGCCAGGTCCTTCTGGAAGTCGTAGGGCAGTTTCTTGTAGACGCTCGAAGCAATGGTGTGATGCACCGCGCCGACGAGCAGCGTGTAGCCGTCGGGCTTGGCCTTGGCGACGAAGTCGGCGCCGAGCGTGGCGCCGGCGCCGGGCTTGCTTTCGACGATCACGGTCTGGCCGAGGCTGGCGCTGAGCTTGTCGGCGAGCGCGCGGGCCAGCACGTCGGTGGTGCCCCCGGCGGGGAACGGCACGATCAGGCTGATCGGCTTGCTCGGCCAGGCCTGTCCTGAGCCTGTCGAAGTGGCTTGCGCGAAGGCGCTGCTGCACGACAGCGCCGCGGCGATGGCGATGGAATGGACTGCGAGGCGACGGTTCATGGCGTGAGTGGTCTTCATGATCAGGCCGCCTTGCGCTTGCTGTTGCTGGTGAGCAGCTCGCACACGGCTCGCGTCACATCGGCTGTGCTCGCCTTGCCGCCGAGATCACGCGTGTGCAACGCCGGGTTGGCGGTGACCTGCTCGATGGCCTGCATCAGGCGCCGGGCCGCTGCGCTCTCGCCGAGGTGCTCGAGCATCATCACCACCGACCAGAAGGTGCCGACCGGATTGGCCAGCCCCTTGCCCATGATGTCGAAGGCCGAGCCGTGGATCGGCTCGAACATCGACGGGTAGCGGCGCTCGGGATCGATGTTGCCGGTGGGCGCGATGCCCAGGCTGCCGGCCAGCGCTGCGGCGAGGTCGGAGAGGATGTCGGCGTGCAGGTTGGTGGCGACGATGGTGTCGAGCGACGCCGGGCGGTTGATCATGCGCGCCGTCGAGGCATCGACCAGTTCCTTGTCCCAGGTCACGTCCGGGAACTCCTTGCTGATCTGCAGGGCGATCTCGTCCCACATCACCATCGCATGGCGCTGCGCGTTGCTCTTGGTGATCACGGTCAGCAGCTTGCGCGGACGCGACTGCGCCAGCCTGAAGGCGAATCGCATGATGCGTTCGACGCCGGCGCGCGTCATCATCGAGACGTCGGTGGCGGCTTCGATCGGATGCCCCTGGTGCACGCGGCCGCCGACACCGGCGTATTCGCCTTCGGAGTTCTCGCGCACGATGACCCAGTTCAGATCCTCGGGCTTGCAGCGCTTCAGCGGGCCGTCGATGCCGGGCAGGATGCGCGTCGGGCGCACGTTGGCGTACTGGTCGAAGCCCTGGCAGATCTTCAGGCGCAGGCCCCACAGCGTGATGTGGTCGGGGATGTGCGGATCGCCGGCGCTGCCGAACAGGATCGCGTCCTTGTTGCGGATCGCGTCGAGGCCGTCGTTCGGCATCATCACGCCGTGCGCGCGGTACCAGTCGCCGCCCCAGCCGAAATTCTCGAACTCGAAACGCACGCCGTCGGTCGTGGTGGCGAGGGCTTCGAGCACCTGGCGGCCGGCAGGAATCACTTCCTTGCCGATGCCGTCTCCGGGAATGGTGGCGATTCGGTAGGTCTTCATGCGGTCTGTCTCCGTGGTGAACGATGGACAGACTGTAGGAAATGGACGGCGCGCGCGCTCACGGCTAAAGTGAATCCATCGTTCACCTGAAGTCAACAATCGAGTGCGCGCATGACGGCTGCGATCCAACCCGCCGACCTCGGCTTCTTCAGCGCGCTGGCCGGCGCCGGCAGCCTGAGCGCCGCGGCGCGCGAACTGGGCATCACCACGCCGGCGGTGAGCAAGCACCTGGCGCTGATGGAGTCGCGCGTCGGCGTGTCGCTGGTCAACCGGACGACGCGGCGCATGAGCCTGACGCCCGAGGGCGAACTGGTGCTCGAACATGCGCGCAAGATCCTGAGCGAGATCGACGACATGCAGCAGTTGCTCGGCGTGTCGAAAGCCATGCCGCAGGGCCTGCTGCGCGTCAACGCCACGCTCGGCTTCGGCCGCAGCCACGTCGCGCCGCTGATCTCGCGCTTCGTGCGCAAGCACCCGCAGGTGCAAGTGCAGCTGCAGCTCTCGGTCAACCCTCCCGCGCTGACGGACGACGCCTTCAACGTCTGCATCCGCTTCGGCGCGCCGCCCGACGCGCGCGTGATCGCGCGCCGCATCGCGCCGAACCGGCGCCTGCTGTGCGCGGCACCGGCGTATCTGGCAAAGCATGGCACGCCCAAGGTGCCGAACGACCTCACCAAGCACAACTGCATCGGCATCCGCCAGGGCGAAGAAGCCTATGGCGTGTGGCGCCTGACCAGCGGTCGCGGCAAGAACGCAAGCACCGAGGCCGTGAAGACGCGCGGCAACCTGACCACCAACGACGGCGAGATCGCGGTCAACTGGGCACTCGACGGCCACGGCATCCTGATGCGCGCCGAGTGGGACATCAACCGCTACCTGAAAAACGGCCGCCTGGTGCCGGTGCTGCCGCAGTACGGCACGCCCGATGCGGACATCCACGCGGTCTATCCGCAGCGGCATCAGCTGGCCGCGCGCGTGCGCGCGTTCGTGGACTTCGTGGCGCTGGCGCTCGATCAGCAGGCGGTCAAGGTGTAGACCGGCGTCTAGCGCCGTCTAGCGCGCATCCAGCCCGTGCCGCGCGAGGAAGGCCGAGAGCTGATCGGCCACCTGCACGTTGTTCAGATCCGAGAACATGAAGTGCGAATTGCCGCGCAAGCCCACCTCGGGCAACAGCAGCAGGCTCGCCTTGCCGCCGCGCCGGTTCAGCGCATCGATGAACCAGGGGGCATCCTGCACCTGCAGGCGACGGCCATCGGCCGGCTGGTCGCGCACCGGCTGCTTCGGGATGTTGTCGCCGAACACCACCTGCACGGGAATCTTCGCCAGGTGCGCGAACTCTTCCGGGGCGATCGGCGTGCCGGCCGGTTGATTGGAACTGCGCGCCGGCCCGGCCGGCAGCGCTTCGCCGCGCGGCAGGACGTAGCTCGGCTCGTAGCTGACGATGGCCTTGACCTTGGCCGAACGCGCGCCGGCGAGCCAGCCCCACAGGCCGCCGTTGGAGTGCGTGACGATGATGGCCGGGCCGATCCTGTCGAGCAGCGCGATCAGCGCGCGGCTGATGGCTTCAGGATCGTCGGAGGTGATGGGCCGCACCGCTTTCATGAACGGATCGACCGCGTCCATCGGAAACGCCTGCTGCGCAAAGGTCTGCGGGTACTCGGGCCCAAAGCGCCAGCGCGACCAAGCGTGCTCGCGACCGGGCCGCGCACTGCGCGGCGGGATGAGCTGCTGCGCGTCGTCGAGCTTGCCGAAGTCGCCGTTGAAGCTGGGCAAGCCTGAACGTCCGCCACGCGGCACGTCGACGATGTAGACCGCGTAGCCGCGGCGCAGGAAGATCGTCTGGAAACCTTCGCGCCCGTCCGGCGTGCTTTCCCAGACGCTGCCCGTGCCGGCACCGCCGTGCACCAGCACCAGCGGCAGCTTGCGCGCATCGGGGGGCACCTGGTACTGCACGTACATCTGGTCCACCCAGTAAGTCTGGCCGGCGTTGCCCGGCGCCGGCGTGCTGACCGCGTCGTAGTTGCCGGCGGCGGTGACCTGACGACCGCCGACGTAGAAGCTGCCCTGCTTGGCGATCGTGATCGGTGCGCTGGAGGAGTCTGGCGAGGTGGTCATGCTGTGCAGGCCGTGTGGCTGCGACACTCAGGATGCATAATGCACAACTACGACTCCGGCGGCCATCGGGTTGGACGGGGTTGACACGCAGCGCAGCCAAGAACCCCGCCCCCGCATGGCCGAGACGATCGTCCAACCGATTCCCCCGGGCTTCGTGCCAGTGCCGATGGGCGGCGCCTTCATCGCCGCCAACGGGCCGTTCTACGTGCGGCGCGAGGCCGATGGCCGCGTCAAGCTGGGACTGCGCCTGCAACGGCGCCACTGCAACACGATGGGCCACTGCCACGGCGGCATGATCGCCACCTTCATCGACATGATGATGCCGCAGGCGATGTACGAGCACCATCCGCAGCTCGCCAAGCAGCGCCGCTTCCTGCCCACCGTCGGCCTGCAGATCGACTTCATCGGCGCGGCGCATGCCGGCGAGTGGCTCGAAGGCGAGCCGCAGGTGCTGAAGGTGACACGCTCGATGGTCTTCGCGCAGGGCCTGGTGCAGGCCGACGGCCATCTCGTCGCGCGCTGCAGCGGCAGCTACAAGATCGCCGCAGAGATCCCGCCCGACCACCCGGGCATGAACACCGACCAGTCGCCCGTCGAGTTGCCGCGGCGGCGCAGCCACCATGCCTGACGAGCCGACGACCACGACAGCGAGCACACGAGAGGCGCTGCACACGCGCACCACGACGATCACCGGCTACCGCCGGGGCGACGGCCTGTACGAAGTCGAGGGCCGGTTGCTCGACACCAAGCCCTTCGACTTCCGCCCGCCGAGCGACGAGCGCGTGGTCGCGGCCGGCGCGGCGGTGCACGACATGAGCGTGCGCATCGTCTTCGACGAGGAGATGTTGGTGCACGACGTCATCGCCGTAGCCGATGCGGTGCCCTACGACACTTGCAGCGGTGGGCCGGCCAGCTTGAAGGCGCTGATCGGCGCGCGCATGAGCAGGGGCTGGGCCGCGGAGGTGAAGCAGCGCCTGGCCGGCGCCGCCAGTTGCGAGCACCTGCGCAATCTGATGGTGCCGATGGCGGCCACGGCGTTTCAGGCGCTGACGCTGCACCGCCTGCAGCAGGCCGAGCAATCGCCGCAGGGGCGCCGGCCGGCCATCGACAGTTGCATCGCCTACGCACGCGACGGCGAGTTGGTGCGCCGCAAGTGGCCGACGCTGTTCGTCGCCAAGGTGGACAGCGAATGACGATCGACAGCGAGTTCGCGTCGCCGGAGCCGACGCGGGCCGCGCCGACGAATGGCGCAATACCGACGGCCAGCGAAAGCGTCCCCGGCTTTCACGGCTGGCGCCTGGTCGCTTCGGCGGCCGGGCTGCACTTCCTGATCGCGGGGCTGATGACGCAGGCCTTCGGTTCTTACGTCGCAGTGCTGCGCGACACCGAAGGCTGGAGCAAGACGGCGCTGTCGGGCCTGGCGGCGATGCAGCAGGTCGAGGGCGCGCTGCTCGGCCCGGTGCAGGGCTGGATCGTCGACCGCTTCGGCACGCGCGGCCTGGTGCGCGCCGGGCTGGTGCTGTTCGGCGGCGGCATGATGCTGCTGTCCACCGCCACATCGCTGGCGAGCTTCTACGCCATCTACCTGCTGATCGCAATCGGCATCAGCTTGGCCGGCTACTTCACGCTCTCGGTGGCGGTGATCAACTGGTTCGAGCGCCACCGCAACCGCGCCTTGTCGATGCTGCAGATCAGCCTCGTCGGTGCCGGCCTGGTGGCGCCTGTCATCGCCTGGTCGCTGCAGACCTTCGGCTGGCGTGCAACGGCCTTCGGCTCGGGGTTGATCGCGCTGCTGGTGGGCCTGCCGCTGTCGGCGGCGCTGCATCGGCGGCCGCAGGATCTGGGGCAGTACATCGACGGCATCGCGCCGCCAGCGCGCATCGCAGGCGACAACAGCGCAGCGAACGAGATGGCAGCCACAGCCATCGTTGATCCGTACAGCCAAGGCGCCACCGTCGCGCAAGCGCTGCGATCGCGCGCGTTCTGGCTGCTCGGACTCGGCCACGCAAGCGCGCTCTTCGTCGTCAGCGCGTTCCAGGTGCACGCCGTCACGCACGTCAAGGAGGGCCTGGGCTACAGCCTGGCGCAAGCCGCGCTGATGTTGAGCGTGCAGACGGTGGCGTATGCCATCGGCCTGTTCACCAGCGGCGTGCTGGGCGACCGTTGGGACAAGGCGCGGACCAGCGCCGGCTGCCTGCTGCTGCACGCCACCGGCCTGCTCACACTCGCCTATGCAAGCTCGATGGCGGCGGTGCTCGCCGCGGCCATCGCGCACGGTTTCGCCTGGGGCCTGCGCGGGCCGTTGATGCAGGCGATGCGCGCCGACCACTTCGGCCGCCGTGCCATCGGCGCGATCCTCGGCCTGTCGATGGGCATCGTGCTGATCGGCCAGGTCAGCGGCCCGATGATCGCCGGCGTGCTCGCCGATGCCACCGGCAACTACCGCCTGGGCTTCACCATCCTCGGTGCGATGGCCGGGCTCGGTTCGATCTTCTTCCTGCTGGTGCCCAAGCTGCCCGACCGGTCCCACGCCGGCGCGTGAAAACCCGCATGGACCCAGGCCGCGCTCGACGTGACAAAGGCGTTCATACCTTCTCGATCCAAGGAACCGCGATGCAACTGATTCGATACCTGACGCGATGCCTGATGCTCTGCCTGGCACTGGTTGCGGGCGCAACCAGTGCGCAGACCTATCCCGACAAGTCCAAGCCGCTGAAGATCATCCTGCCGCAGGGCCCGGGCTCGGCGTCGGACGTGCTGACGCGATCCTTCGCCAAGGCCATCACCGATGTGTCGGGCCTGAACACGGTGATCGAATACAAGCCGGGCGCCGAGACCGTGATCGGCGTGCAGGCGCTGATGAGCGCGCCCGCCGACGGCTACACCATGCTGCTGGTGAGCAGTTCGACGCCGGTGTTGAACCCGATCATGATCCCGAACCTGCCGTATGACCCGCTGCGCGACTTCATTCCGCTGGTCGGCATCAGCAAGGTGATGCTGACCTTCAACCTCGGCCCGAGCACGCCGTTCAAGAGCGCACGCGACTTCGTCGCGGCGGCCAAGGCCAATCCAGGCAAGTACACCTTCGCCAGTTCCACCACCACCACGCGCCTCGCGGGCGAACTGCTGCAGAGCCTGGCCGGCATCAACCTGCTGAACATTCCGTACAAGACCACCGCCGCCGGCACGACCGCGCTGGCCGCCGGCGAAGTCGATCTGATGATGGTCGACGCATCCAGCGTGAGGCCGCACTGGGACAGCGCTCGCGTGCGCGGCCTGGCCGTCAGCGGCGCCACGCGCTCCGCCACCCTGCCCCAGTTGCCGACCGTGCGCGAGGAAGGCGTGGCGGACTACGACGTGACCGCCTGGTTTGCCACCTACTTCGCGGCGAAGACGCCCCCCGAGGTGGTGACGGCGATGCGCGAACTGCTGGTCAGGGCGGCGAAGTCGCCGGGCTTCGTCGAGACCCTGGCGCGCGCCAACATGGACCCGCTGGACCTGGTCGGCGAAGACATCAACACGCTGACGCGCAAGGAAATCGAGATGTGGAGCAAGGTCGTGCGCGCGGCGAACCTGGCGCCGGCGAAGTAGAAGCCAGACGCGCGTTCCGGCCGCGACCGGTCGCGGCTCAATCCTTGAGCGTGAACCCCGACGCCTTCACCACCTTGTCCCAGCGCGCCAGGTCGTCCTTCATGCCGCGCGCGAATTCGTCGCGGTTCAGTGCGGCCAGGCTCATGCCGGCTTCGTCGAACTTGGCGCGCATCTCGGGCGTCTTGGCTGCGCTCAGGATTTCCGCGCTGAGCTTGTCGAGGATCGCGGCCGGCGTGTTGGCGGGCGCGAACACGCCGTACCAGGAGCCCGCCTCGAGGTCGGCATGGCCGAGTTCGCGCATCGTCGGCGCGTCGGGATAGAGCGGCGATCGCGCCGCGGCGGTGACGGCCAGCGCCCTCACCTTGCCCGACTTGGCCAGGCCCACCGCCACCGGGTACGACACGAAGAGCGCGTGGATGTCACCGCTGATCAGCGCGGTGAGCGAGTCGCCGGTGGCCTTGAAGTGCACCGGTTCGACCTTGGCCTTGACCGAGTCCGCGAACATCGTCGCCAGGAAATGGCCGACGCTGCCCGGCCCGGGCGTGCCGAAGAAGTTGATCGGCTGCTGCTGCGAGTGGGCAATGAAGTCCTTGAAGGTCGTCGCAGCGATCTTCTGCGGGTTGACGATCAACACCAGATCGACGCTGACCACCTGCGCCACCGGCGCGAAGTCGCGCAGCGGGTTGAACGGCAGCTTCGGATTGGCCGCGGCGCTGATGATCATCTGTGGCATCGCCGCGAGCATCAGCGAATAGCCGTCGGCGGGCGCGCGCAAGAACTCCTGCGCCGCGATCACGCCGCCGGCGCCGGCCTTGTTCTCGACCACCACGGCCTGCTTCAGCGACTCGCCGAGCTTGTTGGCCACCAGACGTGCCACCACGTCGGCGCCGCTGGCGGGCGCATAGCCGACGAGCATTCTGATCGGCCGCGCGGGGTAGACCTCCTGCGCGCACAGGGGTGCGGCGAAGAGCGCGGCCAGGGCGGCCAGCGCCGTCACCACGGGGCGTCGACCGAGGGGTTGCGTCGGGTGCATGCGGCTCATCCTTTCAGTGCGGGCGACTTGGCTTTGCGCATAATATATTATCCATTGTTGTTGCGTGACCCTTGTGTCGCGAAAGGCCGGCCATGCGCATGCGCTTCGAGGATCGAGTCGTCGTCGTCACCGGTGCCGCCGGCGGCATCGGCCTGGCCGCCGCCCAGGCCTTCGTGCGTGAAGGCGCGCAACTCGTCGCCATCGATCTGACGCAGCAGTCGGTGGACGCGGCCGTGGGCACTCTGCAGGCCGAGGGAGGTCGCGCACTCGGTCTGGCCGGCGACGTCAGCGATGCGCGCCAGGTGGGCGAACATGCCGATGCCGTGATGCGGGCCTTCGGCCGCATCGACGTGCTCGTCAACAACGCCGGCATCATGCGGCGCGCGCCTTCGGGCCAACTGTCGATCGAAGACTGGCGAAGCGTGATGGCCGTCAACCTCGACGGCAGCTTCTACTGGGCGCAGGCGGCGGCAACGCGCTCGATGATCCCGCGCCGCGCCGGCACCATCGTCAACGTCGCCTCGATGGCCGGCATGGTCGGCATTCCCAATGCCGCCGCCTACGTCGCCTCGAAGCACGGCGTGGTCGGCCTGACCAAGGCGCTGGCGATCGACTGGGCGCAGTACAACATCCGCGTCAATGCCGTCTGCCCCGGCATGACCTGGAGCAACCTGTCGCAAGCCGACAAGGCAAAGAACCCGCAGATGTTCGTCGAACGTGAGCGCCGCATCCCGCTCGGGCGCGCGGCCGAGCCGGCAGAGCAGGCGCATGCGATCCTGTTCCTCGCGTCCGACGAGGCCAGCCAGGTGCACGGCCTGATCATGAACGTCGATGGCGGACAGGTCGCGCTGTCTTCGGGGCACAGCACGCCGCGCGATGCCTGAGGACTTTCAGCGGTCGCCGAGGATCTGCGCGCGCGCCTGGTAGACCGCATCGCTGCGGTCACGCTGTCCCCACAGCGCCGGTCCACCGCGCTGCCCGCCGAGCGCCACCGACGTGAAGCTCGACTCGAGCACGACGATGCGCCGCGCCACGAGCCAGGGCCCGCCGTCGCGGCGCTCGAAGCGATCGACATAGCGACCCCAGGCCTGGCGGCTCATCGCGTCGCGCGCGCCGAGCGCCTTGCGCTCTTCGTCCGTCAGCGCGCGCAGGCGTTGGCTGACGAAGTAGGTTTCCGCCAGCGCGAGATCCGGCCCGCCGAATTCGATCAGGCTCTGACCGAGGAAATGCATCGAGTTGTCGACGCCGGCAAAGCGCTGCTCGAGCCAGGCGATCAGCCCTTCCACCGGGCCCTTGTAGTCGCCGTGGTCGTCGTACGCGTCCGGGTGGTAGGCCGCGCGCACGAGCGCCCAGTCGCCGCGATCGACGCCGCGCGCATAGACGCGCATGGCGTCCTCGATCGCGGCGCGCTCGATCAAACGGGCCAGCGCGTCCGCGTGAGTTGCCGTGGTCACGATCGCCTCACTTCTTGGCGGCCTGCTGCATCTCGCGCACGCGCGTGATCGCCGACATCGCGTTCGGCCAGCCGCTGTAGAACGCCAGGTGCGTGATCATCTCGACCAACTCGGCCTGGGTCACGCCGTTGGCGATGGCGCGCGGGAAGTGCACGCCCATCTGCTCGGTACGCCCGCCGGCCACGAGCGCGGCGCAGGTGATGAGGCTGCGGTCGCGCTTGTTCAGCTCGGGGCGCTCCCAGACATCGCCGAACAGCACTTCATCGGCGAGCTCGGCCAGCTTGGGCGCGATGTCGCCGAAGGTCTCGCGCGCGAGGTTCGGGTTGCGGGTGGGTTGGCTCATTCGGATGCTCCTTGCTCAGATGAAGTGGCCGGCCGCGCGGTGCGTGGCGATTTCGTGCTCGGGCAGCCAGGCGGCGAGCGCGGCAGCGGCGTTGTCGGTGGTCAGCGGCGCGGGCGGCTCGGGGTGGTGCGGCACGCTGCGCGAGAAGCGCGGCTCGGGCGCGGGCTGCGTCACACCGGCGACGTCGATGAAGGTGGCGCGCGCCTTGAAGTGCGGATGCTCGGGCGCCTCGTCGAAATCGAGCACCGGCGAGACGCAGGCCTCGGCGCCTTCGAAGGCGCGCTCCCACTCGCCGCGCGCGCGCGTCTTGAATCGCGCCGCGAGCACGGCCTTGGCGCGCGGCCACTGCGACTCGTCCCATTGCGCGTCGAGCAGGCCAGCGGTCTCGGCGGCATCGAGCCCGAGGTGCTGCAGCAAGACGCGGTAGAACTTGGCCTCGATCGGGCCGATCGACAGGTACTTGCCGTCGGCACATTCATAGACTTCGTAGAACGGCGCGCCCGAGTCGAGGAAGTTGGTGCCGCGCTCGCCACGCCCGCGGCCCGAGAGGCGCACGCCGCCGAGCACCGTCATCAGCGAGGCCACGCCATCGGCCATCGCCGCGTCGATCACCTGGCCCTGGCCCGAGCTGCGCGCTTCGAGCAGGGCCGAGACAATGCCGAAAGCCAGGTAGAGCGCGCCGCCCGCGTAGTCGCCCATGACGTTGAGCGGAATCGTCGGCGCTTGCCCGGCGCGACCGATGGCGTGCAGCAGGCCGGTGATGGCGATGTAGTTGATGTCGTGCCCGGCGGCCTGCGCCAGCGGCCCGTGCTGGCCGAAGCCGGTGACACGGCCATAGACGAGCTTCGGGTTGCGCGCAAGGCACACGTCGGGGCCAAGCCCCAGGCGCTCGGTGACCCCCGGGCGAAAACCTTCGATCAGCGCATCGGCTTGCGCGACGAGATCGAGCACGAGCGCCGCGCCGGCCGGATCTTTCAGGTCGACGCGGATCGACTTGCGGTTGCGCAGCGCCAGGTCGTACTCGATCGGACGCTCGGTGCCCAGACCCGAGGGCTGCTTGCGATCGACGCGGATCACCGTCGCGCCCAGATCGGCGAGGAACATCGCCGCCAACGGCCCCGGGCCGATGCCGGCCAGCTCGACCACCTTGATGCCCGCGAGCGGTCCCATGTGTCGGCGCTCCTAGATCACACCCGCGGCACGCAGGGCGTCGATCTCGTGCTGGCTCAACTTCAGCAAGCCGCCGTAGATCTCTGCATTGGCCTGGCCGATGTCATGCGCCGGAATGTCGAACTGCGCATGCGCCTTCGAGAACCGGATCGGGTTGCCCATGCCCACGGCCTTCACGTCACCCATGCTCGGATGCTGCAACTGCACCACCGCGCCACGCTCGTGCAGCACCGGGTCGTGCAGCACCTCGACAGGCGTGCGCACGCGCACGGCGGGCACGGCGCGCTGCTCGAACAGCTCGCGCACCACGTCGGCAGTGGTCAGCGTGCGCGTCCAGGCCTCGATCAACTCGTTGAGCGCGTTCGCATGCTTCATGCGCGGACCGCGGCTGGAAAAGCGCGGATCGGCGGGCAGTTCGGGCCGGCCCATCGCGTCCGCCAGGCCCTTCATCCACTCCGGCCGGAAGGCACAGATCGACACGAAGCCGTCGCTGCAGGGATAGACACCGAAGGGCACCAGGCGATCATGCGAATTGCCGGTGCGCATCGGCGCGCCGTCCACGGCGGCGATGTCGAAGTGTTCTTCGGCCACCATCGACGCCAGGCAGTCGAGCATCGACACCTTGACATGCTGGCCCTCGCCGGTGCGCCCGCGCTGGATCAGCGCGGCGAGGATGCCGTTGACCGCGAACAGCGGCGTGGTGAGGTCGGCCACCGGGATGCCGACGCGCGTCGGCGGGCCGTCGGCGAAGCCGGTCACTTCCATCAGGCCCGACAGCGCCTGCACCAGGATGTCCATGCCCTTCAGGCCGGGATAGATGCTGGGCTCGCCGAAGGCGCTGATCGACGAGTAGACGATGCGCGGGTTGACGCGGCTCGCAGCGGCGTAGCCCACGCCCAGGCGCTCGGCCGTGCCCTCGCTCATGTTCTCGATGATCACGTCCGACTGTTCGACCAGGCGGAAGAACAGCTCGCGGCCTTTGGCCGACTTGAGGTCGAGCGTCACGCTCTTCTTGTTGCGCCCGCGGTTGACGATCGTCAGCGACACCTCGTCGGCGGCCTTGGGCTCGAAGCTGATGCCGCGCGGGCCGACGAAGGGCGGGTTGGTGCGCGCGATCTCGCCCTCGCCGGGCGCTTCGATGTGGATCACCTCGGCGCCGAGGCCGCCGAGCAGCGTGGCGCCGTAGGGGCCGGCGAGCGCGACGGTGAGATCGAGGACGCGGATGCCTTCGAGGGGGCGGGACAGGGGTGCGGTCATGGGGCGCTCTTAATGCATTGTGCATTATGTGCCTAGAGCGGCGGCGGCGCCAGACCGGTGCGGCGCCCCGGCTGCCCCTTCCAGCCCGCCGGCGCCGGCGTGCCAGCGCTAAGCGGGGCTCGGCTGACGCGAGGTCACGGCGATCGCGACCGCGCGACTGGCCTGGATGTGCGGCGCCAGCGTCGAGTAGGTAGCGAACATGATGTCGATGGTGCCCGCGGCCAGATCCACCACCGCGGCTCCGCCGCCCTTGTAGGGAATGTGCTTGAGCTGGATCCTTGCCGCGTCGGCGAACAGCTCGGCCGACAAGTGGGGCAGCGAGCCGACGCCCGAGGTGCCGTAGGTCACGCTGTCGGGCTTGGCACGCGCCGCGGCCACCAAGTCCGCCGGCGTCTTGATGCCGGACTGCGCGGACGCGCCCACCATCATCGGCCCGTCGCCGAGCATTGCGATCGGCACCAGGTCCCTGTTCATGTCGAACGGCGCCTTCTGCAGCGTGGCCGCGGCGCTGACGGTGCTCGGCGTGGTGACGAGCAGCATCGAGCCATCGCGCGGGCCGTTGGCCACCGCGCCCGCGCCGATCATCGTCGAGGCACCCGGCTTGTGCTCGACGATCACGGTGGTGCCGAGCCGCAGTGCGAGCTGCGCGGCGGTGGCGCGTGCGACGTGGTCGGTGGTGGACCCCGGCGCAAAGGGCACCACCAAGCGGATCAGCGGCGGGATGCTCACCGCCTGGGCGACCGCCATCGGCGCCGACGCCATCAGCACGACGATCGCGGTCAGCGCTTGAATGAACGACTCGATCCTGCGCATGGCGCTTGCTTTCGGGGTGGTCATCAGTGCATCGCGGGTTGTCTGGCACGCCCGACGATCTGCGTCGGGTTGACGAAGCGCAGCGCGATCAGCAGCCAGATCAGCGTGGTCGGCCATGTAGATCACCGCCATCGCGTCGATCGAGTGCGCTCGCGCGCACGCCGGGCGAGAAAACCGCGTAGTACAGCGCGACCACCAGGGTCTGGCTCGACGGCCCGGCGGTGAGGAAGGTGAGCTCGAACATCGCGATGGTGCGCACCAGCACCAGCAGCAGCGCCGCCAGCATGCCCGGCAGCAGCAGCGGCAGCAGCACGTGGAAGAACAGGCGCGGCGTGTTGGCGCCGAAGACGCGCGCCGCGGCCTCGATGCGCGGGTCGATCTGCTCGATGAAGGGAATCATCACGAGGATGACGAAGGGCACCGCCGGCACCAGGTTGGCGAGCACCACGCCCGACATGTTGCCGGCCAGGCCGGCGCGGTAGAGCACGGTGGCCATCGGGATGCCGTAGGTGATCGGCGGCACCAGCAGCGGCAGCAGGAACAGCAGCATCACGAGCCGCTTGCCGGGAAATTCGCGCCGCGCCAGCGCATAGGCCGCGGGCACGCCGATCAGCGCCGTCAGCGCCACCACCAGGAAGGCCATCTTGAAGGTGACGGCGAGCACGTCGCCGAGCTGGAACTCGTCCCACGCGCGCCTCGTACCAGCGCGTCGTCCAGCCCGCGGGAAGCCAGGTGCCGAGCCAGCGCGTCGCGAACGAGCTGGTGACCACGGTGGCGATCATCGCGAACAGGTTGACGACGAAGAAGCCGACCAGCACCCAGATGGCGCTGTTCCACAGGCGCGAGGCGAGCGACTCGTTCTTCACCATCGCCTCACCCCTTCGCCGCCGCGACCGGGCCGCGGTAGAACAGGCGCGCGCACGCCGAGCACCGCGACCACGATCGCGAGCTGCACGACGCCCATGATCATCGCGATCGCCGACGCCAGCGAATAGTCGTACTGCTCGAAGGCCGCGTTGTAGGCCGCGATCGAGATCACCCGCGTCGGCCCGGCGGGCGCACCGAGCAGGACGGCCGAGGGGAACACCGAGAACGCCTGCACGAAGGCCAGGCAGAAGGTGATCGCCAGGCCCGGCGCGAGCAGCGGCAGCAGCACGCGGCGGAAAGCGCTGCCACGGCCCGGCGCCGAGCGTGGCGGCCGCCTGCTCGAGCGCCGGGTCGATGCCGGTGAGGTAGGACAGCGTCAGCAGGAAGGTGAACGGGAAGCCCGCGATGCACCAGCGAGATGAACACGCCCCAGTAGTTGTGCAGCAGCTTGACCGGCTGACGACATCAGGCCCAGGCCCATCAGCGTGCGGTTGAACCAGCCCTGCGGCCCGAGATAGTTGAGCAGGCCCTCGGCGATCAGCACCGTGCCGAGCGTGATCGGAATGACGAGGATCGTCGTCAGCACGCGCTGGTGGCGCATGTGGCGCACGCGGAACGCGATCGGCAGCGCGAGCAGCGAGGTTGACCAGCGTCGCCGGCAGCGCGAGCTTCAGCGTCGTGCCGATCGTGTCGTACAAGAAGCTGTCGGAGAAGAAGGTCGCGTAGTTGGCGAGCGCCCCGCCGCGCCTTGGGCTGGAACGACAGCCACAGGCCGTAGAGGAACGGGTAGATGAACAGCGGCCAGCACGAACAGCACGGCCGGCAGCACGAGCAGCGTCAGGCTGTCGATGCCGCGCGCGGCCAGACGCTGGCGCAGCGGGATCGCTTCGATCGATGCGGCGCGCTCACGACGGCGGCTCCGCATAGACCAGCACGCGCTCGGCATCGGCGCCCACGTGCACCGTCGCGCCGGTGGTCGAGCGCGCGACGGCGCGTGAAACGACAGATCGACGCCCTGTCGCCGCACGACCGAAGCCGACGAACTCGTCGGCCGCGAAACTCGGTGGCGGTCGACGGTGGCCGCGATGCCGTCGCCGTGCGGCCGCACGTGCAGATCGTCGGGCCGGATCGCAGCCAGCGCCGTTGCGCCGAGCGGCCACGCTGCCGCGCACGCGCCCGGCGATGCGTGCCTGCCCGGCATCGATCGTCGCCACGTCGCCGTCGAGCGCGACCACGCGTCCGGCGATGCGGTTGCGAAAGCCCATGAACTCGGCGACGTCGAGATGATCCGGCCGCGCGTACAGGTCTTCGGGCGTGCCGACCTGGCGCACTTCGCCGTCGCGCATCACGACGATGCGGTCGGCCAGCGACAGCGCCTCTTCCTGGTCGTGCGTGACGTAGATCGTGGTCGAGCCGAGCGTGTTGTGGATGCGGCGGATCTCGGCGCGCATCTCCAGGCGCAGCTTGGCGTCGAGGTTCGACAGCGGCTCGTCCATCAGCACCAGCGGCGGCTCGACGACGATGGCGCGCGCGATCGCCACGCGCTGCTGCTGGCCGCCCGACAACTGGCCGGGCAGCTTGTGCTCCTGCTGCTGCAGACGCACCAGCGCGATCGCTTCGTCGATGCGGCGATCGGCCTCGGCCTTGGCCATGCCGCGCATCGCCAGGCCGAAGCCGATGTTCTTGCGCACGCGTCATGTGCGGGAACAGCGCGTAGTTCTGGAACACCATGCCGAAGCCGCGCTGCTCGGGGCGCAGCATGTCGATGCGCCTGTCGTCGAGCCAGATGCCGCCGGCGGTGGCAGGCAGCAGGCCGGCGATGCAGTTGAGCGTGGTCGACTTGCCGCAGCCCGACGGGCCGAGCAGCGCGATGAATTCGCCCTGTCGGATCGTCAGGTTGACGTTGCGCAGCGCGTTGACCGCGCCGAAATCGCGGCACAGGCCCTCGAGCCGCAGTTCGCCGAACTTGCCGGCGTGGATCGTCATGACCAGGACGCGGGCGGATCAGCGGCGCTTGGCGCCGCCGACCTCTTCGTCCCAGCGCCGGAAGGCCAGCACCTGCTGCGCAGGATCGAGAGGCGTCTCGTGGGGGTTGTTGGCGATGAGGTCGGCGTATTCGGGGCGGCCGAACTCCTTGATCGCCGCTTGGCTCTCCGCCGGCGCCATCTCCAGCGGCACGCCCTTCACGGCCGGACCCGGGTAGAAGTAGCCCTTGTCCCAGACGTAGGCCTGCTGCTCTTTGGTCAGCGCGAAACTGATGAAGTCGAGGATCACTGCGAGCTTGTCGTTCGACACGCCCTTGGGCACGCTGAAGAACTGCGCCTCGTTGACCCAGTGGAAGCCCTTGATCGCGACGATCTTGGCCTCCTTGGGCACGATGCCGAGCACGCGCGGGTTGATGTCGAACGCGGTCAGCGTGGGGATGATGTCGCGCGAGCCTTCGCCGAACTCCTTGAGCAGCGCGGCCGTGCCGGGCGGGTAGTACTCGATGTTCTCGCCCAGGGCCTTGAGGTACGCCCAGGTCTTGTCCCAGCCCTTGATGGGATCCTTCGGATTGGCATCCTTCAGGATGTAGGGCAGGCCGAGCAGGAACGCGATGCCGATGCCGGAGGCGGCCGGCCTGGCGTACATGAAGCGGTTCTTGTTGGCGCGCGTCCAGGCGAGCAGGTCTTCGGCCGTGGTCGGCACGTTCTTCACGCGGTCGGGCATGTACTCGAGCAGCGGGCCGAACGGGCAGTAGCCCATCGCCACGCCGTGGCCCTGCACCACCGCCTGCATCCTCTTCGCACCGTCGAGGTAGATCTCGTCGAGCTTGGGCAGCGCGCTGGCAAAGGCCGGCAGCAACTGCATGTACACGCCGTCGGCCATGCCGAGCGCGACGCCGGATGAGCCGAGACAGCACAGATCGATGTCCACCCGGTTGGCCGCTTGCTGGGCCTTGAGCTTGGATGCGATCTCGGGCTGCGGTGCTTTGGTGAAGCTGATCTTCGAGACCAGTTGCGGCTTCAGCTTGCGGTAGTTGTCGAAGATCGGTTGCGACAACGCCAGGTTGCCGGCGCCGTCGAGCACGCTCAGCTCGACCGGCGACTTCGGCAAGGCGAGTTGCTGTGCGAAGGCATGGCCGCCGAGCAGCGACAGTCCAGCGCTGCCGGCGGTGGCGCCGACGATCTGGCGGCGCGTGAAGGGGGTGGTGTTCATTCGTGTCTCCTGTTGGGCAGTCAGTTCAGCTTTTTCTCTTCGAGGAAACGCGACATCAGGTCCGCGATCTCGACGTTGTTGGTGTCGGAAAACGGGAAGTGCGTGTTGCCGCGGATGCCGATCGACGGCAGGTGCACCACGCTGACATCGCCGCCACGGCGATTCACGGCCTCGGACCAGAGCTTGGCCATGTTCAGCCGCACGCGCCACTGGTCCTGACCCGGATTCGACGAAGGTTCGGCCGGGATGTAGTCGCCGTAGTAGATGACGATCGGAATCCGCGTCAGGCGCATGAAGTCGGCCAGCGGCACGCCGAGGGCTTCGAGCGGCCCGGCCGAACTCGGCATCGGCGCCGGCACTTCACCTTCGGGAAAGATGAAGTTGCTGCCCGGCTCGTAGCACACGATGGCGCGCACGTTGCCGCTCTTCAGCGCGGCGAACCAGCCGCCGCCGCCGCCTTGCGAGTGGCTGACGAGCACGGCCGGGCCGATCTGCTCGAACAGCGCGGCCACCGCATCCGACACCACCTGCACGTCGAACGGGCCGGTGTTGGGCGTGGTCTGGCGGAAGTACTGGTTCAGGGTCTTCTCATCGCGCGCGAACTGCACGCCCGCGAAGTACTCGGGCCAGATGCCGACGCGAAAGGTGTTGAACCAGGTTTGGTCTTCGGGGCTGGACGTGAGCGTCACCGGCTGCGTGCTCTGCCCGGCACGGCCGCGCCGCGGTTGATCGATCAGGTAGACGCTGTGGCCGCGGCGCAGGAACAGGTTCTGGAAGCCCTCGCGGCCGTCAGGCGTCGTCTCCCAGGTCTTCGAGAACTGCAGATGCCCGTGCAGGAACACCAGCGGAAGTTTTCGCGCCTTCGCCGGCACCTGATAGAAGACATAGGCGTGATCGCCGTGCAGCGTCTGCCCTTCGGGCGCGCGCGTCGTGGCGTCGTAGCGGCCCGGATGGCGCAGCACCGTGCCGCCGACGGCGAAACTGCCTTGCGCGTGGATGACCAGTTCGTTCAACGTGGCGCCCGATCGAAGCCGAAACAGCGCACTCTAGGCACGCCCTCATTGCATGACTAGACTGCTTTATCTTCATAGACAGATCAGCACTGCTTATCAATGGCACGCTTCGACGATCTCGCCGCCTTCGCCGCCGTGGTGCGCGCGAAGAGCTTCACGCGGGCGGCTGTGCACATGGGGGTGTCGCAGTCGGCCCTCAGCCAAACGATCCGATCGCTCGAGCGCAAGCTCGATCTGCGGCTGCTCAATCGCACCACCCGCAGCGTGTCGCCCACCGAGGCGGGCGAGCGGCTGTACCAGACCGTGGGCCCGCGCTTCGAGGACATCGAAGCCGAACTGACGGCGCTGGGGGAATTGCGCGGCCAGCCGATCGGCACCGTGCGCATCGCGGCCACCGAGCATGCCGTGCGCACGGTGGTGTGGCCGCGCTTGCTGCCCTGGTTGCCGAAGTACCCGGATATCCGCATCGAGCTCAGCAGCGAGAACCGTTTCACCGACATCGTGGCCGAGCGCTTCGACATCGGCGTGCGCTTGGGCGTCGACGTGGCCAAGGACATGATCGCCGTGCGCATCGCGCCCGACATGCGCGCGGCCGTGGTCGGCAGCCCGGCCTACTTTGCCTCGCATCGCATCCCCCGCAAGCCGCAGGATCTCACCGGGCACGACTGCATCGGCTTTCGACTTTCAGCGCACGAAGGCCTGCTGAGCTGGGAGTTCAGTCGCCGCGGGCGGCGCATGAATGCGCAGGTGACGGGGCGGCTCGTCTTCAACACGCGTGACCTGATCGTCGCCGCGGCCTTGGCCGGACAGGGCTTGGCCTGGGTGCCCGGCGACCTCGTGGCCGAACATGTCGCGGCGGGCCGGCTGGTCCTGGTGCTCGATGACTGGGCCGTCACCTACCCCGGCTATCACCTCTACTACGCCGACAGGCGCAATTCGCCGGCGGTGGCCCACGTGCTGGAAGCGCTGCGGCAAGGCCAGAGCGGCTGACGCGCCTGCGCGACGGCGCTCAGCCGCCCGCGATCATCGGCACGAACACGACTTCGCTGTCTTTCGTCAACGGCTCGTTCCAGGCGTTCGGGTGCAGCTCGCCGTCGATGGCAATCGCCATGGTCGCGCGCACATGCTCGGCGAGGCCGGGATGACGCTCATCGAGCGCGGCCAGCAGCGCGCGCACCGTCGGCGCGTCGACCTCGAAGCGGTCCAGACCGCCGGCCAGGTCGCGCACCGATTGCGCGATCGTGATCACATGCGCCATTGCATCGCGCCGCTGCTCAACCCTTGGCGAGCAGCGCCTCCAGCACGCGCGGCGGCGACAGCGGCAGCTGGCGCAAGCGTGTGCCCACGACGTGGCTCACCGCATTCGCGACAGCCGCCAGCGGCGGCACGATCGGCGCTTCGCCCACGCCCTTGGCGCCGTACGGATGGCGCGGGTTCGGCGCGGTCTCGACCAGGATGGTGTCGATCATCGGCATGTCGCTCGCCACCGGCATGCGGTAGTCGAGGAAGCCCGCGTTCTGCATCACGCCCTTGTCGTCGTAGACGTATTCCTCGTTCAGCGCCCAGCCGATGCCCTGCGCCGCGCCGCCCTGGATCTGGCCCTCGACGTAAGCCGGATGGATCGCGCGGCCCACGTCCTGCGCCGCGGTGTAGCGCGTGACGATGCTGCGGCCGGTGTCCGGGTCCACTTCCACGTCGCAGATGTGCGCCGCAAAACCCGGGCTGTAGCCGCCGGGGTTGACCGAGGCGTCGGCGCCGATCGGCCCGCCGGTCATCGCGCTCTTGGCGGCGATGGCCTTGAGCGTCAGTGCGGGCCGGTCCTTGCTCGCGTCCATGCAGTGCGCGGCGCCGTCGTGCCACTCGACCTGCGCCACCTCGCATTCCCAGATCGCCGCGGCGCGACGCTTCAGATCGTCGACCACTTTCTTCGCCGCCTGCACCACCGCCATGCCGGTGGCGAAGGTGACGCGGCTGCCGCCGGTGACGAAGGAGTAGCCCACCGAGGCGGTGTCGCCGACGATCGCGCGCACGCGCTCGATCGGCAGGCCGAGCGTTTCGGCGGCCATCATCGCCATCGATGCGCGCGAGCCGCCGATGTCGGGGTTGCCCGAGACCACGGTGGCGCCGCCGTCGTCGGCGATGTGCACCGACGCCGACGACTCGCCGCCGTAGTTGAACCAGAAGCCGCAGGCCACCCCGCGCCCGGTGTTGGGCGGCAGCGGCGCGCGCCAGTGCGGATGCGCCTGGATCGCCTTCAGCGTGTCGGCAAAGCCGATGTCGCGCAGCGTCGCGCCGTAGATCGACTTGGCACCGTCGTGCACGATGTTCTTCAGGCGCAGCTCGATCGCATCCATGCCGAGCTTGGCGGCGAGTTCGTCGATGGCGCTCTCGGTGGCGAAGCTGCCGATCGGCGAGCCCGGTGCGCGGTAGGCGGTGGCCTTGGGCCGGTTGCTGACGACGTCGTAGCCGGTGATCGAGACGTTGGCGATGTCGTACGACGCCAGGCAACACATGCCGGATTGGTTGACTGGCGCGCCGGCATACGCGCCGGCCTGGAACTTCTGCACCACCTCGGCGGCGGTGATGATGCCGTCGCGCGTGGCGGCGAGCTTGACCTCGACGACGCCGCCCGAGGTCGGGCCGGTGGCCTCGAACACTTCGGCGCGCGACATCACCATGCGCACCGGCCGCCCGCACTGGCGCGACAAGGCCAATGCCAGCGGCTCGAGGTAGACGGTGGTCTTGCCGCCGAAGCCGCCGCCGATTTCGGCCGGCGTCACGCGCAGGTCCGACAGCGACATGCCCAGCAGTTGCGCGCACAGCGTGCGCACCACGAACTGGCCCTGCGTCGACACCCAGAGCTGATGCTGACCATCGGCGCCGGCCGCAGCCACGCAGGCATGCGGCTCGATGTAGCCCTGGTGCACCGGCGCGGTGACGTAGCGGCCCTGCACCACCACTTCGGCGCGCTTCGGATCGGCGAAGGCGGCGGCCGCATCGCCGCGGCTGAGATAGTGCTTCTGCGCGATGTTCGAGGCCTTGGCGGGCACCGGCGTCACGCCCTTGGTGAACATGTCGGCGTGCAAGAGCGGCGCGTTGTTCGCCATCGCGGCCTCGACCTCGATCACATGCGGCAGCACTTCGTAGCGCACGTCGATCAGCGCCAGCGCCGCCTGCGCAACTTCGGCCGACGTGGCCGCCACCGCCGCCACCGCATGGCCGACGTACAGCACCTTGTCGCGCGCCATCACGTTGCGGCCGATGTCGCGCAGCGTCGCAGCGCTTTCGCCGATCTCGGCGGCGATCGCTTCCAGGTCCGGGAAGTCGGCCGCGGTGACAACGGCCTTGACGCCCGCCAGCGCGCGTGCCGCCGCGGTGTCGATTGCGAGGATGCGCGCATGCGCATGCGGGCTGCGCTTGACGCGGCCTTCGAGCATGCCGGGCAGGCGCAGGTCGGCGCCGAAGTTGGCGCGGCCGGTGACCTTGTCGGCACCGTCGGGGCGCACCGGGCGCGTGCCGACGACCTTGAGCGCAACGGATTCGAGTTGGGTGCGGTCGTTCATCGCGTGGTCTCCAGCGCGGCGGTGGCGCGAACGTGGTTGCCGGATGCGGCGGGTACGGCTTGCCCGCGCATCTGCGCGGCCGCCGCCTGCACCGCCTGCACGATCTTGTCGTAGCCGGTGCAGCGGCACAGGTTGCCGGCCAGGGCAAAGCGGATCTCGGTTTCGGTCGGGTTCGGATTGCGATCGAGCAGGTCCTTGGCCGCGACCAGGAAACCCGGCGTGCAGAAGCCGCACTGCAGCGCCGCGTGCTCGAGAAACTGCTGCTGCACGGGATGCAGCACGCCGTTGACCGCCAGGCCCTCGACCGTCTCGATCGTGCGGCCCTGCGCCTCCGGCGCGAGCACCAGGCACGAGCAGACGAGGCGGCCATCGAGGCGTACCGAGCAGGCGCCGCAGTCGCCGCTGCCGCAGCCTTCCTTCGTGCCGGTCAGGCCGAGCTCGTCGCGCAGCGCATCGAGCAGGGTCTGCGTGGGCGCGGCGAGAAAGGTCACGGCCTCGCCGTTGACGGTGGCGTTGATGGCTTGTTTGCTCATGCTGTTTTTCCCTCGGCGCCGCGTTGCAGCGCGCGTTGATAGGCGATGGTCGCAGCGCGGCGCGCCAGCACGCCGGCGACGTGGATGCGGTAGGCGATGGTGCCGCGCTTGTCGTCGATCGGCTTGCAGGCAGCGCTCGCGGCGGCGGCGAGCTTGGCCAGCGCGTTGTCGTCGAGCGTGCTGCCGATGATGGCGTCGGCCGCGGCGCTCACCAGCAGCGCGGTCGGCGCGACGGCGCCGAGCGACACGCGCGCGGCGCTGATGCGGCCGCTTGCATCGACTTGCAGCGACACGCCGCAGCCGACCACCGCGATGTCCATTTCCGTGCGCGGAATCAGGCGCAAGTAGGCGTCGGCCGCGCGCGCGCCGCGGCTCGGCAGGCGCAGCGCCAGCACCACTTCGCCCGGCGCCAGGTTCGTGCGGCCCGGACTCTTCGGCACCGCTTCGACCGGCAGTTCGCGCGTCGTCACCGCGCCCTTGGCATCCGCCTTGCCGATCACCGCCACCGCGCCGGCCGCGATCAACGCCGGCACGCTGTCGGCTGCAGGCGATGCGTTGCACAGGTTGCCGGCGAGCGTGGCGCGGCCCTGCACCTGTTTCGAGCCGATCAGCATCGCGGCCTCGACCACGCCGGGCCAGTCGGCACGCAGCCCGACGTGCTCGCCGATCAGCGCGCAGGGCGTGGCCGCGCCGATGCGCCAGCCTTCACCGTCGCGCGCGATGCCCATCAGCTCGGGCACGCGTTTCAGATCGACGATCGGCCCGGCGCGCAGACGGCCGGAGCGCATCTGCACGATCAGGTCGCTGCCGCCGGCGAGTGGCCGCGTTGCCTCGGCGCCGGGTGGCGCTGCGGCGAAGGCGCGCAGCAACTCGGGCACGGTGGTCGGGCTGTGGAACAGGGTTTCGCCGCTCAATGCAGCCTCCTTGAAGGGTCGAGCCGCGGCAGCGCCGCGTCGCCGTGGCCGGGGGTGCAGCCAGTGGTCGTATATACGAACATACTTGCTTCTATGCGAATACTAATCTTATCGCGGGCGAACGGTCATTGCTTGTGCAGGCCCATGCGTTCCACGGTGCGGCGTTCGACTTCCAGCATCTTGTCGAGCTCGATCAGCGCCTGCACACGCTGCGTCTCGTCGGCGCGCTCGCTGCCCAGGGTCGGGTCCGGCCGCTCCTGCGCCAGCGCTTCGTACGCGAGCCGCATCGCCCGCTCGCGCGCCAGCAGCGGCGTCATCGAATCGACGATCAGCTTGTAGCCCGAGGCGCCCGAGCTCGGCGATCGACATGCCGATCGACGCCACGCCGCCGAGCATCATGTAGAAAAGCGGCCCCTCGATGCGCTCGCCGATGGCCCGCGCCTGCTCGGGCGTTTCGTGCAGCGCGAACAGCATGTCGGCGCCGGCGCGGCGGTAGGCCTCGGCACGGCGCAGCGCTTCGTCCAGGCCGTCGGTTCGGCAGGCGTTGGTGCGGCCGACGATGACGAAGTCGCGGTCGCGCCGCGTTGCCGCGGCGACGCGAATCTTCTCCACCATCAGCTCGGCCGGGATCAGGTGCTCGACGTTGACATGGTGATGCGCGCGTTTGGGCATCAGCTGGTCTTCGATCTCGATGGCCGCGAAGCCCGCGGCCTCGGCCACCGCGATCGTGTGCTGCACGTGCATCGGGTCGCCCCAGCCGCACTGGCCGTCGAGGATCAGCGGCAACGCGCAGGCCGCGCGGATCTCGAGGGCGGCTTGCGCCATCTGCGTCAGCGACAGGTGCGCCTCGGTGGCTGTCTTGACGTAGCCCATCGCGCCGCCGCCGAGGTACAGCGCTTCGAAGCCGGCTGCCTGCGCTTGCAATGCGCCGAGCGGATCGAGCGCCAATGGCACCACGCTCGGCGTGTCGCGTGCGATCAGCTCGCGCAGGGTGGCGGCCGCAGTCTTCATGAATCGTCTCTCGCGGCCGCGGCGCCGATGCAGCGCCAGTGCTCGAAAGTCTCGTCGCCAAGGGCGCTCACCGCCGCTTCCATGCTGCGCAGCGCCGGGTACTCCCCGGCGCACCCTGCGGCCATCTCGACTGCAAGCTGCAGGTCCTTGCGCATGATCGCGGCCAGCGAATCGAATACCGCACGCGCGCTCGACTTGGCCGCATAGCCGGCCTGCGGCCCCTGCGCATCCATCGTGAAGGCGTTACGCCCACTGCTGGCTTCGAGCACGCGGCCGACATGCGCCAGGTCCAGCCCCTGTTCGAGCGCCAGGCGCAGCGCCTCGCCCACCAGCACGGCGTTGGAAATGCCGACGATGTTGTTGACGATCTTCATCGTCTGCCCGGCACCGAGCGCGCCGCAATGAAAGCGCTGCTGGCCGAAGCAATCGAAGACCGCGCTCGCGGCCGCGACATCGGCCGCGTCGCCGCCGGTCATGATCGCGAGCGTGCCCTGCTCGGCGCGCTGCGCGCCGCCGCTGATCGGCGCGTCGATCACGCGCACGCCGAGCGGTCGCAACTCGCGGCCGATCTGCTGCGCGACGGCGGCCGGCATCGTGCCCATCAGCGCGAGCAGCGGCGCCTTCGTCGCACTCGAGCCCGCCAACAGACCGCGCTCGCCGAGCGTCACCTGCAGCGCCTGCTCGGGCGTGGCCACAAGCACGAGCACGACGTTGGCAGCCGCGCACTCGGCCGGCGTGTCCGCGATGCGTGCGCCGGCCTGCGCAAACGCGGCCAGGGCCTGCGCGTCGCGGTCGCACAGCGTCAGCACGAAGCCCGCCGCGAGCAGGCGCCGCGCCATCGGCGCGCCCATCGCACCGATGCCGATCACGGCCACGCGTTGCTGAACTTGACTCACGTGTTGCTCACCCCACCGTCACGCCGCTGTCCACCGCCATCACCTGCCCGGTGACGCGCAGCGATTCGTCCGACGCGAGATAGACCGCCAGATGCGCCACGTCGAGCGCCTCGCCCAGGCCGAGGTGGTGACGCGCCACGTGCGCGCTGTCCTTGCCCGCGCCTTCGACCCAGGCCCGCACGCGCGGCGTCAGCGTGATGCCGGGCGCGATGGCGTTGACGCGCACCTTGTGCGGCGCGTACTCCAGCGCCATCGAGCGCGTCAGCGCGACGACGCCGCCCTTGGCCGCGGTGTAGCAGTCGCGGCCCGGCACCGCCATCAGCGCCACCATCGACGCCATGTTGACGACCGAGCCGCCGCCTGCCGCAATGAGCTGCGGCACGCCGTGCTTGCAGCAGGCGAAGGTGCCGAACAGGTCGAGCCGGATGGCGCGCCAGAACTCTTCTTCCGGCGCCTCGGTGACGGGGCCGTCCTGCGGCGTCGAGCCGCCGGCCAGGTTGCACAGCACGTTGATGCGGCCGAATGCGGCCGCGGTTTGCGCGACGGCATCAGCCACGCTGCGGCTGTCGCCGACATCGCAAGTCAGGGCCAGCGTGCGCCCTCTCGCGCCGGGCTCGACCGCTGCGCGCGCGCTGTCGGCGTCGATGTCGACAGCCGCCACAAATGCGCCCTCGGCCAGGAAGCGCTCGCAGATCGAACGGCCGATGCCGCCGCCGGCGCCGGTCACGAACGCGAACTTGCCGTCGAGTCTTCCCACTGCGTCTTCCAATGACCAAGCCATGTGCTCTGACCCATCACACCATGCACGTGTGTTGCAAGCGCGTCAATCGCGCGCACCCGCGTGTTCCATACTTTGAGCGATGAGCCTGCGCGAAAGACTCCCCGGCACGCCCGAACCGATGCACCTCTGGTCCGGCGCGCAAGGCCTGAGCATCGCTGCCGATGACTGGGGCGATGAGAGCGCACAGCCGGTGCTGCTGCTGCCCGGCGGCGGCCAGACGCGGCACTCGTGGCGCAGCACCGCGCAGCAGCTCGCTGCCGCGGGCTACCACGCGGTGGCGATGGACATGCGCGGCCACGGCGACTCCGGCTGGTCGCCCACGGCCGACTACGACCAGACCTGGTTCGCGCGCGACATCGAATGCGTGGTCGCCGCGCTCGGTGCGCGCCGGCCGGTGCTGATGGGCGCATCGTTCGGCGGCAACTCGTGTCTCATCGCGGTCGGCGAAGGCCTGGTGAATGCCGCGGCGCTGATCCTGGTGGACGTGGTGCCGCGCACCGAGCGCGCCGGCTTCGACCGCGTGCACGCCTTCATGAAGAGCACGGTGATCGGCTTCGCCACGCTCGACGAGGCGGCCGCCACGATCGCGAGTTTTCGTGACGACGGCCGGCGGCCGAAGAACCTCGACGGCCTGGCCAAGAACCTGCGCCGCGGCAGCGACGGTCGCCTGCACTGGCACTGGGACCCGCGCTTTCTCGAAGGCCGCGAGCGCGATTTCGCCGAGCGCACGCAGCGCCTGTCGGCCAGCGCGCAGCGTCTGGCGATACCGACGCTGCTGGTGCGCGGCGGCAGCTCCGATGTCGTCAGTGAAGACGGCGTGCGCGAGTTCCTCGCGCTGTGCCCGAGCGCCGAGTACGTCAACGTGGTCGGCGCCAGCCACATGCTCACGGCCGACAGCAACGCTGTCTTCGGCCGCGCGACGCTGGACTTCCTGGCTCGGCACGCGCCGCCGTGAACAGTTCTCCTGCCGCCGCCTCGACAGCAACGCCGCTGCGCGATGCGCAGTTCCGTCGCCTGTGGAGCGCGGGCCTGCTCGGGGCATGGGTGCGCTGGCTCGAGATCCTCGTCTTCGGCGTGTTCGCCTACCAGCAGACGCGCTCGGCCTTCTGGGTGGCGAGCATGACGATGCTGCGCATGCTGCCGATGGCCCTGTTCGGCGTGCTCTTCGGCGCGGTGGCGGCGCGCATCTCGCGCCGCAGCGGCCTGCTCGCGACGCAAGGCGTGCTCTTGGCCACGTCGCTCACGCTGCTGATCGTCTCGGCCTTCGGCGCGCTCGACGTCTGGCATCTGGCCGCAGCCAGCTTCATCAACGGCGCGGCCTGGGCCGGCGACAACCCGCTGCGCCGCGCGCTGATGGGCGACATCGTCGGCCCGCTGCGCATGGGTCACGCGATGGCCCTCGACGCCGTGGCCAACAACGCCTGCCGCCTGCTCGGACCGATGCTCGGCGGCGTGCTGCTGGCGCAAGCCGGCATGCCGGCAGTGTTCGCGCTGACGACGCTGCTGTACGCGCTCGCACTCGCCGCGCTGCTCACATTGTCCGAACCGCCGGCGCCGATCGCGCCGGCCAGGAGCGGCGCCTGGTCGATGCTCGCCGGCGGCTTTGCGGCCGCACGCGAAACGCCGAGCCTTGCGGCGACCCTGTGCATCACGATCCTGTTCAACATCTTCTGCTGGCCGCTGCTGAGCATGGTGCCGGTGATCGGCCAGGAGCGGCTGCGCCTGGGCACGCAGGAGATCGGCCTGCTCGCCAGCATGGAAGGTGTGGGCGCGCTGCTCGGCGCGATCGCGCTCGCCTCGCTGGCGCGCAAGGCGTGGTACGGCCGTGTCTATGTCGGCGGCATGTTCGTCTTCCTCGCCGGCCTGCTCGCGCTTGCGCTGGCCGTGCATCCGCTGATAGCGGGCGCCGCGATGCTGGTGATCGGCCTGGGCCAATCGGGCTTCGCCGCGATGCAGACCACGCTCGTCTTCGTCACGGCGCCGCCGCAGCGGCGCCTCGAAGCGATGGGGCTGCTGACGATGTGCATCGGCATCGCGCCGCTCGGCTTCATTGCGGTCGGCTGGCTCGCCGAAAGGGTCGGCGCGCCCAACGCCATCATGATCTTCGCGCTCGGCGGCTTCGCGGCCTTGGCCCTGAGCTGGCCGCTGTGGCGGCCTTGCGTGCGCGAGGAATGAATGCCCGCGTCGAGCTTGCGTGCTGTCTGCATCCTTGTCGCGTTGCTCGTAGCGTCTTCGTGTGCGGAGTGCAGGATGGACACTGAGAAGAGACGGGCCAGCGCTGCCGGCCATCTGACGATCGATCGGCCGATGGGCGATGTCCTCAGGCACCCGGCATTCGCCGGCTTCGCCCGCCGCATGCTGCCTTGGGACGATCGCGCCTACGACGAGAACGCCCGCCTCGCCGATGTCGGCGCGCTTATGCCGTATCACAGCCAGGTGAATCCGGGCGTCGTGGTCAGCGCGTTGAACCACATGATCGAAGACGTCAACGCCGGCAAGACGATCTTCTACGACTTCTACACCGAGTCGCAAAAGCGCGAGCAACCCGCAAGAGCCCACACCGGCTTGTTCTTCTTCCGCGGCCAACCCGGCGCGCCGTTTGCCGTGATCGCGCCCGGCGGCGGATTTGCCTATGTCGGGTCGCTGCACGAAGGCTTTCCGTACGCGATGCGAGATCGCCAAGCGGGGCTACAACGCCTTCGTCCTGAAGTACCGCGCCGGCCATGGCGGCGCGGTGGCGACCGAGGATCTGGCGGCGGCGATCACCTTCATCTTCGACAACGCGAGCGCGCTCGGCGTGAGCACCCCGGGCTACTCGCTGTGGGGCAGCTCGGCGGGCGCGAGGATGGCCGCGGCCATCGGCACGCATGGGGTGCAGGCGCTGGGCAGCAAGGCCCTGCCCAAACCTTCGACCGTGGTCATGGCCTACACGGCGCACGCCGAATACTCGCCGGCCGACCCGGCCACCTTCGTCGTCGTCGGCGAGCAGGATGGCATCGCGCCGCCGGCCGTCATGGAAAGGCGGGTTGCCGCGCTTCGCAGGGCCGGCGTGGAGGTCGAGTACCGCAAGTACAGGAACGTCGGCCACGGCTTCGGGCTCGGCACCGGGACGAGTGCCGAGGGCTGGGTCGGCGAGGCGGTTCGGTTCTGGGAGCAGTCGCTCGGTCGCAGGTGATCGGCGTTCGCGCCGTCGCCATCAAGCAGGGAATATTCCGATGCCGCCCGGCACACGGCGTGACAGCATCGTTTCGTTAATACGCCATAGGGTTCGTATATACGAACGTTGACTTGCGGTGCTGCTGCGCCGCCACCACCACGACGGGAAACCAATGAAGACAAGCACCGAGCGCATCCTCACCACGCATGTCGGCAGCCTGCCGCGCCCCGAGTCGTTGGTGGAGATGCTGATGGCGCGCGATCGGCGCGAGCCTTTCGACGCCGCGGCGCTGACGAACGCCGTGACGGCCGCGGTCGCGGACGTCGTCGCACGACAAGTCAGCACCGGCGTGGACGTCGTCAGCGACGGCGAGGCCGGCAAGGCCGGCTATTCCACGTACGTCAAGGAGCGCCTGGCCGGCTTCAGCGAAGCCGACTATCTGGCCAGGCCGCAGACCGATCTCAACGACTTCCCGGGCCTGTTCGAGATGACCATGGGGCGCATGGGCATCAAGGCCCCCGGAGGGCGGCAGCGGCGCCTGTGCTGCACCAGCCCGGTGGCGCGGGTGGACAACGAGTCCACGCAGGTGGACATCGCCAACCTCAAGGCTGCGCTCAACAAGACGCCAGCCACCGATGCCTTCATGAACGCGGTATCGCCCGGCACCGTCGCCCACTTCCAGCCCAACCGCCACTACCCGTCGATGAGCGACTACTTCGAAGCGGTCGCGGTGGCGATGCGGCCGGAGTACGAGGCGATCGTTGCCTCAGGCCTCGTGCTGCAGGTGGACAGCCCCGATCTGGCGATGTCGCATCACAGCACCTTCCAGGACCTGAGCATTCCCGACTTCCTGAAGCAGGCCGAGATGGCCGTCGAGGCCCTGAACCACGCGCTGGCCAATGTGCCGGCGAGCTCGGTGCGCCTGCACGTCTGCTGGGGCAATTACGAAGGGCCGCATCACCACGACCTGCCGCTCGAGACCGTGCTGCCGGTCATCCTCAAGGCCAAGGCGCAGGCAATTTCCTTCGAAGGGTCGAACCCGCGCCATGCCCATGAGTGGAAGGTCTGGGCCGATCGGCGCGTGCCCTCCGACAAGCTGCTGCTGCCCGGCATGCTCGACACCTCGACCAACTTCGTCGAGCACCCCGAACTCGTCGCGCAGCGCATCGAGCAGTACGCCAGTGTCGTCGGGCGCGAACGCGTCATCGCGAGCACCGACTGCGGCTTCGCGACATTCGCCGGCCAGGGCAAGATCCATCCCGGCGTCGCGTTCAAGAAGCTGGAGTCGCTCGTCGAAGGCGCGAGGATCGCGTCGAAGCGCCTGTGGCCTTAAGCGGCGTGGTCATCAGCGCTCGTCGTGATCGTGGCCACGAATCGAGCGCGGATAGCGGATGCGAGCGATGCGATCGGAGCGGTAGGACGTGAGCCACAGCCAGCTACCGTACTGCAACGCGCCGGTGCCGGCGCCCATCACGCCGAGCAGGGTCGGCCCGATGATCAGCTTGGCTTGCAGCGTCTGCGGATCGAGTTCATAGAGGGCGAACTTGATGTCGCAGTTGACCGCGGTGGCCGAGCCCGCGCAGCCGAAGCCCTGATCGATCGAGTCGGTCTGGCCGCCGACGAGGATCTTGTCGCCCTTCTCGTTCCAGGTGACGTTGTCGACCAGCATCGGCAGGGCGACGTTGGCGACCGCGCCGGTACGCCGATCGATGCGCGTGACGCGCTTGCCCGACCAGTTGGCGACGAACAGGATGTTGGCGTCCTTGGAAGTGATCACGCCGTTGGGTCCGGCGAAGGTGTTGGGATAGACCTCTTTCCAGCCGGTCTGCGGATGCCATTCGCCCAAGGATCCATAGGGCTGGCCCGAGTTCAGCGCGGCGACGAAGTTGGGGTCGGTCGGATCGAACAGGCTGGTGACGAGCATGCCGCCATCGGGCAGGGCCGCGACCACATCCGGCCAGAAGCGCGCGTCGGGCGGCATCACGCAACCCAACCAGCTCAAGGCCGGCACGTCGCGGCCGGCGAGCTTCATCTCGAACACCTGGATCGAGAACCTGCCGCCGTGGGCGACGACGAACAGCGTGTGGCGGCCCTTGACCTTGGCGTAGGTCACGGCCAGCGTCTGCAGGTTGCTGAAGTCGGCCGGCCCGGGGCAACCGGGATAGGCGACGAAGTCTTCGGTGAGCGGCACCTTGGTCGGGTCGAGCGGGTAGGCGGCCTTCTTGTCGAGATCGAAGAAGTACAGCGGCGCCAGCATCAGCGGCCCGCCCGCGGCCGAACTGCCGACGGCCCAGCGCGTGCCGTCGACGCGCACCAGCGCTTCGACGTTGACCACGCCGCAAAGGAAGTGCGCGCCGTCGGCCGGGCGGCAATTCGGATCGTGGTCATCGCGCTCGCCCGCGTAGGTCGGCGAGAGAGATGCCGCCGTCAGCAAGACAAAGGCGAACATCCATCTTGCAAAGCCCATCAGCTTCATTTGTTTTCCTTCGTTCGTAGCCCTCGCAATCGAGGGAAGCGGCGGATGACCATTCGAGAATGTCGCCCGCCTTCTCATCCACCGGAAAGAGGCGTGGCGCGCGAGATTGCGCCCAGCAATCAGCCGCCGCTTCGTCCGCGACCCAGCTCGCGATACACCGCCGTCTCGAACGCGGCATAAAGCTCCTGCCAGCGCGGCTCGATGAAGGGAACCGCCTGCGTGAAGAGCACCGCGCCGATGCCCGAACGTTCGGGTCGATCCAGTAGTGCGTGTTGAGAAAGCCCGCCCAGGTCAGCGAGCCGGCGCGGCGCCGCCCTGGAACGTCGATCTCGTTGCGCACGAAGCCGGTGGTGTGCGTGCATGGAATGTTCAAACCCGGGAACAGATCCAGTGGCGCGCCGATGTCGGGCAGATTGCTCGCGAACGGGAAAGGGATGCGCAAGCTGCCGATCTGGTTTTGCTTCATCAGCGCCAGTGCCTGCTTCGAGACGATGCGCCGTCCATCCAACTCGCCGTCGTTGAGTATGAGGCGCACGAACTTGATGTAGTCCAGTGCCGTGCCGCGCAGCGCCTGACCCATGCCGTAAGTCGGCGGACGCGCCAAGGGGGCGAAGAAGCTGGCGTCGCCGTACGTGCCGTCGGCCTGGCGAATCTTGATGTCCGCCAGGCGGTTGCTCGCGGCGTCGGTCTCGAACATGGTGTCGCTCATCCCCAGAGGGCCGAGGATGTCTTCGTGAACCAGGTGGGCAATGTTGCGGCCATCCACCTTCTGCGCGGCAAAGCCCGCCCAGTCGAGGTTCACACCGTAGGTCCAGTTGGTGCCGGGATCGAACATCAGCGGGTGCGAGTACGACTTCAGCGTCGACTCGAGCGGGAAGGGCCATTGGGTAACCGCTTCCCAGTCGAACTCCTTCTTGTTCCACGTGCTGTACGCGAGCCCGGAGGTGTGCGTCAGCAGATGCCTGAGCGTCACGGGCGTTGCCGCCGCGCGGTACACCGGTCCGTTGGGCCCGAGCGAGTCGAGCACCTGACCACTGAAGGGTTCGGTCGTCGCGAACTCGGGCAGAACCGAAGCGATCGGCGCGTCGAGCGTCAGCTTGCCGCGGTCCAGAAGGATCATGCAGGCCAGGCTGCCGATGGCCTTGGTCGCCGAGTAGAGGTGGAAGACGACGTCCTGGCTCGCCTCGCGCGTCGCCGTGGCCTGACCGGCGGCGCCGTGCCAGAGCACGCCCTTGCGATTGCACACCGCGGCGACGAGAAACGGCGCGTCCTGGCGCTCGACCGCGCGCTCCAGCAACCTGTCGAGGTTGTTCCAGTGGGAGTTGCTCCGCCCTCGGCTGCTCGCGTGCAGGCGCTCGCTGAAGTCGGCGATGCTCTCGCCGTCGGCCAGATCACTACCGCCGCCGCAGCCGACGACGCTGGCTGCGGTGCCGGCGCTGCCGGCGGCAAGGAACGAACGGCGTGACATCGTGTTGCAGGTCATCGGGGCCTCCGGTTGGTGAGCGGGTCGCGATCGTAGAAACCGACGCCTGCGATGTCTTTCGGATTCCTCGCCATTTTTTTCGAGTTTCTGTGCGGACATGCCCGTACATCGCGCAGCCGGGTTCGGCTGTACTTTCCGGCGCGACAGCGTGGCTCGCACAAAAGGTTCAGCGATGACCGAAAGACGAATCGAGCGCTACTTCGACGGGCGCTTGCAGCCGACCTCGCTCGCAGCGCCTGCGATGTCGAGCGCGCGCGTGCCGTGGACCGGCTTCCTGATGGAGTGGGATCCTTGCCGCAGCGGATGCGCCGACAGCGTTGGCTGGCCGTTCGCTGAAATCATCATGATCACGTCCGGCGGCGTCACCGTCGACGATCCGGGGTTGGGCTCGAAGCGGCGCTTCGATGCCGGGCCCGGAAGCATCACGCTCTGGCCCGCGGGCCACGAGTCACGTTCGTCGTCGTGGACGGCGCTCGATGAGTCGTGCGGCCCGACGACGATGATCAGCGTGCAGTTGGACACGTCGATCCTCACGCCGCTCGCACCCGAGATCGACAAGCCGCAGGTGGCGATGCAGCGCGGCATCGACGACGCTGTGTTGGCATCGCTGCTGCGCTTGATGGAAGCCGATGTGCAGAGTGGCTGCGCCACCGGACGGCTCTACGGCGAATCGCTGTGCCTGGCACTCACGTCGCAGCTTCGTGCCAGATATGGTCTCGGCCCGGGAGCGCCACGCTACCCGGCGGGCGGGCTGTCACCGCGGCAGCGCGAGCGCACGCTCGAGTGCATCGCCGCCAACCTGGCCGGCGATCTGAGCCTGGCCGAGCTCGCCGACGCGGCCGCCATGAGTCAGCAGCACTTCTCGCTCGCTTTCCGCCGCAGCTTCGGTGCCACGCCGCACCAGTACGTGCTGCACGAGCGCATCGCGCATGCCAAGCGATTGCTGGCCACGCAGCGCTTGCCGATCGCCGATGTCGCGCTGGCGGTCGGCTTCGCCGGGCAGAGCCACTTCACGACGGTGTTTCACCGCATGGTGGGTGTCACGCCGCGGCAGTTCCGTTTGGCTGCTGATCATTGACGATCTGCGAGGTCGGGCAGCCGCAGACGCGCGGCGCGTTCATTGCGCTTCGTGATCGAGCCGCACCATCCAGCCTTCGCTGCCACGAAGCGAGGCCGGATAGCGCAGCAGCACCAAGGGGTCGTGTCCGGGAACGATGTGCTTCGGGGACGCTGCCAGTTCACGCAGCTTGCTGAAGCCCTGGAGCATGTCGAAGTGGTTGTGGATGATCGGGTGCGAACGCTCCTGCTCCATGTTCGCGTAGAAGTGGCTGGCATCGGAGGCCAGCACGACCCAATCGGCGCGAGTGGCCACGCGCACGACCTGCAAGCCCGCGGTGTGACCGCCGACATGGTGGACTTCGATGCCGGGGGCGATCTCGCGCGAGGAACCCAGGCAGAAGCTCACCCTGTCCTCGAAGACCCGTCGAACCATCGCCACAACGTCGTCGGCTTCGAAGGCCAGTTGCATGCCTTGTGGCACATGCACGGACCGGTGACGAACGCCATCTCGCGTTCGTGGAGGTGAAAGCGCGCTGCGGGAAAGAGCTCGCGATTGCCGGCATGGTCGTAGTGCAGATGGGTGATGACCACGTCCTGCACCGCGTGCGGATTCACGCCGAGCGCCACCAGGCCGTCCTCGACGGGCCGCTCGACGACGCGCCCGCGCCGGGCTGCCATCGCGCTGTCGAATCCGGTGTCGACGATGACCGTGCGTTCGGAGTTTCGAATCACCCACACGAAGTAGTTCAAGGGCATGTCCACCTCGTGCGGATCGCCGCCGAGGAAGTTGGCCGATGACTTGCGCAGGTGCTGCGCGTACTTGATCGCGTGAATCTCGTAGCGGCTCGGCATGCTGTTCTCGATCAAAGCGCGGCAAAGCCGACGCATTCACTCCAGCACGATGTTCTTCTCGGCCGCGACTCGCTTGAACTGGTCGTAGCTGTCGCGCACCGTTGCACCGAACTGCTCGGCGGTCCACGCCAGCGGCGAGCCGTCTTCCGCCGCGGCAATGTCCTGCACTTCCTTGGACTTGGCGATCTCGACAAGCTCGCGGTTGTAGCGTTCGATGAGCGCTTGCGGCGTGCCCGGCGCGGTCCAGACACCGATCCACAAGGTGTGAACGAACCCTGGCAGCACAGAGGCCATGGTCGGCAAGTCCGGGTGATTGCGAGAGCGCTCGCGCGAAGTCACGGCCACCAGGTGGACGCGACCTGCCTTGGCCAGCGCGCCGACCGCCGAGTGAGTGGAAATCGCCAGATCGACGATGCCTGCGCCCAAGTCCTGCACGGCCGGCGCACCGCCCTTGTAGGGAATGTTGTTGACGCGGAACTTGCCGGCGTCGCTCAACAACTCTGCATAGATGTGGGAAACGCCGCCGACAGCGCCGTGGCCATGGTTCAGGCCTTCGGGCTTGCCGCGCGCCGCTGCAAGGAGTTCAGAGGGCGTCCTGATTCCGCTCTTGGCCGATGTAGCGATCACCAGAGGCAACTCCATCAGCCCAGCCACCGGCTGCAGTTCCTTCACCACGTCCACTGACGGGCTGCGCGCGGTGGCGCCCGCCGAGATCATGCTGGTGGAATACAGCAGCAGCATGGAGCCGTCGCGCGGCCCCTTGGCCACCGCGCCTGCGCCGATGAAGCCGTTGGCGCCGGCACGATTTTCGACAATGACGGTCGTGCCCAGTTGCGCGGCCAGCTTCGGCGCGACGACGCGGGCCACCACGTCATTGATCGCACCGGCCGACACAGGCACCACGATGCGGATCAGAGGAGGAACCGCAGGCTGCTGGGCATGAACGGCGGGAACGAGCAACGTCGCCGCAAACAGCAACGCCTCGATTGATTGCTTGGTCATGATTGCTGCTCCTGCGAGCCACGTCGGTCCGTCGATTGCCCCTACTGCTGCACGGTGATCTTCTCGCGCTCCACCACGGTCTTCCATCCAAGGTGCTCTTGCAGCACCTGCTTCTTGAACTCGTCGCCGGTCAGCGGCGTGGCATCGGGTGTCAACTTGCCCGCAGTCTGGTACTTGGCGACGGCCTCGGCATCCTTGAACACCGCGCCAAGCTCGGCGATGAGCTGATCGGCGATGGCCTTGGGCAAATTGGGCGGCGCCAGGAAGCCGCACCAGGCTTCCCAGCTTGCGTTGTTGATGCCCATCTCCTGCAGCGTCGGCACGTTGGGATAGACGGGGCTGCGTTTCGGACCGGCTGAAGCCAGCGCCTTGATGCCTTCCGGGTTCGGTGGTGTTCCCTGGCTGAACTCGAGGTTGCCCGCCAGCAGGTCCTGGTACACGGGCGCGATGCCTGTGTAGGGAACGTGCACGCCCTTCACGCCGGCGGCAGCTTGGAACATGGCCGCCCCCAGATGAAGCACGGCGCCGATGCCGCTGCTGCCATACCTGGCCTTGCCGGGGTTGGCCTTCATGTATTCGACGAGTTCCGTCGCTGTCGAGGCTGGATGCTTCGGGCTGCCCCAGATCATCGGCTGGATGGTGAAGGGCCGCGTCAGGTAGGTGAGCTCGTCGAACTTGTACGGCAGGTTCTGTCGCACCGCCGGAAGCACTGCGAGGTCATTGAAGATCAGCAGCAGCGTGTAGCCGTCCGCCGGCGCCTTGGCGACGGCATCGACCGCGATCGCAGTGCCGGCGCCCGGCTTGTTCTCGACCACCACGGGCTGCCCCAGCCGACGCTGGAGATACTCGGCCGTGATGCGCGCCAGCACGTCGGCGCCGCCTCCCGCGTTGTACGGGACGACGATCTTGACGGGTTGCTTCTTGGGCCACTCCTGCGCCAGCGCCGGCAAGGCCGTCAGCCCGATGGCTGCGAACACGGCGCCGATCGCGCCCAGCTTCTTCAAGGTTTGTCGCTTCATTTCAAGTCTCCAGTGCGATGACCGCGAAATGCAATTGGGTTGTCGACGGCGTCAAGCTCCGTGCGGGAGCAGAACCTGACGCACTACTGCACCACTGCGCAGCAGATCGAAGCCCTCGTTCAGCTGCTCGAAACCGATATGACTGCTGCGCAGCTTGTCCACTGGCAGGCGGCCACGCAGATACAGGTCGACGTACTTCGCAATGTCCTGGCCGGGCAGGCCGCCGCCCATCGCCGAGCCGCGCAGCACGAGCTCTCCAGTGACCCACGGCAACTGGGCCACGCCGAACGTGGCAGCGGTCCTGCCGATACCCACGCCGACGACTTCTCCGCCACGCACGACGATCTGCTGCGCCATGTCGAGTGCCGAGACGCTGCCCGAAATCTCGAAGGCGTGATCGACGCCGCCGTTGGTCAGATCGAGGATCTGTTGCACCGCGATCGGGTCGCGCGCATCGAAGCAATCGGTGGCGCCGACGGCACGGGCCAGATCGAACTTGCCCGGCAGCACATCGATGCCGACGATGCACGACGCGCCTGCGTGCCGGGCTGCCATCACCGCCGTCAAGCCGACGCCGCCGAGGCCGATCACCGCGACCGAAGCACCCGGCTGCACCTTGGCGCTGTTCAACACCGCGCCGGCGCCGGTGATCACCGCGCAGCCGAACAGCGCGGCAACGTCCAACGGCACGGCGGCATCGATCTTGATCAGCGACTGCTGCGCCACCACGGCGTACTGCGCGAACACCGAGATGCCGCTGTAGTGATGGAGCTGCCCGCCGTCGGCCAGGCGCAGCCGCCGCGCACCGGTGGTCAGCATGCCCTGAGCCCGCGCCGCGGAGACGGCCTGGCAGAGCACAGGCCGACCGCGCAGGCACACGCGACAGCGACCGCACCCTGCCACCAGCACCATCGCGACGTGATCACCGGGCGCGAGCCCGCTCACGCCGGCGCCAAGCTCGCGCACGATGCCGGCACCCTCGTGTCCGCCGACGATCGGCAGCGGGCGCTTGCGCTGCCCCTCGACGACCGAAAGGTCGGAATGGCACAGGCCGGCATCGCGCACTTCGACCAGCACCTCTCCCGGGCCGGGCCCATCGAGTTCGACCTGCTCGATGCGAAAGGGCTTCGACCGCGCATACGGCGCCGGCAAGCCCTGCTCGTACATCACGGCCGCGGTCATGCGCATCGCATTGCCTCGACGCAGTTCAGTCCACCTTGATGTTTCGCTCGCGCACCACCTGGGTCCATTGCTTCAGATCGGCCGCCACGTACTCCGCGAACTTGGCCGGCGAGCCGCTGCCCGTCTCCAGGCCCATGCCCGCGACGCGCGCGGCGAAGTCCGGCGCGCTCAACGCCTTGTTGACCTCCTCGTTGATGCGCGTCGTCAGTGCCGGCGGCAGTCCGCGCGGCCCCCACAGGCCGAACCAGCTCAACACCGCATAGCCCGGCAAGGTTTCCCCCGCGGTCGGTACGTCGGGAACCACCGGCGAGCGCCGCGGCCCGGTGACGGCCAGTGCGATGGCACGACCGGCCTTCACCTGCGTCGTGCCGCCGGGGATGCCGTCCGTCAGCAGATGGATGGCGCCGCTCATCAGGTCCGGATAGGCCGCGCCGATGCCTTTGTACGGCACGTGGGTGAGTTCCACCCCGGCCTGTGCCTTCAGCAGTTCCCATGTCAGGTGGCCGTGCGTGCCTGCGCCGCCGCTGCCGAAGTTGAGCGTGCCGGGCTTGGCGCGCGCCAGTGCGAGGAGTTCGGGCAAGGTCTTGATGTTCAGCGTCGGCGATGCGAGCAGGAAGACGTTGGCTTCGCCGATCAGAGCCAGCGGCGTGAAGTCCTCGACCGAGTCGTAGTGGCGCTTGCCGAAGATGGCCGGCGCAATCGAGTGCGTGCTGTTGGTGCTGAACAGCAGCGTGTAGCCGTCGGCCGGCGCGCGCGCCACCTCGACCGAGCCGATCGAGCCGCTCGCGCCCGGTTTGCTGTCCACGAGAAACGACTGGCCGGTGTTGCGCGACAAGGCGTCGGCGAGCAACCGGGCGACGACTTCGACCGTGCCGCCCGCCGCGAACGGCGTGACGATGCGCACCGGCTTGGTCGGCCACGCCGCCGTCTGCGCGCCGGCCAGGCTCGATGCGGAGGCCAGTGCGCCAAGAGCCAGCCACCGAAGGCCTGAGCGGCTGAGGCATTGACGCCGGCGAGCCAAGGCGCCGGCCAGTCGGCGCAAGAGTCCGGAAGTCATTGCTTGTCTCCTTGTGCGAGCAGCAATTTAGGAGCGCGCTCGGAACCGGTCCATGCGCTTTTTCGAGACGCGGTGTTCACGCAATCGCACTGGACGACGCTTGCCACGCAGCCCACGATGGCCCGGGCACACGATCGCCGGAGACCAACACTTGAAGACTCGAACCTTCCTGAAGGCCTTGGCGCTGCCGTTCGCGCACTCGGCCACACGCAGCTTCGCGCAAGGCGGGCCGGGCGCCATTCGCATGGTGGTGCCGCTGCCGGCCGGCTCGGGCAACGACTTCGTGGCGCGCGTCATCACGCCGGCGGCCGGCAAGCAGCTCGGCCAGAACATCATCGTGGAGAACAAGCCGGGAGCCAACGGCACCATCGGCGCGATGGAAGTCGTGCGCGCGGCGCCCGACGGCCTGACGCTGCTGTGTGCGACCAATTCGCACCTGGCCACCAACATCGCGCTCGTCAAGAACATGCCCTACGACCCGCGGCGCGACTTGACGCCGCTGGGCGGCGCGGTGTCGGTGGCGCAAGTGCTGATGGTCAAGGCCAGCGCGCCGTACCGCAGCCTGCCCGAGTTCATTGCCCACGCCAAGGCGAATCCAGGCAAGGTCAGCGTCGGGGTACTCCACGTCGATCGTCAAGCTGCAGTTCGCCACGCTGAGCCAAGATGGCCGGCATCGAGCTGCTGCTGGTGCCGTACAAGGGCGCGCCGGCGGCGGTCAACGACGTCATCGGCGGCGTACTCGATGCAACGCTCGAGATTCCGGGCGTTGCCCTGGCCCATGTCAAGGCGGGGCATGTGCGCGCCCTGGCGTCCATGTCCAAGCGCGATGCGACTTGCTGCCGGACTGTCCGGCCGCCTCGGAGACCCTGCCCGGTTTCGACTTCCCGCTGTGGAACGGTTTCGTCGGCCCGGCCGGCATGCCGCGCGAACTGGTGCTGCGCCTGGGTGCGGCGATTGCGCACGCGCAGCGCCAACCGGAGGTCGATCAGCAGCTGCGCAATGCCGGTCAGCCGCCGTTCATCATCGAACCCGACGCGATGAAGGCCTACATCGAAGCGGAGGTCACCAAGTACCTGCGGCTCGCCAAGGAGGCGGGCATTGAACCCGAGTGACGGCCGCCGGTGTTGATGTCGCGAGACTGATCGGGCCCTCAGTCGTCAAGCTTCTTCTGCGCAAGGAAGCCGGACATCAGGTCGGCGATCTGCACGTTGTTGAGGTCCGAGAACGGGAAGTGCGTGTTGCCCTTGATGCCGATTTCCGGCAGGTGCACCAGCGTGGCGTCGCCGCCATGCCGCTTGATGGCTTCGGTCCAGAGCCTGGCCATCGCCAGGCGCACGCGCCAGTTGTCTTCGCCCGGGCGCTTGCCGGCTCCTGCGGAATGTTGTCGCCGTAGTAGATGACGATCGGAATGCGCGTCAGCTGCGAAATGCGGCCATCGGCACCGCCACGCCCTCGAGCGGGCCGGTCGCGCTCGGCATCGGCGCGGGCACCTCGCCCTCGGGAAAGACGAAGCCGCTGCCGGGTTCGTAGGAAACGACGGCGCGGACGTTGCGATTCTTCATCGCCACCGTCCAGCCGAGGCCGCCGCTGTGCGAGTGGGTGACCAGCACCGCCGGGCCGATCTTGTCGAACAGCGCCGAGACCGCATCGGTAACCACCTTCGCGTCGAACGGCCCGGTGTCGGGCACCATTTGCCGGAAGTACTGCTCGAGCGCCCGCGGGTCGCGCGAGAACTGCACGCCGGCAAAGAGCTCGGGCCAGCGGCCGAGCCTGAACTGCTCGAACCAGCGCTGGTCGTCGGGTGCGGCCGCAAGCGTGGCGGGCAGCGTGCTGCGCGCTGCGCCGCCCCGCCGCGGCTGATCGATCAGGTAGACCGGAAAGCGGCGCCGCAGGAAGATGTTCTGGTAGCCCTCGCGGCCATCGGCGGTGGTCTCCCAGGTCTTGCCGAACTGCCCGAAGCCGTGCCACATGACGAGCGGCAGCTTGCGCGCATCGGCGGGCACCTGATAGAAGACTCGCGCATGGTCGCCGTGCAGGGTCTGGCCCCCGCCCGCGGGCTGGGCGGAGTCGAAGCTGCCCGGGCTGCGCGTCACCGTGCCGCCGACGGCGAAGCTGCCTTGATCTTGCAGAACCAGCGGCGCGCGCCGGCTGCTGTCGTCGGCAGCCGATGCGGCGGCGGCGAGGGGGGCCTGGGTGCTCGAAGTCATGGAAACCTTTCAGATCGGATGTGTTTTGAGAGAAATCGTCGAAGGCCGCGAACGAGCCGGCCCGCTGTCGATGCCATGTTCTTCGTGCCGGGCCGAGATTGCCAACGCGTTTTCGTGGAGCCGGTGATCGCGCAATCGAGATGGACCGGCGCGCGCCCTTGAACACAATGATGGTCGAAGAGGTGAACACATGCACGACTGGGGTACCCCGAACCGCATCGACGCCGCGGCCGACGCGGCCATCCGCGAAGTGCTCGTGCGCTACTGCCACAGCATCGACGCCTTCGCCGACGACGCGCTGCTCGCCTTGTTCACGGCCGATGGGCAGTGGCTGCGGCCCGGCGAAGCGCCGTTGAAGGGCCGATCGCAGATCGCCGGCTTCCTGCGCGCACGCGATCGTGCCGTGCCGGGGCGGCATGTCGCCAGCAACATCGCCATCGACATGACGTCCTCGCAGCAAGCCAACGTCATCAGCTACTACACGGTCTTCAAGGCGGGGCCGAACGGCGCGCCGCTGGCGACCAACATGGGCGAGTACCACAACGTCTTCCGCCTCGAGGAGGGGCGCTGGCGCATTGCGCAGCGCGAGACACGACGCGTGTTCCGCGCGGCATGACGCCGCGGCTGAACCCGGGCTCTAAGCCATGTACAAGCCCCCCGAAATGATGATGGTCTCGCCGGTGATGTAGCTCGCCGCCTCGCTGCAGAGAAAGGCGACGACGCTGGCCACCTCCGACGGATTGCCGACGCGCCCCAAGGGGATGCCGCTCTTGTTGATCTCGAAGGCCTGGGGCGGCAGCATCGGCGTGTCGATCAAGCCCGGCGACACCGTGTTGACGCGGATGCGGGGGCCAACGTCGCGGGCCAGGCCGCGCGCGTAGGCCAGGATCCCGCCCTTGGTGGCGCCGTAATGAGCGTGCGCGTACGAGCCACCCTTGTGCCCGGACATCGACGACAGCGCGACGATCGCGCCGCCGTCGTTCATCACGGCAATGGCGCGGCGCGTGATGTAGAAAACGCCATCGAGGTTGATCGCCATCATGCGGCGCCACTGCTCGTCGGTCATCGTCTCGATCTTCTGCCCTTCGTTGATGCCGGCGCAGGCGGCGAGGTAGTCGATGTTGCCGAAACGAGCGGTGGCGTGTTCGACCACGGTGTCGGCGCCGCGGGGATCGCTCGCGTCGTAGCGCACGAGACTGTGGCGGCCGGAGGCACCGAGGCGCTCGGCCGTCGCTTCCATTCCCGGCTGATTGATGTCGGCCATGACGACGTTGGCGCCGCAGGCGTGGAAGTACTCGGCCGTGGCGCGGCCGATGCCGCTGGCGGCACCCGTGACCAGCGCGTTCTTGCCCTTGAAGTCGAACATGGCGCCCTCCGATGGCTTGCGGACCGCATCGTCCCGAACGGCCCGATTGTTCGCGCCTGCGCTCAAATGTCAACCGTAGAAGCAACCGCTATTGCCTACAGAGAGCCCTGCCTGCTTAGTGAATGGTCAACTCTTTGACAATTGGCAGCCGCATGCGCGATCATTGCGCTCGAACGGCGTGCTTCGACGCCGCCGAGGAGCAAGGCGATGAACATGATCCGTGCGAGGTCGACGCTGTTTGGTGCCACCCTGTTGCTCGGCGCCGCCGCTGCGTTCGGCCAGGAAGGCGCCTATCCGAGCAAGCCCGTGACCCTGATCGTTCCGGTCGCGGCCGGCAGCTCGACCGACACCTTCGCCCGCTTCTTCGCCGAGCACTGGCCAAGCAGCTCGGCCAAGCCTTCGTCGTCGAGCCCGTTCCGGGCGCCGGCGGATCCTTGGGCGTCGCGCGGGTGATGAGCAAGCCGGCCGACGGCTACACCGTGCTGATGGGCACGAGCGCCACCAACGCGGCGAACTACAGCCTGTTCAAGAGCCTGACCTACACGGCCGGCGACTTCGCACCGGTGGCCTGCCTGTACCGCTTGCCGCAAGTCGTTGCGGTGCGCTCGGGCGTGCCGGTCAAGAGCGTCGCGGAACTGGTGGCACTCGCGAAGGCAAGCCCAGGCAAGTTGACCTACGGCTGGGCGAGCACGACCAACAAGATCGGCGCCGAGCTGTTCAAGTCGCGCACCGGCAGCGACATCCTGGGCGTCGGCTACAAGGGGCCGCAGCAGGTCATCACCGACATGCTGGGCGCGCACATCGACATGGTCGTCGAGTCGGCGGTGAACATCATTCCGCATGCGACGAGCGGTGCCATGCGCATCCTGGCGGTGATGTCGCCGACGCGCCTGCCCTCCCTGCCCGACGTGGCGACGATGGAAGAGCTCGGCTTTGCCGACGCCGTGATGCTGCCCTGGGTCAGCGTCTTCACCAAAGCCGGCACGCCGGCGGACATCGTGGGCAAGCTCAATGCGGCGTTCGGCACTGCACTCGCATCGCCCGATTACGCCAAGCTCGAAGCGCGGGCGCAGTCGCAATCGTTCAAATGCTCGCCCGACGAGCTCGCGAAGTTCGCGCAGGCCGAAGCGCAGCGCTGGGAAAGGTTGGTCAAGCTCGCCGACATCGAACGCCAGTGAGCGCTGCACGGGCCGCTCCGAAAGCGCTCGCTCCCCCTCGGCGGGACGGCGTGCGGCGCCAAGGGGGCCTTATGAACACGTCGATGCCGGTTCAAGGCACGTACGAAAACTTCGCCATCGACCGGGTGGTCTATGGCAAGCCCGCTGCCGCAGACGGTCGCGCTCGAATCGGCGCGGCTGGGCGCAAAACGGGTCCTCCTGCTCGTCGAGTGAGCCGCTCGAGCAGAGTCGCCGTGGGTCGACGAGATGCGGAGCGCGCTCGGTGCCCGCTGGGCGGGGAGCTTTCCGCCATCGCCCCGCACACGCCGCTCGACGACGTGCTCGAAGCGACGGCCCAGGCACGCAGCGCGAAACCCGACCTGATCGCGACCTTCGGCGGCGGCTCGATCACCGATGCCGGCAAGATGGTCCGGCTGGCGCTCAAGCACGACATCCGCACGCTGGAGGATTTCGACCGTTTCGTGGTGCGCGTCTCGCCCGAGGGCAAGCGCGTGTTCCCGAAGTACGACGGCCCGCAGATGCCGCAGATCGCGGTGCCGACGACATTGGGCGGCGGCGACTTCAATCCTTCGGCCGGCGCCACCGACCCGCGCACCAAGCTCAAGGAGATCTATCTGGAGCGGCTGCTGGTGCCGCGCGTGGTCGTGCTCGACCCGGTGGTGACGACGCGCACGCCGTCGTGGCTGTTCCTGTCGACCGGCGTTCGTGCGCTCGACCATGCGGTGGAGACGGTCTGCTCGCCGGCGCCGACCCGCGTTCCTGGCTGGAGTCGATGGAAGCGATCCGGCTGTTGGCGCGCGCGCCTGCCGCGCAATGTTCGAGGATCCCGCGGACCTGGGCGCGCGCATGGATGCGCTGCTGGCGGTGTGGCTGTCGATGGAGCGCAACCGCTTCGGACTGCACATGGGCGCGAGCCACGGCATCGGCCATGTGCTGGGCGGCACCTTCGATGTTCCGCACGGCTACACGTCCTGCGTCATGCTGCCGTCCGTTCTGCGCTGGAACGCGCCGGCCAATGCACAACGCCAGGCGCTGGTGAGCGACGCGATGGGGCAGCCGGGTCAACCGGCCGCGGAGGTGGTGGCAGCGTTCATCGCAGCGCTGGGCATGCCCCGAACCCTGAAGGATGTCGGCATCACCGAGGACATGTTCGAACGCATCGCCGAGGCGGCCCTGCTGGACTATTGCCTCTATACCAACCCGAGGAAGGTCGGCGGCACGGCGGACGTTGTCGACATCCTGCGCCTGGCGGCGGGAAGCTGATCGACCGGCCAGCCGGTCAGCGCCCGCCGCCGAAGCTCACTTCATGCCGTAGGTTTCGACGTTGATCTTGTCGAACAGGTTCGTCTTGAGGACGGCGGTGAGTGCGGCCTGGTTGGTCCGGTCCACGCCCTTGTACAGAGCCGGCCCACTTGTCCACATAGCCGGTCTTGAAGGTGGTCATGACCTTCTCCGGTTCCGCGATCTTCAAGCGCTCGGTGGCGTACTTGGCCACGCCGCCGAAGCCGTCGGCCACCCACTTGTTGTAGGCGGCTTTCAGGTTCGGATCCGGCTCGATGATCTGGACACCCTTGGCCTTGGCCGCTTGAATCGCCGCGGCCTCCTCGCGGTCGAAGACGATGTGCGACTTGGCCATGGCCGCGGCCGATTCGTTCAAGAGCATGCGGCGCTCGGCGCTCGTCAGGCCGCGCCAGAACGGCAGGTTCATCGCCAGCTGCGAAGTGTTGTAGCCCGGCTGGATCGGCAACATCACGACCGACTTCGTCAGGTCGACGATCGTGATGCCGCCGGTGAGGTTGTTCGCGTCGGTGACGACGCAGTCCACGGCGCCGCGTTCGAGCGAGGTGTAGATCTCGGTGAACGGGATGTTCACGGGCACCATGCCGAGGTGCTCGGTGACGCGGGCCCAGCCGCCGCCAGGCGTGCGCACCCGCTTGCCCTTGAGGTCGTCGAGCGTTCGCGCGACGATGCGGCAGATGTAGCGGTTGGCCGGCGTGGAGACATCGATGATCGGCACGCTGCCGTTGTTCGATCCACTCCTTGTGGCCCGCCGGGTCGTTGACCACGAAGTCGAGAAAGGCCGATGCCAGCACGAGCGGGTCGCCGATGCCGTGGCCGAGGTCGCCGACCAGGTTGCTGATCGGGTACTCGGAGGGATGGTAGGCCGGCGCGACGTGGCCGGCCTGGGCGACGCCGTCGCGCACGCCCTGCGCGGTCGACAGCGGCGGCAGCAGTGCGCCTGACGAGAAGACCTGGAAGTCGATCTTGCCGTTGCTGGCCTTGCGTACCGCATCGGCCCACGCGATGGTGGGCCTCGCGCGTCATCACGTGAGTGGGCGGTGCCCATCCCGACAACTGGTACTTCTCGGCCTGGGCCGGGACCGGCCGCCAGCAGTGCGGCGGCAGACGCCGGCAAACATCGTCTTCTTCAGCAGCTTCATGAACAGGACTCCTTTCGAGGCCATGGGGTGAGGAGCAGGTTCACATCCTGCTCGGCAGGAACAGCGAAATCTGCGGGAAGGCGATCAGCAGGCCCAGCACGACGACTTCCATCGCGATGAACCAGCCGACGCCCTTGAACACGGTCGGCAGCGTGACGGCGCCGCGCATCATCGAGTGGATCACGAACACGTTCATGCCGAAGGGCGGCGTGATCAGGCCGATCTCGAGCAGCTTGACGACGAGGATGCCGAACCAGATCAGGTTGATCTGCGCGCCGTTGAGCAGCGGCAGCAGGAAGGGCAGGGTCAGCAGGATGATGCCGAACGAGTCGATGAACATGCCGAGCACGATGTAGAGCACCGAGATGGCCAGGATCAGCACCAGCGGATCGGTGCTGAAGGCGAGCATCTGCTGGGCCATCGCTGCCGGCAGGCCCGCCAGGCCCATGAAGGTGGTGAACATGCTCGCGCCCATCGCGATGATGAACAGGGCGCTCGTGCCGAGCACCGTGTCTTTCAGCGCGTTGGCCAGCATGTCCCTGGTGAAGGTCCCGACGCACGACCGCGATGACCGATGCGAGCGCTGCGCCGACCGCGGCGGCCTCGGTGGGCGTCATGACGCCGGCGTAGATGCCGCCGATCACGCCCATGATGAGCACCGGCAGCGGCCACGACTCGACGATCGCGGCGCGCAACTCACCCGGTGCGGGCTTGATCTTGATGCTCGGCGCCAGGCTCGGGTTGAGCGTCACGCGCGTGGCGATCATCGCCATGTAGACCAGCGCGGTCAGGATGCCGGGCAGGAAGCCGGCCATGAACAGCTTGCCGATCGGCGCGCCGGTGAATACGCCGTAGATCACCATGATGATCGAGGGCGGGATCAACGAGCCGAGCGTGCCCGCGGCGGCCACGCAGCCGGTGGCCAGGCCGTCCTGGTAGCCGGCGCTGCGCATCTCGGGGATCGTGATCTTGCCCATCGCGGCGGCGGTGGCCACGCTCGAGCCCGAGGCCGCCGCGAACAGCGCGCAGGCGCCGACGGCGGAGCAGGCCAGGCCGCCGGGCACCCGATGCAGCATCAGCTTCATCATGCGGAACAGTCCCGTCGTCAGCCCGGCGTGGCTGGCCACGTAGCCCATCAGCAGGAACATCGGGATGGCGCTGAACGACCAGTTGGCGACGAACTGGTAGGGGATGGCGCGCAGCATGCCGACCGCGACGTTGAAGTTGGTCGCCGCCCAGATGCCGACGATGGAACACAGCGCCAGCGCGATGCCCACCGGCACGCGCATCGCCATCAGACCGACCATGGCGATGACGCCGGCGACGCCGATGTCGAAGCGGTCCATCAGCGCACTCCCTCGACCGGTTGTTCTTCGATCGCCGGCCCATGCGTGGCCATCAACTGCTCACGCTCCGCCGGTGAAACGATCAGCCGGCTCAGGTGCCAGAGGCAGACGATGCCCGCCAGCAGCAGGCCGACCGGCATCATGAAACGGCTCGGCCAGACGATCACCGGCACAGTGCCGAACATGACCTCGCCGAGCGAGAACGAGCGCAACGCGTCGCCCCAGGTGATCCAGGCCAGCATCAGATAGACGATCGCCGAGGCGGCATAGACGACCACCATGCAGACGAAGCGGGCGCCGCGCGGCAGGAACTGATAGACGGTGTCGACCGAGATCGACTGGTGCGCCAACTCGACCGCCGCCACGGGCAGGAAGACGCAGATCACCATGTAGTAGGCCGACACCAGCTCTAGCGTCGCCGGGATCGGCCAGTTGAACAGGTACTTGAGCGCCACGTCGGCGCTGATGTGGACCATCATCACCGTGGTGGACAGGGCCGCGAGCCAGACGCCCGCGTTGGAGAGCCGATTGAAGGTGCTCAGGATCATGCCGGTCTGGCTCTTGCCATCGCGCGGTGGTCGCGGCCACGCTCGGCGTCGAAGGGCATCGGCGCGATCACCGAGTGCGGCGCCAGTTCGCAGTCGATGGGCATCGGTTCATCCAGGGAATGGCGCTGCGGGTGATGCAGAAGACGCCGTAGGTTGACCGCCATCATCCGGCGCCAGCGTTCGTCGGTCATCGTGTCGATTTCTGCACTCACTACGCAGGCTTTTGGGCCGGGCCGGTTCCCGGCCCAGCGTCCCTCGGCCCTACTTCATGCCGTAGTTGTTCACATCGATCTTGTCGAAGATGTTGGCCTTCAATACAGCATGGATGGCGGCCTGATTGCCGTTGTCCACGCCCTTGAGCAGACCGGCCCACTTGTCGAGGTAGCCCTTGAAGGTGGCCATTTCTTTCTCCGGGTTGGCAACTTTGTAGTACTTGGCGACGCCGCCGAATCCATCGGCGACCCACTTGTCGTAGGCGCCCTTCATGGCCGCATCGGGCTCGACGAACACGATGCCCTTTGCCTTGGAGGCCGCGATCGCTTCGGAGGTTTCCTTGTGGTAGGCGGCGGCCCCGCGCGCCATCGCGATGTTCGCCTCGTTCAGCAGGATGCGCCTCTCGTCAGCGCTCGCCTTGCGCCAGAACGGGATGTTGAGCGCGATCTGGGACACGTTGTAGCCCGGCTGAAAGGGCAGCGTCACCACCGACTTGACCAAGACCCCGAGGTTGAGGCCCGATGTCAGATTCACAGGGTCGGTGAGGACGCAGTCCACGGTACCGCGCTCGAGAGCCGTATACGCCTCCGTCAGCGGAATATTGACCGGGACCACGCCCAGAGCCTCGGCCGAGCGCGCCCAGCCGCCGCCCGGCGAGCGCACCCGTTTGCCCTTGAGGTCGTCCAGGGTGCGAAAGACGGAGCGGCACAGCCAGTGATTCAGTGGCGTGGCCACGGTCAGGATCGGCAGGCTGCCGTTGTCGCGCCACTCCTTCGCGCCGGTTGGGTCGTTGATCGCGTAGTCGAGATAGGCCGAACCGAGCAGGAGGGGGTTGCCCGCCGCCCACCCCATGTCGCCAACCAGGTTGTTGACCGGCCACTCTGCCGGGTGATAGGGCGGTATCACGTGACCGGCGATGGCCACGCCGTCGCGCACGCCCTGCATGATCGACAGCGGCGGCAGCAAGGCACCGGCGGCGAAGAACTGGAAGTCGAACTTGCCGTTGGTGGCCTTGCGCACACCGTCGGCGAACGGAATGTGGATCTCGCGCGCCATCGGGTGGGTCGGCGGCGTGATGCTGGCGATCGGCAGCTTCTGCGCATGGACGGGCGCGCTCGCCAGAAGCATCGCGCCCAGAGCTGCCGCAAGGTACTTGGTCAATTTCATCAGAGGCTCTCCTTTAGAGCGAAGTCACGAACAAAACGCCAAGCTAGAGCATCTTGCTTGGCAGCCACAGCGAAATGGCCGGAAACGCGATCAGCAGTCCCAGCACGACGATCTCCATCGCGATGAACCAGCCCACACCCTTGAAGATGGTCGGCAAGGTCACCGCGCCGCGCAACATCGAGTGGATGACGAACACGTTCATGCCGAACGGCGGCGTGATGAGGCCGATCTCCAGCAGCTTGACCACCAGGATGCCGAACCAGATCAGGTCGATGTTCGCGCCGTTGAGCAGCGGCAGCAGGAACGGCAACGTCAGCAGGATGATGCCCAGCGAATCGATGAACATCCCGAGGATGATGTAGAGCACCGAGATCGCGAGGATCAGCATCAGCGGATCGGTGCTGAAGGCGAGGACGTTCTTCGCCATCACCGCCGGCAGCCCGGCCAGCCCCATGAAGGCCGTGAACATGCTGGCGCCCATGGCGATCACGAACAGGCTGCTGGTGCCGATCACGGTGTCCTTCAGCGCCGCGTACAGCACGGCCTTGGTGAAGGTTCCGCGCACCAGGGCAATGATGACAGGCCAGCGAGGCGCCCACCGCGGCCGCCTCGGTGGGCGTCACAAAGCCGGCGTAGATGCCGCCGATGACGCCGGCTACCAGCACCGGCAGCGGCCAAGAGTCGGCGAACGCCGCCCGCAACTCGCCAGGAGCGGGCTTTTCCTTGATGTTCGGCGCCAGGCTCGGGATTGATCTTTACCCGCACGACGATCATCACCGCGTAGACGACCGCTGTCAGGATGCCAGGCAGGAAGCCGGCCATGAACAGTTGGCCGATCGGCGCCATCGTGAACACGCCGTAGATCACCATGATGATCGAGGGCGGAATCATCGAGCCGAGGGTGCCGGCCGCCGCGACGCAGCCCGTGGCCAGGCCATCGTCGTAACCCGCCTTGCGCATCTCGGGAATAGTGATCTTGCCCATCGCCGCAGCAGTGGCAACGCTGGAGCCGGAAGCCGCGGCAAACAGCGCGCAGGCGCCGACGGTGGAGCAGGCCAGTCCGCCGGGAACCCGGTAGAGCATCAGCCGCATCACATTGAACAGCCCCGAGGTCAGGCCCGCGTGGCTGGCGACGTAGCCCATCAGCAGGAACATCGGGATGGCGGTGAACACGTAATTGGCGACGAACTGGTAGGGGATGGCCCGCAACATGCCCACTGCGACACCGAAGCTCATCGCCGCCCAGATGCCGGCCAGCGACGTGAGGGCGAGCGCGATACCCACCGGCACACGCATGGCCATCAGGCCGACCATCGCGACAACCCCGGCAATGCCGATCTGGATGGCGTCCATCAGCGTGCCCCTTCTTCGGCCCGGCCCGCGCCATCGGCCTCTTGCTGCGGACCGCGAGTCGCCATCAGTTCCTCGCGCGCCTGCGTCGAGGTGAGCAGCCGCCAAAGGTGCCACAAGCACACCGCGCCGGCGAGCAGCAGGCTCACCGGCATCAGAAAGCGGCTCGGCCAGATGATGATGGGCACGGTGCCCATGACCACCTCTTTGACCTGGAACGAACGCACCGAGTCACCCCAGCTCGTCCAGGCAAGCATCAGATAGACGATCGCCGACGCCACAAAGACCACGACCATGCAGACGAACTTCAGCGTGCGTGGCAGGTACTGATAGATGGTGTCGACCGAGATCGACTCCTGGTAGAGCTCGACGACGGCGATGGGCAGGAACACCGCGGCCACCATGTAGTAGGCCGAGACGATCTCGAGCGTGCCCAGAATCGGCACGTTGAAGAGCCTCAGGACGGAGTCGACGGTGATGTGGATCATCATCGCCATCGTCGTCAGCCCCGCGATCCAGACGCCGGCGTTGGACACTCGCCTGAGCGAAACCAGGATCATCTCGAGTCCCTTCGTTGGTTGGTCTGCATATCAATGGTCACGGCTCTCAGGTGATCGTGAAGCCGCTGTCGACCGCCAGTACCTGTCCGGTGGTCTTGCGCGATCGAGTCTCATGAAGTCTTGCTTCCCTTGAGTCAGCGGATATCGACGGTGGCTTCGCCGCGCAGGACCGTGGTGCCGTCGGCCAGCGTGATCGCAAGTTCCAGCGTCGCAAGACCGTCGTCGATGGCCACGACGCGGCCGCTGCAGGTCGGCTCGGCATGCACCGGCGTCATCGCGACGAAGCGCGCCCTGTAGGAGCGGATGCTTTTCCTGCGGCGCGAAGTCCGGTCAGCAGGCGCCCGAGAGGCAGGCCATCATCAGCATGCCGTGCGCGATCACGTCGTCGCGGCCCTTGGCCTTGGCAGCGTCGATGTCGATGTGGGTCGGCTGATGGTCGCCCGATGCGCCCGGCGAACAGCGCCAGCGTCTTGCGCGAAATCGGCTCGATGCCGAGCGGCGGCAGTTCCATGCCCACCGTGATGTTCGCCATCGTCATGCCCTCACCTCGCGGGTGGCGCAGCGCGATCGTGCAGCGGATCTCGGCCAGCAGCTCGTCGCCGCGCATCACGTCGGTCTGCTTGACGACGAATTCCAGCGCGCCGCCCTTCTTCGTATAGACATCGACGATCCGGCGCTGCAGGACCAGCGAGTCGCCCGCATAGGCCATTGCGTGGTAGTCGAAGGCCTGCTCGGCATGGGTCGTCTTCGTCAGGTCGCCGCCGAGCGCGGCCAGCCAGCCGAGCGGCTCATGCAGTTCCAGCTCGAGCGAATTGCCGAGGAAGGTCGGCGGCACCGGCAGGTCGCGGTGGCCGGCGCGGCGCGCGGCATCGACATCGAAGTAGATCGGATCGGTCAGGCCGATCGTGCGCGCGAAGAAGCGCAGCCGGCCGCGCTCGACCTCGAACGGCATCGGCGCGATCATCGTGCTGCAGCGCCTTGTCGCGGTCGATGGGCATCGCCTCAGCTTCCTTCAAGGCAGTCGTAGAAGGCCTTGTAGTAGACGCCGTTGAGCGAGTTGCGGCCGGACTGGCACTGGTTCATCACGTAGGTGATACGTGATGCGGCGCTCGACATCGGCGATGGCCAGCGAGCCGCCGGTGCCATACCAGTAGCAGGTCTTCGTGCTCGGCCGGATGAAAGGCAGCGGCCCGCGCGCGTTGCTGTCTCGCGCGGCCAGCGCATAGCCGATGCCCCAGCGGATCGGCTTCATGTAATAGGCAGTCGATGCCGCTGGCCTGCTCGCGAAAGATCAGCGTCGATCGTCCCGGGCGACAGCAGGCGCACGCCGCGCGAGACGCCGCCGTGGCGTGAGCGCCGTCATGATCCGCCCGAGCCCGCGCGCATTGGCGTGGCCGCTGCTGCCGCCGAATTCGGTGCGGCGCCACTCGGGCGAGTTGAAGAGCAGCAAGCGGGTCGCGCTTGGTGCCGGAGAAGGAGCCCGCGCGAATGCGTTCCTTGATGGCCTGCCCGGGCGTCGACTGCAGTCGTCTCGCGGCCGCGGCGGCGTTCGGTGCAGCGCCGTTCTCTTCCGGCGCCGGATAGACGGTGGCGACTCTGCCGAACTGCGCATCCGACAGGCCGAGATAGAAATCGGCCTGCAGTGGCGCCGGCGATCTCGTCGGCGATGAAGCGACTCAGCGTCGTGCCGGCGACGCGCCGCAGCAACTCGGCGTTGAGATGGCCGAAGGTGCTGGCGTGGTAGAGCCGCGCGTGCCCGGCTCCCACCACGGCGCCTGGGCCGCCAGCCTCGCCGTCGATGCCTCGATGTCCATCGCATCGTCCAGGCTGAACGGCGGCTCCCAGGCCGGCAGGCCGGCGGTGTGGCTGAGCAGGTGGCGGACTTCGACCTTGTCCTTGCCGTTCTGCGCGAACTCCGGCCAGTAGCGCGCCACCGGCGCATGGAGGTCGAGCTGGCCGCGATCGACCAGCATCAGCACGGCCAGGCTCGTCACGGTCTTGCTGCCGGAGAAGACATTGACGACGGTGTCTTCGATCCACGGCGTGATGCGCTCGCGCTCGCGCCAGCCGCCCCACAAGTCGATGACGTCCTCGCCCGTCGATGTTGACGTACACGCTGGCGCCGACTTCCTTGCCGGCTTCGATCTGCGTGCGCAGCAGTTCGCGCACACGCTCGAAGCGCGGATCGCATGCCAGGCACTTCGGCATCGTCCTGCCATGTCGCTCGAGCGCCGATCACTTGATGACACCCTTGCTCGCGCAGCGCTTCGAGCTGCGCAGGCGAGTAGTCGAGCAGCTCGCCGAGCACCGCGTCGGTGTGCTCGCCGACTTGCGGTCCGAGGCTGCGCACCTCGGCCTTGAAGCCCGAGAAGCGGCCCGCCGGCGCCGCCATGCGCACCGGCTTGCCCGTTTGCGGATCGTCCAGCGAGATGATCGATCCGCGCGCGATGATGTGCGGATCGGTCACGATCTCGGCGGGCGAATAGATCGGGCCCACGGCCAGGCCGGCGAGGCCGCAGATCTCGAGCAGCTCGCGCAGCTCGTGGCTCTGCGTCCAGGCGACGACGCGCCCTTCGAGCTGCGGCGCGGTGGGCCACGCGCAGGTGGTTGTCGTTGTCGTAGACCGCCAGCGATTCGTCGGCCATCGCGGCGCGCAGTTGCCGCCACAGCTTTTCCGTCGAGCAGGCGATGACGACGTACAGGCCGTCCTTGGTCGGGAACAGGCCGTGCGGCGACCAGCGTGGGCTGGAATTGCCCATGCGCTCCATGCGCGAACCGGTCTCGTCGTAGTTGATGATCAGGTCTTCCATCATCGCTCAGCATCGGCTCGTAGATGCCGAGGTCGATCATCTGCGGCTCGCCCGTCAGGTCGCGCTGGCGCAGCGCCAGCATCAGCGCGAACGCGCCGTGGATGCCGGCGATGCCGTCGCCGAGCATCGCGTAGCCCGACTGCACCGGAGGCTGCCCCGGAAAGCCGGTTCGATTGGTGAGGCCGGCGAAGGCTTCGGCGACACGCGCGAAACCCGGCCGCTGTTCGTACGGCCCGGCGCCGAAGGTCGTCAGGTGGTAGTAGATGATGTCCTTGCGGCACTTGACGAGATCGTCGAACTCGAGCCCCCACTTCTTCAAGGCGGCGGGCCGGTAGTTCATGATGACCACGTCGCACTGGCTGGCGAGCTGCTTGAAGACGCCGCGGCCGACTTCGCTGTTCAGATCGAGCGCGACGCTGCGGCGGTTGCGCGCGATGACCTTCCACCACACCGAGACGTCGCCGCGAAACGGACCGATGTTGCGCATCCAGTCGCCCGACGGCTGCTCGACCTTGATGACCTCGGCGCCGTATTCGGACAGCAGCGACGCGGCCAGCGGCGCTGCGAGAAAGGTCGCGGCATCGAGGATGCGAATGCCCGCCAGCGGGCCGGCTTTCTTGCCTTGCTTGTCGCTTTGCTTCATGTCTTGCATCACTGGGCCTGGCGCACGCCGGCGATCAGGCTCGCGAGGTCGGCGGCCATGTCTTTCGATCGGCCGAAATCGGCGATGCTCTCTTCGACGAAGGCGGCACGGCGAGCATCGAAGCCGCCGTAGTTCAGGCAGTCCTCGACCTTGCGACGCATGTCGGCAGGCGACATCGGCAGCTCCTGGCTGCCCTTGGCCTGCTCGACCTGCGCCGAAAAACTCTTGCCGTCGATGACGGCCTCGACGCGCGCCGGCGTGGCGTTGCGGCCCCAGCGGCGCTCGATCTCCTCGTCCACCACCGGCGTGATGCGCTCGACGAGACTGAGCACGTCCGTGCGAGTGAACGCCTCGGGCGAGAAGTCGTCGAGGCCGACGCGGCCGTTGACCAGCGCGCAAGCGAGGTTGTAGCGAATGCTGAACTGCGCCTGCACCACCGTGCTCGGCGCGCGATGCTGCCCGACTGCCTGGTTGCCCTGTGAGTTGATGCCGACGCGGACAGCGCTGACCTTGCGCCAATCGAAGCCGGGTTGCGCGCGCAACTGCAGGGCCGCGTCGATGGCGCAGTGGTTCATGCGGCACGAGGGATAGGGCTTGTACGACAGGTCTTGCAAGTGCCAGCGTTCGCCCAGGCCCGCGCGCAACGCCTCCGAATCGAGTTGCGACTGCAGGTAGATGCGCCCGAGGCCGTCGACGCCTTCGAAGACACGCTGCGCGCCGCGAATGCCCTTCTTCGCCATCGCCACGGCCGTGAGGCCGGCACGCGCGCCGAAGCCCGGCTGCATGCGCTTGGTGAGTGCGCCGTCGCGCGTCACCTGGTGCGTGCCCGCGGCCTGCGTGAAGGCGATGCCCAGCGCGTTGTGCGTGTCCTGCGCTGACAGGCGCAGGATGCGCGCGGCCGCCGCAGCAGCAGCGAAGCAGGCGAACAATCCGCTGTAGATGAAACCGGCTTGGATGATGCCGATGCGCGTGGCCACGCCGATGCGGCAGATCAGCTCGAGGCCGCTGCAGACGGCCGCCAGAAACTCGGCACCGCTGACCTTGTGCCCCTGACTCTCGGCGACGCCGACGGCGGCCATCGCGGCAGGCACCACCGAGACGCCGCCATGCAGGATGGCCTTGTCGTGCGTGTCGTCGTAGTCGCAGGCGTGGGCCATGATGCCGTTGATCCACGCCGCCTGCGGCGCGGGCACGCGCAGCGCCGTCCACAGCACCTCGGCCTCGGGCTGGCCGCCCCAGTCGCGCACGAGAGCGAGCACTTCCTGCACGCCCGGTGCACGAAAGCCTGCGATCGAGCAGGCCAGGGTGTCGAAGACGTTGAAGCGCGCGGCGTCGATCACCGACGGCGGCAGATGCGACGCTTCGAGCGACGAAGAGAAACGCGCGTAGACCTCGGCGAAGTCAGGCGCTGCGGTGGCGGTGTCGTCGGCGTGCATGGCGGCTGCGCCGCTCACGGATAGATCATCTCGGCCGGGTTGAGCTTGTCCATCTGCGGCAGGTTGACGCCGCCCAGCTTCATGAAGGCGATCTCCTGCGCCATGTCTTCGACGGTGACCGGCTTGGCCTTGAAGCCACCGGCCTCGCTGGCGAAGACGAGATCGAGCGTCTTGGCATCGAGATCCGGCCAGAGCTTGGCCATCGCCGCCTTCACGTCGGCCGGGCGCTCATCCATCGCTTTCCAGAAGTCGGCGAAGACGGCGACCACGCGTTTCATCAACTCCGGATTGGCGTCGGCGAACTCGCGCTTGACGATCACGACCACCGAGTTGACCGGCGCGGATTTCACCGGCCAATCGCCGCGCGAGCCTTGGATCCAGATGACGCCGCTGCCGTCGCTGGCCGGCTGCAGGTAGAACGGCGCGGAAGCGATGAAGCCGTCGATGACGCCGCGGCGCAGCGCGGCCACCATCGCCGGTTGCGCCATGTAGGTGAAGTTCATCTTCGCGCCCACGCTTTCCACCGCGCTCTTCGGGCCCACCGCAAAGGTCGAGCTGGCGCTGGTGGTGGCGATCGTCAGGCCGTCGAGCGCTTTCAAGCGCTCCGCCACCGGCGCCGTCGGCGCGACGCGAACCTTCTCGGCCGCGGCTTTCGACAGCACCAGGGTCGCGGCGAAGCCGCGGTAGCCGCTGGTCAGCGCCACCACCTTCTGGCCCTGCCCTTGAGCCGAGACCACGTCGCTCGGCCCGGTGGTGACGAAGTCCACCGCGCCCGACAGCAGCGCGGCCGAGGCCACGCTGCCGGTATCGGCCGGCGTGACCTTGGCTTGCAGCCCATGCTTGTCGAACAGGCCCATTTCCCTGGCGATGCGCGCCGCGCCGGCGGGGATGCTCGACGAGCTGGTGACGATGGTGATGGCGCGCGGCTGCTGCGACCAGGCGCTTCCCGTTAGGCCGACCAGGGCCGCGATGGCCGCGCAACGCGCGAGTGACGGCAGAAGGGACGACGCAAGACTCATGGCTTCACCTCTTTGACGCAAAGTGCACTTCAAGTGACGGCGATGCCGCCATCCACCGGCAGGATCGCGCCGCTGATGTACGACGCCGCATCGGACGCAAGAAACAGCGCGGCGCGCGCGATCTCCTCGGGCTCGCCGAAGCGGCCCATCGGCGTGCGCTGCCTGTACATCTCGGTCACCTCCGCCGCCTTGTGCACGTCGGCGTCGCGGCCGACGAACGACGGCCACAGCGGCGTCTGCACGGGACCTGGGCAGAGGCAGTTGACGCGGATCTGTTCGCGCGAGTAGTGCAGCGCGAGGTTCTTGGTCAGCATCACCAGGCCGGACTTCGCCAGCGAGTACACCGGCGAGCTGCGCGAGGCCTTCAGGCCGGCCAGCGAACTGGTGAACAGGATCGCGCCGCCGCCCACCTTGCGCATTTCGGCAATGGCGAACTTGGCGCCGAAGAAGCCGGCCTTCAGATGCAGCGCCAGCGTGAAGTCGTAGTCCTCCTCGCTGGTGCGTTCGAGGCTGCCCGGGCCGGCATTGCCGGCGTTGTGCCAGAAGACGTCGAGCCGGCCGAAGGCCTGCACCGTCTCGCCCACCATGCGCTCCAGCTCGGGCACTTTCGTCACGTCGGCGTGGATGTACAGCGCCTGCCCGCCGCGCTCGCGGATCTGCCTGACCGTGGCCTCGCCGAGCTCGTCGTTGATGTCGACCACGGCCATCTTCGCGCCCTCTTCGGCAAAAAGCAGGGCCGCGGCCTTGCCCATGCCGGATGCAGCGCCGGTGATCAGCGCGACCTTTCCCTTCAGGCTGTCCATGCCGGGCTCCAGCGCGGGTCGATGACGCATCGTCAGCCGCTGCCCCCGGCCGGTCAACGCGCTCTCCGCTGTGCGGAAACGAGATGGTTTCCTCGCGTTGACATTGCCGTGACAGCGGACCTAGCATCCATCGGCCGCGCAGCCCAACGTCCTCGTTTGCTCGCGTGCGCGATTCCCGGTGGAGCCATCGAACCATGACAGGAGACAGGCAGTTCGTCGCGGCCCTCGCCCGCGGGCTGGAGATCCTCGATTGCTTCAGCGCGGACCAGCCTTTGCTGACCAACGGCGAGCTCTCGCGCATGACCGGGCTGGCGTCATCGTCGGTCTCGCGCCTCACCCACACGCTGGTCAAGCTCGGGCATCTGGACTACGACGCGAACGCCGGCGCCTACCGCATCGGGCTGCGCGTGCTCTCGATGCCGCCCGCGGCGCTGGCCGGCGCGCGTGCGGCCGAGTTGCAGCCCTGCCTGACGGAACTGGCAGGCCGGCTCGACGAGACCGCGCTGATCGCGGTCTATGAGAGTTATGGCTTGCTGGTCGTTCAATGCGCCTCGGCCACGCCGCAGGCCAACGCGGCAGGCCGTATCGGACGCCGCTATCCGATTCCGCGATCGGCGATGGGACGCACCTACGTCGCCAACTGCAGCACAAGCGAGCAGGAGAGGATCCTGGCACACCTGTCTCACGGCGAGCAGGACCTGGAGGCGGCGCTGCGCGGCGAGGTGGAGTACGCCATCAGCTCCTATCGAAGCCAGGGCTACTGCCTGTCTCTCGGCGCCATCCGCCCGGGCAACCACAGCATCGGCGTGACGATGAACCTGCAGCACCTGGGCCGGCGCGCAGTGCTCGCCTGCGGCGGCCCGGCGCACCGCATGCCCGAGCGGCGACTGCACGAGCAAGTCGCGCCCATGCTGATGCAGATGGCCAGCGAACTCGAGCGTGCCTGTGCTCGGCACACACCGGCGCGCGCTGCACGGTCCGGCGCTGTCGGTTGACGCCGCGGCGTTTTACCGATCGATCGCGCCCTCGCCGCGGCCAACCCTGACGCACCGGCCGCATCGAGGGGCGTGCTTCACCGAGCGTGAACGAGCGTCGCGCTGCCGACGGCGCGCAGACCGGCTTGGCGGATCGACTCGGCTTCGGCGGGAGTCGCGACCCGCAGCTCCGCGTCAACGTGAGCTCGGCGTCGAAGACCGGCCCGGTCTCGCTGCGGTAGCTGTCGGCCATCGTCGGCAGGCCCGTCGGCTGCGCTGCGGGTGTGGCCACGGGCATCAGCGACAGGGCAGAGACGGCAAGAACGCGAGCAGCGGCTCGATGCATGCATTGCACCGAACGGGGATTGCGCAGCGATGTCGCGGCCTTGCCGCGCGATTGCGATTGCGATTGAAATCGGCAACCGTCAGCGCGAGCCGCGCAGAGGCCCTTCGCCGAGCCACGGATCGTGTTGCTCGACGCCGCCGAAGCACTGCACCAGGAAGTCGATGAACGCGCGCGAGCGCGCCGGCAGGTGCTTGCGCGTCGGCACGGCGGCGTACAGGGTCAGCGTCGCACCGAGCCAATCCGGCAGCACGCGCACGTGGCGACGGTCGTCGATCGCCGCGGCCGCCATGAAGGACGGCACAGCGGCGATGCCCACCCCCGCGAGCGCTGCGGCATACAGTGGTTCGAGCTGCACGCTGGCCAGCGCCGGCAGCGGCGTGGGCAGCGTGATGCGGCGCGATCCGTCGCTGCACTGCAGCGCCAGTTCGCGGCGCGCCGCGGCCACCGCCGGCAGCAGGCCCTCATGGGCGAGCAGGTCCTCGGGCTCGGCAGGCGTGCCGCGCCGCTTCAGGTACGCAGCCGACGCGCACAGCACGAAGTGCGAACGCGCAAGGGGCCGCGCCACGAAGTCGCCCTGCAGCGGCCGCTGCGCGAGTTGCACGATGGTCACGTCGAAGCCCTCGTCGGCGCTCTCGACCGGACCGGGCGTCGTCAGCTCGACCGTGAGTTGCGGGAAGGCGACGCGCAACTGCGCCAGTCGCGGCGCGATCTGGTGGGTGGCGAACGACGCCGGGGCGACGACACGAACGCGCCCGCGCGCGGTGGCCGTGGTGGCGCCGGCCTGGGCGTCGGCCTCGTCGATGGTGGTCAACGCACGGCGCGTGCTGTCGAGGTAGGCCGCACCGGCCTCGGTGAGCGCGACGCGGCGCGTGCTTCGTTGCAGCAGTCGCGCGCCCAGATGCTGCTCGAGCTCGGCCAGCGTGCGCGTCACCACCGCCGGCGCCAGGTCCAGCGCACGCGCGGCGCCGGCAAAGCTGCCGGCATCGACGATGGCGGCGAACACGCGCAATGCGCGCAGCTGGTCCATGCGGCGATTGTTCCATGCGCGTCAACGGCGCGTTCGCGCCGTACGGCTGTCGTGCCGGCGTCGCGCTGACCACACTCGCGCCCTCACTCACTGCTCGATGGAACGCCCCATGAACCTGATGCCCCTGCCCCTGCTCCTGGCCGCCACGGCCGCCGTGCCGATCTACGAAGGCCATGTCTTTGCGCGCGACGCCGCGCACGGCGCAAAGCCGCTCTATGTCTACGAACGCCGCGTCGCCGTGGATGCCGACGGTATCACCGCGTCGCACCTGACGCGCGAACCCGGCGGCGCCTTGCTGATCGACGAGACGGCGCACATGGCGCCGGACTACACGCTGCGCCGCTTCGACGCCGACAACCGGCAACAGCACTATCGCGGCAGCGTCACGCTCTCGGCCGATGGCCGCCGCCTCGACCATGCACTGTGGCGCGATGGACGCTGGACCCACGCCCGCGAAAGCGTGAGCGACCCCGTGGTGGCCGGCCCGTCGCTGCACGGCTTCATGCTCCAGCACTGGGAGCAGTTCGTTGCGGGTGATGCGATCACGGTGCGCATGATCGTGATGGCGAAGACCACGACCTACGGCTTTCGCATCCGGCTGCACTCGCGCGACGGCGCACGCACCACGTTCTCGGTGACGCCCACGAACTGGCTGGTGCGCCTGGCGGTGGCGCCGCTGACCGTCGCGTTCGATTCGGGCACGCGCCAGGTGCTGCGCTACGAAGGCCGCGTGCCACCGCTGCACGTGGTCAACGGCAAGGCGCGCGAGTTCGACGCGCGCGTGGACTACACGATGCAGGCCGCGGCGTACCGCTGAATCGTGTCAGGCGGGCACGATCGGTCAATGCAGCGCCGCGCCGCGCGTGAGCACGGCCGGCGTCGTGAAGTCGCGGCCGATCACGCTGCGCGCGTAGAAGTAGTTGCAGCGCGCGCGTTCGCTCAGGCCGTCGAGATCGACGTGGCCGGCGGCGTCGCACGGAAAGGCCAGGCCGCGGCCTTCGTGGAAAAGGGACTGGAAGCGCAGTTCGAAAGCAGTGGTGGCGTTCATGGCGGTCTCCGGGGCTGCGATGCAATTCGTCTCGATGTCGTCTTTTCAGTCGCGCCGGGTTGCGGCGTGATGTCCTGAATATGTCGGTCGATGTCGTTTGAAATTACGCAGCCCCGCCGCGGGCCGCTTTCTTCAAGCCGCGGTTTCAGCCATCTTCGGCAGCAGCGCCACCCGCGCCCGCGCCTCGTCCATCGGCAGCGACATCAGCGGCCAGAAGTTCAACTGGTGCGTCATGTCCTGCTTGGACATCGCGCCGCGGTGGATCGCCCACAGCACGAGGTCGGTGTTGAAGTGGCCGGTGAAACCGCCGGTGGCGGGCTCGATGTCGATGATGGCCCTGCGCGCGGCGGGCAACGCGCTACCGACTCTCGCCTTCGACAGCTCGAACTCGCGTCGGTCTGACGCGTCGGCGCGGTGGCATCGCTCAAGTCGAGCGCCTCCAACAGCGCCTGCTGCGCGTGCTTCTGGCACCGATCCCAGTAGCGTGTGTGCGAGACAGGTGCCCAGGGCGCAAGCCAGCCGACCGACGTGAGTCGCACGTCCTTGACGCCCAGTCCAAAGCGTTTTGCGCCAGCGACCTTTCCACCGATCGGGTCGCTGGGGTAGTACAGGTTCGTCCATCGCGTGCAGGCGAAGAGCGCTGCGTGGTGCAGGGTCCGGAGTTCGAAGGGCTTGGTCTTGTCGGGGCAGGCGAAGTGCTTCACGAGCAACCCGTCGTCTCGCGCATCTTCGAGTTGCGGCGGCGATGTCGGGTAGACACGCTCGCGCAAGAGCTCATCCCAGTCACGCTGGTTGTCTGCCAGCAAGAAGCATGCGTGCGTCAGCGGGCTGCCGAGCGTCACCAGATCCGAGATGCGCCACTCGACTCCGAGTTCCTGTTGCTCAGTCAGCAGCTCGCGCTGCGCGATCCGGTAGGCGTCGAGGAGTGGTTTCCGTGTCGCGTCATCGGATGCGGCCCCGTCGAGCCGCTCGGCCGCCTGTCGAAGCGCCTGCATCTTCTGCTGATCCAGCGGCCGTGGCTTGGTAATGACCGAGTGACGCTGCTGCCACAAGTGGGTGAGCGCATCGTAGGCGATGACGCTGCCCAGGCTGTGGCCGACGACGATGATGCGCCATAGCGCATGGGCTCTTCGTCGTGCAGCTTGGCCAGTAGCTGGATGACCGCGTTGCGGATGTTCTTGCGAGCGTTGATGTTCTGCGGCGTGGGGCTGAGGTAGCGCGCAGCGTCGCCGACAAAGCGGAGGCCGAAGCCGCGGAACGCGCGAAGCAAAGCCAGCGCCAGCACGCCGACCGCGCCGTAGCCCAGCAGTTCGGACGTGGATGTCGGCAGCTGGTGCACATAGGCGAGATAGACGACCGCAGCGCAAAGGATCCACGATGCCGCCCAGAGCAGCATGACTCGGGGGTGCACTCCGATCGGCAGCCTGCACATCAACATGCCGGCCCACGCCACGATGTGCGACCAGGCGGTGCCCTCCATCAAGTGGGCCCAGTAGAGCTCGTAGAAGTCGGTCTGCAGGGGCGGCCCCGACGCGAGGCGCCGCAGCTCGAGCGTGTCGGTCAGCCGGTCGGGCTTGCTGTGGAAACGTGGCGGCGCCTGCTCTTCGACGTGCGGCCCGCCGCTCAAGCGTGCCCACCATGACGGCTTTGGCGCTGCACCGAGGAGCGTGTCCACGAAAGCGCGCAAGGTCTGCATCGGCCGCTGCTCGCCGATGCCGTGAATCACCACGACCGCCTGTCGCGCCGCGCCGTCGGTTGCCATCGCCCCCGCCCTTGCCCTCACCGCCCCCGAAACACCGGCGCCCGCTTCTCCATGAAGGCCCTGCGCCCTTCTGCGTGGTCATCGCTTTCGATGCAGGTCTTGACGCGCGCGGCGACACCCTCGACGTCGCGCGGCGAGGCTTCGCTCAACGCCACTTCGACCGCGTACTTGGCCGCTGCGATGGTCAGCGGCGCGTTGGCCGCCAGCGTCGCCGTCAGGCTGCGCACGCGCGCCGCGAGTTCGGCCGGCGCCAGCAGCGGCTCGTCGATCAGGCCGATGCGCAGCATCTCCTCGGCGGCAAAACGCTCGCCGGTATAGAGCAGGCGCTTGGCTTGGGCCGGGCCGATCAGGTCGCTCAGGCGCTTGACCGCGCCGTAGAAGTAGCCGATGCCCAGCCGCGCCGCGGGGATGCCGAAGCGCGAGCCGGTGGCGGCGATGCGCAGATCACAGGCCGCGGCCAGGCCCATCCCTGCGCCGAGGCAGAAGCCCGAGATCATCGCGATCGTCGGCTTCGGCAATGCCTGCAGCTGGCCGATGGTGCCGCGCGTGATGCGGTCGTACTCGGCGCCCGCGTCGGGGCCGTGGCGGATGCCTTCGAGCTGCGAGATGTCAGCACCCGCGCAGAAGGCCTTGTCGCCGTGGCCGCGCAGCACCACGCAGCGCACGGCGGGGTCGCTCTCGAAGCGCGTCAGCGCCTCGCTCATCGTGCGCCACATCGGCAGCGCAATGGCGTTGTGCTTGCCCGGGTTGTTCAGCGTCAGCCAGGCGACGCCGGCTTCGACGGCGATATCGACGCGGCCGCCTTCGGTGGCGGCAGCGGCAGCAGGTTCAGTGGCGCTCATCGTTCAGCGCTCCACCGTGCGGCGCTCGATGTCGAGCAGCGCATCGAGTCCGATGGCGTGATGGATCATGCGGTCTTCCTCCTTGTAGGCGCCCGCCACGGTCGGGTCCGTCCGGCCCTGGGCCAGCGCTTCGTAGGCCAGGCGCAGCGCCTTCTGGCGTGCGTAGAACGGCGTGATGGCGTCGCAGACGATGCGATAGCCCAGGCGCCCCATCTCGGCCAACGACATGCCGATCGAATCGACGCCTGCGAGCATGAAGTAGAAGAGCGGCCCGCCGATGCGCTCGGCGATGGCGCGCGCCTGCTCGGGCGTCTGCTGCAACACCAGCAGCATGTCGGCCCCGGCGCGGCGGTAGGCCTCGGCGCGGCGCAGCGCTTCGTCCAGGCCGTCGCTGCGGCAGGCGTTGGTGCGCGCGATGATCACGAAATCCGGATCGCGCCGCGCCGCCACCGCCTCGCGCACCTTGTGCACCATCAGCTCCATCGGGATCAGGTGCTCGATGCCGATGTGGTGATGCGCGCGCTTAGGCAGGAGCTGGTCTTCGATCTCGATGGCCGCAAAGCCCGCGGCCTCGGCCATGGCGATCGTGTGCCGCAGGTGCATCGGGTCGCCATAACCGCAAGCGCCGTCGAGGATCAGCGGCAGCTCGCAGGCGCTGCGGATCTCGAGGCCGGTCTGCGCCATCTGGGTCAGCGACAGATTCGCCTCGGTGCAGGTCTTGACGTAGCCGAGCGTGCCGCCGCCGAGGTACAGAGCCTCGAAGCCCGCACCCTGCGCCAGGCGCGCGGCGAGCGGGTCGAGCACCAGCGGCACCACCGGCGGCACCTCGCGCGCGATGAGTGCACGCAGTTGCGCGGCGGGCGATGTGATGGCCGATGGTTCGAATCTCGCCATGGTGCGTCGCTTCCTCGGGTCGAGTTTGCATCAGCCGCCCGGGATCCCTTGCATCTCCGTCACCTCCTGGCCGACATAGCGCGTCACCGCGGGCGCCTCGCTGCCCTTGTGCAGGGCGAGGCGACGCTCGCGCAGGCGCGTGTCGGCGGCGGTCAGCCGGTCGAAGCGGCGCAGGTGTTCGGTCCAGTTCGCATCGACGAAGTACTCGACTTGGCGCAGCGGCTGCGCCGCGTCGCGCAGCAGGCCCCACGACAAGGCGCCGCCGCGCAGCCTTGCACGCCGGCTCTCGGCCATCACGGCAGCGAAGGCAGCAGCGTCTTCGGGCTCGATCAGGTACTCGATGGTGACGAACACCGGCCCGGCCTCGGGGTCGATGGCCTGCGCCGTTGCCGGCGGCGAGAAGCCGCGTTCGGGCGTGAGCTCGTCGCTGGGCCGGTCGTCCATGCGCCAGCGGCGCATGCCCAGCGCCACCATCACCGACAGCGCCGCCAGCAGCAGCAGGCCGTTGCGCACGCCGATCGCATTGGCCACGGCGCCGAACAGTGCTGCGCCCGCGGCGCCGCCGCCCATGCTGAGCATGAACATGATCGACATGGCGCGCGCCCGCACCCAATCGGGCAGGCCGAGCTGCGCGCTGACGCTGACCATGTTGCCCACGCCCATCCACACCAGGCCCACGCCCACCATCGCCACCGCGGCCAGCCAGACATTGGGCGCCAGCGCCACGCCGAGGGTGCAGACGGCGAACAGGAACATGCCCGCGGTCGCGGCCGTGTGCGTGTTGATCAGGAAACCTGCGCGCCGTGAGCGCTCCGGTGTGAGCGCTTCGGAGCGGCCGTGCGCGCTCAGGCGTCTTCGCAGCCAGGGCATGACGAACAGCACCGACATCGCGCCGCAACCGGCGCAGGTGAACAGCACGGTGTAGCGCGAGGCGCCGCCCTCGCCCATGCCGTTGGCCACCAGCGGCAGCAGCGCGAGCAGCGACGAGATCTCGAAGAACAGCACCAGGCCATGCGCGATCGAGATGCGCATGCGCGGCGATTGCGCCACGTACTGGATGCCCACGCGCATGGCACCGAGCACGCGCTCGCCCGGCAGCGCGTTGACCACCGGCGCGTAGTGCCAGCGCCGCACCAGCAGCGCCGCGCCGAGCGCGAGCAGGGCCGAGAGCACGAACACGAAGCTTGCGCCGACGGTGCTCATCAGCAGCCCGGCGGCGAGCGGCCCGATCACGCGCGAAGCGTTGACCGCCATGCTGTGCAGGGCCAGTGCCTGCGGCAACTCGTGGCGTGCCACCACGCCGGGCACGATGGCCGCGAACACCGGCCAGCGCATCGCCACGCCGACGCCGTTGGCAAACACCAGCGCCAGCAGCAGCGGCACGCTCAGCGTGCCCGATGCCGCCAGCACGGCCAGCGCCGTCGCCACGAGCGCCATCCACAACATCGTGCCCATCGCCCAGCGGCGCCGATCGACGATGTCGGCGAGCGCACCGCTGGGCAGCGCCAGCAGGAACATCGGCAGCGTGGCTGCCGTCTGCACCAGGGCGACGATCACCGGCCGGTCGGTCAGCGTGGTCATCAGCCACGCCGCCGCAACGTCGCACATCCACAGGCAGGTGTTGGCCGTCAGCCAGGCCAGCCAGAGCGTGGCGAAGGTCTTGTTGCGCAGCGGGCTCCACGGCGACGCCGCGAGCGCCGCTGATGACGGCTCGGTTGGACCTGGCGCCGTCGTCACTGCGGACGCGCGCCGCTCAACTCGCTGCGCGCGCCACGGTGCGCCTCGCCTGCAGCACGACCGGCAGATCGACCAGGCGGCCGTCCACCTGCGTCGCCGCACCGCCGGCCGCTTCGTCGGCGGCGATCACCTTGCGCGCCCACGCCAGCTCCTGCTCGGTGGGCTCGATGGCTTCGTGGATCACCGCGACCTGCGACGGATGAATGCACATCTTGCCGCCGAAGCCGTAGCGCACGCCGCGCCGCATGTCGCGGCGCAGGCGATCGAGGTCGGCGATCTGGATCGTCACGCCGTCGATCGGCGATGCCAGCTGGTGCGCGCGCGTGGCCATCGCCATCGCAAAGCGCAGCGGGCCGACTTCGGTCTCGTCATCGTCGCAGACGATGCCGGTGTCGGCCATGAAATCGATGTGGCCGAGGAACAGGCGCAACACGCCGCGCGCACCGGCCACGGCCGGGAGTGCCGCATGACCTGCCGCACTCTCGATCAACGGCAGCACCGGCAAGCCCTTCAGCGCATCGTGCACGTGCTCGATCGTCGCTGCCGCCTCGGCCTTGGGCAGCATCACCGCGGCCGGCGCATCCAGGCGCGCGAGCCACTTCAGATCGTCTTCGCCCCACACGCTGGTGAGCGCGTTGATGCGCACCACCACCGGCACGCCGATCGGCTGCAGCCTGGGCCACTCGCGCGCGATGGCATCGCGCGCCGCGGGCTTGTCGGCCGGCGGCACTCCGTCTTCGAGATCGAGAATGATCACGTCGGCACCGCTGCGCGCGGCCTTCTCGAAGCGCTCCGGCCGGTTGCCCGGCGTGAACAGGAAGCTGCGTGCCTGGGCGACGCGCTGCGTGACGGTGTCTTGGGTATTCATCGATGCTCTCTCGTGGTTCACGGCTGCCGGCAGGCATAGCTCGACGCCTGCAAGCGATCGCCACCGCTGTAGTGCGGGTAGTTCGGATAGCGGCACATCGGCCGCGAGGCCTGCACCGCGAACGGCGGCAACGCGGCATGGCGCGTCTGCACCAGCGCATCGGCGGGCGCGATGCCGCTCGTCACCCAGCGGTCGAGCGGGTCGAGCAGATCGATCATCGTCGGCACGGCGACCTGATCCGTCACCGAGCGCGCATTGCCGCTGTGCGTCGATGCGGGCGAAAGGTACAGGCGCATCGAAGCGTCCACCGCGGGCTCCCCGAGCCGGGCAACGGCAGCCTTGAAGTAGTCGATGCCCATCAGCGCGCTCTGCGCACGGTCGGCCATGTTCTCGCGCAGGATGATCTTGCCGCCGCGCGCGAAGAAGGCCGAGAGGTCGGGATTCGTCGAGTCCATCAGCGCCGAGGTCTGCTGCACGCGCGCTGTGAAATTCTCCGGCCGGTAGCTGCCAACGTCGAACGCGGCATTGCGCGCAATGGCATGGCGGATCCAGTTGCTGCCGTAGAGCCACTGCGTCGCGGCGCTCTGCGCATTCGGCGGCACGGTCGGTGCTGCACTGCCGCTGACCCAGCGCGCCAGGCTCATGGCCGAGGGGCCGTCGAGGCTGTCTTCGTGGCCGTAGAGCCAGGCCGGGTACGAGCTGATGCCGTTGGCGAGCGGGAATGAAAACGTGTACGGCGAATGCATCGCGCGCAGCAGCGCCAGCTCGGCATCCGACAGGCATTGCGTGCCGGCATCGCGGCCGTCGGGGCAGCGCAAAGCCTGCAGGTTGACGCGGCCCTGGCAAGCGAGTGCGTTGTTGACCACGCCGTCGGCCACGCCGTCGAGCGCGTCGCAGGCGTCGGACACGGCCCGGGCGATCAGCGGCGCCTTGCCGGCGTCGAGCCAGTCGTTGAACTGCGGCACTTCGTTGCGCACGAAGGCGTGGAACAGCCCGGTCCAGTTGATCACCGGCACGACGCTGACGATGCCGTCGTAGTCGGCCGGAAAGCGCTGCGCCATCGCCAGGCCCTCGCGCCCGCCTTCGGAGCCGCCGAAGTAGTAGACGCGGCTTGCCGCGCGGCCGTAGAACGATGCCATCAGGTTCGCCGCCACGTCCCTGACCTTCTTGTACGAGGCGAAGGCGAAGTTCTCCAGCATCTCGTCGTTGGAGGCGAACGCACCCGGCTCGTGCGGCGCGAAGGATGCCGCCTGGTGGCCCGAGTCGGTGCCGAAGGTGGCGTAGCCGCGCGCGATCGGCAAGGCATCGGTGGGAGCCGCATCGCGCAGCGGCGCGAGCGCCGTGACGAGCGTGCCGTTGAATCCGCCGCCGCCGTATTGCAGCGCCTTGCCGTTCCATTGCGTCGGCAGGTTGAGCTGGAAGTGGATCGCCTGCGCCGCAGGGTCGCGCGGCGCGATGCTGCCGAGCAGCTTGCAGTGCTGCGGCATGGCGGGCGAGACGTTGTTGCCACTCGTGCCCGCCGGTGCAGCGGCGACGAGCACGGCCGAAGCGACCGTCGCGTTACCGCTCGGCAGACCGATCGACGATGCGGCGACGCTCCTGCCGGCGAACGTCGAACACGAAGCGCCGAGTTGCTCGGCGCTGGGCAGGCTGGTGCAGGCGGCGAGGGCCATCGCCGCCGCTGCGCTCCCCGCGACCGCGCTCAGTCGTCGATGCTTCATGCTGGCTCCATCGTGGACACCGTGGCCTGCGCCTGCATCGCCAGCGCACCGTCGGCGTTGCGCGCCCACAGGTGCGCCAGCTCACCATCGACACGCCCGCAGACCTCGAACGGCGCCGTGTCGAGCAGCGGGCTCAGCGCCTTGAAATCGAAAGTCTCGACGCGCAGCGTCGGCCGTGCGCGACGCAACTGGTCGAGCAGCAGCGTGGCGATCAGCGGGCCGTGCACGACGAGGCCGGCGTAGCCCTCCTCGCCCATCGCATACGGCCGGTCGTAGTGGATGCGGTGGCTGTTGAAGGTGAGCGCGGAGTAGCGAAACAGCAGCACCGGGTCGGGCGTGATGCTGCGCGCGAACTGCTCGTCGCTGCGCGCGGCCTTCGGCGGCGGCGGCGTTTCACCGGGCTGCGGCATGGCGCGATAGACGATGTCCTGTTCTTCGCGGATCGCCACGCCCTTCGCGTCTGCGATCTCGTGCTGCACGCGCACGAAGACGAGCGCGCCGCTGCGTCCCTCCTTCGCGCTCACGTCGTCGATGCGGCTGCTGCGCGTGATCGCCGCGCCGGCAACGAGTGAGCGCGCGAAAGCGATGCGGCTGCCGGCCCACATGCGGCGCGGCAGCGGCACCGGCGGCAGGAAGCCGCCGCGCTTCGGGTGCCCGTCGGCGCCGATGCCGCTCTGGCGCTGCAGCGGCAGGAAGTACAGCCACTGCCAGCACGGCGGCACGGCGTCGCCCGCGCGCGGCGGCGCATCGTCGCGGTCGAGCGTGGCGGAAAGCGCCTGCAGCGGCGCGAGCGTGGCGTGGTCGTGCAGGGTCTCGGTCTTGCCGATCCACAGCTTCAGGTGATCGATGTCGATGGTTGTTGTCATGGCGTCAGTTCCGCAGCGACCAGCCATCGTCCGATTCGTCGGCGTGGCCTTGCTGCTGCAAGTGGATCAGGTGCGCCAGCAGCGAGCGCCGCGCGATGCCGTGGCGCTCGGCAACGACGTCGTCATAGACGCGCACGACGAGTTCATCGAGCGATGCACCGGCCCGCTCGGCAAGCGCTGCGCGCACCTTGGCCTCGCGCCGGCGCCGGTGCACGATCAGCGCCTCGAGCGCGCGCGCCGGCTGGCCGATGAGGAAGCCGTGGCCGGGGGCGATGGCGTCGTAGCTCGCGCCGGCTTCGTCGGCGACGCGCCGCAGCGACGCGAGGTAGGCCGCCATGTCGCCGTCGGGCGGGTTGATGATGACGGTGGAGCCCTGCATCACATGGTCGCCGGTGAAGAGCAGGCGCTCGCCCTCGTGCAGGTAGCACAGGTGGTTCGAAGCATGGCCGGGCGTGTGGATGACGCGCAGCACGCAGCCGCCACCGAAGTCAATGCGCTCGTCGTCGGCAAGCGTGCGATCGGGCGCGAACTGCGGATCCTGGCGCTCGCGATGCTCGGCCAGGCGGCCGAAGCACGCAGCGCCGGTGGCGGCCTTGAGCGCCTGCGCCGCGGGCGAGTGATCGATGTGGGTGTGCGTGACGAGGATCGCCGCCAGTCGCGCCCGTTTCGCGCGCAGCGTGGCGAGGATGGCATCGACATGCGACGCATCGTCGGGGCCGGGGTCGATCAGCACCCAGTCGTCGCCGGCCGCGCGCAGCAGGTAGGTGTTGGTGCCCGGCCCGGTCATCACGCTGCCGTTGGGTGCGGTGATGCGGACCAACTTGTCTTCGACCAGCTCGACGGCGACACCGCAACGGATGCGGCTGTGCGCGCGGCCGCTGCCCAGCGGATCGATGCGCGCGACTTCGGCGAAGGCCGGATGCCACGGCGGCACCGGCGACAACCCGCCCTTGGCATCGACCGCCAGCACCGGCTGCACGGCATCGAGTCGGCCGAGCGCGCGCGCCCAGTCGAGCACGGCCTGCACGCCGGCCAGGCGCGCCATGTCCTGCGCCACCGCCAGGGTCGGCCCGCGCACGCTGACATCACCGCGCTGCGCCGCGAGATCGGCCACGCGCACCCAGCGGTGATCGACGATCTCGACGCCATCGATCCGCGCCTCGTGACGCGGCGGCGCGGCGACGACAAAGAAGCGCGTGTCGAATCGCTTGGGCAGGCCGAGCGGCGTGATCCAGTGCGCGAAGGGCAGCACGTCCGCGCCCGGCAGGCGCCAACCCTGCGCCTCGCACAGCGCGGCGAACGCAGCGCCGCCCTGCCCGCGCGGCACGGCGTGCACGCTGTCGCGCCAGGTCTCGATGGCGTCGGCATGCACCGCCGCATCCACCATCTGCCCGTGCACGTCGAGCGCGAACAGCAGGCCGGCTTCTTCGAGCGTCTCGCGCAGCGCCGCGCTCCAGTAGTCGAGGCCGCCCTCGGCCAAGCCCAGACGCGCACTGGCGGCGTCGTCGTCGAGGCCGTGAAAGCGCGTGCGCAGGTGGTGCTCGGTGGCATCGACCAGGCCGCCCGGAAAGACCCAGCGCGAGCTGTTCTGGTCGCCACGGTCGGCACGCAGCAGCATCAGCACCTCGACTTGGCGCTCGGCATCCTCGCGCAGCACGACGAGGGTCGAAGAGGGGCGCGGCTTGGCGCTGTCGGTGCGCATCACGCGGCGATGGTACGACGCGGCAACGGCCGCATCGCAGTTTTCAGCGCGCGGTGCGCCACGAGCCTTCGGCGCGGTTCGGGCCTTCGTCGGCCAGCGCTTCGATCAGCGCCGCGCGATCGAGGCGAATGCAGTAGGCGGGCCGCGCGCGCTCGAAGCGTGCGCCCTGCGCAAGCGCGCCGGCATCGACCACGTCGTAGCCGAGGTGATCGTGCAACCCGGCCACGAGCGCCTTGGCGGGCGCGTCATCGCCGGCCATCGGCAGCGCGCGGCGGCCGGGCGCGCCGACAGGCAAGGCATCCTTCTCGATGTCGCGCTCGAGGATGGCGTTGAACGCCTTGACCACGCGAGCTGTGGCGAGATGCCGCGCGACGATCTCGCTGGTGGTCGTTTGCCGCTCGTCGAGTGCCGCGATGCGGCCGTCGCGATCCGGGTAGTAGTTGTTGGCGTCGATCACGATCTTGCCGGCGAACGGCGCCGGCGGGAGCGTGGGGATCAAGCCGAAGGGAATCGCCAGCACGACGATCTCGCCGAAGCTGCAAGCGTCTTCGACGCTGCCGACTTCGCAGCCGACCGAGGCGCGCGTGCTGCGCAGCGTCTGCGGCCCGCGTGAGTTGCTCAGCATCACGGCCAGGCCACGCCGCACCATCAGGCGGCCGAGGGCGCGGCCGATGAAGCCGGCCCCGACGAAGCCGATGCGCTGATGCGCGAAGCTCTCCACAACGCGATCAGTGCGACGGCGCGCCCGCGGTCGCGCCGCCATCGACCGGCATCACCACGCCGGTGACGAAGCTGGCGTCGTCGGACAGCAGGAAGGCGATCACCGCGGCCACTTCCTCGGGCTGGCCTTCGCGGCCGATCGGATGCGCGGCGCGGATGCGCGCGACGTTGGCCGGATCCTGGAACATCGGGCTCGTCATCGGCGTGCGGATCATGCCCGGCGCTACCGCGTTGACGCGGATGCCGAGCGCGGCGAGTTCGAGCGCCATCGTCTGCGTGATGCCCGAGACGCCGAACTTGGACGCGACGTAGCCGAGGCGGTTGTTGACGCCGACGAGGCCCGCCATCGACGAGACGTTGACGATCGCTCCTGGCGACTTCGCCGACTGCATCGCGCGGGCAAACGCCTGGCAGGTGTTGAAGGTGCCGTCGAGGTTGATCGACAGCACGCGGCGCCAGGCTTCGGGCTCGAGGTCGAGCACGGTGCCGACGCCGCGCACGCCGGCGCAGTTGACCAGGCCATAGAGTTTGCCGAAGCGAGCGAGCGCGGTCGAGACGAAGCCGACCACCTGCTCGCGATCGGCGACATCGACGCTGACGGCGACGATGTTGCGGCTGCCGCCGAACTCGGCCACCACCTTGTCGACATCGTCCTTGCGCACGTCGGCCGCCACCACCGACGCGCCCTCGGACATGAAGCGCCGCACGCAGGCCGCGCCGATACCGCTGCCGGCGCCCGTGACCAGGATCGTCTTGCCTTCGAATCGACTCATGCCGCCTCCTGCGGGCTTGAATGCAGTGTGCATTGTGCATGATCCTGCGCCGACCGGCAGGGCTGGGATCTCGGCCCAGAGGCATCGTCGGCCTTGGCCCTGTCTACGGCATCAGGCGCACCACGCCGCGATGCGCATCCAAAGCCCATGAGTCAATGCCCACCCCGAGCCGGCCGCGAGCAGCGCGCCGGCGCCACGCAGCGCCAACGCGCCGTCGCTTCGCAACGCACTCACGCGCCGCAGCAGCGTGGGCCCGAGCCACAGCGCCGGGGACGACACGACGGCAAACGCCGCCATCGACGTCGCGCCTTGCGCCGGCGTCGATGCGAGCGTGCTGACCAGCAATGCCGACTGCGACAGCGCGCACGGCCACGCGATCCACAGCGCGCCGGCGCCGGCGCTGCGCAGCGGACCGGCGATGCGCTGCCAGCCGCCGGGCAAGGGCGGCGCTGCCGCAGCGCCGCGCTGCAATGCGGCGGGCCAGCGTCCGCGCCACAGCAAGCACAGGCCGAGCGCCAGTGCGGCCATGTGCAGCAGCGCCCACAGCGGATGCAGCGCGGCGGTCCACGCCAGGCCGTCGCGCAACGCGCCCACGCTCGCAGCGGCGATTGCCCCCGCCGCGGCATAGCCGGCCACGCGCGCGGCCTGGAACAGCGGCTGCGAGCTTGCGCCGCGACCCGTCAGCGCAGCACAAGGCGCGGCGCACATCGCAGCGCAATGCGGCAACCCCGCCAGGCCCATCAGCGCCGCCGCGGCAACGACCGCATGACCGCTTTCGAGCAGCACCATCACGAGCTCCGTCACACCAGGCGCGAGAAGCGCCCGTCCATCGCCGGCGGCGCGCCGGCGAGATAACGATCGAACACCATCGCCACCGCGCGCACCACGCTCCAGCCGTCGGCCGTGAGCTCGACGCCGCGATCGTCGATGCGCACCAGGCCGCGCTGCGCCATCGCGTCGAGCTGCTGCAGTTCGGCGCCGAAGTGCGCCGGCACACGGACACCGAACTCGGCTTCGATCTGCGCGAAGTCGAGCCTGCCGCGGCACATCAGGCCCATCACGATCGCGCGCCGCAGCAGGTCGTCGCTGTCGAGTGCCCGGCCGCGCTCGGTGGCAAGGCGCCCGGCCTGCAGCGCGGCGTAGTAGCCGTCGAGCGTCTTCGCGTTCTGTGCCAGCGTTGCGCCCACGCTGCCGATGGCCGAGACGCCCAGCCCGAGCAGGTCGCACTCGGGCTGCGTCGTGTAGCCCTGGAAGTTGCGGTGCAGCCGACCCTCGCGCTTGGCCACCGCGAGCGCGTCGTGGGCGAGCGCGAAGTGGTCCATGCCGATGTACTCGTAGCCGGCGGCGCCGAGCTCCTCGATCGCGCACCCCAGCATCGCCAGCCGTGCGCTGCCGTCGGGCAGCTCGGCGGAAACGATGCGGCGTTGCGGCTTGAAGCGCGCCGGCAGATGGGCATAACCATAGAGCGCAATGCGGTCGGGCTGCAGCGCGGCCATCTGCTCGATCGTGCGCGCGAAGCCGGCGGGCGTCTGCCGCGGCAGGCCGTAGATCAGGTCGGCGTTGATCGACTCGAAGTCGAGTGCGCGCGCAGCGTCGATCAGCGCCTTCACCTGCTCGACCGGCTGAACGCGGTGCACCGCCTGCTGCACCTGCGCGTCGAAATCCTGCACGCCGAAGCTGACGCGGTTGAAGCCGAGCGCGCGCAGGTGCGCCAGGCGCCGCGCATCGGCGGTGCGCGGATCGACCTCGATCGAGCATTCGGCGTCGACTGCGATGTCGAAGGCCCGCGCGAGCACGCCCCACAGGCGCGACAACTCCTCATCGCCGAGGAAGGTGGGCGTGCCGCCGCCGAAGTGCACCTGCGTCACGCGCTGGTGCTCGCGTGGGCCCAGCACGCCCGCCACCAACGCGACCTCGCGTTCCAGCGCGTCGAGGTACTCGCCAGCGCGGTCACCAAGCAGCCTCCGCGCCGGTGGCGCTCCGGTGTGGGCGCTTTGGAGCGGCCATGCGCGCCCATGATGGCGCGTCACCACCTTGTTGCAGGCGCAGTAGTAGCACACCGATTCGCAGAACGGGATGTGCACATACAGCGCCAACGGTGGCGCAGCCTGGTGGCGCGAGAGTTCGGCACGCGCGGCCAGCGCTTGCCGGTAGTGCGTCTCGGTGAAGGCGTCGTGCAGGCGGTCGGCCGTCGGGTACGAGGTGTAGCGCGGGCCGTTGCGGTCGAGGTAGGGGCCGAGCCGCTGCAACAACTCGGGGGTGAAGACGCCCGCTGACTTGGTGTTGTTCATGGCACGCGCCTCTGCAACCACAGGCACAGCGCACACGCTGCTGCGCACACCGCCCAGAACCCGAAGAACGACAGCGTGTAGACGGCTTGCCGCGACAGATCGACCGGCGCACCGGCGAGGGTGTGCACATCGGCCGGATCGACATGCGCGAACACCAGCAGCTCGAGCACAGCCGCGGCCAGGAAGGCCGGCCACGTGATTTGCAGCGCGTCGCGAATCATTGCGAGGCGCCGAGGTTGCGGGCCTTCAGGGCCGGCATTTCGTTGGTGCGCAGGACAGGATCGGGATGCGTGACGGCGATCACCGCCGTGGCGATGCACGCGATCACCACCACCGCCGGGCCGCCGATCACCAGCCACACCATGCCGTGGCGCCACCAGGGTTGGGAGGTCTTGTCGTTCATGTGAGGCTTCCTTTCAGCGTGGAATCACGAAGGTCGAGCGCTCGCTGCGGCGCTCGCCTTGCCCATCGGACGCAAGCTGCGTGATCTCGAACTCGATGCGGTGCGCGCCGGGGCCTGCGGAGCGCGCATCGCGCTGCGGCAGTTGCACCGTCACCGGCATCCAGCGCGCGGCCGCGCTGCCCACATCGATCTCGGTGTTGCCGGCCACGCCGGCACCCGCGAGTCCTTGCACGCCTATGCGATAGCGCTGCGGCTGCTCGCTCGCGTTCATCACCTGCAGCCGATACACGTTCTCGACGTCGCCCTCACCGACGATGCGCGCCAGCGACGCACGGTCGCGCACGACATCCACCTTGAACGGCGTGCGCAGCGCCAGGCTGGCGACGAAGGCAGCGCAGATGGCGAGCAGGATCGCGCTGTAGATCACCACGCGCGGACGCAGCACTCGCGCCCAGTGCTGGCGGCGCGTCAGGTGTTGCGCCAGGCCGTTCTGCGTGTCGTAGCGGATGAGGCCGCGCGGGTACTGCATCTTGTCCATCACGCCGTTGCAGACATCGATGCACGCGGTGCAGCCGATGCACTCGTACTGCAGGCCGTTGCGGATGTCGATGCCGGTGGGGCAGACCTGCACGCACAGCGTGCAGTCGATGCAGTGGCCGAGATTGGCGGCCTTCAAGTCGGTCGAGCGTCCGCGCGTTCCCTTTCCACCACGCGGCTCGCCGCGCTCCGAGTCGTAGGTGACGGTCAGCGTGTCGCGGTCGAACATCGCGCTCTGGAAGCGCGCGTACGGGCACATGTACTTGCACACCTGCTCGCGCAGGAAGCCGGCGTTGCCGTAGGTGGCCAAGCCGTAGAAGCAGACCCAGAACCATTCCCACGGGCCAAAGTCCAGCGTGAACGCTTCGGCCCAGAGCTGTTTGATCGGAGTGAACCAGCCGACGAAGGTGAAGCCCGTCCACAAGCCGAGCGCGATCCACGCGGCGTGTTTGCCGAGTTTGCGCGCGAGCTTGTCGGCGCGCCACGGCCCGCCGTCGCGCTTCATGCGCGCCATGCGGTCGCCCTCGAACACGCGCTCGATCCAGAGGAAGATCTCCGTGTAGACCGTCTGCGGGCACGCATAACCGCACCACAACCGGCCAGCGACCGCCGTGAACAGGAACAGCGCGTAGGCGCTGATGATCAGCAGCGCGGTCAGGTAGATGAAGTCCTGCGGGTAGAGGACGAAACCGAAGATGTAGAAGCGGCGTGCCGCGAGGTCGAACAGCACCGCCTGGCGCGCGTTCCACTCGAGCCACGGCACGCCGTAGAAAAACAGCTGCGTCGCCCACACCAGCGCCCAGCGCCAGCCGGCGAACCAGCCACTGACGGCGCGCGGATAGATCTTCTTCTGCTTCTCGTAGAGCCAGACGACCTGCTCCGATGGCGGCGCGGCGCTCATGCGAAAGTTCTACTGAGACAAGCGCCAGACATACGCTGCGAGCACGCGCACCTGCTCGGGCGTCAGGCGACTCGCGTGCGCCGGCATCATGTTGGTCTTGCCGCCGTTGACCATCGCGGCGATCGTTTCTTCGCCCCAGCCGTGCAGCCACACCTTGTCGGTGAGATTGGGCGCGCCCATCGAGGGGTTCCCCTTGCCGTCGATGCCGTGGCAGGCCGCGCAGGCGCTGAACTTGCTGCGGCCGAGTTGCGCGGCCACGCTGTCATGCGGGCTGCCGGAGAGGCTCAAAACGTACTGCGCGACATTGCGCACGTTCTCGCCGCCGCCGATCGCATCGGCCATCGGCGGCATCGCGCCGGTGCGGCCTTCGGCGATGGTCTTGCGGATGTCGTCGAACGAGCTGCCCCACAACCAGTCCTTGTCGGTCAGGTTCGGGAAGCCCTTGCTGCCGCGCGCGTCCGAGCCGTGGCAGGCGGCGCAGTTGTTGATGAACAGGCGCTCGCCGATGCCCATGGCCTGCGTGTCGGCGGCGAGCTGCTTCTCGTCCATCGCGGCGAAACGCGCATACAGCGGCGTCAGCGCGTCGCGCGCTCTCGCCTGCTCGGCTTCGTATTCACCCGTGCTGGTCCACTGCCAGGTGCCGGCGAAGGCACCCAGGCCGGGATAGAGCGCGAGGTACGCGAACGAGAACACGATGGTGATGACGAACAAGCCCATCCACCAGCGCGGCAACGGGTTGTTGAGTTCGCGCAGGTCTTCGTCCCAGACATGGCCGGTGCTGTTGTCGGTGACGCCGGGCACCACGCGGCGGCGTGCGGCGATGATCAGCAGCGCCAGGCAGGCGATCAGGCTGACGACGGTGGCGATGGCGATATAGACCGACCAGCCGTTGGAGAAGAAGTCGCTCACGGTTGCTCCTCGCCGTTGAACGGCAACTGCGCTGCGTCGTCGAACGAGGAGCGCCGGCGCCTCGACCACGCCCAGGCCACCAGGCCGATGAACATCAGGAATGAGAGCAGCGTGATCGCGCTGCGCAGGTCGTTCAGATCCATTTCCGACTCCTCACTTCACCGCGGTGCCGAGCACCTGCAGATAGGCCACCAGCGCATCGAGTTCGCTCTTGCCCTTGACGGCCTCGGCCGCACCCTTGACCTCGTCGTCGCTGTAGGGCGCGCCGAGCGTGCGCAGTGCGGCCAGCTTGGTGGGCATCTCGGCCGCATCGACGGCACTGCGCTCGAGCCACGGGTAGGCGGGCATGTTCGACTCGGGTACCAGGTCGCGCGGGCTGATCAGGTGCACGCGATGCCACTCGTCGCTGTAGCGTCCGCCGACACGGTGCAGATCCGGCCCGGTGCGCTTGCTGCCCCACTGGAACGGCCGGTCGTAGACGAACTCGCCGGCAGTGGAATACGGTCCGTAGCGCAGCGTCTCGGCGCGGAAGGGACGGATCATCTGCGAATGGCAGTTGTAGCAACCTTCGCGCACGTAGATGTCGCGGCCGGCGAGTTGCAATGCCGTGTAGGGCTTCAGGCCCGGCGTGGCCTGCGTCGTCGAGCGCTGGAAGTACAGCGGCACGATCTCGACCAGGCCGCCGATCGCGACCGTGACGAGGATGAGCACGATCAGCAGGAAGTTGCTGGTCTCGATGCGCTCGTGCCCGGTGGGTGTTGTCGTGTTCGTCGTCATCGTCGTTCCCCTTCAAGCCGCGACAGCCACCACCGGTACTCGCATCGGCTCGGGCCGTCCGGCGCGCACGGTCATCACCACGTTCCACGCCATCAGCAGCATGCCGCCCAGGTAGAGCAGCCCGCCGAGCAAGCGCACGACGTAGAACGGATAGGTGGCCTTGACGCTTTCGACGAAGCTGTAGACCAGCGTGCCGTCGCTGTTGAGCGCGCGCCACATCAGCCCCTGCATCACGCCGGCGATCCACATCGCGGCGATGTAGAGCACGATGCCGATGGTGGCGATCCAGAAGTGCAGCGAGATCGCACGCACGCTGTGCATCTGCGTGCGGCCCCACATGCGCGGGATCAGGTGGTACAGACAACCCATGCTGATCAGCCCGACCCAGCCGAGCGCGCCGCTGTGAACATGGCCCACCGTCCAGTCGGTGTAGTGCGACAGCGCGTTCACCGTCTTGATCGACATCATCGGCCCCTCGAACGTGCTCATGCCGTAGAACGAGAGCGAGACGATCAGGAACTTGAGGATCGGGTCGTCGCGCAGTTTGTGCCACGCGCCCGAGAGGGTCATGATGCCGTTGATCATGCCGCCCCACGAGGGCGCGAGCAGCACCAGCGAGAACAGCATGCCGATCGACTGTGCCCAGTCGGGCAGCGCGGTGTAGTGCAGGTGGTGCGGGCCCGCCCACATGTAGGTGAAGATCAGGGCCCAGAAGTGGACGATCGACAAGCGGTACGAGTACACCGGCCGCTCGGCCTGCTTGGGGATGTAGTAGTACATCATTCCGAGAAAGCCCGCGGTGAGGAAGAAGCCGACCGCGTTATGGCCGTACCACCACTGCACCATCGCGTCCTGCACGCCGGCATAGGCGCTGTAGCTCTTGGTCAGGCTGACCGGCAGCGCCGCGCTGTTGACGATGTGCAGCAGCGCCACGGTGAGGATGAAGGCGCCGAAGAACCAGTTGGCGACGTAGATGTGGCGCACCTTGCGGATGCCGAGCGTGCCGAAGAAGACGACCGCGTAGGCCACCCAGACGACGGCGATCAGGATGTCGATCGGCCACTCGAGCTCCGCGTACTCCTTGCCCTGCGTCATGCCCAGCGGCAACGTGATCGCCGCAAGCACGATCACCGCCTGCCAGCCCCAGAAGGTGAACATCGCCAGCTTGGGCGCGAACAGGCGCGTGTGGCAGGTGCGCTGCACCACGTGGTACGAGGTGGCGAAGAGGGCACAGCCGCCGAAAGCGAAGATCACCGCGTTGGTGTGCAGCGGGCGCAGGCGGCCGTAGCTCAACCACGGGATGCCGAAGTTGAGTTCGGGCCATGCGAGCTGCGCGGCGATGATCACGCCGACCAGCATGCCGACCACGCCCCACAGCACGGCGGCGAGCGCGAAGGCGCGTACGGGGTCGTCGGTGTAGGCGGTGTGAGCGGTGTCGTCGGTGTTCATTCGTGCTTTCCTCGCGGCAACGCGTTCGATTGTTCGGAGGCGGGTTCCGTCGTGGCTTGCGATTCGTCAAGGATTCGCGCGCCTTCGTCTTCGAGGTCGTCGAACTGGCCTCGATGCAACGCCCAAGCGAAGACGCCGACGATGGCAAGCACGAGTACGGAGGACATCGGGATGAGCAGGAAGAGGATGTCCATGGGACGTGAGCCTCTAGCTCGCTGCGCTCGCATCCCCCGAGGGGAGCGCGGCCGCTTGGGAGCGGCCCGGCGCGGCCGCCGACAACCGAAGCGCATTGACGACGACGAACAGCGAGCTCGCCGCCATGCCCAAGCCCGCGGCCCAGGGCGGCAGCTGACCCATGATCGCGAGCGGCACGCAGGCGGCGTTGTAGAGCGCGGCCCACGCGAGGTTCTGCCGCATCACGCGCACGCTGTGTCGTGCGAGCTGAATCGAAGACAGCACGTCACCCAAGCGTCCCGACAGCAGCACCGCGTCGGCTGCGCTGCGCGCGATCTGCGCGCCCTGCGGCATCGCGAACGAGAAGTCGGCCTGCGCCAGCACCGGCGCATCGTTGATGCCGTCGCCCACCATGGCGACCACTTCGCCGCGCGACTGCGCGCGCTGCATCGCGGCGAGCTTGAGCTCGGGGCTTGCGCTGTCGATGGCGCAGGAGAGATTCAGTCGCTCGGCCAGACGCGCGACGCGCGAGCGCGAGTCGCCGGAAAGCAGCGTGACCGCGATGCCCTGCTCCTGCAGCGCGCGCACCGCGTGCGCCGCGTCGGGGCGCAGCGACTCGTCGAATCCGAACACGGCCGGTGATTCGCCGGCGCGGCCGAACGCGAGATCGCACGGCGCCGCCGCGCCGACCCACGCGGCCGAGCCCAAGCGCCAGCGCCGCCCTTGCGCATCGATGCCTTCGAGCCCGCAGCCGGGCACCTCGCGCACCTCGCGCCACGCCACCGCGCTCGCCTGCGGCCGCGCAGCAACCAGCGCACGCGACAGCGGGTGTGTGGACCAGGCCGCCAGCGACGCGGCGAGATCCGCCGCCCGCGCATCGAAGCCCTCGCGCAGCACCGGCTGCGAATCGGTGACCGTGCCGGTCTTGTCGAGCATCACGTGGCGCACTCGCGCCAGCGATTCGATCGCTTCGATGCGCCGCAGCAGCACGCCGCGCCTGGCCAGGCCCGAGGTTGCAGCCAGCAGCGCCGACGGCGTGGCGAGCGACAGCGCGCAAGGGCACGTCACCACCAGCACCGACACCGCCACCCACAGCGCGCGCGACGGATCGGCTTGCCACCACCACGCGGCGGCACCGAACGCGAGCAGCAGCACTGCCGCGAGAAACGGGCCGGCGATGCGGTCGGCCGCGCGCAGCAGCTCGGGCCTGCGCGTCAGCGCTTCGCGCATCAACGCGGCGATCTGCGCGGCGCGCGTGTCGGCGCCGACGCGCTCGACGCGCATCAGCACCGGTGCACCCAGGTTCAGGCTGCCGCCGATCGCGCCGTCGCCCACCGCCTTGGCCACCGGCCGCGACTCGCCGTTGAGCAGCGATTCGTCCGCGCTCGTGCTCCCGACTTCGATGCGGCCGTCGGCCGGGAATGCTTCGCCCACCGGCACGCGCACGCGGTCTCCGGGCACGAGCGCGTCGGCGCTCACCGCTTCAGTGCTGCCGCCCGCGCACAGCCGCCATGCAGTGAGCGGCGAGGCGAACGCGAGCCGCTCCACCGTCAGGATCGCGCGGTGCCGCGCGCGCGCTTCGAGCCAGCGCCCCGCAAGCAGGAAGCTGACGAACATCGTCAGCGAATCGAAGTACACCTCGCGGCCGAACAGGCCCGTGGGGTCGAACGCTGCGCCGCTCGACGCGATGAACGCGATCGCGATGCCGAGCGCCACCGGCACGTCCATGCCCAGCCGCCCGGCGCGCAGCGTGCGCCACGCCGACGTGAAGAACGGCGCAGCCGAGAACAGCAGCACCGGCAGCGTGAGCATCCACGCCGAGCGGTTGAGCAACTGCTCGAGGTCGGCGGCGAGCGTGCCGGCATCGGCCACGTACGAGGGCGTGGCCAGCATCATCACCTGCATCGCGCAAAAGGTGGCGACGAAGAGACGCCACAGCGCCAGGCGCTCTTCGGCGCGGCGCGAGGCGGCGGCGTCGGACGACGGCGCTTCGGCCGGCGCTGCGCACGTGGCGCACTGCGGCGCGAGCCATGCGCCGCTGCCGGCGCTCACAACAACGTACCCACGAGAGCCGCCTGCATCAGCACGCGCCGATCGTCGGCGGCCGGCGCGCGGCCGGGTGGCACCAGTTCCACCAGCAACTCGTACATTGGATGGTCCTCGCGCGCCAGGCTGTCGTAGACCGGCACTTCCAACAGCGACTGCAGTCGCGCCGCAAAGCCGGGCGGCAGCGCTTCGCAATCGACTGCGTCGTACAGGTGCTGCAGCAGCCGCGCGGTGTCGGCACCGGGCTGCGCGTCGCCCTGCAGCCATGCGGGAGCGGCATCGATGCGCGCCACGCGCGCCCCCAGCGCGGCGGCGGCTTCGGCGAACAGGCGCACCGCGGTCTCGGTGACGGTGTCACCGCACATCAGCGCGATGTTCTTGCCTCGCAGCGGCGCCGCCTCGCCGCCCACGGCCTGCCGCAGCGAACGCGCCGCAGCCAGCAACGCGCGCGACGCGGGATCGTCCAGCGGCGCCTGAAACAGCAGGTGGCGATGCAGGGGCTCGTTCACGGCTGGCAATCCTGGCCGCGGGCGGCTGCAAACGATTTGCGCTGGCGCAAGCACGCCGCGCCATTCACACGCGGTTCACACAACGTCACCGAGCGTCACGCCGGCTTCGCGAGCGGCTTCGATCACGCCTGCAGACTGGCCTTCCACACCAAGGAGCCGCGATGACCGCCACCACCGCCCAGCACTGCTCTAGTGACTCGCCGCACGACCTGATCGAAGCGCTGGAAACCCGGCGCGAGCGCCAGCGCATCACCGACATGCTCGCGCTGGTGGCCGAGCGCGTGCCGGTGCAGCGCCGCGTGGTGCATGCCGGCGAGGCGGTCTATCGCAGCGGCGACGCGTTCACGCACCTGTACCTGCTCAACACCGGCTGCTGCAAGGTCGTCAACAGCGCCGCCGACGGCCGCGCGCAGATGGTGGGCCTGCTCTTCCGGGGCGACTGGCTGGGCTTCGACGGCATCGCCGGCGGACGCTTTCGCTGCGACGCCGTCGCGCTCGACACCGGCGAAGTCTGGGCGCTTCGCTACGACGCGCTGGTGGCGGCCTGCGCCGAGCATCCGCCGCTGATGGCGCTGCTGCACGCCGAGATGAGCCGCGTGATCGGCCGCGACCGTGACGCGCTGATGGCGCTGACCACGCTCTCGGCCGACGCGCGCGTGGCCGAGTTCCTGCGCCTGATGGCGCACGCGCTCGACAACCGCGGCCTGCGCAACGATCAGATCACGCTGCGCATGACACGCGCCGAGATCGGCAACTACTTGGGACTCACCCTGGAGTCGGTGAGCCGCGCGCTGTCACGGCTGGCGCGCGCGCAGCTCATCGGGTTTGCGGATGGCGCGCGGCGCGAGATCCGGATTCCGGATGTGGGTGCGCTGGCGGAGTTCGTGGGGCATGACGGGGCGGGGGTGGCGCTGCAGTGACAGACGCTCGCCTGCGCCTCACGCGGGATGCGCCAGCGGACTGGGACCATCGGGCATCGCCAACAAAAAAGCGGCCCAGTGGGCCGCTCTTGTTGCGGTGGGGGGCAGTTGGCTCGCCTCCCCGCCAGGCAGTCGCTCGATCAGGCAGTGCGGCGACGGCGACGGCTGGCGGCCGCCAAGGCGACCAAGCCCAGACCGGCCAAGGCCAGCGAGCCCGGCTCCGGGACCGCGTTCACGACGTCGCCGCTGATCGTCAGCGTACCCGTCCAGTTGTTCGTGAACGAGTTGATATTGGTCCAGTTCACGCTGTTCATGCCCGACAACGAATAGGTGTAGGTGCCAGCCAACAGACCCGTGAAGGTGAGCTCCTGCCAGTTGATCACCGGTCCCAGACCCGACACGTTGGTGGCCGAGTTGAACGAGTCGGCGGCCAGGCCGCCCCAAGTGGCCGGTGTCGCAGCGGCATAGAAGTTGTTGACGCCATCGACCAGCGCGCCAGGCTTGACGCCAGTGACGCTCGAGAAGCTCACAGGACCCGTGGTGATCGGCCCGGCAATCAGGGCCATGGCACCCTCAAACAGTGCGCCTCCATGGTCATAGGTTCCCATGGCGAGCGTCACGCTGCCGGGGGCGCCTGCGTTGTAGACACCAATCGAAATGGTGTGCGCGGACGCCGTGCCTGCAGCGGCTACCGCCATGGCAGCGGCAGCGGCGACGGAGAGTTTCTTGAGCATTTGGCTTCTCCAGTGAGGTGACAGTTCTGGGGCACCGGCTGTGCAGCACCAGTGAACTGCACCAAAGCAACTTCCGAACCACATAAGGTCTCCCCTTATGAATCAAAGACTTGCTTTCGCCGCGCTGGGGGCGCCGTAAAGAAATCCGACATGGTCGGTTCAAATAACACGCTCGCGGCGAAGAACACCCCCCACCGCCCGCCCCAACTGCTCCCGCGTGAACGGCTTGCGCAGCAACGGCACGTCGGCCGGTGCATCGGCATCGGCCGGGTAGCCCGACATCAGCAGCACCGGCAGGCCAGGCTGCAACTCGCGCGCGCGTTGCGCCAGTTCGGTGCCGCGCAGGCCGGGGCCGAGCACCACGTCGCTGAGCAGCAGATCGAAACGCTCTTCGCCCGCCAGGGCGTCGAGCGCCGCCTGCGCGTGCGAGCAACTCAGCACGCGGCAGCCCCAGCCGGCCAGCAGCGTCTGCACCACGCGCAGCACCTCGGGCTCGTCTTCGACCAGCAGCACCCGCAGGCCGCTCGGCATCGACGCGTCGCTCGATGACGTTGAAGAAGATGACGATGGCGGCGTGCCCACCTCGTGCGGCGCATCCCGCAGCGTCGCCGGCAGGTACAGCGTCACGGTGGTACCCGCGCCCGGCGCGCTCCGCAGCGCGACCGCGCCGCCCGACTGGTGCGCGAAGCCGTGCACCGTGGCCAGGCCGAGGCCGGTGCCGCGGCCGGCTTCCTTGGTGGTGAAGAAGGGCTCGAAGGCGCGCGCGAGCACGGCTTCGCTCATGCCCACGCCGCTGTCGCTGACGGCCAGCGCCACGCCGCCGCCATCGCGCCACGCCTGGCCATCCGCTTCGGGCGGCGCCACGGCGCAGCGCGCGGCGTTGAAAGCAAGCGTGCCGCCATCGGGCATGGCGTCGCGCGCGTTGATCGCGATGTTGACCAGCGCCGCTTCGAGCTGGCCCATGTCGGCCATGCACTCGGGCGTGTCGGCGTCGATCTGCAACTCGATACGGATGCGCGCGTCGAGCGTGCGGCGCAGCAGGTCGGCCAGCGGCGGCAGAAAGCGCTGCAGCGACACCGGTCGCGGCTGCAGGCGTTGGCGGCGCGAGAACGCGAGCAGCTTGGCCGTCAGCTCGGCGCCGCGCCGCGTGGCACGCTGCGCCGCCGTCAGCAGCTCGCGCGCGCTCTCGTCGGCCGCGACCGAGGGCCAGTCTTCGAGCACCTGCAGGTTGCCGTGCACGATGGTCAGCAGGTTGTTGAAGTCGTGCGCGATGCCGCCGGTGAGCTGGCCCACCGCTTCGAGTTGCTGCGCGTGGCGCAGCGCGTCTTCGCTCGCCGCGCGCTGCAGCACCGTGGCCACCAGGCTGGCCAGCGATTCGATGAAGCGCGCATCGTCGGCGTCGAAGGCGCGCGGCTCGCGGGTGTGCACTTCGAGCAGGCCCACCGCGCGCCCGCGGTCGGCGATCGGCTGCGCGATGCGCGATGCGAAGCCGGGCTGCGTGGCCGGGCCGCTCTCGGCGCGCGCCGACGCGATCGATGCCGCGTCGTGGGCGCCGTGGACGAGAACCGCCGAATCGCCGAAGGTGCGCGCGCGCCGGCCATCGGCATCGAGCACATGCAGCGCGCCGGCCTGCGCGTCGAGCGCGGCAGCTGCCGCCGCCGGCAGCTCGCGCAGCACCGCCTCGGGATCGCGGCTGTCCACCGCGAGCCGCCCCATCTGCGCAATGCACTCGGCATGGCGCGCGCGCCGCAGCGCCTGCCTGACGCGCGGGTAGTCGCCGATGCCGCGCACGGCGGCGAGCACATACCGCTGCCCGTCGGCCATCAGCGGGCTGAGCGCGATCTCCACCAGCACCTGGCTGCCGTCGCGGCGGCGCGCGGCCAGGTCCATCTGCGTGCCCATCGGCCGGCTGCGCGGCGCGCGTTGAAAAGCCTGGCGGTCGGCGACGTGGTGCGCGCGTGCCGCCTCGGGCACCAGCGCTTCGATCGCCAGGCCGATCAGCTCGCGATGGTCGTAGCCGAGCAGCGTGCTCGCGGCCCGGTTGGCGCGCACGATGCGGCCACTTTCATCCACCAGCAGCACCGCATCGGGGTACGCGTCGAACAGCGCGTCGTGCAGTGGCAGGGAGGTCATTGGTGCACCCTCGCGCTGCGCGCGGTCCCTCCGAGAGGGACGCAGCACTTCCTTCGGAGCGGCCGTGCGGGAGCGCTCATAAGGCAACCTGCGCGCTGCGCGCTCCGGGGCGTGAGCGCTTTGGAGCGGCCATGCGCGCTCACAAGGCAACCTGCGCGCTGCGCGCTCCGGGGCGTGAGCGCTTTGGAGCGGCCATGCGCGCTCACAGTGCTTGCACCGGCAACGGCGAGCAGGTAGCCCGCGCCGCGCACCGACTTGATCAACGGCGTCGCACTCTCGGCCTCCAGCTTGCGCCGTAGGCGGCCGACCTGCACGTCGATCGTGCGATCGAACGGCCCGGCCTCGCGCCCACGCGTGGCATCGAGCAGGAAGTCGCGCGACAGCACGCGGCCGGCGTGGCGGCACAGGGTGACGAGCAGGTCGAATTCGCCGCCGGTGAGCGCCAGTTCGCCGCCGCCGGCATCGACGACGCGACGCGCGTCGAGCTCGAGCGTGAAGCCCGCGAAGGCATAGCCGCTCGGTGCAGCGCCTGCTGCCGCTGCGGCGGGTTCCACCGGCTCGAGCCGCCGCAGCACCGCCTTGACGCGCGCCAGCAGCTCGCGCAGGTCGAACGGCTTGGTGACATAGTCGTCGGCGCCGACTTCCAGCCCCACCACCTTGTCGACCGCGTCGCCGCGCCCGCTCACGATCACCAGCCCGCAGCGGTGGTGCTCGCGCAACTGGCGCGCGATCGCAAAGCCGTCCTCGCCGGGCAGGCCGAGGTCGAGCAGCACCAGCGCGGGCGGGTCGTCGCGCATCAGCGCCTGCAGCTCGGCGCCGCGCTGCAGCTGAGAGACGCGAAAGCCCTGCGCGCCGAGGTAGCGCGCGATCAGTTGCGTGATCTCGGGCTCATCGTCGAGGACAGCGAGGTGGGTCGGGCTCACCGCGCGATTGTGCAATCAGCGGCTGCCCCCGCCCGACGGGCGGGGCGAACACGTCAGCCGCACTGTCCGACGTAGCCGCAGGCGGTGCAGAAGTCGCAGCCGTCGCGCGCGATCATGCTGGCGTTGCCGCACTCGGGGCAGGGCCGGCCGGGCTGCAACGGCGCGGTGTTGTCGCGCGCCGCGTCCGACACGGGCGCTGCCAGCACGCCCATCTCGCGCAGCGGGAAACCGTTTTCGTCGAGCACGCCGAGCATGGCGTAGCGATGGATCACCAGCCGCGCGAGGTAGGCCACGGTCGACGGCCAGGTCTGTTGACGGCGCTGGCCGGGGATGAAGGCCATGAAGTGGCCGAGCGGCTCGGCGTAGTTGAGCAGCTTGCGCAGCTTCATGCCGATCCACGCCGGGTCGATCACGCGCATGTCGAGCGAGAGCAATCGCGCCAGGCCGTCGAGCGCACGCGGGTAGGTACCGGAGAGTGCGAGCGCGCAAGGGCGCGTCGTCGGCACGCCATCCAGGCCGGGCAGCGTCACCTCCTTCAAGGTCACGGTGAAGTGCTCACCGCTGGCCGGGTTGTCGATATCGACCGCCCACGCCAGCGTGCCCGAAGCATCGGTGTGCGGCTCGTCGCGCGCGAACAGCGCATCGACCACCGGCGTCAACGAAATCCTGGTGCCCCCTGGCGGCGGGGTACCACCACCGCCCCCCGAGGGGGGTGAGTCAACTGGGGAGCGGCCCGGCGTTGACTCCGCCGCCGGCAACACGCCAAGTTGCTCGCAGCGCCAGCGGATCACGCCGGCGGTGGCAGCGACGACGCCGGGGAACAGACGCTTTTCGCCGTGCGGCGGAAACGGCATCTCGAACGGATGCTCCTCGCTCACGGTAGCCAGCGCATCGAGCTTCAATTGCAGCCACGCCGGATCGTCGGCGCGCAGGTCCATCGACAGCGTCTTGGCCAGCGCACCGAGGCCGCGCGGCTGCTCGGCGCCGTTGATCCAGACTTCGAACGGCTGTTGCCGCGCCGCGCCCTCCTCTTCACGCGGCCATTGGCCAACGAAGAGCGCGAACTCGCCAAAGGGGTGCTGGATCATGAACGTCCACGCCGCGTTGCCGCCCGGCAGCTCGGGCCGGCCCGGCCAGCGCAGCGAGGCCAGCACCGGCGTGCGCGGCGCGGCGAGCGCGAGGCGGCGATTGGCATCGCCCACCGTCAGCGGCGCGGGCTGCGCAGAAGACAGCACGCTGCCGAGCACCGCGTTCGGCCGGTAGGTAGCAAGGCCCTTCAGGCCGAGCGACCACGCCTGCTGGTACAGCGCCTCGAAGTCGGCATAGGGATAGTCGACCGGCACGTTCACCGTCTTGCTGATGGCCGTGTCGATGAAGGGCGCGACGGCGGCCACCATCTGTGCGTGTGCCTGCGCGCTCATCTCGAGCGCGGTGACGAAGGCGCCGGTCAACGGCGCGTCTTCGCCCTTCAGGTGCCGGTAGAGGCGCCAGGCGTGGTCCTGCACCGCGTGCTCGACCAAGCGCCCGTCGGCGTCGCGCTTCTTGCGCGTGTAGCTCCACGCATACGCCGGCTCGATGCCGTTGCTCGCGTTGTCGGCGAAGGCCAGGCTGATGGTGCCGGTGGGCGCGATCGACAACAGGTGCGAGTTGCGCAGGCCGTGCTTGCGGATGCGCTCCTTCAGCGCCGGCGGCAGGCGCGAAGCGAAGCGCCCCCCATCCGGACCGCTCGCGAGGTAGAGGTTGGCGTTGAAGAGCGAGAACGCGCCGCGCTCGACGGCCAGATCGACCGACGCGCCGTAGGCCGCGTCGCGCATCGCCTGCGCGATCTGCGCGGCCTTGTCGCGCGCGGCCTGCCCGTCGTAGCGCAGGCCCAGCATCACCAGGGCATCGCCCAGCCCCGTGAAGCCCAGGCCGATGCGGCGCTTGGCCATCGCCTCGTCGCGCTGCTGCGGCAGCGGCCACATCGAGATGTCGAGCACGTTGTCGAGCATGCGCACCGCCGTGCCCACGAGCGCGGTGAACGCGGCTTCGTCGAACGCGGCATCGGCTTCGAACGGACGCTGCACGAAGCGCGTCAGGTCGATCGAGCCGAGGCAGCAGCAGCCGTAGGAAGGCAGCGGTTGCTCGCCGCACGGATTGCTCGCCGTGAGCGTCTCGCAGTAGGCGAGGTTGTTGTCGCGGTTGATCGCATCGAGAAACAGCACACCCGGCTCGGCGTGGTCGTAGGTCGAGCGCATGATCTGGTCCCACAGCGTGCGTGCGGGCAGCGTGCGATAGACCCACTGGCCGTCGTCGCGCCGGTACGCACCCTGCTCCGATTCGGCGACGGGCCGCTCCCTGGCCGAATCGCCCCCCTTCAACGCCGGCCCGGGCGCAGCGCGGTGCACGAGTGCGACATCGGCGCCGTCCTGGACCGCCTGCATGAACGCATCGGTGATGCCCACCGAGATGTTGAAGTTCTTCAGGTCGCCCTGGTCCTTGGCATGGATGAAGGCTTCGATGTCCGGGTGGTCGCAGCGCAGCACGCCCATCTGCGCGCCGCGGCGCGAACCCGCGGATTCCACCGTCTCGCAACTGCGGTCGAAGACGCGCATGTAGCTGACGGGGCCCGACGCGTTGCTCTGCGTCGCCGCGACCCACGCACCCTGCGGGCGGATGCGCGAGAAGTCGTAGCCGACGCCGCCGCCGCGGCGCATCGTCTCGGCCGCTTCGGACAGCGCGGTGTAGATGCCGGGATGGCCGTCATCGACCTCGCGGATCGAGTCGCCCACCGGCTGCACGAAGCAGTTGATGAGCGTGGCCTGCAGCGGCGTGCCCGCCGCCGACTGGATGCGTCCGGCCGGGATGAAGCCGGCGTGCAGCGCTTGCCCGAAGCGCTGCTCCCAGTGCGCGCGCTGGTCTTCGCGCTCGGCTTGCGCGAGCGCGCGCGCGACGCGGCGCTGCACGTCGTCGATCGTCTGCTCTTGTCCCTTGGCGTACTTGTCGCGCAGCACTTCGGCGCTGATCGGCTGCGGCGGCAGGTCGGCGGCAGAGCGGGTCTTCTTCAAGATCTTCGTGTTGGTCATGCTGACTCCAGGGGCGAGCGTCTTGGAGGCACGCAGCATGCCCGAGTTCAAACTTCGGGCCGGGACCGCACGCCAGCCGCGACGCTGCCTCGATTGATCCAGCGCAAGCGGTCACGCGGTGCCGCGATATCCAGGATTTCGACATCGCGCCGGCGCTGTGGGAGTTTTCCGAACGGACAGCGCGGTTGCGCGCACTCAATGCGCGCAGCGCCTGCCGTGCCGACCATGCATCGGTGGCGCGACGGCGCCACGCCGCCTCAACTGCGAAGGAGCTTTGCCATGAACGAATTGCGTGTTCCCGATCTGTTCGACCTCGACCCCTTCCCGCCGTCGTGGCGCGATCTCTGGCGGCCGTTGCGCAGCGACCTGGCCGCCGAGCCTGCGCCGCAGATCCGCATCGACCTGTCCGAGGGCGACAAGGACTTCACCATCAAGGCAGAAATCCCCGGCGTGAAGAAGGAGGACATCGACGTGCGCATCGACGGCAACCGGGTCACGATCAGCGCCGAGGTCAAGCAGGACAAGGAAGAGAAGAAGGACGGCCGCGTGCTGCGCAGCGAACGCCGCTATGGCTACGCCAGCCGCAGCTTCCTGCTCGGCAGCGACGTCGACCAGGCCACGGCCGACGCCAGGTACAGCAACGGCGTGCTCGAACTGAAGCTGCCGAAGAAGGCAGCAGCGGCGGGCAAGCGCCTGGCCATCGGTTGACTTGACATGGCGCAAGCCGCGGCGCCGTGAGGACGGTGCTGCGGCGCAAAACTGCCACGCTGCGGCCTACGATGGCAGGGTCATGATCGCGACGCCGCCGCCCGAGAGCCGCCCTGCCGCCGGCAGCGGCCTGTTCGACGGGCCGTGCGGCAACCTGCTGCGCGCCACGCGCGAGGCGATCGTGATGATCGACGAGCACCAGGCGATCGTGGCGATGAACCCCGCAGCCGAACGCCTGCTCGGCTGCGATGCAGCCAGGACGCTGGGCAAGTCGCTCGATCGCTTCGTGCCGCTGCGCTGGCGCGAGCAGCACGCGGCGATGGTGCGCGCCTTCGCCGCCTCGCAGACGATGCAGCACCGCATGCGGCAAGGCCGGCGCGTCGACGTACAGCGCGCCGACGGCAGCACGGTGCCGGTGGAGATCGCGTTGTCGCGCGTCGAGATGATGTCGCGCGGCCGCCCGCGCACCTTGTTCGCGGCGATGCTGCGCGACGCCAGCGACGAGTGCGCGCTCGAAGCACAGCTGGCCGCGCTGGAGCGGCGCATGCGCGCGGTCTTCGAGTTGTCGCCGACGGCGATCTGGATCTGCGAGGGCGACGTGCTGGTCTATGCCAACCGTGCGGCCACGCGCCTGTTCGGCGTGCCCGCGATCGATCAACTGCTGGGGCGGCCGATCTGGACCCTGCTCGACGCCGACACCCACGCCCCGCTGCGCCAGGAGCTCGAGCGCACGCTCGGCGCGCAGACGCTGGGCGCGATCGTGTCCGGACGTCTGACGCGGCCGGATGGGCAGATGCGCGAAGTGGAGATCGCGCTCGCGGCCCTGCCCGACCATGGCCTGCGCACGGTGCAGATGGTGGTCAACAACGTCACCGAGCGCAAGCGCGAGGCCGCCGACCTCGAACGCTCGCGGCGCGCCCTGCGCGAACTCTCGGCCAGCGTCGTCGAGGCGCGCGAAGAGGAGCGCCGGCGCATCGCCCGCGAGTTGCACGACGAACTCGGTCAGCGCCTGACGGCCCTGAAGATGGATCTCGCCGGCCTGGCCGCGCAGGCGCACCTGCCCGCCGACGACGCGCACGTCGCTGCGATGCAGACGATGCTCGACGACACGCTGGCCTCGCTGCGCCGCATCGCCAGCGACCTGCGCCCGCTGATGCTCGACGACCTGGGCCTGACGGCCGCCATCGAATGGCTGGCGCGCGATGCCTCGCAACGCACGGGCATCGCGGTGCACACGCGGCTGCCGGTGGCCGAGCCGGCCGTCGATCAACGCGTGGCGACGGCCCTGTACCGCATGGTGCAGGAGGCGCTGACCAACGTCGCGCGCCACGCCAAGGCGCATGCGGTGGAGGTGTCGCTGCACGAAGACAACGGTGCGCTCGTCCTGTCGGTTGCCGACGACGGCGTCGGATTGCCCGAAGACGCGCTGGAGCGCGCCGGCTCGTTCGGCCTGATGGGTCTGCGCGAGCGCGCGCACGGCCTGGGCGGGCAGGTCGACATCGGCGCGCGCCCGGGCGGCGGCACGCGGCTCACGGTGCGCCTGCCGGCGCATGCCGCAGCGCCGCACAGCGAGGCGCAAGTCCGCTGAATCAAGCGTGCGCTCAGGGCAACGGCCGGCCCGTGCCCTGCGTGCCTGCGGCGCGTGCCGACAGGTACGCATGCAGGTCGGCGATGTGCGCCGTCACGCGCGGCTCGCCCTGCCACGCCGGCATCGTCAGGTCGCCCTGCTGGCGCTGCAGCACCTGATCGATCAGCGCCTCGCGCGCCGCGCTCTCGCTGCCGGCGCGCGCCGCCGGCAGGTTCCAGTCGTAGCGGTAGAGCACGAGGTTGACGAAGCGGCGCGAGCCCATCTCGCGCACACGCGGCAGCAGATCGGGGCCGCGCTCGGTGCCGGTGGCTGCCGCACCGTGGCAGGCGACGCACTTGTCCTGGAACACGCGCCAGCCGGTGTAGACCGAGCCCGGCGGCCGGGCCTGCTGCGCCATGTCCTGCGCCGGTTGCGTGTTCTGCACCTCGACGGCGCAGCCCGCGGCGGCCAGCGCCAAGGCCAGAACACAGCATCGCATCGTCATGCGGTTCTGCAGCGGCCGGCCCGGCGCCTGCAACTCGATCACCCACCACGGCTGCGACATCGAAACCGACCCTCCAGAAGTGATGAAACCCGCCGCTCCTTGCAGAGTGGCGGGTCCGGCGAAGACCCCCGATCGTGTTCTTGCGTTCGGCGATCGGTCTGAGACTTGTCTTCGTCCTTCGCGGCATCCCGGAGGATCCCGCGATGAGCCTGTTGCCAAGCCGCTCACCTGCATTGCCGCTTCGGACTTGACTCTTCGACGACAACGTCCATGAAGGATAGGTGCAGCGCGCTGGCCTGTGTTGAGCAGGCTCAACGCCGTCGCGCAGCGCGAACGCACCATCGCCTTTCACATTGCCGACCGTGAAAGGAACTGTCATGACGAAGAGCGATTCGCAACTGAAGAAGGACGTCGAGTCCGAACTGGAATGGGATGCGTCGATCACGGCAAACAACATCGGCGTGGCGGTCAAGGACGGTGTGGTCACGCTCAACGGCCACCTCCACAGCTATGCCGAGAAGTACGCCGCCGAGCGCGCGGCGCAGCGCGTGCAGGGCGTCAAGGGCCTGGCCGTCGAGCTCGATGTGCGTCTGGGCGCAGCGACCCGGCGCACCGATGCCGAGATCGCCGGCGCCGCCGAGCAGGCCCTGCGCTGGCATGCGCTGGTGCCCGACGACCGGGTCAAGGTGATGGTCGAGAAGGGCTGGGTCACCTTGAGCGGCGAACTCGATTGGGACTATCAGCGCAACTACGCGATCAAGGCCGTGCGGCCGCTGACCGGCGTGCTCGGCGTGACCAACAGCATGAGCGTCAAGCCGCTGGTGATACCGGCCGACATCAAGAGCCGCATTCAGGGCGCGCTCGAACGTCAGGCCGACCGCGAAGCCAGGAACATCGAGGTCGTGGTCAGCGGCGGCACGGTCACGCTCAAGGGGCAGGTGCATTCGTGGGCCGAACGCACGGCGGCGCAGGGCGCGGCCTGGTCGGCGCCGGGCATCACCAGCGTGGTCAACGAACTGCGCGTGGCCTGAGTTCTTCTGTTCAACCTTGGAGATCTGACGATGGACACCCTGACGACGACGACCCCCGCGACCACCAGCGACGACCGCATGGCGCACCACCTGCGCACGCTGGCCGACGAAGCCGAGGCCCTGCTCAAGGACACGGCACGCGCCGGCGACGAGAAGATGGCGGCCACGCGCGCGCGCCTGCGCGGCGAGGTGGCGCACTTGCGCGAGCGCCTGGTCGATCTGGAAGCGCAGGCCGGCATGCAGATCAAGAGCGCCGCACACCGCACCGACGAGGTCGTGCACGCGCACCCGTACACCGCCATGGGTGCAGCGGCGGCGATCGGCTTGCTCGCCGGCCTGCTGATCGGCAGACGGTAGGTGGACGGTGCGCACGACCTCGGCGCTTCGGCGCGCCGTGTCGCGGCGACGCTCGTCGACATCGCGCGCACGCGCATCGAACTCGCCGGCACCGAACTTGCCGAGGAACGCCTGCGCCTGGCGCAGCAGGCGCTGGCCGCGGCGCTGGCACTGCTCTGCCTGGGCGTCGGCATCGTGCTCGCCGTGATCTGCCTGGCCTGGTGGGCCGGGCCGGATCGCGGCGCGGCGGTGCTGGGCGCAGGCGCGCTCGCTTCGCTCGTCGCCGCCGGCGCGGCGATCGTGTGGTGGCAACGCCTCGTCGTGCGGCAGCCGCCGCTGCTGCACGAGACGCTGGCGCAGTTGCGCGCCGACGCGCAGGCGCTCGCGCCCGATCGCTCGTCGTGAGCGCACGCGAGCTGGCGGCGCGAAGACGATTGCTCGCGGCCAACGCGACGTTGCAGCGCGTGCGCATGGCGCATGACCTGAGTGCGCTGCGCTCTGCCCTGCGGCCACCGCGCTGGGCGGGCATGGCGTTGGCCGGCGCCGCGCTCGCCGCGCTGGGGTGGCGCCGCGCCGAGCGCTCGCGCCGCGAGCCGTCGCCTCGGAGCGCGGCGTCGATCTGGGCGCTGCGCGGCCTCACGCTGTGGCGTGCCGTGCGCGCGCTGCGCCGCGTCTGGGTCGAGAACCGCCCGATGCCCTAGCCAGGGCCTTGACGCGAGCGGAGGGCCCGCGCTCGACCGCTACTTCTTGTTGGCCAGCGGCGCGCAGGCATCCTGCCGCGGCTTGCCCGGCAGCGTGCGGCCACGCTCCTTGGCGCGCTCGCTCATCCTGGCGTGGTGCTCTTTCATGTAGGTCATGCAGGCGCCGTGGTCGGTCATTGCCATCATCTTGTCGTGGTGGGCCTGACGCTCGGCGCCGGTCATCATCGGCCAGCCCGGCGTGTTGCCGCGGTTCATGCGCCAGCCATGCATGCCCCCCATGCCCATGCCGGGCCCGGCGGCCGGCGCCGACGCAGCCTGGGCGTGCGCGCTGCCGATCGACAAGGCCAGCAAGGCGGCGGCGATGACCATCGTGTGTCTCATCTCATGTCTCCTGTGGGATGTGGCGATGTGCTCAGGCCGCGCGCGCCAGCGCGCGGTCGGCCTCTTCGACGCCGCCGCGGGTGCTGCGCGCGCAGCGGCGCAAGCCCGCGAGGTCGAGGATCTCGAGCTCGCGGTTGTCGACGCGCAGCCAGCCGCGGTCGCAGAGCATCCGCAACGAGCGGCTGATGGTTTCGTGGGCCAGGCCGAGGTGGTTGGCGATGTCGCGCCGGCTCATGCGCAGCAGCAGGCGGCGCGGCGACTGGCCGCACTCGGCCATGCGCGCCGACAGCCGGACCAGAAAGCGCGCCAGGCGCGCATCGGCAGCCACCGCGGACAGGACTTCGGCGATCTCGCCGGCATGGGCGAGCTGGCGCGCGATCAGGACCTGCAGCGCCGCGTCGAGAGCCGGCGACCGCTGACGCAGCGCCGCCAGCGCGGCCATCGGCAGCGCGACCACGCGGCTGTCTTCGAGCGCCACCGCGGAGAACGCGTAGTGCTCGCGGTACAGCCCGTCGTAGCCGATGACGTCGCGCCGCCAGGCGAAGGCCAGCACATGCTCGTAGCCGTCCTCCGCGGTCTTGACGCTCTTGAAGCTGCCGCTGTGCACGATGTACAGGGCCTGCGCATGCGCGCCTTGATGCAGCAGCGTCGCGCCGCGGGCCACACGGTGCACGGCAAAGCTCTCGCGGGGGTCGCAGGACGTGGCGTCGTCGGCGCCGCCGAGCAGCTCGATCAACTCGCCCAGGCCGATTTGCAGGCGGTCGCGATCGAGGCTGCGGACGAACCAGGCGCCAGCGGCCCCCGCCAAGGCACCGGGCCGGCGCACGGTGCTCGCGTCGTGAAGGGCGGTGGCCATATCGCTTGTCTCCTTGAAGTCGGGCCTGCGGATCGTTGAAGCGAGCTTCGACCGCCGGCCGGCTCGCGGCAATCGGCATCGGCTGCCCGCGATGTCGGAATGCGGGCCGAGTCTTGTCAGACTGTTCCGAACGGAGGGCTGCGTTGCGTGCACTCAATGCAGCACGGATTGACATGGCGCAAGCCGCGCCGCTGCACTCGCGGCAGCGCGGCCCGATAGCGGCGGGACTCGGCCTACGATGGCCGTGATGAACGCTCCGCCGCTGCGCATCCTGATCGTCGATGACCATGCCATCGTGCGCGAGGGGCTGGTGCGCATCCTGGAACGCACCGGCCGCGGCTGGGAGGTGGCCGAAGCGACGAGCGGCTTTCAGGCCCTCGAATGGCTGCGCCGCCATCAGGCCGGCCTGGCCATCGTCGATCTGTCGATGCCGGGCATGAGCGGCCTGGACCTGATCAGCCGCCTGCGCAAGGAGTTCCCGCAGCTGCGCGTGCTCGTGCTGTCGATGCATGCCGAGGAGCAGTACGCGCTGCGCGCCTTCCAGGCCGGCGCGCATGGCTACGTCACCAAGGACCGCGCACCGGCGGAGCTGGTCGATGCGGTCGCCAAGGTCGCCGGCGGCGGCGCCTACGTCACGGCCAGCCTGGCCGAGCAGGTGGTGCAGCAGTTGAACGGCGCGACTGCCGCGCCTGCCCACGCGAAGTTGTCGAACCGCGAACTCGAGGTGCTGCGCCGCATCGTCGCCGGGCAGCGCCTGTGCGACATCGCCGACGAGCTGCACCTGTCGATCAAGACCATCAGCACGCACAAGCGCCGCATCCAGGACAAGCTGCAACTGCCGTCGATGGCGGCGCTGATCCGCTACGGCATGGAACACCAGCTCCACGGCGTGGCGTTGAACCAGCCCCGCCTGCCAGGGCCGGTTGCGCGGCCTTCGCCTGGATGAACGCCCCTCAGGCCGCAGCGGCTGCTCGGCCTGCCGGCGTCTGCTCGCCGGGGGCTTGCATCAAACTTCGGGCCGACGCCACAACCACCCGGCGACCATCGCCAGAAGCAGCGCCACCGCGATCTGCAGCGCCAGCGGTGCGCTCGACAGCCAGAGCAGCGCGACGCTCGCCGACATCGTGCCGCTGGCCGCCCACTTCGCGCTGCGCGGCACTGCACGATGGTCACGCCAGCGCTGGATCGGCGGGCCCCAGCGCGGGTGCGCGACGAGCCAGGCCTCGAGCTGCGGCCAACCCTTGCCGCCGGCCCAGGCGGCCACCAGCAGGAAGGGCGTGGTCGGCAGCACCGGCAAGAACACGCCGATGACGCCGAGCACGACGCAGACCAGCGCCAGTGCACGCCAGAAGATCAGCCTGGCCAGGCGCGCCAGCATCAGCTGAGCCACAGGCGCCAGAAGCCCAGCGCATCGCGCGTCCAGCCGATGCCGACCATGGTGGCGAACACCACGAGCGCTGCCGCCAGCGACAGCGCGCGCGTGGCGGTGCTGCGCGCGCGCTTCAAGGCCCAGGTGCCGAGCACGACGTAGAGCACGAGCAGCAGCAGCTTGGCGCCGAGCCAGTGATCGCGCAGCGGATGGAGCGCCAGCAGCGCCCACAGCGCGGCGCCGGCCGCGAGCAACAGCGTGTCGATGACCACGCTGCCGATGCGCCACGCCCGATGCATCGGCCACTGCGCGCCGGCCAGCTGCGCTGCGCCGCGCAAGGTGAACAGGCCGCCGCTCAAGGCGACGAGCGCGAGGTGCGTCTGCCGCAACTGCGGCACCCATGCCAGTCCGTCCATCGGGCCGATGATGACGGTTTGCCGCGCCTATGCGCTGCCCAGGGCGATGCCCGGCGTCAGCAGGCGCTCCATCAGCGCGCGCACGCTGGCGATGCGCTCGCCGAACGGCAAGGCGCCTGCACCGCGGAAGAACAGCCCCTTGTCGACCTCGCCGCGCAAGGCCGCGGCCAAGCGCTGGTCGATGCAGAACTGGCCCCAGCCCGGCAGGCCGTCGCGCAGGCCGCATTGCGCCAGGCAATCCCAGGCCAGCGTGCAGCGCGCCTTCTTCTGCACCGTCTGCTGCAGGCGCGGCAGCGCATCGAGATAGCTGCGCAGCCAGCGCGTCATCACCGCACGCGCCGGCAGGCCGGCGACGCTGGTGAACTCGACGACGTCCTCCTCGCGCGCTCCTGCCAGCACACGCTTGAAATCGATGTGCGCGTCGCATTCCTCGGTGGCGACGAAGGGCGTGCCGAGCTGCACCGCGGCGGCGCCGAGCGACTGCAGCCGGACGATGTCCTCGTAGCGGCGGATGCCGCCGGCGGCGACGAGCGGCACCTCGCGCTCGATGCCGGCGCTGCGCAGGAACGCCAGCGCTTCGGGGATCACGCGCTCGAAGTCGAAGCGCGCATCGGCCAGGTCTTCGATCCTGGCCGCGCCGAGATGGCCGCCGGCCTAGCGCGGGTGCTCGATCACGATCGCGTCCGGCACGCGCTGCTTGCGCTCCCACTTCTTGACGACGAGCGCGATGCCGCGCGCATCCGACAGGATCGGGATCAGCGCGACCTGCGGGTGCTCGCGTGCCAGGTCGGGCAGATCGAGCGGCAGGCCGGCACCGACCACGATCGCGTCGATGCCCGCTTCGAGCGAGGTGCGCACCAGCGCGGCGTACTCGCTGACCGCGCGCATCACGTTCACCGCCAGCAGGCCGCGGCCTTGCGAGCGCGTGCGCGCCGCGCCGATCTCGCGCTGCAGCGCTTCGAGATTGGCAGCGTCGATCGCGGCCTTGGCGTCGGCACCGACGCCCAGGCCGCGCGTGCGCGCCATCAGGTCCGGGTGGTGACGCCGCAGATCGATCGCCGAGATCGTGCCCACGGCGCCCTGCGCCGCGACGCTGCCCGCGAGGCGGTGCGCCGAGATGCCCACGCCCATGCCGCCCTGCACCACCGGCAGCAAGGTGCGCCTGCCGAGCCGCAACGGCGCGAGGACGCCGGCGCGCCACAGCGGCTGCAGCGCAGGTTCGATGAAGTCGGGTGGGTTCATGGTCGCGGCGCCCGGGCCGGAACAAAGCGTCCATGCTGGCAGGTGCGGTGCGATCCATCCTTGCGCTGCATCAAGCACACCCGCACTACCAACGACCACGCAAGGTCAGGCGCCAGGTGCGCGGTGCTTCCACCTGTGTGAACAGCGGCGACTTCTCCGCCAGGCTGAGATTCATCAGGTTGCTCACGCCGAGCGACGCTTCGAGGCCTTGCGGCAACGTCGCTGTCACATGCGCAGCCACGCGGGTCAGGTCGGGCACGGCCTGCGGCGGCGTGGTGGGCGTGGCCGCGGGCAGCCGTTGGTCGCCGGCGTGCTCGACCGACACGCCGCTGCGCCAGGGCCCCTGCTGCCAGTCGAGCCGCGCCGTCGCGCTGTGGCGCGGGCGGCGCTCGAGGCGCGAGCCGCTGCCGTTGCGCGCATCGAGATAGGTGTAGCTCGACGCGGCGGTGAAGCCCGCGCCCAGCGGCTGCACGAACGACGCTTCGACGCCGCGCAGCCTGGCCTTGGCCAGGTTCTCGTAGGTGTAGGTGCCGATGCCCGGCGTCGGTCCCGGGGCCACGAGCCGGATCTCGATCAGGTCATCGACACGCTGCTCGAAAAGCATCAGCTGCGCCTGCTGCGGCCCGCGTGCCCAGCCGAGGCCGATCTCGACGGCGTCGTTGCGCTCGGGCTCGAGCTCGGCGTTGCCGAGGAAGGTGTTGGGGCCTTCGGGCCGCGCACCGGGCACCACCTGCTTCAGGTTGGGCACCTTGAAGCCGTGGCTGACACCGCCCTTGACAGTCCACGGCCCGCCGACGCGCCACACCGCGTAGGCGCGCGGGCTCCACTCGCGGCCGTAGCGGTCGTGCTCGTCGTGGCGCAGGCCGAGCGTGAGCGTGAGCGGCGCGGCGATGCTCCATTCGTTCTGCACGAACAGCGATCGATGGCGCAACAAGCCGCTGCCACCGGGCAGGCCGGGATCGTCGAGCGACTCGTTGCGCGCCTCGAAGCCGAGGGTGAGGGCATGCGCGCCCAAGGGCTGTCGCGCCTGGCCTTCGAGCACCTTCTCCTGCACCTTCTGTGGCACGTTGGCCGCGACACCTTCGGTGCGGCGGTTGACCACGTCGATCGACGATCGGTACGCGCGCAATTGCGTTTCGAGGTTCGTGCCCCATTGCGCCTGCCAGTTCAGCGCAGACATCGAACGCTCGATGCCGTTGACGGTGACGTGAAAGCGACGCCGCCCACCGCGCTCGCGCGCGTTGCCTTCGCGGTCTTCGCGACCTTCGCGGTGCTCGATCTCGAAGCGCTGGTCTTTCAACCCGAGCCAGCTCAAGCCCAGCCACGCATCTTGCTTGTCGCGCCCTTCGAGCTCGGAGATACGGGCATCGACCGGCGAGGCCAACGCCTCGGTGCTCGCCGCTGCGATGCCTGCGCGCAGATAGAACCCGGCGCCGAGCGGCCCGTCGGCACGCGCACCGAGCCGCCAGCCGCTGCCGCCGCGTCCGCCGTCGGCATCGCTGCCTTCGACCATCGCGCCGAAGCGCCAGGCATCGCCGGCCTGGCGCGTGATGACGTTGACGACGCCACCCATCGCCTCCGAGCCGTAGAGCACCGACATCGGCCCGCGCACGATCTCGATGCGCTCGATGTCATCGACCGCGATCCAGTCGTACTGGAAGTCCGACGCTCCGATCACGCCGTCGGAGGCGCCGACGCGCTTGCCATCGACCAGGAACAGCGCGTGCCGGCTGTCCATGCCGCGCAGGCTCAGCACCTTGCGCCCACCGACCGCACGCCCCTGCAGCGACAGCCCGGTCTCGCCGCGGAGGGCGTCGAAGACGTTGGCCGCGCCGCGCGCCTCGATGTCGCGTCGCGTCACCACGCTCAGCGCCGCCGGCGCGTCGGTGGACAGCAGCGCGTAGCGCGTGGCCGTGATGACGATGGTCTGGGTCGGCGGCGGCGCGTCCTGCGCCATCGCCACGCCGCAGCACAGTGCCGCGACGAGGGCGGCCGGGTTCTTGTTGTTCATCGCCGCGAGCATCGGTGCTTCGACCTTCATGCCCTTTGATTCAGTTCAAGGACGCACCCTTGGCGCGGGACCACCATTCGATGCGACACAACCAGGAGATGTCATGACGACGATGCGCCTGACCGCAGTGACGTTGGCAGCGCTGTTGCTCGCGGCCCCGCTGGCCGCGAGCGCCGACGAGAAGAAGGACCCCGGCGACGTCAAGTACCACGCCGCGCCCTCGGCGCTGGCCGACGTGCCGATGGTGCAGAGCACGAATCCGAAAGCGCCGCCGATGACGCAGGCCGAGTTCGACACCGCGCGCAAGATCTACTTCGAGCGCTGCGCCGGCTGCCACGGCGTGCTGCGCAAGGGCGCCACCGGAAAGGCCCTGACGCCCGACCTGACGCTCGGCAAAGGCACCGACTACCTGAAAGTCTTCATCGCCTACGGCTCGCCGGCGGGCATGCCCAACTGGCAGACCAGCGGCGAGATGAGCGAGAAGGAAGTCGACGTGATGGCGCGCTACATCCAGCACGACCCGCCGCTGCCGCCCGAGTTCGGCATGGAGGAAATGAGAAAGAGCTGGAAGGTGATCGTGCCGGTGGCGCAGCGACCGACGAAGAAGATGAACAGCTACAACATCGCCAACATCTTTTCCACGACGCTGCGCGACAGCGGCGAGGTGGCGCTGATCGACGGCGACACCAAGAAGATCATCAACATCGTCAAGACCGGCTACGCGGTGCACATCTCGCGCATGTCGGCGTCGGGGCGCTATCTGTTCGTGATCGGGCGCGACGCCAAGATCAACATGATCGATCTGTGGATGGAAAAGCCCGACAACGTCGCCGAGGTGCGCGTCGGCCTCGAAGCGCGCTCGGTGGACACCAGCAAGTACAAGGGCTACGAAGACAAGCTCGCCATCGCCGGCAGCTACTGGCCGCCGCAATACACCATCATGAAGGGCGACACCTTGGAGCCGCTGAAGATCGTCAGCACGCGCGGCAACACCGTGGACAAGCAGGAGTACCACCCCGAGCCGCGCGTGGCGAGCATCGTCGCCAACCACTACAAGCCCGAGTTCGTCGTCAACGTCAAGGAGACCGGACAGACCCTGCTGGTGGACTACAGCAATGTCGATGCGCTCAAGGTCACGACCGTGGGCACCGCGCGCTTCCTGCACGACGGCGGCTTCGACTCGACCAAGCGCTACTTCATGGTCGCTGCCAACCAGAGCAACAAGATCGCCGCGGTGGACATGAAGGACGGCAAGCTCGTCAAGCTGATCGACGTCGGCAAGATCCCGCACCCCGGCCGCGGCGCCAACTTCGTGCACCCGAAGTTCGGCCCGGTCTGGGCCACCGGCCACCTCGGCGACGAGACCATCTCGCTGATCGCGACCGACCCCGTCAAGCACAGGCAGCACGCGTTCACGCAGGTGGCTTCGCTCAAGGGCCAGGGCGGCGGCTCGCTCTTCCTCAAGACGCACCCGAAGAGCAAGAACCTGTATGTCGATACCGCGCTCAACCCCGATCCGAAGATCTCGCAATCGGTGGCGGTGTTCGACATCCGCAACCTCGACAAGGGCTTCGTGGTGCTGCCGATCGCCGAGTGGGCCGGCATCAAGGACGACGGTGCCAAACGCGTGGTCCAGCCCGAATACAACCTGGCCGGCGACGAGGTCTGGTTCTCGGTGTGGTCGGCCAAGGACAAGGAAAGCGCGATCGTCGTCGTCGATGACAAGACGCGCAAATTGAAGACGGTGATCAAGGACCCCAGGCTGATCACGCCCACGGGCAAGTTCAACGTCAACAACACCCAGAAGGATGTGTACTGATGAAGACCCACCTCTTGCCGCTGTGCGCGCTGGCGGCTGCACTCGCGCTGACCGCCTTCGCCGCACAGGCCGGCGACGCCGAAGCCGAAGCCGCGATGAACAAGGCCGGCTGCATGGCCTGCCACACCAAGGACAAGAAGCTGATCGGCCCGGCGTTCAAGGAGATCGCCGCCAGGTACAAGGGCCAGGCCGACGCGCCCGCCAAGCTCGCGGACAAGGTGCGCAAGGGCGGCAGCGGCGTCTATGGGCCGGTGCCGATGTCGCCCAACCCGGCCGACAAGATCAGCGACAAGGATCTGAAGGAAGCCGTCGAGCTGATCCTGAAGTCGTGAGCGCTTGTGCAGGCACCCGTTCGGGTCGAGCCTGTGGAAGCCCTGCGCGGGCCCTTCGACGGGCTCAGGGCGAACGGTGTTGTGGCGCTGCTGCTTTGCTGTGCCACCTCGCTGGCCGCGCCCGTCGCGCAATCGAGCGACGGGCGTTGGCGCGTCGAGGGCCAGGGCAGCGACGTCGTCGTGCTCGACGCCGGCCAGCCGGTGAAGACGTTGCCGGCGCGCAGCCTTGCCGGCGGCCCGCCCTCCACCGTCAGCGCGGTGCGCTGGCTGCCGCAGCGCCGCAGCTTCGTCATCGCGTTCGAAGCGCTGCCCGAGCTGTGGGAGCTGTCGGTCGATCCGGACGCAGCGCCGCTGTTCGAGGGCCTCGTGCACGACTGGCGCATGGGTGAAGCGATCGCCTCGCCGGGCTTTCTCGGCGTGCGCCGCACGGCGCTCGAGGCGGCGGCCCATTCGATCGAGGCCGATGCGCGCGGCGCGGCCTATGTCGTGGTGCGCACGGACAAGGCGCGCTGGCTCGTCAACCTCGACGTGCGCCGGGCGATCGAACGCCTTCAGGGCGAGCGGTAGCCGGCCAGCGCGGGCGCGTCGAGGATATGGATCTCGCGCTTGTCGATGCGCACCAGCCCCGCGGCCTCCAGCTCGTGCAGCACGCGCGAGAAGTACTCGGGCGTCAGCGACAGGCGCGAGGCGATCGTCGCCTTGCTCACCGGCAGCGAGACGGTGACCGGGGCGTCGGTGTCGGCGGCGATGTCGCGCAGCAGGTAGCCGATGACACGCTGCACACCGCTGTGCAGCGCGTACGCCTCCACGTCGTGCACGAGGCCGTGCAGTCGGCGCGAGATGCCGGCCAGCATGCGCAGCGCGAAGCGTGCATCGTTGGCGATCTCGGCCTCCACCGCGCCCTTCGTCACCGTCAGCAGCAGCACATCGACCAGCGCCTGCGCGTTGATGATGTACGGCGCGCCGGTGAACATCAGCGCTTCGGCAAAGCTCTGCCCCGGGCCGACGATGTCGATCACTTTCTCCGCACCGGCCGGCGACAGCGCGAACAGCTTGACCTGCCCGGTGACGCAGACATGGAACTCCTCGCACGGCGCGCCGACGCGAAAGATGTCCTCCCCGCGCGCAAAGCGCCGCAGCACGCAGCCCTGCGCCAGGCGATCGAGTTCGTGAGGGCTGAGGTCGGTGAACAGCGGTTGCACCGACAGGTAGCGGGGGATGTTGAAGACGCGCAGGTCCATGGCGGGGCGTTGGCAGGTGTCGATTGTGGGAACGCGCCCGGAGATCGGCTTGATATGCCGCAATCGACGGAGCGCGCAACGGCGACTGTCTGTTGCCGACACGGCCCGACCGTCTTTCCTGATTTGTTGAGCGGCGTCATCGACCGGCGCCGCGGTCGATGCAAGCTGCGGGCGACGCGTGGCAGCGATGTTCTGGCGCTGCGCAACAGGCTCCAGCAACCACTTCGGGAGCAATCCACGCACGCACCCGGCCTCCATCGGCGACTGACCCACAAGAACCGTGCACAACGTCCTGGCGCAGGATGCGATTGCTACCATGTTCGGACCTTGATACCGCTGCCTTTGAAGCGTCGTCTGACAGACGGCAGGTCCGCCGCACTTCTCGCGGCAACGGGCTGTCTTGCCTTGGCCTTGGGTTTGCTCGTCTATCTGACGGATCGCGAACCGTCGCACGCGCTGATGATCCCGGGCGTCGGCATGCTCGCCGGCGGCCATGGACTCGGCGCGCTCGGTCAATCGCTGCCCAGCTTGGCTCATGCCTTGGCCTTCAGTCTGTTCACAGCGGCGGCGCTGCCGCCGCGTTCCTCATGGCGGTACGGCGCCTGCGCCGCATGGGCAGCGGTCAATGTCATCTTCGAGGTCGGACAGCAACCGCAGGTCAGTGCACGCCTGGCCGACCTGCTGCATTCGAGCATGGGCTCGACACCCGCGACCCGAACGCTCGCGAACTACTTCGTTCGCGGAACGTTCGATGCCGGCGACATCGTCGCGTCGATCCTCGGCGCCCTTGCCGCGGCGGCGGTGTTGCGTCTGACGCATCCGTCAGGGGACAGCCATGCGCCTTGAACTCGTTCGCTGGTCGACCTGCATCCGTGGGCTCGCGCTGGCGGGCATCTGTTTGCTGGGCCTTGTCGCCATTGTCGGCAGCGGCGGTGGTGCTCCAGGATTTCCGCCGTGCGAACCCCCCATTTGCCCCGATGGCCCTCCGCCGCCGCCGCTGCCCAGTGCCAGCGTCGAACCGGCCTACATCACCGCGCTGGTCGGCACTGGGGTGACGTTCACGGCACAGACATCCAACCTCTCGGGCAGCCTTTCGTACCAATGGCGCCGATCGTCGGACGGCGGCATCACGTTCAACGACATTGCGGGCGCGACCGGCAGGACCTACTCGCTGCCCAGCGTGAACCTTGGAGACGACGGGGCCCGGTTCAAGGCGACGGTCACCGGCGGCAACGGCGTCGTGCGCTCCCTCGTCGGCCAGCTGGCTGTGTCCGCAACTCCGGGCATCGTCATCGAAGACAAGGAGTTCCTGCCTGCCGACTGGATCGTTTCGCCCGTCGCCGACCCCGGCCAGCTTCCATTCGTGCACAGCGACGAGCGCGTCACCACGGGTGGCAATCCAGGCGCCTACCGAAAAATGGTCTTTCAGCTGCCGCAGGGCGCCGGCGCCGCGCGCTTGTTCTACGCATCGTTGTCAGCCACCTATGACCCGGCGTTGCAAGGCGGCGTCTATGTCATCGACTATGCGGAAGACTGCATCGTCCTGCAGCCCAGCGCATCGAGCAGCGTGCTTTCCAGTCTCGTCATCGAACAGGGCGGGCGCCGCTACCTGACGAACACCAACAGCGACTGTGTTCTGGACCGTTGGAACCCGCAGCCGTCCCGAGCCAGCCTGGGCGTGAGTGACTTCCGGCTGTTCGACGGCCCGGCCTGCAACGCAGGCGAGTCATGTCCGGACTTTTCCGCCAGCGCCCCGCCGATGCGCTTCGGCTATTGGCGCCTCGCGTTCGGCGTCCCGGGCGACGTCATCGGGCACGGCATCGACAACTGGAAAGTAACCGTGTGGAGACGGTAGCCAGCCGCCGTGGTCTGCGCCGACGTCACTTCCTGAACGTCGAGAAGACGAAGCCCTTGTCCTTCTGCGCAGTGTGGCATTGGAAGCATGCCGACGCCGCTTTGTTGCCGACCGCACGCTCGCTCTTCGAGTCGCCCTTGAAACCCTCGAAGCCCCAGCCGCCGGTGTCCTTGTACTTGCGCGAATCCTTGTGCATCACGCCCAAGACCTTGCGGGCGCCTTCCTGCACGGTGTTGTCGGCGCTCTTGGCTTCCAGCAGATCGAAGACGATCACCGAGCCGTCGGCGAACTTGCCGCTCTGGTAGCCCTGCTCGGCCTTCTTGTTGGCATAGAGGTGGTGAATGCCGCCGAACGCGTCGTACAGCGCATGACCCGGATTGATCGTCATGCTCTTGACGTGGGTCCACTGGCGCCAGCCCTGCGGGTACGGTACCGGCGCGGCGTCGGCCGCACGCAGCGGGGGCGACGCAACCGCGACGATGGCGGCGATGACGAGCAGCTTGCGCATGGGGCACTCCTACAATTCGAGTTGTTGACGGCGCGCATTCGAGCACGCGCGCGCCGGCCGGAAAAGCGGGCACAAAACGGTGACCGGGTACTTTCAGGTGTTCATGGAGAGCCAGTTCGATGTCGGAGCCGCCCAAGGTCTCACGCATGGTCGAAGACATCGTCGGCTGCAAGTGGTCGCTGGCGGTGCTCGGCGCCGTGCGCGGTGGCGTCAACCGCCCCGGCGCGATGGAACATGCGATCGACGGCCTGTCGAAGAAGGTGCTCAACGAACGCCTGAGCAAGCTCGTGCGCTTCGGCATCCTCGAGAAGCACGCCTATCCCGAAGTGCCGCCGCGCGTGGAGTACCTGATGACGCCGTTCGGCCGCAAGTTCTGCGGCCTGCTCGACGGCATCGACGCGCTGCAGCGCGAGATCGACCGCTGATCGCCGTCAGGCCAGCCTCGCCAGCAACGCCACGGCGGCCGCTGCCAACGCGTTGTGCACGACCACGAGCATCGGCAGTGTCGTGCTGCCGATGCCTGCCGACAGCGTGCCTGCCAGCAGCAGCAACAGCGCCAGCAGCCCCAGCGCCGCGCCCTCCCAGCGCTCGAGCCGCCACGCGGCGTGCATGCCCAACACCATCAGCCCGAACGCCAGCAGCACGCCGCCCACGCGGTGCAGCTGGGCGACGATGCTGCAATCGCTCAGCCCGACGCACTCGGGCGATGGGGTGGTGCCGGCCAGCGCGCCGGCGGCGGCCTGGAGCGCGACCAGCGCGAGTGCGATCCGAGCGGCGCGGTCCGTGGCCGGCGGTGGCCGCTGCATCGCCAAGCGCGCCCACAGCGCCAGCATCGCAAAGCCGCCGAGCAGGTTGACCAGCACCACCGGCGCTGCGCGCGAGGCGCCGCCTGCAACACCGACCGCCGACAACAGCAACGCGATCCCGAGCAGCGTCGAGCTCAGGTGCAACGTGGTGCGGTCATGCGCACGCCGGGCAAGCAGCACCATCGCCACCGCGCCCGACAGCACCAGGGTTGCGGCCACGCGGTGGATCTGTCGTGCGAGAGCGAGTCCAACGGCCCACCCCACCTGATCGGCGTGGTGACGCAGGAACGCGCTGGCGACGACGACGACGAGCATCAGCGCCACGCCCAGTGAGGCGCTGCGCGGCAGCGCAGCGCCTCGCAGGCCATCGAACCGTTCGATTGCGGTGGTCATGCGGCCACATGTTGCGCCGCGCGACTGCACGCTTTCTTGCAATGGATCAATGTCGAGTCGCCGTTGCGATTCACAGAATGCTTTCGCATCGGCCCGTTGGCCGAGCCAGGAGCGCACATGAGCCACGAGCCCGCCCAAGACGACGCCACCGCCCCCGTACCCTGGATGCAGCAGTTGCTCGACAACCCCTTCCTGCTGTTGTTCCTCGGCGTGATGGTGCCGATGGTCCTCTACACGGTGTGGGGCGTGTTCGACATCCTGACGCTGCCGACGGCGAAGTAGGAGCGCAGACACCATGAGCGCCATCCTCCCGCCCGCCGAGCGACTGTGGTACCGCCATCCGATCGATCGCGTCGAAGGCACCTGGATCGCGATCGCGCTGACCTGGTGCCTGATCATGTTCGCGATGATGGTCGGCTGGCATGTCTGGGGCAACCAGAACCTGTCCACCGAAACCTATCGCACCACGCCCGACAAGTTCATGGCCAAGGTGCAGGCGATGGTGGACAAGCACACCGTGCGCACCGAGACCGACGAGAAGACGCCGGTGGTGGCGCCGCCTCCGGGCAGCGACGTCTATCTGCTGGCGCGGCTGTGGGCCTTCCATCCGATCCTCGAGCTGGAGAAGGGCAAGACCTACCGCCTGCACCTCTCGGCGATGGACTACAACCACGGCTTCTCGCTGCAGCCGGCCAACATCAACATCCAGATGGTGCCGGGCTTCGAGCATGTGGTCACCGTCACGCCCAACCAGAGCGGCACCTACTCGGTGGTCTGCAACGAGTACTGCGGCATCGGCCATCACAAGATGGTCGGGCGCATCTACATCAAGTGAGGGGGCGGCGATGAGCAGCGTTCAAACGATTTACCGCACCTGCCCGCGCTCCGGTCTGCAGTTCGAGCGCCAGGCCGAGAACCTGATGAAGGCCAACGCCTTCGTCGCCGTGGTCTGGCTGCTGATCGGCGGCCTGCTCGCCATCGGCGTGGTGCTGACGCGCTGGCCGGCGTTGCGCTGGCTCGAAGCCGACCGCTTCTACCAGGTGCTGACGGCGCACGGCATCGACATGCTGATCTTCTGGATCATCTTCTTCGAAGTCGCGATCCTGTACTTCGCGTCATCGACGCTGCTGCGCAGCCGCATCGCCACGCCGAAGATCGCGTGGCTGGCGTTCGCGCTGATGGTCATCGGCTCGATCACCAACAACGTCGCGGTCTATCGCGGCGGCTCGTCCGTGATGATGACGAGCTACGTGCCGATGATGGCCGAGCCGGCGTTCTACCTCGGGCTGATCCTGTTCGCGGTCGGCGCGCTGATCGCCTGCTTCGTCTTCTTCGGCACCCTGGTCGTCGCCAAGCGCGAGAAGACGTACGAGGGCTCGGTGCCGCTGGTGACCTTCGGCGCCATCACCGCGGCGATCATCGCGGTCTTCACCATCGCCTCGGGCGCGATCATCCTGATCCCGACCTGGCTGATGTCGATGGGCATCGTCAAGGAAGTCGATGCGCTGGTCTATCGCACCATCTGGTGGGCCTTCGGCCACAGCTCGCAGCAGATCAACGTCGCCGCGCACATCTCGGTGTGGTACCTGGTGGCGGCCATCGCCTTCGGCGCCAAGCCGATGAGCGAGCGCGTCTCGCGCACTGCCTTCCTGCTCTACATCCTGTTCCTGCAACTCGCCAGCGCGCACCACCTGCTGGCCGATCCCGGCCTGTCCACCGGTTGGAAGGTGGTCAACACCAGCTACTTCATGTACTTCGCGGTGCTGGCCTCGATGCTGCACGGCCTGACCATCCCCGGCGCCATGGAAGTGGCGCAACGCCAGAAGGGCTTCACCAAGGGCCTGTTCGAGTGGCTGCGCAAGGCGCCCTGGGGCAACCCGACCTTCTCCGGCGTGTTCATCGCCATCATCGGCTTCGGATTTCTCGGCGGCATCTCGGGCGTGATGATGGGCACCGAGCAGCTCAACATGATCATCCACAACACGATCTACGTGCCCGGGCACTTCCACGCCACGGTGGTGATCGGCACCACGCTCACCTTCATGGCGCTGACCTACTACCTGATCCCGGTGCTCTTCAAGCGCGAGATGATCAACCCGGGGTTGGCAAAGCTGCAGCCTTATCTGTTCGGCTTTTCGATGTACGCCTTCGCGCTGGTGATGATGGGCGCCGGCACGCTTGGCGTCTCGCGCCGGCATTGGGACATGGCCTTCCAGGGCGCGGCTCTCGCCTACGAGTGGCCGGGCGCCGCGTACCTGATGATGGGCCTGGTGGGGCTGACGGGCATCGTTGCCATCGTCGGCGGCGCGCTCTTCGTCTACATCACCGTCGGTTCTCTGCTGTGGGGCAAGAAACTCGATGCCGGTGCGCAGAGCCCGACCTTCACGCCGGTGCTGCGCCCGTCGCCGAGCGTCGCCGCGCAGAGCTACGGCTCGATGGGCTTCGCCGCGCCCGGCACCTTCGCGTTGGCGATGGTGTTCCTGCTCGCCTTCGTCCTCTACTACTTCATCAACTGGAAGTACCTCTCGACGCTGTGGGGTCTGAGCTGATGAACAGCACCACGCTGCATCGCGCGGCTGCGGCGCCGGTCTCCAGGGCACGTCTCGTGCTCGGCATCTTCAAGCTGCGCATCGCCGTGCTGATCATGGTCACCGCGCTCGGCGGCATGGCGATCGTGCCGGGCGGCTCGCTGACCTTCGTGCAGACGCTCGTGCTGGCGCTGTCGGTGCTGCTCGCCTCGGCCGCGGCGGGCGCGTTCAACCAGTTCGTCGAGGCGGATGGCGATCGTCTGATGCCGCGCACGCGCGGCCGCGCCTTTGCCAGCGGCGCGCTGCCGAGAAACGGCGCGTGGCTGGCGGCCATCGTCGCACTGCTCGCGCTTGCGATCGCGGCGGCGGCGCTGGTCGTCAACACGACGGCCGCGGCCTTCACGCTCGCGGGGGCGCTGACCTACGCACTGCTCTACACGCTGATGCTGAAGCGCCGCACCGCGTGGAACATCGTCGTCGGCGGCGCGGCCGGCAGCTTTGCGGTGCTGGCGGGCGCAGCGGCGGTGAATCCGCAGATCGGGCCATTGGCCTGGTTGCTCGCCCTCGTGCTCTTCCTGTGGACGCCGCCGCATTTCTGGAGCCTGGCGATCGCCAACCACGCCGAGTACGCCGCGGCCGGCGTGCCGATGCTGCCGGTGGTCGCGGGTGTGCCGCGCGCGGCGCGCATCGTGCATGCGAATGCGCTGCTGTTGGTGGCGGCGTCGTTGCTGCCGCTGTCCTTCGGCGCGGGTTGGGTCTATGGGCTCGGCGCTGCGCTCGGCGGCGCGCACTTCCTGCGCAAGACGCACGCGCTGGCCCGAGCGCCCGAACGCAAGACCGCTTTCGCGGCGTTCTTCGCTTCGATGGTGCAACTGTCGGTGCTGCTCGCGGCGGTGGTGATCGATGCGGCGCTGCGATGAGCACCATCATCCGTTCGGGCTGAGCTTGTCGAAGCCCTTCGACAAGCTCAGGGCGAACGGGTTCGTGGCGGTGGCGACGCTGGCTCTAGCCTGCTCGAGCGCACTGGCCGCCGTGCCGGCGCTCGACGAGCGCGAGGCCTTGCGTGCGGGCGAAGCCGCGATCGGCCGCGCCGTGCCCGACGGCATCACGCTGCAGGACCGCAGCGGCCGCGCCGTGCGCCTGGCCGACTACCGCGGCAAGCCGCTGCTCGTCAGCTTCATCTACACCGGCTGCTTCCAGGTCTGCCCGACGCAGACGCGCGCGCTCTTCGAAGCCGTCAAAGGTCTCGACGTGATGCTCGGCGAACACCAGTTCAACGTCGTCAGCATCGGCTTCAACCAGCCCTTCGATTCGCCCGAGGCGCTGCGCTCGTTCGCGCGCCAGCACCGCATCGAGCATGCGAACTGGGAGTTCGTCGCGCCGCCGCGCGCGAGTGTCGAAGCGCTGACGCAGGCCTTCGGCTTCAGCTTCGTCGCCACGCCCGCCGGCTTCGATCACGTGCTCGGCGTCAGCGTCGTCGCGCCCGATGGCCGCATCCACGCGCAGGTCTATGGCGACAGGCTGCGCGCCGACCAGCTCGGCGCGCCGCTGCGCCAGTTGATCTTGAACGCGCCGCCTGCGCCGCAAGCGTCCTCGCTGGCAACAATGGTGGAGCGCGTGCGCATCCTGTGTACCGTCTACGACCCCGACACCGGCCAGTACCGCTATGACTACAAGCTGATCTTCGAGCTCATCGGCGGCGCGATCTTCTTCTTCAGCGTGCTCGTCTACCTGCTGCTCGAATGGCGCGACCAGCGGCGGGCGCGCAGGCAGCAGCGATGCACAACGCCGCCGGCCCACGCGCCCTCGGCCTGAGCGTCTGGCGGGCGGTCGAGCGAAGCTTCGACGCCGCATTCGGCTCCGCCGGCAACCCGTTGCGCTGCCTCGGCGCGATCGGCTTCTTCGCCTTCTGGCTGCTGGCCGCCAGCGGCAGCGTGCTCTACATCGTGCTCGACACCTCGGTCGATGGCGCCTGGCGCTCGATCCACGCACTCGCCGAGGTGCCGCTGGCGCTGGGTGTCCTGCTGCGCGGCATCCACCGCTACGCCGCCGACCTGATGGTGATCGCGATGGCGCTGCACCTGCTGCGCGAATGGCTGCACCGCCACGAGCGCGGCGTGCGGCGTTTCGCGTGGCTGACCGGCGTGCCCTTGATCGGCTTCGTCTTCGCCATCGCCATCGGCGGCTTCTGGATCAACTGGGACCAGCTCGGCCAGTACTCGGCGATCGCCACCGCCGAGTGGGTCGATGCCCTGCCCTTCGTCTCGTCGGCGATGGCGCGCAATTTCCTGGCGACCGAGGCCGTGAGCGACCGCCTGTTCTCGCTCCTTGTCTTCGTCCACATCGGCCTGCCCTTGATGATGGTGTTCGGCCTGTGGTTCCACATCCAGCGCCTGACCCGCGCCGCAGTCTGGCCGCCGCGCACGCTGGCCAGCGGCTTGTTCGTGATGCTCGCAGCGTTGTCGCTCGCAGCGCCGATCGCAAGCCATGCACCGGCGGCGCTGGACCGCGTACCCGAATCGCTGCGCCTCGACTGGATCGTGCTCTTCCTGCACCCGCTGACCGAAGCGACGTCGCCGGCGCTGGTGTGGGCGCTCGTCGGCGGTGGCGCGCTGTTGCTGTTCGCACTGCCCTTCGTGCCCTCGCGCAAGGACGCGCCCGCGCCGGCCGCCGTCGTCGATCCCGCCAACTGCAACGGCTGCCAGCGTTGCTTCGCCGATTGCCCTTACGCCGCGATCACGATGGCGCCGCACCCCAACCAGCGTATCGGCCGCGCGCTGGCGGTGGTCGATGCCGACCTCTGCATCAGTTGCGGCATCTGCGCGGGGGCCTGTCCGTCATCGACGCCGTTTCGCAGCGCGGCGCCACTGCTGACCGGCATCGACATGCCGCAGCTGCCGATCGACCTGCTGCGACGGCGCCTGCACGAAGCGATCGAGCGCAGTGCAGCGGCGCGGCCGATCGTCGTCTTCGGCTGCGACCACGGCGCCGACCTCACGCCCGTGCAGGCCGAGGATGTCTGTGCCTTCAGCCTGCTCTGCGCCGGCCAACTGCCGCCGTCCTTCGTCGAATACGCGCTGCGCGAGGGCGCGGCCGGCGTGTTGGTGGCGGCATGCCGCGAAGGCGGCTGCGAGTTTCGTTTCGGCGAGCGCTGGACAGCCGAGCGCTTGCTCGGCAAGCGCGAGCCGCATCTGCGTGCGTCGGTCGAGACCGATCGCGTCGAGCTGGTCTTTGCCGGCCGCGGCAATGAAGCGCGAGTTGCGCAAGCGGTCGATCGTTTGCGCGCCGTCATGCCGCACGCCGACGCAGCGTTGTCTGATGCGAACCATGCGTGATGCGCGTGCGACCCCCAAGCTCGGCCCTGGCGCGTGGGCCGGCCAGCTCGCGCTCTACGGGCTGTTCGCGCTGGTCATCGGCGTCTTCTCGCAATGGCCACGCGTTCACCCACTCGAGCCGGACCTGGCGCTGATCAAGTTGAGCTTCACGCGCGTCGGCAAGCCGGTGGGCGACTGCCGCAAGCCGTCGGCCGAAGAACAGGCACGGCTGCCACCCAACATGCGCGCGCCCGAGATCTGTCCGCGCGAGCGTTCGCCGATCACGGTGCAGGTCGATGTCGATGGCAAGCGGGTGCTGCAGCGCGTGGCCGCGGCGACCGGGCTGTCCAAGGACGGCGCGGCGGCGGTCTATGCGCGGTTCGTGGTGCCGGCCGGCGAGCGGCGCATCGCCGTCAGCCTGTCGGACGACGTGCGTGCACGCGACAAGCCGTACCACCGCGAAGCGAGCGTCACGCTCGCACCCGGCCAGGTGCTCGTCATCGACTTCGACGCCGAGAAGGGCGGCATCACCCTGCAATGAACGCACTGACGCGACACGCCTTCGCTTTCGCCCGGGCCGAGCAAGCCGCGAACTTCACCTTGCCCGCGACCGGCGAGCGCGCGCTCGCACGCGCGTGGCTGTTCCTCGCACTGGCCGCGCTGATCGGCTCCGGCCTGTTCTCGGTGCTGCTCGTGCTCGCGCGCACGCCCGGCGTCAACGCCTTTCTGCCGGCCGGCGACTTCTTCCGCACCGCGCTCGTCGTGCACGTGGACCTGTCGGTGCTGGTCTGGTTCTCTTCGATCGCGGGCGTGTTGTGGAGCCTCCACGGCCGCGCCACGGGTTCAGTCTGGGGCGCGCTGGCGTGGATGCTGTGCGCGACCGGCACCGCGCTGATGGCCGCCGCGCCCTTCCTGCCCGGCGCCGGTGCGCCGGTGATGGCCAACTACATCCCGCTGCTCGACGGCGCGCTGTTCCGCACCGGGCTCATCGTCTTCGGCTGCGGCGCCTTGGTGCTGGTTCTGCACACGCTGGCCCGCGCGCCGCGCGTGGGCGTGCATGCGAGCGGCGAAGCGGCGTTGCGCTTCGGCCTCAACGCCGCAGCCGTCGCCTCCGCGGTGGCACTCATTGCATTTGCCTGGTCCCTCGCGGTGACGCCGCGCGCGCTGCCCGACAAGGGCTACTACGAGCTGCTGTTCTGGGGCGGCGGGCATGCGCTGCAGTTCGTCTGGACGCTGCTGATGCTCGTCGGCTGGCTGGTGCTGGCGCAGGCCTGTGGCGCGCGTGTCCCGATGAGTCCACGCATCGTCCTGCTCTTGTTCGCGCTGGCGCTGGCCAGCGTCTTCGTCACGCCGCTGGCCTACCTCGCGCATGATGTCGGCACGGTCGAGCATCGAAACTGGCACACCTGGGCGATGCGCCTGGGCGGCGGTGCGGCGATCGCACCGCTCGCGCTCGCCGTGCTGCTCGCGCTGACGACGACGCGCGCGCTCTCGCCGACGCAACGCCCGCTGCGCGCAGCGCTCGCGGCGTCGATGCTGCTGTTCGCAGCCGGCGGCCTGATCGGCCTGACGATCGGTGGTGCCAACGTCAAGATCCCCGCGCACTACCACGGCTGCATCGTCGGTGTGACCTTGGCGCTGATGGGCTGGGTCTTCTACCTGCTGCCGCAGCTCGGCTACGCCGCGCCGCGAGGCCGGCTCGCGGTGATGCAACCGTGGCTGTACGGCATCGGCCAGTTGCTGCACATCACGGGTCTCGTCTGGTCGGGCGGCTACGGTGTGCAGCGCAAGGTGGCTGGTGCCGAGCAGGTGCTGCGTTCGACGGGTGAGATCGCCGGCATGGGCCTGATGGGCGTCGGCGGCCTGCTGGCGATCGCCGGCGGACTGCTGTTCCTCGTCGTCGTGCTGCGCGCGATGCGCCGGCGATGATCGCCTTCACCCAAGGCACGCTGCGCGCTGCCTTCCTGCGCGCCGAGGCACTCTTCAACGCCGCCTTCGGCGACCGCCTCAACCCGCTCTACCACCTCGGCGCGATCGTCTTCTTCCTGTTCTGGGTGGTCGGCGCCACCGGCCTGGTGCTCTACACCTTCTTCGACACCAGCGTGGCCGGCGCCTGGCGCTCGGTGGAGACGATCACGCACGGCGCGTGGGGCGCCGGCGGCGTGATCCGCACGCTGCACCGCCATGCCAGCGACGCGATGGTGCTGGCGATGTGGATCCACCTCGCGCGCTGCTTCGCGTTCGACCGGCTGCGCGGCTTTCGCTGGTTCTCGTGGGTGAGCGGCGTGGCGCTGCTGTGGCTCGTGTACGCCGCCGGCGCCAACGGCTACATGCTGCCGTGGGACCGCCTGGCGCAGTTCGTGACGCAGGCGAGCTTCGAGTGGTTCGACGCGCTGCCCGGCTTCGGCGGCGTGCTGATCCGCAACTTCATCGCGCCAGAGCATGTCAGCGACCGCCTGTTCTCGCTCCTGGTGTTCATCCACATCGGTGTGCCGCTGACCACGCTGCTCGTGATGTGGGTGCATGTGCAGCGCGTGCCCAAGGCGAGCACGCAGCCACCGCAGCCGATCGCGCTGGCGCTGCTGGCCACGCTGCTCATGCTCGCGCTGATCGCGCCGGTGCAAAGCCAGGGCCCGGCCGACCTGCGCAGCGTGCCGCAGGCGCTGAGTCTGGACTGGTTCCTGCTGCTGCTCTACCCGCTGGTGACGCTGTGGCCGATCGCGGCGCTGTGGGCGCTTGTGCTCGGCGCCACCGCCTTGCTCCTGGCCTTGCCGTGGCTGCCGCCGCGGCGCGGGGCGAAGGCGCTGCGACACCTGACGCTGCACCCCGGCGCGGCGCAGGCCAGCGCGCGCACCGGCGAGACCATCCTCGAAGCCGGCCTGCGCGCCGGCCTGGCCCTGCCCTACGACTGCCGCGCCGGCGGCTGCGGCGTGTGCAAGTGCACGGTGTTGAACGGCCGGGTCGATCCCGGGCCTTACCAGGCCGCGGCGCTGACGCAACAGATGCGCGCGCACGGCCAGGTGCTGATGTGCTGCGCCGTGCCGCTCGAAGACGTCGAACTCGAAGTCGTCGGCGTGATCTCGCTCGCCGATGGCGCCGCCACCGCCGCACCGCGGCGCCGGCACGCGCGGGTGCAACACATGGAGCGCCTCGCGCCCGACCTGATGCGATTGCAGCTCGTGCTGCCCGAGGGCGAGCGCATCGCCTTCAGGGCGGGCCAGTACATCAACATCGTGGTGAACGATGGCGTTGGCGACGGCGCGAAACGCGCGTTCTCGTTCGCCAACCCGCCGCACGAGAGCGGCATCGAACTGCACGTGCGCCGCATCCCCGGCGGCCGATTTACGACGCAGGTGTTCGAGCGCATGCAGGTCGGCGACGAAATCGCATTCGAGGGGCCGCTCGGCCGATTCACGCTGCAAGACAGCGAGCGCCCGATCCTCTTCGTCGCCGGCGCCACCGGCTTCGCGCCGGTCAAGAGCATCCTCGAAGACGCCTTCGCGCGCGGCCTGCGGCGGCCGATGACGCTGTACTGGGGCGTGCGAACGGCCGACGAGCTGTACCTGCAGGACCGCATCCGCGAGTGGGAACAGCAGCGTGCGAACTTCCGCTTCGTGCCGGTGCTCTCGCACGCCGACGACGACAAGCACTGGCCCGGCCGCCGCGGCCTCGTGCACGAAGCGATGCTCGCCGACCACCCGAGCCTCGAAGGCTGCGAGGTCTATGCCTGCGGCTCGGTGAAGATGGTCGAGGCCGCGGTGCCCGACTTCCTGGCGCATGGTCTGGCCGAAGGCTTCTGCTTTTCCGACGCCTTCACGCCGACACCGGCGGCGCCCTCAGGGCCGACGTAGCAGGTGCACGCGCCAGGCCGGCGGGCCTCCCTCGATCACATGCCATTCGCAGGCACCGGCGCGCGTCGCGTCGAAGTAGCTGTGCAGCGGCCAGGGGTCGAGATCGGCGACGAGTTCGATCGCATCGCCCGGCGCCAGCGCGTCGAAGGCCGCCAGGATCGTCGGCAGCCGGCGCCACAGCGGCACGTCGCGGACGTCGACGACGATGGGGTGTTCGCTCATCATGCAACCTCCGCGCTGATCGCGCTCCGGTGCGAGCGCTTTGGAGCGGCCATGCGCGCTCATAAGGCAACCTCCGCGCTGATCGCGCTCCGATGTGAGCGCTTTGGAGCGGCCATGCGCGCTCATGCTCGGCACGGATCGAGCGCGCACTGTCGTCGGCCCCGATGCGCATGTCCTTGAATTGCTGCAAGGATTGCGCACCATGCGCCACAAGCTCACCACCGCCGCCGAAGCTGCCGCCCTCGTCCGCAGCGGCGACACCCTCGCCACCTCGGGCTTCGTCGGCATCGGCACGCCGGATGAATTGCTGCTGGCGCTGTCCGAGCGCTTTGCCACCGAGCACGAGCCGCGCGACCTGACGCTGCTGTTCGCCGCCGGCCAGGGCGACGGCAAGGAGCGCGGCCTGAACCGCCTCGGCCACGAGGGCTTGTTGAAGCGCGTGATCGGCGGCCACTGGGGGCTGATCCCGAAGGTCGGCGCGCTCGCGGTCAACAACCACATCGAGGCCTACAACCTGCCGCAGGGCGTGATTTCGCACCTGTACCGCGATATCGCGGCCGGCAAGCCGGGGCATCTGTCGCGCGTCGGTCTCGGCACCTTCGTCGATCCGCGCTTGCAAGGCGGCAAGTTGAACGAACGCACGCGCGAAGACCTGGTGCGCCTGATGGAACTCGACGGCCAGGAGTGGCTGTTCTACAAGGCCATCCCCATCGACGTGGCCTTCATCCGCGGCACCACCGCCGACACGCACGGCAACATCACGATGGAGCGCGAGGCGCTGACGCTCGACAACCTGGCGATGGCGATGGCCGCGCACAACAGCGGCGGCGTCGTCATCGCGCAGGTCGAGCGCATCGCCAAGGCCGGCTCGCTGCATCCGCGCCAGGTGCGCATCCCGGGCACGCTGGTCGACGCGGTGGTGGTGGCGCGGCCCGAGCACCACCGCCAGACCTATGCCACCGCCTACTCGCCGGCGTTCGCCGCCGAGATCCAGGTGCCGCTCGATTCGATCCAGGCGACGCCACTCGACGCGCGCAAGGTGATCGCGCGGCGCTGCGCGCTGGAGCTGCCGGTCGATGGCGTCGTCAACCTCGGCATCGGCATGCCCGAGGGCGTGGCCGCGGTGGCCAACGAAGAGCGCGTGCTCGACCTGATCACGCTCACCGCCGAGCCCGGCATCGTCGGCGGCGTGCCGGCCGGAGGCCTGGACTTCGGTGCCGGCGTCAACGTCGAAGCGGTGATCGACCAGAACCAGCAGTTCGATTTCTACGACGGCGGCGGCCTCGACCTCGCCGTGCTCGGCATGGCCGAAGTCGACGCGCAGGGCAACGTCAACGTCTCGCGCTTCGGGCCCAAGCTGGCCGGTGCCGGCGGCTTCATCAACATCTCGCAGAACGCGAAGACGGTGGTCTTCGCCGGCACCTTCGCCGCGGGTGGGCTCGAGCTGACCGTGGCCAACGGCCGCCTCGGCATCGAGCAGGAGGGCCGCGAACTCAAGTTCCGCGCGCAGGTCGAGCAGATCACCTTCTCCGGCGCACGCGCCGCCGCGCTCGGCCAGCGCGTGCTCTACGTCACCGAGCGCTGCGTCTTCGAGCTGACGCCGCAGGGCCTGGCGCTGATCGAAGTGGCGCCGGGTATCGATCCGCAGCGCGACATCCTCGAACGCATGGCGTTCGCGCCGATCCTGCACGATTCGCCCAACGGGCTGCGGCGGATGGATGCGCGCCTCTTCAACGCCGAGCCGATCGGCCTGCGCGGCCTGCTGCTCGACCCCGATCTGCCGCGTCGCATCCACTACGACCTGGCGCAGGACACGCTGTTCCTGCACTTCGAGCACCTGCAGGTCAAGAGCGCCGCCAACGTCGACGCCATCCGCGCCGCGGTGGCCGCGCGCTGCGAAGCCATCGGCCACCGCGTCGATGCGGTCGTCAACTACGACGGCTTCCAGATCGCGCCCGGCCTCGAAGATGCCTATGCGGCAATGGCGCAGGAGATGCAGCAGCGCTTCTACGGCCAGGTCACGCGCTACGCGACGGGCGCGTTCCGGCGCATGAAGCTGGTGCGCACGCTGGGCAACGACCGCAGCCGATAGCCCGCGGCTTGCGCCGCATCAACGCCGGCGGCGCCGATCGGCGCAAACATGGCCGCTTCAGAGTCAGTCGGAGCCTGTCCATGTACCGCCGCATCCTCGTCCCCATCGACGGCAGCGACACCGCCGCGCGCGGGCTGCAGGAAGCCATCGGCCTGGCCAAGGCCTTCGACGCGAGCCTCGTGCTGCTCAGCATCGTCGAGTACTACCCCGTGATGATGGAGATGGCCACGGCCACCACCTGGGAGCAGATCTCGACCGGCTTGCGCGAGCACCAGCAGAGCGTGCTCGACCGCGCGCACGACGCGGCGCGCTCGGCCGGCATCGCCAGCGAAGCGCACCTCGAAGATGCCGCCGCGGCACGGGTGTGCGATGTCATCGCCGACGCCGCGCGCAACCACCAGTGCGACCTGATCGTGATGGGCACGCACGGCCGGCGCGGCGCCCTGCATGCGCTGATCGGCAGCGACGCCGAGCGCGTGTTGCGCATGGCGCCGTGTGCGGTGCTGCTGGTGCGTTCGCAGGACAAGGCGTGAACGCGCAGCAGGCCGCGGTCTTCAGCGCGCGCGGCCTGACCAAGACCTACGGCAGCGGCGACGCGCAGGTGCGCGCGCTGATCAACGTCGATCTCGACATCCGCCGTGGCGAGTTCATCGTGCTGCTCGGGCCTTCGGGCAGCGGCAAGTCGACGCTGCTCAACATCCTGGGCGGGCTCGACGTGCCCAGCAGCGGCGACGTGCGCTTCGCCGACCATGTGCTCAGCGGTGCGAGCGAGGCCGAACTGACGCGCTACCGGCGCGAGCATGTGGGCTTCGTCTTTCAGTTCTACAACCTGATCCCGAGCCTGACGGTCTACGAGAACGTGGCGCTCGTCACCGACATCGCCGCGCATCCGATGCCGATCGACGAAGCCCTGGCCTGGGTGGCGCTGAGCGAGCGGCGCGACCACTTCCCGTCGCAGCTCTCCGGCGGCGAGCAGCAGCGTGTGGCGATCGCACGCGCCATCGTCAAGCAGCCCGAAGTGCTGTTGTGCGACGAGCCGACCGGTGCGCTCGACTACGCCACCGGCAAGCGCGTGCTCGAAGTCATCGCGAAGGTGAACGCCGAGCTCGGTACCACCGCCGTCGTGATCACGCACAACGCCGCCATCGCCGGCATGGCCGATCGCGTGATCCGGCTGGGCGATGGGCGCATCCAGAGCATCGAGGTCAACGAGCGCAAGGTGACGCCGGCGGAGTTGTCGTGGTGAAGCGGGGGCGAGCGCAATGAGCCAGTTGTGTGCGTTCGCGATCGTCCACAAATGCGCTGGGCCGAGGCCGGTGCGCAAGCAAGGCGGCGGGCGGGGCGCATTGCGGACGATCGCGAACGCACACAAAGGGCCGCAAGCCGCCTCCCACGCACCATGAAGGCACTCGACCGCAAGCTGCTGCGCGACCTGCGCCTGATGTGGAGCCAGGGGCTGACGATCGCGCTGGTGGTGGCCAGCGGCATCGGCGGCTTCATCACCACGCTGTCGGCCGTCGATTCGCTGGCGCTGGCGCGCGACCGCTTCTATGCTTCCGGCCGCTTTGCCGACGTGTTCGCCGGCGTCAAGCGCGCGCCCAACGCGCTTGCCGAGACGCTGCGCACCACGCCCGGCGTCGCCGACGTGCAGACCACCATCGAGCAGATGGTGCGCATCGAACTGCCGGGCGTGCCCGATCCGATCATCGGCCAGCTGATCGGCGTCGATCTGCGCAACCCGCCGGCGATGAACCGCGTGACGCTTTCGAGCGGGCATGCGCTCGACCAGGCGCGCTCGTCGGGCAGCGCCATCCCGGCGCTGGTGTCGCCGGGCTTTGCCGAGAAGCGCGGCCTGCGACCGGGCTCGCGGGTCGGCGCGCTGATCAACGGCAAGCTGCGCACGCTCGAGATCACCGGCATTGCGCTCTCGCCCGAGTACATCTTTGCCGGCCTGATGGGCATGCCCGATCTGCGCGGCGTCGGCGTCTTCTGGGTGCCGCGCGAAACGCTGGCCGCAGCCTACGACATGGACGGAGCGTTCAACCGCGTCGCGGTCAAGCTGGCACCGGGGGTGAGCGAGCGCGCCGTGATCGATGCGCTGTCGGTGCAGCTCGCGCACTACGGCGGACGCGTTGCGCATGGTCGCGACGATCAGCCTTCGAACGCGATGCTCGACAACGAGATCAAGGAGCAGCATGTGCTCGGCACGGTGCTGCCGTCGATCTTCCTGGGTGTTGCGGCTTTCCTGCTCAACGTCGTGGTGTCACGCCTGGTGGCGACGCAGCGCGAGCAGATCGCGGCGCTCAAGGCGCTGGGTTATGCCAATCGCGCGATCGCCCTGCACTACCTGAAGCTGGTGCTGGTGATCGTCGGCGCGGGCATGGTGCTGGGCGTGTTCATCGGCGACGCGTTGGGAGCGATGTTCACCAAGCTGTATGCCGAGTTCTTCTACTTCCCGAGCTTCGAGCACCGCACCCCGCCGTGGCTGCTGTTCGTCAGCCTGGGCATCACCTTCGTCACTGCGGTCCTCGGCACGCTCAACGCGATCCTCGCCACGGTGCGCCTGGCGCCCGCCGAGGCGATGCTGCCTCCGGCGCCGGGGCACTATCGGCGCACGCTGCTCGAACGCCTGGGCGTCACCGCGATCGGCCCGTCGCTGAGGATGATCCTGCGCAACATGGAGCGCAGGCCGTGGCGCACGGCGCTCTCGATCGGCGGCGTGGCGGCCTCGGTGGCGATCGTCGTCATGGGCAATTTCTTCCGCGACGCCATCGACTTCATCGTCGACTCGCAGTTCAACGTCGGCATGCGCAGCGACGTCATCGTCTGGATGACCGAGGCCGCAGGCAACGCGGCGCGGCACGAGGTGGCGCGCCTGCCCGGCGTGACCGCGGTCGAGTCGGGCCGAGACGTGCCGGTGCGCTTCGTCAGCGGCCATCTCTCCGAGCGCGGCCAGATCCGCGGCCATGCGCGGCGCGGCGAGCTGACGCGCATCATCGACGACCGCAACCGCGAGGCCAGCCGGCTCGAAGGCGACGGTCTGGTGATGACCGACCGCCTGGCCGAGAAGCTGAACCTGCGCGTCGGCGACACGGTGCGCTTCGAGGTGCTGGAAGGCCGACGGCGCACGCTCGAAGCGCCGCTGTCCGCGACCGCGCGCGAGATGATGGGGCTGAACGCCTACATGGAACGCCGGGCCTTGAACCGGCTGCTGCAGGAAGGCGACAACGCGACCTGGTTCGCCGTCAGCGTCGAGCGCGGACGCGAGACGGCGTTTCTGCAAGCGAGCAAGCAGCTGCCGCGCATCGTCGGCGTCTTCAGCAAGGCCAGCCTGCTGCGCAACATGCAGGAGGTGAGCGCGCGCAACGTGCGCATCATGAGCACGATGCTGACGCTGTTCGCCACCGTGATCGCCGTCGGCGTGGTCTACAACAACGCGCGCATCGCGCTGGCAGAGCGCACCTGGGAGCTGGCGAGCCTGCGCGTGCTCGGCTTCACGCGCGCCGAGGTCTCGGCGCTGCTGCTCGGCGAGATGGCGATCGGCATCGCGGTCGCACTGCCGCTGGGCATGGCGCTCGGCCTGGGGCTGGTGCAGCTCGTCGTCGGCATGCTGGCCTCGGACCAGTTCTCGTTTCCGGTGGTGATCCGGCCACCGACCTATGCCTGGGCCGCGATCGCGGTGCTGGCTTCGGCCGCGGCCAGCGCGCTCGTCGTGCGGCGACGCATCGACAAGCTGGACATGGTGGCGGCGCTGAAGACGCGGGAGTGACGATGAACAAACGCAGCTTGATCGTTGCCGTCGCCGTCGGCGTCGTGCTTGCCGCCGCTCTGGCCTGGGCCTTCGCGCCGCGGCCGGTCGAAGTCGAAGTCGCCGTCGCGGCCGTCGCGCCGTTCGAGGTCACGATCGACGAGGACGGCAAGACCCGTCTGGCGCAGCGCCATGTGATTTCCGCGCCGCTGGCAGGGCGGCTGGCGCGCATCACGCTGCGCGAGGGCGATGCGGTGGCGGCCGGCGCGTTGGTGGCGACGCTGACGCCGGTGCTCTCGCCGCTGCTCGACGAGCGCAGCGCGCGCGAAGCGGCGGCGCGCGTCGAGGGCGCGCAGGCGCAGTTGCAGCGCGCTGCCGTGCGCATCGAACGTGCGCGCGTCGGCGTCGAACAGACGCGCCTGGAGCTGGAGCGCAGCCTGCTGCTGGCCAGGCAGGGTTTCATCGCGTCGACCAAGCTCGACGGTGACGGCCTGTCCGCCAAGGCCGCGGCGCGCGAGCTCGACACCGCGGTGGCCGAGCGCCACATGGCCGAGCACGATCTGGAGCAGGCCCGCGCGGCGCTGTCGGCGTTGCGCCCCCCTGCGGGCCGTGCGGGCCGTGCCGGCGTCGCCGGCCACAGCTTCGCCGTGACCTCACCGATCGCCGGCCAGGTGCTGCGCGTGCTGCAGCCCAGCGCCGGCACGGTCGCGCCGGCGACACCGCTGCTCGAAGTCGGCGACCTGAACCAGCTCGAAGTCGTGGCCGAACTGCTCACCACCGACGCGCTGCGCGCCGCGCCGGGCACGCCGGTGCGCATCGAACACTGGGGTGGCGAGGGTCTGCTCGAAGGCCGCGTGCGCCGCGTCGAACCGGCGGCCTTCACCAAGGTTTCGGCGCTGGGCGTCGAAGAGCAGCGCGTCAACGTCGTCATCGACATCACCAGCCCGCGCACGCAGTGGCAGGCGCTGGGCGACGGCTTTCGGATCAGCGCGCGCATCCTCGTCACCGCCGTCGATGCCGCGCTGCAGGTGCCGGCGAGCGCGGTGTTCCCGCTGCCCCAAGGCGACAGCCAGCAGATGGCGGTCTTCGTCGTCGACAGCGGCCGCGCGAAGTTGACGCCGGTGGCACTGCGGGCGCGCAACGGCAGCGCCGCGTGGATCGGCCCGGGGCTGGCGGCGGGAACCCAGGTGATCGTCTACCCGCCGACGGCGGTGCGCGACGGCGTGCACGTGCGCGTGCGCCGCGTTTGAGTCCGACGGGGCCCGGTCTGCTGCGCGGCGGGCGTTCACTGACCAATCCGTCGAGTCGCGACCGATTCGTGCACTGGCGCACGCTTGAACCCCGACTGCTGCGCGGCGGCGCGCAGCCGTCCGCTTCACGGCCTTAACCTCGGCTCGAGTGCTGATTTCTTCGATGCAGCCTCCAACAGGATGCCGTTCATGCCCGTCGATCGCCCAGGCCCTCGCCCCACCCCATCACCCGCCGGCACGCCGACCCTCCCCGAGCGTCGCCGTGCACTGCGCTGGCTGGGCGTCGGATCGCTCGCCGTCCAAGCGCTGCCGTTGATCGGCTGCGGCGGCGCCGATGAAGTCGCACAGCCCGTCGTCGACGACGGCCGCGCCATGGCGGCAGCACGCCCGGGCCCGCCGCCGCCACCACCGCCACCGCCCGCGGCCAGCTGGACCATCGGCGCCAACGTCGGCGTCTACGACTGGGCACCCTCGCCCTTCGTCGATGTCGTGCGCTCGTCGCGCGGCTTCGGCAACGTCGATCAGTACGACGAAAACCTGGCGATGCCGCGCGATGCCGACGGCTGGCCCACCGTGCCCAGCCGCCTCGTCGTCGCCGCCGGCGACAGGCCGGGCACCGAGTGGGCCGTGGGCACTTGGAAGGGGCGCTATCGCGGCGCGGCCGCAATGAGCTTCATCACCAGCAACAGCGCCGTGCAGAACGTGGTGACCACGGGCGAAGGCGACAACACCGTCGTCACCTTCGACTGGGTCGTCACCGCCACGCCCACATTGATCCTGACCTGGAACGCCGGCATCCGCGACCTGCGCATCGTGCGCCCCGGCTTCGACCTCGACAACCATCCGCTGCTGCATCCCGACGCGCTCAACTACTACAAGCGCTTCCACACGCTGCGCTTTCTCGATTTCATGAGGCAGGGCGCCGGCGAGGAGCTCGGCGAGGCGACATGGGCGCAGCGCCAGCCCGCCGCCAAGAGGCACGGCCGACCCTCGTGGGAGGCGATGGCCGAGTTCTTCAACGCCTGCTACAACGCACCGCAATCGAAGGTGCGCGCGATCTGGTGGAACGTGCCCTACCGCTTCAGCGAGGCCGACTGCCTGGCGATGGGCCAGGCCTTGCAGCCGCTGCTGCCGGCCGCGGCGCTCAAGTTTCCGGAGTTCACCAACGAGCTGTGGAACGGCGCCACCGGGGCCAAGTTCAATCACTTCCTCAACCGCGCCAACGATTCACTCGATACCGACTACACGCTGATCAACACGCCATCGAGCAGCGACCAGTACGAGCGCCTGGCCCGCCTGTGGGCGCTGCAGACCGCGCGCATGGCGCGCGCGATGAAGACAGGCCTTCGCCGGCTTCGGTACGACGCTGTTCCCGGTGATGGCCGGCCAGTTCCACAACATCTACTGGAACAAGGACATCGGCCTGCCGTGGCTGACGCTGCCGGCGCAGGTCACCGAGTTCGGCGGCGCGCCGTCGAGCTACATCGGCACGCTGGCCGCCGCGCCTTATCTGTCGGGCAGCCGCGCGCAGCTCGACGGCGCTGCCAACAGCACCGCCATGCTGGCCGGCCTGCGCAGCGGCTACGAAACCTCGCTGGCCGTGACGCGCAACGTCGCGCCGTTGTGGCGCAGCCTGCAGCAGGCGCACGGCATCGCACGCCTGGATGCCTACGAGTGGCAGCTCAGCATCGACGGCAGCGCCAATGCGCAAGTCAAGCTCGACGCCACGCTGGCGCGCGGCGCCGGCGATCTGGTGCGCGACATGGCCTACGCGCTGCGCGACGCCGGCTTCAAGAGCCTGTGCTTCTATGCCGCGACTCCGCAGCAGCCGGTGCTGTGGGACATCAACTCCTTTGCCTGGGCGCTGAACACTTCGTTCGGCGGCACACCCACGGCCAAGGAACGTGCGGTACGCCAGTTGATCAAGGACACCGGCCAGTAGCGTCGCGGCAGCATCAATCGCGCTGCGGCCGCAGGTAGATCACCCAATACACCAGCGCCACCAGCACGCTGCCGCCGACGAGGTTGCCGGCGATCACCGGCAGCAGGTTGCGCGCGATGTCGGCCGCGGTCAGCGGTGCGCCGTGCAGCAGCGCCAGCGGGAAGAAGTACATGTTGGCGATCGAGTGCTCGAAGCCGGCAGCGACGAAAGCCGTGATCGGAAAGACGATCGCCACCGCCTTGTCGGCAACGCTGCGACCGGCCATCGCCATCCACACCGCCATGCAGACGAGCAGGTTGCACAGCACGCCGCGGAAGAACAGCTCGACGATCGGCAGCTCGGCCTTGGCCGTGGCGATGCGCACCGCGGCGCGCGCCACCGCGCCACTGTTCATCGCCGTGTGACCTGACCAGAACACCAGCAGCGCCAGTCCGGCGGCGCCGACGGCGTTGGCCACGCACACCACCGCCCAGTTGCGCAGCAATTGCGCCGTACTCACTTCGCCGCTGGCCCAGGCCATCGCGATCAGGTGGTTGCCGGTGAAGAGCTCGGCGCCGGCGACGACGACGAGCAGCAGGCCGAGCGAGAAGACCAGCCCGCCGAGCAGGCGCGACAGCGCGAAACCGAGCGAGGCATCGCTGGCCACCAGCGTGAACAGCATGGAACCCAAGCCGATGAAGGCGCCCGCCAGCACGCCCAGCGCCGCCTGCGTCTGCCACGGCAGCCGCGCCTTGGCGACGCCGACATCGCGCACGCGCGCGGCGACTTCGTTCGGAGCGTAGGCGTCGGTACCGAACACAGCCATGACGCGATCATTGTGCGGCAGTCGCAGCGCGCGACTGCGCCAGCGCAAAGCGCAACAAGGCTTGCGCGCCTCTTCGACCTTCAACATCGCGCTGGGCAGCACCTTGCCGCTTGATGCGGATCAATCCGGCTCAGGGCGCCGCGCCGCCCGCTCCGCGGCCAGCAGCGCAATCACGGCTTCGTCGCTGAGCTGCTCGAAATTGCGGTAGTGCAGCCCGATCGCGCGAAACGGATTCGGCTCGGCCAGACAGACGATGCGGTCGACCTCGCGCTGCAGGCGCGTCAGCGTCTCGTGCGGCGCCACCGGCACCGCCAGCACGAGGCGCGCCGCGCCGCGGCGGCGCAGTGCCTTCAGCGCGGCGCGCACCGTCGTGCCCGTGGCGATGCCGTCGTCGACCACGATCACGGTCGCGCCCTGCACCGACAGCGGCGCGCGGCCTTGCAGGTAGAGCGCGCGCCGGCGCTCGATCTCGTGCCACTCGATCTGCGCCTGCGCGTCGATGTAGGCGTGGCTGGCACCGGTGGCGGCACAGGCCGGCTCGTCGATCACGACATCGGGCTGGCCGCCATCGACCACCGCCGCCACCGCCAGCTCGCTCTGCCAGGGCGCGCCGATCTTGCGCACCAGCAACAAGTCCAGCGGCGCGTTCAACTGTCGCGCCACCGGCACGGCCACCGGCACGCCGCCGCGCGGCAGCGCCAGCACCACGATCGGCGCGGGCAGGCGCCCCCGCTGCTGATCCTGGGCAAGGCGCGCGGCCAGCGCGCGGCCGGCCTCGTCGCGATCTTCGAAAGCAGGTCTCATGGCGGCTTGGAGTGGCGATGCGACGCCACGGTTCAATGCATGGCCGCTTGAGTTGCGTCAAGCCGCAAGCGCTTCGATGGTCGAGCATCGGCGCACTCGAAAGGAGCGCAAGCATGTCCACCACCCGCAGACTCCGGCTCGGCAGCGCCGGTGCCGCAAAGCCGTGATCGACCTGATCGCCGTCTGGCGCGCCGAGCATGCCGACTACGCGCAGCTGCTGGATCAGCTCGATCGGCAACTGGCCGATCTTGCCGCGGGACGCAGCGCCGACCACGGCAGGATGCGCGACATCGTCTCGGTCCTGCGCCACGCGCCCGACCGCATCCACCACCCGCGCGAAGACGCGGCGCTCGCTTGCCTGGTCAAACGCGACCCCAGCCTGCTGCTGCCCGTCAACCGCTTGCGGCAGGAACATCGCGTCGTCGCTGCCGCCGGCGAAGAACTGCTGCTGCGCTTGAATCAGGCACTCGCCGGCCCGCCGGCCGACGCCGACAACGATGCGATCGAAGCCGCCGCGGCCGTCTACCTGCTGTACTACCGGCATCACCTGGCCGTCGAGGAGCGCGACATCCTGCCGCGCGCCGCCGGGCTGCTCAGCCCCGACGATTGGCGCAGCGTCGCCGACGCAGTCGCCGCCGCCGCCGCCGCCGAGGACGACGACCCGCGCGCTTGACGCGCATCAAGCAGCGCTCTGGCCGCGCCGATCACACTGGCTGCATGGAGACCCTGGGCGCGCGGCCCGGCGTGCACCGCACGTCGCGATGAGTCCCTTGCGCGCCCTCGCGCTCGCAGCAGTCGTCATCACGCTGCTGCTGGCCGCGTGGAGCCTCCATGCGCGTTTCGCCAGTGACTTGCGTGAAGCCAGCGCACGCGCCGCGCAAGGCAGCAGCGTGATCGACACGCGCTGCGGACCGATCGAGTTTGCGCAAGCGGGCCAGGGCGTGCCGTTGCTGGTGGTGCACGGCAGCGGCGGCGGGCACGACCAGGGCATGGCCTTCGCGCGCGGGCTCGTGCCGCACGGCATCCGCGTCATCGCGCCCTCGCGCTTCGGCTACCTGCGCACGCCTCGGCCGGCCGATGCATCGCCGCAAGCGCAGGCCGATGCGCATGTCTGCCTGCTCGATGCGCTGGGCATCGGCAGGGCCGCCGTGCTCGGCGCTTCGGCGGGCGCGCCGTCGGCGCTGCTGACCGTGCTGCGCCATCCGGATCGGGTCAGCGCCCTCGTGCTCGCGGTGCCGATCGCCTACCACCCGGGTGCGGCGGCGCCGCTGCCGGTGGCCGGCGACGCGCTGCTGATGCGCCTGCTCGGCTCGGACTTCGTGTTCTGGGCCGCGCTGCACGTGGCGCGCGACGCGGTCCTGCGCTGGGTGCTCGCAACGCCGCCCGAGCTCGTGCAGGGCGCGAGCGCGAACGAACGCGCGCGGGTGAACGCGATGGCCGACAACATCCTGCCGGTGTCGCTGCGCGCGGCGGGCCTGCGCGACGACACGGGCCTGGGGCGCCGTCTCGGCCCGCAGCCGCTCGAATCGATTCGCACACCCACGCTCGTCATCAGCGCGCGCGACGACGGCTTCGGCACCGATGCCGGCGCGCGCTACATCGCGAGCCGCATTCCAGGCGCCCGGTTCATCGGCTTCGACAACGGCGGCCACCTCTGGGTCGGGCACGACGACGAAGTGCGCGCTGCGATCGTCGCGCTGCTGACGAGACCCGCACCATGACTGCCATCCAGTGCCTCGACTCGAAGGGGCGCGCCGAGTCTTGCGATCGTCACTCACGCCGCGCGGGCCGGCTTGTAGGCGACAACGTCGATCTCGACCTTCGCATCGACCATCAGTCGCGCCTCGGTGGTCGAGCGCGCCGGTTTGCCGTTCCGGAACTGCTCGAGATAGATGCGGTTGAAGCTGCCGAAGTCGCGCGCGTCGTCGAGCCACACCGTGACCTTGCAGACGTCGTCGAGCGTGCAGCCGGCGAGGGCGAGCACCTTCACCAGGTTGGCGAACACCTGGCGCGTCTGCGCCTCGATGCCGCCGGCGACGATCTCGCCGGCATCGATGTCGAAAAGATCATCGCGCACCCGCTCGCGATGATCGGCTCCGACGGCCTGCCGCACGATCGGCATCCGCATCCGCGGCTGTGGGGCACGTTCCCGCGCGTGCTGGCGCGCTACTGCCGCGAGCGCGGGCTGTTCCCGCTCGAGCAGGCGGTGCACAAGATGATCGGGCTGTCGGCGCGCAACTTCAAGCTGCACCGGCGCGGCCAACTGCAGGCAGGCTGGTATGCCGACATCGTCGTCTTCGACCCCGCGCGCGTGCGCGACCGTGCCAGCTACGAGCAGCCGCTCGAGGTGTCCGAAGGCATCGCGGCGGTGTATGTCAACGGCGTGTTGAGCTAGCGCGGCGATGCGCCTGCAATCATTGGCCGCGCGGGGCGGTGGCTGGGACGCTGAGGCAATCGTCCGCCAGCGGCACGACCGGCGTGAAGTCGCGGTGGTGTTGATAGTCCGGCCGATGGAACCGGGTCTGTTGGTTCACCACCGGATTCAGGATCAGCGAAAAGATCCGCCGAGGCCAAGGCGACATGTTCGGCGGCGAGCCGTGCACCAGCGTGTCGCCGAAGATCAAGCCGGTGCCCGCTGTCCCGGTGGCCGACACGATGCCGCCCTCCTCCACCAGGCTCGCCACCGCGTCGTTCGGCACCGTCCACAACGGGTAGCTCGTCGTCACCGTGTCCAGACCCGTCGGCGCCGGGCCTTTGCGATGCGAGCCGCGAATGAACCACAGCGGGCCGTTGAACTCGCTCACGTCGTCCAGAAACACATGCAGGTTCAGCGGCAAGGGCTTCGGAATGCCGTCTTCCCGATGGTGCGTTGCGAAGTCGTAATGCCACTGCCAGAGGTCGCCGCCGAACGCGGCCTTGACATTCACCTTGACCTGCATCACGTAGAGCCGCTCGTCGTTCAGAATCTGCGCCGCAGGTTCGAACAGGCGCGGATGCCGCACCAGGCGTGCATAGACCGGGTTGCGCAGATGCAGGCCCATGGAAGTGCGGACTTCGCGCTTGTCCTTCTCGCGGATGTTTGCCGGCGTCTCCTCGTCGAACAACAGCGCCAGTTGCGCGCGCAGCAATGCCACTTCGGCGGAAGTGAACAGGTTCGGCCGAATCAGAAAACCATCGCGGCGGAACTGATCGAGTTCGGCTTCGGTGAGGCGCATGGCGGTGACTCCTGCCGCGATTGTTGCACCCTGAGCGGGCCGCGGCGCGAAGCACATCGGCCTGAACCGAGGGTCCGACCTCTGCATCTTGCGCGGACAGGCTGGCCGCTCGCCGGGCAGTCTCTGCTGTTGGGGCCACGTCACCTCCAGGAGCCGCTTTGCGGCGGGTTGCCCGAAGTTCATTGAACAACCTGGCCGAACGCGAGCGCCCGAGAAGCGTCGTGGGATGAGCGCTCGGGCGACATAGGGAGCATTGAGCATCGGCTCGCAAAGGTTCCGTTCACTCGCTTCGCGATCATTCGAGCCGTCGAGCCGAACGCGCGAGAACGACCCCAACCGGTCAGTCGGAGAACGGAAAGGCGGACGTTCAACGCTGGTCAGCACTGCAACCTACCCGTTTGCAATCAACGTTGCCGCAGCCAGCAGTTTGTCCCGCGCTTCCGCGAATACGGTTGCGCCTGTTGCTGACCTCGAATCAATAGAGGTGAGGAGCGAGTACAAGTCGATTCCTGGCTTCGGCGTTGAAAAGATGCGCTGAGCCAGTGCCTCCAGCGCCTTTTGAGTTGTCGAAGAAATGTGTGCCGATGCATTGCGCATCGTGCGCAAGTCAGCGAGGTCCGAAGCAATCGAGCTCAGATGCGGCTCGAAGGGATAGCCGCCCGCAAAGTACATCATGACTACTCGCCGAACATTGTCATTGTTGGCGTAGTCGAAATATTTCTGTGTGCCGATAACCATGGCTTTGGCAGCCTCTTGCGTTGCCGGGGCGACATAGCGCGCCGCTGGGTGCTTCCCTGGGAGTGTCAGTATTTCTGTGTGCGAGGCGGTTTGTTGAATTAGCTGTTGGCTGCTTTGACTTCAATGTATTCGAGGCCCCTGCCAGGCCGCCAAAGGCCCCGGGTTGTGCCATGTACTCATGCATTACCTATCGGCCCGCGCGCGCAGTGTCGTGCCCATGCGTGAAGCGCTCCTGGTAGAGGACGGCGAACTCATTCATCGCCTCCTTCCAGTTGTGCGCCGCGCGGCCCCAGTCGGCCGTGATGTTGCGCAGCGCCAGCCAGATCAGCTTGGTGGCCGCCTCGTCGCTGGGGAAATGCCCGCGCGACTTGATGATCTTGCGCAGCCGCGCGTTGATGCTCTCGATCGCGTTGGTCGTGTAGATCACGCGGCGCACCGCCGGCGGGAAGGCGAACAACGGGATCACGCGGTCCCAGGCCCGGCGCCAGGCGGCCACCACGGTCGGGAACTTCGCGCCCCACGCACCTTGCTCGAACACATCGAGTTCAGCCTGCGCGGCCTCGGCGCTGGGTGCCGTGTAGATCGGCTTGATCGCCGCGGCCAGCGCCTTGCGATCCTTCCAGCTCGCATAGTCAAGACTGTTGCGGATCAGGTGCACGATTGCAGGTCTGCAGCGTGGTGGAAGGGAACACCGCGGCCAGCGCCTCGGGCATGCCCTTCAAGCCGTCGGTGACAGCGATCAGGATGTCGGCCACGCCGCGCGTCTTCAAGTCGTTGAAGACCTTCATCCAGAACTTCGCACCCTCGCTGCCCTCGATCCACAGCCCGAGGATGTCGCGCGTGCCGTCGGGCAGCACGCCCAGCGCCAGGTAGATCGCCTTGTTGCGCACCACCGCGTCCTCGCGAATCTTCACCCGCAGCGCGTCGAAGAACACCACCGGGTACATCGGCTCGAGCGGGCGCGCCTGCCAGGCACCCACCTCGGCCATCACCGCGTCGGTGACCGCGCTGATGAACTCGGGGCTGACCTCGGTGCCGTACTGCTCGGCCAGAAAACCCTGGATCTCGCGCACCGTCATGCCGCGCGCGTACATGGCGATGATCTTGTCGTCGAAGCCGGTGAAGTGCCTCTCGTGCTTGCCGATGAGCAGCGGCTCGAAGGAGCCTTGGCGGTCGCGCGGCACCTCGATGCGCAGCGGGCCGTCGTCGGTGCGCACGGTCTTGGCGCTGGCGCCGTTGCAGTGGTTGCCTGCGTCCTCGGGGCGCTCGGCCCCAGGTGCATAGCCCAGGTGGTGCGTCAGCTCGGCGCCCAGCACGCGCTCGACCAGCGCCTTCTTCAGCGCCATCGACAGATTGTTGAACTCGGCCGGGCTCATCGGGCCGGGCACCAACTGGTCAATGATGGCCTTAGAGATCTTCTGCAGCGCCGCGCTCTTAGCGGCAATGGCCGCGTTCCTGGCCTTGGTCTTGCTGATCTTCTCAGTTGTCTCGGTCTTGATTGGCATACATGCTCCTTGGCGTCATGCTATGCCTCGTACACGAATTTCCTGAGCTTCCCTAGGATCGTGGGATCGCCCGACATTACTTTGGTCAACGCATCTTCAACAAAGCCTTCCCATGCGACAAAGAAATTGAGGAACGCCGCAACTGTAATCTGCTGTCGATCCAGAGGTGGAAACAACGGCACGCCCGTGGCGTCTAATTTGTAAGCATTCGCGATCAAGCTGTCGCACTGCGCTACCCGGGCTTGAAACTCGCCAAGAGCAATGCCGAGCGGCACTCGAGCGGCGCCTACGAAGCAAGGTTAAGCAGAAACTCAGCGCGTCGCACACGGACCTTCTCATCAGTCTCGCACGGCGTGATCGCGTAGGAAATCCTGCTCCGGCTTGCTCAACTTAGCAAGACTCGTCTCGGCGAACAACTCCTCAACTCTTTGAACCTGCTGCGCACTGCATCCGGTGGACGTTGAAGGCCAGCGAAGGCAGGTGGCAATCCAGGGAGGCCGAACCGTCGGTGCGCTACGGCAGTGAACAGCGAGTAAAAGAGATGTGGCCGCCGAAATTCAGTGTCCGAAAGGCCTTCGGGTAGATAGCGGCAATGGCCGCGATGACGCTGTCAAACTTTGCCTCCAGCTCGTCACTGTCATGGTCAAACGCAGTTTCGTAGAGGTCATAGAACTTTTTAACCTGCTTCTTTGACTTGACCCCTTCCAGCGACGCGATAAGCAGGTCTGCGACTAGGTTCACCTCCAGCATGCGCATGATTTGTTTCGACGTGAGGATGCCTTGCGACGTCCAGTAGTCAACGGACTTATGACCAATCTTGTCAGCGAGAACCTTGAAGGGGCCGAAATGATCGGCGTCGATCTTCTCTTGCACATTTAGTAACGACGGCGTAGGAGTTGAGTCGGCTAAAGATCGTCCAGGACTTCCGGATCCGGCAAATTGATAAGCAAGTCGACCGAGACTTCATACGCCAGCACCTGCGCCTGAACCTCTTCCGGCAGTTGACTAAATAGCAAGTCTCCCGCATGCCTCGTTCTGCCGCTTGCTGACGACGAACCCGTCCTTGACAAACGCTAGGATCGTTCGCAGTCGTTGCTGTCCATCAACAACCTCCCGAACAGAGGTTTTCGTTGAGACGTTGATCTTCTGCGAATGAACACCTTCGGAATGGGCTTTCCGCGCAGGATGGTGTCGAACAGAAAACTCTTGGCCTTCTCTGTCCAAACAGCCCGCCGCTGGAACCGAGGATTGAGTTCAAGCTGCTTCGCCGCGTCCCACTCGACAAAGTCGTTGATGCTGTAAGTGCGAGAGTCGTAGCTCTTCATTCGTTGCTCCGTCGCTTCATGTGGTCGCGTGAGATTGCGAAGTGCACGTTACGCATCAGTCTACCTGTGGGTACTCAAGCACTGTGTGGCGTCAACGAGCCGCCCGTTGTTCGCCATAGCTGCGCGCGGCCCCTGATGTCTGTTGCTTATGGCTCGTCGCAGACTCCGTGGGCCGTCGGCTATGGGGCGGTACGTGCGAACGTCAACAGATGGCCGTTCAGCGACGCACGAGCCTCACGCCTGACCGTTCCCTCCGCTCACATCGCGAACACTCGGCGCGCCGAATCGACCGTCGCCGATGCGGTAGGACCGGACGGTTGAGCGCGTGGTGACGAGCGTCGCCTTACGCCGCGAGGCAGACGCGTGGCGAACATCAAAGAAACGGACAAGTCGTTCTTGCAGCCCTGGGAACCCATCAGGCCGTCAGCACCTCGAGCCGCCCGCCGCGATCGGACAAGGTCTTGCCCAGCAGCGCCGTCGCCGCATAGATCGCGTCGATCGTCGGCGTCGGCGTGTCGGTGATGCGCGCCGAGCTCGACGACGCTGCCGACCAGCGCCTGCAGCTCGAGCGCGCGGCCGTGCTCCACGTCCTGCAGCATCGAGGTCTTGTGCGCGCCCACGCCCTCGGCGCCGGCGATGCGCTGTTCGAGCGAGATCTTGAACTCGACGCCGAGCTTTTCGCCGACCGCCTGGGCCTCGCCCATCATGCGCGCGGCCAGCTCGCGGCTCGAGCGGGAAGCGGCAGATGTCTTCCAGCGTCGCATGCGTCAGCGCGCTGATCGGGTTGAAGCTCAGGTTGCCCCACAGCTTGACCCAGATCTCGCTGCGGATGTCGCGCGACACCGGCGCCTTGAAGCCCGCCGCCATCAGCGACTTGCGCAAGCGCCTCGATGCGCGGCGTGCGCTGCGCCGTCGAGCTCGCCGAGCGTGAAGCGGTTGCCCTCGATCAGCCTGCACCACGCCCGGCTCGACCAGCTCGGCCGCCGGGTAGACGATGCTGCCGATGATGCGCTCGGGCTCGATGCCCGCGGCCAGCGCGCCGTCGGGATCGACGCTGTGCAGCGCGGCCGTCGTACGGCGCCGCCGAGCTTGTGGAAGTACCACCACGGCATGCCGTTGATCATCGTCACGACCATGGTGTCTGGGCCCGAACAGCGCGCGCAGGCCCGGCAGCAGCTCGCGCACCTGGTGCGCCTTGGTGGTCAGCAGCACCACGTCCTGCGGGCCGGCCTCGGCCATGTCCTGCACGGCGCGCACGGCGCTCGCGTGCTGCTTGCTGCCGTCGGGCAGCAGCAGCCGGAAGCCGCGCGCGTTGATCGCGGCCAGGTTCTTGTTGCGCGCGATGAAGGTGACGTCCTCGCCCGCCAGCGCCAGCTTGGCGCCCAGGTAGCCGCCGATGGCGCCGGCGCCGACGATCGCGTACTTCATTCTAGAATTCGCCCGACACGTAGGAGCCGAAGCCCAGGCCGATGCGCTGCGCCAGGCCGATGCGCTGCAGCTTGCCGGTGGCGCCCTTGGGGATCTCGTCGACGAACAGGATCTTCTTCGGCACCTTGAAGTCGGCCACGCGCTGCGCGACGAACTGCTGCAGCTCGCGCTCGTCGCATTCGTGGCCCTCGTGCAGCACCACCACCGCGGCCACCTCCTCGCCCAGGCGCTTGTGCGGCACGCCGAAGCACGACCACCTGCGCCACCGACGAGATGGTCCAGCAGGATCTCGTCGACCTCGCGCGGGCTGATCTTCTCGCCGCCGCGGTTGATGATCTCCTTCAGCCGCCCGGTGATGCTGAGGTAGCCCTCGGCGTCCATCACGCCCTGGTCGCCGGTGCGGAACCAGCCGTCGACGAAGGCCTCGGCGTTGGCCTTCGGGTTGTTCTCGTAGCCCGCGGTGACGTTCGGGCCGCGGATGACGATCTCGCCGATCTCGCCGGCGCCGAGCAGCGTGCCGTCCTCGTCCATGATCGCGATCTCGGGGCCGGCCGCGCGCCCGACCGAGCCGGGCTTGCGCGCCGGCGGCGGCAGCGGGTTGCGAGGCCATCTGGTGCGCCGCCTCGGTCATGCCGTAGGACTCGATCAGCGGCGCCTTGAACACCGCCTCGAGCTCGGCGATCACCTGCGGCGGCATCGACGACGACGACGAGCGCAGGAAGCGCAGCGGATGGCGCTTCATCACCTCGGCGTTGTGCTTGCCGCGGCTGGCGATCGCCTGGTGCATCGTCGGCACCGCCGTGTACCAGGTCGGCTTGGCCTCGTCCATCCAGGCGAAGAACTGCAGCGCGTTGAAGCCCGGCGTGCAGAACACCTGCGATCCCGCCGACAGCGGCGCCAGCAGGCCGGCGATCAGGCCGTGGATGTGGAACAGCGGCATGATGTTCAGGCCGACATCGCGCGCCGTGAACTGCAGCGTCGCCGCGATGTGGCCGGCCGACGCGCCAGGTTGCCCTGCGACAGCGGCACGATCTTGGGCCGCGACGTGGTGCCCGAGGTGTGCAGCACCATCGCCACGTCGGCGGCCTGCGACGGCACCGCCGTGATCGCACGGCGCCGCGGGCAGTGCCCCGAGGCTGAACTGGCCGGCCGGCGCGCCTTCGGCCACCGCCAGCTCGATCACCGGCACGCCGCGCTTGTGCGCCGCCGCCACCGCCGGCGAGGCGCTGCCGCGCTCGACGATCAGCGCCTTGGCCTGCAGGTCGGCGAGATAGAACTCGAACTCGTCGGCGCGGTAGGCCGGGTTCAGCGGCGCGCTCGCCACCGCGCTGGCGCAGGCCAGGAAGCACGTCGGCCATCTCGGGGCCGTTGGGCAGCACGATCGCGACGCGGTCGTTGCGGCCGATGCCGCCGGCGTTGAGCGACGCGGTGGTGGCCGCCACCAGGGCGCGCAGCGCGCGGTAGTCGAGCGGCGCGCGGCCCGGGGCGGCGATCGCGATGGCCTCGTCGGCGCCGGTTTGCAGGAGATCGTGCAGGGTCATGGTTGAATCGCTTGAATCGCGTACTGCTGAGCCCGATTCTTGCCGATGCTCGACCAGCCCGCCACCGACGACAGCCCGGCCTTCCGGATCGCGCGGGCGCTGCTCGACGGCTTCGAGCGCCACTACCGGCTGTTCACCGAAACCAACCGGGCCGCGAAGGCAGCGCTTCGAGCAGGCCGACTGGCACGGCCAGCAGCGGGCGATGCGCGAGCGCATCGAGTTCTACGACCAGCGCGTGCGCGAAGCCAAGAGCCGGCTGCTGACCGAGTTCGCGGCCGACACCCTGCCGATGGCGGCATGGCAGCACATCAAGCTGATCTACACCGGCCTGCTGGTCGATCACCGCCAGCCGGAGCTGGCCGAGACCTTCTTCAATTCGGTCACGACCCGGATCCTGCACCGCAGCTACTTCCACAACCGCTTCATCTTCGTCCGCCCCGCGATCTCCACCTCCTACATCGAGCTCGACGAGGCGGTGGGGCCGACCACTTACCGCGTGTACTACCCGACGCTCGAGAGCTGGCACGAGACCTGGGTCCGGCTGGTGCGCGATTTCGACCTGCAGTTGCCCTTCGAGGATCTGGATCGCGACGCTGCCGATGTCGTGGCCGAACTCCAGCGCCGACTCGGCGAGTTCCGACCGCGGGCCAACTTCCAGATCCAGGTGCTTGCCAACCTGTTCTTCCGCAACAAGGGCGCCTACGTCGTCGGCAAGATCATCAACGGCAGCCGGCAGACGCCGATCGCGCTGCCGTTGCTGCACGGCGCCGACGGCCGCGTGACGATCGACACCGTGCTGCACACCGAAGACGACATGGAGATGCTGTTCAGCTATGCGCGCGCGTACTTCCTCGTCGACATGCCGGTGCCGAGCGCCTACGTGCAGTTCCTGCGCTCGCTGATGCCGCGCAAGCCGCGCGCGGAGATCTACAGCGCCGTCGGCCTGGTCAAGCAGGGCAAGAACACCTTCTATCGCGACCTGCTGGTGCACCTGCGTCACAGCACCGATCGCTTTCGCATCGCCCCGGGCATCAAGGGCATGGTCATGCTCGTGTTCGATCTGCCGTCGTTTCCCTACGTCTTCAAGCTCATCAAGGATTTCTACCCCGCGCAGAAGAAGACCACGCGCGAGCAGATCAAGGGCAAGTACACGCTGGTCAAGCGCCACGACCGCGTCGGCCGCATGGCCGACACGCTCGAGTACAGCAAGGTGGCGCTGCCGCTGGCGCGCTTCGAGCCGGAGCTGGTCGAGGAGATGCAGCGCTTCTGCCCGAGCCTGCTCGAGATCACCGGCAGCGGCGGCCAACAGGAAGTCATCATCGAGCACGCCTACATCGAGCGCCGGATGATCCCGCTGAACCTCTTCCTGAAGGACGCCACCGCGTCCGGCGACACCGACGCGATCGAGCGCACGACGATCGAATACGGCAACGCGATCAAGGACCTGATCGCGGCCAACATCTTCCCGGGCGACATGATGTGGAAGAACTTCGGCCTGACGCGCCAGGGCAAGGTGGTGTTCTACGACTACGACGAGATCGAGTACCTCACCGACTGCAGCTTCCGCAAAGTGCCGCCACGGCCGGACGACGCACCTGCAGGGCAGGACAAGGTCTGGTTCGACATCGGCCCGAAGGACGTCTTCCCCGAGACCTTCGGCCCCTTCCTGCTCGGCAACGCACGCGTGCGCCAGGCCTTCATGAAGCACCACGCCGACCTGTTGAGCCCCGAGTACTGGAACCTGCACAAGCGGCGCATCGAGGCCGGAGCGATCCTGGACGTGTTCCCGTACGAGCCGCAGCGGCGCTTCGTGAACCAGCGCGGTGGGGGCGGCAGCACAGGCTATCGGGTGGACAGTGGCCGACCTGACTAAAGTGCAGCGCCGCCGCCGTAGTTCAATGCTAGGAATCCATAGGTTCTTGCGGCATCACGTATCAGTTTCGTATCACCGCGAGGGGCGGCAAGGCCGTGAGGTACTCGCTGACTTGGATGGACTTCGCATCGAGCTGCAGCAACTCTCCACGTGCTCGGCGTCGCCCTCGACGAACGAGGCGCGCAGCAGCGTCATCACCGCGCTCGACTTGTCAGCCGCCAGCAGTTGGCAGAGCGGCTGGCCACGCAGTGCCCGCAGGGCGGCGAACGAATCTGCAACTTTCATCGGCCGACTTGATCAGCAACCCACTCCAGACCAGCCTCGCTCCGCTCACCCGAGGGCGATGCTCACGTCCGCGTGAAGCGCGGCCAGGCCCCGATCGAATGTTGCCAAACGACCGCCGTGATGCCGGGCCAGCGCTGCCAAGTACGCATCCGTGACCTGGCGGTGTCCCATCACGCCGCGCGACGCGATGTCGCCATAGGACAGCACGTCAGGCCAGAACCTGTGCAGCGGATGTCGGATGAGTTGCGCGAGCACGGCGAAGGCCGACGGTGCATCGAGTTTGCCCAGGTTCATGAGCATGCGGATCAGGGTGCCTTGAGTGATCGGGCACGTCGCGAACTGCAGTGGCTCGGCCGCAAACCACTCCTCCGCCGCCTGATGGTGGACGTGCGAAGGTGTCACCAGCGCGACGAGCAGGTTGCCGTCCAGCAGCACCACCGGAGATGCCAAGGGCTCGGCCGGGCGGCGGCCACCGCCTTTCGCCTCAGCCCTCGTCTTCGAGGGCACGAACGTCTTCCGGCGTCACGACGCGTTGCAGGCGCACCAGCGGCAGGCCGGTGCGCTTGCTTTGCGACAGTGCTCTGCCCCTGGCGCCGGCGGGTTGCACGCGCAAGCCCCGTTCCAACAAGTCGACTGCCGTCTGGCTCAAGGTCCTGCTGTGGGTCGCCGCCAGTGACGCAAGGACGCGATGCAACTCCGGGGGGAGGTCGATGGTGGTGCGCATGCTGCATCATGATGCGCAGACATCATGATGTCAACCCAGGCGGCGGTCGGCTGCACGGACCGAAGCGCAAGGGGAGGAACTCATTGTCCCGCCCTGTAGGCGCCCGCCCATTTGCCTCATCCACACTCATCCGATCTCACTTCGCCAGTGATACGGCTAAAGGCGGACAGTTCGTATCGAACCCGTATCAATCACTGCGAGCCTTGCAACGGGTCCCGTGGAGGGAAAGCCTTGCGCGGCGAAAGCGGACTGTCGCCGTCGGTCACTCCCGACCCGGAGCCGACTTTGAATGCGCGCTTTGCGCACACCGCGACGATCGCAAAGCCGTGGGCGGGTGCGCGGCAGCGCTTCGGTGCGGCGGTCGGCGCCTGCGGCGCCGACTTCGCTGCGGTGCTCGGGTTTCGGTCGCGCCGCATAACTCGCTTCGCTCACTGCGTTCGCTGCGCTCGAACAGATGCGGCGAGTCAGTTGACGAAGCGCGCGAGTACGCGCGCCGACCGAAACCCTGCGCTCCTCGCCGCCGCACAGGCGCGCCAGCGCGCACCCGCCCACGGCTTTGCGAGGCAGCACCTGTTCTTTGTTGGAAAAAGCCCCAGCCGGGCATCGAGCCCGGCTGGCGCCTGCACGCGCGCCTGCGGCGCGCGGCAAGCCACGGGCTCGATGCCCGCGGCTTGCCTTTCACTCACACCCAAGAACGACTGTTGCCGCAAGGCGGCGGGCGGGGCGCAGGCGGGGCGAATGGCGCCGCCGAGAAGCGCAGGGCTGAGGTCGGCGCGCGTACTCGCGCGCTTCGTGAACTGACTCACCGCGAGTGTTCGAGCGCAACGAACGCAGTGAGTGCAGCGAGTTCGCGGTGCGACCTCAGACCGAGCATCGCAGGGAACCCTCGCGCAGCGAGGGCGAGCGCCGGTTGAGCCCCGACTGCGCCCCGCCCGCCGCCTTGCTTGCGCACCGGCCTCGCCCCAGCGCATTGCAGACGATCGCGTATTGCGGTGGAATGCCCGTCCACACGGCCACGACGGCCGCAATGTCGTCGGCCACGACTTCATCGCGCAACATTCTCTCTTCACCCGAAGCACTCACACGCTCACTGGCTTCTTCCAATGCCACGAGTTCCTTTTCCAGGGCCGGCAATGTCGAATACTTTAATTCGGCCGCCTTGTTGAGATCAAATTCACGTTCACATTTTTCAATATCCAATCTCGTCTTGGCAATAATCTCCTTGACCACCTTGATACGACCGACACCGCCCTTTTCCGCCATCCATTTGAGATTAAGTTCCTCCTGTTGTTGCTTCAATGGGACCATTTCATCCTCGATTTTGCGCAAACGATCCGCCTCTTCCCAAGCCTTTACTATTAATATTCAAATCTTCTTCATCCTTTTCATAATCCGACTGGAGCGACAATTTTTCCATTTCCAATTGAATAATGCGTCGATCAATTTCATCCAAAATCGTCGGTTTGGAGGTGATTTCATTCTTGAGCTTGGCACAGGCCTCATCGACCAAATCAATAGCCTTGTCGGGCAAGAAGCGATCCGGAATGTATCGATGCGACAATTTGGCCGCGGCAATGAGTGCCTCGTCACGAATGCGCACTCCGTGATGCAATTCATACCGTGGTTTGAGACCCCGCAAAATGGACACGGTATCCTCGGGTGTGGGTTGATTAATCATGACTTGTTGAAAACGACGTTCCAAGGCCTTGTCTTTTTCAATATATTTGCGATATTCATTAATCGTCGTGGCCCCAATACAAGCGCAATTCGCCACGGGCCAATGCTGGTTTTAATAAATTGGAAGCATCCATACTGCCTTGTGCCGCGCCGGCACCGACCACGGTATGCATTTCATCAATAAACAAGATAATTTCACCATTGGACTTCGTGACTTCTTCCAGCACGGCCTTTAAACGTTCTTCAAATTCCCCACGCATACTGGCACCCCGCGACCAGTGCCGCCAAGTCGAGTCCAATTAATTTGCAATTTTGCAACGAATCGGGCACATCCCCGGCAATCATGCGTTGCGCAATGCCTTCGGCAATGGCCGTCTTTCCGACACCGGGATCCCCAATCAAGACGGGATTATTTCTGAAATATTAAAATATATATATAGAGCAACGAAAAAAATGAGTGGGTGAGACATTAGGTTCGCTGAAGACATTATATTCACCAACAAACAAAAGTAGCAATAAACAACAACAACAACAACAATAATAAAACTACGATACGTACTCCGTCCGGCGCGACAAGATTTGAATGGCGCGTCGAATTTCATCATCGCGACCAATGACGGGATCGAGTTTGCCTTGTTCGGCGCGTTCGGTAAAATCAATGCCATATTTCATGAGCGCATCGTACATGTTTTCGGCACTGCGGGTATTGGCGGGACCATTCTTTTTCGCGCAACTTGCGCACCACTTCGAGCACATCGGTATACTTGACACCTTGTTTCAACAAGCCTTCGCGCGTAAACTTGTCATCTTCTTTAATAAGTGCCAAGAGTAGTCCTTCGGTCGAGACGAATGAATCGCCCAGCGTCGCCTTGATGCCATCGCGGGCCGTTTCAAGACTTTTTGCAACGATCGACCCATGACTTTTTGCGAATTGCTACTACTACCATCGGCATTGGTCATGCGTGGTTGTTTGGACAGATATGTTTCCAAAGCCGGCCATTCCTTGACACTGGCACCGGCCGTGGCCAAGGTCTTTTCGACGACGCGCTTGGCCGCTTCGGCATCGTCCCCCGCCGCATGCTTGCTGGGATTGAGCATGACATCGAGCAAAAACGGGGCTTCGACCGATGTCGCTTGATAATGATCGGCCACCTGGGTCACGGCGGCCAAGGTCGACCACGCCGCTTCGGTATATTTGCTCTGCGTTAAAGTCTTCCGAGGCCATGGCGAGCGATGTTGTTGTGTGCTTACGACTACTAGTTGTGGACAACAACCATGCTGCCGGATGTTGTGCGACAAAGCTGGGAGAAATTGGTGGTGGAGGCGATAGTAGCCCATGTTGTGTATGTGTTCGAATGGGACGAGAAGGACCCGGCATGAAGGCTTTCACTGCATACTGTTGATGTTCTCGGAGACAAAAGGCCCGCGACCAGCAGCAGCAGTACGGCATTGGAAGATTGATGAGAGACCTTCATGGTGGAAAAAGAGCAATGCGTTTTTGGATGCGTCTTTTTTCTTGGGTTACAATTTTGTGTGTGTGTGTTTGTTTGAGAGAGAGAGAGAGAGACAGAGAAAGAGTTCGTAAGGATGTCAATACGAATGAGAATGCAGGTATCCAGAAGCGAAGGATTGATTGATTGATTGATTGATTGATTGATGATGTAATCTTTCTCCAAGATCTTCGATGAATGAATCAATCACAACCGCAACGAAAAGCAACGAAAGAGAGATGATGGAGTGAAACGGATCGCATCGTTTCAAATCCATCTTTGATGGTGAGCGAGAGTTCGCATCTCACAACGCGCGCCCAGTAATTTCTTTCAAACAAAGGCTACACAAAGCTTTATACTAGGTACAATGATACGAAACTTTTGGTTTGCGTGCATGTGCCGGCGCTCGACCAA
>CAVTXG010000002.1:0-56189 GCA_963738605.1 uncultured beta proteobacterium
GTGCGGATGCCGCCGCGCACGAACCAGTCGGCGTGGATGCGTGCGAAGCGCGGCCGGGTTGCGCTCACCAGGTCACTCAGGATCGCGTTCGTCACCTTCTCGTGGAACGCGCCCTCGTGGCGGTAGCTCCAGAAGTACTGCTTCAGGCTCTTGGTCTCGACGCAGAGCTTGTCGGCGATGACCTCGATCGTGAAGTGCGCGAAGTCGGGCTGGCCGGTGAGCGGACACAGGCAGGTGAACTCGGGCACCTCGAAGCGGATGACGTAGTCGCGCTCGGGCGCGGGGTTGGGAAAACGTCGAGCTCCGGCTCGGCGCCGATGGCGGCGCGGCAGGCTTGCTGCGCCGGGAGACTTTGAGTTGGGCCATCGCTGGCTGCGCCTCGTGGCGCGATGAGGAGCAGCGATGGCTAGCCAACCAGCCGAGGCTTGCCGCAACCAGCCGCGTGAGTTGGGCGGTGCCACCGGTGCCAGCGCCGCCGCCAAGTCGCTGACCTTGGCGCTGCTCTGGCGCGGTGCCGGCGTGACGCGCACCGGCTTGTGCAGCGGCGGCCTTCGGCGTCGACCTTCGGCGCAGCCGCAGCGATGTCGGCCTGCTGCTGCAGTGCGTCGGCCTGCGACGGCGTGGCCAGCTCGCGGCTGACCCACAGCGGGTCGAGCCAATCGAGGATGGCGCTCCACTGATCGCGATCGGCCTGCGTGCGCGCGGCGGCAGGTCGAAGATCGTCAGGCCGCGTTCGATGCAGCGCACATAGATTCGGTGTCGCGCAGCACGCCGAGGAACGGCAGGCCGATGGCGCGCGCCCAGGCCTGCAGGGTGTCGTCGGCGCGCGTGCGGGTGTCGATGCGCATGCCCACCGCGGCCACGCGGCAGCGGCCGCTGGTGATGCGCGGGTGGTGCTGCAGCTCGGCCCAGCATTGCGCGGCGGCGTCGCGGTCGAAGACCGAATCGCAGACCGGCATGACGATGGCGTCGGCGCACATCACCGCGCGCACGAGTTCGTGTCCTTGCAGGCCGGCGGGCGTGTCGAGCACGACATGGCTGACGTTGCTCGGCGGGCGAAGGATCTTGTTGCTGTCCACCACCCAGCTGACGATCGGCGCCTTGGCTGCCAGCGGCTCGGTGCTGCGCTTGCGCAGCCAGACGAGCGTGGACTTCTGCCGATCCGCATCGCCGAGCATCACCGGCAAGCCGAGATTCGCGCCATGCGCGGCGAGGTGGGTGGCCAGCGTGCTCTTGCCGCTGCCGCCCTTGGGGTTGACGACGGCGATGACAGGCATCGAGGCGCTCCTTGCGAGACGAGACTCGAATGTCAAGGTCGCTTTCGCGAGGGCTGCGCGACGCCCTTCACGCGCCGCGCGTCGGGCTGGTTGCGACTTGGTGTCAATGCGTTTCGCGCAGCCCCGTGCGCGTGACGGCCGCAGCAGGTGCGCTGCTATCATCGACCGCAATGCGCTCGCCGGCCGGGGGCGCATTTTCGATTACAAATCAAAGACTTGAGCGATGCGCCTCACGTCGATCAAGCTGTCTGGTTTCAAATCCTTCGCGGAGCCCACCACGTTTCAGTTGCCGGGCCAGCTGGTCGGCGTCGTCGGCCCCAACGGCTGCGGCAAGTCCAACATCATCGACGCGGTGCGCTGGGTGCTCGGCGAGAGCAAGGCCAGCGAGCTGCGCGGCGAGTCGATGCAGGACGTGATCTTCAACGGCAGCGGCCAGCGCAAGCCGGCCAGCCGCGCCAGCGTCGAACTGGTGTTCGACAACACGCTGGCGCGCGCCGGCGGCCAGTGGAACCAGTTCACCGAGATCGCCGTCAAGCGCGTGCTGACGCGCGACGGCACCTCGAGCTACTACATCAACAACCAGCCGGTGCGCCGACGCGACGTGCAGGACGTGTTCCTCGGCACCGGCCTGGGCCCGCGCGCCTACGCCATCATCGGCCAGGGCACGATCAGCCGCATCATCGAGAGCAAGCCCGAAGAGCTGCGCATGTTCCTCGAAGAGGCCGCGGGCGTGTCCAAGTACAAGGAGCGCCGCCGCGAGACCGAGAACCGGCTGAAGGACACGCGCGAGAACCTGGTGCGCGTCGAAGACATCCTGCGCGAGTTGACGGCCAACCTCGACAAGCTCGAGAAGCAGGCCGAAGTGGCGCAGCAGTACCGCGCGCTGCAGGACGAGGGGACGCTGAAGACGCATCAGCTCTGGTTCCTCAAGCACCGCGATGCGTCGAAAGAAGAAGAGCGCGTCAAGAAGGCGGTGGCCGAGGCGCACACCGCGCTCGAAGAAAAGATCGCGCAGCTGCGCGGCGTCGAAAGCGAGCTCGACACCGTGCGACAGGCCCACTACAGCGCCGGCGACTCGCTGCACGGCGCGCAAGGGCTGCTCGCCGAAGCCGCGCTCGAAGCCAGCCGCCTGGAAGAACGCATCCGCTACGTACTCGACAGCCGCCAGCGTGTCGAGCAGCGCATGGCGGAACTGGCAGCGCAGGACAGCGCCTGGCAGCAGCGCAGCGCTGAGGCGCAAAGCGAGATCGACGGCATCGCCGCCAAGCTCGCCGGCGCCGACGACGAAGCGACGACGCTCGCGGCACAGGCCGAGGACCACGGTGCGCAACTGCCGAGCTTCGAAGACGCGGTGCGCGCCGCGCAGGCCAGGAGCAACGAGCAGCGCGGCAAGGTTGCCGAGGTGCAGCAGCAGATCCAGGTGCTCGCGGCCGACAGCCGCAACCTCGACGAGCAGACGCGCACGCTGAAGACGCGGCGCGACAAGCTCGCGGCCGAGCGCCAGGGCCTGAGCGCGCCCGATGCGGCGCGCCTGGATGAGCTCAGCAACAAGCGCGAGGCTTCGGCGCTGGCGTTGTCGCAGGTCGAAACGCGCTTGTCCACCCTCGCCGACGAAGTGCCTGCGCTGGACGCGCAGCGCCGCGGCCTGCAGGAAGTCGCCAACGCGCAAGCCGCCAAGCTCGCCGAGCTCTCGGCCAAGCTCGAAGCGCTGCGTGCGATGCAGGCCAAGGTGCAGACCGAAGGCAAGCTCAAGCCCTGGCTCGCGCAGCACGGGCTCGAGTCGCTGCAAGGGCTGTGGACGCAGATCCACATCGAGTCGGGTTGGGAGACGGCGCTCGAGGCGGTGCTGCGCGAGAGGCTCAATGCGCTCGAAGTCGGCAAGGTCGATGTGGTGCGCGCCTTCGCCAAGGATGCGCCGCCGTCCAAGCTGGCGTTCTACACGCTGCCCGCGGCCGGCATCGCCAGCACGCACAACACGCTGCCGCGCATGGCCGAGCTGCTGCGCCTGGGCGACGCGGGGCTGAAGGCGCTGCTCGGCGATTGGCTCGAAGGCGTCTATACCGCGCTCAGCTTCGACGAAGCGCTGGCCGACCGCGGACGCCTGACGCACGGCGAAGTCATCATGACGCGCGAGGGCCATGCGATCTCGCAGTTCGCGGTGAGCTTCTATGCGCCCGACGACGAGCGCGCGGGTCTCTTGGCGCGCGCGCAGGAGATCGCCAATCTCGAGCGCCAGCAGCGCGCGCAAAGCCTGATCGCCGAAGAAGCGCGCGCCGGGCTGGTGCGCTGCGAAGCCGCGTACACCGAAGCCTCGCTCAAGCTTGCCGGCGTGCGCCGTGACGCTGCCGAGGCGCAGACGCGCGCGCATCAGTTCCAGGTGGAGCTGCTGCGCCTGACGCAGCTGGCCGAAGCGGCGAGTGCGCGCACGATGCAGCTCGACGACGATCTGGCCGAGACCGACACGCAGCTCGAAGCCCTGGCCGAGCGCCACGCCACCGGGCAGGCCCGCTTCGAGGAACTCGACATGCAGTTGGCGACGACGCAGGAGCGCCACGCCGAACTCGACGAGGCCGTCATCGGCGCCGAGCGCAGGCTGGCCGAGGCGCGCGAGCAGGGCCGTGCGCTGGCGCTGCGCGCGCAGGAAGCGCAGTTCGCTTCGCGCACGCTGCTGGCGCGGCGCGAGGAGTTGCAGCGCGGGATCGAAACCGCCGCGCAGCAGGTGACGGCCAACGTGCAGGCCGCTGCGCAACTGAAGGACGAGCTCGGCACGCTCGACGATGCCGCGGCGCAGGCCGGATTGCAGACGGCGCTGGCGCTGAAGCTGCAGCGCGAAAGTGCGCTCGCGGCAACACGCAGCCAGTACGACGATCTGTCGGCCAAGCTGAAAGGCTTCGACGAGCAGCGCATGGGCCTGGAGCGCAGCCTCGATCCGCTGCGCGAGAAGATCACGAAGCTGCAGCTCGAAGAGCAGGCGGCGTCGCTCGGTGGCGCGCAGTACCTGGAGCAGTTGAACGCAGCGACTGTCGATCGCGAGGCGCTGGCGCAGGGCATCGAAGCCGGCGGCATCAAGCTGCAAGGCCTGCAGGGCGAGATCGACCGCATCCACCGCGAGGTCGAAGCGCTCGGCGCCGTCAACCTCGCCGCGTTGGAAGAACTCACCAGCTCGCGCGATCGCAAGCAGTTCCTCGACGCGCAGAACGCCGATTTGCGCGAAGCCATGGCCACGCTCGAAGGCGCGATCAAGACCATCGACGCCGAGACGCGCGATCTGCTTGCCAACACCTTCAACCAGGTCAACGAGCAGTTCGGCCGCATGTTCCCGGTGCTGTTCGCCGGCGGTACTGCGAGGCTGGTGATGACCGGCGACGAGATCCTCGACGCCGGCGTGCAGGTCATGGCGCAGCCGCCCGGCAAGAAAAACAGCACGATCCATCTGCTGTCGCGGCGGCGAGAAGGCGCTGACCGCGATCGCGCTGGTGTTCGCGATCTTCCAGCTGAACCCGGCGCCGTTTTGTTTGCTCGACGAAGTCGATGCGCCGCTGGACGACGCCAACACCGAGCGCTACTGCAAGCTCGTCACCGAGATGAGCGCCGCCACGCAGTTCCTCTACATCAGCCACAACAAGATCGCGATGGAGATGGCCAAGCAGCTGATCGGCGTGACGATGCAGGAGCAGGGCGTGTCGCGCATCGTCGCGGTAGACATGGATGCGGCGGTGAGCCTCGCCGAGGCCGCATGACCGTCGCGATCGCGCCGATCGCACTCGAACATGCAGCGGGCTTTCACGCCTGCCTCGACAGCGTGGCGCGCGAGAAGCGCTATCTCGCGCAGACGCAGGCGTTGCCGCTCGAACGCATCGAAGGCTTCGTGCGCGACAGCGTGGACAGCGACGCGGTGCAGTTCGTCGCGCTCGACGGTGATCGTGTCGTCGGCTGGGCCGACATCTTCCCGGCCTGGGCCGATGCGGTGAAGCACTGCGGTACGCTCGGCATGGGCGTGCATGCGGACTGGCGTGCGCAGGGCATCGGCGAGCGGCTGCTGCGTGCCTGCCTGGACAAAGCGCCGCGCAAGGGCATCACCCGCGTCATGCTCGAAGTCCGCGCCGACAACAGCCGCGCGATCCGGTTGTACGAGCGCGTGGGCTTCGCTCGCGAAGCGCTGGTGCGCCACGCCATGCGCTTCGACGGTGTCTATTACGATGCCGTGCAGATGAGCCTGCTGACCGAATGAGCCTGACGATCGCGCTGCTGCTGGCCGCTGCTGCGGTGCTGGCCGCGTTGGCCGGCCACGGCTGGTGGAGCGCAAGGCGTGCGCAGCCGCGGCGCGCCGACGGCGTCGTGCTGCCCGACCCGGTAGCGCCGCGCGTCGAGCCCACGCTCGGCGCAGCGCCTGCCGTGCCTTCTGACGACGCCGCGCCGGCGGCCGCGACGACGCGCCGCATCGGCACGCGCATCGACGCGCTGATCGACGCCATCGCCACCCTCGGGCTCGAAGCGCCTTTGGCCGGCGAGACGGTGATCGCGCACCTGCCGGCGTCGCGCCGCGCCGGCGGCAAGCCGTTCTTCGTCGAAGGGCTCGACACCGAGAGCGCGCAGTGGGAAGCGCCGCAGGCCGGTGCGCGCTACGGCGAGCTGCAAGCGGGAGTGCAGTTGGCCAACCGCAGCGGCGCTTTGAACGAGATCGAATACTCGGAGTTCGTGCAGAAGGTGCAGGGCCTGGCCGATGCGCTCGGCGCGGTGCCCGACTTCCCCGACATGCTCGACGTGCGCGCGCGCGCCAGGGAGCTCGATGCCTTTGCCGGAGAGCACGACGCGCACCTGGTGGTGCATCTGCAGGCCAACGCCGCGGCCTGGAGCGTGGGCTATGTGCGGCAGTGCGCGGAGCGTCACGGCTTCATTGCGGGAACGATGCCGGGGCGCCTGGTGCTGCCGTCTGCTGAAGAAGGTGCGCCGCCGATGCTGGTGCTGTCTTTCGACGCCCAGGCCGCGTTGTCGGAAGACCTGCAGCAGGCCGCCGTGCGCCGCGTCACTCTGTCGCTCGACGTCGCGCACACGCACGAGAGCGCCGATCCGTTCGGCCAGTGGCAGGCGGTGATCCGCGCCCTGACCACCGAAATGGACGCCACCGCCGTCGATGACGACGAGCGGCCGATCACGTTGCAACATTACACGACGATCGCCAACGAGCTGAAGACGCTGTACCGCGCGCTCGAAGGGCGCGACATGGGTGCGGGCAGCGCGGTCGCGCGGCGGCTGTTTCAGTGAAGGATGCGTCGACGCGCGCCGCCGAACTGCGCGCGCAGTTGAACCACCACGCCCACCTCTACTACGTGCTCGATGCGCCGAGCCTGCCCGACGCCGAGTACGACAAGCTCTTTCAGGAGTTGCAGGCGATCGAGGCGGCGCACCCGGAGCTGTTGACGCCCGACTCGCCGACGCAGCGCGTGATCGGCACCGTGCTCGACGGCTTGCAGCCGGTGAAGCACGTGGTGCCGATGCTGTCGATCCGCACCGAAACCGACACCAGTCCGGACGGTGCGCGCAAGTTTGACCAGCAGATCCGCAACTTCCTTGCTGGCGAACTACGGCGCACCAAACTCGATCCGAAGGATTCTCGCTATCGTGCGGAGCCGTTGAGCGCAGAAGCATTAGAGGTTCTTGCCGGAAGACCGTTGGTGTTTGCCGCAGAGCTGAAATTCGATGGGTTGGCAATCAATCTGCGCTACGAGCGCGGCGCCCTGGTGCAGGCCACCACGCGCGGCGACGGCGAGACCGGCGAGGATGTGACGCACAACATCCGCACCATCAACCAGATCCCGCTGCGGCTGGTCGGCATCGAGGCGCCGGTGCTCGAAGTGCGCGGCGAGGTCTACATGCGTCGCGACGATTTCGAGGCGCTGAACCAGGCGCAGCGCGACAAGGGCGAGAAGACGTATGTCAACCCGCGCAACACCGCGGCCGGCGCGGTGCGGCAACTCGATTCATCGGTCACCGCCTCGCGCAAGCTCTCGTTCTTCGCTTACGGCCTGGGCGACGTGCAAGGATGGTCCGTGCCGCCGACGCACGCGGCGATGCTCGATGCGCTCGCCGCGATGGGCCTGCCGGTGGATGCGCGGCGGCGGGTGGTGCAGGGCGCCGACGGGCTCGTCGCCTTCCACGCCGAGATCGCAGCGCAGCGCGACGCGCTGCCGTTCGACATCGACGGCGTGGTCTACAAGGTCAACTCGCGCGGATTGCAGCAGGAACTCGGCTTCATCAGCCGCGAGCCGCGCTGGGCGGTGGCGCACAAGTACCCGGCGCAGGAGCAGATGACGCGGCTGCGCGACATCGACATCCAGGTCGGCCGCACCGGCAAGCTCACGCCGGTGGCCAAGCTCGAGCCGGTGTTCGTCGGCGGCACGACGGTCAGCAACGCGACGCTGCACAACGAAGACGAGGCGCGGCGCAAGGACGTGCGCATCGGCGACATGGTGATCGTGCGCCGCGCCGGTGATGTGATTCCGGAAGTGGTCGGCGTGGTGCTCGATCAGCGGCCGGCGCAGGTCGGCGAAGCGTTCGACCTCTACAAGAAGCTCGGTGGCCACTGCCCCGTGTGCGGTGCTGCGATCGCGCGCGAAGAAGGCGAGGCCGACTGGCGTTGCAGCGGCGGCATCTCGTGCCCGGCGCAGCGCAAGCAGGCGATCCTGCACTTCGCGCAGCGCCGCGCGATGGACATCGAAGGCCTGGGCGACAAGATCGTGGAGCAACTGGTGGATGGCGGCGCGATTCGCACGCTGCCCGATCTGTACAAGCTCGGCGTGGCGTCGCTGGCGCAACTCGAACGCATGGGCGACAAGAGCGCGGTCAACCTGGTCGCCGCGATCGAGCAGCGCAAGCAGACGACGCTGGCGCGCTTTCTGTACGCACTCGGCATCCGCCATGTCGGCGAGACCACGGCCAAGGATCTGGCGCGGCACTTCGGCGCGCTCGACCGGCTGCTGGACGCGAGTGTCGAGCAGTTGCTGGAGGCGCCCGACGTCGGCCCGATCGTCGCGCACAGCATCCGCACCTTCTTCGAGCAGCCGCACAACCGCGAAGTGGTCGAGCAGTTGCGCGCCGCGGGTGTGACGTGGGCCGAGCACGACGGCGAAGCCGACACCACGCCGAAGCCGCTCGCCGGCAAGACATTCGTGCTCACCGGTTCGCTGCCGACGCTGGAACGCGAAGACGCCAAGGCCATGATCGAAGCCGCCGGCGGCAAGGTCTCGGGCTCGGTGTCGAAGAAGACGCACTACGTCGTTGCGGGTGAAGCCGCGGGCAGCAAGCTCGACAAGGCGCGCGAGCTGGGGGTCGAGGTGATCGACGAGGCGGGGCTGAAAGCGTTGCTGGAGGTGACGTGAATCCTTTGCTCGGCATCGACCTCGGCGGCACCAAGATCGAAGTCGCCGCACTGGCGCGCGACGACGGCCGCTTCCTGCTGCGCGAGCGCGTGGTCACGCCGCGCGGCGGCTACGACGTGGTGCTGCGCGCCATCGCCGCGCTCGTCGAACAGGCCGAGCGCCAACTCGGCGTCGCCGCGCTGCCGCTGGGCGTCGGCATCCCCGGCTGCATCTCGCCGGCCACTGGCCTGGTCAAGGGTGCGAACTCCACCGTCCTCAACGGCCACGCGCTCGACCGCGATCTGCAGCAGCTGCTGCAACGCCCGGTGCGCGCCGAGAACGACGCCAACTGCCTGGCGGTGAGCGAAGCCGTCGATGGCGCGGCCGCGGGCGAGCGCGTGGTGTTCGCGGTGATCCTCGGCACCGGCGTCGGTGCCGGCATCGCCATCGACGGCCGCGCCTGGTCGGGCCTGCACGGCGTGGCCGGGGAGTGGGGACACAACCCGGCGCCGCAGGTCGAAGGCGACGATCGCGTTGCGCGCACGCAGTGCTGGTGCGGGCGCGGCGAGTGCAACGAGACGCTGTTGTCAGGCCCAGGTCTGGTGGCTGACCATCTGCGTCACGGCGGCACGGCGAGCGACGCGCGAGCGCTGGTCGAAGCCGCCGCCGCGGGCGACGCGGCCGCGCGTGCCAGCCTCGATCGCTACGCCGAGCGCCTGGCGCGTGCGATGGCGCAAGTCATCAACCTGCTCGACCCGTCGGCCATCGTCTTCGGCGGCGGCCTGAGCAACATCGACGCGCTCTACGACGAGCTGCCGCGGCGCTGGGCCCGGCATGTCTTCTCCGACACGGTGAGCACGCCGCTGCGGCGGGCGGCGCATGGCGATTCGTCGGGCGTGCGTGGGGCGGCGTGGTTGTGGCGGTGAGCACGGCGCAGGGCGATCGCATGCTCAAGGTCGATCACGCTGGCGAACACGGCGCGATCTCTTTCGGCGCATCGTCGACGACGAGCGCGACCACCACGACCGGTCATCGCAGCGCCTGCAGGCGCCGTCGTGGTTCGACCGCTTCGTCATGGCGCTCGTGAGGGGCTCGACCGAATCGGTCATCTGGATCGGCATGCGGTTGTAGAGTGGTCGCATGACCATCCGCGACATCCTCAAGATGGGCGACGCCCGCCTGCTGCGCATCGCGCAACCCGTCACCGCCTTCGACACGCCCGAGCTGCACGCGCTCGTCGCCGATCTGTTCGACACGATGGAGGCCGCGCAGGGCGCTGGCCTGGCGGCGCCGCAGATCGGCGTCGATCTGCAGCTGGTGATCTTCGGTTTCGCCAAGAACCAGCGCTACCCGGATGCCCCGCCGGTGCCGCTGACGGTGCTGTGCAATCCGGTGATCGAGCCGATCGGTGCCGAGACGGAAGACGGCTGGGAAGGCTGCCTCTCGGTGCCCGGCCTGCGCGGCGTGGTGCCGCGCCATGCGCGCATCCGCTACCGCGGGTTCGATCCGACCGGCCTGCCGATCGAGCGCGAGGCCGAGGGCTTTCACGCGCGGGTGGTGCAGCACGAGTGCGACCACCTGATCGGGCGTCTGTACCCGACGCGCATGACGGATCTCACGAAACTGGGCTTCACCAGCGTGCTGTTTCCGGATCTCGACCCCGCATCCGACGACTGAACGAGCCCCAAGCTCACTTCGTTCGCTGCCCCCGAGGGGCGTCAGTGCCCTTCGGGCGGCCGGGCGGGCACCGAGCCCCAAGCTCACTTCGTTCGCTGCCCCCGAGGGGCGTCAGTGCCCTTCGGGCGGCCGGGCGGGCACCGAGCCCCAAGCTCACTTCGTTCGCTGCCCCCGAGGGGCGTCAGTGCCCTTCGGGCGGCCGGGCGGGCACTGATACGTAAAGCAACGTCAAGCTCGTCAGCGGCGGCAAGATCAGCGGCGTTGACCAGCCCAAGGCGACCCGAGACAGCAAAGGCACCGGCGCGCCGCTGAGGAGCCCCCATGACGACAGCTGCCGCTATTTCTCGCACCCGCACGATCACATTGCACACGCTGATCGCGCTGACGCTGGCCTTCTTCGCGCTGGCCGCCAGCAGCCCGGCCTGGGCCGATCCGCCGGGGCGCGTCGGCCGCATCGCCGACACGCAGGGCAAGGTCTGGCTGTTCGAGGACGAGCAGGGCGAGTGGGTGCAGGCGCAGCGCAACCGGCCCATGACCGCGGGCGATCGCCTCTCGGCCGAGCGCGGCGCGCGCGCCGAAGTGCAGGTCGGCAGCGGCACGCTGCGCCTGGACGGTGGCGCCGATGTCGAGTTCACGCAACTCGACGACGCCCGCGTGCACATGCGCGTGCTCGGCGGCAGCGTGGCGCTGCGCGTGCGCGGCAGCCGACTCGGCGCGCGAGTTCGCGCTGCTCACCGAAGAAGGCCGCTACGAGCCGCTGCGGCCCGGCCACTACCGCGTCGATGTCGAAGAGCGCAGCAGCGTTGGCGAAACGTTCAGCGGCGCGATGCGTTTCGAGGCGCGCGACAGCGTGCTCGAGATTCGCCGACGGCCAGCGCGCCGAGTTCTGGCAGGAGCGCGGTGTCACCCACTACGCCTGGGCCGGCGTCAGCAACGACCGCTTCGGCGAATGGGTGGCGCGCGAAGACCGTCAGGAAGATGCGCGCGATCGCAACCGCTATGTCTCCGCAGAGATGACCGGCGCCGAAGACCTCGATCGCTACGGCCAGATGGGACCGTCACCCCGAGTACGGCGCGGTCTGGTATCCGGCGCACCGTGGTCGTGGGCTGGGCACCGTACCGCTACGGGCACTGGGCCTACATCGCGCCCTGGGGCTGGACCTGGGTCGACGATGCGCCGTGGGGCTTCGCCCCCTTCCACTACGGCCGCTGGGTCAACTACGGCGGGCGCTGGGGCTGGTGCCCGGGCCAGTACGTGGCGCGCCCGGTCTATGCGCCGGCGCTGGTGGCCTGGTTCGGCGGCTCGCATGTCAGCGTGGGCATCAGCATCGGCGGCCCGGCCGTCGGCTGGGTGCCGCTGGCGCCGCGCGAGGTCTACTGTGCCGGCCTACCAGGTCACCAACGTCTACATCCGCAACGTCAACGTGCACGCACAGCGCTGGCATGGTCCGCAGCCGCAGTACGAGCGCCCGGTGCGCACCGGTCCGATCATGTACACCAACCAGGGCGTGGCCGGCGGCGTGACCGTGGTGCCGCAGAACGTGATGCAGGGCCGCCAGCCGATCAGCTCGAAGGTGGCGATGGCGGTGGACGCGCGCACGGTGTCGTCGTGGCAATCGTCGGGCGCGCGCATCGTGCAGGCGTCGCCGGGCGGTGCGGTGCGTGACGCGCAGCGGCCGTTGAATGCCGCACCGCCGGCGCCGCCGGCCGCGCGCGTCGTCGCTGCGCCGGGCGCTGCCGTACCGGCGCCGCCGAATGCGGCGCGCAACTCGACGTGGGGCCGCATCGGCGCGCGCGCTGTCGCCGGACAGGCCGACGGCGCACAACAACCGTTGCCGACGGCGCGCGGCGCCGTGGTGCCGGCCGTGCCGCCCACGGCCGCTGCGCAGCCGCAGACAGTGGCGCCGGCCGCCAATCGGGTGGCGCCGCCGCAGGTGCAGAGCGCAGCGCCGCAGGTGCAGACCTCGCCGCCGCAGCGTGAAGGCCGGCCGCAGGTGCGGAATCCGCGCGACGAGAGCCGTGATGAGCGTGGCGAGCGCCGCGTGCGTGCGCCGGTGACGGCGAATCCGCAGGCCATGCCGCAGCAACCCACGCCGCCGCAGGCACAGCGCACGCCGCCGCAGGCGCAGCGGCAGCATCCGCAGCAGCAGATGCCGGCACAGGTGCAGCAGCCGCCGCAGCCGCGCAACCGAAGGTGCAGCAGCCAGTGCAGCCGCAGATGCCGCAGCAACCGGGGCCGCGCGTCGAGGCGCCGCAGGTGCGGCCGGTGCAGCCGGCGGTGGTGACGCCGCCGCAGCGCCGCGGCAACGACGACGGCGAGCCGCAGCAACGCGGCGTGGGCCGCGGTGAGCAGCGTCAAGGCGAGCAGCGCGGCGACGAGCGCATGCAGCGCGGCCGCGATTCGCGCGACGCTCAGCAGGTGCGCTGAGGCTCGTCGAGCGACGGCTACCTGGCACCGCTGCGCAGCAGCGATGCCAGCACCGGCCAGACATTGCCCAGGATGATCGGGTGCGCGTCGGCCGTGGGGTGGATGCGATCGTTCTGGAACAGGCGCTCGCTGTCGGCGATGTCGGCCACGCCCTTGAGCAGGAAGGGCACCAGCGCCGCGCCTTCGTTCTTCGCCACCGTGGCGAAGAGCGCAGCGAAATCTTCGCCGTACTTGCGGCCGTAGTTCGGGGGCATCTGCATGCCCGTCACGAGCACACGCGCGCCGGCGGCTCTGGCGGCGCGCGCCATGGTGCTCAGGTTGTCCTGCGTCATGTTCAAGGGCAGGCCGCGCAAGGCGTCGTTGCCGCCGAGTTCGAGGATCACATGCGTTGGCTTGTGTTGCGCCAGCAGCGCCGGCAGGCGCGAGCGCCCGCCCGAGCTGGTGTCGCCGCTGATGCTGGCGTTGATCACGCGCGCCGCGATCTTCTCGCGCGCCAGGCGCTGCTCGAGCAGCGCCACCCAGCCGGCGCCGCGCGCCAGGCCGTATTCGGCCGAGAGGCTGTCGCCGACGACCAGGATCACGGCCGGCGTGCTCGCGGCATGTCGAGGGCAAGGCCAGCATCGCAGCGGCCCCCGCTGCGATGCGGCTACATTGCAGCAGCCATTCACGGCGCGAAGAACATCGATTCACAACAACATCAAGCATGAGTTCGTTGCCACCCATCATCGAAGTCGATCATGTCACCAAGCAAGTCAGCGACTCCACCGGTACGCTGACGATTCTCGACGACATCCATTTCTCGCTGCATGTCAAGGAATCGGCCGCCATCGTCGGCGCCTCGGGCTCGGGCAAGAGCACGCTGCTGTCGATCATCGCCGGCCTCGACGTGCCGAGCTCCGGCACGGTACGTCTGGCCGGCAAGGATCTTTTCAAGCTCGACGAAGACGAGCGCGCCGCGGTGCGCGCCAAGCGCCTGGGCTTCGTCTTCCAGAGTTTTCAACTCCTCGCCAACCTGAATGCGATCGAGAACGTGATGCTGCCGCTCGAGCTGCTCGGCAAGCGCGATGCCCGCGCCACCGCGCGGGAGATGCTCGAACGTGTCGGCCTGGGCGAACGGTTGACGCATTACCCGAAGGTGCTGTCCGGCGGCGAGCAGCAGCGCGTGGCCCTGGCGCGCGCCTTCGTCGTCAAGCCCGCCGTGCTGCTTGCCGATGAGCCCACCGGCAGCCTCGACTTCGCCACCGGCGAGCGCGTGATGGAGCTGATGTTCGAGATGAACCGCGAGGCGGGGACGACCTTGGTGCTGGTGACGCACGACCGGGCGATTGCGACGCGGTGTCAGAGGCAGGTGCGGATCGAGGCGGGCAGGGTGGTGGCGTGAGTCCGATGGAGATTGCGCTCGCACTGGCCGTGATCGCCGTGCCGCTCTGGCTCAATGTCAAAGCCACGCGGGCGGTGCTTCTCGACGAGTTCTTGCAACGTGGACAACGGCTGGTGCAGCTACTGCTCGTGTGGCTTGTCCCACTGATCGGAGCTGGGATCGTCCTGGCAGTTCATCGCTCGGCTGAAACCCCGTCGCGGCGGTATCGAGAGCCTGCCGATCCAGGTGACGACTTCGCGTACACGGGTCGCGCCCTGAAGAACACCCGAGAGGCCCTGGACGGGGACAACTGACCGCGCCGGTCTGGCGTGCCCGTCGGCTTCACTCAAGCTCGCTCGACTCGCACCTCGGTCTTCAGCGAATTCGCGATAAAGCACTCGTCGTGCGCGCGGTGGTGCAGCGCATCGATCTGTTCAGTCGTCGGCCGACGCTCGCCGTCGAACGTCACCGCGGGCCGCAACGTCACCGCCGAGACCCAGAGCTTGCCCCGCTCGTTTTTGGTCATGACGCCGACTGCACGGTCGTGGTAGCTCGCTACCGCGAAACGTTCCTTCGCCGCCAGCGACAAGAACCAGAGCATGTGGCACGAGGAGATCGACGCGACGAGCATCTCCTCCGGGTCGATGGCCTGCGGGTCGGACCAGGGCAAGGGTACCGACGACACTGCTGACGAGCCCGGCACCTCGACGCCGCCGTCGAAGCGCAACACATGACGCCGGCTGTAGCGGTTGTCGGTGAAGGTCTCGCCTTTGGTGCGCTGCCAGATCACTTCGGCGGTGTATTCGTGGGTCATCGTGGTTTCTCCAGAAAGGCAAGCACGGCCTGCACCGTGCGTGCCGCATCTTCCTCGTGCGGCACATGGCCGAGATCATCGAACATGACCAGTCGCGCGCCACGGATGTCGCGCGCGAACTGCTGCGCTGTCGACGGCGGAATCAAGCTGTCGCGTCCGCCCCAGAGGATCAGCGTCGGCAGCGCGAGTGACTTCAGCCGATCGACATGCGCACCGGCTTCGAGTTGCTGCATTCGCAAGCCGAGCGCGCGGCGGTTGCCTTCGCGCAGCGTCAGCTCGAAGTAGCGATCGACCAGCGGCTCGGTCACGCGCGACGGATCGCCATAGACGCTGCGCACGCTGCCCACCACCAGCGCGCGCGGCAGCAGATGCTCGGCGATGCGGTTGATCACCGGCAGCGCCGCGATGCGAAAGCCGAGCGGCACGCCCTGCGGCGCCAGCGCATACCCTGCCGCATCGACCAGGATCAGCCGCTCGAAGCGCTGCGGCGCGAGCGCTGCAGCGCGCCACGCGATCTCGCCGCCGAGCGAGTTGCCGCCGATGACGGCGCGTTGCACCTCGAGCAGATCCATCACGTCGAGCACGAAGCGCGCATAGGTGTCGCCGCGGTAGTCGTCGGCCGCGTACTGGCCGGCGAAAGGTCCGGTCAGGCCGAAGCCGGGCAGATCGAGCGTGATCACGCGCCGCGTCTTCTTCAGCGCCGCGACCCAGCCTTCCCAGGTGTGCAGGCTGGCGCCGGTGCCGTGCAGCAGGACGAGCGGCGTGGCGTCGGCGCGTGGGCCCTCGTCGCGGATGTGCACGAGCTGGCCCTTGACCTCGATGAAGTCCGACAGCGGCGTCGGCGCCCAGCGCGCGACCAGCGTCGTCACCGGCCGATCGGGCGCGCGCGACAGCGACACGCCGAGCGCGGTGGCAATCAGCAGCAGACCTGCCAAGCGCAGCAGCAGGCGTGTCATGCCGGAGGATGGAGTCGCGCGTCGAGCGACTCGCGTTGATCGAAGACGAAACAACGGCCGTGCCAGTGCGGCGCGCCGGGCAGCTGCTCGAGATAGCGCAGGATGCCGCCGTCGAGTTGCAGCACGTTCTCGACGCCGGCCGCGCGCAACGCCAGTGCCGCTTTCTCGCAGCGGATGCCGCCCGTGCAGTAGGTGACGACGGTGCGGCCGACGAGCGCATCGCGATGCGCGGCGGCGGCGGCCGGGAAGTCGGAGAACTTCGACAGCTTCCAGTCGAGCGCGCGATCGAACGCGCCGTGTTCCAGCTCGAAGGCGTTGCGCGTGTCGAGCATCAGCACTTCGCGGCCGGCATCGTCGCGGCCGGCATCGAGCCAGCGTGCCAGCGTGGCAGCGTCGACCGCCGGTGCGCGGCCCGCCGCGGGCTGCACCTGGGGCTCGTTCATGCGGATGATTTCACGCTTGATCTTGACGCGCAGGTGGCCAAAGGGCACGGCGTCGCTCAAGCTCTCCTTGGCTTCGAGCCTGGCCAGGCGGTCGTCGTCGCCCAACATCGCGAGCCAGCGCCGCGCGGCATCGGGCGCGCCGGCGACGACCAGGTTGATGCCTTCTTCGGCCAGCAGCACGGTGCCCTTGAGCTGCGCGGCTTGTGCGGTATCGAACACGCGCTGCCGCAATGCCGGCAGGTCGCTCAATGTCACGAAACGGTAGGCGCTGAGGTTCAGAACGTTTTCATCCACGCCGAAATTCTACGAAGTGAACGCCAAGCACGATGCCACCATCCGCAGCGCCACCACTGGCCTGGTGCTGATGGGCGGCGGCGCGCGTGCCGCCTACCAGGTGGGCGTGCTGCGCGCGCTGGCGCGCATCCGGCGCGAAGTGGGTGCGGCGCGCGGCAACCCCTTCGGCATCATCGCCGGCACTTCGGCCGGCGCGATCAACGCAGCGGCGATCGCCTGCCAGGCCGATCGCTTCGACATGGCGGTGGCGGGTCTGGTCAATGTCTGGCGCGGCTTTTCCGCCGATCAGGTCTATCGCGCCGACGCCTTCGGCGTGGTGCGCAGCGGCGCGCGCTGGCTGTCGATGCTCACGCTCGGCTGGGCGCTGGCGCGCTGGCGTCGCGCCAGCCCGCGCTCGCTGCTCGACAACTCGCCGCTGGCCGAACTGCTGGCGCGCGTGATTCCGTTCGAGCGCCTGCCGGCGTTGTTGAACGAAGGACATATCAACGCGCTCGCGGTCACGGCGTCGAGCTATTCGAGCGGCAACCACGTCACCTTCTGCCAGACGGCGCGACCGTTCGAGCCGTGGCTGCGCTCGCAGCGCGTGGCCGTGCCGGCATCGATCGGCATCGATCACCTGCTCGCGTCGTCGGCGATTCCGTTTGTCTTTCCCGCGGTGTCGCTGCCGGGCGAAGGGCAGGCCGAGTGGTTCGGCGACGGCTCGATGCGGCAGTCGGCGCCGATCTCGCCTGCCGTGCACCTCGGCGCCGAGCGCGTGCTGATCGTCGGCGCCGGCCGTCTGCACGAGCCGGCGGGGCAACGCCACAACGCCAGCGACTACCCGAGCCTGGCGCAGGTGGCCGGGCATGCGCTGTCGAACATCTTTCTCGACGCGCTGGCGGTGGACATCGAACGCGCGCAGCGCATCAACCGCACCTTGGAACTGCTCGACGCGTCGGCGCGCGCCCGCTCGCCGCTGCGCCCGCTCGAACTGCTGGTGATCGCGCCGAGTCAGCGCCTGGACGACATCGCCGCGCGCCACGTCGAATCGCTGCCGCGCGCGGTGCGTTCGCTGCTGCGCGGCATCGGCGTCGGTGACGGGCAGAAGCAGGCGCGCGGCGGCGCGGCGCTGTCGAGCTACCTGCTGTTCGAGCGCGGCTTCACGCACGAGCTGATCGAGCTCGGCCTGCACGACACGATGGCGCGGCGCAACGAGGTGATCGCCTTCTTCGGCTGGCCGCTGCAAGCCTTGCCCGTGGCCGAGCGCGACGCCTCGCCCACGGCCTGGGCGACGCTGGACAACGCGCTCTGACACGCACTCTGGACGGTGCCGGGCAGCGTCGATAATCGCGCTCCTGGAAAGTCGCATCCATCGATGCGCAGCGCATGTCTTTCGTTCACCTCCGCACCCACACCGAATACTCCGTCGTCGACGGCACGCTGCGTGTCGACGCTGCCGTGGCCGCAGCCGCGCGCGATGCGCAGCCCGCGTGCGCCATCACCGACCTGAACAACCTCTTCGGCGCCGTCAAGTTCTACAGCGCGGCGCGCAAGAAGGGCGTCAAGCCGATCATCGGTTGCGACCTGTGGCTGGAACCGCAGGGCGACGAGAAGCAGGGCAGCCGCCTGCTGGTGCTGGTGCAGAACGCTTTGGGCTATCACAACCTGTGCGAACTCTTGGCGAAGGCATGGACCGGCAATGCGCAGCGCGCGCAGGCCTTCGTCAAGTGGGAGTGGCTCGAATCGCACGGTGCCGGCTTGCTGGCGCTCGCGGGCGCGGAGCACGGCGCCGTCGGCCAGGCTTTGCTCGCTGGCGATACCGAACGTGCGCAGGCGCTGGCGCGACGCCTGTCCGACATTTTTCCCCAGCGCTTCTTCATCGAGCTGCAGCGCGCCGGGCTCTCGACCAACGAACGTCATGTGCGCGCCGCGGTGCCGCTGGCGTCGGCGCTGAAGCTGCCGGTGGTGGCGACGCACCCGGTGCAGTTTCTCGAGCCCGACGACTTCGAGGCGCATGAAGCGCGCGTCTGCGTGGCCGAAGGCGAGACGCTGGCCAACCCGAAGCGCATCAAGCGCTTTTCGCGCGAGCAGTACTTCAAGAGCGGCGCGCAGATGGCCGAGCTGTTCGCCGACCTGCCGGTGGCCGTGGCCAACACGCTGGCGATCGCGCAGCGCTGCAACCTGCAGCTGACGCTGGGCAAGCCCCAGCTGCCGGACTTTCCGACGCCGCTCGTCAACGGCGCGCGCGTACCGATCGAGCAGCACTTTCGCTCTGTCTCGCGCGACGGCCTGGAGTGGCGTCTTTCGCAGCTCTACGCCGACGAAGGGCAGCGCGACCGCGAGCGTGCGCGCTACGTCAAGCGCCTCGAGTTCGAACTCGACACCATCGTCGCGATGGGCTTTCCGGGCTACTTCCTGATCGTCGCCGACTTCATCCAATGGGCCAAGGCCAACGGCTGCCCGGTCGGGCCGGGGCGCGGCTCGGGCGCGGGCTCGCTGGTCGCCTATTCGCTGTCCATCACCGACCTCGACCCGCTCGCCTACAAGCTGCTGTTCGAGCGCTTCCTCAATCCCGAGCGCGTGTCGATGCCTGACTTCGACATCGACTTCTGCCAGGCCAATCGCGAGCGCGTCATCGACTATGTGAAGGACAAGTACGGGCGCGATGCCGTCAGCCAGATCGCCACCTTCGGCACGATGGCGGCGAAGGCGGCGTTGCGCGACGTCGGCCGCGTGCTCGGCATGGGTTACGGCCATGTCGATTCGATCGCCAAGCTCGTTGTTGCGCCGCCGGGCAAGACGGTGACGCTGGCGAAAGTGCCCGACGAGCCGATCGAAGGCCTGATCTACGCGCGCAAGGAAGAGCCCGAGATCGATCGGCGCGAGGCGGCCGAAGAAGAAGTCGCCGAGTTGCTGGCGTTGGCCACGCGCGTCGAAGGCATCGTGCGCAACGTCGGCATGCATGCCGGCGGCGTGCTGATCGCGCCGGGCAAGATCACCGACTTCTGCCCGCTCTACCAGCAGCCGGGCAGCGACAGCGCGGTGAGTCAGTACGACAAGGACGACGTCGAGGCCATCGGCCTGGTGAAGTTCGACTTCCTCGGGCTGGCGACGCTGACGATCCTCGAACTCGCCAAGGAGATGATTCGCGCGCGGCGCGCGGGGCGCGAAGACTTCGACTACGCACGACTGCCGCTCGACGACGCGCCGACCTACCGCCTGTTCGCCGACGGCAAGACCGAAGCCGTGTTCCAGTTCGAGTCGCGCGGCATGATCGGCATGCTGCGCGAGGCCAAGCCGACGCGCCTGGAAGACCTGATCGCGCTCAACGCGATGTTCCGCCCGGGGCCGATGGAGAACATCCCGATGTTCTGCCGGCGCAAGAACGGGCTCGAGCCGATCGAGTACCCGCATCCGCTGCTCGAGGGGCTGTTGGCCGAAACCTACGGCATCTTCGTCTACCAGGAGCAGGTGATGCAGGCCGCGCAGGTGCTGGCCGAGTATTCGCTCGGCGGCGCCGACCTGCTGCGCCGTGCGATGGGCAAGAAGAACGCCGAAGAGATGGCCAAGCAACGGCAGATCTTCAGCGACGGCGCGTCGAAGAACGTCAAGGACCAGGCCAAGATCGACGAGGTCTTCGACCTGATGGAGAAGTTCGCGGGCTACGGCTTCAACAAGAGCCACGCTGCGGCCTATGCCTTGCTCGCGTACCACACCGCCTGGGTCAAGGTGCACTGCACGGCCGAGTTCTACGCCGCCAACATGACGGTCGAACTCGACGACACCGACAAGTTGAAGCTCCTGCTCGCCGATGCGAAGCAGTTCAACGTGTCGTTCGAGCCGCCCGACGTGAACCGCGGCGCCTACCGCTTCGAGCCGGTGAGCGACAGCGTCGTGCGCTACGGCCTGGGTGCGATCAAGGGCACGGGGCAGGGCGCGATCGAGGCGATCCTCGAAGCGCGCGGGGCCGCGCCGTTCCGCTCGCTGTTCGAGTTCGCCGCGCGCGTCGACCGCCAGCGCGTCAACAAGCGCGTGGTCGAGGCGCTGATCAAGGCCGGCGCCTTCGATGCGCTGCATGCCGATCGCGCGGCGGCTCTCGCCAGCGTGGGCCTGGCCTTCGACTGGGCCGAGGCGCAGCAGATCAACGAACACCAGGTCGGCCTGTTCGATTTCGCCGACTCGCACGCCGCGAGCACGCAGGAGCCGGCGCTGGTGAAGGCGCAGGCTTGGAGCATCAAGGAGCGGCTGACGGCGGAGAAGGCAGCGCTCGGCTTCTACCTCTCGGGGCATCTCTTCGAAGAGTACGCACCCGAGGTGCGTCGCTTCGCGAAGAGGGCCATCGCCGATCTGGTGGACAGCCGCGAGCCGCAGCTGCTCGCCGGCATCGTCAGCGATCTGCGCGTCGTCAACGGCGCACGCGGGCGCACGGCGATCTTTCGCCTCGACGACGGCAGCGAGTACATCGAGGCCGTGGCCAACGAGGAGCTGTACGACGCCAATCGCGAACGCCTGCGCGAGGATGAGCTCGTCATCATCCAGGGCAAGGTGCAGAACGACCGCTTCTCCGGCGGCCTGCGCCTGTCGTGCAACACGGTGTGGGACTTGCCTGCGGCGCGCTCGCGCTTCGGCCGCTATCTCAGCGTGGCGGTCAACGGCAAGCTGCCGCCGGTGGCCGACGTCATCCGCACCTGGCCGCCGCGCGTGCTCGAAAGCGATCACGGCCGCACGCATCAAGGCCTGCCGATCCGGCTGCACCTGAAGCGCGAGCGCGCCGAAGGCGCGATCGATCTCGGCGACGCCGCGCGCTTCTGGCCGAGCGACGAAGCGCTGGCGCGCTGGCGCACGCTGGCGCACGAGGGCAATGCGATGGTGGTGTACGAGTAGGGCCCGATGACCGCACCGACCCTTCTCGATCCACGCGATCCGACCTACGACGCCGGCCTGCTGCGCCTGCTGCTCGGCCGCCGCCTGTGCCGCCACATGAAGACGCTGGCGGTGATCGGCGCGCACCGCTTCCAGGAGGTGGCGCTGATCGACCGTATCTTTCCGGCGCTGGAACACATCTATCTCTTCGAGCCCTTGCCCGGGCCGTTGCAGGCCTTGCGCGAAATGGCCACGGCCGATGCGCGCTTGCGCGTCTTCGGCGTGGCGATTGCGGATGAAGACGGCCAGGCGAGTTTTCGCGTCGCCAACAACGACGGCGAATCCAGTTCGCTGCTCGACTTCGAGTCGCACCGCGACTTGTTCCCCGGCGTCGAGTTCGAGCGTGTCATCGACGTCTCGACACGGCGTCTGGCTTCGGTGCTGGCCGAGCATGCCCTGCCCGCGCCCGATGTGCTGTTCATCGATGCCCAGGGCGCCGAATACCGCATCCTGGCGTCGCTCGGCGCCGAGCTCACGGCTGAGGTGCGCCTGATCTACACCGAGGTCAGCACCGAGCGCGTGTATGCGGGCGCGGGGCTGCTGTCGCAGGTGCAGGAGCTGCTCGCGCCGCGTTTTGCGCAACTCGCGTATGCGCCGCTGCGGCCTGGCGTGCCGATGCACGGCAATGCCATTTTCGTTGCGCACGAAGACATCGACGACGCCTTGGCGCTGACGCCCTACGGCCGCTTGCGCGCCGCGGGGCGCGTGCTGAAGCGCTGGCGGCGCTCGCTTGCTGCATCGTGAGCGATGCCGCGGCGCCGCCGCTGTTTTGCGTGATCGTGCCGACGTTCGACAGCCAGACGACGCTCGAAGCCACGCTGCGATCGCTGGCGCAGCAGACCTGGCGCGACTTCGAAGTCATCGTCAGCGATGGCGCGTCGCGCGACGACACGCTCGCCATCGCGCGCCGCCACGCCGAGCTCGTGCCGGCGCTGACGATCGACTCGCGGCCTGACCAGGGCACCTACGACGCGATCAACCGCGCCATCGATCGCGCCCGCGGCGAGTGGATCCTGATCCTCGGCAGCGACGATCGCCTGCATGCGCCGGGCACCTTGCAGCAGGTCGCGCCAGCGGCACGCAGCAGCAGCGCGAGCGTGATGTACGGCGACGTTTGCGTCGCCGGCCCCGAGCCGCTGGCCGGCGTTGCCGTCGGCGGGCGCTATGCGGGGGCGCTGGCGCTCGTCGATCTGTGCCGGCGCAACCTGTGCCAGCAGTCGGTGTTCTACCGCCGCACGCTGTTCGATCAGATCGGCCGCTTCAACCTGCGCTACCGGCGCTGCGCCGATTGGGATTTCAACCTGCGTGCAGCCTTTCGCTCGCCGATCGAGTGGATCGACGTGGTGGTGGCCGACTACGCCACCAGCGGCATCAGCAGCCTGGGCATCGATGACGAGTTCCGCAGCGACTGGCCGCGCTGGTTGCAGGCCGAGCTGGCGGCGCGGCCATTCGATCGTGCGCTCTGGCCGGTGCAGCATCGCCTCGTCAGCGGCGCCAACGCGCTGCGCAAGATGGGCCGCCGGGTCGAGGCGCTGCAGGCGCTTGGCCTGTACGGCAAGTTGCTGGCGCAGCGCGGTGTCGCCTTGATGCGGCGCTGACCTTGCGCCGTCGGCGCGCGACGATCAACGGCCCATCGCGGCCAGACCTCGCGCAGCCGCCGCCGTCGCGCACGTGCGCCAGTCGCGCGTGCCGGCCTGCATGCGGCGCTGCATCAGGCGCCACGCCAGCGCCGACATGCGATGGCGCATCAGGCCGCGTGCGATGCGGCGCGTCTCGCGCCCTCCGGTGTAGCCCTCGGGCAGTTCGTCGAGCCACTGCGCCATGCGCTGCTCATCCAGAAAGCGCGGCAGGTGGTGCGCGCCGTGAAAGCCGAAGCACGGACCCGCAGGCTCCTCGCGCTCGAAGGAGAAGCGCCGCGCCACCTCGGCCGTCGCGAAGCGCAGGCCGTGTTCGCGTTCGAGCAGCGCGCGGTACTGAACGCACAGCACGCGGTCTTCCGGATGCACTTGCTCGATGCGCGCATCGGCGCCGGCTTCGAGCAGGCGGCGTGAGCGCAAGGAAAAGCCGCCATTGCCGACGTTGAACGGCGCCGGCTCGTGCGGCCAGGGCGCGCCGATGTAGTCCCATTGCAGGAACTCGTCGCTCCATGCGGACGGATCGACGACGAAGCCGTCCCACTGGCTGACGAGCACGTGGCGGGTATCGATGAAGGCGGCCAGGCGGCGCACCATGAAGTGCGAGTACGCCGTGATGGAGTCGAGCGGCCCGCTGTCGATGCGCTCGATGCCATCCGTGTGCGGCACGGCGTCGATCGGGTGGGTGAAGAGGATGGCGCGGGCGAAGCGCGCATGCGCCAGGCTGTACTGCAGCGCGCGCAGTGCCACCGACGGCGCCCGTGTGTCCACCGAGATCAGCGTGACTTCGGGCAGGTTCAACATCGCTTCGTCACCTCGGCGTCGGCGCGTCGGCAGCGAGCATGTGCTCGCAGGCCGACATCACTTCGTCGGCACCCGGCCATCCGGGCCAGCGCCGCACCACGCGCACGGTCGGTCCCCACGGGCCCCAGACCTCGGGCAGCGTCGGCCCGAGTACGCTCAGCACCGGCGCACCGACGGCCGCGGCCAGATGCGCGGGGCCGGTGTCGTTGGCGATCATCAGGCGGCAGCGCGCGAGCAGTGCGGCATAGGTGTCGAGCGCCACGTCGTCGAGCAGCAGCGCCCGCGGCAGCGCTTCGCGCGTGGCATCGGCCTCGCCCGGCCCAGGGCAGGCGACGATCGGCACGGCCACGCGTTCGAGCAAGGCCGAGAGCGCAGCGAAGTGCGGCCAGCGCTTGTCCTGTCCATCGACGTCCCCAGCGGCCAGCGGTGCCACCATGAGAAACCCATCGTGCAGGCCGTGCTCGCGAGTCAATGCATCCGCGCGCTCCTGCGCCGCTGCTGTCAAACGCAAGCCGATCGAGCGCGGCGGCGCGTGTGTCACCCCGAGCAGGCCAGACGCCAACGACCAGAAGCCCTCGAGCTTGTGCGCAGCGGTGGAGGCTGGCAGCACTTGCGACAAGAAGATCGAACGCCCCTCGTTGCCGACACCGGCCGGACGCCAGCCGGCCAGGCGCAACTCGACCGCGCTCGACAGCGAGTTGGGCATCACCAGCGCGTCGACGCGGCGAGCCGCTTGCCGCGCGCCGCAGTCGGCGCGCAGTGCGCGCAGTTGCGCGACGCGCGCCGACCAGCTGCGCTCGCGCACGGTGACAGCCCACGGGTAGGCCGACAGCAGCACGCGCGCCCAGCCCTTGCCATAGAGCTGCAGCGCAACATCGTGGTCGTGCAGCAGTTGCAGGGCCGGCAGCCCGAGCACCACATCGCCGATGTAGTTGCACAGCCTGACGGCCAGCGGCCCCGGGGCTGCGATGGTGCTCATGAGATTGCGGTCGCCGTTGAAGGAAGGCGTGTGCGCCGATAATGCGGCGGCATTCTGCCATCGTGCAGGACAGCCTTTCGCCACCAACACAAGCCCGCTCGATGAAGCCCCGCGACGAACCAACGGCCGAGCGCGTGATCGCGCTGCACGATGAGCTGCTGGCGATGCCGGCGTGGCCGCGCAGCGATGCGACCGGTGACGATGCGAGCGGCCTGTGGCACTGGGTGCGCACCAACCACCGCTGCAACAGCCTGCTCTGGGCCGAGGAGGATCTGGCGCGCCGCACGACGGTGAGCGACGCCGAGATCGCGGCCAACAAGCGTGCGATCGACGGCTTCAACCAGGCGCGCAACGACGCCACCGAGCGCATCGACGAGTTGCTCTTGATCATGCTCGGCCTGGTGGATGCGGCTTCCGCGCGCACCGACACGCCGCGCAGCACGGTGGCGGGCGCGGCGCGGCTGCACAGCGAAACAGCCGGCGCGATGATCGATCGGCTGTCGATCCTGGCGCTCAAGGTTCGCGCGATGCAGGAGCAGACGCAGCGCGGCGACGTCGACGAGGCGCATCGCGCGGCTTGCGCCGCCAGGCTGCAGCGCCTGCGCGAGCAGCGCCGCGACCTCGGCGCATGCCTGGACGCCCTGCTCGCCGACGCGCGCTCGGGCGCGGCCTACTTCAAGGTCTATCGCCAGTTCAAGATGTACAACGACGCGGCGCTGAACCCGGCGCTGGTGGCCGAAGCGCGCACGCGACCTTGAGCGCGCGCCGTCAGTCGCGCCAGTGCGTGGCGATCCACTCGACCGGCCGTACGTAGCCGCGCAGGTAGCGTCGCAGCGAGGTGCTGCCGCGTTGCGGGCCGAAGGCAGCAGCGATGTGTTGCCACGGGCTGTTGCCCGCGGCGCGCTCGCCGCTCCAGCGGCCGAGCATCGCAGCGTCGGGCTTGGGGCCGCCGGGGAAGGTGACGATGCGCGCGTTCTTGGGAATGCTCGCCGTCGCAAAGTAGTTCAGCGGAAACGTCGGCAGGCAGTGCAGTCGGAAGTGGCAGGTCCAGTCTTCCGGCCAGAACTTGATGCCGCCGTGGATCGTCGCCGTCACGTAGTGCTGCTCGAAGCGGTGCTTGTCGGCGATGCCTTGCGGGTTGGCGAGAAAGCCGTCGAGCACGTAGGCATGGCGGCCGACCTTGAAGCGAAACACCGAGGTCTGGCCGAGGTTGGCCAGCGGCCGTGCCCAGTTGCGTGCGAGGTAGACGTCGTCGTCGGCGCCGATCTCGAAGTAGGGGTCGATGTTGCCGACGATCACCGAGTCGAGATCGATGAACAGCGCCACGCCGTCGAGCCCGGGTACCTGCCTGCCCCACAGCACCTGCTTGCGCCACTTGCCGATGGTGTTGGTCGGATGCGGCACGCCGAGCTCGGGCAGGTCGAAGCATTCGACCTCGGCGCGTAGGCCTTCGCGCGAATCGGTCAGGCAGACCACGCGAAACGGCGGGGTGATGTTGCGCGAGACCATGCCGTAGAGGCGATTCACGTACTCGGGCCCGTAGGCCGAGCCCCACTTGACGCAGACGATCTGTTTCATGTTCTTCGCCGTTCAGGCTTGCCAGTGTTGCGCCAACCAGGGGGCCGGCAAGGCGCGCCGCCACGCATGCGTCGAGCGGCCTTCGATCGCTTCCGGCGGATTGATCACGCCGTGAAAGATCAGGATGCGCGCGCCTGCGGGAATCGACGGCGCGCGCAAGAAGGAGAGCGGCCAGCGCGGCACGCAGTGGTACTTCCAGCTCGCGCACCATGCAGCGGGCCAGTAGGCGAGCTGGCCCTGCGCGTGCAGTACTTCGGACAACCACGCCTGCTCGTTGCGCAGGCGCGCGCGGATCTGCTCATGCTCTTTGCGAAAGTCCTCCAGCACTCGCGCATGGGTGCCGAGCTCGAAGCGATAGACCGAAGAGTTGCCGGTGATGCGCCACGGCCGCTTCCAGTCGTGGATGATGAGGAACTCACCCGGCTGCTCGAAAAACGGCGTGATGTCGTCGACGATGACAACGTCGAGGTCGAGGAAAAGAGCGGTGCCCTTCAGGCCGTGCAGATCGGCGGCAAACGTCGTCAGCTTTTTCCAGCCGCGCTCGGGGATGCCTTCGGGCAGCGCCAGGTCGGGGATCGGCAGGCATTGCACTTCGCTGCGGATGCCTGCGCTGCGATCGGTCAGGCAGACGAAGCGGAAGTCGCCGCGCAAGTGGCGCCGCACCATGCCGTAGAGCCGATCGACGTACTCGGGGCCGTACTTGGTGCCCCACTTCATGCACAGCACGGTGCGCGCAGCTTGCATCGAGCTCATCAGGGAACCTTCGCGCTGCGCGCTCCGGGGCGTGAGCGCTTTGGAGCGGCCATGCGCGCTCACTGATCCTCGATTCGTTGCGGCGGAAAACTGTCCCAGCTCATGCAGCCCGGGCACTGCCAGAAGTAGCGTTGCGCTTCGAAGCCGCAGGCCGCGCAGCGGTAGCGCGCGAGTGGTGCAGCAGCCCGCTCGACGACGCTGGCCAGCGCGCGGCCGGTGTCGTCGTCGGCGCGGTCGCGCAGGACGGCAGCGGCGGCCGCGAGGCTCGGCTGGCGTGCCAGTTGTTCGGTGTGATGCGCGCGGGCACGTGCGGCATCGCCTTCGAGTGCGACGATCGCGGCCATCAGGTCCGACGATGCCTGCTGGGCATGCAGCGCCTGCAAGGCCGCCAGCGCCTCGCCGGATTGCGCGATCGCCTTGGCGCTGGTGGCGTACTCGCCGGCCACCAGCGGGAAGGCGGCAGGATGGCGCTGGCGCAACTGGTTCCAAGCCGCGAGCGCATCGGCGTGGCGGCCGGCGCGCGCGTGCCACTGCCCGGCCTGGGCCCAAGGCCGCGCGGCGCCGGGTGCGGCCTCGCGCGCGCGCGTCAACGCTGCGTCGGTGGCGGCAGAGTCGCTGCGCGCTTCGCCTTCGAGCGCGAGTTCGCACCAGTGGTGCGCGATGCGCGAGGCGAACGAGCCGGCGCCGGCCTTTTCGAGCTGCGCGGCATCGTCGGCGGCGGCGCGCCAGTCGCGCGCACGCTCATGCAGCTGCAACAGCGCCAGGCGCGACTCGGTGGCGTAGGGCGTGGCGTCGAGCGCTTGCCAGGCTTGCTCGGCGCGGTCGAAGAGGCCGGCCTTCATGAAATCCTGAGCCAGCGCATGGCGCGCGCGCTCGCGTTCGGCGGCGGGCAGATCGGCGCGCTGCAGCAGGTGCTCGTGCACGCGGATCGCGCGTTCGAACTCGCCGCGGCGGCGAAAGAGATTGCCGAGCGCGAAGTGCAGCTCGCTCGTGTCCGGGTCGTTCTGCACGGCTTCGATGAAGGCATCGATGGCCTTGTCGGGCTGCTCGTTGAGCAGCAGGTTCAGGCCCTTGAAGACGGCCTTCGGTTGTGCGCGCTGCTCCTTGCGCCATAGGCGCAGATCGATGCGCGAGCCGATCCAGCCGAGCGCAAAGGCGATCGGCAGGCCGAGCAGCAGCCATTGGAGGTCGAAGTCGAACATCTCAGCGCCGCCGAACCGCCTCAAGGTGCTGAAGCGCCCCTCGGGGGCAGCGAGCAAAGCGAGCTTGGGGCCTCATCGCTTGCTCGGTGGCGGCAGCGCGGCTTCGGCGCCGAACTGCGATGACGGATGTTCCGGCGGCAGCACTGGCCGCACCGATGGCACAGGCACGACGCTCTGAACGGGAGCCGTGGTGCTGCGCCCGCGCCACCATCGCGGCGCCATCGCCAGCACGCCGATGGCGCAACCGGCGACGAAGGCAGCGAGCACGACGTAGATCATGCGCGTGTGCCACTCGATGCCGAAGAACGAATGCAGCGTTACTGCATGCTGGTTGTTGAGCGCGAGCGCGAACAGCGCCAGGAAGACGACGAAGCGCAGGGCCCAAACCAGAAGACGCATGCGGGAATGTTAGAAGGAAAAACGCGCTCGGAAGAGCGCGCTGAGAACTTCAGTCGGATGCGGCGGGTGGATCAAGCACCGGCACCTGCTTGTCCACCGCTTCCCTCAGTGCCTTCCCGGGCTTGAAGTGCGGCACCAGCTTTTCGGGGATCGTCACCTGTTCGCCGCTGCGCGGGTTGCGGCCCATGCGCGGCGGGCGGCGATTGATCGAGAAGCTGCCGAAGCCGCGAATTTCAATGCGATGTCCCCGCGAGAGCGCGTCCGACATCGCATCCAAAATCGTCTTCACGGCGAACTCGGTGTCGCGTTGGGTGAGCTGGCCGAACTTGTCGGCCAGAGCGGCGACGAGGTCCGACCGTGTCACGGCTCATTCTTTCTTGCTGTCGTCCATCTTGGCGCGCAGCAGCGCACCGAGGCTGGTCGTGCCTGCGCTCTCGCGCTCGTTGCTCTGCGACAGGCGTTGCATCGCTTCCTGCTGGTCGGCGCTGTCCTTGGCCTTGATCGAGAGCTGGATGTTGCGCGTCTTGCGGTCAATGTTGACGATCATGACGCTGACCTCGTCGCCTTCCTTGAGCACGTTGCGCGCGTCCTCGACGCGGTCGCGGCCGATCTCGGAGGCGCGCAGATAGCCGATGACGTCATCGGTCAACTGCACTTCGGCGCCGCGCGGATCGACCGTCTTGACCTTGCCGGTGACGAGCGCGCCGCGATCGTTCAAGGTGGTGAAGGTCGCGAACGGGTCGCCGTCGAGCTGCTTGATGCCCAGGCTGATGCGCTCGCGCTCGACGTCGACTGCCAGCACCAGGGCCTCGACCTCCTGGCCCTTCTTGTAGTTGCGCACCGCGCTCTCGCCCGGCTCGTTCCAGGACAGGTCGGAGAGGTGAACCAGGCCGTCGATACCGGCCGACAGACCGACGAAGACGCCGAAGTCGGTGATCGACTTGACGGGGCCTTTGACCTTGTCGCCGCGCTTGACGGTGGAAGAGAACTCTTCCCAGGGATTGGCCTTGCACTGCTTCATGCCGAGTGAGATGCGACGCTTGTCCTCGTCGATCTCGAGCACCATGACCTCGACTTCGTCGCCGAGCGTGACCACCTTGGCCGGCGAGACGTTCTTGTTGGTCCAGTCCATCTCCGAGACGTGCACCAGACCTTCGATGCCCGGTTCGATCTCGACGAAGGCGCCGTAGTCGGCGATGTTGGTGACCTTGCCGAACAGGCGCGTGCCCTGCGGGTAGCGGCGCGAGACGCCCATCCACGGGTCGTCGCCGAGCTGCTTGATGCCGAGCGAGACGCGGTTTTTCTCCGAATCGAACTTCAGCACCTTGGCACTGAGTTCCTGGCCGACCTGCACCACCTCGCTCGGGTGGCGCACGCGGCGCCAGGCCATGTCGGTGATGTGCAGCAGACCGTCGATGCCGCCGAGATCGACGAAGGCGCCGTACTCGGTGATGTTCTTGACCACGCCGTGGACGATGGCGCCTTCGTGCAGCGTTTCCATCAGCTTGGCGCGCTCTTCGCCCATCGAAGCCTCGACCACCGCACGGCGCGACAACACGACGTTGTTGCGCTTGCGGTCGAGCTTGATGACCTTGAACTCCATCGTCTTGCCCTCGTACGGGCTCAGGTCCTTGACCGGGCGCGTGTCGATCAGCGAGCCGGGCAGGAAGGCGCGAATGCCGTTGACGAGCACCGTGAGGCCGCCCTTGACCTTGCCGTTGACGGTGCCGGAGACGAAGTCGCCGGACTCGAGCGCGGTTTCGAGCGAGAGCCACGACGCCAGGCGCTTGGCCTTGTCGCGCGACAGGATGGTGTCGCCGTAGCCGTTTTCGATGGCGTCGATCGCCACCGAAACGTAGTCGCCGACCTGCACTTCGAGGCCGCCGGTGTCGTTCTTGAATTCCTCGATCGGGACATAGGCCTCGCTCTTGAGGCCCGCGTTCACCACCACGAAGTTGTAGTCGATGCGCACCACCTCGGCGGTGATGACCTCGCCGGCGCGCATCTCGCTGCGCTTCAGGCTTTCTTCGAAGAGAGCGGCGAACGATTCGCCGCCGCTGGTGGTGGCGGTTTGAGGTTGAGACATGGAGGGGGAGGGGGTTGAGAAGTGGAACAACCAAAGGAGCTCACGATGAACCCTTCGGGCCAATGAACGGACCAAAGAACGCCGTTCTCGCTCAAGAAAACGGCCTGCGCGTCTCCCACATCTCCAACACCTTCTCGACCGACTGTTCGATCGTGAGTTCGGAGTTGTCGAGCAACTGCGCATCTTCGGCCGGCCTCAACGGCGCGACGGCGCGGGTGCTGTCCCGCAGGTCGCGTGCCTCTAGGTCGGCGCGAAGGTCTGCGATATTAGCGGCAATGCCCTTTGAAATCAATTGCTTATGCCGCCGCTCGGCACGCTGCGCGGCGCTGGCCGTGAGGAACACCTTGAGCGGCGCGTCCGGGAACACCACGGTGCCCATGTCGCGCCCGTCGGCGACCAGCCCGGGTGGGCGCCGGAACGACAACTGCAGCTGGTGCAGCGCGCGGCGCACGGCGGGCAGGGCGGAGACGCGCGAGGCCGCCAGACCCACGGCTTCTTCGCGCAAGCGCTCGGTGACTTCTTCTTCGCCCAGGCGGATGCGCCCGGGCTTGAACGACAGCGGCAGCTCGGCGGCGAGCGCGGCGATGGGCGCCTCGTCGAGATCGGCGCTGAGCAGGTCGGCGCGCATCGCCGCCAACGCGGTGACGCGATACAGCGAGCCCGAGTCGAGCAGGCGCCAGCCCAGGCGCTGCGCGACTTCAGCGGCCAGCGTGCCCTTGCCGCTGGCCGTCGGGCCGTCGATGGTGATCACGGGCACATCGGCCGGCTCGGCGCGAACCACCTTGAACAGCGTCTCGAAGTAGTCGGGGAAGGTCTTGCCGACGCACTTCGGGTCGAGGATGCGCACCGTCACTCCGCCGAAAGCGGCGAGCGACGCGCACATCGCCATGCGGTGGTCATCGTAGGTGTGGATCGCAACGGCATGCCAGGTCTGCGGCGGCGTGATGCGCAGCCAGTCGGGGCCTTCTTCGATCGCAGCACCCAGCGTGCGCAATTCGGTGGCCATCGCGCTCAGGCGGTCGGTTTCCTTGACGCGCCAGCTCGCGATGTTGGTGAGCGTGGTCGCGCCGTCGGCGTACAGCGCCATCACGGCGAGCGTCATCGCCGCGTCCGGGATGTGATTGCAGTCGAGCGTGATGGCCTTCAGCGGCCAGGCGCCGCGGCGCACTTCGAGCGCGTTGGCCTCGGTGCTTATCTCGGCGCCCATCGCGCGCGCGGCATCGATGAAGCGGATGTCGCCCTGGATCGAATCGTGGCCGACGCCTTCGATGCGGATGGGCTTGCGCGTGCCCGCGATCGCGCCGAGCGCGATGAAGTACGACGCCGACGAGGCGTCGCCCTCCACATGCACGGCGCCCGGCGAGCGATAGCGGCTTGCCGCCGGCACGACGAAGCGTTGCCAGCCCTCGCGCTCGACCGCGATGCCAAAGCGTGCCAGCAACGCCAGCGTGATCTCGACGTACGGTTTGGAGATCAGCGCGCCTTCGACCTCGATCGTGACCGGCTGCGCATCCGACACCAACGGCAGCGCCAGCAGCAGCGCGGTGAGGAACTGGCTGGAGACATCGCCGCGCACGCGGATCGGCTGCTGCAGATTCAGCGTTGCCGGGCCGCTCAATGCCAGCGGTGGAAAGCCGGGCGTACCGAGATCGTCGATGCGGCAGCCGAGTCGGCGCAGCGCATCGACCAGATCGCCGATCGGCCGCTCGTGCATGCGTGTCACGCCCGAGAGTTCGAAACGGCCGCCGTCGCGCGCGGCCAGCAGCGCCAGCGCGGCGGCCAAGGGTCGCATCGCCGTGCCGGCGTTGCCGAGGAAGAGCTTGGCGTCATGCACTGCGAGCCGGCCGCCGAGGCCGGTGACATGGAGCGTGTCGCCCTCGCTGCGCAGCGTGCAGCCGAGCGTGCGCAGTGCATCGAGCATGACGCGGGTGTCGTCCGAGTCGAGCAGGTCGTGCACGCGCGTCACGCCGTCGGCCAGACCGGCGAGCAGCAGCACGCGGTTGGAGATGCTCTTGCTGCCCGGCAGCTTGACCGTGCCGCCGGCGCGTGCGAGCGGCGGCAGATCGAGGAACGGCAGCGAGTACATCGCTAGCGGGAGCCGGGTGTCTTGTTCGTTGCGCTCATCTGCCACTGTGCGCGCGCGTCGGCCGACTGGCGAATCAAGTCCTCCAGGGCCTCGCCATTGCCCGAGCGCATCACGTGCTCGATGGCGTCGAGCGTGTGGCGAAAGCGCAGCGACTGCTTCAGCACTTCCTCGCGATTGGCCATCAGGATGTCGCGCCAGACGGCGGGCTCGCTGGCGGCGATGCGGGTGAAATCGCGAAAGCCCGGGCCGGCGAGCGCCAGGTAGTCGTCGCCCGCCGGCTGGCGCGCGATGGCGCTGAAGTAGGCGAAGGCCAGCAGGTGCGGCAGGTGACTCACGGCGGCGAAGGCGGCGTCGTGATCGTCGGGAGTCATCTTCAACACCTGGCAGCCGAGCGCGCTCCAGACGTCGACGGCCTTTTGCACCAACGCCGCATCGGTCGACGGCAGCGGCGTCAGGATGACCTGCCGGCCCTGGTACAGCGTGGCATCCGCATGCTGCACGCCACCGACCTCCTTGCCGGCGATCGGATGCGCCGGCACGAAGCTGCGCACGCGCTCCTTCAACACGCGGCGCGCTGCATCCACCACGTCGCGCTTGGTCGAGCCCACGTCCATGAACAGGCAGCCCGGCTCGACCAGATGGCGGATCGCCTTGAAGGTGGCCTCGGACGCTGCCACCGGCACCGCGATCAGCACGATGTCGGAGCCCGAGACCGCGAGCAGCGCCGACTCGGCGGCATCATCGATCACCCCCAGCTTCTTCGCGCGCTCTGTCGTCGAAGGCGACTTCGAGTAGCCGATGACGCGCTTGACCAGCCCGGCGCGCTTCAACGCCAGGGCGAACGAGCCGCCCATCAGGCCGGTGCCGACGACGCCGAGTTGGTTGAACACCGTCGTCAGGCCTTGCGACGGGCCGCCCCGAGGAAGGCCGTTGCGGCCCTCTCGGGGGGTAGCGAAGCGGCGCAGCCGCAAGCTTGGGGGCTCATCATCAGTGGGTGTCGAGAGGGTAGGTGCCGAGCAGCTTGAAGAACGCGCACGCCGCGCGAAGTTGCTCGAGAGCCTGCGCCACGTGCGGCTGATCCGGGTGGCCGTCGATGTCGATGTAGAAGTAGTACTCCCATTGTCCCGAGCGCGCGGGGCGCGACTCGAAGCGCGTCATCGACACGCCGTGCTGCTTCAAGGGCATCAGCATGTCGTGCACGGCGCCCGGCTTGTTCGGCACCGACACCACCAGGCTGGTGCAATCGTGGCCGCTGGCGCGCGGCCGCGGATGCGCGTCGGGCAAGGCGACCACGGCAAAGCGCGTCCGGTTGTGCGGGTCGTCCTGGATCGCGGGCGCGAGCACGTGCAGGCCGTACTCGCTCGCGGCGCGGTCGCTGGCGATGCCGGCGAGCTTGAGATTGGTCGAGGCCAGGAGCGCGCCCTCGGCGTTGCTCGCCACCGGGCGGCGCTCGACCTTGGGCAGGTGGTTGTTGAGCCAGGCGTGACACTGCGCCAGTGCCTGCGGATGTGCGCACACCGCTTCCAGGCCGGCCGTACCCTCGATCTTGCGCAGCAGGTTGTGCCGAACGTACAGGCTGGTCTCGCCGACGATCGACAGCGGCGTCGTCAGAAACAGGTCGAGCGAGCGCGCGACCACGCCCTCGGTGGAGTTCTCCACCGGCACCACCCCGAAGTCGGCCGCGCCGCCGCTGGCCGCGCGGAACACTTCGTCGATGCTGGTGCAGGGCACGTGCACGATCGACGCCCCGAAGTAGCCGAGCGCGGCCAGTTCGCTGAAGGTGCCGGCGGGGCCGAGATAGGCGATGCGCAACGGCGCTTCGAGCGAGCGGCAGGCCGACATGATCTCGCGCCAGATCGGCGCCACGCTGTCGGTGGCCAGCGGCCCGGTGTTCGCGGCCTTGAGGTGGTCGATCACCTGCGCTTCGCGCTCGGGCCGGAACACCGCCGAGCCTTCGCGCTTCTTGATCTCGCCGACCTGCAGCGCGAGCGCGGCTCGGCGGTTCAGCAGCGCCAGCAGTTCGCTGTCGAGCGCATCGATCTGCGCTCGCAACGACAGCAACTCCGGCGCCGGCTCGGTCACGGGCGACTACTTCTTCTTCGGTGCTGGCGCCGACGCGGCGGCGCCCGCCGGCGGCACGCCCAGCTTCTTGGCCACCGAGGCTTCCAAGGCCTTGATCTTCGGCTCGATCGTCGATCGCGTGTCGGCCACGACCTTCTCGGCGAGCGATGTGCCCTGCTCGCGGTCGACCTGTGCGTACTTCTTCGACACCGGCGATTCGAGCCAGGAGATCAGCAGCTTGAGCTCGTCCTCGCTGAACTTCTCTTCGTAAGCGGCGCCGACAGTGGCCGGCCCGAGGTCGACAGCGCGCTTCTTCAGCAACGGTTCGACCTCGTCGTAGAACTTCTTGATCTCCTCCTGGATGTCCTTGCCGACGGCCTCGCGCTTGTCGGCCGCCACGCGCGGCAGCGCCTGGCCGGCGGCCTGCATCATCTGCTGCGAGGTCTGCCCGGCGATGACGCGGCCGACGTTCTCGATGCCCTGCTGGTGCAGCTGCACCACCTTGGCGACGAGTTCCTTCTTGTTCTGCGCTTGTGCGGCGCCGGTGGCCAGGGCCAGGGCGAGCATCGTCATTGCCAACTTCATGTGTGTTCTCCGTTGTCTGCGTTGCCTGCACCGCCACCGTTGTCGTCGGCGTCGCTTTCGACGATGCGTTGCAGGCCCGACAGCTTGCTGCCGTCGTCGAGTGCGATCAGCGTCACGCCTTGCGTGGCGCGGCCGAGTTCGCGGATCTCAGCCACGCGCGTGCGCACCAGCACGCCGCGGTCGGTGATGAGCATGATCTCGTCTTCCGGTCGCACCAGCGTCGCGGCGACGACGCGGCCGTTGCGCTCGGTCTGCTGGATCGCGATCATGCCCTTGGTGCCGCGGCCGTGGCGCGTGTATTCGGCGATCGAGGTGCGCTTGCCGTAGCCGTTCTCGGTGGCGGTGAGCACCGATTGCGATTCATCCTCGGCCACCAGCATGGCGATCACGTTCTGGCCGGGTTCCAGCATCATGCCGCGCACGCCGCGCGCGGTGCGGCCCATCGCACGCACGTCGTCTTCGTCGAAGCGCACGGCCTTGCCGCCGTCGGAGAACAGCATCACGTCGTGTTTGCCGTCGGTCAATGCGGCGCCGACCAACTGGTCGCCTTCGTCGAGATCGACGGCGATGATGCCGGCCTTGCGCGGGTTGCTGAACTCGTCGAGCGCAGTCTTCTTCACCGTGCCCAGGGTGGTGCCCATGAAGATGTAGTGATCGGCCGGGAAGCTGCGGAACTCGCCGGTCAGCGGCAGCACGACGGTGATCTTCTCGTTGCCTTGCAGCGGGAACATGTTGACGATCGGCTTGCCGCGCGAGTTGCGCGTGCCCTGCGGCACTTCCCAGACCTTCAGCCAATAGACGCGCCCGCGATCCGAAAAGCACAGGATCCAGTCGTGCGTGTTGGCAATGAAGAGCTGGTCGATCCAGTCGTCTTCCTTCGTCTGCGCCGCCTGCTTGCCGCGTCCGCCGCGGCGCTGCGCGCGGTACTCGGCCAGCGGCTGGCTCTTGATGTAGCCGGTGTGCGAAAGCGTCACCACCATGTCGGTGGGCGTGATCAGGTCTTCGGTGCCGAGGTCTTGCGCATTGCGCTCGATCACGCTGCGGCGCTGCGCCAGCTTGCCGATGCCGAACTCGCTCTTCAGCGCGGCGAGCTCGTCGGCAATGATGGTCGTGACGCGCGCCGGCGTGGCCAGTACGTCGAGCAGGTCGGCGATCTCGGCCATCACCTCCTTGTATTCGGCGACGATCTTGTCCTGCTCCAGGCCCGTCAGGCGCTGCAGGCGCATCTGCAGGATTTCCTGGGCCTGGTCTTCGGACAGGCGGTACAGGCCGTCGGCCTGCATGCCGTACTGCGGCGCCAGGCCCTCCGGTCGGTAGGCGGCGCGCCCACCCGAGGTGTGGCCTTCCGCGCGCTGCAGCATCTCGCGCACGACAGACGAGTCCCAGCTCTTGGCCATCAGCCCGGCCTTGGCCACCGGTGGCGTCGGGCTGGTCTTGATGATCTCGATGAACTCGTCGATGTTGGCCAGCGCGACGGCCAGACCTTCCAACACATGGCCGCGCTCGCGTGCCTTCTTCAGCGCGAACACGGTGCGCCGCGTCACCACCTCGCGCCGGTGCTCGAGGAAGATATCGATCAGCAGCTTGAGGTTGCACAGCTTGGGCTGACCGTCGATCAGCGCCACCATGTTCATGCCGAACGTGTCTTGCAGCTGCGTCTGCTTGTACAGGTTGTTGAGCACCACCTCGGGCACTTCGCCGCGCTTCAACTCGATGACCACGCGCATGCCCGACTTGTCGGACTCGTCCTGGATGTGGCTGATGCCCTCGATCTTCTTGTCGTTGACGAGCTCGGCGATGCGCTCGAGCAGCGTCTTCTTGTTCACCTGGTACGGAATCTCGTCGACGATGATCGACTGGCGCGCGCCCTTGTCGATGTCCTCGAAGTGGCACTTGGCGCGCATCACGATCTTGCCGCGGCCGGTGCGGTAGCCCTCGCGCACGCCCTCGATGCCGTAGATGATGCCGGCCGTCGGAAAATCCGGCGCCGGGATGATCTCCATCAACTCCTCGATGCTGGCTTGCGGGTGCTTCAGCAGGTGCAGGCAGGCATCGACCACTTCGTTCAGGTTGTGCGGCGGGATGTTGGTGGCCATCCCCACCGCGATGCCGGCGCTGCCGTTGATCAGCAGGTTCGGCAGGCGCGTGGGCAGCACCAGCGGTTCTTGCTCGCTGCCGTCGTAGTTGGGGCCGAAGTCGACGGTCTCCTTGTCGATGTCGGCCAGCATCTCGTGCGCGATCTTCGCCAGGCGAATCTCGGTGTAGCGCATGGCCGCGGCGTTGTCGCCGTCGACCGAGCCGAAATTGCCCTGGCCGTCGACCAGCATGTGGCGCAGCGAGAAGTCCTGCGCCATGCGCACGATCGTGTCGTAAACCGCGGTATCACCATGCGGGTGGTACTTGCCGATGACGTCGCCGACGATGCGCGCGCTCTTCTTGTAGGCGCGGTTCCAGTCGTTGTTCAGCTCGTGCATCGCGAACAGCACGCGCCGGTGCACGGGCTTCAGGCCATCGCGCGCATCGGGCAGCGCGCGGCCGACGATCACGCTCATCGCGTAGTCGAGGTAAGACCTGCGCATCTCCTCTTCGAGGCTGATGGGCAGCGTTTCCTTGGCGAAGGAGGTCATGCGGGAGGCGGGGAAGAGCGGGCGCGAAGGCCGCGTTTGCGTGCCGCGAAACGCGTCGCAGCGTCAATATCAACGCGGGAAAGCGGTGATTCTATTCGGCACGGCTTGTCGCTCCAGCGCAACATTGAGGCTTCCGTCCTTGCGCCGCGTGCCCAAAATGAGGTCGTCAGAAGAAGCTCTGGCACAATGAATTGATCGGCGGTGAGCGCTCGTCGAACCGGGTGTTTGCCAGGTTTTCTCGCTTCCGATTTGGACGTTTCGCGCCGCCAAAGCGGCTTCCCTCGAGAGGAGATTCAATGAAGAAACTGAACAAGGTGGCGATGCTCTTCGCGTCTGCTGCGCTAGCCGCTCCGATGGCAGTGTCGGCTGCCGCGCACAGCGGTGCCGCTCCGCAGGCGCCGACCGCTGAACAGTTGAAGGCGGCCAATGCCGCCGACAACTGGCGCAATGGCGACGGATCGCTGGTCTGGAGAAACGGCACCAACGAGCATTGCTGGCGCGATGGCTTCTGGACGCCGGCCACGGCTCACCCGAATTGCGACGGCGCTGCCAAGCCGCCGCCGCCACCCCCGCCGCCGCCACCCCCGCCGCCCCCACCGCCCCCACCGCCGCCGCCCCCACCGCCGCCGCCCCCGCCCCCGCCGCCCCCGCCCCCGGTGGCTGAGAAGGTGACGTTCGCGGCTGACGCCTTCTTCGACAGCGGCAAGTCGGTGCTCAAGCCCGAGGCCCGCGCGAAGCTGGATGACCTGGTCGACAAGACCAAGGGCATCAACCTCGAAGTCATCATCGCCGTCGGCCACACCGACAGCGACGGCTCCGACGCGATGAACCAGAAGCTGTCGGTGGCGCGCTCCGAAGCCGTCAAGTCGTACCTGACGGGCAAGGGCGTGGAACGCAACCGCGTCTACACCGAAGGCAAGGGCGAGAAGCAGCCCGTGGCCGACAACAAGACCAAGGAAGGCAAGTCGAAGAACCGACGTGTCGAGATCGAGGTCGTCGGTACGCGCACTCGTCGATAGGCGGATAGGACGCTTCGCTGGATCAACAAAGCCCGCTTCGGCGGGCTTTGTCCTTTTTGATGATTGGCATCCCGGCATGATCAACGCCGACCCGGCCGAACTGGCCAAATTCAGCGAGCTGGCCCACCGCTGGTGGGATGCCGAGAGCGAGTTCAAGCCGCTGCACCGCATCAACCCGCTGCGCCTCGAATGGATCGAGCGCGTGGTCGGCGGCTTCGCAGGCAAATCGGTGCTCGATGTCGGCTGCGGCGGCGGCATCCTGGCCGAATCGATCGCACGGCGCGGCGCCGCTCGGGTGCAGGGCATCGACCTGGCACTCAAGCCCCTGCGCGTGGCGCAGTTGCACGCGATGGAAGCGGGCATCGACAACATCGACTACCGCGAAGTCGCCGCCGAAGCGCTGGCCGAGGAGCAGCCGAGTGCCTTCGACGTTGTCACTTGCATGGAGATGCTCGAACACGTGCCGGTGCCGGCCTCGGTGGTGCGTGCCTGCGCGCGCCTCGTGCGCCCGGGCGGCCATGTCTTTTTCTCGACGATCAACCGCAACGCCAAGGCCTTCCTGTTCGCCATCGTTGGCGCCGAACACGTGCTCAGGCTGCTTCCCAAGGGCACGCACGAGTACGCCAAGTTCATCCGGCCGAGTGAATTGGCGCAAGCCTGCCGTGACGCCGACCTGGCCGTGACGCAGACGCGCGGCATGGAATACAACCCGCTGACCGAGCGCTACTGGCTGTCGGACGACACCAGCGTCAACTACCTGTTCGCCTGCCGCCGCTCGTCATGAAGGATCACGCGCTGGTGCTGTTCGACCTCGACGGCACGCTGATCGACAGTGCCCCCGACCTGGCCGGCGCCGCCAACACGCTGCGCCACTTGCGTGGCCTGCCGCCGCTGCCGCTGGCTGAGCTGCGGCCGATGGTCGGCGCCGGCGCGCGCGGCATGGTCGGCCTGGCCCTGGGTGCGAAGCCCGGCGACGACGGCTATGAGTCGCTGCGCAGCGAGTTCCTCGACACCTACGAACGTGCATCGCTCGTGCATACCGCGGTGTTCGAAGCGATGCTGCCGGTGCTTGACCAGCTCGATGCGCGCGGCGCGCGCTGGGGCATCGTCACCAACAAGGCCGAGCGCTTCACGCATCCGATCGTCGAAGGTCTGGGCCTGCAGCTTCGTGCCGCCGTCCTGGTGTGTGGCGATACCACGCCGCACAGCAAGCCGCACCCGGCGCCTCTGCTCGAGGCCGCGCGCCGCGCCGGCATCGACGCTGCACGCTGCGTCTATGTCGGCGACGACGCGCGCGATGTTCAGGCCGGCCGGGCCGCCGGCATGGCCACGCTCGCGGCGGCCTGGGGCTACCTCGGCCAGGGCGAGCCGATCGAAGCCTGGGGCGCCGATGCGGTGTTGCCAAATCCGGCTGCGCTCTTGCACTGGCTCGGACTGGCCTAAACTACGTGTCCTGGGCCCGACCTGGTTTCGACGTGGGTGCGGATCCGAAGCAGGGCATGCCGAGCACCAGTTCGCTCGTAAATCCACTGGAAACAAAGTAACTGCGAACGATCAAACGTACGCACTCGCCGCTTAAAACCGGTGAGCCTCTCAACGGCAGGCCGATGGGCCGGGTTGAAGGTCGCAAGACCAACGACTGAGAGGTCATTCACATCGGCTGGCTTTGAATCGGGTTACTTGGTTCAAAGCGAGATTTAGGTGACTGGCTCCTCCCGCAGCGTGTGCCTGCGCGGCGATGGGGTGAGATCCAAATCAGAGCACTACGCATGTAGAACTGCCCGGTGATGGCTTGCGGACGCGGGTTCGATTCCCGCCGGGTCCACCATTTGAAGATCTCATGGCGTCCACGGAAAAGTCCTAAACCTCCAAGTGAATCAATCACTTGGAGGTTTTTTCTTGCCTGGAACGTCTACAGGCGTCTCCTTGAATCTAAGCCATGAGTGGGGCCATCTGCAGCCCAAACCTGGGCAGGATGCGGTGCTCTTGGCGGCGATCACTCACGTGATCATCGAAGAGGGCCTGGTCGACGCCGATTTCGTCGCCGAGAACGCGATCAGATTCGAAGCGCTGAAGACGGCAGTGGCGCCTTACACACCGGACTTTGCGGCCACCTGTGCCGACGTGCCGGTCGCATCATTGCTGGCGGCCGCGCGTGCCTTCGGTCGCGGCAAGCGCGGCGGCGTGGTGTGTTCGACAGGCCCGAGTTTCTCCACCCACAGCAATCTCAGCTACTACCTCGCGCTGTGCCTCAATACCCTGTGCGGGCGCTGGGCGCGCGCCGGCGACCGTGCGCCGTATCCCAACGTGCTGCTGCCTGCGTTCACGCCGCGCGCTCAGCCCTACGCCCCGTACCCCGTGATGAGCGACCGCCCGATGCGCGTTCACGGCCTGATGGAGAACGCCAGCGGCCTGCCAACCGCCGCATTGGCCGACGAAATCCTGCTCGAAGGCGCGGGCCGCATCCGCGCGCTGTTCTGCCTGGGCGGCAACCCAGCGATTTCGTGGCCCGACCAGGCCAAGACCGAAGCTGCGCTGCAGGCGCTCGACCTGCTGGTCGTCCTCGACTATCAGCACACCGCCACGGCCAGCTACGCACACTACGTCGTTCCACCACCCTTGTCACTCGAGCTGCCGGGCACCTCGCAGATGGTCGAGTCGCTCAAGTACTACGGTGTGTCGCGCGGCTACAGCATGCCTTGGGCGCAGTACACGCCCGCCGTGGTGCCGGTGCCCCCGCAATCCGACCTGCTCGACGACGCTGCATTCTTCTTCGGCCTGGCGCAACGGATGAACCTGAAGCTGTCTTGGCCGCACCTGCGCGGGCAGGGGCCGAACCTGGAGGGGCCGACCAACAAGACGCCGCTCGACATGTCCCGCACGCCCGCACACGACGAACTGCTCACGCTGGCGTGCTCGAGCTCGCGTGTGCCATTGGAAGAGGTCAAGGCGTACCCGCACGGCCATGTGTTCGACATCGATGTCGCCGTGGAGCCGCGCGAACCACCGTGCACGGCAAGACTGCAACTCGCAGATGTGATGATGCTCGACGAGCTCTCGTCAATGCACGCCGATCGGTCCTCTCCGCAGGACGACCGCGACTTTCCGTTGCTGCTCATCTGCCGGCGCGACAACCACTTCATGAATTCCGTGGGACAGAACTTGGCGCCGCTCATCGGCGGCATCACGCACACGCCGGCATACATGGCTGGCAGCGACCTGGCTGCCGCCGGCCTTGGCGAGGGCGAACTGGTCACCGTGCGTTCTCGCCATGGCCACATGCTGGCGCGCATTCACCGGGACGATGCGTTGCGGCCTGGCGTGGTCGCAGTCGTCCATGGCTTCGGCGCCGCCATGAAAGGGCGGGCCTCACACGATCACAGCGCACAGGGATCCGTGGGTCGACTGATCGACATGGCTGAGCGCGATCCAGTCACCGGAATTCCGCGCATGAGCGCGCTGCCAGTTGCTGTGACATGTTTTGGCGGCATGTGACCGTCGGGTCCGGGTCGAGAGCGCAGGTTCAGCATCGGCTTCGCGGACATCTCTGCAGTGGCACCTCTGAGAATCGGCGAGGACCCTGTCAAGGACTTCGCGCCGGTGGCCTACGTGGGTTTCGTTCCGAACATTCTGGTCGTCAATGCCGCGATGCCGGCCAAGACAGTCGCCGAACTGGTCGCGCTTGCCAAGTCGAAGCCGGACGGACTGACCTATGCGTCACCGGGAGTCGGCAGTACCAATCACCTCGCCGGCGAGATGCTGCGCATGGAGAGCGGCGCCAAGCTGTTGCACGTGCCGTACAAGGGCAGCGGACCGGCCACGGTCGATCTGCTCGGCGGTCAGGTCGACATGAACTTCGACGCGATGACATCGGCCATGCAGCACATCAAGTCGGGAAAGCTGCGCGCGCTGGCAGTGACCACGCCGAAGCGCGATGCCGAACTGCCCGACGTGCCCACGATGGATGAACTGGGCTACAAGACGTTCGAGATGACCAACTGGTACGGGCTCGTGACGCCGGCGGGGACGTCCGCCGAAATCATCGGCGCTTTGAATACCACTGTTCAGCAGATTCTGAGGATGCCCGACGTCGCCCGCCGGTTGGGCGAACTCGGAGTACGGACCCAGGACATGACCCCGGAGCAGTTCGGCGAGTTCGGTCGCGGCGAATGGACGAAGTACCGGGACATTGCCAAGCGCACTGGCGTGCGCATCGAGCAGCAACGAACAGATCTTGGCCTTGCAACTGAACCTCGCCTTGGGGTCGAAACCCGAAGATGAACTCACCCTTCGCGGACACGCGAGCCAACCAAAGCGCGGCTCCCGACAACAGACACCGCAGGCCCCGCCGCGAGAACGAAGCGGGCTTGTTCGTTCGCCTTCAGATCTCCGTGTGCTCGGAGATCTCGAGTGCGTCATGCACGTCAACGAGCAGACAGCGGACCGTCCTGCCGAACTCGACGCTTCGGCCGATCGGGCCGCAGGTGCGCGCCGGGTGATCACCAAGCCGGCTCGAGCGGAATGTGGAGCTCGAACTCAAAGCCCTCGCTGACCCGGATCAGTTCGATGAAATCCTCCCAGGTCAGCAGCACGCCGTCGACGATTACGCCCTCGGAGTCGATCCGACCCCGCAGCCGCTCGAATGGCATCTCCAGGCTGTGGCCCTCACGGATCAAGAAGCGCTGCGCCAGGCCTTGCCGCACCTTGCCACGCAGGCGCGCGAGCGCAAGCGTGGCGCTGGCCTCGGCGAAGGCGCGGAAGACGTAGCCCCCGTGTTCGGCGGCGTGACTTCCCGCGCCTCGGCGGCGCAGCCATGGTTGGGCAGGTGCCGGACTTCGATCTCGAAATGGCGCTGTGCGCCGGCGCAGTCCGTGAAGGTCTCGCTGGTTGGAAAGTCGGATTGCATGGCGTGTCGGTTCTCCCTGGATCGATTGCTTGCACCTAGTCAGGCATCAGATGATGCTACATTTGATGCCCATCCGCAGCCGAGTATCGCCATGCGAACCACCATCAACATCGACGACGCCTTGCTCGCCAAGGCAGCCAAGCTCGCCGGGCCGCTGGATCGTTCGGCGGTGGTTCACGAAGGCTTGAAGGCGCTGATCGAGCGGGAGAGCGCCCGGCGCCTGGCGCGTCTGGGTGGCAGTCAGCCCGCCCTCAAGGCCGCGCCACGGCGGCGTGGCGGGGTCAAGGCTTGATCCTGGCCGACACCTCGGTGTGGGTGGATCACCTGCGCCGCGGTGATGCGCGGCTTGTCGAACTGCTCGAGAGCGCTTCGGTGCTGATGCACCCCTTCATCGTCGGCGAGATCGCGTGCGGGAGCCTGGCTGATCGCAAGACCGTCTTGGAGTTGCTGCAGGATCTGCCCTCCGCGGTCGTGGCAGAGTTCGACGAGGTGCTCTCGTTCGTCGAGCATCATCGGCTATGGGGAAAAGGCATCGGCTACGTCGACTTACACCTGCTGGCCGCCGTTGCCCTGACCAAGGGCGCGACGCTGTGGACGCGCGACAAGCGGCTGCGTGTAGCGGCGCAAGCCCTGGGCTGCGCCTTCGGCGAACCAGGTTCGCATTGACTCGAGCGTCGGGTTTGGGCAGGTCTTCGGCGGGCCGGCGAACTCGCCGCCAACGTACGCAGCTTTCGCATTTGGGCGCTACGTCATCTTCTGAGAACCGATCGAAGACGGAATCGACGTGGTGCGCCGGCGCTTCGGACGAGGTCTTCGCGCGCGCCCTGCCGCTGTTGAAGGTGATCGCGCCCAACGTCTTTCGCTGTGGCAACCGGGTTGGTGATGGCCAGGCCATGAAGATGGTGAACAACGCGATGAACGCGGGCGTGCGTCTTGGCACGCTCGAAGTCGTCGCGATGGGCCGCAAGGCAGGACTGCCGCTCGAAGTCATGACCGACGTGCTCAACAAGGGTGGGGCGCGCAACCAGACCACGATCCGCATGCTGCCGGCGATTGCCAAGGGTGAGCCCTCGACCGACTTCGCCTTGTCGCTGATGCTCAAGGATCTCAATCAGGCCGTGGCGCTGGGCATGGAGGTGGGCGTGCCGATGCCGCTGACCAGCGTGGCGCGCGCGCTGTTGCAGATCGGCCTGAACACGCTCGGCAGTGCGGCGCGGCTCGAGGACATGATCGGGCTGATCGAGTCGATGGCCGCGACGAAGCTGCGCTCGGCGGAGGGCGCGGCGGCGGCGCCGCTCGCCGCCAGCCCGAGCGACGCGCGAGCGCTGAAGGTGGGCTGCGTCGGCTTGGGCGTGATGGGCGGTGCGCTGACGCGGCGTTTGATGCTCGCGCGCAAGGTGCATGTCTTCGACTCGCGAGCGGACGTGATGCGCCAGTTCGAGAGCGAAGGCGCCATCGCCTGCCCGGATCTACCATCGTTGGCACGGGCCTGCGACGCGATCCTGCTGTGCCTGCCCACATCGGCGGTGGTTCGCGAGGTGATCTTCGGCAAGGAGGGCCTTGGTGAAGGGCTGATGGCCGGCAAGATCGTCGTCGATCAGACCAGCGGCGACCCAGAGCAGACGCGATGCTTCGCAGCCGAGCTCGCGCAACGAGGCGTAGCGCTGGTCGATGCGCCGGTTTCCGGCGGGCCGAAGGGCGCGACGGCGGGCACCATCGCCATCATGGCCGGTGGCGAGCCACGGCACTTCGATGTGGTCCGGCCGATCCTCGAATCGGTCAGCCCCAACCTCGTGTATTGCGGCGCGGTTGGCAACGGCCATGTCGTCAAGCTCGTCAACAACGCCGTCTCCTCGCTGTGCCGATTGGTGAGCTACGAGTGCGTGGCCGCGGGTTTCAAGGCCGGGCTGAGGCTGCAAGCCATGTCCGAGGTGCTCAACAAGAGCTCGGGCTGGAGCACCGGCTTGACCAAGGTGTTGGAGCAACTCGTCTCCGGTGCGCAGGGCGCCAACTTCCAGATGCAACTGATGGTCAAGGACGTTCGCCTCGCCTGCGCCCTGGGGACCAGCGTCGGCGCGCCGATGATGGTGTCGAACGCGGCGCGCGCCCTGTTCGAGGCCGGGCTCAACGAACTCGGCGGCGACGCCAACATCGAAGAGATGGTGCGACTGACCGAGGCCATGTCGGGGATCCGCTTCAAGGCCAGCTCATGAAGACACGCCATCTGGGCCGCAGCGGCTTGCAGGTTTCGGCGCTCGGGCTGGGCTGCATGGTCGCGAGCACGTCTCACGGTCTGGGCGCGAGCTCTCAAGAGGAGACCACGTTGCTGCGCGTTGCGGTCGAAAAGGGCGTGAGCTTCTTCGACACGGCCGAGGTCTATGGCCCGTACACCAACGAGGCCATGGTCGAGGCCTGCACGATTAGGCGCTCGCGCCGTTTCGCGGGCAGGTGGTGATCGCGACCAAGTTCGGCTTCAAGCTCGATCCGAACGGCGGCGCCGGATGGTTGGGGCTCGACAGCCGCCCCGGGCAGATCCGGCGCGTGGCCGAGGGCTCGCTCAAGCGTCTGCGGGTCGCCCGATTTCAAGGCCCTTGCAATAGTGCTGCAGGCCATCGATGTTCAACACCTCGATGGCACCGTACTGCACGCGTACGAGGCCGGCGGCTTGCAGTGCATGCAAGGCCCGGTTGGCAATCTGGCGCGAAAGGCCGCACAGGCGCGCAACCTCCTCCTGCGAGATGTGAAGAACATTCAACGTCGCCGAGCACAGCGTCGGATCGAGAATCTGCGCCAGGCAGAGCGCCACCTGGGCCGTGGTCGTCTGATTGCGGCCGGTCTGCACGAGCGCAACGAACTGGCCCAGCCGAGCGTTCAACTGATGCACCAGGAAGTGGTTGAAGCCCAGGCTGGTCTCGTACAGCCAGTCGAATGTCGTCAATGGCATCAATGCGATCCAACTGTCGCGCAGGGTGACCACTTCGTAGGGTCGAACTTCGCGCTTGAGCAGCGACCCTTCGCCGAGCCATCCCCCGGTCGAAACGCTGATGAACGTGGTGCTGCGCCCATCGGGCGTCACGGAATCGACTTTCACCATCCCTTCCAGGACACCGACCCAGTGCTGCGCGGGAACGCCTTCGCGACAGACCACCGAGCCCTCGGCGAAATGGACCACCTGGGTCTCGCGGTCGACGCGCGAGAGTTGCGACTCGGTGAGGCCACGCGCCCATGACGCATCGGGAAGGCGTTGGCGCATGGCGATCGAGGACGACGCAGGCATCACTGTGGGTTCATCGGGTATCGCCGAGCCCTCGGGTTATTCCCCGCACCGGAGCGCCGCAAATGTACACAGACAGACAGTTCGCAGGGGCTGGAGGTCCGAAGATCGACCCAACTACCAGGAGACGAGTCATGACGACATCCATGCGTGCAGCGTTGTTGACGGTGATGACGTTGGCTTCGGCCGCCGCCGTCGCGGACGACCGAGATCGCGATCATGAACGACGCGGCAAGGGCCGCGACTGCGCGTCGCTTGCCGGGCGAAGCCTCGGCGGCGCAACGATTTCCGCGGCCACCGTGGTGCCGGCCAGCGCCGCGCTTGCCGAACATTGCAAGGTCAGCGGTCTCATCCTGCCCCAGTTGAACTTCGAGTTGCGGCTGCCGAGCGATTGGAACCACAAGCTGCACTATGGCGGCGGCGGTGGCTACAACGGCTCCATTCCGCCGGTCGATGCGCCGGCGTTGAATGCGGGCTACGCGCAGGTGAGCAGCGACTCGGGCCACCAAGCGAACGGGCTCGACGCGTCCTTCGCGCTGAATGACCCGCTGGCTGCGCAGTTGTTCGGTTCGCTCTCCGTGCCGACGGTGATGGGCGCTGCCACCGAAATCGTGCGGGTCCATTACGGCCAGCGGGCGCGCCGCGCCTATTTCGAAGGCTGCTCCAACGGCGGTCGTGAAGCGCTGATCAATGTGCAGCGCCATCCCACCCTGTTCGATGGCGTGATCTCGCGCGCACCGGCCTACAACTGGATCGGCCTGATGGGCGCGTTCAACCGCACGGCGAAGGCGCTGGCCGCTCCGGGTGGTGCCATCAGCACGGCCAAGATCGCCACGCTGGCGAGCGCCGTGCGCGCCAGCTGCGACGGGCTGGACGGGGTGGTCGACGGCGTGGTGTCCAACCCCGCGGCCTGCCACTTCAACCCGCAGACGCTGCGCTGCCCCGCCGGTGCCGACACCGGTGACAGCTGCCTGTCCGATGCGCAAATCAACGCGGTGGCGTCGTGGACTTCGCCGGTGTCGTTCGACAGCGGCAGGTACTCCAACACCGGCTGGCCGCTGACCGGCAACGAGAACGAACCGGGCGCCTGGGACTTCTGGACGACAGGCACGCCGGCGTTGGGCGGGTTGTCGCTGCAGTTCCTGTTCCAGGACACGACGGTGAAGAACTACCTGGCGCGCAATCCGGCGGCCAATTCGCTGACCTACGACTTCGACAGCAACGTTGGCGCACTCGCTGCCATGTCGGCGCTCAACGACGCGACGAACGCGAACCTGCATCCGTTCCTCGCCGCCGGCGGCAAGCTGATCCTCTGGCATGGCGGCAACGACTCGGCGCTGTCGATCAAGTCCACCACGGCGTACTACCAGCGCGTGGTCGCGGCGATGGGCGGGCAGTCGAACACCGACCAGTTCGTTCGCTACTACACCGCGCCCGGCGTCAACCATTGCGCCGGCGGTCCCGGCGCCGACTCTGCCGACCTGCTGACCGCGCTCGACCGCTGGGTCTCGCGCCGCCACGAACCGGAAACGTTGAAGGCCAGGAGGATCGATGCCGCGACCGGCGCCACGGTGCTGTCGCGTCCGCTGTGCGTTTATCCGGCGTACCCGCGCTACAAGGGCAAGGGCGATCCGAACGACGCGTCCAGCTTCAAGTGCACCGTGCCCTGATAAGTGCTGCGGGCGATTCTCGCGCGCCCGCTTGAACGGCGGAGCGCGCAAGGCCTTGCCGGTCAGGCAGTTTCCGAGGAACGAGCGACGCACGTCGAGGACGGGCCGTCGATGATCGCTTTCAATCCGAAAGCGTCTCGAACAGCGGCGTCAGGTTGTCGAGCTTGTCGAGGGTCAGGATGAGGTCGATCGCCTTCTCCGTGTTGGCGCTGCTCAGCACGATGCGCGCGTTGTCACGGAACTTGCCGGCCAGCGCCTCGTCGGACGCCCGATAGTCGGGATCCATCGACAGCCAGTCGCAGAAGTCGGCCGTACGTTCGGTGACCTGGCCGCGGGCCTTCACGGCGATGTACGCCGGTCTGTGCCGCGCATACGGACGACCTTCCACGACGATGTCCTGATGGCGCAGGATTTCGCATCTTGGGTCCAACTCGACCCGCACCTTCTTCATGAAGGCGCGGATCTTTGGATCGTCGATGACGGACTGGGCCTGCATGCCCGGCCCGCGCGCGATGCGATGCGCGAGCACGGCGAGGATGTAAGGCGCGCTGGAAGCCGCCTCGACGTGATCCATCGGCTCGGCGCTGACATACGCAGGCAGTGTTCCGATGGTCTCGACCTTGATCAGCACGTCGTCGATCTCTTCCGGCCTCAGATCGAGATCGGCGATCAGCTTCTGGAAGACATTGGCGGGGGACTGAAAGATGCCGCAGGTGGGCCAAGGCTTGAAACCGACATTCGTGAACATCCAATGGCAACCCAGGTCACCGATCAGCTTCTCGGGGTTCCAGGTCTCGGCGCCGTTCTGAACGTAGAAGCCGTAGGGGCCTTCGAGAAAGGTCGTGTCGCCGCGATAGCCCATCTCGGCCAGCAGCGCTGCAGTCACGGCACCTTGCGCCATCCAGCCGGAGGGGCCGTACTTGGCGTATCCCTGCTCCACGGTGTAGTTGAACTTGGTGTGGGTCGCCAGCGGCGCGTAATAGCCCGAGGTGCCCAGTGCGTGCAGCATGCGATGGGCATCCAGGCCGATCAAACTCGCGACGCCCGCCGTGCCACCGACCGAGTTGGAGCTCAGTCCCCAGACACGTCGCGGCACCCCTTCGTTGCCCGAGCGCAATCCGCCCGTGGCCGTGCTCAAACGCAACGTCACCTCCATCCCGAGTGCCGCTGCCGCAATCAAATCCTTGCCGCTCTTGCCGCGCGCCTGCGCCATCGCCAGCACCGGCGGCAGGACGTAGGGAGGCACATGGGCCGGCGGTACGACGGGGCACCAGTCGAGCGCGTTCATCAGTTCGCCGTTGGCAAAAGCCGCCGCGCCGGCGGGAACCTTGCCCTTGATCCCGATGATCGAGGCCTCTGCCGTGCCACCGGTGAGGCGGCTCAGCTGCACAGCCATCTTCCCCTTGTCCACGCCATGGCCGCCAAGGCCGCAACCGATCGCATCGAGGAAGATCCGCTTGGTCTCGACAACCGCCTTGGCCGGCAAGTCCTCGAACCTGTGCGCCGCGCAAAAGTTCGCCAGCGCCTTCGTCACACCTTCATCCGACATGTTCACTCCTGGTCAACTCACCCGTTCTTGGTCATCTTGCGGTAGGTCTCCGCCCGCGCCGGGTCGACCTTCAAAGGACGCATGTACGACGGGTCGCTGCGGTCGCGCTTGGGGCCCAGGCCGGCTTGCATGAAGGCGCGCACGTCGTCGGGCAGCAGGGCGCGTGTCGAGGTGAAGGCCGTCAAGTCGCTCATGTCGGGGCGCTCGTCGATCAGGGCCGTGTCGCGCATCGTGATGCGCGCGGCGATGGCCCAGCGGCCATCGCGCCGCTCCATGCGGTCGAGGTAGCGCCCGCCGCCCATCGTCCAGATCTTGCCCGTCTTGTTCATGCAGACGAACAGGAAGTAGGTCTCGGCGTGCGCGGTATCGCCGTCGATCTCGCTGCGGTGGTTCAGCATGTAGTGCTGATGCGAGAGGTGGGCCTTGGCGTGCTGGCCGATCGCCCAGTCGACGAACTCCAGCGGGTCGCCGACGAACTTGCCGTGCTCCTCGAGCGCGTCGGGGTGGAAGGCCGAGAGCACCAGCTCGCGGTCGAAGCGGTCCATGCCGCGGCAATAGCGGGCGACGCAGTCGCGGACCGCGTCGCGGTCCCACAGTTCCTGCACCATCGCTTCGAAGTCCGGACGGGTCATCGTCATTTCCATGTACCTCATGTGTGAAGAGAAGGGGCGCTCACGGTGGCCACGCCTCAAGCTGCGATGTCGATGATCACGTTGCCGACGCGCTGCCCGCGCTCGACGGCCTCATGGGCCGCGACCACGTCGGCAAGGCCGAAACGTGCTCCGACCGCAGGGGTCAGCGCTCCCGCCAGCAGCATCTCGGTGATGCCGGCAATCACCGCCCGGCGATCCTCCGGCGTGAGGCGGAACACGCCGAGGAAGAGCAGCTTGTGGGAGTTCAGCCGCAACGTGTCGACCGGAAAGGGCATGGGTCCCGCCACATTCGATCCGTAGGAGACCAGCGTGCCATGGGGCGCCAAGGTACCCACGCCGAGCAGTTCGACAGTCGTCGATAGATCCATGTCGACGATGACATCCACGCCCTTGCCGGCGGTGAATGCCTTGACGCGATCGGCGACGGACTCGGTCTTGTAGTCGATGGTCGCCTCGACGCCGGCCGAACGGGCGTGGGCTGCCTTGTCCACCGAGCCGACCGTGCCGATCACCCGGGCACCTCGGGCGGCCGCGACCTGCGCGGCGCAGTAGCCGACGGCCGATGACGCGCCGATCACGAGGACGGTCTTCCCAGCCACGTCGCCGGCCAGGCGCACCGCCTGAAAGCCGGTCATCGCAGGGATGCCCAGGCACGCGCCGGTCGCGAAGTCGACGGTCGAGGGCAGGGTGACCGCCTGTTCGGACGGGAGCGCAATGTACTCGGCTGCCGTGCCCATCGGGCGCTGGAACTGGCCGTTCCAGACCCACACGCGTTCGCCGACGCGATCAGGGGACACCCCGGCGCCGACGGCATCGATACTGCCTGCGCCATCGTGGTGGGGAACCACGCGTTCACCGGCGAGCGGGCGGCTCCTCCTCATCTTCATGTCGACGGGATTGATCCCGGACGTCGCGAGCTTGACGCGAACCTCACCCGCAGCCGGTGAAGGCGTCGGCACTTCACCGACGACCAGGACCTCGCGAGGTTCGCCATTCTTCGTGTACCAGGCAGCGTGCATGCTGGAGACTGTGTATGCTTTCGGCCCAACTCAGTGGCCGTGCTGATCCAACCACGCCACCAGTCGGTGGATGCCGTCTTCGATCGACACCTGCGGCTCCCAGCCAAGCAATTCCTTGGCGCGTGCGCGGCTGTAGCCCTGCTTGGTCTGCAGAGGCATCAACAGCTTCGTCGGGTCGGTGTAGTACTCGGGCTTCAAGTCTGACGTGCAGGCCTTCAACACCAGCTCGACGACGCGGTTCTGCGAAGTGTCCACGCCGGAGACGACGTTCATGCCGGTGCCGCTGGCCTCGCTGGCCATCGCCAGCAGGTTGGCGCGGGCCGCGTCGCCGGCATAGACATAGTCCTGCACCTGGGTGCCGTCGCGTTCGATGATCGGCCGCTTGCCGGCGCGGATGCTCTCGTAGGCCTGCACCATCTGCGTCACGGCGATGGCGCGCTTGTGCTGGCGCTCGCCATAGAGCGCCGAGTAGCGCAATGCGAGGAAGCCGAGCCCGTAGCGTTGGTGGTAAAGCTGTCCGAGCCCCTCGCCCATGATCTTGGAGGCGCAGTACAGGATGAGTGCCGGCGGCATGCCGGCCCAGCGCAAGGGCGAGTCGTCGGTGTTGGGCTCGTCGCCCAGCGCGCCGTAGATGCCGTTGGACGAGCTGAACACCACCTTCTTGACCTGCTGGTAGCGGCTGGCCTCCAGGATGTTCTGCAGCCCGCGTACGTTGACGTCGATGCCCAGCCAGGGATTGGCCGCCATCGGCATGCCCAGGAAGCCCGCGACGGCGAAGACGCCATCGGCCTTGTCGAAGGCGTCGTAGAGCTCGTTGATGCGCAGCGCGTCGCCGCGCACGAAAGTGCAGCGCTTGTCCGAGAGCAGGAAGTCGATGCTGTCCGTCGAGCCGAGCGCCAGGCTGTCGAGCAGCACGACCTCGCGCGCGCCGCCCGACAGCAGTTGCTCCCCGATGTGCGAGCCCAGCAGGCTGGCGCCACCGACGACGACGAACTTGCCTCCTGAAATGCCTGGCATGTGGGTTCCCCCGTAAGCAGATCGTGGATGACGAATCGGCTCAAGCGAGCTTGATGTAGACGCACTTCTCGTACAGATACGCATCGACGTGGCGTGGCCCGCCCTTGACGCCATAGCCGCTCATCTTGTGGCCGTTCATGCCGACGCCGGGGTCCAGCGCGTTGTAGCAGTTGACCCAGACGCTGCCGGCCTCGATGCCGTCCACCATCTTCATCGCGGTGTGCAGGTTGCGCGTCCACACGGCGCCACCCAGGCCGTAGTCGGTGGCGTTGGCCATCTGCAGCACCTCGTCCTCGTCATCGAACGGCAAGACCGAGATCACCGGCCCGAAGATCTCTTCGCGCGCAATGGTCATTTCAGGCGTCACATTCGCAAAGACGGTCGGCTGCACGAAGAAGCCGCCGGCGAGATCGCCCGCCAGCCGCTCGCCGCCCGTGGCCAGCGTCGCGCCCTGCGGCACCGCACCGCGCACGTAGCCCAGCACGCGATCGAGTTGCTTCTGCGAGATGACCGGCCCCAACTGCACCTCGGGGTCGAGGCCATTGCCCACGCGCAGCGTCTTCGAGAAGGCGACCAGGCGCTCGACGAACTCGTGATGAATCTTGCGTTGCACGAACAGGCGCGTGCCCGCGGTGCAGATCTGGCCGCTGTTGTTGTACACGCCCATCGCGGCGCCGGGCACGGCCAGATCGAGGTCGGCATCGGCAAAGACGATGTCGGGGGACTTGCCGCCGAGTTCGACCTGCACGCGCTTCATGTTGCTGACCGACGCCTCGACGATGCGCCGGCCGGTGGGCACGGAGCCGGTGAACACGACGCGGTTCACATCGGTGTGCGCGGCCAGCGCGGCGCCCGCCGTCGGCCCGAAGCCGGTCACGACGTTGACCACGCCATCGGGAACGCCCGCTTCCTGGAGCAGCTGGCCAGGTAAAGCACCGACAGCGACGCGTACTCGCCCGGCTTGAGCACCACGGTGCAGCCGGTCGCCAGCGCGCCGCCGATCGCATACCACTGGCCGAGGATCGGGCTGTTCCACGCCAGAATGCCGCCGACCACGCCGATCGGCGCCCGCACCGTCATGCTCATCACCGTGCCGGGCATGTTGTTCGGCAGCGTGTCGCCCCCGATGTTGACCGTCTGCGTCGCGTAGTACGCGATGGTCTGGAGCACGTAGTTCTTCATGGCGCGCGAGCGCGTGATCGGCGAGCCGTTGTCCAGCGTTTCGAGCAGCGCCATTTCCTCGAAGCGCTCGGCCACCAGGTCGTGCACGCGCATCAGCAGGGCCTGACGCTCGTAGGGCTTCCATTTCGACCACGGCCCCTTGAAGGCGCGCGCGCGGCCTTCACCGCCTTGTCGACGTCGGCCGCGTCGCCTTCGGCCAGGTGGGCGAGCACCTTGCCGGTGGCGGGGTTCAGGGTCTCGAAGACCTTGCCTGATACCGAATCGACCACGCGCCCGCCGATCACGTGGCCGAGCCGGGTCTTCAGGAAGGGATGCAGCGCAGCGTCGCTCGTGGCCACGGAACTTGCAGGCATCGATGCCTCCTACTTGGGGGCAGAGAACGCGCCGTTCCTCACCTGCATCACGACCATGGCGTCCTTGCCGAGGCCACGATGGTCGTCGGGGCGGATCTGGCGGCAGCCGTTGGAGCCGCACATCTTCACGGCCTCGAGCGCGTCGCGCAGGTCTCGCGAGTGCGGGCCCTTCACCAGCTTGGCCGCGGCGTCGAGGATCAGCACGGCGTCCAGGCCGTGGCCCGCGCCCTGATCGGCCGGCTGGCCGTACTTCTCCCGGTACTGCTTGACCAACTGCAGGACGATGGGCTTGCGCAGGTCGGTGTCGGGAATCGCGTCGGGGGCCACGATCGGGATCGCGGCGACATAGACGCCTTCGGCGGCCTCACCGCCCTGGGTGATGAACGCGGTGCTCGATTGCGCGTGGCTGACGAAGATCGGCGACTTCAGCTTCATCTCGAGCGCGTTCTTGACGACGATGGTGGGGCCCGGGTTGGCCGACCAGACGATGATCGCGTCGGCCCCCTTCTCGCGGATGCGCAGCAACTGTGCCGTCATGTTGGTGTCCTGCGGGCTGAAGGTTTCCACCGTTGGAATGTTCAGACCCGCCGCCTTGAGCAATTCCTGCGCGACGCCGCCGCCCGACTGACCGAGCGCGTCCTGCGAATGCAGCACCGCGATGTTCTTGAAGCCGCGCTGCTGGATCGCCGCCACCATGCCTTCAGCGGCGGTGCGATCGGTCGGCGGCATCGCGAACATGTAGGGCGTCACCGGCTTGGTGATCGCTTCGCCGCCGCCGCCGGTCATCGTCGGCAGCTTGATCTGGTTGATGATCGGAAGGATCGCCAGCGCTTCACCCGTGGTCGTCGGGCCCACGATCACATGCGCGTTGTCGTTCTCGAGCGCGCGCCGGACCAACTGCGCCGTCTTGGTGGAATTGCCCTCGGAGTCGTACACCGCAGCTTCACCGGCCTGCCGCCGAGCGACTTGTTCGGCAGGTTGTCGATCGACAGGCGCAAGCCCTTTCGGTCGGCCCGCCATAGATCGATGCCGGCCCGCTGGTCGCGAGGATCGCGACGATGTTGAAGGTCTCCTGAGCCGAGGCTGCGAGGGCAGCCCCCGCAAGGGTCAGCCCGAGTGCCATGTGAATCGCGAGTTTCATAAAATCCTCTCTTTGTGGGTGGGGGCAAGAATCGGTTATTTTTTGAGCAGGTGGCCGCGGCGCTGTGCGTGCGGCCGTAGAAAGGCTTCCTGCGTCGCGCTGT
>CAVTXG010000003.1:0-382264 GCA_963738605.1 uncultured beta proteobacterium
GCCGACGTAGTGGTGAGAAACACCGCCGTCATTAACGCGCAGCAGAGCTTTGATCGCGCCAAGGAATTGTTGAAGTCGGCAGCGGGTACGCAAACCCACCATCTCAACGCGGAGCGCCACGCGCCGTGATCGAGCTGCGCCAAGTCGGCAAGTCTTTCGGCGCGACGCGCGCCATCGACGAGGTCTCGCTGCACATCGAGCGCGGCGAACTCGTGGTGCTGATCGGCGCCTCGGGCTCGGGCAAATCGACGCTGCTGAAGATGATGAACCGCCTGGTCGAGCACGACCGCGGCAGGGTGCTGTTCATGGGCGAGCAGATCCGCGCCTTCAAGCCCGAGGACCTGCGCCGGCGCATGGGCTATGCGATCCAGTCGATCGGCCTGTTTCCGCACTGGAACGTGGCGCGCAACATCGCCACCGTGCCCGAGCTGCTGGGCTGGAACAAGGCGCGCATCGACGCGCGTGTCGACGAGCTGCTCACGCTGCTCGGGCTCGAACCCGCGCTGTACCGCGCGCGCTGGCCGCATCAGTTGTCGGGCGGGCAGCAGCAGCGCGTGGGCGTGGCGCGCGCGCTCGCCGCCGACCCCGAGGTGCTGCTGATGGACGAGCCTTTCGGCGCGCTCGACCCGATCACGCGCGCATCGCTGCAGCAGGAACTGCTGCGCATCCATCGCGCCAGCGGCAAGACCATCGTCCTGGTGACGCACGACATCGACGAAGCGCTGCGCCTGGCCACGCGCATCGTGCTGCTCGATCACGGCCGCGTGGTGCAGGCCGGCACGCCGGCGCAGTTGCTCGGGCAGCCGGCGAACGATTTCGTCGGCGACTTCTTCGGCCGTGCCGATCTCGGCCTGCACCTGCTCGGCTTGCAGCGCGTGGGCGAACGCATGCATGCCGGCGAGCACGCTGAAGGTGTGCCGTTGGTCGAGACCATGAGCCTGCGCGAAGCGCTGTCGCACTTCATCGTGCAGCGTGCATCGCGCCTGCCGGTGGCCGACGCTTCCGGGCGCGTGCTCGGCGCGATCGCCTTCAGCGATCTGCTCGGCGCGCCGCGTCCATGAAAACACTGCGCGATCCGTTGCCCTGGTTGCTGGCGGCGCTGCTCGCACTCGCGTTCGGCATGCCGCTGCTGCGGCCGCTGTTCGCCGCCGCGTTCCCCGAGCTCGATCGACCGCTCTACACGCAGGAGAGTTTCGCCGCACTGCTGGCCTCGCACCTGGCGATCGTGGCGGCGTCGAGCGCGCTGTCGCTCCTCATCGGCGTGGCCGCCGGCGTGTTCGTCACGCGCCGCATCGGCCGCGAGTTCCGGCCGATGGTGGAGACGCTGGTGGCGATCGGCCAGACGGTGCCGCCGGTGGCGGTGCTCGCCATCGCCGTGCCGCTGATCGGCTTCGGCGAGCTGCCGGCGCTGATCGCGCTGGCGCTGTACGGGCTGCTGCCGATCGTGCGCGCCACCATCGCCGGCATCGAAGCCGTGCCGCGCGGCGTGGTCGAAGCCGCCGACGGTCTGGGCTTGCGCCGCCTGCAACGCCTCTTGCGCGTCGAGCTGCCGCTGGCCGCGCCGGTGCTGCTGGCGGGCGTGCGCGCCTCGGTGATCATCAACATCGGCACGGCGGCGATCGCCTCGACCGTCGGCGCGAAGACGCTCGGCTCGCCGATCATCGTCGGGCTGTCGGGCTTCAACACCGCGTATGTGATGCAGGGCGCGCTGGTGGTGGGGCTGCTGGCGGTGGTGGTGGATCTGGCGTTCGCGCGTCTCGGGCAGCGCTTCGAGCGTTGGCGGCTGGCTGCATGAGGCCGAGGATGACTTCTTCCACCGCGGGAAGACGCGGATGGCCCGGGTGCACAGGCGCGAGCAGGCTACAGCGCGCGCAGGCCCAGGCGCCATCGGCGTCGCGGGCGCTGCGCCATTACCCCACCTCACCAAGGAGCCCAGCATGATCTGCCAGCGGTTCACAGCGACCCAGCCTCGTTCTGTCTTGCCCCCGCTGCGGCGGGTTGCGCCCCTCGTCATTGCCGCGGCCGTGGTCGCCGCTTGCGGCGGCGGTGGCGATGCGCCGAGCGCGCCGACCGAGCGTGCGCAAGGCGCCGCTGCGTGCGACAGCCGCAGCAACAACAACATCGACAAGCTGCTCGAGTGCGTGACGCTCGCCGGCGTGCGCGAGCACCAGGCCGCGTTCCAGGCCATCGCCGACGCCAACGGCGGCATACGCGCCGCCGGCACGCCCGGCTACGACGCCAGCCTGGCCTATGTGCAGCAGCGCATGCAGGCGGCGGGCTACGCCGTCTCGCTCAACGCCTTCGCGTTCACCTTCGTGCCGCCGCCGCTGTTGCGGCAGACTGCACCGATCACGGCCACGTACGACACCGGCGCCTACACCGGCACCGGCTTCGGCGATGTCTCCGCGCCGGTCGCGGCGGTTGACCTGCAACTCGGCATCGGCAACACCTCCAGCAGCGGCTGCGAAGCGGCCGACTTCGCCGGCTTCGTGGCGGGCCGCATCGCGCTGATCCAGCGCGGCACCTGCGGCTTCGTCGTCAAGGCGCAAAACGCTGCTGCGGCCGGGGCCTCGGCGGTGATCATCTTCAACCAGGGCAACACCGCGGCGCAGGACCGTAACAACCTGATCGTCGGCACGCTCGGCGGCGCCAACGTCGTCGCCATCCCCGTGGTCGGTGCCTCGTACGCCGACGGCGTGGCGCTGGCGCAGGCCGGTTCGACGGCGCAGGTGCGGGTCGATCCCGCGCAGAACATTACCCAGTACAACGTCATCGCCGAATCGCTCGACGGCGACCCGAACAACGTGGTGATGGCCGGCGGGCACCTCGACTCGGTGCAGCGCGGCCCCGGCATCAACGACAACGGCTCGGGTTCCGCGGTGCTGCTCGAAGTGGCCGAGCAGATGGCCAAGGTCAAGCCGCGCAACAAGGTGCGCTTCGCCTGGTGGGGTGGCGAAGAAGCGGGGTTGGTCGGCTCGACCGCCTACGTGGCCGGCCTGAGCGCCGATGAGCGGGCCCGCATCGCGCTGTACTTGAACTTCGACATGGTCGGCTCGCCCAACCATGTGTTCTTCATCTACGACGGCGACAACTCCGACAACGTGGGGGCCGGCGCCGGGCCCGAGGGCTCGTACTCGATCGAGAAGACCTTCGAGAACTTCTACAACGAGCGCGGCATCCCGTTCAAGGGCACCGACTTCTCCGGGCGCTCCGACTACGGCCCGTTCATCGCCGTGGGCATTCCTTCAGGCGGCCTGTTCACCGGCGCCGAGGGCATCAAGACCGCCGCCGAGGCCGCCACCTTCGGCGGCACCGCGGGCCAGCCGTACGACCCGTGCTACCACCTGGCGTGCGACACCTTCGCCAACAACAACGACACGGCGCTCGACATCAACGCCGATGCCGTGGCCTACGCCGTGCTCAAGTACGCGATGACCACGCAGGACGTGAACGATGAGAAGGGCAAGGGCAACTTCAGGAAGCTGGTGGTGCCGTTCCCGGTGGCAACCGAGTAAGCGGATGACGCAGCGGGCCGCGGCCCGCTGCGTCGCGTTCTGTACCGGTTGCGGCGCCCTCAAGCGGTCTTCGGGAAGTCGCGCAGCATGCGAACGTCGAGCGACTGCGCGTTGGGATAGCGCGCATCGAGCTGCGCGAGCCTGCGCTGCAAGGCCGCTTCGAAGGCCTCGATGTCCGCAGCCACCTGTTTGGGCGCGCTGCCGTAGGCCTCGTCCACATGGACCCAGCAGTCTTCGAGCCCGGACTCGCCGCGAAAGTGGCCAACCTTCTGCGGCTTGTCCACCCGCAGGCCGGCCATCATGTCCTTGTGCCAGCGCTTCGCAGCAGCCAGCGTCGGCGTCACGCGGCGCAACGCGTCGCGCTCGATGGCGGCGCTGACGCGCGCCAGGTTCTTGCGCAGCGCCTCGCTGTCCTCGTCCCAATCGGGCAACGGCGCGCCCGCCACGGCCGCTATCGGGTCCCGGCTTTGCCAATGTCGCGGATCATCGACTGCGCCGTGCGCTGCTTCGCTTTGCGGCGCAGCGCGGCCGGTGGCGCGCGCTCGGCCACGACGCCCTCGACCGGATCACGCTGACCCTGACGTGCCTCGGCATCGACGAACTTCGCCAGTGCCTGCTTGAAGTGCGGATCGGCGCACCGATAGGCCTTGACCCGATCGAGCACGCCTGTCAGGTCGGCCTCCACTTCGGCGGTGCGCTTGCGGATGTATTCGGCCACGGCCTCGTTGACCATCTTGTTGACCGGCACCCCCAGCACGCCCTTCAGCAACGCCAGGCCGGCTTCGTACTCGGGTGCGAGGCGCAGGGTCTTGGCTTTGACTTCGGCCACAGCGGCAGAGGTGGTCGCAGTGGCAGCGGCGGCGCGCGGGCTCCTGACGGCGGTGGTGGTCTTGCTCATCGCAGCGATCATGGCGCTGGACGGCAGTTGCATGGACGTCGCCGATGAGGCGGCCAATGCCGAGTACTTCGGCTACCCGGGCGCTTCACGGGGTCAGAGCGCCTTCCCGCAGGCGCGCCTGCTGGGCCTGGTGGAGTGCGGCACGCATGTGGTGACGGCCGCCGAGGTCGCGCCCTACGCCCGCAGCGAGCAGGCGATGGCCGCGCAGATGCTGCCGGCCAAGCTTTTGCCCGGCATGCTTGTGCTGGCCGACCGCAACTTCTACGGCTTCAAGCTGTGGCGCATCGCCTGCGCCAGCGGCGCCAAGCTGGCCTGGCGAGTCAAATCCAATCTCAAGCTGCCGGTGCAGCGGATGCTGCCCGATGGTTCGTACCTCAGCGCTGTGTTCGACAGCGGCGACAGGCCTCGCAATGCGGGGCAAGTCGTGCGCGTCATCGACTACACGCTCGAGGACTCGGCCACGCCGCCGCAGGACAGCTACCGCCTGGTGACCAACATCCTCGACCCCGCTGACGCGCCGGCGCTGGAGTTGGCCGCGCTGTACCACGAGCGCTGGGAGATCGAGGGCGTGTTCGACGAGTTCAAGACGCACCTGCGCGCCAACAGCACGGTGCTGCGCAGCAAGACGCCCGACCTGGTGTTGCAAGAGCTGTGGGGGTTGCTGTTGGCGCACTTCGCCATCCGACAGTTGATGGCGCAAGCCGCGTGGCCGCACGGGCTCGACCCAGATCGCCTGAGCTTCACGCACGCAGTACGCGTGATCAAGCGCAAGATGCCGCAAGCTGCGGCTGTTCCCCCCTGAGCGTTTGACTGCCTGGCGCGATGCGCTGCTCGAGACGATCGCACGCGGTCGCTGCGTCAGCAGTCGCGGGCGCTTCAATCCGCGCGGCGTCAAACGCAAGATGAGCAACTTCAACGTCCGCCATCGAGGCGCGTTGCTCCATCAGAAGCATCAGCCAACGCCGGTGCTTCGTATCTGAACAGTATTGTGCCTAGCCCAGGTGCTTTATGGCGTCAATTCGACTTTTTGACGCCGAACTTCGATACCCTCAGAACCGGCTCTCCACCCCCGGCGACCTCAGACGTTCGTGGATCGCGCGCGCATGGCTGACCCAGCCGTGCGTCTCCCAGCGCCAGAACATCAGCGCGCCGCGGATCCACTCGTCGGCCGCATACGCGATCCAGATGCCGACCAGGCCGTAGCGCGCGCCGAGCAGCAGCGAGCCGAAGCCGAGCACGAGCACGATCGAGACGATCGCGGCCGTCACCGGCAAGATCACGTCACCGGTGGAGCGCAGTGCGCCGAACACCACGAGGTTGGCGACACGTCCGGTCTCCAGCGCCAGCGAAATCCACAGCAGCGTCTGCGCCGCTTCGATCACCGCCGGGTCGCGCGTGAAGAAGCGCATCAGCCACGGCGCGCTCACGGCGGCGATCAGCGCCATCGCGCCCGACGCCATCAGGCCGTTGCGAAAGGCCTTGCGCACCAGCAGGTGCGCGGCGCCGAACTCGCCCGAGCCGACGAGGTGGCCGACCATGATCTCGCCGGCCCAGCCGATGGCCAGGCTGATCAGCAGCACGTAGCGCAGCATCTGCAGCACGTAGGCCTGCGTCGCCAGCGCCTCGACGCCGAGCTTGGCCGCGGCGGCCAGCGACATCATGAAGGCCAGGCGGTAGGCGATTTCGAGCGACGCGGCCGGCACGCCGACGCGCAGCACCGGCATCAGCGCATGCGCCGGGCAGTACCACCAGTCGTGGCGCGTCGGCACGAGCTGCATGCGCCGCTTCCACAGCCACAGGTGCAGCGCGAGGCCGACGCCGCGGCTGATCGTCAGCGCCAGCGCATTGCCCGCCAGGCCCATGCCCTGCCAATCGGCCACGCCCAGCATCAGCGGCGCAGCCAGCGCCAGGTGCACGGCGTGCATCACCAGCATGACGTAGAGCGTGTCGCGTGCATGCAGGTGCGCGCGCAGGATGCTGGCCATCACCAGGTTGTAGGCTTCGAGCAGCGCGGCGGCCGCGAGCAGCGGCATGTAGGGCGCAGCGATCGCGGTCACCGCCGCCGGCGCGTTGAGCGCATCCAAGGTCCAGCCGCTGAAGAGCAGCAGCCACAGTGCCGCCACCGCGCCGACCCAGGTGCAGCCGCCCAGGCCCACCAGCGCGGCGCCGCGCGCTGCGTCCGAGCGCCGCCCGCCGAGCGCTTGCGTGATCGTCACGCCGACGCCGAGTGCGATCACGCGAAACAGCACGAACAGCGATTCGAGCACCTGCTGGCTCATGCCGAACGCGCCGGCCGTCGCGTCGGAGATCTGCGATGCCATCCACAAGCACCGCCATCGCCACGCTGATGCCGATCAGGAACTCGCCGAGGATGGGGCCGGCGATGGGGGTGATGCGGGGACGCTGGGTGCTGGGCATGGTGGGCCGAGATCAGATCGCGTCATCACTATATCGGCGCGTGCGCTGCCGCAAGCGGCGCTTCTGCTACCGTCCGCGCGACACCCTCATCCAGCCGTCGAGTGCACGACATGAGCGCCGCGCAAGAGCAACCGCACAAGAGCAACCGCACGAGAAATCGCAGGAGAAGTCGCGAGAGATGTTCTTCGAGGGCATCGGCCATTTCGAAGCCGGGCGGCTCGAACCGGCGCGCGAATGCTTCGAGCGCTGCCTCGCGCTCACGCCGGATCGGCCTTCGGTGCTCGGCAACCTGGGCATCACGCTGTTCCATCTGGGGCGCACGCGCGAGGCGCTGCCCTATCTGCAGCGGGCCACGGCCGGCGATGCCAGCTTCGCCGACGCCTGGGGCTTTCTCGGCATGACGCACGCGGCCGAGGGCGCGTGGTTGCCGGCGCTCGATGCGCTGAACACATCGCTGGCGCTGGCCGATCGCTCGGCAAGCTTGTGGTTTGCCAAGGCGCAGTGCCTGATGCGGCTCGGGCGCGCGCAGGAAGCCTTGCCGGCCTTCGATCGCGCCGTCGAGATCGACCCCGGGCACGCCGCGGCATGGAGCGGACGCGGCGGCCTGCTGCGTGAGCTGCATCGCTTCGACGCCGCGGCGCACAGCTTCGAGCGCGCCATCGCGCTCGGCGCCGACCGCGAGCTGCACGACTACTACCTGGCCGCCGTGCGCAAGGCGACTGCGGCGCCGCGACAGGCGCCGCGGCAATACGTCGAGGCCCTGTTCGACGACTACGCGGCCGAGTTCCAGGGCCACGTCGTCGAGCAGCTCGGCTACCGCGGCCACGAAGAACTGCTGCGCCCGATCGTCGCTTCAGGCCAGCGTTTTCACAGCGCGCTCGACCTCGGCTGCGGCACCGGCCTGTGCGCACCGCTGCTGGCGCAGTGCAGCGACATGATCGTCGGCGTGGACATCTCCAAGCAGATGATCGAGCAGGCCGGCCGGCGCGGCGCCTACCGCGAACTCGTGCATGCCGATCTCGTCGAATTTCTCGCCGCGACGACGCTGCAGGCCGACCTGGTGGTGGCCGCGGACGTGCTGATCTACGTCGGCGATCTCGCGGCCGTGTTCGACGGCGTCGCGCGCGTCCTGCGGCCGGGCGGCTTGTTCGCCTTCAGCGTCGAGCGCAGCCGCAACGACGAAGATCTTCAGCTGCTGCCGAGCCTGCGCTATGCGCACGGCGAAAACGCGCTGCGCAAGATGGCGGCGGCGTGCGGGCTGCAAGTGCAGACGATGCGCGAAGCGCCGATCCGCTGCGAGCAGAGAAATCCGGTGCTCGGGATGTACGTGGTCTCGAGCAAGGCCGCGGCGCAGTGACAAAGGCTGCGCCAGGGCGCCGAGCGCCGCTGGCGCAGGCCATGCGCCGCAGCGCGTGCGCTACGAATGCGCTGCGCGGTACTCGGCTCGCTTGGTGCGGTGCGCTGACACCCGGTCCAGCGCGCCGGGCAGACGGCGCTTGGCGTCGCGCAAGGCCCGCCGCAGGCGGTCGCGCAGCACGTGCAGGCGGGTTCGATGCTTGTGAGCGGCGATGGAATTGGCCATGACGGGTCTCCCTGGTGTGTCGGTGGTTGAAGGCCCAGCATAGGACCGCAGGCCGTGGCCGAGCCTTTATCTTTTTCTTCGCGCTGGTCATTCCCTCAAAATGCGTTCCCGATGCCGCTTCCCGGGCGCGTGCCACGCGCCCGGGAAACATCGCGGGATGTAGCGCGCGGTGGAGCCGATGTACTTCTTGTGGCCTCACAACCTGTGGTGGATGCTGGCGCTGCCGTTGCTGGCGGCGCTCTACCTGTGGCTGCTGCGCCGCGCCCGCAAGACTGTGCTCGTGTATTCCAGCTTGCGCGTCGTTCGCGAGGCCGCGGGCCCGCAGTGGCGGCGGCACCTGCCCCCGGCGCTGATCTTCATCGCGCTGGCGCTGCTGCTGCTGGCCCTCGCGCGGCCGACGGCGCCGGTGCCGCTGCCGTGGGCCAAGTCCACGATCCTGCTGGCGATCGACATTTCACGCAGCATGCGCGTGGCGGACGTGAAGCCCACGCGCATGGTGGCCGCGCAGGAGGCGGCCAAGGCGTTCCTCGCCGAGGTGCCCAGGCACATCGAAGTCGGGTTGGTCACCTTCGCGGGCAGCGCGCAAGTGGCGCAGCGCGCCACGATCGACCGCCCTTCGCTCGCGAGCGCAGTCGACGCCATCCAGATGCAGTACGGCACGGCCATCGGCAACGCCATCGTGGTGTGCCTGGCCGAGCTGTTCCCCGACCACGGCATCGACCTCGGCGAGATGACCTTCGGCCCTTCGCGCCGCGAAGCGGCGCGCAGCCTCGACGAGAAGAAGGCCGAGAAGAAAGCGCCGCCGAAGGAGATCGACGCCCGTGCCGCCCGGCTCCTACGAGTCGGCGGCGATCATCCTGCTCTCCGACGGCCGCCGCACCACGGGGGTGGACACGCTGGAAGCCGCGAAGATGGCCGCCGACCGCGGCGTGCGCATCTACGTCGTCGGCCTGGGCACGCCCGACGGCCACACCGCGATGGGCGAGGGCCTGGCGATGTACCTGCAACTCGACGAACCGACGCTGCGCCACGTGGCGCAGATCACCGGCGGCGAGTACCACCATGCCGGCACGGCCGAGGCGCTGCGCAGCGTCTACCAGAACCTCGGCTCGCGCCTGCAGGTGAGCAAGCGCGATACGGAACTGACGGGGCTGGTGGCGCTGGTGGCGGCGGTGCTGCTGGTGGCGGGGGCGGGGCTGTCGGTGCTGTGGTTCGGGCGACGTTGCGTGAGCGGGTCGCGACGCGGCGCGCCGGGCGCCCGTGCGGCCTGCACCTGGCCGCGGCCGCGGCGTCGATCACCTCGGCCGCGCTGCGAAAGGCGTCCACCGCGGCCGGAAAGCCGCAGTACACGCTGGCGTGCAGGAAGATCTCCTGCAGCTCCTCCTTCGTCACGCCGTTGTTCAGCGCGCCGCGCACGTGGACCTTCAGCTCGTGCATGCGGCCCAGCGCCACCAGCATCGACACGGTGACGATGCTGCGCGTGCGCAGGTCGATGCCCGGGCGCTGCCAGGTGTTGCCCCAGGCGTGGCGCGTCACCAGCTCCTGCAGCGGCGCGGTGAACGGCGTGGCCTTGGCCAGCGCGCTGTCGACGTAGGTGTCGCCCAGCACGGCGCGGCGCGTGGCAAGGCCCTTCTCATCGAGGTTCATGTTTGCTCCTTGAACGAGGCGCCGCAGCAAATGCTTGGCGCGCGTAGGACCCGGGTTGCTGATTGAAGCGCACCCGAAAATCTGCGCACCGCGACGTGCGCATGGCACCATCATTATCCCAACGGGAGAAGGTATGACCGACTTTGTGATTGCGGCTCAGTCCATCGTCAATAGCCTGCTCAATTCTCCTGCGTGGCTTCTGTTTGGCGGGTTGGTGGCTGCACTAGGTCTTCTTGCAAATGCTGTAAAGCCGCTCGCAAAGTTGACCATTTGGCAAGTGAAGAGACGCAGTGCTGGAGCCTGTCAGGAATTTTGTGTACGAGGCATAGCATGACGCCAAGGAGCATGTATGCCAATCAAGACCGAGACGACTGAGAAGATCAGCAAGACCAAGGCCAGGAACGCGGCCATTGCCGCTAAGAGCGCGGCGCTGCAGAAGATCCCCAAGGCCATCATTGACCAGTTGGTGCCCGGCCCGATGAGCCCGGCCGAGTTCAACAATCTGTCGATGGCGCTGAAGAAGGCGCTGGTCGAGCGCGTGCTGGGCGCCGAGCTGACGCACCACCTGGGCTATGACCTGGGGCCGAGCGCCCCGAGGACGCAGGCAACCACCGCAACGGCGCCAGCGCCAAGACGGTGCGCACCGACGACGGCCCGCTGCGCATCGAGGTGCCGCGCGACCGCCAAGGCACCTTCGAGCCGCTGCTCATCGGCAAGCACGAGCGGCGCTTCACCGGCTTCGACGACAAGATCATCGCCATGTACGCGCGCGGCATGACGGTGCGCGAGATCCAGGGCTTTCTGGCCGAGCAGTACGGCACCGAGGTCAGCCCCGAGTTCATCAGCGCGGTCACCGACGCGGTGATGGCCGAGGTCGGGTGCCTGGCAGGCCCGCCCGCTCGAGCCGATGTATCCGGTGGTGTTCTTCGACGCGCTGCGGGTGAAGATTCGCGAGGACGCGGTGGTGCGCAACAAGGCGATCTACCTGGCGCTGGGCGTGCTGCCCGACGGCACGCGCGACATCCTCGGGCTGTGGATCGAGGGCAGCGAGGGGGCGAAGTTCTGGATGAAGGTCTTCAACGACTTGAAGACGCGCGGCGTGGCCGACATCCTGATCGCCGTGACCGACGGCCTGAAGGGCATGCCCGAGGCGCTGGCCGCGGTGTTCCCGGCGACCACGCTGCAGACCTGCATCGTGCACCTGATCCGCAACAGTCTTGGACTACGCGAGCTGGAAGGATCGCAAGGCGCTGGCCGCGGCGATCAAGCCGATCTACACGGCGGCCAGCGCCGAGGCCGCGCAGGCCGAACTCGATGCGTTCGAGCAAGGTGCGTGGGGCGCGAAGTTCCCGACCGTGGTGGCCGCCTGGCGCCGGGCCTGGGACCGCGTGATCCCGTTCTTTGCGTTCCCGCCGGCGGTGCGGCGCGTGATCTACACGACCAACGCGATCGAGAGCATCAACGCGCGGCTGCGCAAGATCATCAAGACGCGCGGGCATTTCCCCAGCGACGAGGCGGCGACCAAGCTGATCTGGCTGGCGCTGCGCAACATCACGGCCGACTGGGGCCGCGCGGCGCACAACTGGAAGGAGGCGATGAATCAGTTCGCCGTCCTCTACGAGGAGCGCTTCACGCATGGGCACGACACTGCGCGCGCGGGCCGATAGGTAATGCATGAGTACATGGCACAACCGGGGGCCTCCGGCGGCCTGGCAGGGGCCTCGAATACATTGAAGTCAAATCAGCCAACAGCTAATTCAACAAACCGCCTCGCACACAGAAATACTGACACTCCCCAGCGCTGCAGCTTCAGCATCCATGCTGGCAAAGACACACGTATCGAGTTTCACGGATGCTGAGATAACTCAAGCTGTCGTCAACTACATCGAGCCCGACGCGTCGAACGTCGATCCAGCAAACGAAGATGACCTCCGAGACTTTGCGTTTGTCAGAGAACAGGTGTTTCCCGCCATCGACAGGTCCTTAGACTCAACCGACAAAGTGCACGTTCTAGTCCTTGCTGATTCGGGCATGGGGAAGACCACGTTGCTGCTGAATCTCTATCAGGGGAACTCTCTCGTACGAGAAAGCGTCGTCGAGAGGTGGCACTCGTGCCGCTTGGACGAGCAGACGCCACAGATCAGATTAAGGCGGTGTCCAACAAGCGCTCAACAATCTTGCTGCTTGATGCGCTGGACGAAGACACGCAAGCGATCGCCGACCACAGCAAACGCCTGCAGCAGCTCATGGTCCTTGCAGCCGACTTCAAAGCGGTCGCGGCTTGGCAAAGTAAGTGCAACACCTTCTCCAAAGAGGTGGGGAGTGGCGACACTGCCCGCACCTCCATCCGGCAAGAAGGGGTTGCAAACATGGGATATCGCCAACTCACCCAAGGCGAACGATACGTCATTGGCAACATGCATCGCCAGCAATGCAGCTTGCGTCAGATCGCGTTGGCGCTGGATCGCAGCGCCTCGACCGTCAGCCGCGAGCTGCGGCGCAACGCCACGCGCCACGACGGCAGCTACCGCGCCGAGAAGGCGCACGAGTACGCCATGGGCCGACGCCGGCGCAGCCGCAAGAAAAACCAATACAGCCAACAAGAATGGAGCCGGGTGCGCCTCCAGATCCGGCGCAAGTGGAGCCCGCGACAGATCGCAGGACGCTCAAGGCTCGAAGGCCAGCGCTCGATGAGCGCCGAGACGATCTACCGCTACCTGCGCCGCGATCGGCGCGCCGGCGGCAGCTGTGGACCGAGTTGCGCATCGTCAGCAAGTTCGGCCGCAAGCACCGCGGCAGCCCCGCCACCAGAGGCAAATTGGCTGGCAAGCGCCACATCAGCGAGCGACCCGTCGCGGTCGAGCGCAGAAAGCAACTCGGCCATTGGGAAGGCGACACGGTGATGGGCAGCGATCAGCACCACTGCGTGCTGACCCTGGTCGAGCGTGCAACGGGCTACCTGGTGATGAAGAAGCTCAGCGCACGCACCAAGGCCCAGGCCAGCGCGGCGCTGGCCAGCTCGGTGAGCGCGTTGAAGGGCCGGATCAAAACGATCACGCTGGACAACGGCACCGAGTTCCACGACTACGCCAGTGTGGAGCAGATGTCCACGGTCAAGTTCTACTTCGCCACGCCCTACCACTCGTGGGAGCGCGGCACCAACGAGAACACCAACGGGCTGATCCGGCAGTACCTGCCCAAGGGCACGTGCATGCGCCACGTCGACCAGGCGCAATGCAATCGCATCGCCCTCGCTCTCAACAACAGGCCCAGGTTGCGCCTGGGCTTCAAAACACCGAGCGAAGTCTTCTTCGCTCGTCCCGCCGGTGTTGCACTTCAAAGTTGACTTCAAGGGTGCTAATAACTTGCAGAACTCAGTTCTTCACAAGCGATGCAGCTCTGCCGAGCGCAACAGGCATCTCACGCGTAAGCCCGAAACGGGCCGGATCGTCGGGATCACATCACTTCAAGAAAATCTACTTGCTTCCGTTTAGTTCCAATCAAGTGAGTTCGTACATAAGCAGGACAATCCCCTGGTACCGAACCTCTAGCCGAAAGCGCGCGCGGACATTGGTAGAGCGAATTCCAGAGTTGACCGTACGGCCCATGCTGTTGGCGCTTTTGCCTGATCTCATGCAACGCGAGGCGGACCTGCGAGAGGTATGGGATCTGTATGCATTCATGGTCGACAGTTGGCTCGCAAGGGAAAGTCACTGGATTAGTCCAGATGAACTGCTGACTATCTCTCAGAAAGTTGCTGTGGAAGTTTTTCTCGCCGCCGAAGCCGCGGCTCGGAGCGCCTCAAGGTGGACGAACTTTCTGAACTCGTCGCCAAGTCCACTTCAGCATTCGGCGACCTGGCAGCTAACTGCTAGATCTTTGCTCAACCGCGATGCCGTGGAGTAGCTAAAGTTCGTCATCGCAGCATCATGGAGTTTTCTTCATTCGCGCGCTTGTTGTTGGCGAGGATCGATGTGCCAACGTGCAATGGACAGACATGATGTGTTCCCTGTTTCTCAGTTGGGGACGCAGCGCAGCTTCCGACGAAGAGCCGGGCCGGACGCGCGCGCGGGTACCTGAGGGCGACGGTCTCTCAAAGACCGGGATGTTTCCATGGTTGATACATACGAAATTGCGAGTCAGATCGATTCTCAGTGGGCCAAGAAGAGCGCTAAGGTCAATCGATTTGATGCGCGAGCGAGCAGGCGTGCCTCAGCGGTGGCGGAGGTGGACAAGTCGGGGCTGCTTCGAAAGCAAGGGGACGTTGTTCGCGTCTACGATTTTTCGGAAGGCGTCGTTTGGCAGTTCGTCTGCGACGAGAATTGTCGAGTCCAACTGTATAGAGTCAATCGTCACGAGGGACGGGAGTGTCAGAATTTCTGTGTGCGAGGCGGTTTGTTGAATTGGCTGTTGGCTGATTTGACTTCAATGTATTCGAGGCCCCTGCCAGGCCGCCGGAGGCCCCCGGTTGTGCCATGTACTCATGCATTACCTATCGGCCCGCGCGCGCAGTGTCGTGCCCATGCGTGAAGCGCTCCTCGTAGAGGATGGCGAACTGATTCATCGCCTCCTTCCAGTCCTGCGCCGCGCGGCCCCAGTCGGCCGTGATGTTGCGCAGCGCCAGCCAGATCAGCTTGGTGGCCGCCTCGTCGCTGGGGAAGTGCCCGCGCGTCTTGATGATCTTGCGCAGCCGCGCGTTGATGCTCTCGATCGCGTTGGTCGTGTAGATCACGCGGCGCACCGCCGGCGGGAAGGCGAAGAACGGGATCACGCGGTCCCAGGCCCGGCGCCAGGCGGCCACCACGGTCGGGAACTTCGCGCCCCACGCGCCTTGCTCGAACGCGTCGAGTTCGGCCTGCGCGGCCTCGGCGCTGGGTGCCGTGTAGATCGGCTTGATCGCCGCGGCCAGCGCCTTGCGATCCTTCCAGCTCGCATAGTCCAGACTGTTGCGGATCAGGTGCACGATGCAGGTCTGCAGCGTGGTGGCAGGGAACACCGCGGCCAGCGCCTCGGGCATGCCCTTCAGGCCGTCGGTGACGGCGATCAGGATGTCGGCCACGCCGCGCGTCTTCAGGTCGTTGAAGACCTTCATCCAGAACTTCGCGCCCTCGCTGCCCTCGATCCACAGGCCCAGGATGTCGCGCGTGCCGTCGGGCAGCACGCCCAGCGCCAGGTAGATGGCCTTGTTGCGCACCACCGCGTCCTCGCGAATCTTCACCCGCAGCGCGTCGAAGAACACCACCGGGTACATCGGCTCCAGCGGGCGGGCCTGCCAGGCACCTGACCTCGGCCATCACCGCATCGGTGACCGCGCTGATGAACTCGGGGCTGACCTCGGTGCCGTACTGCTCGGCCAGAAAGCCCTGGATCTCGCGCACCGTCATGCCGCGCGCGTACATGGCGATGATCTTGTCGTCGAAGCCGGTGAAGCGCCGCTCGTGCTTGCGGATGAGCAGCGGCTCGAAAGAGCCGTGGCGGTCGCGCGGCACCTCGATGCGCAGCGGGCCGTCGTCGGTGAGCACGGTCTTGGCGCTGGCGCCGTTGCGGTGGTTGCCTGCGTCCTCGGGCCGCTCGGCGCCGGGCGCATAGCCCAGGTGGTGCGACAGCTCGGCGCCCAGCGCGCGCTCGACCAGCGCCTTCTTCAGCGCCATCGACAGGTCGTTGACCTCGGCCGCGCTCATCGGGCCGGTGACCAACTGGTCAATGACCTCCTTGGGGATCTTCGGCAGCGCCGCCGTCCGCGCCGCGATGGCCGCGTTCTTGGCCTTGGTCTTGCTGATCTGTCGTCTCGGTCTTGATCGGCATACATGCTCCTTGGCGTCATGCTATGCCTCGCACACAAAATTCCGGACAGGCTCCGGAGGGACGATCGCAAGACAAAACCGACGAGGTTTGGGAGCGGCCGACACTTGTCGAGTTTCGATCCCTGGCGGAAATATTTGTTGTCTCATGAGACTCTGTTGTTAGACGAGCGAGAGCTGTACTGGCTTGCAGATGAAGACGCGAGGTGCCTTTCGATGGCAAGACTGCGCAACTCGGCACGCGAAGCCGACGCACAGCAAGAACAGCCTAACGGGGCATCACTTATTGCGAGCGCTCCCCTTGGCGACAGCGGTAACTTTTTTGTCGATGTTTACGAGATTTCGAAGTTCAGCGCGTTGCGGCCGGTCACCGCTCAGTCGTCGCGCCTGTCGCGCAGCAAGTCTGAACTCTGCGGGGTGATGCCCAATTGCAATGGGGGCGTCGAACAAGCTCGTATCGAACAGTCTTGCTTGGGGACTCAGAACACTGGGTGATTCATTGGGCATCGCCCGTAGTCGGGATGGATACTCCTTCGCGGCGTGTCGCTCGTCGCGGTGATGAAGCTGCACAGTAGGCCGGCAGCGCGCGGGAATCGAAGTTGAACTGCTTCAGCTTCGCTTCGAGCAACTGCTTCAGCGCGTCGCGGTGCGCGTTGCGCTGCTTGTTGGTGACGAAGGGCGGATCGGCGGGCGGCTCGGGCGCGCCGATCAGTTCGCACAGCTTGCCGAACTGGCCGTCGTTGCACGGCCAGGAAGATGGCCGTGCTGCCGGTGGCCGGCTTGGCGAAGCGCAGCCTTCCAGTCCGGCTGCAGCGTGATGGTCAGCGTTCTCTTGCTCATCGCTCCTTCTTCCTTGCGGCGTCCACCGCCGCGATGAAGTCTTCGATCAGTTGCTCGACGGAGACGAACGCATAGCGCGTTCCCGGCCGCCGATGCTTCAGCGCGTCGCGGTGCGCGTTGCGCTGCGGCTGGGTGACGAAGGCCCTCACCGCTCCGCCAGGTAGTGCCGCGTCTCGATCACGCTGCCTTCGCACAGGTGCTCGCGCAGATCCGCTTCCAGCTCGCGGTCGGCCAGCGTTTGCCGACTGCGCTGGTGCAGATAGTCCGCCCAGCTCTGCACGATGAAACGCTCGACGTACCGTTGCCGATCCTCCAGATCGCGATACAGCCGCCAGAACAAGGCGCCATCGCGTTGCCGCGGCGCCCTGAGTCGCCCGACATCGCTGACGAAGGCTTCGGTCGCCTCGGGCCGCACGCGGTAGATCAGTTCCACCGCCACGGGGCCGGCCTCGGGGTCGGGCTCGTCGGCGATGAGCAGGTGTTCGAGGGGTGCCGGCGTGACTTCGAGCGCAGCGCCCATCCTCAGGGGAAACGGCCGGGCCAGCAGCAGACCCGCCATCATCGTCACGGCCGCAATCAGCAGCGCCACGGGCAGGCCGGCGAGGCTGGCGACCGCGCCCCAAGCCGCAGAGCCCAACGCGAAGGACCCCAGCGCCGCGAGCACGTGCAACGCCGACGCGCGCGATCGCACCCAAGGCGGGGCACTGGTCTGCGTCGCGGTGTTGAAGGTGGACATCACCGCCATCCAGGCTGCGCCCGACGCCGCCAGCGCCCAGTACACCGGCCACGCCACCGGCGACAGCGCCGACACCACCATCGCCAGCGCGAACACCAGCACGCCGGCAACGATCAGCCGCTCCAATCCGAGGCCGGTGCGCAGGCGCCCGATCACGAAGCTCATGGCGACGGCACCGCCGCCCAGGCAACCCATCATCAGACCGTAGCCCGATGCGCCGCTGCCCAGCCGCTGGGCGCCGATCGCCGGCAGCAGCGCCCAGAGCGCCGAGCCGGAGGCGCCGTAGGCCGCCGTGCGCACCAGCTGGGACAGCACGGTGTGCGAGTGCCAGGCGTAGCGCAGCCCCGCCAGGGTGCCGCCCCACAGCCGCTCGGCGGGCAGGCGCCGGACCGGATGCGGTTTGGGCGGCCAGCGGCGGATCGTCCATGCCAGCGCCATCACCCCGGCCAGGGACAGGACCAGCACCGCACTGCCCGCCACCGCGCCGGCCCACAGCGCACTCTCGACGACCAGGGTGACCGCCTGCTCGGGCGATAGCTGCGCATCGGCGGCATTCGCTGCGTCGCGCGGAGCCGCCGACATCCAGCGGTGCAGCGCGGCGTACAGCAACCCGGCCAGCATCGGGCCGAGCGCCCGCGCGGCGTTGTAGGCGACGCTCATGGTCACGATGGCTTGAGGCAGGCGCTCGCGCGGCAGGATCTCGCCGACCATCGAGTTCCATGCGGGCAGGATGAGCGCGGTGCAGCAGCCCGCGACGAAGGTCAGCAGCAGCATGCTCGTCGAACCCGCCCACCCGAGGAGCAGCATGAGGACGAGCACCGTCACGGCCAGCGCCTGGACCGACAACGCGACGAGCATCAAGCGACGGCGATCGGTGGTGTCGGCCAGCACGCCCGCCGGCAGCGAGAGCACGAACATCGGCAGGAACACCGCCGTCTGCACCAGCGCGGCCAGAAAGGACGATGCGGTTCGCTCCACCGTCAGCCAGGCCACCGCCGTCAGGTGCATCGCATTGGCGATGAAGTAGGCGCCGCTGGTCAGCCAGAGGACTCGAAAGACCGGATGGCGCAGGGCGAGCCAGGGTCCGTCGTCGTTCCAGGTTGACGACTCCGTGGGCTTGTCGGCAGCAGGTCGGGTCGCGTGCGACGGATCGGCGCTCATGGGCCGATCATCGCGCGGCAGGGCGGGATCATGGGCAGATGCAGTCTTCTACGCGCTGCCCTTCGGCGGCTCCACCCGATAAGTCGCCGGCGTCCTCGACAACTTGATCGGCGACGCCACCCCGCGGTATTCACCACCGATCTCAACCACCATGCCCCGGTGCTGCGTGTGCGGGTCGGCCAGCGCCGCCGGCACGTCGTGGATCGGCGCGCAGGGCACGCCGGCGCGCACCAGGCGGTCGGCCAGCGGCTCGCAATCGAACTGCGCCAACTTCGCTTCGAGCAAACGCTTGAGCTCGATGCGGTTCGCCGAGCGCAGCGCGTTGTTCGCGAAGCGTGGGTCACTCGAAAGTTCAGGCGCGCCGATGCCCTCGCACAGCTTGCCGAACTGGCCGTCGTTGCCCACCGCCAGAAAGATGGGCGTGCTGCCGGTGGCGAAGGTGTCGTAGGGGCAGATGTTGGGGTGCGCGTTGCCGCTGCGGCCGGGCACGATGCGCGCATCGAGCAGGTGGTTGGCCGAGTGCGGGTGCAGCAGCGACAGGCCGCAGTCGTAGAGCGCGGCCTCGACGAACTGGCCTTTGCCACTGCGCTCGCGTTCCTTCAGCGCAAACATGATGCCGAGCGCGGCGTTGAGGCCGGTCGCGATGTCCACCACCGGCACGCCCATGCGCACGGGCGCGCCACCGTTCGCATCGGTCTCGCCGTTGATGCTCATCAGGCCCACCATCGCCTGGATGGCGGCGTCGTAGCCGGGCAGGCCGCCCTTGGGGCCGTCGGCGCCGAAGCCGCTGACGCGGCAGTGCACGAGGCGCGGAAAGCGCGCGTGCAGCGTGTCGAAGCCCAGGCCCCACTTCTCCATCGTGCCGGTCTTGAAGTTCTCCACCAGCACGTCGGCGTCTTGCAGCAGCGCGAGCAGGGCTTCGCGTTGCGCCGGTTGCGCCAGGTCCATCGTCATGCCGCGCTTGTTGCGGTTCAGGCCGAGGAAGTACGACGCGGTGCCGTGCGCATCGAACGGCGGGCCCCAGCCGCGCGTCTCGTCGCCTTGCGGCGGCTCGATCTTCAGCACGTCGGCGCCGTGGTCGGCCAGGATCTGCGTGCAGTAGGGGCCGCCGAGCACGCGGGAGAGATCGATGACTTTCAGGCCGTCGAGTGAGCTCACATCGTTACCTCGTATTGCGGCAGCGCCTTGCCCCATACCAGCAGGCGATAGGGGCGGCGGTGCGCGTGGTAGTAGGGGTCGGCCTCGATCAGCTCGATCGCACGCGCCTTCGACGCCACCTCGAACACCCACAGCCCGCCGACGTAGGCGCCGCCGGGCTCGTTGCGCAGCCCGCCCGCTTGCTTGATCTCGTCGCGGTGCGCTTCGAGGAAGGCGAGGTGCGCGGGCTCGAGGCGCGCGCGCACCTCGGCCATCGGCGGTTCGTCTTCGAAGATCACGATCAGGCGCATGGCGCGTACCTCGTCATGGCGAGTGGGTGTCGATGTGGCGGCGCAGCGCGGCCAGCACCTTCGCATTCTGGTCGGTCATCAGCCAGTGGCTGGCATCGGGCAGCTCGATCAGCTCGGCACCCGGAATGCGCTCGGCCGTGCGCTTTGCGTTGGCCGGTGGGATCAGTTGATCCTGCAGGCCGTGCATGACCAGCGTGGGGCACGCGAAGCGCGGCAGCTGCTGATACGCCGACCAGCCGATCAGCGCATAGAGCTGCGCCTGGTAGTCGCGCGCGCTCGGCTGGTTGGCCAGGCGCACGAGCGAGTCTTCGTCGAACAGGTCGTCGGCGGTTTCGCGCGCGTAGGTGAAGGGGCGCATCGCGTGCAGGCTGTCAGCGGCGTCCATCGTCGCCTTGTCGAACAGCAGCCGGCGCACCCGCGGCTCGGCCTGGGTCGCCCAAGCGCCGCCGCTGTGCGTGCCCAGCAGCGCGAGGCTGCGCACGCGCGCGGGGAAGTCGATGGCGAACTGCTGCGCGATCATGCCGCCCATCGAGAAGCCGACGACGTGCGCGTCGAACTCGCCGGCGGCGTCGAGCACCGCAGCGATGTCGGCCGCCATGTGCTGCACGCGGTGCACCACGAAGTGCGGCACGACGGTCTGGCCGCTGCCGCGGTTGTCGAGCAGGATGACGCGGTGCTGCTTGGCGAGCTGCGGCGCGACGCGAAACCACATCGCCGAACTGCAGCCCAGGCCCATGACGAGGACGACGGGCTCGCCCTGGCCGAGGCTGTCCCAGTGGATTCGCGCGCCGTCGTGGCCGATGAAGGGCATCAGCAGATCACGGCACGAGGATCGTGCGGCCGAGCACCTTGCCGGCGATCAGCTGCTGCATCGCGTCGTTGACTTCGGCCATCGGCCGGCGCTGCACCGGGATCGGCTTCATCTTCGTGCGCTGCACGATCGCCACCAGCTCGCGCAGCTCTTCGAGCGTGCCGACATAGCTGCCCTGGATCGTCAGCGGACGCATCGGGATCACCGGCAGCGAGAGCGTGATGTCGCCGCCCATCAGCCCGCAGATCACGATGTGGCCGCCGCGCGCGCAAGCCGCGGTGGCGAGCGTGACGGTGGGCGTGGCGCCGACCAGATCGAGCACCGCGCGCGCGCCGCCGTTCGTCGCGGCCTGCACTTGCGCGACGGCGTCGGGCGCCTTGGCGTCGATCGCGGCGAGCGCGCCGGCCTTCAACGCGGCTTCGCGCTTGGACGGATCGATGTCGACGACGATCGCGCCCTTGCCACCCATCGCCTTCAGCACTTCGATCGCCATCAGCCCGAGGCCGCCGGCGCCGATGATGACGAGCGGATCGGTGGTGATTCGCTCGCCGAACTTCTTCAACGCGCTGTAGGTGGTCACGCCGGCGCAGGCCAGTGGCGCGGCCTCGGCAGCATCGAGGCCATCGATGGCGACGAGGTAGCGCGCATGCGGCACGACCACGTACTCCGCAAAGCCGCCCGGCCGCACCACGCCGACAGATTGCGGCTTGATGCAGATGTTCTCTTCGCCGCGCCGGCAAGCCGCGCACTCGCCGCAGCCGATCCACGGATGCACGAGCACGGTCTTGCCGCTGCCCACCACCTCGCCGACGATCTCGTGCGACAGCGTCAAAGGCGGCTTGATGCCGCGGTCGGCCAGCATCAGCTTCTTGCCGCCGCCGAGGTCATAGTGGCCTTCCCACAAATGCAGATCGGTGTGGCACAGGCCCGCGGCCTTGACCTTGACCAGCACTTCATCGCCCTGCGGCTCGGGGATGGATCGCTCCACCAGCTCGAGCGGCCGGCCGTGGTGCATCACGCAATAACAACGCATCGTTTCTCCAGATTCAAACCGATCGCGGCGCCAGCCAGGCCTCGAGCGCCGGCCACATGCGCGTCTGCGCGCCGCGGCCGGCGACGAGGCCGACATGGCCGCCCTTCATCACCAGCTCCTGCTTGTCGCGGCTGCCGACCAGGCGCAGCAGATCCTGCGACGACGCGTGCGGCGTGATGTGGTCCTCCTGCGCCAGCAGGTGCAGGAAGGGCTGCTTGATGTCGCGCAAGTCGACACGCCGGCCGCCGATCTGCCAGGTGCCCTTGACGAGCTTGTTGCCGCGCAGGAAGTCGTTGACCATCTGCCGGAACACGCCGCCCGGGAACGGGATGTTGTCGCTCTCCCACTTGCCCATGCGCAGGTTGCTGATCACCACGTCGTCGCGATCGATGTTGTTGAGCAGGCTGGCCGCGCCGGCGAGCTTGCCGAAGGGGCGCAGCGCGCGCAGCGTGTTCTGCACCCAATCGGCGGGCACGTTGCCGTACTGCTCGATCAGCGCTTCTTCGTCGAAGCCCTCGCCCATCCAGGCTTTCAGCGACACCAAGCCGTCGCTGTTCACCGGCGCGGCCATGCACACCAGGTTCTTCAGCGGTGCCGATTTCTTGTCCGATGCATGGAGGGCGGCGTAGAGCGCTGACAGCAGCCCGCCGACGCAGTAGCCGATGATCGAGAGCTCCTTCTGCCCGCTGTCGCGCAGCACCGCATCGACGCACTCGGGCAGGAGACGCAGCACATGGTCTTCGAGCACCATGTCCTTGTGCTCGCGGCGCGGCCGGCCCCATTCGATCAGGTAGACATCGAAGCCCTGGCGCAGCAGGTACTCGACCATGCTCTGCCCCGGCACCAGGTCGAGGATGTAGGGCTGGTTGACGAGCGAGGTGACGATCAGCACCGGCACGCGATAGACGCTCTCGGCCAGCGGGATGTAGTGATGCAGCTTGAGCGTGCCGCTGGCGTGGATCGTCTCCTTGGGCGTGACGCCGAGCGCGCCGGCCATCGCGGCGAAATCGTCGACCTCGATGCCCAGGCGCGTCAGGGCGCGCTGCATCGGGTTGGGCAGCGCTTGCGGGGACGCGTTGCTCATGAAGCGCTCTTCTGTTTCGACGGCGGCTTGCGGTTGCGCGGCACGCGCGCCAGCTTGACCGCGCCTTGCACCGCGAGCGCCTCGCGCAGCGAGACGAGTTGCGCGCTCACCTGCGCCAGGCCGTCTTCGAGCCGGCCCATGCGTTCGTCGAGCGCTTCGACATCGGCGCGCGTGGGCAGGTAGGCGGCGGTGAGCGCGGCCTGCGCCATCTCGCCGAACTGGCGGTGCGCCATGCGCGCCTCGTCGATCTGGCGCTTGAGCACCGCGCCGGCGCGCTCGTCCTTGAGCAGGCCCGACATGGCCTCGCTCCACTGCGTCTCGGACTTGACGATCCAGTCGCGCCACAGCGCGACTGGGTTCAGGTTGACGTTGTCGGCGCTCATGGCTTCAGGATCGTGCGGCCACGGATGCGCCCGGCGCGCAGGTCGGCCAGCGCGTCGGTGGCCTTGCCTAACGGCTGACTCGTCAGCGGCAGGTCCGGCAGCGTGCCGCCCTTGGCGATCGCCATCAGCTCCTGCATCTCGGCCAGGCTGCCGACGTAGGAGCCGGTGACGCTGACGGCCTTCATCGAAATCATGGCCGGCACGATCGGCGTCGAGCCGCCGAACAGGCCCACGCACACCAGCTTGCCGGCCTTGCGCAGCGCGTTGAAGCCGAAGTTGAAGGTGGCGGCGGCGCCGACGAAATCGATCGCCGCGGCGACGCCGCCAGTGCTCTTCATCAATGCCTTCAACGCACCGTCAGCGGTGGGATCGATGACTTCACCCGCCCCGGCTTCGCGCGCGATGTCCCACTTGCTCTTGTCGAGCTCGACGACGATCGGCGGCGTTTCGAACAGCTTGCGTGCCAGGCGGATGCCCGACAGGCCGACGCCGCCCGCGCCGATGATCAGCAGCGGGTCTTTCGCGCCGAGCGGCGCGACCTTCTTCAGCGCGCTGTACGCGGTGAGGCCCGAGCAGGCGTAGGTGCAGGCCTGCTCCTCGGCCAGCGAGCCGTAGTCGAGCAGGTACTTCGGGTGCGGCACGCTGACGTGATCGGCAAAGCCGCCGTCGCGGTGGATGCCGAGCGCCGCCGGTTTGTTGCACAGGTGCTCGTTGCCGGCAGCGCACAGTGAGCAGGCGCCGCAGCCGATCCACGGGAAGACGACGCGGCGGTCGCCGACCTTGACGTCCTTCGCATCAGGTCCGACCGCCACGACAACGCCCGCGATCTCGTGACCGAGCGTGCGCGGCGGCTGCACCGTGCGCGTCATGTCGAGCTTGACGTTGCCGCCGAGATCGAAATAGCCGTCGTGCAGGTGCACGTCGCTGTGGCAGACACCGCAGCTGCCGACCTTGACGATGACCTCGCTGCCCTGCGGCGCGGGGGTCTCGCGGATGACTTGCGCCAACGGCTTGCCGAAGGCTTCGACTTGATAGCTCAACATGGTTGCTGTCTCCTGAGAAGTGTTCAGACGCCGAGGAAGGACGCGAGCTGGTCACTCGAACGCAGCGCGTCCGACGCGCCGGCCAGCACCACCTGGCCCTTCTGCAGCACGATGGCGCGGTCGCTCTGCGCCAGCACCTTGCGGTAATCGCGATCGACGATCAGCGTCGCGATGCCGCTGGCGCGGATCTCGCTGATGACGCGCCAGATATCGGCCACGATCAGCGGCGCCAGGCCCTCGGTGGCTTCGTCGAGGATGACGAGCTCGGGCTGTGTCATCAGCGCGCGGCCGATCGACAGCATCTGCTGCTCGCCGCCCGAAAGCTGGTTACCCTGGTTGTTGACGCGCTCCGACAAGCGCGGGAAGGTGGCCATCACGCGCTCGTAGCTCCAGCCGGTGTTCGCATCACGCGAAGGCTTCGCAGCCATCACCAGGTTCTCGCGAACCGACAGGTTCGGAAACACACCGCGGCCTTCAGGCACGTAGGCCACGCCGCGCCGCGCCACTTCATGCGGGCGGCTCTTGCTCATGTCCTGCCCGAAGAGATGGATGCGGCCATCGCGCTGCTGCACGTGGCCGAGCAGCGTGCGGATCAGCGTGCTCTTGCCCATGCCGTTGCGGCCGAGCAGGCCAACGGTTTCGCCGCGGCCGATGGCGATGTCGATGCCGTGCAGCACATGGCTGCTGCCGTACCAGGCGTGGATGCCGCGGGCTTCGAGAATGGGATCCGCAACCAAAGAACCCGTTCGGGCTGAGCTTGGCGAAGCCCCATCGCGACCCGCCGGCCCTTCGACAGGCTCAGGGCGAACGGAGGTGGTGCTCATGCGTGCCCTCCCAAATAAGCCGCCTGCACTTCGGCGTTGTTGCGGATGTTGCCCGGCACGTCGCTCGCGATCACGCTGCCGTTGACCATCACGGTGATGCGGTCGGCGATGCGAAACACCGCGTCCATGTCATGCTCGACCAACAGGATGGCGTGGCCGGGTTTCAACGCGGCGAGCAGTTCGAGCATGCGGTCGGTTTCTTCGGCGCCCATGCCGGCGAGCGGCTCGTCGAGCAGCAGTACTTCGGGGTTCGTGGCCAGGCACATCGCGATCTCGAGCTGGCGCTTCTGGCCGTGCGAGAGCGAACCGGCCACGCTGTCGAGATAAGCGTCGAGGCCGGCGCGCTGGGCGGCGCTGCGAGCCGCGCCGGTGCTGGCTTCGCAGCTCTGCGCGTTCTGCCACCACTGCCAGGCTTTTTGCGTGCTCGCCTGCGCAGCGAGACGGCAGTTCTCGAAGACGGAAAACGTCGGGTAGATGGTGTTGCGCTGGTAGCTGCGGCCCAGGCGTGCGCGCGCGCGCCGTGGTTGGCTCCACTGCGTCACATCCTGGCCGAGCAGCTCGACCTTGCCTTCGCTCGGCGGAATCTCACCCGACAGGATGTTGATCAGCGTGCTCTTGCCCGCGCCGTTGGTGCCGATCACCGCATGCACCTGGCCGCGCTGCAGATCGAGCGACACCTTGTTGACCGCGGTGAGGCCGCCCCAGCGACGCGTGATGTCGCGGCCTCTCAAGAGGATGTCGCTCATGACGCTTCTCCCGTCGTCGCTTCGGTGCGACGCGAGGCGCGGCCAAGCAGTCGGTCGCGCCACTGCCCAGGCAGCCCGACCAGACCCTTGGGCAACAGCGCCACGCTGACGATGATCGTCAGCCCGAGGCCGAGATGCCAGTGCTTGGCGAAGGCACCGAAGATCGCTTCGCTCTTGAAGAATTCCTGCAGCAGCGCGAAGGCGAATGCGCCGATCAGCGCGCCACGCAGATGGCCGATGCCGCCGAGGATGATCATGATCAGCACGGCGCCCGACTCGTGCCACGACAGCAGCTCGGGGTTGACGAAGCCGTCCTTGACCGCGAACAGGAAGCCCGCCAGTCCGGCGATCGCGCCCGAGACGGTGAATGCCGCGAGCTTGTACGGGTAGGTCGAGAAGCCGTGGCGCGCATGCGCTGCTCGTTGACGCGGATGCCCGCGAGCGCGCGGCCGAAGCGCGAGCGCAGCAGCACGGCGAGAAAAGCGAAGACGGCGATCAGCATCGCCAGCGTCACGAGGTAGAACGTGATCGGGTTGTCGAGGCTGATCAAGCCCGCCAGGGGCCCGAACGAGGGCTTGACGTTCAGATAGATGCCGTCGGTGCCGCCGCCCAGCGGCGTGTCGTGCACCACGTAGTACGCCATCTGCGCGAAGGCGAGCGTGACCATGATGAAGTACACGCCCTTGGTACGCAGGCTGAGCGCGCCCACCGCCAGCGCATACAGCGCTGCCAGCAGCACGGCGGCCGGCAACAGCCAGAAGACCGAAGCCGCGTCGGACTCTGGCGAGAGTCTCACCGCCGCATAGGCGCCGATGCCGAAGAACGCCGCCTGGCCGAAGCACACCAGGCCAGTGCCGCCGACGAGCAGCTCGAGGCTCAACGCGAAGATGGCGAAGATCATGATCTTGGTGACCAGATCGATGCCGAACTTGCCGCCGATGAAGGCATAGGCCGCGAGTGCGGCGAAGCACAGGCCGACGAAGAGCAGTTTGTCTTTTTCGATGGCGCCCATGTCATCCTGCTTTAAAGAGACCGTCCGGCTTCCACAGCAGGATCAGCGCCATCAACACATAGACCAGCACGCCCGCGGCCTGCGGCAGCAGCACCTTGCCGAAGGTATCGACGATGCCGATCAAGAGCGCCGCCAGCAGCGCGCCGCGGATCGAGCCGATGCCGCCGATGACGACGACGACGAAGCAGATGATCAGCACCGAGTTGCCCATGCCGGGATAGACGCTGCTCACCGGCGCGGCCACCATGCCGGCCAGCACCGCGATCGCGACGCCGGCGGCGAAGACCACGCGGTACAGGAAGGTGATGTCGATGCCGAGCGACTGCACCATCTCGCGATTGGTGCTGCCGGCGCGGATCATCATGCCCAGGCGGGTGCGCGTGAAGACGAAGTACATGCCCAGCGCCAGCGCGACGCAGACGCCGCTGATGAACAGGCGATAGACCGGGTAGGTCATCAGTTCGCCCAGCGGCAGCGTGCCGGCCAGGATGTCGGGCGGCTTGACGCCGTGCACGTCGTCGCCCACCAGCAACGAGCGCAGTTCCTCGAAGACGAGGATCAGGCCGTAGGTCATCAGCACCTGCTGCAGATGCTCGCGCTCGTAGAGGTAGCTGTAGAAAACCCACTCCAGCACGTAGCCGAGGATCACCGACAGCACCAGGCCGGCGGCCAGCACGGCGAAGAACCCGCCGCCGAAGGTGCGCTCGACGATCGGCGCGAGCGCATACGCCATGTAGGCGCCGATCATGTAGAAGCTGCCGTGCGCGAGGTTGATCACGCCCATGATGCCGAAGATCAGCGTCAACCCGGAGGCGACGAGGAACAGCAGCAGCCCGTACTGCAGCGCGTTCAGGCACTGGATCAGGAAGGTGCCGAGGTCCATGAGAGGTGCAAGCCGATCGTTGTGTTGAAGGTCGGCGCACCGACCACCTGCGGACAGGGTGGCAAAGCCGCCCTGTTGACTGTAGCGAAGCGCCCTGCTCCCTACTTACAACCGCGACCCGGGTCAGCCAGTGCCTTGCTCGCGATGCCCACGCTCTTGTTCTCCTTGCCCACCACCTGGCGCAGATAGAAATCCTGCACCGGGTTGTGCGACTTCGAGACCGTGAAGGCGCCGCGCGGGCTGTCGATCTTCGCTGCTTGCGACGGCTTTCGCAAACTCGGCCGTCTTCTTCGCATCGCCCTTGGTCGCGTTCAGGCCCACGGCCAGCATCTGCGCCGCGTCGTAGCCCTGCACCGCATAGACATCGGGCTGCAGCTTGTAGGCCTTGGCGTAGGCCAGGCGGAAGGCGTTGTCGCGCGGCGTGTTCAGGCCGTCGGCGTAATGCAGCGCGGTGAAGATGCCGTCGGCGTCTGCGCCTTGCGCTTCGAGCGTGCCGTCGGTGAGAAAGCCGTTGCCGTACAGCGGAATCGTCTTCTTCAGGCCCGCGCCGGCGTAGTCCTTGACGAACTTGACCGCGCCGCCGCCCGCAAAGAACGCAAACACGCCATCGGGTTTGGTCGAGGCGATGTCGGTCAGCAGCGCCTGGAACTCGACGCCCGGAAACGGCAGGTTCAATTCCTTCACCACCTGGCCGCCGGCCTTCTCGAAGGCTTCCTTGAAGCCGGCCACCATCTCGTCGCCCGCGGCGTACTTCCAGGTGATGGTCGCGATCTTCTTGTGGCCGCGCTTGGCCACCGCTTCGCCGGTGGCGTAGCCGGTCTGCCAGTTGGAGAAGCTGCTGCGGAAGATGTTGGGTGCGCACATCGGGCCGGTCACGGCCCCCGCGCCGGCGTTGGGCACGATCAGCAGCGTGCCGCTTTCCTTGGCCACGCGCGCCATCGCCATCGCCACGCCCGAGTGCACCGTGCCGACGATGACATCGACGTTGTCGCGCTTGACCAGCTTGTTGACGTTGTCGGTGGCCTTGGCCGGCTCGCTCTCGTCATCGACCTTGACGTATTCGATCTCGCGCCCGCCGAGCTTGCCGCCCTGCTCCTGCACATAAAGCTTGAAGCCGTTCTCGATGGCGGTGCCGAGCGAGGCAAAGGTGCCGGTGGCCGGCAGCATCAGGCCGACCTTGAGCTTGGCGCCCTGGGCCAAGGCGAGTGGCGTAGCGAGCACGGCGGCGGCGAGTACGGCGAGGCGAATCGGTTTCATGTCTTGTCTCCGTTGGAATGGCTTTGGATGAAAGTGATGGCGGCTGCGATCACGCGCTCGGGCTGGTCCTTGTGCGCCGAGTGGCCGCACTCGGCCAACTCGAGCAAGTCGGTCTGCGGCACCCTGCGCTGGATGCCGTGGATCTGTTCGAGCGTGCCGTACTGGTCGTCGATGCCCTGGATCGCCAGCAGCGGGCAGGCGATCGATTCGATCTCGCGCTCGATCGACCACTGCTTGAACGGCGGGTGCAGCCAGATGTTGTTCCAGCGCCAGAAGGCCGAGTCCGGGTCGTCGTGATACTTGGCCAGGCGCTCGCGCATGTCGGTCTCGCGGTAGGCGCTGCGTGCCTGGGCGATGCTTTGCACGCTCAGGTCTTCGACGACGATGTGCGGCGCGAGCACGATCGCGCCGGCCACGCGCTCCGTGAAACGCGCCGCATGCAGCAGCGCGATCGAGCCGCCGTCGCTGTGGCCGAAGAGCCAGACCGGCTTGCTTCACGCCGAGGGCGTCGAGCAGCGCCGGCAGCACCTCGTGCGCCTGGCGGTGCAGGAAGTCCAGGCCCCAGGCCTCCTGCGCCGCGCGCGGCGTCGAGCGGCCGTAGCCGGGGCGCGAATAGACCAGGCCGCGCAGGCCAGCCGCGTCGCACAGCGCGCGCGGGAAGTCCTTCCACATCGCCAGCGAGCCCAGGCCTTCGTGCAGGAAGACGAGCAGCGGCGCGCCTTCACGTTCCGGCGCGATCCACTGGTGCTCGATGCGCATTTCACGCCCGGCCCCGTCGATCGCGACGAAGCGCGGCCCGGCATCCAGCGGCAACTCGGCCATCATGTTCATGCGCGCGACTTCTCGAGCTCGCGCAGCTTGAAGCGCTGGATCTTGCCGGTGGCGGTCTTGGGCAGATCACTGACGAACTCCCAGAAGCGCGGGTACTTGTAGGGCGCGAGGCGCTCCTTGACGAAGGTCTTGAGTTCGTCTTCGGTGGCCGACGCGCCGGACTTGAAGACGACGAAGGCCTTGGTCTTGGTCAGACCTTCCGCGTCCTCCTTGCCGATGACCGCGGCTTCGAGCACCGCCGGGTGCTGCACCAGCGTGGCCTCGACTTCGAACGGCGAGACGTAGATGCCGCTGACCTTCAACATGTCGTCGCTGCGGCCGCTGTAGGTGTAGCTGCCGTCGGCGTTCTTGACGTACTTGTCGCCGCTCTTGGTCCACGCGCCCTGGAAGGTGTCGCGGCTCTTGGCGCGGTTGCCCCAGTACATCAGCGCCGCGCTCGGGCCCTTGATGTAGAGATCGCCGGGCTCGCCGTCGGGCACGCTCGATGCGCCGTCTTCGCCGCGCAGTTCGACCTCGTAGCCCGGCACCGGCCAGCCGGTGGTGCCATAGCGCACGCGACCCGGCTGGTTGGACAGGAAGATGTGCAGCATCTCGGTCGAGCCGATGCCGTCGATGATCTCGACGCCGATAGTGCGCGCTGAAGCGCTCGCCCAATTCGGCCGGCAGCGCCTCGCCGGCCGACGAGCACAGGCGCAGCGCGATCTCGCCTTTCTTCGGCAGCTTGGGCGAAGCCAGCATGCCGGCGAAGCCGGTGGGAGCGCCGAAGAAGATCGTCGGCTTCGTGTTTGCGATGCCGCCGAGCCAACGCTTGAAAGTGGCATCCGGCGTGGGCCGCTCGGCCATCAGGATCGTGGTCGCGCCCACGCTCATCGGGAACGTCAGGCCGTTGCCCAGGCCGTAGGCGAAGAACAGCTTGGCGGCGGAGAAGCAGACATCGCGCTCGCCGATGCCGAGCAGGCGCTTGCCGTAGAGCTCGGCCGTCCAGTAGGGATTGGCGTGCGAATGCACCGTGCCCTTGGGCCGGCCGGTCGAGCCCGACGAGTAGAGCCAGAAGCCCGGGTCGTCGCCGGCCGTGGCAGCGGGCGTGGGCAGCGGCGCGTGAGCGGCGACGAAGGCTTCGAAGTCAGCCTCGCTTTCGTGCAGCGGCGCGATCGGATGCGAGACGATGACCTTCTTCAGCTCGTGCTCGGACTTGACCATCGCCGCGCTCAATGCCGGCAGCAACGCGCCCGACACCAGCGCAGCCTGGGCGCGCGAATGTTCGAGCATGTAGGCGTAGTCGTCGGCGGTGAGCAGCGTGTTCACCGCCACCGGCACGAGGCCGGCATACATCGCGCCGAGAAAGGCGATCGGCCAGTGATTGCCGTCCTGCATCAGCAGCAGCACGCGCTCTTCGCGCTTCAAGCCGAGCGCGCGCAGGCCTGCGGCGACACGCTGCACGCGCTCGGCGAGCGCGCCGTAGGTGAGCGTGCCGTGGTCGTCGATGAACGCAGCCTTGCCAGCGCGCGCGGCGTTGAGTTGCAGCAGGTGCTGGGCGAAGTTGAAGCGCTCGGGGGGTGCAGCGACGTCGGGGGTGCTCATGGTGTTTGTCTCCTGACCGGGCTTACTTGGTGAACTCGATCTTTCCCTGCGGCAGCAGGTACAGCACGAGGGCGCGGCCTTGCGTCACGGTGGGGCGGTGCGCGCTGCCGGCGCCATAGACGCACCAGCCGGCGGAGCGGCCGTCGAACTTCGCGTCGCCGCCGATCGGCATGATCAGGTCGATCTCGCCGTTCGGATGCGCGTGGTGCGGGCCGGCCACGTCCTTCATGTCCACCACATCGACCGAGAAGCCGTGCAGATCCTCGGCCGGCTTGAAGATGCGGCCGTACCTGATGCCGCCGCCTTCGCGATCGGCCAGCCAGCCTTCGGCGACGCCGGCTTCGCAACTTGCCTTCAGCACCGAATAGGTGGCACTGCCGGCGCCATGCTCGCGGTTGAGCCAGGCATCGAGGCCGGCGTCGAGCGGCCGACCGGCGATCTGAGCGGTGAGCTGGGCAATCTGTTGACGGAAATCAGCGGGCGTGGTCATCGAAGTCTCCTGTTCATCTTGCCGGCCGGCAGAAGATGAATTATTGTGCGTACATGAACCATAGAGATCGGAGGCTGACGTGTCAAGCACTATAGTGCATGCACTAGGGATAACACCTAACGGCGACACTGCAGGTGCCGCCAACGAGGAGAAGAACCCGCTTTTGGTTGCGCTGGGGGAGCGAGCGCGCGCCCTACGCTAGCGCCGCGGCATGACGCGCAAGGCCGTCTCGGTCGCGGCCGACGTCTCCGAGCGCCACCTCGCCAACCTCGAATACGGCACCGGCAACGCTTCCATCCTGGTACTGCAGCAAGTGGCGCACGCGCTTCAGTGCAGCCTGGCCGAGCTGCTCGGCGACGTCACCACCTCGTCGCCTGAATGGCTGCTGATCCGCGAGCTGCTGGAGCGGCGCGACGAAGCGACGCTGCGCCGCGTGCGCGTGGTCATCGGCGAGATGCTGGGCACGGGAGGCAGCGCCGCGGCGCGCAGCTCGCGCATCGCGCTGATCGGGCTGCGCGGCGGCGGCAAGTCCACACTCGGCAAGCAGCTTGGCCGAGGACCTCGATTTCCCCTTCGTCGAACTGTCCGCGGAGATCGAGCAGTTCGCCGGCTGCACGGTCGCCGAAATCCAGGCGCTGTACGGCCAGAACGCCTATCGCCGCTACGAGCGGCGCGCGCTGGAAGAAGCGATCCAGATCCACGGCGAGTGCGTGATCGCGGTGCCGGGCGGCTTGGTGTCCGACGCCGCCACGTTCAACGAGCTGCTCGCGCACTGCACCACGGTCTGGCTCAAGGCCACGCCCGAGGACCACATGAAGCGCGTGGTGGCGCAAGGCGACCTGCGGCCGATGGCCGGCAGCAAGGAAGCGATGGAAGACTTGAAGGGCATCCTGGCCACCCGCACCGCCTTCTATTCGAAGGCCGACTACACGGTGGACACGAGTGCGCTGCCGCTGGAAGCGACCTTCGCGGCGCTGCGCTCGCTGGTCCGTGGCGCGCTCCAGAAGCGCGGGTAAACACTAGCCCATGAAATGCACTTGGCTTCTTGACCCTGCGTGGATACATGCACTATGATGCATTTCATCGATGGCCCAGAACATGCACGATAGTGCTTAAGGAGACCTCAGTGACTGCTACCGCCCCCCGCGTTGATTACCAGACGAGCCCCAGCCAATACAGGCACTGGAAGCTCAAGTTCGAAGGCCCGGTCGCCACGCTCGGCGCCGACTTCGACGAGAACGCCGGCCTGCGCCCCGGCTACAAACTCAAGCTCAACAGCTACGACCTGGGCGTGGACATCGAACTGAACGACGCCGTCAACCGCATCCGCTTCGAGCACCCGGAAGTGCGCACCGTGGTGCTGACCTCGCTCAAGGACAAGGTGTTCTGCTCGGGCGCCAACATCTTCATGCTCGGCGTCAGCAGCCACGCCTGGAAGGTGAACTTCTGCAAGTTCACCAACGAGACGCGCAACGGCCTCGAAGACTCGTCGCAGAACAGCGGCCTGAAGTTCCTGGCCGCCGTCAACGGCGCCTGCGCCGGCGGCGGCTACGAAGTGGCGCTGGCTTGCGACGAGATCATCCTGGTCGATGACCGCAGCAGCGCCGTCAGCCTGCCCGAAGTGCCGCTGCTGGGCGTGCTGCCCGGCACGGGGGGCCTGACGCGCGTCACCGACAAGCGCAAGGTGCGCCACGACCTGGCCGACATCTTCTGCACCAGCCAGGAAGGCGTGCGCGGACAGAAGGCGGTGGACTGGCGTCTGGTAGACGCCGTGGCCAAGCCCGCGGCCTTTGCCGCCAAGGTGCAGGAGCGTGCGCTGCAACTGGCCGAGAAGAGCGACCGGCCGGCCAACGGCAAGGGCGTGGCGCTGACGCCGCTGCAACGCACGATCGAAGCCGATGCGCTGCGTTATGGCAACGTCACGGTCGAGATCGACCGCGCCAAGCGCCTGGCCACGTTCACCGTCAAGGCGCCGACGCAAGCCGGTCGAGAGCGACATCGCCGCGATCGAAGCCGCCGGCGCCGCCTGGTACCCGCTGGCCCTGGCGCGCGAACTCGAGGACGCGATTTTGTCGATGCGCACCAACGAACTCGACATCGGCACCTGGCTGATCAAGACCCAAGGCGATGCCGCGGCGGTGCTGCAGATGGACGAGGTGCTGCAAAAGCACAGCCAGCATTGGTTCGTGCGCGAGACCGTCGGCCTGCTGCGCCGCACGCTGAGCCGCCTGGACCTCAGCTCACGCAGCCTGTTCGCGCTGATCGAGCCGGGCTCGTGCTTCGCCGGCACCTTCCTCGAACTGGCGCTGGCCTGCGACCGCTCGTATCAACTCGCGCTGCCCGACGACGCCGCCAAAGCGCCGAAGATCACGGTGGGCGATGTCAACTTTGGTCTGTACCCGATGGCCACCGGCGAGAGCCGCCTCGAGCGCCGCTTCTACGGCGAAGAACCCGCGCTGTCGGCCGTGCGCGCCAAGCTCGGCCAGCCGCTCGACGCCGACGCCGCCTTTGCTGTCGGCCTGGTCACCGCCAACCCGGACGACATCGACTGGGCCGACGAACTGCGCATCGCGATCGAGGAGCGCGTGGCGATGAGCCCCGACGCGCTCACCGGCATGGAAGCCAACCTGCGCTTCAACGGCAAGGAGAACATGCATACGCGAGTCTTCGGCCGGCTCACCGCCTGGCAGAACTGGATCTTCCAGCGCCCCAACGCCGTCGGCGAAAAGGGCGCGCTCAAAGTCTATGGCAAGGGCGACAAGGCGGCCTTCGATTGGAATCGTGTGTAAAGGCCCACCCCCGGAGCGGCTGACGCCGCTCCCCCTCAAGGGGGCGCCGCCAGCGGACCGGCAAAGCCGGATCCGCGGCGTCCGCTGAATCAGCCCCCGCATCGCAACGGAACTGAACAGGAAACCATCATGAGCAGCATCAACTACAGCGAGAAGATCCCCAACAACGTCAACCTGTCCGAAGACCGCACGCTGCAGCGCGCGCTCGAACAGTGGCAGCCCGACTTCATCAACTGGTGGGACGACATGGGCCCCGATGGCTCGACCGCCTATGACGTCTATCTGCGCACCGCGGTCAGCGTCGATCCGCAGGGCTGGGCGCAGTTCGGCCACGTCAAGATGCGCGACTACCGCTGGGGCATCTTCCTGAACCCTGGCGACGCCGAGCGCAAGATTCATTTCGGTGACCACAAGGGCGAGAAGGCCTGGCAAGACGTGCCCGGCGAATACCGCGCCAACCTGCGCCGCATCATCGTGACGCAGGGCGACACCGAGCCGGCGAGCGTCGAGCAGCAGCGCCACCTCGGCGCCACCGCGCCGAGCATGTACGACCTGCGCAACCTCTTCCAGATCAACGTCGAAGAAGGCCGCCACCTGTGGGCGATGGTCTATCTGCTGCAGAAGCACTTCGGCCGCGACGGCCGCGAAGAAGCCGACGCGCTGTTGCAGCGCCGCAGCGGCCAGGAAGACAACCCGCGCATCCTGCAGGCCTTCAACGAGCAGACGCCCGATTGGCTGTCGTTCTTCATGTTCACCTACTTCACCGACCGCGACGGCAAGTTCCAGCTCTGCGCGTTGGCCGAGAGCGCGTTCGATCCGCTGGCGCGCACCACCAAGTTCATGCTGACCGAAGAAGCGCACCACATGTTCGTCGGCGAGTCGGGTGTCAGCCGTGTCATCGCCCGCACCTGCGCGGCGATGAACGAGATGAAGACCGACGACGCCAAGAAGCTGCGCGCCGCCGGCGTGATCGATCTGCCGACGATCCAGCGCTATCTGAACTTCCACTTCAGCGTCACCGTCGACCTGTTCGGCGCCGATGAGTCGAGCAACGCCGCGACCTTCTACTCCACCGGCCTCAAGGGCCGCTACGAAGAAGGCAAGCGCAGCGACGACCACGAGCTGCGCGGCCAGACCTACAAGGTGCTGACGGTGAGCAATGGCGCACTGGTCGAGAAGGAAGTGCCGATGCTGAATGCGCTCAACGAAGTGCTGCGCGACGACTACATCAAGGACAGCGTGGCCGGCGTCGATCGCTGGAACAAGGTGATCGAGAAGGCCGGCATCCCGTTCAAGCTGACGGTGCCGCACAAGGCGTTTCATCGCAACATCGGCGCGCTCGCTGGCGCGAAAATCTCACCGGAGGGCCGTGTGGTCAGCGAAGCCGAGTGGGCCGCGAAGAAGGACACCTGGCTGCCGAGCGGCGAGGATCGCGCTTTCGTCGCCAGCCTGATGGGCCGCGTCGTCGAGCCCGGCAAGTTCGCCAACTGGATCGCGCCGCCGGTGATGGGCATCAATCGGCAGCCGGTGGATTTCGAGTACGTGAGGTTTGGTTGAGCACCCCCGGAGCGGCTGACGCCGCTCCCCCTCGAGGGGGCACCGCCAGCGGCCTGGCAAAGCCAGATCCGCGGCGGTCGCTCGGATGAGCGCTGATCACAAGCGCAAGCTGGAGACAAACATGAACGCCCCTGCCGAAATCACTGTCATCAAGCAGCACCTGATCGATCCCGAGATCTGCATCCGCTGCAACACCTGCGAGGCCATCTGCCCTGTCAAGGCGATCACGCACGACTCGCGCAACTACGTGGTCGATGCGAGCAAGTGCAACCTGTGCATGGACTGCATCTCGCCCTGCCCGACCGGGTCAATCGACAACTGGCGGCTGATGCCCAAGGTGCGCGCCTACTCGACCGACGAGCAACTGACCTGGGATGAGTTGCCGGCCGAGCTGACGCCCGATCAGCTCGAGGCCGAAGGCGTCAGCGCCGATGCCGTGGCCGGTGTCGATGCAACACCCGCCACGCCGCCATTGCAGGCGGCTGCCAGCGGCGAGGACGCCTTCAACAGCGCGCAGTACGGTGCCACCGTGCCGCCCTGGTCGGCCGCGCATGCCTATACCAACCTCTACGGCCCGAAGACAGGGCCGACGACCGCCAGCGTGGTCGGCAACTTCAAGGTCAACGAAGCCGGCACCGAGAACGAAACCCATCACATCGTGCTCGACCTGGGCTCAATGCCCTTCCCTGTCCTCGAAGGCCAGTCGATCGCGATCATTCCACCGGGCGTGGACGCGCACGGCAAGCCGCACCACGCGCGCCAGTACTCGATCGCCAGCCCGCGCAACGGCGAGCGGCCGGGCTACAACAACCTGTCGCTGACGATCAAGCGCGTGCTCGCCGACCACAACGGCAAGCCGGTGCGCGGCGTGGCGAGCAACTACATGTGCGACCTGGCGGTCGGCGACAAGGTGCAGCTGATCGGGCCTTTCGGCACCAGCTTCCTGATGCCGAATCACCCGCGATCGAACATCGTGATGATCTGCACCGGCACCGGTTCGGCGCCGATGCGCGCGATGACGGAATGGAGAAGGCGGCTGCGCCAAAGCGGCAAGTTCGAAGGCGGCAAGCTGATGTTGTTCTTCGGCGCGCGCACGAAGGAAGAGCTGCCCTACTTCGGCCCGCTGATGAATCTGCCGAAGGACTTCATCGACATCAACTTCGCGTTCAGCCGCACGCCGGGGCAGCCGAAGAAGTACGTGCAAGATCTGCTGCGCGACCGCGCGGCCGACCTGGTGCCGCTGCTCAAGGACGCGAACACCTGTCTGTACGTCTGCGGCCTGAAGAGCATGGAAGAAGGTGTCGTGCTCGCGCTGCGCGACGTGGCCACGCAGGCCGGGCTTTCGTGGGACGCGGTCGGTGCGTCGCTGAAGAAGGAAGGCCGTCTCCACCTGGAGACCTACTGATTTGCACCTGGAGACCTACTGATTTGCACGGGGAGGCCTACTGATGCCGTCGCTGACCATCACGCGCCGCTCGGCGGGCGTCGCGCAAATCACGATGTCGCGCGCGGCGGTGTTCAACGCCTTCGACGAGGCGATGATCGCGGAGCTCGACTTCGCTTTCTCGGCGCTCGCCGAAGAAGCCGACGTGCGCGTGATCGTGCTGGCTGGCGAGGGCAAACACTTCTCGGCCGGTGCTGACTTGCAATGGATGCAGCGCGCGAGCGAGGCCACGCAGGAGTGGAACGTTCAGGACGCGCGCCGCTTCGCCGGCATGCTGGCGCGCATCGAGGCGTGCCCCAAGCCCACCGTAGCGCGCGTCCAGGGAGCGGCGCTCGGCGGCGGCGTGGGCCTGGCCTGCGCCTGTGACATCGCGATCGCGGCCGACAACGCGAGCTTCTCGGTCAGCGAAGCGAAGTTCGGCATCCTGCCGGCCGTGATCGGACCTTATGTCGTCAATGCGGTCGGCAAGCGCCAGGCCAAGCGGCTGGCCCTCACCACCACACGCATCGGTGCCGCCGAGGCGCTCGCCATCGGCCTGGTGCAGCAGTCGGTGCCGCTGGCTGAACTCGACGCCGCGGTGGACGCGACGGTGAAGGAACTGCTCGCCGGCGGCCCCAGCGCCCAACGCGAAATCAAACAACTCTTCGCCCAACTCGAAGTCGGCCCGATCACGCCCGAGGTGCGCGAACTCACGGCGCAAACCATCAGCCGCGTGCGCGGCGGCGACGAAGCCAAGGAAGGTTTTGCGGCATTCCTCGGCAAGCGCCCGGCGAACTGGATCCCAACAACATGAACCACACACCATTGCAGGGCGGCGCAGTGCTCGTCGTCGGCGCAGGCATCATGGGCGCAGGCATCGCGCAGGTGGCGGCGCAGGCCGGTCACGCCGTCAAGCTGTTCGACATGCGCGAGGGCGCGGCGCGCGAGGCCAAGGCCAAGCTCGCGGCCACGCTCGATGGCCTGGTCAACAAGGGCAAGCTCGAAGGCGCCGCTGCACAGGCGGCGCTGTCGCGCATCGAGCCTGCGGCCCGCATCGAAGACGCTGCCGGCGTCGCACTCGTGGTCGAGGCCATCGTCGAGCGGCTCGACGCGAAGCGTGCCCTCTTCCAGCAGCTCGAGGCCATCGTCGGCGATCGCTGCGTGCTCGCCACCAACACCTCGTCGATCTCGGTCACTGCCATCGCCAACGGCCTCGCCCACCCGGGTCGCCTCGTCGGCATGCACTTCTTCAACCCGGTGCCGTTGATGAAGCTGGTGGAAGTGGTGAGCGGCCTGCACACCGAGCCCGCCGTGGCCGAGGCCATCTTCGACCTGAGCAAGACCTGGGGCAAGACGCCGGTACATGCCAAGAGCACGCCGGGCTTCATCGTCAACCGCATCGCGCGGCCGTTCTACGCCGAGACGCTGGCGCTGCTGCACGAGCAGGCTGCCGCGCCGCAGGTGCTCGACGCCTGCCTGAAAGCCGCAGGCTTTCGCATGGGCCCGTGCGAGCTGATCGACCTGATCGGCCACGACACGAACTTCGCGGTGACGAACTCGGTCTACGAAGCCAACTTCTACGACAAGCGGTTCATGCCGTCGCTGGTTCAGAAGGAGATGGTCGACGGCGGCCTGCTCGGCCGCAAGAGCGGACGCGGCTTCTACCGCTATCCCGACGGCGCAACGGCGCTGCCGGTCGCCGTGATCGACGCACCGCAGACCGCGCGTGAGATCACGGTGCATGGCGACGGGCCGATCGCCGACGCGCTCGAAGCCGCGGCCGCGAAGGCCCTCGAAGCCCAGCACTGGGGCCCGGCGCGCGAGCACGGCAGCGGCTGGACCGGCCTGTCGATCGACGGCTCGCGCCTCGCGCTCACCGACGGCCGCAGCGCGCACGAAGTCGCCGCGGCCAGCGGCGTGGCCGAGGTCGCCGTCTTCGATCGCCCGCTCGTGCTGCCTGCGCCGCCCGGCGCCGCACTCGCCTATTCGGTGTGCGCTCACGCGAGCGAACGCTGGCGCGCGCAGGCGCCGGCCTGGCTCGCGGCACTCGGCTTCGCGCCGCTGCCGCTGGCCGACGCGCCGGGGCTCGTCGTCGCCCGCACCGTCGCGATGCTGATCAACGAAGCGGCCGACGCGGTGCAGCAGGGCGTGTGCAGCGAAGCCGGCGCCGACGCAGCCATGAAGCTCGGCGTCAACTACCCGGCCGGCCCCTTCGAGTGGCTGGCACAGTGGAGCGCGCACGAAGTGGTCGCGCTGCTCGACGCGCTTGATCACCACTACCGCGGCGAGCGTTATCGCGCGAGCCCCTGGTTGAGAAGTAGAGTCACACCACCATGACAAACCAAGCCTTCATCTGCGACGCGGTTCGCACCCCCTTCGGCCGCTACGGCGGCGCACTCGCCACGGTGCGCGCCGACGACCTCGGCGCCGTGCCCTTGAGAGCGCTGATCGCGCGCAACCCGGAAGTCGATTGGGCCGCAGTCAGCGACGTGCTCTACGGCTGCGCCAACCAGGCCGGCGAAGACAACCGCAACGTCGCTCGCATGAGCCTGCTGCTCGCCGGCTTGCCGAAGGAAGTGCCGGGCGCAACGATCAACCGCCTGTGCGGCTCGGGGCTCGATGCCGTGGGCACGGCGGCGCGCGCCATCAAGTGCGGCGAAGCGCAACTGATGATTGCCGGCGGCGTCGAGAGCATGAGCCGCGCGCCCTTCGTCATGCCCAAGGCCGAAGCCGCGTACTCGCGTGCCAACGCGATCTACGACACGACCATCGGCTGGCGCTTCGTCAACAAACTGATGAAGGAACAGCACGGCGTCGATTCGATGCCCGAGACGGCCGAGAACGTGGCCATCGATTTCAGGATCGAGCGCGAAGCCCAGGACCGCATGGCGCTGGCCTCGCAGCAGAAAGCGGTGGCGGCGCAGAAGCGCGGCTTCTTCGACGCCGAAATCGTGCCGGTGACGATCGCGCAGAAGAAGGGCAACCCGATCGTCGTCGTCGCTGACGAACATCCGCGCGAGACATCGCTCGATTCGTTGGCACGGCTGAAGGGCGTGGTCAAACCCGACGGCAGCGTCACGGCGGGCAACGCCAGCGGCGTCAACGACGGCGCCTGCGCGCTGCTGCTCGCCGGCGAAGAGGCCGCCAAGCAGCACGGCCTGACACCGCGCGCGCGCGTCATCGGCATGGCCACCGCGGGCGTGCCGCCGCGCATCATGGGCATCGGCCCGGCGCCGGCGACGCGGCGCGTGCTCGAACTCACCGGCCTGAAGCTGGAACAGATGGACGTGATCGAGCTGAACGAAGCCTTCGCCGCGCAGGGCCTGGCGGTGCTGCGTGATCTCGGCTTGCAGGACGACGACCCGCGCGTCAATCCGAACGGCGGCGCGATTGCGCTCGGCCATCCGCTGGGCGCCAGCGGTGCGCGGCTCGTGACCACGGCGGTGAACCAGTTGCACGCCATGAACGGCGGACAAGGGGGCCGCTATGCGCTGTGCACGATGTGCATCGGCGTCGGCCAGGGCATCGCGCTGATCGTCGAGCGCGTCTGAAGCCGGGCGCCGTGCGTTCGACCGTCGCCGAAGTCCGCGTCACACCGATTGCGTTTCGCGATCCGCCGCTGCTCAACGTGCAGGGAGTGCACGAGCCTTGGGCGCTGCGCAGCATCATCGAAATCCACGCGGCGGGCGGCCTGGTGGGCCTGGGCGAGAGTTACGGCGACCTGCGCACGCTGGCCGACCTGAACCGGATCGCGCCGCTGTTGATCGGACTCGATGCGTTCGATCTGAACGCCTTGACGCGCGTGGTGTACGCGGCGATGGGCGGCGACATCGACCCCGGCGCGAGCTTCGCGCCCGAAGGCGACAAGGCGCGCGCCAGCGCGCTGGCCGCGTTCGAGGTTGCCTTCCTCGACTTGCAGGCGCAAATCCTCGGCCGGCCGTTGTTTGAGTTGCTCGGCGGCGCGGTGCGGCCCGCGCTGCCCTGCAGCGCCTACCTGTTCTACAAGTTCGCCCGCCATCACGACACCCTCCATCCCGCCGACGCCTGGGGCGAAGCCCTGAACGCGCAGCAGATGGTGGAGCAGGCGCACCGCATGATCGACAGCTGCGGCTTCGGCTCGATCAAATTGAAGGGCGGGGTCTTCGCGCCGGAGTTCGAGATCGAAACCCTGCACGCCTTGCGCGCCGCATTCCCCACATTGCCGCTGCGCATCGACCCGAATGGCGGCTGGTCGGTCGAGACGACGCGCCGCGTGATGCCGCTGCTGGCCGCGCCCGGCCTGCTCGAATACCTCGAAGACCCGGTCGCCACGCTGCAGGAGACGGCGCAGGTCGCCCAGTTTGCGAGCATGCCGCTGGCCACCAACATGGTGACCATCGCCTTCGGCCACCTGCGCGAGACGGTGCGGCTGGGCGCGCCCCAGGTGATCCTGTCGGACCACCACTACTGGGGCGGCCTGCGCGCCACGCAGCATCTGGCGGCCATCGGGCGCGCTTTCGGTCTGGGCTTGTCGATGCACTCGAACTCGCATCTTGGGATCAGCCTGGCCGCGATGACGCATGTCGGCGTGACGATTCCCAACCTGCGCTACGCCGCCGACACGCACTACCCGTGGCAGATCGACGAGGTGATCGAGGGCGGAAAGCTCGCGATCGAAAACGGCCTGGTCGCGCCGCCGCGAGGGCCGGGCCTGGGCGTCACGCTCGACCGCGAGGCGTTGGCGCGGCTGCACCGCAATTACCTGGACTGCGGCGTGCGCGTGCGCAACGACGCCGCCGAGATGCGCAAGCACCAGCCGGGTTTCAATGAAAGGCGTCCGCGGTTCTGAGTCAGCTTCGCTTTCGGTCCCGCAGGGCCCGAACGTCGGCAAGGGCGACGAAGGGAGCGGTGAGCGCCCGCGCGCGAGCGTTCCCTGTACGCACATCGCGGTCATTCGAGCCGTCGCGCCGAATGCGCGAGAACGACCCACTGGGAATGCTCGGGCACGCGGCTGCAGCGTCGGCAATCCGGCAATCAACGGACCTTCAGCTTTTATCCATCCCCTGACAGGACCTGACCAAGAGGAGGCGGTCATCGTCGCTCGCCTTGGCCATCGGATCTGGCACAAAGCGGACGCCAAGCGTCCGTGGCCCTGTCTGTGCTTTGCAGAGTAGCCTGAAATAGGCACCAGGTTTGCGCGAGCCGAGCCGCGCAAGACAGGTCTTGCAACTCAGCTCAGGAACGAAAGAAAACGACAGCTTTGTGCCGCCCGCATTGGTATCCTGCCGCGGCCATGAACGAATCCCACCCAGCGCTCCCTGGAACGATGACTCGCATGGCTTCAATCGACTTTGTCACCAGCGCCTGCGCGATTTCGTCGCACCGCACGCGGTCTGTGTACACAGAAGCGGGCGAGCGCCCGAGCCAGGGCGCAGAGGCGCCCGCTGGCTGTGGGCCAAGCGCGGCGTGCAGTGGTGGCGCGTGCTGCGCGCCTGGCTAAGCCCCGCGTCTTTGGCAGGCGATTCACTCCGTGTTCGACAAGAGCATTCTTTAGGCGTTCCCGCCGGCATGCCGTGCTCAGCGCGGGAGCGTTGGTCGGCATGGGTTTGGGCATGGCGTGGCTTCGGGGCGATGCGCGCGCGGCCCGGGCCATCCGCGTCGGCATGGTCAAGGTGGTGGCTCATGCCGCACTCAACGCCACCGAACGCGGCTTCATCGCGGCGCTTGCCGACTCCGGGTTCCGTGAGGGTGAAGGCTTGCAGATCGATCGGCGCGATGCCGCGGGCGACATGGGCCGCCTTGCCGACATGGCGCAAGCGTTGGCGGCGAGTGCACCCACGCTGATCCACGCCGTGAGCACGCCGGCCGCGCAGGCGGTGGTCAAGGCCTCGCGCGGCGACATCCCGATCGTGTTTTCCGCGGTGACCAATCCTGTGGCGGCGGGCATCGTGCCTGCCGATCGTGGACCCGGGCAGTCCACGCGCCGAGGCATCACCGGGGTCAGCGACGCACTGCCCACCGACTTGCAGTTGCGAACGTATGCCTCGATCGTGCCGATGACTCGAACCTGGGGCGTGCTCTACAACCCGAAGGAGGTCAATTCGGTCGAGCATGTCCGGGATCTGCGCAGCACGGCCCAAGCCCTCGGGCTCCATCTGGTCGAAGCCCACGTGGCGCGCGCCGCCGATGTCGCCGCCGCTGCGATGTGGCTCGCGTCCAGGGTGCAGGCCATCTTTCTCGCGTCGGACAACACCACGGTGGCTGCATTGCCCGATCTCGTGGCGGCCTGTCGCACCCACAAGGCGCCGCTGTTTGCCGGCGACATCGACAGCGTCTTCGAGGGTGCCGTGCTGGCCTACGGCTTGGACTACTTCCTCGTCGGCTACGCTGCCGGGAGGAAGGCCAGCCTGGTTCTCAAGGGTCTGAACGCGGGCGACATCCCCTGGGGCCCGATGGAGAGGTTCAGCCTCGTCGTCAACCCCGCCGCCGCGCGTGCGCAAGGCATCGAGTTGCCGCCGCAGGTGCTGGCACGCGCCGATCATGTGGTGAAGGCCTGAATGCTGCAGCGGCTGGTTCGCATCCCCACGGCGGTTGCCCTGTTGGCCGCCACCTTCGCGGTCGGCTTCTTCACCGATCGACAAAGCGAGGCTGTCGCGAAGCAGCAGGCGCAGACGCGGGTCGCGCTGGAACAACTGCTGCGGCTGACTCAGTCGCTCAGCAACAGCGTGACCTCGGCCGTGCTCGATCGAGATGAGCTGCACGCAGCGAGCTACAAGTCGCTGGAGCAGCAATTGGCGGGCACACTCGCAGAGACCAAGACCCTGACCGCAGGCATGAACCTGGGCGGAGAAATGGCCATGCTGATCGCCGAGAGCGAACGCCTGCGCACGACCGAGACCACGATGCTCGAACAGATCCAGGCCGGTCGCTGGGACATCGCGCGCCCGACGATTGCCAGCAGCGAGTACCAGCTCCAGAAGAAGCTCTACGAGATCAACACCGACACCACCGTCGGAGCGCTGCAGATCGAGTTGGGGCAGACGCAGCGCAAGACCGAGCGCATCAACGCGCTGATGACCGCGCTGCGCGTGGCCGCATTGGCGCTGCTGCTGCTGGTGGGCGCGCGCCATGCCCGCAGCCTGCAGCGCGAGATCGACGAGCAGGTCCAGCTGCGCCAACAGCTCGCGCAGTCGAACCAGCAGCTGGAAGCCAAGGTCACCGAGCGCACCGCCGAGTTGCAGCATTCGCTCGAAATGCGCGCGCAGGACGCGGCCAAGCGCCTCCAGTGGGAGCAGGACAAGCGCCTGGAGGCGACGAGCTTCCTCGACATGCTGTTGCACGAGCTGAAGAACCCGCTGGCCGCCATCCGCATGGCCGCGCACAACATCATCGGCGGCCCCGCGGACGCCGCGCATGACAGCCGGCGCCTGGCGACGATCGACGAGGCGGTGGGCAGCATCGACGCCATCCTCGAGCGAACGCGCATGGTCGGCCGCATCGAGCACGGCCTGGCGGTCAACCAGCCGTCGAGGCACGACGTGGCCGGCCTGCTGCGAGAGTGGATCGACAAGCGCGACGGCGCGGTGCGCGCGCGCCTGGCGGTCGAGGCGCCGCCGAGCCTTCCGGCCACCGTCGATCCCTTGATCGTGCGCACGGTGTTCGACAACCTGATCGACAACGCACTGGCCTACTCGCCGGTCGGCTCGCGCGTGCAGGTGCAACTCGCCAGCAACGAAGACGCAGCCCCGCGCCAGTTGCACTTGCAGGTGCGCAACGAGCCGGGTGCAGCCGGTGCGCCCGATCCGGACAAAGTCTTCAGCAAGTACTACCGTGCTGCCGGCGCACACGCACGCAGCGGCGCCGGGCTGGGGCTGTTCCTCGTGCGCAGCCTGGCGCAACTGTGCGGCGGCGAGGTCACGCACCGGCGCGACGGCCAGCAGATCGTCTTCGAAGCCACGATGCCCTGCTGATATTCGCGGCGCGCAGGGTCAATGAAAAAGACCACCCGCGCCGAGCAGCGCAGGTGGTCCTGGTGTGGCGGTGGACCGTGCTTACCAGCTCATGCCGGCGCCGACGCCGATGACCGGCCGGTTGGTGCCCCTGTTGAGGCCTGCCGCCACGCTGCCCTTGACCACGGCGTTGTCGGCCACGCGGTACTGGCCGCCAACCGCCAGCGCCGACTTGCCCATGAAGTAGCTCACGCCCATGCCGACCGACGCCGTCTTGCCGGCATCGGTGATGGGGATGTTTGCAGCTGCGCCGACCGCGGCCACGGCGCCGGCGAACTGGCGCACGTTGACGGCGTCGAAGTCATTGCGGCCGTTGTCGACGCCGGTCACGTTCACCGGCTTGCCGTTGGCCGCATTGCTGAAGCGCGCACCGTTGTCGTTCAACGTCAGGCTGGTCGAGTTGGCGCCGCCCGACAGCGTGGCCTGCGTCTCGTTGACCACCAGGCCGTGCGTATTGCCCTGCGCGTTGGTCACCGTCAGCGCGGCCGTGCCCTGGTCGGTCTGGCTCTTCACCAGCTTGCCGTTCGCATCAACCGTCACACCGAGCTGGCCTGCGGTCACGATGCTGGTGCCGGCGTTGATCGTGCCGTCGGTGACGGTGGTGGTGGCCGAGTTGCTCGAAACGTAGTTCAGCGTGCCGTTGATGTAGACGTTGCCGTCGACCAGCGTGTTGCCGCTGATCTTGTTGACGTACACCGCACCGGCCAGCACGTTGCCCACGCTCTCGCCATTGGCCACCGGCGCCGGCGCCGCCTGGTAGGCGACGAAAGCGCCCGAGCCCACCGAGCCGGTGGTGCCTGTGGTGCCGTTGGAGGCGAGGTTCGTGCCGGCGGTGATGCTGACGCTCTGATTGTTGACGGAGACCGTGCTCGCGCCGCTGGCCAGCGTCACGGCGCTGGTGTTGCCGGCGTGGCCGAGGGTCGTTGCCGCGGTCCCGCTGGTGTTGATGTTGGTGGTGCCGGTGACCGAGGTCGCACCAACCAGCGTCGAGACGCCGGTCTGGTTGAAGGCGCCGGTGTTGGCGAAGGTGCCGGTGTTGTCCTGGCCGTTGGTGCTGGTCTGGCCGATCACCTCGAGCGTGCCGCCGATGCGCGTGCCTGCGGAGGCATTGCCGATCGTGGTGAGCGCGGCGCCGGTCGTGTTGATGTTGGTCGCGCCGGTCACCGAGGTCGCGCCAATGAGCGTGGACGCGCCGGTCTGGTTGAAGGCGCCGCTGTTGGCAAACGTGCCGGTGTTGTCCTGGCCGTTGGTGCTGGTCTGGCCGATCACGTGCAGCGTGCCGCCGATCCGCGTGCCTGCGGACGCATTGCCGATGGTGGTGAGCGCGCTGCCGGTCGTGTTGATGTTGGTCGCGCCGGTCACCGAGGTCGCGCCAATGAGCGTGGACACGCCGGTCTGGTTGAAGGCGCCGGCGTTGGCCAGCGTGCCCGTGTTGGCAAGGCCGTTGGTCGAGGTCTGGCCCGTGACGTCGAGCGTGCCGCCGACGTTGGTCGCGCTGCTTGCGCTGCCAATGTTGGTGGCTGCGCTGCCGGTCGTGTTGATGTTGGCTGCGCCGACCTGAGAGAAGGCGCCGGTATTGGCGATGCCAGTCGTCGTCGTGGCCCCGGTCACCGCCAAAGTGCCGCCCACCGACGTGGCGCTGGTGGCGCTGCCGATTGTGGTGGCGAGGGCTGCCGGTGGCGTTGATGCTGGTGGCGCCGACGATCGCCGTGGTGCTCGTGGCGTTGCCGATGGTCGTGGCCCGGCTGCCGCTGGTGTTGATGCTGGTGGCGCCGAGGATCGACGTTGTCGTGGTGCCCGTGGTATTGCCGATGGTCGTGGCCAGGTTGCCGCTGGTGTTGATGTTGGTGGCGCCGGCGATGGTCGTGCCCGCGAGCGAGCTGGCGCCGCTCACGGTCAGCGCCGTATTGATGCTGACCAGGCCCGAGCTCACCGCCATCGTCGCCGTGCCGGTGGTCGAGTTGCTGTTGATGAGGAGGATGGCGCTGTCCGCGGCGGAGAAGATGCGCGTGTTGGACGCGTTGTTCTGTGCGGTGGTGCTGCCGCTGGTGACGCCTTCGACGGGGTCCCCGCCTTCAGTGCCGGAGGTGCCCAGGTAGTTGTCTGCGTGAGCCGCCGTGGCGAACAGAGCCGCCACCGTGAGGGCGATGGCCGAAAGGCGGGGAGAGGTATGGAGTGGCTTCATGATGTGAGTCGTTTGGGGTTCGTGGTTGATGAGGGTTTAGAGGAGAACTTCTTTCTTGATCGACACGCAGCCCGTGCCGGCAGGCATCAGGAAGACTTTGGTGGAGGCGCCGCCGTCGAGCACGGAGACGTCCTTCTTCAATTGGCCCAAGGGTTTCAGGCCGTTGAATTGCTTGGCAGCCACGGTGGCGCACTTCTGCGGCCAGTACATGACCGCGTCGTAAGTGGCGCCGCAGCCGTTGGCCTGGTTGGGCGCGAAGCTCGCGCTGGCGTAGGCGCTGCCGAACTCGGTGGGCAACTCCATCACCAGCGGCACCAGGCTGCGGTCGGGCTCCGCCGGCGGCGTCATCAGCACCGCGCCCGCGCGCGGCGAGAAGCCGAGGAACGCGCTGACCTGTTCGAGCCGGCCTGCGCAGGCCTTGACGCCGCTCTGCAACCCGGCCTGCGTGATCGCGTTGCCGGCGGGAGCAGGGGCTTGTTGTGCGAGCGCGGTTCCAGTGATGCAGAGCATCGCGCAGGCGATGAGCGCCGCGGTGCGGCGAGAAGAGTGAGAGCGTGGTGTCATGTAGGTGCTTGTGTGGTGGGTCGAACGCCGCCTGCTTTGGGCGACGCGCCAATGTGCGTGGCTGCCGCGGCGCGAAAATTTCGGAACCTTTCAGCCGCGGCGTTGACGCGGCGGCCTTGCGTGATCAAGTCGCGTTCGGCCCGAACTTCGTTGCCTCACTCCCGCGGCAAGGGGGCTGCGCGGGAGAGGCAGGTGTGTTTGCCGCAGCGTCTCGGCTGAAAGAAAACGACAGCCTTGCGCTGGCGAACTTGCTACGCTGCCGCCTCAACAAGATGTCAGCCCCAGTGATGCCGGACCGATGACTCGCATGCCTTCGATCGACTTTGCGTCGGCTGATGGAGCAGGACAAGCGGCTGGAGGCGAGAGTCGGGGCGCGGGCCATGCTGATGTCACCGCTCGACGTGGTGCTGGTCGAGGACAACCAGGCCCTGCGAGAAGAAACGCGTGTCTACCTCGAACGGCAGGGCCACGCCGTGCGCGCCTGCAGCGACGGCGCCGAGCTCGACCGCTGCATCGCCCAGTCGCCGCCGGACCTGGTGATCCTCGATCTCAACCTGCCGGGCGAGGACGGCCTGTCCATCTCGCGCCGCCTGCGTGCACGCTGGCCGCTGATCGGCATCGTGATGCTGACCGCGCGCGCGGCCGCGGCGCAGCGCGTGGAAGGCTATGCCGGCGGCGCCGACGTCTACCTCACCAAGCCGGCCGATCTGATCGAGCTGCGCGCGGTCATCACCAGCCTGAGTCGCCGGCTCGAGCGTCAGCATGCCGAGGGCTGGCGGCTGGACCTGCGCGAGTGGGTCGTGCATGGCCCGCACGGCAGCGTGAGCCTGACCGGCCTGGAGGCCGGCATCCTGCACGCGCTGGCGCTGGCGCCCGAGCGCGAGCTCGCCACCGACGTGCTGCTCGATCGCATCCACGAGTGGCACAACAACGAGCCCAGCCGCAACGCGCTGTCGATCGCGGTGAGCCGCCTGCGCGCCAAGCTCAAGGACGTGCAGGCGCCCGACTGCGTCAAGGCCGTGCGCGGCTCGGGCTACCGGCTGACGATGCCCATCACGGTCATCGGCTGAAGCCTCGCCGCCGCCGCGGCGACCGTTGCGATCCCGCCTTCGTCAAGCCCGCATGTGCGGTGCGCACGCCCGCGCGCTCGCAATCAATCCGCATCGCCGCGCATTGCTTCACGCCGGCTCGGCGCGCGCGCGCCGCTCTGAAAGAAACCGAAATTCAGCGGGCGATGTGCCTGACGAGACTGCGCTCCGTCGTCAAAGACAAGCTCGCGCTCAACTTTCAACCTCGATCCGGAGAAAACATGACCCGACGTTTCACTCTCAAACTCGCAGCGCTCGCGCTGCCGATCGCGCTCGCCGCCTGCGGCGGCGGCGACGGCGGCATTGGCGACGGCGACGGCAACGGCAACGGCAACGGCAGCGGTGGCGGCGGCTCGAGCGGCTACACGCTCGCCGGCACGATCAGCGGCCTGAACGAAAGCGGCCTGGTGCTGACCAACGGCAGCGACCGCGTCACCGTTGCGGCCGGCGCGACGACGTTCGCGCTCACCGCCGTGGCCTCGGGCGTCGCCTACCAGGTGGCCGTGGGCACGCAGCCGATGTGGCAGAACTGCTCTGTGACCAATGGCAGCGGCACGATGGCCGGGGCCAACGTCACCGACGTGGCCGTCGCCTGTGCGCAGTCGATCCATGTCAGCACCGAGGCCGGCGCCAACCGCGACCTTGCTGACGGCCCCGCCTATTCCGCGGGGTTCCAATCCCCCTTCGGCGTGGCCGTGGACGGCAACGGCAACCGCTACGTCAGCGAGCCGCCACGCCACATGATCCGCAAAATCGCGGCCGACGGCACTGTCACGACCATCGGCAACGGCCAGCCGGGCGCCACCGACGGCGCTGCGGACGTGGCGACTTTCAGTCGCCCTTCGGCCTCGCGGTCGATGCCGCAGGCAACGTCTTCGTTGCCGATGCGGGCAACAACAAGATTCGCAAGATCGCCGCCGACGGCACGGTGAGCACCGTGGCCGGCGACGGCACGACGGATGTGTTCAATGTGCCGACAGCCGTGGCCGCTCGACGCAGCCGGCAACCTCTTCGTCGCCGAACAGGAGGCCCACCGCATCGCCAAGGTGGCGCCCAACGGCACGGTGAGCACCCTGGCAGGCAGCGGCACGTCCGGCGACGCCGACGGCGTGGCCGCAGCCGCACAGTTCAACCGCCCCATCACCATGGCCATCGACGGTGGTGCCCTGTATGTGGTCGAGGATTCCAAGAACCGCGTCCGCAAGGTCATGACGGCCGACGGCACGGTGAGCACGCTGGCCGGCGCCGGCACTGCCGGTTTCGCCGACGGCCCGGGCGCCGAAGCCACGTTCACCAATCCGCGCGGGATCGCCGCGCACCAGGGCAACGTCTACGTGGTCGACGGCGCGATCGAGGGCCCCTACGGCGACCGCATCCGCCGCATCAAGCCCGACGGCACGGTCAGCACGTTTGTGCCCGCCCGGGTGGAGGGCGCTCCGTGTTGCTTTGACGGCGGCGTGGGCACGGCCACCCTCTACCTCCCAGGCGGCTTGGCGGTGGACGCTGCGGGCGACCTGCTGGTGACCCATGGCGGCACCCTCCCGGCCGTGCGCAGGATCAGCCGCACCGAGCCGGAGGTCAGCACCCTGGCGTCCTTCCCGGGGCTAGGCTCGGCGCAGGACGTTGCGATCGATCGCAACGGCAATTACTACGTCACCGTGGGCCCGAGGGTGGTCAAGGTGAGCGCCGACGGCACGGTCAGCACGCTCGCGGGCTCGAGTGCCTCAGGCTTTGCCGACGGCCCGGGTGCGCAGGCCAGGTTCCGGCGTCCCGCCGGGATCGCCGTGGATGCCAGCGGCAACGTATATGTCGGCGACAGCAACGACTACCGCGTGCGCAAGATCGCGCCCGACGGCACGGTCAGCACGCTCGCGGGCTCGGGTGACCGAGGCTCTGCCGACGGCCCCGCGGCATCGGCGCAATTCAGGTCTCCGGATGGCGTGGCCGTGGACGGCAGCGGCAACGTCTATGTCATGGACGCATGCCGTCTGCGCAAGATCACACCCGACGGCAACGTGACGACCGTGGCGGGCACCGGCGCTTGCGACAACCCTGTGGACGGTGTCGGCCAGGCGGCCGGCTTCAGCTACGGCTATCGCATCGCCCTGGACGGCAGCGGCAACGTCTATGTCGCCGACGCCGACTTCGGCGTGCGCAAGGTGGCGCCGAACGGCACCGTGACCACACTGCCCATGACCCCCAACGTCAGCGAGAACTACCTCAGCGACGTCGCGGTGGATGCGAGCGGCAATGTGTACGTCGCCACTGAGAACGACAGGCGCCTGCACCGCATCGGCGCCGACGGGGCGGTGGTCCACTTCGCCGGCGTCGGCGAGTACGGCAATGCGGACGGTCCGCGCAGCAGTGCCCGGATCGGCGACCGCCTCATCGGGCATCGACTTCGACAGCCGCGGCTATATCGTCGCCGTTGACTACTTGGGCACGGCGCTGCTCCGCCAGATCAGCACCGCGCCGGGCACGCTGCCGGCCGCAGTGGCCCTGGCGGTGATGGTCGCGAATGAGGCAACCCGCGCAGCGGGCAGCAAGTTCAAGCGATAAGACAGAAGAGACAACAACAACAGCAAACGCCGGGCTCTCCCCGGCGTTTTTCTTTGCGCGGCCCGGTGCCTCATGCCAACTGCGCCGCACGGCCGCAGCACGTCGCGCACGGCGCAAGCCATCACGGTCATCGGCTGAAGCGCCGCGGTCGCCGCGCGGCGACCGCTCGACCCTTCCCCTCGTCAACCCCGCGTGTGCGGTGCGCACACCTGCGCGCATGCAATCAATCCGCAGCGCCGCGAATTGCTTCACGCCGGTGCGGCGTGCGCGCGGCGCGCTGAAAGAAACCGAAATCCAACGCGCGATGCGCGTGACGAGACTGCGCTCCGTCGTCAAGAACAACCTCGCGCTCAACGCTTCAACCACGCTCCGGAGAAAACATGACCAAACACTTCACCGTCAAGCTGGCAGCACTCGCGCTGCCGATCGCGCTGGCCGCCTGCGGCGGCCTCAGCGACAGCGATGGCGGCAACGGCAACGGCAACGGCGCGGCAGCGGCGGCGGCTCGAGCAGCTACACGCTCGCCGGCACGATCAGCGGCCTGAACGAAAGCGGCCTGGTGCTGAGCAACGGCAGCGACAACGTCACGCTCCCGGCCGGCGCCACGACCTTCACATTCAGCGCCTCCGTGACCTCGGGCGCCGCCTACCAGGTGGCCGTGGGCACGCAGCCGATGTGGCAGAACTGCTCGGTGACCAAGGGCAGCGGCACGGTGGCCGGGGCCAACGTCACCGACGTGGCGATCACCTGTGCGCAGTCGATCCACCTGAGCACCGAGGCGGGCGCCAACATCCCCGACGAGCGAGGCCCCCAGATCTGACGGCCCCGTCTATGCGGCGACGTTCCGAACGCCGCTCGGCGTGGCCGTGGACGGCAACGGCAACCGCTACGTCATCGAGTATGAGGACAGCGTCGTCCGCAAGCTCGCGGCCAACGGCGTGGTGACGACCATTGGCACCGGCTTGGGGGGCGCAACCGACGGCGCTGCGGACGTGGCGACCTTCATGGTCGCCCTACGGCCTCGCGGTCGATGCCGCGGGCAACGTCTTCGTTGCCGACACGGGCAACCACAAGATTCGCAAGATCGCCGCCGACGGCACGGTGAGCACCGTGGCCGGCGACGGCACGACGGCTGTGTTCAATGCGCCGCTCGCCGTGGCCGTCGACGCGGCCGGCAACCTCTTCGTCGCCGAGCGGGGGGGCCACCGCATCGCCAAGGTGGCGCCCGACGGCACGGTGAGCACCCTGGCAGGCAGCGGCACGCCCGGCGATGCCAACGGCACCGGCACGGCGGCGCAGTTCAGCTACCCCTCCTATGTGGCCATCGACGGTGACGCCCTGTATGTGGTCGAGGAAGGCAAGAACCGCGTCCGCAAGGTGATGACGGCCGACGGCACGGTGAGCACGTTGGCCGGCAATGGCGCCGCCGGCTCTGCCGACGGCCCGGGCGCCGAGGCCACGTTCAGCAATCCGCGCGGGATCGCGGCGCACCAGGGCAACGTCTACGTGGTCGACGGCGGGTCAGGGCGAGACTTCTACGGCGCCCGCATCCGCCGCATCAAGCCCGACGGCACGGTCAGCACGTTTGTGCCGGCCTGGGTGCAGGGCACTCCGTGCTGCTTTGACGGCCGCGTGGGCTTCGCCGCCCTCCAGAACATAGGCGGGCTGGCGGTGGACGCTGCGGGCGACCTGCTGGTGACCCAAGGGGGCACCCTCCCGGCCGTGCGCAGGATCAGCCGCACCGAGCCGGAGGTGCGCAGCCTGGCGTACGTGAATGGCAACAGCAACCTCGCCGACGTCGTGGTGGATCGCAACGGCAACTACTACGTTTCAGCGGGTTCGGCCGTGGAGAAGGTCAGTGCCGACGGCACGGTCAGCCGGTTCGCGGGCACGGGCGCGGAAGGCAACGCCGACGGCCCGGGGGCAGAGGCGCAATTCGGCTTCGCGACGGGCCTTGCCATCGATGCCAACGGCAACGTGTACGTCGCCGACAACAACAACCACAGCGTGCGCAAGATTGCACCCGACGGCACGGTCAGCACGCTCGCTGGCACGGGTGTCGCCGGCTTTGCAGACGGCCCGGCTGCATCGGCGCAGTTCGCTCGGCCGGAGAGCGTCGCCGTGGACGCCAGCGGCAACGTCTACGTCAGCGATGGCGGCAACGCCGGCAACTGCCGCCTGCGCAAGATCACACCGGACGGCAACGTGTCAACGCTGGCCGGCGGTGAAGGCTGCACGGGCGTGGACGGCGTCGGTGCGGCGGCGGGCTTCGGCTTCCCCTGGGGCCTAGCAGTGGACAGCAGCGGCAACGTCTACGTGGCCGACTACGACGTCGGCGTGCGCAAGGTGACGCCCGACGGCACCGTGACCACGCTGGCCAAGCCCGCGAACGTCACCTTCACCCCGAGTGACGTGACGGTCGACGCCAGCGGCAACGTGTACGCCATCAACGAAGACGACACGCTCTTGTACCGCATCGGTACCGACGCAGCGGTGGTCCACTTCGCCGGAACTGCAAACCCTGGCGTTGCGGATGGCCCGCGCAGCACGTCCCGCTTCGGCAGCTACCTGACCGGCCTGACGTTCGACAGCCGCGGCTATGTCGTGGTCGCCGACCGCAACAACGGCACGATCCGCCAGGTCAGCGCCGCGCCGGGCACGTTGCCGGCCCTCCGGGTTGCCCCCCGCGCCGCCGAGCCGAAGGCGACCCGCGCAGCGGGCTTCAAGTTCAAGCGATAAGACAGAAGAGACAACAACAACCTCAAACGCCGGGCTCTCCCCGGCGTTTTTTTGCGTGGTCGTTGACCGCGGGCCTCGGGTGAACAGGTGACGACGTCGGCTCAGCGGCCAAGGATAGGTCTGGCGCAACTCGAGCCAACGCTTGGCCGCAGTTGCTCTGGCACTTGGGGCAATGCCGGTTGCGGCAGGAGTTGTAGGCGATCTGCGTCGGTGCCGCAGCCTTCGGAGCGCAGCACATGTCCACCCAACGCCGCGCGTGCGGCACTGTCGATGGCCGACATGACCTTGAGCTGAGGAAGGCTCAGGTGGCCGCGCTGGGCTACCAAGGCGTCGGTCCGTCGGTCGGATCGATGTCGACGACTCCAGGGCGGGCTGCTCTACGCGATTGGCTGCCTAACGACCGGCGTTAAGCTTGCTCCAGCGGGCCGATCACCTCGCGCAGCAGATCGGTGGCGACGTGGGCGTAGATCGACTGTGGTCTCCAGCTTCTTGTGGCCGAGCAGCACCTGGATCACGCGGATGTCGACCTTGGCTCGAGCAGGTGGGTGGCGAAGCTGTGGCGCAGCGTGTGCGTGGGTCACGCGCTTGTCGATGCCCGGCGGCGTCGGCGCGACATGAACGGCGCGGTTGAGCTGCCGCGGCGTCAGCGGGTCCATCGGGTCCAGGCCCGGGAAGAGCCAGCCGCCGGGCAGGATCTTGCCCTGGGCATGGCCGACGCGCCACCAGGCGCGCAGCCGCTCCAGCAGCACCGGGCTGAGCATGGCGTAGCGATCCTTGCGGCCCTTGCCCTGCTCGACGCGCAGCGTCATGCGCTCGCTGTCGATGTCGCCGACCTTCAGCGCGATGACTTCGCTGGCGCGCAGGCCGGCGCCGTAGGCCACCGACAGCGCCGCCTGGTGCTTGAGGTTGCGGCGCCGCGGCGATCAGGCGCGCGACCTCCTCGCGGCTCAGCACCACCGGCAGCGTGCGCGGCACGCGCACCGGCTGCATCTTGGCCATCAGCTCGCGTCGGCCCAGCGTGATGTCGAAGAAGAACTTCAGCCCGGTGAGCGTCGCGTTGAGGGTGATCGGGCGAGGTGCCGGTGTCGACCAGGTGCAGTTGGAAGCGGCGAAGGTCCTCGACGGTGGCGGTGTCGGGCGAGCGCCTGAGGAAGGCGGCCAGCTTGCGCACGGCGCGGATGTAGGCTTCCTGGGTCTTGTCGGCTCCAGCTTGCGCATGCGCATGTCGTCGATCATGCGTTGACGCAGCGGCGTGCCGGCGCGAGTCGGTGGTGTCCATGGTTGCAGCTCCGGTCGATGAACGAGGCGGATTGCCTCGCTCGTCAACTTCGCAGAACCCGCAGCGCAACGAACCACCACGACTCGGCCGGAGCGCCTACCGCGTGAGCGGTTTAGTCCTTGTGGCCGTTCAGCGACGCACGAGCCTCACGCCTGACCGTTCCCTCCGCTCACATCGCGAACACTCGGCGCGCCGAATCGACCGTCGCCGATGCGATAGATGTGATCTTTCGGGCGATCCCGGTTTTGATCGGTCCTCAATGACCGATACCACGCGTTTCTTAGTTCATACGCACGAACGCGATCCGGAATGAGCGTCAAGCGTAGCCCGTCGAGCCATCCGGCTTCACCGGCACCTTGCGTTCCCAGTGCACGTAGTCCTCGGTGCCGAGCAGGTCCTCGTCCATCTCGACGCCCCAGCCCGGCCGCTCGGGGCGCAGTTCGCAGATAGCCGTCCACCGGCAGGTACGGGTCCTTCACGTAACGCGCGTCCATCGGACCGCCCGCTTGCGCCTCCTGGTTGCCGGTGCCGAAGACATAGCCCGGCCCATGCGGCAGGCGGTACTCGAGGATGCGGAAGTTGGTCTGCGCGGCGCTGAAGTGCACGTTGATCGCGGTCGCCAGCGGCCCCATCGGGTTGTGCGGCGCGATGCTGACGAAGTGCGCTTCGGCCAGCGTGGCGATCGACGCATCTCCAGCATGCCGCCGACCACGCAGATGTCGGGCTGGATGATGTCGCAGCCGCGAGCCTGCAGCAGGCGCAGGAACTCGAAGCGGCTGTACAGCGACTCGCCGGTGGCCAGGGTGCAGGTGAGGCTGCGCTTCAATTCGCCCCAGGCTTCGATGTTCTCCGGGCGCAGCGGCTCCTCGAAGAACAACGGGTCGTAGGGCGCCAGCGCGTTGCCGAGTTGCACCGCCTGCGCGACCTCGAAAATCTTGGCGTGCGCGTCGAAGGCAATCTCGTAGTCGCTGCGCACCGTCTCGCGCAAGCGGCGAAAGTAGTCGGCCGACGTGCGCACCACCTCGCCCCAGCGATGGCGGTGCATGTCGATCCGGTACGGGCTCAACTTGAAGGCGGTGATGCCCCACTGGCTTTGCAGCGCGTCCATCTGGTCGCGCGCGGCCGGCGGATCGGGCGCCGTGTAGATGCCGGCATAGACGCGCACCCGGTCGCGCACGTTGCCGCCCAGCAGCGCATAGACCGGAACGCCCAGCGCCTTGGCCGAGATGTCCCACATGCAATGGTCCATCGCCGAGATCGCCGCGAGGCCGAGCGCGCCGGGCGGAAAGCGCGCCTGCTGCGCCAGATACTGGGTGAGAAACTCGATGCGCCGCGGGTCCTGGCCCTCGAGGAACAGCGCCAGGTAGTCGAGCAGCGGCAACAGCGCCTTGTCGGGGCCGTGGTTGTAGCACTCGCCCCAGCCGGTCAGGCCCTGGTCGGTGTCCATCGCGACGATGACGCGCGGCCGGTCCTTGTCGCGCGACATGAAGGCGCGGATGCGGTCGATCTTCATGAGGACCCCAGATAACGAAAGCGTTTGTGCATGCTGCGCGCGCGCGGGTCGGGCCGCGGAATCGCCGACAGCAGGGCCTGCGTGTAGGCGTGGGTGGGCGCGTCGCACACCTGGTCGGTGGTGCCGGTCTCGACCACCTTGCCGCGATACATCACGGCGACGCGGTCGCAGAAGTAGCGGATCACGCCGATGTCGTGGCTGATGAAGACGAACGACGAGGCCCAGCTTGTCCTGCAGCTCGCAGCAGCAGGTCGAGCATCTGCGAGCGCAGCGAGACGTCGAGCGCCGAGGTCGCCTCGTCGGCGACGATCAGGCGCGGGTTGAGCGCGATCGCGCGGGCGATGCCGATGCGCTGGCGCTGGCCGCCGGAGAACGCGTGCGGGTAGCGCTCGCGCCAGGCCGGCTCGAGGCCGACCTGCTGCATCAGCTCGGCCACGCGGTCGTCGAGCGCGCTGCCCCTTGGCGAGGCCGTTGACCAGCAGCGGCTCGCCGACGATCTGCGCCACCGTCATGCGCGGGTTGAGCGAGCCGACCGGGTCCTGGAAGATCATGCGGATCTCGCGCCGGCAGGCCTTCAGCGTCGGCGCGTCGGCCTGCGCCAGATCGACGACCGTGCCGTCGGCGCGGCGGTAGTCGATGGCGCCTGCCGTGGGGTCGATAGACGCGCAGCAGGCAGCGGCCCATCGTCGTCTTGCCCGAGCCCGATTCGCCGACGATGCCGAGCGTCTCGCCGGGCAGCACGCGCAGCGACACGCCATCGACCGCGCGCAACTTCGACTTGCCGGCGCGAAATGCATCGACGAGATCGCGCACGTCCAAGATCGGCGGCGGCGTGCACGGCCAGCGGCGCGCGGCGCAGCCGGATGTCGGCCTTGCGCTCGAGCTTCACCACCGAGCCGATCAGCATGCGCGTGTAGGCGTGCTGCGGCGCGTGGAAGATGTCGTCGACCGGCCCGGTCTCCACGACCTTGCCGTGGTACATGACGAGCACCTCGTCGGCGATCTCGGCGACCACGCCCATGTCGTGGGTGATGAACATCACCGCCATGCCGTGGCTCTGCTGCAGCCGCTTGATCAGGTCGAGGATCTCGGCCTGCGTCGTGACGTCGAGCGCGGTCGTCGGCTCGTCGGCGATCAGCAGCGCGGGTTGCAGGCCAGCGCCATGGCGATCATCACGCGCTGGCGCATGCCGCCCGAGAACTCGAAGGTGTAGCGGTCGACCGCCTTGTCCGGGATGCGGGATCTCGACCTGCGCGCAGCAGCTCGATCGCACGCGCTCGCGCGCCTGCTTCTTGTTCATCGCCGATGTGCAGGCGCAGCACCTCGATGATCTGGTCGCCGACCGTGTGCACCGGCGACAGCGACGACATCGGCTCCTGGAAGATCATCGCGATCTCGGCGCCGCGCACGGCGCGGATCGCCTTGCCGCGCGGGTCGAGCTTGGCGAGGTCGACGCGTCGATGCCGTCGGGCGCGTGCAGGACCATGCTAGCCGCCGACGATGCGGCCCGGCGCATCGACGATCTGCAGGATCGAGCGCGCCGTGACGCTCTTGCCGCGAGCCGCTCTCGCCGACGACGCAGAGCGTGCGGCCGCGCATCGACGTCGAACGAGACGCCGTCGACGGCCTTGACGACGCCGTTGCGCACCGGGAAATGGGTCGACGAGGTCGCGCACCTGAGCGAGCAGCGACCGGCGGCGCGAGCTCGGCTGACGGGCGATGCGTCATTTGTTGTACGGATCGGCGGCGTCGCGCAGGCCGTCGCCGAGGAAGTTGAGCGCGAGCACGGCGAGCACCACCGCAGCGCCGGGTGCGAACAGCCAGGGCGCGGTGGCGATCGAGCGGATGTTCTGCGCTTCGCGCAGCAGCACGCCCCAGGAGATGGTCGGCGGCTGCAGGCCGAGGCCGAGGAAGCGAGCAGCGAGGTCTCGGCCAGGATCATCGCCGGGATCGCCAGCGTGACCGAGGCGATGATGTGGCTGGCGAAGCTCGGCAGCATGTGGCGGAAGATGATGCGGCCCTCGGACGCGCCGTCGAGGCGCGCGGCGGTGACGAAATCCTCGGTGCGCAGACTGCAGGAAGCGTCCGCGCACGACGCGCGCGAGCTGCGCCCAGCCGGTCAGCGACAGGATGACGGTGATCATGAAATAGTTGAGCGTGGCCGGCCAGTCCTGCGGCAGCGCCGCGGCCAGCGCGAGCCAGATCGGAATGGTCGGCAGCGACAGCACGAACTCGATGACGCGCTGGATGACGAAGTCGATGCGCGCCGCCGTAGTAGCCGGAGATGCCGCCGAGCACGATGCCGAGCGTGCAGCGACAGGAACACGCCGACCAGGCCGACCGACAGCGAAATCTGCGTGCCCATGCATGATGCGGCTGCAGACGCAGCGCCCGAGCCGGTCGGCGCCGAAGAAGAACAGGGGCTGGCGCGGCTCCTGCGACGCGAAGAGATGGCGTCGTCGAACTGAACAGCCCGAGCACCGAGTACTCGTAGCCCTCGCCGAACAGGCTGAGATAGACCTTGCGGCTCGCGTCTTCCTTGTAGATCGACGCCAGCGTCGTCGGGTCGCGCGTCAAGACGTAGGGATGGATATAGGGCCTGATCGACCAGCTGCCGTCGGCAGCGCGGTCGATCAGGTGCAGCGGCTGCGGCGGATGGAAGGCCGCGCGCGCGTTCTGCTGCGAAGGATCGTTCACCGCGAAGAAGCCCGGCACGCAACGCGACGATGTACAGGGCCACGGTGATGACCAGGCCCACCATCGCCAGCGGTGGCGCTTGAAGGCCCACCAGACCAGTTGCCATTGCGAGGCGACGGCGAGCTTGCTGAGGCCGGACGGCTTCTTCGGCGCCGGCTCGGCGGCTTCAGTCGGGGCCGCGGTCGGGCTGTCACGCTCATTCCAGGCGGATGCGCGGATCGACCAGCGCCAGCAGGATGTCGCTGACCAGCGAGCCGACGAGCGTCAGCGCGCAGATCAGCAGGATGAAGGCGCCGGCCAGGTACATGTCCTGGCTCATCAGCGATTGCAGCAGCAGCGGCCCGGCGGTCGGCAGGCTGAGCACGATGGCCACGATGATCGAGCCCGAGACCAGGTTCGGCAGCAGCCAGGCGATGGTCGAGATGAACGGGTTGAGCGCCAGGCGCACCGGGTACTTCACCAGCAGCGTGGAACTCCGACAGGCCCTTGGCCCGCGCCGTCGTCACGTAGGGCTTGTTGAGCTCGTCGAGCAGGTTGGCGCGCATCACGCGGATCAGGCTGGCGGTGCCCGAAACGGCCAGGATGACGACCGGAATCCAAAGGTGTTGCGAGCAGGTCGATCGTCTTGGCCACGCTCCAGGGCGCGTTCAGGTACTGCTCGGAGAACAGGCCGCCGACGCTCTGGCCGAAGTGCACCGCGGCGACGTACATCAGCACCAGCGCGAGCAGGAAGCTCGGGAACGGCGAGCCCGAGGAAGGACAGGAAGGTGACGAAGTAGTCGGCGACCGAGTATTTCTTCACCGCCGAGAACACGCCGACCGGCAGCGCCATGGCCCAGGTGACGAGCAGCGCCGACAGCGTCAGCACCAGGGTCAGCGCCATGCGCTCCCAGATCAGCTCGCTCACCGGCTGCTGCCACTCGAAGCTGATGCCGAAGTCGCCACGCAGAACGATGTTGCGAAATCCACTTCCAGTACTGCACCACCATCGGCTGGTCGAGGCCGAAGCGGTTGCGCAGGTCGGCTGGCGGTGTTCTGGTCGACCACCTCGTTGGACGCAGCCAGCGTGGCGATGTAGGTGGTGACGTAGTCGCCCGGCGGCAGCTGGATCAGCACGAACGACAGAAAGCTGATCGCCACCAGCAACGGCAGCATCCAGAGCAGGCGCTTGGCGATGAAGGCGAGCATCGGCGGACGCGGTCAGGACGAATCTGGAGAACACCGTTCGCCCTGAGCTTGTCGAAGGGCTTCGACAGGCTCAGCCCGAACGGCGACTAATGCGATCGAACGCTGATCCGGCTCACGCGCGCGTGAAGAAGAACTGCTGCGGCAGCGCCGGCGCCGGGTTCGGCCAGGACCAGGCGTTGGGGTAGCTTCTGCGGCACGTTCTGCAGGTTGGTCTTGGCGATGCCGAAGGTGTTGACCGCCAGGCACACGCCGATGGTCTCGAAGGCGTCGGCGGCCAGGTCGAACACCTGCTTCATCAGCTCGCCGCGCTTCTTCAGGTCGGCCGTGGCCAGCGCATCGTCGAACAGCTTCATGCGCTGTCTTCTGGCTCTCGGGCGGCTCCTGCCCGTCCTTGCCGTTGCTGAGACGAACCACTGCGTCCACGGAATGGCGTAGCGCGAGCCCTGCGGATGCTGGGCGAAGTAGTCGCGCGCGTCGAGCATCGGGTCGAGCCCGCCGGGGCCGGGCCAGACCGCGGCGTCGTGGTCGTTGCTGTCGCCGCGCGTGTAGTACAGCGCGCGCTCGATCGTGTTGACCTTCATGTCCACGCCGAGCGCCGGCCCAGTGGCGCTTGACCAGTTCGAGCGCGTCCACCGCATCGGGATTCAAGCGTGGGGATCACGTCGATGGTGAAGAACACCTTCTGCCCGTCCGGACGCAGCCGCATGTTCTGCGCGTCGCGCTTGTTGTAGCCGAGGCGTGTCGAGGATCTCGTTGGCCTGCTTCGGGTCGTGTTCGGTGAACTGCGTCGACAGCTTCTCGTGGTACCAGGGATGGCCGGGCCGCGGCCCGGTCTGGTAGGGCTCGGACTGGCCGAGATAGACCAGATCGATGATTTCCTTGCGGTTGATGCCCAGCGACAGCGCCTGCCGGAACTCCTTGTTGCCGAACATCTCGCGCATCTTCGGCGTCTTTGTGCGTGATGTTGAGGTAGATCTGCATCTGCTGCGCGCTGGCGGTGACCAGCTCGATCAGCCGGTAGCCGCCCTTCTGCATGTTCTGCGACAGCGTCGGCTTGTTCTGCAGCGAATCGATGTGCCGCTCCTGGATGTCGAGCTTGCCCGAGAGCGCGTCGAGCATCAGCGATTCGACGTCCTGCGCGATGCTGAAGGTGAGGCGGTCGATGTAGGGCAGCTGCTGGCCGGTCTGGTCGACCTGCCAGAAGTACGGGTTGCGCTCCATCACGACGCGGGTGGCGCCGCCGGTGTAGGCCTCGGTCACGACCCAGGGGTCGAGCACCGGCTTTTCGGTATTGCCCCAACGCGCCGGGATTTCGATGTCGCCGCACTTGCTGCGGAACAGCGCGGCCCAGTCCGACAGGTTGGCCGCCTTGGCCTGGGCCGCGACATTGGCGTTGTACTTGGGATGGAACTGGCTGGCGTAATGCTTGGCGAACAGCGTCGGGTACTGGCCCAGCGGCGTGGCCAGGTGCTCGAGGAACAGCGCGTAGGGGCTGGGGAAGGTGAAGCTGCACCGTCGCGTCGTTGATCTTGGTCACCGTGACCGGCTTGCCGGCGATGGTCAAGGTGCCCGGAACCGACTTGTAGAGCTCGGGGTTCTTCGCGCAGTCTTCGATGCAGAAGACGATGTCGTCGGCACGTGAAGGGCTTGCCGTCCGACCACTTCATGCCGGGGCGCAGATGGAAGGTGAACTCGGTGGAACTGGCGTTCACGTCCCAGCGCTGGGCAACGTTGGGCAACACCTCGGTGAAGGCCAGGTTCCAGCGCACCAGCCCCTGGTTGCCGACCAGGCGCAGGATGCCGTTGTGATCGGCGCTGCCGCGCAGGCCGCGCCGCAACGCACCGCCATACACGCCGACCTTCTCGGCCTGGATCACCAGCGGCGCGGCCGGCAGGCGCTGCGCCAGCGCCGGCAGCTTGCCGTCGGTCACCAGCTTGGCCAGCGCCGGAGCCTCCTTGGCCTGCTGCGCGAAGGCCGCGCTGCCGATGCCGGCCAACGCGGCCGCGCCGGCGAAGCCCTTGAGCACGGTGCGCCGGCCGGTCTGGCTGGATGCTGGGTGAAGGGGAACAATCGAATCGTCGGACATGGGTGGGCTCCGTTGGGAATCCCGAGCACTGTCACAAGGCGCCATTTCCAAGTCAACCCGATCAACCCTTGCACAGCGAAAGCAACGCCACGCATGAACACCTCCGAACTCCGGCTGGAAGAATTTTCTGCGTCGGTGCTCGCCGTGCCACCGCTGGCGCGGCATACCGACCTGTCGATCGATGCGGCGCAAAACATCGCGCTGATCCGCCACATGGAACGCGGCGGCCAGCGCATCCTGCTGTACGGCGGCAATGCCAACCTCTACCACTGCTCGCTGCCCGACTACGCGCAGCTGCTCGAACTGCTGGCCGGCCATTGCGCCGACACGACGCGCGTGATCCCGGCGATCGGCCCCGATTTCGGCAAGATGCTGGACCAGGCACGCCTGCTGCGCGCGACGCGCTACCGCAGCGCGATGGTGCTGCCGATGCAGGGCTTCACCTCGCCCGAGGGCGTTGCCGACGGCATCGCGCGTGCGGCCGACGCCGCCGCCATGCCGCTGACGATCTACCTGAAGGACGAGCGCTATCTGGACCTGGAGCGATTGGGCCGGCTGGTGGACCAGGGCCGCATTGTCGCCGTCAAGTACGCCGTGCCGCGCAGCGACCCAGCCGACGACCTCTTCCTCGAAGCACTGGTGCAGCGCATCGGCACCGCGCGCGTCGTCAGCGGCATGGGCGAGCGGCCGCTGCTGGCGCACCTGGGGCGCTTCGGCCTGACATCGTTCACCACGGGATCGGGCTGCATCGCGCCCAGGGCCTCGATGCGCCTGCTGCGAGCGCTGCAACAGGGCGACATGGTGGCGGCCGAGGCGCTGCGCGCGCGCTTCATGCCGCTGGAAGACTTGCGTGAGTCGATCTCGCACACCCGCGTGCTGCACGACGCCGTGACACAAAGCGGCCTGGCCGACATGGGCGCGCACTTGCCCTTGCTCAGCCCCTCGCCCGCCGAGCACCTGCCCGAGATCGCCCGGCTGGCGCACGAACTGCTGGCGTTCGAGCGGTCGAGCGCGTGACCCTGAAGCCGCGCTATCGGCGATCCAGCAGGAAGCGGCCGAAGAAGGCCGCGAGTTGGTCATGCGCGTGCAGCGCAAGCACATTGGCAACGTACTGGTCGGGTCGGACGATGACCAGCGCGCCCTCCTGCCGATCGACGCCGCGCAGATCGAAGAGGGAAGCGCCGGAATACGCCTTCTCGTAGTCGACGAGCCCGAAGCGCCCCTTGCGCGGCAGCAGGATCGACGGCAACTCATCGACTTTCAGTTCGCGGTGTGGCTGCTGGAACACCGCGCGCACGTCGATGACGCTGTCGATATCGGCGCCGGTCGGCGTGAAGCGGCGAATCGGCGACTTCGGCGAATCGGCCAGGAAAGCAGCGAGCTCGCGCAGGCGCATGCCGCTCGCATCGGCGAAGGCGTAGAGGCGCCAGGCGCCATCGGCACGCGCGGCATGACCGAGTTGCATCGGCTTGGCGTCGGCCAGGCGCACGACAGGCGCGGAATGGAATCGCATGCCGATCGGGAAGCCCTTGGCGAGCGCCTGGTGCGTGGCTTCGGCCGTCAGCACCGTCGTCGGCGCGTACTGCGTTGCCACACCGGCCGTGTAGCGGCCCGACTTGACGAAGTACGCCTGCAGCTCGGCCGGATCGACACCACCGAGCTCCGGTCGATCCGGATTCTTCGGCGGCGAGGCCATGATCTTCGACCACTCCTTGTCGAAGTCGATCAGCCGCTGCGCGATGGCATGGCGCTCGGCCGAGTAGGTGCGCAGCAGCTCGGGCGCGGCGCGTCCTTCGAGCACCGAGGCGAGCTTCCAGCCGAGGTTGAAGCTGTCCTGCATCGACACGTTCATGCCCTGACCCGCCTTCGCGCTGTGCGTGTGGCAGGCGTCGCCGGCGATGAAGACGCGCGGCAGGCGTGATGCGGCCTGCTCGACGGGCACATCGTCGAAGCGGTCGGTGACGCGCTGGCCGACCTGGTAGACGGCGAACCACGCCACGTTCTTGACGTCGAGCGTGTACGGGCGCAGCACGCGTTGCGCCGTGGCGATGACCTTCTCCTGCGTGTTCTCGCGCAGGAAGGCTTCGCGATTCTTCGGGTCGATCTCGCCGAGGTCGACGTACAGCCGCACCAGGTAGCCGCCCTCGCGCGGAATGAGCAGGATGTTGCCTTCGTCGGCCGACTGGATCGCGGCCTTGAGGCGGATGTCGGGGAAGTCGGTGACGGCCAGCATGTCCACCACGCCCCAGCCGTGGTTGGCGAAATCGCCGCGCAGCTCGGCGCCGATGGCCGCACGCACCTGGCTGCGCGCACCGTCGCAGCCGACGACATACTTGGCGCGGACTGTCTTCTCGGAGCCGCTGGCCACATCGCGCAGCGTGACCACGACCGGGTGCTCGCTGTCGTTTTCAGATCGGGACTCGACCTTCAGCGTGACGAACTCCAGCCCGTAGTCAGGCTCGAAGCGCGTCGGCGACTGGCGCGCGACGTCGAGCAGGTACTGCTGCATGCGGGCCTGGTTGACGATGACGTGCGGCATCTCCGACAAGCCGTCTTCGGTGTCTTGCACGCGGCCGGTGCGCACGATGCGCGAGCGGTCTTGCGGCGAAGGTCTCCAGAACGCGGTCTCGTTGACCCAGTAGGCTTCGCGCACCAGCTTCTGGCCCAGGCCGAAAGCCTCGAACATCTCCACCGTGCGGCAGGCGACGCCATCGGCCTGGCCGACCTGCAGCGGGCCTTCGCGGCGCTCGACGAGGCGCGTGCGGATGCCGGGGAAGGCCGAGAGCTGGGCTGCGAGCACGGCCCCCGCGGGACCGCTGCCGACGACGAGCACGTCGACCGTGTCGGGCAGGCCCGCCGCTCGCTGCTCGATGCCGGGCGCTGCGGCGCGGATGTCGGGGTCGCCGGGCGTGTAGCCATTCAGATAGAACTGCATGTCGTCTCCTCAAAGATCAGTGGCGAGTGCGATTGCGCTCGCAGCGAGATTTCTCACTCGAGGCTGATGTTCTTGCGCTTGACCAACTCTTCGTAGATCTTGCCCTTGGCTTGCGCATTCTGGCGAATCTCGTCCGGCGACCAGGTGATGATCTCGAAGGCGAAGGTTTCGAACTTGGCCTTGACTTCCGGATCGGCCAGCACTTTCAGCACATCGGCGTGGATCTTGGCCTTGACCTCGGCGGTTATGCCCTTGGGCGCGAGCAGCGAGACGAAGGAGTTGACTTCAAGACCGGCCGGGCCGCCGGCCTCGGCCATGGTGGGCACGTTGGGCAATTGCGGCACGCGCTTGGCCGCAGCCACGGCGATGTAGCGCAGCTTGCCGGCCTTGTAGATGCCTTGGCTGGAGGGGATGCTGCCGAAGCTCCACTGCAACTCGCCCGAGCCGACCGAAGTAAACAACTGCGACATCTCGCGGAAGGGCACATGGGTCATCTCGATGCCGCTCAGCAACTCCAGTTGCTCGCCGCCGAGGTGACCGGGGCTGCCGATGCCCCAGGAGCCGTAGTTGACCTTGGTCGGCGCGGCCTTGGCGGCGCCGATCAGGTCCTTCATGTTCTGCCACTTGGAGTCGGTGGGAACGGCGACGAAGAACGGGGTGCGGAACAGCGGTGCCACCGGATCGAAGTTGTTCAGCGTGACATAGCCCTTGGCCTTGTACAGCAGCGGCAAGGCGGCCAGGTGTTCGCTGTCGAACTGCACCAGGGTGTAGCCGTCGGCGGGGGCGCGCTGCGAGGCGTCGATGGCGATGAAGCCGCCGCCACCGGGCTTGTTGTTCACCAGCACCGGCTGGCCCCAGAGCTTGGACAGCTTCTCGCTGACCAGCCGCAGCACTGCGTCGGGGCCGCTGCCGGGGGGGAAGGCGGTGACGATGTTCACCGGCTTGGTCGGGAAGCTGGCGGGTTGGGCCGCGGCGGGCAGGCACAGGGCGGCGCTTGCGGCCAGAACGAAAGCGCTCAGAAGAAGGGATTTCTCGATCACGTTTGTTTCCTTGGGTCTTTGATCTGGATCAACTATCTGCGAGCCTGACTATGGCGTCAAAGCCAAGGGGCGAATACGTCCCATATCGTTTTCATATACTGGTGCGTGGCCAAGCTCGATCTCGACTGGCTCGGCGTCTTCGTCGAGGTGTATCGAACGCAGAGCGTTTCGCGTGCGGCGCAGCGTCTGGGCATCGAGCAGGCCAGTGCCAGCATCGCCCTGGGCAAGCTGCGACGCCACTTCGACGACGCGCTCTTCACCCGCACCTCGGCGGGCATGGTGCCCACACCCAGGGCGCAGGCCCTGTACCCGGATCTGGCCGAGGTGCTGGCGCGCATCGAAAGAGCGCGCGGCGGCCGCGAGGTCTTTTCGCCGCAGCAAGCGCAGCGCGCGTTTCGCCTGTGCATGACCGACATCAGCGAGATCGTGCTGTTGCCGCGCCTCATCAACCACTTGCAGCAGACCGCGCCCGGTCTGGTGGTCGAGGCTGAAAGTATTTCTCCCGACAGCCGTCGCCGGCTCGAAACGGGCGAGGTGGACCTGGCCGTGGGCTTCACGCCCGACCTGGAGGCGGGCTTCTACCAGCAGGCCCTGTTCGCGCAGGACTTCGTCTGCCTGGCATCGAATGACCATCCCCGGGTGCGCAACAAGCTCAGCCTGCGTGCGTTCTCAGCCGAAGGCCACATCGTGGTCAGCACCTCCGGCACCGGGCACGCCATCGTGGACAAGGTGCTGGCCAAGCACAAGACAGCGCGCCGGGTGGTGCTGCGCGTGCCCAGCTTCCTGGGCGTGGCACGCATCGTGGCGCAGACCGAGTTCCTGGTCATCGTGCCCAGGCTGCTCGGCAATGCGCTGGCAACGCAGGAGCGTGTTCAGTTGCTGGAGCCGCCCATGCCCCTGCCTTCGTACAAGGTCAAGCAGCATTGGCACGAGCGCTTCAACGCCGATGCCAGCAGCATGTGGCTGCGCAAGACGATGTTCGAATTGTTCTCGAACTTCGGCGCCGTGGGGTCGGGCCACCGGTCAGGCCGGTAGAGCGCCGCAGCGGCGAAGCGGTGTGGCTCAGCGCCCGGCACCGCAGAAGGCGAAGTCCACCTCGGGCGCGAGGCCGCTGACGATGCGCGCGATGCTTTTACCCGAGCCGCACGAGTGCGTCCAGCCCAGCGTGCCGTGCCCCGTGTTGAGAAACAGGTTGGGCAGCTTCGAGCGGCCGATGATCGGCACGTTGCTCGGCGTCGCGGGGCGCAAGCCGGTCCAGAACTGCGCCTGCTCGCTGTCGCCGGCGCCGGGGAAGAGTTGCTCGACGCGCTTGACGATGGCTTCGCAGCGCACGCGGTTCAAGTCGCGGTCGTAGCCGTTGAGTTCGGCCGTGCCGGCGATGCGCAAGCGGTCGCCGAGCCGGGAGAAGACCAGCTTGTACTCGTCGTCGGTCAGCGACACCTGGTGCGCCATCGACGCGTCCTTCACGGGCATCGTCACCGAGTAGCCCTTGGCCGGATAGATCGGCAACGAGATGCCGAGCGGCTGCGCGTAGATCGGCGACAGGCTGCCCATCGCCAGCACATAGGCATCGGCGCGCAGGCGCTGGAAGCGGCCTTCGTTGTCGGTGGCCTCGACGTGATCGATCTTGCCGCCGGCTTCGCGCAGCGCGGTCACGGTGTGGCTCATCAGGAACTGCACACCGTCGGCCCGGCAGCGCTCGACGAGTTCGCGCGCGAAGCGATTCGCGTCGCCGGATTCGTCTTCGGCGGTGTAGGTGGCGCCGGCCAGTTGCGGGCGGATGTGGCGCAGCGCGGGTTCGAGCTTCACCGCTTCGTCGGCCGAGATCACACGCCGGTCGCAACCGAGCGCGCGCATCTGCGCGGCCGGACCTTCGGCGCCGTCGAACTCTTCCTGGCTGGTGTAGAAATGCAGGATGCCCTGCGTGCGTTCGTCGTAGGCGATGCCGATGTCGCGCCGCAGTTGCTGCAGCGTGTCGCGGCTGTAGGTGCCCAGGCGCACGATCTGCTCGATGTTGTGGCGCGTGCGCGCGGGCGTGCATTCGCGCAGGAACTGCAGGCCCCACAGCCATTGCCGCATGTCGGCGCGGATGCGGAACAAGAGCGGCGCGTCTTCCTTGCCGAGCCACTTCAGCACCTTCAGCGGCGCGCCGGGGTTGGCCCAGGGTTCGGCATGGCTGACCGAGATCTGGCCGCCGTTGGCGAAGCTGGTTTCCGCGGCCGGCGAGGCCTGGCGATCGACGACGCTCACGTCGTGGCCCTGCTGGCGCAGGAAGTAGGCCGAGGTCACGCCGAGCAGGCCGGCGCCGAGAACGATGACTTTCATGGGAAAAGCTCCAGTCTCAAACTGAGTGGGCCGCTCCCCCTGTCCTCGGTACCTGAGAGATTCAGCACTGCGGGCTTGCGGCCCGGGCCTTGCTCCTTCGGTGCGTCACGCGCGTGACGTCTCTCCAGACGGCGATGGTGGTGTGCAGTACGAAACCTGAGCGTGCATGGGAGTTTGCGCCTTCGGTGGCCCCGGCTTGCGACGGAGCGCTCTCCTGCGGTTGCGAACTTACTGAGACATCGTGAGGAAGCGTTGCGCCAGCAGCACCCAATAGGCGCTGCCGACGGCGATGTTGCGGTCGTTGAAGTCGTAGCCCGGGTTGTGCACCATGCACCCTCCTTCTCCCGTGCCGCTGCCGACGCCATTGCCGATCAGCACATAGCTGCCGGGCACGCGTTCGAGCATGAAGGCGAAGTCTTCGCTGCCGGTGAGCGGCGGGCCTTGCAGCGTGACCTGCTCGGCGCCGACGAGCTCGATCGCCACCTCGCGCGCGAACGCGGTCTCGGCCGGCGTATTGACCAGCACCGCGTAGCCCGGCTTCCAGTCGATGCGCGCGGTGACACCGAAGCTCTCGGCCTGCGCCGCCACCAGCGCCTTGATGCGGCGCTCGAGCGTGGCCCGCACGTCACGGTCGAGCGCACGCACGCTGAGTTCGAGCGTGGCGCCGGCCGGGATCACGTTGTTGGCCTTGCCCGCATGCAGCGCGCCGACCGTCACCACCGCGGCATGCAGCGGATCGATGTTGCGCGAGACGATGGTCTGCAGCGCCATCACGATCGAGGCTGCAGCCACGATCGGGTCGGCCGCGCGCTGCGGCATCGCGCCGTGGCCGCCGATGCCGGTGAGCGTGATCGTGGCGTAGTCCGACGAGGCCATCGCCGCGCCTTCGCGCAGCACGATGCGCCCTTGCTCGATGCCGGGCATGTTGTGCATCGCGAACACGGCGTCGCAGGCGAAGCGCTCGAACAGGCCGTCCTGCATCATGCGCAGAGCGCCGCCGCCGCCCTCTTCGGCCGGCTGGAAAATCAGGTGCAGCGTGCCGTTGAATTGGCCCTGCTCGGCAAGGTGGCGCGCCGCGGCCAGCAGCATCGCGGTGTGGCCGTCGTGGCCGCAGGCGTGCATCACGCCGGCATTGGCGCTCGCGTAGTCGAGGCCGGTGGCTTCGTCGATCGGCAGCGCGTCCATGTCGGCGCGGATGCCCAGGCGCTTGCCACCCGTGCCGCGCACCAGCGTGCCGACCACGCCGGTGCCGCCGATGCCGCGCTCGACCGCGTAGCCCCAGCCTTCCAGCTTGTCGGCCACCAGCGCCGCGGTGCGGTGCTCCTCGAAAGCCAGCTCGGGATGCTGGTGGATGTCGCGCCGCAGGCTGATGAACTCGCCGGCGCGGGCCCGCAGTGCGTTCAGCAAGTAGGTCACGAGAGTGTCACCCTTGCCGCGGTTTACTGCGGCTGCAGGTTGATCTGCTTGGCGATGGCGCGGTAGCGCGCCGTCTCGGCATCGAAGAACTTGGCCGACTCCACCAGCGTCATCGGTGCCGATGCCACCTGCGTCTGCGCTGCCAGTTGCGCGCGCACTTCCGGGTCTTGCAAGGTCTTGCCGATGGCCGCATGCAGGCGCGTGACGACATCTTCAGGCGTGCTCTTGGGCACCATGAAGCCGGTCCAGATCTTGTACGAGAAGTTCTTCAGCGCCTGGCCTTCGCTGGCCGCGGGCACGTTCTTCAGCAACTCAGAGCGCTGCGCGCCGAGCTGGCCGATGACCTTCATGCGTCCCTGCTCGGCCAGCGCGCCCATCGCTGCGCTGTACACCAGCACCGCGAAGTCGACCTGGCCGCCGCCGATGTCCTGCAGCAGCGGCGCATTACCCTTGTACGGCACATGCGCCAGCTTGATGCCGGTCTGGGCCTGCACGTTTTCGAGGATCAGGTGGTACAGCGAGCCGATGCCCACGCTGCCGTAGGTCAGCGGCTTGTCGCCAGACTTGCGCGCCAGCGCGATCAACTCGTCGACGCTGTTGACGCCCAGGTCCTTGCGGGTCACGAACACCATCACCGCATCGGCCACCGGATGGACCAGGCGAAAGTCTTCGGTCTTCAACTTCACCGCGGCATTGGCCAGCGGCGACAGGATGACCTCGTTGGGCGAGCCCTGGAAGACGAAGTAGCCGTCGGCCGGCGCGGCCAGCACCTTCTGCGCCGCCAGCGCGCCGCTGACGCCGCCCAGGTTTTCCACCAGCACCTGCTGCCCCAACTCCTTGCCGAGCGGGTTGAAGAAGATGCGCGCGATGGCATCCGACGGGCCGCCGGCCGGGTACGGCACCATCAGGTTGACCGGCTTGTTCGGAAAGCCTTGCGCAGCGGCGAGGCCGGGGGCAAGGGCGGCGGTGAGGGTGAGAGCTGCGATCAACGCAGTGCGGCGGGTAGCGATGAGGGTCATGGCGGCTCCGGGGATGAACTGTGGGTGATCGCTGGGGGGTGAGCTCAATGTAGGCAGCGCCGCATCCAACGTCCAATGCATTGTTGGTTGAATTAGCATGCGGCCACCGCATTCCATGCCGAGGCCGCGATGACCCTCGTTCAACTGCGCCACCTGATCGCCTTGGCCGACCACGCCTCGTTCAGCAAGGCTGCGCAGGCCGCGCACCTGAGCCAGCCGGCGCTGTCGCGCAGCATCCGCGCGCTCGAAGACGAGTTGTCGCTGCCGCTGGCCGACCGAATCGGCCGGCGCATCGAACTCACCGTGCACGGCCGCGACATGCTCGAGCGCGCGCGCCAGATCGTCTTCGACGCCGACGAGCTGCGCGCGCGCGCCAAGCGCGTCAAGGAACATGCCGCGGGCTCGCTGCGCATCGGCATGGGCTCGGGGCCCGGCGCGATGCTGATGACGGCGCTGCTGCAGAAGGTGTGCGCCGACCACGGGCGGTTGCGCCTGACCATCACGCGCAGCGGCACCGAGCCGCTGGTGCAGGCGCTGCGCGACAAGGCGCTCGACGGCCTGGTGGTCGATGCGCGCTCGATGCGCCCGGCCCCCGACCTGCGCGCCGAGTTCGTGCACGAGATGCGCGGTGCCTTCATGGTGCGGCGGGGCCACCCGCTGGCGCGACGGCGCCGCGCGCTGAGCTTCGATGCCGTGCGCGAGCACCCCATCGCCTCGACGCCGCTGTCCGACGAGGTGGCGCGCGTCCTGGTCGAGCGCTACGGCCCGCAGGCGCATCCCGATGTCTGCGTCAGGCTGCGCTGCGACGAGCTGTCGAGCCTGGTCGAGCTGGCGCGCAACACCGACGCCGTGTTGCTGGCGGTGCGCGCCGCCGCGCCCGACCTGGTGGAGTTGAAGCTCACGCCGCCGCTCGATGCCACCGCGCGCTTCGGCCTGGTGACGCTGGCGCGACGCACCGAGTCGCCGGCGCTGGAACTGGTGCGGGCGGTGATGCGGCAGCACCTGCGTGATTGATCGGCGCGGTGATCGCGCTGGTGGTGCTGGTGGTGCTGGTGGTGCTGGTGATCTTCGTGCCGCAGATCGTGCTCTGGCTGCCGCGGCTGGTGTTTTGACGGCGCGGCGGCGCTTGCCGCCCCGCGATAACCCCCGTTGCCGAAGCCACCCGCACGCGGGCATGCTTGCGCGGTTTCACCCAGTACACACGGAGCCTTCATCCATGCGCCTCGCGCCCACGCTGTTTGCCGTCGCGGCCCTCGCCGCCTTGTCGTCCACCGCCTTCGCGCAATCGCAGGCGCCGCTCAAGGTTGGCCTGATGCTGCCGGCCACCGGCACCTTCGCCGCGCTCGGCGACATGATCGAGCGCGGCTTCAAGCTCTACGTCGACGAGCAGGGCGGCAAGCTCGGCGGCCGTTCGATCCAGTACTTCAAGGTCGACGACGAGTCCGAGCCGAGCAAGGCCACCGACAACGTCAACAAGCTGATCAAGCGCGACAACGTCGATGTCATCGTCGGCACCGTGCACTCGGGCGTGGCGCTGGCGATGGCGCGCGCTGCGAAAGACAGCGGCACGCTGCTGATCGTGCCCAATGCCGGCGCCGGCGACATCACCGGGCCGCAATGCGCGCCCAACATCTTCCGTTCGTCGTTCTCCAACTGGCAGCCGGGCTACGCCACCGGCGTGGTCGCCGCCGGCAAGGGCTACAAGCGGGCAATGACGATCACCTGGGGCTATGCGGCCGGCAACGAGACCGTCAAGGGCTTCACCGAAGCGTTCGAGAAAGGCGGCGGCAAGGTCATCCAGGGCCTGACCCTGCCCTTCCCGGGCGTCGAGTTCCAGCCGCTGCTGACGCAGATCGCGTCGCAGAAGCCCGACGTGGTGTTCGCGTTCTTCGCCGGCGGCGGCGCCGTCAAGTTTGTCAAGGACTACGACGCCGCGGGCCTGAAGAAGAGCATCCCGCTGGTGGGCTCGGGCTTCCTTACCGACGGCACGCTCGAAGCACAGGGCACCTCAGCCCAGGGCCTGATCACCGCGCTGCACTACGGCGACGAAATCAACACGCCGCGCAACACCGCCTTCCGCAACAAGTTCGCGGTCACCTACAAGGCCAACCCCAACGTCTATGCGATGCAGGGCTACGACGCGGCGCAGATGCTGGCCGCGGGCATGACCGCGGTGAAGGGCGACACGAGCAAGAAGGAAGCGCTCTACGCCGCGATCAACAAGGCGCAGGTCGACAGCCCGCGCGGCAAGTTCACCTTGAGCCCACAGCGCAACCCGACGCAGGACTTCTACGTGCGCGAGGTCAAGGGCAACTACAACGTGGTCACCGGCGTGGCGGTGAAGGCACTGGCAGACCCAGGCAGCGGCTGCAAGCCCTGATCTTCATCTGCCGCGTGCAGAGGCTTACAGCGAGGGGCGCACGCGCAGATCGGTTTCCGGAACCACGTCGAAGGTGAGGTGCGTGCGAGCGCCGCTCATCGAGGCGTTGAACGTGCGCATCGCGGCAAGGCAGTCCTGCAGCGCCTGGATCTGCTGCGGCGAAAGCACCGCCTTTTCGCCGGGCAGTTCGCGTGCGGCGCCGGCAGCGATGAGCGCGGCGTAGTCGCGAGAGTGCGGCTGCCCGCCCTGCAAGGCGATCTCGACGCCGGCAAAGCGCTTCTCGAGCATGCTCAACGCCACCGCCAATCGAGTCCAGCGCTGATCGTCCCAGCCCTGTGACGGCGGCGTCGCAGTCGGCACGTCGACGTAGCGATCGACCAGGTCCTTGGCCGCCTCATCGCCGCGATCGGCGACCTTCCTGATGGTGTCCGGTTCCATGTTGAGGTTCATGCCGCCCTCGTTGTCGTGGAGCCGCACCCGCACCACGCGATCACGCACACCGGGCATGCGCGACAGCGCGTTGTCGTTCCAGTTCTGCATGGTCGAGACGATCGCCGAGAGGAACCCGCCCATGCGCGACGCGCTGTCGAGCTTGCCGGCAAAACGGCTCCAGCGCTCGCCGTAGCCCTCCAGGTAGGTCCTGGGCAGAAAGACCATGTTGTTTCGATCGGGCAGCTTGGGTTCGAGCTGCACGCCGAAGGTGGGCCAGAGTGGCAGCAAGCCGTCGAACAGATGCACCGGGAAATTCGACGAGATGCCGCCGTCGGAGAACATGCAGCGCTCGAATCCGCGCACCGTCCTCTCGGGGTCATAGTCGATCGCCCACAGCGGGATCGCCGAGAACAGGATCGGGAAACTCAGGCTCAAGCGCGCCGCGAGCAGGATCGGAAAGTCCTTCCCGTCCGGCAGCTCCTTCAGTCCTTTGGGCGCGCGATCGACCGGCGGATCGCTGCCGGGTCGATCGGAATCGGGCGCGTAGTCCCTGGAGTGCTCGACCAGCCAGCGGAACACCGGCGTGGGCAGGAACGGGCGCAGTTCGTCAGTCAGATAGAACAGGCGACAGGTTTCACCCGTGAGCGGGAAGATGAACGGACGACCCGTCGACAGGTTGGTCGTGAACATGCGCAAGTCGATGCTGCGCACCGTCGCGTTTGCGGGCGGCGTCAGCCACTTCGGCGGGAACCCCGGTGCGCTCCAAAGGTCGCCGAAGGTCAGCGGCGGACCTTCGTCAGGAAGTCCTGCGAGTGACTGGATCAGGTGGTGCAGCCACGGCGTCAGCGCCTCGGTCTTCGACGCAGCTGCGGTCATGCCCGTGCACATGCCATACCCGTTGCGCGGCAGCACGCTGGTGATGTCCCGGTACACGCTGAGTCCGATGAGCAGCACGAGAAGGGCCGCTGCGGTGAAGACGCCCGCATGTGTGCCGTAGACACGCCCGACAAAGGCGCCGACGGCCAGCGCGGCCGCAGTGGCGCCCCAATACGCGGTGATCAGGCCGAACACAACGGCACCGACCCGATGCCAGGTGCCCTTCGCATTGAGCGATCGGGTGAGCACGCGAAACAGCCGACGGCAACCCGGTGCCGGCTGGAACAGGCTCAACAGCTTGCTGGGCCCACCTTTGCCGATCGGCTCGCCCAAGGTCTTCGGCAGTTCGCGCAGCGTGTCGAATGCGCTGGCGTTGCCGCTGCGTCGGCGATGGAATTCGGCTGCGGCCGTCGCCGCGGCGGCGATCGCACCGGCCGACGTACCGCCGATGTTCTTGAAGCGGTAGTGCTGCGCCAACCGATGCACGAGCGGCGGGTAGACGACGCCGCTGGTGATGCCGCCCTTCATCACCAGATCGCAGTAGCGATCGGTCGGTGCGCCGTGAGCACTCGGCTGCATGCGGGTCTCCTTCACACGGTTGGGCAGGCCGGAGCAATCTGCGCCCGGGCCGGACCGGTGTCAATTCCGCAACTGACATTGCGCACCCCTAATGCCCTCGCCTGCGTCGCAATCGCGTCGCCATGCGAAATTGCACGGCACGCCCGTCAGGTTCGATCGCCCTCGGCCGATAACCAGACGAATCAACTGAAGCACCGTCGTCATCGACGCTGGGGTGCGGAGGGCTTCCGACTTGGCGATTCCCGACGCCGTCCTCGCGGCGGCGCTGCTCGACGCGCGTCTGCGCCAGCACCACCGCGTCACACCGAGCGCGATGGCGGCTTCGGCGCTGGCGGCAGCGCTGCTGGCGTGGCTGCTCTGGTCGGCGGCCGGCATTGCGGTGCTCGTGCCGTGGCTGCTCGCGCTGGCGGCGGCACTGGCGCTTCGCGTCGCGGTGCGCCAGACGCACGCCGCGCGGCCGGGCGATCCCGCGCGCTGGCTGCGTCGTTATCGCGCCGCCTTTGCGCTGCACGGCCTGGTGTGGGCCGCGCTGCCGCTGGCGTTGGGTACCACGCTGCCGCACGATTGCGCGGATGTGCTGCTGATCACCCTGGCAGCGATGGTCGGCGGCTCGCTCGTCTCCAGCGCTTTCGATCGGCCGGCGGCGCTGCTGTTCACCGCGCCGGTGCTGCTCGCGCTGCTGCCGCTGCTGCTCGGCGGCGACGGCCTGCCCAGCGTGGCGCTGGCGGTGGCGCTGTTCGTGACGGTGATGATGCTGGCGGCGAGCCGCAGCTTCAGCGCACTGCGCGGCGCGGTGCAGGCGCAGTTGCTCACCACCGAACGGGTGGCCGAGGCCGAGGCGGCGCGGCGCGCGCTGGCCGATCAACATCACCTGCTGTCGCAGTTGATGCGCACCACTTCGCAGGGCTACTGGTTCATCGACAACGAGGGCCGCACGGTCGATCTGAACGAGGCGATGTGCGCGCTGCTCGGCCGCGCGCGCGAGCAGGTGATCGGCCGCGGCGCACGCGAGTTCATCGCCGAAGAGGATCTGCCGATCCTCGATCGCGCGCTCGAAGCGCGTCGGCGCGGCGAGCGCGGCGCCTACGAGGCGCGCCTGCAGCGCCCCGACGGCTCGCGGCTGCTGTGCCACAACAACGCCACGCCCTTGTCCGACACGACAGGCCAACGCACCGGCTCGGTCGGCTTGTGGACCGACCTGAGCGCACGCCAGGCCACGGAGCGGGCGCTGCGCGCCTACGAGCTGGCGATCCATTCGATGGCCGATCCGGTCTCGGTGGTGGACGAAGACCTGCGCTACCGCATCGTCAACCAGGCCTGGAGCCGCACCACGGGGCTGACGGCCGAAGAGGCGATCGGCCATGACGCGCGCGCGCTGCTGGGCGACCGCCTTCCGGCCGAGCGCATGCATGCGCTCACCGATTGCATCGAGCAGCAACAGCCGCTGGTCGTGCGCGCGCCGGTGCACACCGCGCAGCTCGCCGGCCGCTTGATGGAGACGCGCTACCACCCGTACCGCGACGAGGCGACAGGGCTGCGCTGCGTCGCGCTGGTCTCGCGCGACGTGACGGAGGAGGAACGCGCAGCGCGCGTCGTGCGCGACAGCGACGCGCGACAGCGCGCGCTGCTCGATGCGTTTCCGGGCTACATCGCGGCCATCGACAGCGACCTGCGCTTCACCTTCATGAATGCGCGCTATGCCGCGCTGCTCGAGCGCACGCCCGAAGAGGTCGTCGGCCAATCGGTGCGCGACGTGCTGGGCGAGGAGCGCTTTCGCATGGCCCGCCATGAAGTCGAGCGGGCGATGGCCGGCAACGGCCTGCAACTGGAGCGCCACTTCGCGGCACGCCCCGGCCGGCCCGCACTCGACCTGGAGGTGACGCATGTGCCCGGCCCGGTGCAATCCGACGGCAAGCGCATCTGCTACGGCTTCGGCCTGGACGTCACGGCGCGCAAGGAAGCGCAGGCCGCGTTGATCGCGGCGCGCGACCAGGCCGAGCGCGCCAACCAGGCGAAGACGCAGTTCCTGGCGCAGATGTCGCACGAGCTGCGCACACCGCTGAACGCGATCATCGGCTTTGCGCAGGTGCTGCAGACCGACCCGCAGCTCGCGCTCGGCGAGCGCGAACAGGGCCATCTGCGCGAGATCGTCGGCGGCGGCCGCCACCTGCTCGCGCTGATCAACGAGCTGCTCGACTTCGGCCGCATCGAGAGCGGCCACCTCGTCGTCGAGGACGTGCCGGTGCCGCTGGCCGCGCTCTTCGACGAGTGCCTGGGGATGGTGCGTGCCCTGGCCGAGCAACGCGGTCTGCGCCTGCTGCCCGCGCCCGACACCGGCGTGCGCGCGCGACTGCGCGGTGACCGCATGCGCGTCAAGCAGGTGCTGCTCAACCTGCTGGGCAACGCCGTCAAGTACAACCGCCCCGGCGGCGAGATCCAGCTCGGCTGCACGCTGCAGCAGGGCCAGTGGCGCATCGAAGTGCGCGACGGCGGCCGCGGCCTGAGCACGGCGCAGTGCGCGAAACTGTTCACGCCGTTCGAGCGGCTCGACGCGGCCAACAGCGGTGTCGAGGGCACCGGCATCGGCCTGGCGTTGGCGCGCCGCCTGGTCGAGGCGATGGGCGGCAGCATCGGCGTGGACAGTCAACCCGGCGTCGGCAGCCGCTTCTGGTTCACGCTGCCGCAAGGCGACGACAGCGGCGCAACGACCCTGCCGCAGTGGCTCGACAGCGCGCACGACGACGCGGCCACCGGGCCGCAACGCGTGCTCTACATCGAAGACAACCCCGTCAACATCCTGCTGATGGAAGCGATGCTGGCGCGCTTGCCGGGCATCGTGCTGCACAGCGCCGAACACCCGGCCGACGGTTTGCTGGACGCGCAGCGCGACCCGCCGGCCTTGATCCTGCTCGACATCCAGCTGCCCGGCATGGACGGCTTCGAGGTCTTCGCGCGGCTGCGCTCGCATGCCGCGACGCGCAATGTGCCGGTGGTGGCGGTCAGCGCCGACGGCTCCAGCTCGAGCATCGATGCGGCACTGGCCACCGGCTTCGCCGCGTATCTGAGCAAGCCGCTCGACCTGCAGGCGCTGCTGGCGACGGTGCAACGGATGCTGCGAGGGCCGGCAACGCGCTGAGCCTTTAGACTGCGCGCTCATCGCCACCAGGAGCGCCGCATGATTCTCGAAGTCGCAGACCTCCGCATCGCGCCGGGCCAGCAGGCCGCGTTCGACGAAGCCATTCTGCGCGGCCTGACGACGGTTATTGCGCAAGCCAAGGGCTATCGCGGCTACAAGGTCAACAAGGGCGTCGAAAGCCCCGAGCGCTACCTGCTGATGATCTTCTGGGACACGCTCGAAGACCACACCGTGGGCTTTCGCGGCGGGCCGCTGTTCGCGCAGTGGCGCGCCATCGTCGGGCCGTTCTTCGTGCAACCGCCGCAGGTGGAGCACTTCACGCTGCTGGGCAAGTCGGAAGGCTGATCAATCTCGGGCCGGCGTCGGGCCAGCGCCGGGCCGCTCCAGAGCTGCGATGAGGCCCGAACTCCCCTCGGGGGGCGACGCCGCAGGCGTCTTGGGGTCGTCAATTCGCTACGAGCACCCGGTTGCGCCCTTCGCGCTTGGCGGCGAGCAGTTCGTCGTCGGCGCGCTTGAGCAGCGCCTGCCAGCTGTCGACGATGCGCAGCGAGTCGGTGACGCCGGCCGAGAAGCTGGTGCCGGCCTCGCCGATGGCGCCGTGCATCAGCGACTCGACGCGCCAGCGCTTCAACAGCGACGCGATCTTGCGGCGCGCGCCGGCAGCATCGGTCTCGGGCATCAATACGCAGAACTCCTCGCCGCCCCAACGGCAGGCGACATCGCTCTTGCGCAGGCTCGCCACCAACAGGCGGCCGAAGGCGGCGAGCAGGCGGTCGCCGGCGTCGTGGCCGCGCTCGTCGTTGACGCGCTTGAAGTGATCCAAGTCGATGATCACCGCGGCCAGCGGCTTGTGCTCGCGCTGCGCCAGCGCCCACATCGCGGGCAGCGTGTTGTTGAGGTGGCGCCGGTTGAACAGGCCGGTGAGCTCATCGCGCGTGGCCTGCTGGCGCAGCGCTTCCTGCAGCGCCTGCACTTCGCTCATCTTGTGCGACAGCGCCTTGTTCGCTGCTTCGAGTTCGGCGCGCGCGCGCTCGGTGGCGCGACGCTGCGCGTCTTTCTCGTCGAGCTGGTGTTGCAGGAGCAGCAGCTCGGTCTGCAGCGCCGCGGCCTGGTAGTGCGCGCGCGAAGCCAGCTGCGCACGATCGCTCGACAGCTGCTGCCACTCGCGCGCCACCGCCAGTGCCGCGCCAGCGTCGCCGAGCGCTTCGAGCACCTGCGACAGCGCCAGCAGCAAGCCGCAACGCACGCGCAGACTGACGCCGAGATCGCCGGCCGCAGCGCTTGCGCGCGCCGCGGCGAGTTCGGCCGCAGCGCGCGGCAAGTCGCCTTCAGCGCGGGCCAGCATCGCTTCGGCCATCGCCAGCTCGATCTGCTCCTCGACGATCGGCTCGCGCTCGACGACACGCGCGCGCTCGACCAGCTTGCGTCCCAGCGCCGCATCGCCTGCGCTCAACGCAGCCAGCGCCATCGTCTCGAAGTGCGGCGTCAGCGCACCGCGCCCGCTGGCATCGGTGGGCAGCGCATTCACGCGAGCGATGTCACTCAGCGCTTCGCGGGCGCGCCCGGTCTCGGTGAGGATGACGACGCGGTTGATCCACAGCACGCTGGCCAGGCGCGGATTCTTCGCCGCGTCGAAGCGCGCCAGGCCGGCTTGCACATGCTTCAACGCCGCGTCGTAGTCGCCGAGCTGCATCAGCTCGTGCGCGAGATTGCAGTGCAGCACCGCGTCGTAGCCGTGGCCGCGCGCCGGCGGCGCGTCGCGCAGTGCCTGGTACATGTAGGCGAAGGCCTGTTCGGGCTCGTTGCGCGCCGAGTAGCAGCCGGCAATCGTGTTGAGCAGCAGCCCGCGTTGATCGTGGCGCAGCACCGCCAGACCCTCGTCGCGCAGCGCCAGCACGAGTTGCAGCGATTCGTCGTAGCGCCCCGATCGCCACAGGCCACGCGCAATGCCGGTCTGCGCCAGGATGCGGCCTCCGCGATCGCCCAGGCGCTCGAACAGCGCCTGCGCCGCGCGCAATTCGGGCGCGGCCACGCTCGGGCGCGCGAAGTAGATGAGATGAAAACCGCGAGCCAGGCGAGCCCAGCCTTCGCCGGCGGCATCGTGGCGCGCCTGCGCCTTGGCCAGCGCCTGATCGGCCAGCGTTATCGCGCGCGAGGAATCCACGTGCAGCAGCGACCACGCCTGGCGCGCCAGGCGCAACGCTTCGCTGGCGCGGGGCGCGGACTTGCGCGGCAGCTTGGTCACAGCCATGCGTGCATTTTGCGCGGCAACGGCTGCCGAAGACATCTCGGCACCAGCCTCCGGCGCCGGCGAAGTGCGCATTGCGTCACTCTCTCGGTGCGAGGCGTAGCATGTCCGCTCACCGTAACGAAAGGAGACACCCATCATGGCTGCGGACACCGCGTGCACGCTCGCTCCCTACTTCAAGATCAAGCCCGGCCAACTCGCCGCCTTCAAGGCCGGCGCGCCGGCCTTCGTCGAGCGCACCAAGAACGAGAAGGGCTGCGTGCACTACGCCTTCTCGTTCGACGGCGACACGGCGCATTGCCGCGAAGGCTACGACGACGCCGCGGCGCTGCTGGCGCACCTCGACAACGTCGGCGCGCTGCTGCAGGAGACGCTGAAGATCGCCGACATCGCGCGCCTGGAAGTGCATGGCCCGGCGGCGGAGATCGACAAGCTGCGTGGGCCGCTGGCGGGGCTGAAGCCGCAGTTCTTTGTTTTGGAGCCGGGCGGGATCCGGCGCTGAACATGCCGCTGCCGGCGTAGCGCCGGCGGGCATCAAGCGCCAGTGACCATACGCATTTCGCGTATAGTTTCGCATGCACTTTGTTGAAACGCCGTACTTCACGCGCTTCTGCGAAGGGCATTGCAGCGACGACGAATTGCGCGAACTGCAGACCTTGCTGATGGCGCAGCCCGAGGCCGGCGACCTGATGCGCGGCACCAGGGGCCTGCGCAAGTTGCGATGGGCACTGCCGGGCCGCGGCAAACGGGGCGGCGCCCGAGTCATCTACTTCTGGCGCAGTGCGGCCGGCACGATCTACCTGCTGTACGCGTATGCAAAGAACGAGCAGGCTGACCTGAGCGCCGCACAGAGGAAGCTGCTCATCGACTGGATCAACGAGGTGCTCGGCGATGAATGACAAGCAATTCAACGAACTCAAGGCCGCCGTCAAGATGATGGCGCGGCACATGCGCGGCGAAAAGGTCGCCGGGCTGCGCTCCTACGAGGTGCCCGAGCCCGACGTGCGTGCGATTCGCGAAGCCGCCGCCGTCAGCCAGGCCGAGTTCGCGCGGCTGATCGGCATCAACGTTCGCACACTGCAGAACTGGGAGCAGGGGCGCAGCCGGCCGACAGGGGCGGCGCGTGCGCTGCTGAAGATCGTGGCGTCGAATCCGAAGTCGGCGATGAAGGCTCTGCACGCGTAGGCTGTGACATGACTGAAAAATCCCGCGAGCACAAGCGTGCTTGGAACACTCGTCTGGGTCTGCGCGAGCGCTCGCAGAGACACTGCTCGACGGGACGCTAGCGGACGCGGCGGGGGGATTTCAGACAGTGCGCTCGTCGGCGTTGATCGCAGTCTGCTCTGCGTTCGAGTACTTGATCAAGGCTCGTTTTGTGGACGCGGCCATTGCCGACCAAGAGAGTGCGACAAAGCAGCTATCCGCCAAGAGGCTCAACGTCAAGCTCGACTTGATCGAGGTGCTTGGTTTGCCGGCGAACGAGCAGTGGTTTGCGATTGCCGATGAGCTGTTCAAGAAGGCTGGCGACGGCGGGAAACCCATGTCAGATCGGGTTCGCTTGATGCTCTTCGACTACGTGGACATGCACCCTGTCGAGCGAGATCAACGTGAAATGGAGTTTGAGCAACAACTCTCGGCCGCCCCCCTGGAGCGCTTCAACTTGGCATTTCTGGTGCGTCATTGCTTTGTTCACAACGGGGGCCGTGCCAATCGGGCCTTGAGTCGCGCAACGACGCAGCCCACCGGGCACGAGATTGTTCTAACCGATCCGGAGTTCCTCGGCTTGGTCGGCGCGGTTCGCAAGGTCGCAGAGTCGGCAAGTCCATACTTTCTGCTGTCGCTCAAGTAGGCGACAGAAGATCACATGCTCCTTCGATACTGCCCCCCCACCTCGAACAGCGCATTCGTGATCTGGCCGAGCGAGCACACGCGCACCGCATCCATCAGCACCTCGAAGACGTTCTTGTTGTCGATGACCGCCTGCTGAAGGCGCTCGAGCATCGCCGGCGCCTGCTTGGCGTGCAGCGCGTGGAAGCCCTGCAGCCGCTTCAGTTGCGACTGCTTTTCTTCTTCAGTTGAACGTGCCAGTTCGATGTGTTCCGGCGCCGCATCCCCCTGCGGATTGCGGAAGGTGTTGACGCCCACGATCGGATGCTCGCCGGTGTGCTTCTGCATCTCGTAGTGCATCGACTCCTCCTGGATCTTGCCGCGCTGGTAGCCGGTCTCCATCGCGCCGAGCACGCCGCCGCGTTCGGCGATCTTCTCGAACTCGCTCAGCACGGCTTCTTCGACCAGTTCGGTCAGCTCGTCGATGACGAAGGCGCCCTGGTTCGGGTTCTCGTTCTTGGCCAGGCCCCACTCACGGTTGATGATGAGCTGGATGGCCATCGCGCGCCGCACGCTCTCCTCGGTCGGCGTCGTGATCGCCTCGTCGTAGGCGTTGGTGTGCAGCGAGTTGCAGTTGTCGTAGATCGCGATCAGCGCCTGCAAGGTCGTGCGGATGTCGTTGAAGGCGATCTCCTGCGCGTGCAGCGAACGGCCGCTGGTCTGGATGTGGTACTTGAGCTTCTGGCTGCGTTCGTTGGCGCCGTAGCGGTCGCGCATCGCGGTGGCCCAGAGGCGGCGCGCGACGCGGCCCATCACCGTGTACTCCGGGTCCATGCCGTTGGAAAAGAAGAAGCTCAGGTTGGGCGCGAAGTCGTCGATGTGCATGCCGCGCGCCAGGTACGCCTCGACGAAGGTGAAGCCGTTGGACAGCGTGAACGCGAGCTGGCTGATCGGGTTGGCGCCGGCCTCGGCGATGTGATAGCCGCTGATGCTCACCGAGTAGAAGTTGCGCACGTCGTGGTGCACGAAGTACTCGGCGATGTCGCCCATCACCTTCAAGCTGAACTCGGTCGAGAAGATGCAGGTGTTCTGGCCCTGGTCTTCCTTGAGGATGTCGGCCTGCACGGTGCCACGCACATTGGCCAGCGTCCATTCGCGCACCTTGGCCGCTTCGGTATCGGTGGGCTCCCGCTTGTTGTCGGCGCGGAACTTGTCGAGGTTCTGGTCGATCGCGGTGTTCATGAACATCGCCAGGATCGTCGGCGCGGGGCCGTTGATCGTCATGCTCACGCTGGTGCTCGGATTCGTCAGGTCGAATCCGCCGTACAGCACCTTCATGTCGTCGAGCGTGGCGATGGAAACGCCGCTGTTGCCGACCTTGCCATAGATGTCGGGCCGCACGTCGGGGTCGGCGCCGTAGAGCGTGACCGAATCGAAGGCCGTGCTCAGGCGCTTGGCCGGCAGGCCCTCGCTCACCACCTTGAAGCGGCGATTCGTGCGGAAGGCGTCGCCCTCGCCGGCGAACATGCGCGTCGGGTCTTCGTTCTCGCGCTTGAAGGCGAAGACGCCGGCGGTGTAGGGGAACGAGCCGGGCACGTTGTCGAGCAGCAGCCACTTGAGCAGCTCGCCGTGGCACTCGTAGGCGGGCAGCGCGACCTTGCGCACCTTGTTGCCGGACAGCGTGGTGTGCGTCAGCGTCGTGCGGATCTCCTTGTCGCGGATCTTCACCACGTACTCGTCGCCGGCGTAGGCGCGCTGCATGTCGGGCCACATCGCCAGCAGCTTTTTCGCGTTGGCATCCAGACGGCCTTCACGCTCTTCGGCCAGCGAGATCGCGGCCTCGGCGGCGCGCGGCTTGTCGGGCTTGCCCACGGTGAGCATGCGCGCGGCCTCGCGCAGTTGCTGGATCTCGCGCGCCAGCGCGGCCTGCTCGCGCGCACGGCGTTTGTACGAACGCACGGTGTCGGCGATGTCGGCAAGGTAGCGCGCGCGCGCCGCCGGCACGATCGGCACCTGGTGCGTGCTGTGGCGCGTGTCCACCGCCGGCAGGCGGCCGGGCTTCAACGGCAAGCCCTTGGCGGCGAGCGCGGGCGTCAGCGCCTGGTACAGCGCGCTCACGCCGTCGTCGTTGAAGCGGCTGGCCATGGTGCCGAACACCGGCATCTGATCGGGCGTCTGCTTGAAGGCCTCGCGGTTGCGCTGCACCTGCTTGGCCACGTCGCGCAGCGCGTCGGCGGCACCCTTGCGATCGAACTTGTTGATGGCGACGAAGCCGGCGAAGTCGAGCATGTCGATCTTCTCCAATTGGCTGGCCGCGCCGTATTCGGGCGTCATCACGTACAGCGGAACATCGACATGCGGCACGATCGCGGCGTCGCCCTGGCCGATGCCCGAGGTCTCGACGATGACGAGGTCGAAGCCCGCCGCCTTGCACGCCGCGACCACCTCGGGCAGCGCGGCGCTGATCTCGCTGCCGGTGTCGCGGGTGGCGAGCGATCGCATGAAGACGCGGCTGTTGCCGCCCCAAGGCTGGATCGCATTCATGCGGATGCGGTCGCCGAGCAGCGCGCCACCGCTCTTGCGTCGCGACGGATCGATCGAGATCACGGCGATCGACAACGCATCGTCCTGGTCCAGCCGCAGGCGCCGGATCAACTCGTCGGTCAGCGACGACTTGCCGGCGCCGCCCGTGCCGGTGACGCCGAGCACCGGCGCCTTCGATGCCTTCGCCGCGTCGTGCAGCTCGCCCTTGAGCTCGGCATCGACGCTGCCGCCTTCGAGTGCGGTGATGAGTTGCGCCAGCTTGCGCCAGGCCGCTTCAGTCTGGCCGGCGATCGCGCCGATGTCCTTCGGTGCGTTGGCGGCGAGGTCGATGTCGCTCCTCATCACCATCTCGCCGATCATTCCCTGCAACCCCATGCGCTGGCCGTCCTCGGGGCTGAAGATGCGCACACCCTGCGCTGCCAGGTCGCGGATCTCCGCCGGCACGATGACGCCGCCGCCGCCGCCGAAGACCTGGATGTTGTGCCCGCCGCGTGCGCGCAGCAGCTCGACCATGTACTTGAAGTACTCGACGTGCCCGCCCTGGTAGGAGCTGACGGCGATGCCCTGCACGTCCTCGTGCAGCGCCGCAGTCACCACTTCATCCACCGAGCGGTTGTGGCCGAGGTGGATCACCTCCGCGCCCATGCCCATCAGGATGCGCCGCATGATGTTGATGGCGGCGTCGTGGCCGTCGAACAGGCTGGCCGCGGTGACGAAGCGCACCTTGTGCTTCGGGCGGTAGGCGGCCAGGGCCTTGTAGTCGGCAGTGAGCTCGGTCATGGCGGGCATCCATCCAGGCAATTGACGTTTACGTCAACGTCAAGTGGCGATCATGCCATCGCCGCGGAACCGCCATCCAGTCGGGGGCGCGTCGGCGTGCAGTGGTTTGCGAGCAGGCGCCAATGCAGCGCTTTCTGCACAATCGCGGCCCATGCCCGATCCGATCGTCTCCGCCGCCCCCTCCGCCGAGAGCGCCGAGGCCGCTGCCGCCGCCGCGGCCGCGCTGCTGATCCCGCGTCGCACGGCCGCCGGCGTCGCGGCGCTGTCGCGGCGCACGCGCGAGCTGACACCGCGCCAGCGCACCACGCTGTTCATGGTCGATGGCAAGCGCAGCGTCGATATCGTGATCGCGCTGGCGGCGCAGGCCGGCGCGCGCGGCGCCGACTTCTTCGACCTGATCTCGCTCGGCCTGGTGGAGACGCCGCGCCTGCCCGCCGCTGTGGCGTCGGTGCTCGGTGACTCGTCGCTGTTGCCGTCGGCGCAATCGCTGGTGGGTGACTCGAACTGGTCGCAGCCGCCGCTGGACGCATTGGCCGAGGTCGAAGACGGGCCGCTCGACGAGGCCCGTGCGTTGCTGATCCGCGCAGTGCGCAGCGAAGCGCCGGTCGCCGGCACCTTCACGCTGCTGCGCCTGAAGCGTGCCACCACCCGCGCCGAGCTCGAAGCCTTGCTCGATGAAGTCGAGCAGCGCCTGCGCAAGCCCCATCGCCGCGTCATCGCCGCGCAGATGCTGCGCCATGTGCGGCATCTGTTGACGCTGCCGGCAGGATGAATCCCCCCGAAGCGGCTTCGCCGCTCCCCGGCACATGACCTTCCTCGCCATCGACATCGGCAACACGCGCCTGAAGTGGGCGCTGTACGACGCGCCGCGACCGGGCGCTGCGATGCTCCGCAGCGGCGCGGTGTTCCTCGAAACCATCGACGTGCTGGCGGAGACCGACTGGCGCGATCTGCCGTCGCCGACGGCCGTGCTCGGCAGCAACGTCGCCGGCGACGCGCTGCGGCGCCGCGTCGAAGAGCAGATGGAGCTGTGGGACATCGAGCCGCGCTGGATCGTTCCCGGCACGCATGCGGCCGGCGTGAGCAACGGCTACGACCATCCGACGCGCCTGGGCGCCGACCGCTGGGCGGCGCTGGCCGGCACACGCTGGCATGTGCTGCGCGCGCGGCGCACCGCGGCCCGCGCTGGTGGTGATGGTGGGCACGGCGGTCACGGTCGATTCGCTCGACGCGCAGGGCAACTTTCTCGGCGGCCTGATCCTGCCCGGCTTCGGCCTGATGCTGCGCGCACTCGAGCAGGGCACCGCGGGCCTGCGCGTGCCCACCGGAGAGGTGGTGGACTTCCCTACCAACACCAGCGACGCGCTGATGAGCGGCGGTGCACATGCACTGTCGGGCGCGATCGAACGCATCCACCGCCGGCTCGTCGCGCGCTGTGGCGGCGCCGAGCCGCTGTGCCTGATGACCGGCGGCGCCGCGGTGAAGATGGCGCCGATCACCGACTTGGCCTTCGAGACGATCGACTCCTTGATCTTCGACGGCTTGCTGGCCTTGCAGGCCGAGCGGCAGAGTGGCTGACCGGCACGCCGGCGCGCCGCCACGCACGCCGGACGCAAGATCCGCTACGGTGCGTTGCTCGCCGCAGCGCTCGACCTGGATCGCGTGCCCTCACCGCTGGTGCAGTTTGTTGAGCCACTTGCGCGCGGCTCAGAGCACGTAGCGCGACAGATCCTCGTTGCTCGCCAGCGCAGCGAGCTTGGCGTCGACCTGCGCCGCATCGATCGCGATCGTGCTGCCGCCGCGCTCGGGCGCATCGAAGCTGATCTCCTCGAGCAGCCGCTCCATCACCGTGGCGAGCCTGCGTGCACCGATGTTTTCGGTGCGCTCGTTGACCTCGAACGCAATCTGGGCGATGCGGCGGATCGCGCTGTCGCTGAGTTGCAGCGTCACGCCCTCGGTGGCGAGCAGCGCCTGGTATTGCTTGACGAGGCTGGCGTGCGTGCTCTTCAGGATGGCCTCGAAGTCGTCGACCGTGAGTGACGACAGCTCGACGCGGATCGGCAGCCGCCCCTGCAATTCGGGAATCAGGTCGCTCGGCTTGGCGAGGTGGAATGCGCCCGAGGCGATGAACAGGATGTGATCGGTCTTGACCGGGCCGTACTTGGTGCTCACCGTCGTGCCTTCGACCAGCGGCAGCAGGTCGCGTTGCACGCCTTGGCGGCTGACGTCGGCGCCGCTGGTCTCGCCGCGCGACGCCACCTTGTCGATCTCGTCGATGAAGACGATGCCGTTGCCCTCGGCGTTGGCGAGTGCGGCAGCGCGGGTCTCGTCTTCGTTGACGAGCTTGGCGGCTTCTTCGTCGCTGAGCAGCTTCAGCGCCTGCCCGATCGAGAGCTTCCTCGTCTTCTTCTTGCCGCCACCCATTTGGGAGAACAGGCCCTTCAGCTGCTCGGCCATCTCTTCCATTCCCTGCGGGCCGAGCACTTCGAGCGACGGGCGCGGCGCATCGACTTCGACATCGATCACCTTGTCGTCGAGCGCGCCTTCGCGCAGGCGCTTGCGCATCACCTGGCGCGCGGTGTTGTCGGCGGGCGGCGCTGCGGCCTCGCTCTCGGCGAAGCCGGTACGCGAGTCTCGGGAGTCACGGGCCAAGGGCACCAGGATGTCGAGGATGCGGTCTTCGGCAGCGTCCTCGGCCTGGCGGCGCTTGGTGCGCATCTGACGCTCGCGCTCCTGCTTCACCGCGGCATCGACCAGGTCGCGGATGATCGAATCGACATCCTTGCCGACGTAGCCGACTTCGGTGAACTTGGTGGCCTCGACCTTGATGAAGGGCGCGTCGGCGAGCTTGGCCAGGCGCCGCGCGATCTCGGTCTTGCCGACGCCGGTGGGCCCGATCATCAGGATGTTCTTCGGCGTGATTTCGCCGCGCATCTTCTCTTCGACCTGCTGGCGCCGCCAGCGGTTGCGCAGCGCGATCGCCACGGCGCGTTTGGCATCGGCCTGGCCGACGATGTGGCGGTCGAGTTCGGAGACGATCTCCTTGGGCGTCATCGAGCTCATTCCAGTATCTCGATCGTGTGCTGCTGGTTGGTGTAGATGCACAGGTCGCCCGCGATCTCCAACGACTTCTTGACGATCTCCGGCGCCGACAGCGTGCTGTGCCCCAGCAGCGCGAGCGCCGCGGCCTGCGCATAGGCGCCGCCCGATCCGATGGCGACGACACCCTGCTCCGGCTCGAGCACGTCGCCGTTGCCGGTGACGATCAGCGAATGTTCCTTGTCGGCGACGGCGAGCATCGCTTCGAGGCGGCGCAGCACGCGGTCGGTGCGCCAGTCTTTGGTCAGCTCGACGGCGGCGCGCAGCAGGTGGCCGCCGTGCTTCTCGAGCTTGGCCTCGAAGCGCTCGAACAGCGTGAAGGCATCGGCGGTCGCGCCGGCAAAGCCGGCGAGCACGCGGTCGTGATGCAACTTGCGCACCTTGCGTGCCGTGGCCTTGACGACGATGTTGCCGAGCGTCACCTGGCCGTCGCCGCCCAACGCGACGAGGCCGTCGCGCCGCACCGACAGGATGGTGGTGCCGTGAAAGGTAGGTTCCATGAACTGCCTCGAAACTGCGGGCAGCTTAGCGCTCTTCAAGATGTGCGGGACGACGAGGTGCTGCACCAACCCAGCGACCGCCGCGGATCCGGCTTCGCCGGTCCGCCAGCGGTGCCGCCTCGAGGGGGAGCGGCGTCAGCCGCTCCGGGGGTGGTCAAATATTCCGCACCTGCACCTTGGCGTTCTCGTTGATGCCCATCGCGCCGAAGAACAGCGCGACCAGCCGGTGCGCGTCGGCGAAGGTGACGCTGCGGTTCTCGCCGCGCTTGGACAGCACCCAGTTCAGCAGATCGCCGGCGGCGACGAAATCGACGCGGATCAGCTTGTTGCACGCCACGTTGACCAGCGAGGACGTGCCGAGCTGCGAGTTGAGCTGGGCCAGCGTCGGGCCGATGTCGCCGACGAGCTGGCCCGAGAGTTCGACCGTCGCCACCTGCACCTGCCCCGGCGATTCATCGACGCCGGACTCGACGAAGTTGGTCGTGACCTCGCTGACCTGCGACAGCGGTGGCGATTGCGTCGACAGGCCTGTGCCGCCGATGCGCACCTGGCAGCGCACGCGCTCCCAAGACGGCGGCGAGACTTCGTAGGTGACGCAGTAGTCGATCGCGGCTTCGTCGAACTGGTCCGGCCGGTTGGCCATCTTCAGCGCTTCCAGGCGCAGCACCCAGTAGGCCGGATCGGCGTCGCGCACACCGGTGGGCGCGGCGTCGGACAGCACGGTCAGCAGCATGTCGCCGGACAGCCAGCGCATGTCGAGCGCGTCGCCAGACCAGAGGCGGAACAGGTCGGCCAGCTGCGTCGCCGCTTCCGGCTCGACATTCTTGACCGCGCTCCAGTCGAAGACCCAGGGCAGCGGCAGTTGCAGCGTGGTCGAGCGCAGCTTGGCCACCGCTTCGATGTCGAGCACCTCAGGGCAGATCCAGCCGATCTCGCCGGCACTGCGGCGCTGCGCCGGCTTGTCCTGCGCGGCCGATTCGGCCACCAGCCGCGGCAGCGAGAACCATTGCGGTGCCGACCAGCCGAACTGCTGCGCGTAGTCCAGCGCCAGGCTCTCGAACTTGGGCTGCTGGCCGGTGGCGCGGTACAGGTCGAACAGCACCAGCCATGTCTCGGCGTGCTGGGCGCGGGCGCCGCCGATGCGCGTCAGCGTCGACAGCGTCTGCTCGCAGGCCTCGAAGTCGGCGTTGGCAAATGCGATCACCGGCTCGTCGAGTTCGGGGTCGTGCACCACCTCGCTGACCTCGACGGCAAACGGGCTGGCAAAGTCGCTCGCCGCCCCGCCCTTCAGGCCGCCGAGCGAGACCGAAGTGCCCTGGCGCTGCGCCGGTGCGGCGGCGGGGGCTTTCGCCGGCGCGGCGGGCGCGACGGTGGCCGCTTTGGCCGAGGCGGCGGGCGCCGCCGGCGGCACGAAGCGCGGATCGGGTGTGAAGGCCAGCGGCATGCCGGTGCTGCTGTCGGCACCGCTCGGCTCCATGACGCCGGGACGGGTCGTTGTCTGGCGGAAGGTTTCGCGCTCGGGAACATGCGCCACCGGCGGCGGCGGCGGTGGCGCCGATCGACGCGACGTGGCAGGCGGCGCGACGCTGTTGCCCTGGATGTCACCCACCATCTGCTGCTCGATGGCGTCGATCTTGGCCTTGACCGCGCTGTCGGGCTGGCGCAGCGGGTTGCCTTCGTTCTTGCTTTCGGAATCGATGCGCGAGGTGCCGGCCATCGCCGCCAGCTGCTCCGGCGACAGGCCCTCGCGCCGCACCTTGCGCAGCATGTCGAACTCGCGCTTGCGCACGAAGTCGTTGCGCTTCTTGCGCTCGATCATCGCCTTCAGCTCGGACTTCTCGAGATCGAGCTCGCGCCCGTCGCCGTCCTGGCGCGAATTCAGGTCGGCCCAGTCCGTGGCCGGGTTGGCCACGAAACGCACGACTTTGCGGAAGAAGCTTTCGCCGTCTTTGGGCGCTTCGGTCGTCATGTCAGTGCCGCCCGGCCGCCCGAAGGCGCTGACGCTCCCCTCGGGGGACGCGAGCGCAGAGAGCTGGGGGCCTTCATCCTTTCAATCGCCGAACATCTTCTGCTTCATCTCGCGGCGCTGCTGCGCTTCGAGAGACAGCGTCGCCGTCGGTCGCGCCAGCAAGCGCGCCAAGCCGATCGGCTCGCCGGTTTCGTCGCAGTAGCCATAGTCGCCGGCTTCGATGCGCCCCAGCGACTGGCTGATCTTCTTCAGCAGCTTGCGCTCGCGGTCGCGCGTGCGCAGCTCGAGAGCGTGCTCTTCCTCGATGGTGGCGCGGTCGGCCGGATCCGGCACGATCGAGGTGTCCTCGCGCAGGTGCTCGGTGGTTTCCCCGGCGTTGGAAAGCAGGTCGTCCTTGAGCGAGGTCAGGCGCGCGCGGAAGAACTCGAGTTGCTTCTCGTTCATGTACTCGGCATCGGGCATCGACAGCAGCTCGGGCTCGGTCAGATCGCGCCCGGCCTTGCTCTTCCAGGCGTTGACCAGCTTCGGATCGACCTTGTGGGCCGGGCGCACCGGCTCGTCGAGCGCGACGGCGCGTGCCGACGGCCGCGTCGGCGCAAAACGATCGGCAAAGCGGCTGACTTGCGCCGGTTCGGGCAGCGGTGCTGCGGCCGGCGGCGCGTGGCGCGTGGGCGCGCGAGCGGGCATGCGCGGCGGTGGCTGATTCAGCACGGGCTGCCCGCTGGCAGCGGGCTTGGGAGAACTGGTTTTGGTCACGGCGGGGGGAGCGGATTTTTGGGCAACGACCTTGGTGGGCGCGGCGGGCTTGGCTGCCGGCCGGGTCGACGCCGATGTCTTGGCAGGGGCTTTGGCGGTGGCCTGTTTCGGCGCGGCCTTGGCGACGGGTTTGCCCGCAGGCTTTTTGCTTGCGGGTTTCTGGGCTGCCACTTTCTTGGCAGCAGGTTTGGCCGCTGGTTTCTTGGCGAGGGCCTTGCGTGGGGCGGCAGCGGCCTTGCCCGCCGCCTTCTTGGCAGGTGCTGCGCGCTTGGCCGGGGACTTGGTCACTGGGGCTCTCCTCGGTCGGGCTTTATACCCCCGCGCAGGCGCGGCGTGCGCCTCACAGCGGAATTTAGGGCGCGCGGATTGTAGCGACGGGAATATGCCGCAGGTCTGGTCGAAGCAGCACTCGCCTTGCCAAGCGACCGCCGCGGATCTGGCTTTGCCAGGCCGCTGGCGGGCCTTGCAGGCCGCGTGGCCGCGAGACGCGGCAACTCCTCTGCCCGTCCAAGCCGACGCAGGTCGGCTTGGAGCCGCGGGCCTCGGCCCCCTCGAGGGGGAGCGGCGAAGCCGCTCCGGGGGCGGTCATGTCAGACATTGCTCCAGGCCCTGCAGCAGGATGTCCTTGGGCAGGTCGATTCCGATGAAGACCATCTTGCTTGTCTTCTTCTCGCCCGGCGCCCACTTCGGCCCCAAGTCGCTGCCCATCAGCTGGTGCACGCCCTGGAAGATGACCTTGCGCTCGCTGCCCTTCATGTTGAGCACGCCCTTGTAGCGCAGCATCTTCGGGCCGTAGACCTGCACGATCGCGCCCAGAAAATCCTCCAGCTTGGCCGGGTTGAAGGCCTTGTCGGAACGGAACACGAAGCTCTTCACATCGTCGTCGTGCGCGTGGTGGTGCGGATGGTCGCAATGTTCGCCATGCTCGTGATCGTGGTGCTCGTGCTCATGGTCGTGATGCGCGTGCCCGTGGCCGTCGTCGTTGAGGAATTCCGGGTCGATCTCGAGCTTGGCGTTCAGATTGAAACCGCGCAGGTCGAACACTTCGGCGATCGGCACCTCGCCGAAGTGCACTTTGCGCTGCGGCGCGCGCGGGTTCATGTGCTTGATGCGATGCGCCAGCGCATCGACCGCGGCGGCATCGGCGAGGTCGGTCTTGCTGATGAAGATCTGGTCGGCGAAGCCGATCTGGCGGCGCGCTTCCTGGCGGCTGTCGAGCTGGGCGTCGGCATGTTTGGCATCGACGAGGGTCAGGATCGAATCGAGCAGGTAGCTCTCGGCGATCTCGTCGTCCATGAAGAAGGTCTGCGCCACCGGGCCGGGGTCGGCCAGGCCGGTGGTTTCGATGACGACGCGCTCGAAGTCGAGCTCGCCCTTCCTCTTCTTCTCGGCCAGCGATGTCAGCGTCGAGCGCAGGTCTTCGCGGATGGTGCAGCAGACGCAGCCGTTGGAGAGCTGCAGGATCTGCTCCTTGCCTGCGTCGTCGACGAGGATTTCGTTGTCGATGTTCTCTTCGCCGAACTCGTTCTCGATCACGGCGATCTTGCGGCCATGCTGCTCGGACAGCACGCGCTTCAACAGCGTGGTCTTGCCCGAGCCCAGAAAGCCCGTGAGGATGGTGGCGGGGATGAGGCCTTGGGACATGGTTGTGTCGCGGTCGGAGAAGTTCGATCGGGTATTCTCGCTCCCCCGCCTTACCCGACACCGCCGCAGTGTCCGACCCCCACCCCTCCCACCCTTCGCGCACGCCTGGCGAGAAGCGCAGCTTCTTCGAGCGCCTGGTCGAGTTCGTCGTCCCCGGCCCCGACACCCGCGACGAGTTGATCGAGACCCTGGCCAACGCCGAACAGCGCGAACTGATCGAGCCCGAGAGCCGGGCCATGCTCGAAGGCGTGATCCGCATGGCCGACATGACGGCCGGCGACGTGATGGTGGCGGCGCCGCGCATGGATCTGCTGGACATCGCCGCGCCTTACGACGATCTCCTGGCGCTGGTGATCGATACCGGTCACTCGCGCTTTCCGGTGCACGAGGACAAGCGCGACAACATCATCGGCATCCTGTTGGCGAAGGATTTGTTGAAGCTGCAGCGCGCGCCCGAGCTGAACCTGCGCACCCTGCTGCGGCCCGCCGTGTTCGTGCCCGAGAGCAAGCGCCTGAACGAGTTGCTGCGCGACTTTCGCAGCAACCGCAATCACCTCGCCATCGTCATCGACGAGTTCGGCAACACCGCCGGGCTCATCACCATCGAAGACGTGCTCGAGGAAATCGTCGGCGAGATCGAAGACGAGTTCGACGAGAAGGACGCCGAGGGAGCGGTCTACACGCTGGCCGACGGCACCCATCGCGTCGCCGGCGACGCGCCGATCGCCTCGGTCAACGAGGCCTTCGGCACCACCTACTCGCAAGCCGAGTTCGACACCATCGGCGGCCTGGTCGCGCACGAGTTCAACCGCGTGCCGCGGCGCGGCGAGACGGTGGACGTCGGCGCGCTGCGCTTTGCGGTGATGCTGACGCGCGGCGGCGCGGTGCGCTGGTTTCGCGTCTCGCGGCTTGCGGCCGACGCGCAGGGCGATACGTCGGCCGAATCCGATTGATGCGGCCGCAAGGCGCGCCCGCGGTTGCGCTCGATGCGGCCATCGCGGCCGCGCTCGGCGGCGTCTTCAGCCTGAGCTTCGTGCACACGCAGGCCTGGTGGTTGCAGCTGGCCTGCATCGGGCTGCTGGCCTGGGGCGTGTCGCGAGCGAGCGTGCGGCGCGCCGCGCTGATGGGCTGGGCCTTCGGCACGGCGTGGATCGCGGCCGGCACCTGGTGGCTCTTCATCAGCATGCACCGCTACGGCGGCTTGCCGGCGCCGCTGGCGGCGCTGGCCGTGGCGGCACTGGCGGGCGCGTTGTCGCTGTACCTCGCGGCGGCGATGGCCTTGTTTGCGCGCCTGCGACGAGGCCGCGTCGCGCCCGACGCGTTCGTGTTCGGCGCGCTGTGGCTCGCTGCCGAGCTCGCGCGTGGCGTTCTCTTCACAGGCTTTCCGTGGGTGGCCACCGGCTACGGCCAGGTCGATGCGCCGTTCGCCGCGTGGGCGCCGTGGGTGGGGGTGCATGGCATCGGCGCGATCGTGGCGGCGGCGAGCGCCGCGCTCGGTCTTGCCCTTGGCATCAAGCGGCAGCTGATCGCGGGCGCGGCCGTCGCAGCGCTCGTGTTCGGGTCGCCGCTGCTGCTGCAGCGCGAGTTCACCACGAGCGCCGGCCGCGTCGGCGTGACGCTGGTGCAGACCAACGTGCCGCAGAACGAAAAGTTCGTGCCGCAGCTCGTGCCCGAGAACCTGGCGTGGTTGCAGCGCGCGCTGGCCGATGCGAGCGGGCCGCTCGTGATCACGCCCGAGACCGCCATCCCGCTGCTGCCCGACCAGCTCGGCGACGAAGCCTGGCAGCGCTTCACCGCGCCGTTTCGCGACGGCGATCGCGCGCTGCTGATCGGCCTGCCGCTGGGCGACTACGACGCCGGCTACACCAACTCGGTGGCCGGCATCGCGCGCGGCGCCAGGCTCCCGTTCTACCGCTACGACAAGCATCACCTCGTGCCCTTCGGCGAGTTCATCCCGCCGGGCTTTCGCTGGTTCACCGATCTGATGAGCATTCCGCTCGGCGATTTCGCGCGAGGCCCGCTCGCGCAGGCGCCGTTCGCCTTTGCCGGCCAGCATGTCGCGCCGAACATCTGTTATGAAGATCTGTTCGGCGAGGATCTGGCGCGGCAGTGGACGGGCTCGCTGCCGCCGACGATGCTCGCCAACGTCAGCAACATCGGCTGGTTCGGCGACAGCATCGCGATCACGCAGCACCTGAACATCTCGCGGCTGCGCTCGCTCGAGTTCCAGGTGCCGATGGTGCGCGCCACCAACACCGGCGCCACCGCGGTGATCGACCACCGCGGCGTGGTCACCGCCCGGCTCGCGCCGTTCACGCGCGAAGTGCTCAACGCCGACGTTGAAGGCCGCAGCGGCGTCACGCCCTACGTGCGCTGGGTCGGCGCGTTCGGCCTGTGGCCGCTGGCGCTGCTGGCCGCGCTGCTCGTCGCCGCGCTCGGGCGCTGGAAGAGGCCCGCTCGATAGCGCTCCGTAGAATCGCGGCTCCTTCGCGCAGCCGGCCATGCTCACCTTCCAGAACATCATCCAGAAACTCCAGAACTACTGGGGCGAACAGGGCTGCGCGCTGCTGCAGCCGTACGACATGGAAGTGGGAGCCGGTACCAGCCACACCGCAACCTTCCTGCGCGCCATCGGCCCCGAGCCGTGGAAGGCGGCCTACGTGCAACCGAGCCGCCGGCCGAAGGACGGGCGCTACGGCGACAACCCGAACCGCCTGCAGCACTACTACCAGTACCAGGTGGTGTTGAAGCCCGCGCCGGCGAACATCCTCGACTTGTATCTGGGCTCGCTCGAAACCCTCGGCTTCGACCTGAAGCGCAACGACGTGCGCTTCGTCGAAGACGATTGGGAGAACCCGACGCTCGGCTGCTGGGGCCTGGGCTGGGAGGTGTGGTTGAACGGCATGGAGGTGACGCAGTTCACCTACTTCCAGCAGGTTGGCGGCATCGACTGCAAGCCGATCACCGGCGAGATCACCTACGGCCTGGAACGGCTCGCCATGTATTTGCAGGGCGTGGACAACGTCTACGACCTGACGTGGACCGAGGGGCTGACGTATCGCGACGTCTATCACCAGAACGAGGTCGAGCAGAGCACCTACAACTTCGAGCACAGCGACGTCGAGTTCCTCTTCGCGGCGTTCACGGCGCACGAAAAGCAGAGCAAGCACCTGATGGCGCAGCAGCTCGCGCTGCCGGCTTACGAGCAATTGCTGAAATGCGGGCATTGCTTCAACCTGCTGGATGCGCGCGGCGCGATCAGCGTCACCGAGCGGGCGGCGTACATCGGGCGCATCCGCGTGCTGGCGCGGGCGGTAGCGAAGAGCTATCTCGACAGCCGGGCGCGGCTCGGTTTTCCGATCGCGCCGCGGGCGTGGGCCGAAGAAGTGCAGGCGCAGCTTGCGAAGAACAGCAAGGGCAATGATCCGCGACCAGGTGCCACGGCATGAGCACCACCAAGAGCCTGCTCGTCGAACTGCTCGTCGAGGAGCTGCCGCCGAAGTCGCTGAAGAAGCTCGGCGATGCGTTTGCGCAGAACCTGTTGGCGGCGTTGAAGGCGCAGGGCCTCGTCACCGAGCGCTCGGCCGTCACCGCGTATGCCACGCCGCGGCGGCTTGCCGCGCACATCAGCGCGGTGCCGGCGCAGGCCGACGACAAAGCCGTGACGCACAAGCTGATGCCGGTGACGGTGGCGCTGGATGCGAGCGGCGCGCCGACACCCGCGCTGCTGAAGAAGCTCGCTGCGCTCGGCGCCGATGCGAGCGTCGTGCCGCAGCTCGAACGCAAGCCCGACGGCCCTTCGACGGGGCTCAGGACAGGCAAGGCCGAGGCGCTGTTCTGGTCGACGACGGTGCGCGGCGCGACGCTCGCGGCCGGCTTGCAGGCCGCGCTCGACGAGACGCTGCGCACGCTGCCGATCCCGAAGGTCATGAGCTACCAGCTCGACGACGGCTGGAGCAGCGTCAACTTCGTGCGCCCGGTGCACGGCATCGTCGCGCTGCACGGCGCCGACGAAGTGCATGTTGGCGCGCTCGGGTTGAAGTCGGGTCGCAACACACGGGGCCATCGCTTCGAAGCGCAGGTCGAGCCTGTGGTGCTGCAAGACGCCGACCACTACGCGCAGCAACTGGAGCAGCAAGGTGCGGTGATTGCAGCCTTCGGCCACCGCCGCGCCGAGATCGTGCGCCAGTTGCAGCATGCGGCTGCGCCGCTGGGCCTCACGCCGATCGATGATGAGGCCCTGCTCGACGAAGTGACGGCGCTGGTCGAGCGACCCAACGTTTTGCTGTGCCGCTTCGAGCCTGAGTTCCTCGCGGTACCGAGCGAGTGCCTGATCCTGACGATGAAGGCCAACCAGAAGTACTTCCCGCTGCTCGACGCGCAGGGGAAATTGACGAACCAGTTCCTCGTCGTCAGCAACATCCGGCCGGAAGATGCGAGCGCAATCGTTCAAGGCAACGAGCGCGTGGTGCGGCCGAGGCTGGCCGATGCCAAGTTCTTCTTCGATCAGGATCGCAAGAAGACGCTGGAGTCGCGGCTGCCGATGCTCGACAAGGTGGTCTATCACGCCAAGCTCGGCTCGCAGGGTGAGCGCGTGCAGCGCGTGCGGCAGATCGCCAGTGCGATCGGCACCATGCTCGGCGGTCAAGCGTTGTCCCGCCAAGCCGATCGAGCCGCGCAACTCGCCAAGGCCGACCTCGTCACCGACATGGTCGGCGAGTTCCCCGAGCTGCAAGGCGTGATGGGCGGCTACTACGCGCGCCATGAGGCCAGGCCGAGCGATCGCGCACGCGATCGAAGACCACTACAAGCCACGTTTCGCTGGCGACGCGTTGCCGCGCAACGAGGTCGGCGTCGCAGTCGCACTTGCCGACAAGCTCGAAACGCTGGTCGGCCTGTTCGGGGTTGGCGAGAAACCCACCGGCGACAAGGATCCGTTCGCGCTGCGCCGACATGCGCTGGGCGTGATCCGCATGCTCGTCGAGCGCGATCTGCGTCTCGCGGTGCCGCAACTGGTGCATGACCGCCGCAACGGTCAATGCCGCACGGCGTTGGCAACGTAGACGAAGTCACTGCCTTCATGTACGACCGCCTCGTCGGCTACCTGCGCGAGCTCGACTACAGCGCGCAGGAAGTCGAGGCCGTCGTCAGTGTGCGACCGCCACGCTGGGCCGAGCTGCCCAAGCGGCTCGCGGCGGTGCGCGCCTTCGCCGCGTTGCCCGAGTCGGCGTCGCTGGCCGCCGCCAACAAGCGCATTGCCAACATCCTGAAGAAAAGCGACGCCGCGCCGGCGACAAGCGTCGAGCAATCGCTGCTCGTCGAGCCTGCGGAGAAGGCGCTCGCCAACGCCCTGCGCTCCGCCGGCCCACTGGCCGACAAGCTCTTCGACAACGGCGAGTACACCGCCTCCTTGCGCGAACTCGCCGTGCTCAAGGCACCGGTCGATGCCTTCTTCGACAGCGTCATGGTCAACGCGACCGACGAGAAGCTGCGCGCCAACCGGCTTGCGCTGCTCGCGCAACTGCACGCAGCGATGAACCGCGTCGCCGATCTTTCGAAGCTGGCAACGTGATAAGCCCCGGCCGATAATCGAAGCATGGAGCGGCACGCGCAGATCGACGTTTTTCCTTGGCGGCACACCGCGTGGCTCTCGCTCGCCTGCGCGAGCAACCCCAGCGCCTGGAAGAAGCACTCGGCGTGCTCGCACGCTGGCGCCAAGTCGCCGGCGGCCCATCGCACAGCGACCGATACTGGAACGAATGGGAGCACGTGCTGCGCGAAGGCGTTGCGGCGGTCGAAGCGCCTGGCGCTGGACCCATCGAGTCACGGCGCCACCTTGCGCAGCGTCTCGCCGCTCGGTCGCTTCCTGACGCCACACGAGCGGCTGGCCTTGCTGCGCGACGCAAAGCAAGCACCATGAAGTGGGAACAGATGGCGCACATCCTGCGCGCCTCGGCGGCGATCACCGAGGACAAGTCATTCGTCGTCATCGGCAGCCAGGCGGTGTTGCTGTCGCATCCAAACGCGCCCGCGGAACTGCTGCTGTCGAACGAACTCGATCTCTATCCCGCACTGCACCCCGAGCGCGCCGAGCTGATCGAAGGCGCCATCGGGCAACTGTCGATGTTCCACGACACCTTCGGCTACCACGCCGACGGCGTCGGCCCGGAAACGGCGAAGATGCCCGCGGACTGGGAGAAGTTTTCGCGCCTGTACTACATCGGTGAGCTGACGGTCGTCGCGCCCGACTTGCACGACCTCGCAGTGTCCAAGTGCGTCGCCGGGCGCGACAAGGATGCTTCCTGGATCGCAGGCTTGTTGCGCCACCGCATGATCGAATTGCCGCGCTTCATCGAGCGCCTGCAAGCGCTCGATGCCAGCCGCCACGATATTCCAAGGCTCGTTGCGTGGGCCATGCACCGCGCCGACGAGGCCAAGTCATGAACCCCCACCACGCCCCCAAGCTCGTCATCCTCGGCCGCGACGGCATCTTGAACGTCTTTCGCGACGACCACGTCAAGGCGCCGCAGGAGTGGATTGCGATCGAGGGCGCGCTCGAGGCGGTGGCGCGGCTGAATCACGCCGGCTGGCATGCGGTGCTGGCCACCAACCAGTCGGGCATCGGCCGCGGGCTGGTGGACATGACTTCGCTCAACGCCATCCACCAGCACATGATGAAGATGCTGGCCGAAAAGGGCGGGCGCATCGACGCCGTCTTCATCTGCCCGCATGTGCCCGAAGACCATTGCGCCTGCCGCAAGCCGCTGCCCGGGCTGATGGAGCAGATTGCGCAGCGCTGGGGCATCGACGACCTCTCGCGCGTGCCGATGGTGTGCGACACGCAGCGCGACTTGCAGGCCGCGCGCGCCGCCGGCTGCGAGCCGCATGTCGTGCGTACCGGCCGCGCCGCCGGGCTCAGCGACGAGCAGATCGCGGCGCTGACCGTCGGCTTGGGCGACGTCACAGTCCATGCCAGCCTGGCCGCGTTTGCCGACTTCGTGCTGCACCGCGAACATGCCGCGGCCGGCGTCGTCGGCGAGGACTCGCGGCCGGGCGAACTGCACACGCATTGATGCTGTCGGCTCTGCGCTCTGCGCTCTTCATCTTGTGGATGGCGCTGACCGTCGTCCCGTGGGCGCTGGCGGTGCTGCTCGCCTCTGTCTTCATGAGCGGCGATCGCATCTACTGGATGTGCGTGGGCTGGCTGCGCACGGCGATGTGGGGCTGCCGCGTGATCTGCGGCGTGCGCTCGCGCATTCACGGCATGGACAACCTGCCCACCGCCGATCGTCAATCGCCGGTGATCCTGCTGTCCAAGCACCAGAGCACCTGGGAGACCTTCACCTACCCGACGATCATGAGCCACCCGCTGGCCTATGTCTTCAAGCGCGAGCTGCTGATGATCCCGTTCTTCGGCTGGGCGATGGGGCGCATGGACATGATCCACATCGACCGCAGCAAGCGCAACGAGGCCTTCACCAGAGTGGTCGAGCAGGGCCAGCGCATCCTCGGCAACGGCGGCTGGATCATCATGTTTCCCGAAGGCACGCGCATCACGCGCGGCCTGCGCGGCACGTACAAGACCGGCGGTACGCGCCTGGCGCTGGCCACCGGCGCCCCGGTGGTACCGATCGCGGTGACCTCGGCGCGCTGCTGGCCGCGCAAGAGCTTCCTGGTACGGCCGGGCGTGGTCGACATCTCGATCGGCAAGCCGATCGCCGTCGAGGGCCGCGAGGCCGACGAGTTGATGCGCGAGGTCGAGGCCTGGATCGAAGCCGAGATGCAGCGCCTCGATGCGCAGGCTTACTCGTAGAAAATCGCGCTCATGTCCTTGCGCGCGCGTCTGCTGCATTCGCTTCAACTGTCGTTCGGTTTCGGCGACGAAGCGCCGCCGCCGGCGGTGGTTGCGCCGGCTGCACCGGTCGCACCGGCGCCACCGGCACCGCCCGCCGCGCCGATCGAATCGATCCTCACGCCGGCCACTTTCCGCCATCCACGCAGCAACCGCGACGTGCTGCTCGACGGCCACATCGTCGGCTACGAGTTCCGGCGCATGCGGCGCAAGACGATCGGTTTTTCGATCGCCACCGAGGGCCTGGTGGTGAGCGCGCCGCGCTGGGTGCCGTGGAGCGAAATCGACGCCGCGCTGCAGGAGAAAGCGCGCTGGATCCTGAAAAAGCTGCAGGAGCAGGACGAGCGCGCGCGCCGCATGGCCGCGCAGCGCATCGACTGGCGTGACGGGACCAGCCTTCCCTTCCTCGGCGAGACGGTGATCGTCGTGCTCGATCCGCGCGCCACGGGCGCGCAGCTGCACACCGCCGACGACACCCTGCCCGGCGTGCCGCGCCTCGTCCTGCACGTCGGCCTGCCGCAGCACGCCGCGCCCGAGCAGATCCGCGACGCGGTGCAGAGCTGGCTGCAACGCCAGGCCAAACGCGTCTTCGAGGAGCGCTGCCGCCACTTCGCTCAGCAACTGGGCGTGCGCATGACGCGACTGTCCTTGTCTTCGGCCACGACGCGCTGGGGCAGCGCCGGCGCCGACGGCGCGATCCGACTGCATTGGCGCTTGATCCACTTCGCGCTGCCGACGATCGACTACGTCGTCGCCCACGAACTCGCGCACCTGCGCGTGATGGATCACAGCCCGCGCTTCTGGGAGGTGGTGCGCTCCGTGATCCCGGATGTCGAGCGCGTGCGCGGCTCGCTGCGCGACGAAGCGCTGCCGGTGTTCGACTGATCAGGTCGCGCTGATCAGGTCGCGCTGAAGCGCCACACGCCGTCGCTTCCTTGCGCGCGCGCGAGCTGCCCGTCGTGCCACAGCGTATGCAGGTGCGCCACCGCCTCGCCCATCGCGAAGGTGGTCTGGTGCAAGTCGAGCTGACGCTTGAACAGCACCGGCAGCAGCTCGGCAGCGTGGCACGGTTTCTCGCGGCACGCGGCGAGCACATCGGCCAGGCGCGCGTCGTGATGGTCGCGCAGTTGACGGATGCGCGCGTGCAGGCCGGTGAAGGGCTTGCCGTGCGAGGGCAGCACCAGCGTTTCGTGCGCCAGCGGCTCGTAGCGGGCGAGCGAATCGAGGTACAGCGTCAGCGGGTTCGACTCGGGCTCGAGGTCGTGGACGCTGACGTTGGTGGAGATGCGCGGCAACACCATGTCGCCGGAGATCAGAAGCTTCAGCTCGTCACTGTGCAGGGCCATGTGCTCCGGCGCATGGCCGTAGCCGACGATGCAGCGCCACGACCGGTCGCCGATTTCAACCTCCATGCCGTCGAACAGACGCCGGAAGGACTCCGGCACCTGCGGCACCATGCCGGCGTAGTAGTTCGAGCGCGCGCGCACCTTGTCCAGGGCTTCGCCATCGGTCAGGCCGTGGCTGCCGAAGAAGGCGGCCGAACGTTCGCCGCCGAAGCCGGTGGTGCTCTGGCTCGCCAGGCGCGCGCCGTTGTAGTCGGTGGCGCTGATCCACAGCCGGCACTCATCGGCCCCCGAGCTTGCAGCTTCGCTGCTGCGCTGCCCCCCGAGGGGGCCGGTCGCGGCTTGGGACGGCCCGGCGCCGCTCCAGCGCTTGCACAGCCAGTGCGCCAGGCCGATGTGGTCCGGGTGCATGTGCGTGGCGATGACGCGGGTCACCGGCTTGCCTTGCAGCGCGGTGGCGAAGACCTGCTCCCATGCCGACTTGGTCGCGTCGTTGGTGATACCGCAGTCGACGATGGTCCAGCCCGGTCCGTCGTCGAGCAGCCACAGGTTGATGTGGTCCAGCGCAAACGGCAGGCCCATGCGCAGCCAGCGCACGCCAGGCGCGATGTCGATCACCTCGCCCGGCACCGGCACGCGCTCGGCCAAGGGATAGTGGAGTTCGCTTTCGAGCGGATTGGCCATGAGCGCGGGCAGCGGCAGCGCTGCTACATTGACGTTGACGTTAACGTCAATTGTGCCTGCCGCTTCGTCACCATGAGCCCGACCCGCACCTTCAGCATCGCCGAACTCGCCGACGAGTTCGACGTGACGCCGCGCGCCATCCGCTTCTACGAAGACATGGGCTTGCTGGAGCCGTCGCGCGCCGGGCGCAAACGCGTCTACGCGCAGCGCGACCGCACGCGACTCAAGCTGACGCTGCGCGGCAAGCGCCTGGGCCTGTCGCTGCAGGAGATCAGGCAACTCGTTGACATGTACGACTCGCCGGCCGACAACGCGGCGCAGTTGAACGCCTTCCTCGCCGTGCTCGGCGCGCACCGCCGCCAGATTGAACAGCAGCTCGAAGACATCCGCATCACCTTGGAAGAGATCGGCCAGCACGAAGCGCGCTGCCGCGCGCTCCTCGGGCCGCGCCGCAAGACGCTGAAGGAGAAGATCGCATGAGCCCACGCACGGCCGCCCCCGCAGCACCGAAGGGGCTGCTTCGCAGCCCAGGGGCTCGCACCGCAGTGCAACGCACGGAGGTTCAATGATTACCCTGCCGGGCCTCGACTTCCAGTTGGGCGAAGACATCGACGCGCTGCGCGACGCGGTGCGAACCTTCGCCGACGAGCAGATCGCGCCGCGCGCGGCCGAGATCGACAAGAGCGACTGCTTCCCGATGGACCTGTGGCGCAAGATGGGCGAGCTCGGCGTGCTCGGCATCACCGTGCCGGAAGCGTACGGCGGCGCCAACATGGGCTACCTCGCGCACATGGTGGCGATGGAGGAGATCAGCCGCGGCAGCGCGTCGGTCGGCCTGTCGTACGGCGCGCATTCGAACCTGTGCGTCAACCAGCTGAAGCGCAACGGCAACGACGCGCAGAAGCAGAAGTACCTGCCCAAGCTGGTCAGCGGCGAGCATGTCGGTGCGCTGGCGATGAGCGAGCCCGGCGCGGGATCGGACGTGATCTCGATGAAGTTGAAGGCCGAAGACAAGGGCGGCTACTACCTGTTGAACGGCAGCAAGATGTGGATCACCAACGGCCCGGACGCCGACACGATGGTGGTCTACGGCAAGACAGAACCCGAACTCGGCGCACGTGGCGTCACCGCCTTCATCGTCGAAAAAGGAATGAAGGGGTTCTCCACCGCGCAGAAGTTGGACAAGCTCGGCATGCGCGGCTCGCACACCGGCGAGATGGTGTTCGTCGACGTCGAGGTGCCGGCGGCCAACATCCTGGGCTCGCTCAATGGCGGAGCGAAGGTGCTGATGAGCGGACTCGACTACGAGCGTGCGGTCCTCGCGGCGGGGCCGATCGGCATCATGCAAGCGGTGATGGACAACGTCGTGCCGTACACGCACGACCGCAAGCAGTTCGGGCAGAGCATCGGCGAGTTCCAGCTCATCCAGGGCAAGGTGGCCGACATGTACACCGTGCTGCAGGCCGCGCGCGCCTTCTGCTACACGGTGGGCAAGAACCTCGACCAGCTCGGCGCCGAACACGTGCGCCAGGTGCGCAAGGACTGCGCCAGCGTGATCCTGTGGTGCGCCGAGAAGGCGACCTGGATGGCCGGCGAAGGCATCCAGATCTTCGGCGGCAACGGCTACATCAACGAGTACCCGCTGGGGCGGCTGTGGCGCGACGCGAAGCTCTACGAGATCGGCGCCGGCACGAGCGAAATCCGCCGCATGCTGATCGGGCGCGAGTTGTTTGCGGAGACGATGTGAGCGCCGTTGAACGCCACATCGTCGCCATCGGCGGCGGCGGCTTCCTGATGGACGACACCAGCGGCCTGCAGGAGCGCTTCCTGCTGTCGCTGTGTCGCGCGCGCGAAGCGCCGCGGGTGCTCTACCTCGGCACGGCCGGCGGCGACTCGGCGCCGGCGCAGCTGAAGTTCTTTCGCCTCTTCTCCGACCTCGGCGCGCGCTGCGCGAGCCTGCCCTTCTTTCCCTATGAGATGAAGCGCGACTACGCGCGCGCGGTGCGCGAGGCCGATCTGGTCTATGTCGGCGGCGGCAACACGCCGGCGATGCTCGCGGTGTGGCGCGAGTTCACCTTCGACGTTGCGTTGCGAGCCGCCTACGACGACGGCACGGTGCTGGCGGGCATCAGCGCCGGCGCCAACTGTTGGTTCGAACACTACGTCACCGACAGCGTGCCCGGCGGCGGCGTGCGCGAAGGCCTGGGTTGGCTGCGCGGCACGTTCTGCCCGCATCTGGACAGTGAAGCGTGGCGCCAGCCGATGCTCGCGGCAACGCAGGGTGCGGCCATCGGCGCCGGCGAAGCGGTGATGGTGCACTTCGTCGACGAAGCGCCGCGCGAAGCGCTGCACTCCGGGGCCAATTCGCGCCTGTGCCTGCGTCGCGAATCAACGGCGGCAGTGCTCGACGCATGGACAGCACGCCCGCTCGCAGCCCAAGGCCGCTGAAAACCGTGAAGCAGCCGATGCCTCACCCCGCGGAGTACCTTCTGGTCGCCGCGCCGCTGCTGGCCGTGCTGGTGGCTGGCCTCATGGGCGTGAGCGTGCGGCTGATGACGTTGGACGTTGCGTCGATCACCCGCGTGCATCCGCTGTCCGGTTCTCTCGAGCCTGGGCATACTGCTGCTGGGCGCGAGCGCGGCTATCTGGTACTTCAGCGCGGTGACGGTGGCCTGCAGCGACGCCGAGCCCGCGCGGCGCCGCGCCAGATGCTCATAGGCGCGGCCGTCTCCGGCTACATGACGCTGGACGATTTGTTCCAGGTGCACGAGTTCATCGCGCCGCGCCACCTGGGCGTGCCCGACGAAGCCGGTGCTCGGCCTGCTCGGCATCGCCTTGCTGATCTTCTTGCGCATGGCGTGGCGATCGCCGACCGCACCGGCTTGTTCTGGCTGCTGGCTGCGTTGGGGTGGATGGGCGTATCCGTACTGTTCGATGCGGTCACGCTGGCTGTGCGCCTGGGCGAGTGGCAGTACTTCTTCGAGGATGGCTCCGAGTGGGTAGGCTTGTGCTGCTGGCTCGAAGTACACGGTCGCGTACTGCCGCTGGCGCTTGAGCGCAGTGATGAAAGAAAACCCATGAGCGACGAACTCGACGACCTGCTCTCCAACAACCGCCGCTGGGCCGAAGCCACGCGCGCGCGCGAGCCCGGCTTCTTCACGCGCCTGGCGCAGCAGCAGACGCCGCAGTACATGTGGATCGGCTGCGCCGACAGCCGCGTGCCGGCCAACGAGATCACCGGGCTCGATCCGGGCGAGGTCTTCGTGCACCGCAACGTCGCCAACGTCGTCGTGCACTCGGACCTGAACGCGCTGTCCACCATCCAGTTCGCGGTCGAGCACCTGAAGGTCAAGCACATCATCGTCGTCGGCCATTACGGCTGCGCCGGCGTGCGCGCCGCAATGCGCGGCATCCGCGTCGGCCTGGCCGACAACTGGCTGCGCCATGTGCAGGACGTACGGCTGCGCCATCGCAAGCGCCTCGATCACCTGCCGCCCGAGCAGCAGGAAGACATTCTGTGCGAGATGAACGTGATCGAGCAGGTCGGCAACGTTGCGCTCTCAACCGTGCTGCAGGATGCATGGGCGCGCGAGCAGGAAGTGGCGGTGCACGGCTGGGTCTATGGCCTGCGCGATGGTCTGCTGAAGAACCTGGAGTGCACGATGGATCGGCCGGACACGGTGGTGCAGGTCTTCGGCAACGCGTTGAAGCGCTATCCGCGCGTGGTCGATCCGGACGACGCGATGGATACGGCATTCGATTGATGCGCGCATTGCACCTCGACACACCGCTGCTGCGCGCGCCACCGTCGCTGTTCGGCAGCGAGCGCAGCGTCTGGCTGAAGATGGATGCGCTGCAACCCAGCGGCAGCTTCAAGATGCGCGGCGTCGGCCGCCTGGTGCAGCAGCGCGTGGCCGAAGGCGCGCGCGCGGTGGTCTGCGCTTCGGGCGGCAACGCCGGCGTGGCCGCGGCGCTGGCCGCGCGGGCGTGCGGCGTGCCGGCGATCATCGTCGTGCCGCAAACCACGCCGGCCGCAGTGCGCGACGCGATCGCAGCGCGCGGCGCCGAGGTGATCGTGCACGGCAGCGTCTGGGACGAAGCGCACGAGCACGCGATGGCGCTGGCGCGCGAACAGGGCGCCGTCTACGTGCATCCCTTCGACGATCCGCTGCTGTGGGACGGCCATGCCACGCTGATCGACGAGGCGGTGCGCGCCGGTGCGCGCTTCGACGCCGTGGTGACGAGCGTCGGCGGTGGCGGCTTGCTCGCCGGCATCGTCGAAGGTCTGCGCCGCAATGGCCTGCAACAAGTCCCGGTGATCGCGACGGAGACCGAAGGAGCCGCAAGCTTTGCCGCAGCGCTCGCGGCCGGTGCGCCGGTGACGCTGCCGGCCATCACCTCCATCGCCACCTCGCTCGGCGCCAAGCGCGTGGCGCAGCGCGTCGTGGACCTCGCACGCGAGCACGAGATCGTGAGCGTGGTGGTGAGCGACGCGCAGGCCGTGGCTGCGTGCAGCCGCTTTGCCGATGCGATGCGCGTACTGGTCGAGCCGGCGTGCGGTGCGGCGCTGGCGGCACTCGATGCGCAGCCGAAGCGGTTCGAGCGCTTCGAAGCGCCGCTGGTGGAAGTCTGCGGCGGCATCGGCGTGTCGATGGCGCAGTTGGCGGCATGGAGGCAGCAGTTTGGGATCGGTTGAAGTGAAACGCCGGCGCGGACCGCCGCAATTCGGCCCGTTGTGTGCGTTCGCGATCGTCCTCAAATGCGCTGGGCCTGGGCCGGTGCGCAAGCAAGGCGGCGGGCGGGGCGCAGTCGGGGCTCAAGCGGCGCTCGCCCTCGCTGCGCGAGGGTTCCCTGCGATGCTCGGTCTGAGGTCGCACCGCGAAACTCGCTGCACTCACTGCGTTCGTTGCGCTCGAACACTCGCGGTGAGTCAGATCACGAAGCGCGCGGGTACGCGCGCCGACCTCAGCCCTGTGCTTCTCGGCGGCGCCATTCGCCCCGCCTGCGCCCCGCCCGCCGCCTTGCGCGGAACAGCCGTTCTTGGGTGTGAGTGAGGGGCAAGCCGCGGGCATCGAGCCCGTGGCTTGCCGCGCGCCGCAGGCGCGCGTGCAGGCGCCAGCCGGGCTCGATGCCCGGCTGGGGTCTTTCTCCAACCAAGAACCCAGGCTGCCTCGCAAAGCCGTGGGCGGGTGCGCGCTGGCGCGCCTGTGCGGCGGCGAGGAGGCGAGCCCGGACACGAACAGTCCAGTGGACTGTTCGTGCCTGGCGAGCGGCTGGGCGCTTGCGCCCAGCGCGGCCTGCAAGGCCAGGGTTTCGGTCGGCGCGCGTACGCGCGCGCTTCGTGAACTGACTCGCCGCATCTGTTCGAGCGCAGCGAACGCAGTGAGCGAAGCGAGTTATGCGGCGCGACCGAAACCCGAGCACCGCAGCGCAGTCGGCGCCGCGGGCGCCGACCGCCGCACCGAAGCGCCAGCGCGCACCCGCCCGCGGCTTTGCGATCCCCACGGTGTGTGCGCAAAGCGCGCATTCAAAGTCGGCAACGGGCCGGATGCGGCCGCTCGCGATAACTGATGCCCATGTTCCCCCGCCTCACCGACCCGCGCGCCGTCGAGATGGCCAGCGCCATGCTCGAAGGCTTCAACCGCCACTACCGCTTGTTCCGCGAAGCCAGCCGCAGCGCGCAGGCGCGCTTCGAGTCGGCTGACTGGCACGGCCAGCAGCGCGCGCAGCGCGAGCGCATCGAGTTCTACGACAAGCGTGTGGCCGAGGCCGCCGAGCGCCTGACGCGCGAGTTCGATGCGCCGAATCTGCCGTCGGAGGTGTGGCAGCAGATGAAGCTGCACTACATCGGCCTGCTCACCAACCACCACCAGCCCGAGCTCGCCGAGACCTTCTTCAATTCGGTGTCCACGCGACTGCTGCACCGCAGCTACTTCCGCAACGAGTTCCTGTTCGTGCGCCCGGCAGTGTCGACGGAGTACATCGAGAACGACGAGCCCGCCGCGGCGCCGACCTACCGTGCCTACTACCCGACGCGCGAGACGCTGCGCGAAACGATCGAGCGCATCGTCACCAACTTCCAGTTGCGCTGCCCGTTCGAAGACCTGCCGCGCGACATCGGCCATGTGCTGGCCGCGTTCGAGCGGCAGCTCGGCGACTACCGGCTGCGCATCAACTTCCAGATCCAGGTGCTGTCGTCGCTGTTCTTCCGCAACAAGGGCGCCTACGTCGTCGGCAAGGTCATCAACGGTCATGTCGAGACGCCTTTCTCGCTGCCGATCGTGCACGGCGACTCGGGCAAGCTGGTGATCGACGCCGGCCTGTTCGGCGACGACGACCTGCAACTGGTGTTCAGCTTCGCCCGTGCCTACTTCCTCGTGGACATGGAGATTCCCAGCGCCTACGTCACCTTCCTGCGTTCGCTGATGCCCACCAAGCCGCGCTCGGAGATCTACAACGCGCTGGGCCTGCAGAAGCAGGGCAAGAACATCTTCTACCGCGACTTCCTCTACCACCTGCGCCACAGCAGCGACCGGTTCCGCATCGCGCCGGGCATCAAGGGCATGGTGATGCTGGTGTTCGACCTGCCGTCGTTCCCTTATGTCTTCAAGGTCATCAAGGACCACTACCCCGCGCCCAAGGACACCTCGCGCGAGCAGATCATGGGCAAGTACCTGCTGGTCAAGACGCACGACCGCGTCGGCCGCATGGCCGACACGCTCGAGTACAGCAACGTGGCCTTCCCGCGCGCGCGCTTCACCGAGGAGCTGATCGCCGAGTTGAAGAAGGATTGCGCCAGCGTCATCGAAGACGACGGCGAGACGCTCGTCGTCAAGCACCTGTACATCGAGCGCCGCATGATTCCGCTGAACATCTACCTGGCCGAGGCCACGCCCGGGCAGGTCGAGCATGCCGTCGTCGAGTACGGCCACGCCATCAAGGATCTGGTGGCGGCCAACATCTTCCCGGGCGACATGCTGTGGAAGAACTTCGGCGTCACGCGCCACGGCAAGGTGGTGTTCTACGACTACGACGAGATCGAGTACCTGACCGACTGCAACTTCCGCCGCGTGCCGCAGGCGCGCAACGAAGAAGACGAGATGAGCGGCGAGGTCTGGTATGCGGTGGGGCCGCGCGACGTCTTCCCCGAAACCTTCGCGCCCTTCCTGCTCGGCAACGACGGCGTGCGCGAGGTCTTCATGCGCCATCACGCCGACCTGCTCGACGCCGGGTTCTGGCAGGGCTGCAAAGAGCGCATCCTCGCCGGGCACGTGCACGACGTGTTTCCGTACGACGAGAGCAAGCGCTTCGCCAAGGCCGCGTGATCCGCATGAGCCTCAAGGAATTCTTCGAGCTCGCCAGCTTCATCGTCACCGTGATCGGCCTGCCGTGCGCGATCGGCATCTTCATTTACGAGCAGCGCAGAGAGCGCGAGAACGAGGAGGAGGAGCAGTACCAGCACCTCTCCGACGCCTACAACGAGTTCCTGAAGATCGTGCTGGCCAACGCCGATCTGCAACTGCGCACGCACGAGCCGCTGCCCAGCCCGAGCGCCGAACAGCGCGAGCGCATGCTGGTGATCTTCGACATGCTGATCTCGCTGTTCGAGCGCGCCTTTCTCGTGGCCTACAAGGACGACATGGACGCCACCGAGCGCCGCCGCTGGAACTCGTGGGACGACTACATGCGCGAATGGTGCCGGCGCGACGACTTCTTCAATGCGCTGCCGCTGCTGCTGCGCGGCGAAGACCCGGCGTTTCAGGCCTACATCAAGCACCTCGCGCAGGAAGAGCGCGGGCCGGCTTCCGTCCTGGGGTAAAGCGCGCGCTACTTCAGCTGCGCGAGCTGCAGCACGACCTCGCCGCGGTCGCGCTCGAACACCACCTGGTCGAGCTGGATGCGGCGGATCGTCATGCCGTCGAAGTCGTCGCCCTCGCTCCAGCGTTCACCGGCCGGGCCGATCAGCTGGTTGCCGCGCTTGTTGCTCATCAGCACGGCGAAGCGGCGGCTGCCCGAAGCAGCAGCGCGCCGCGCGGCGGGTTTGGCCGAAGCCAACACCGGCGGCGGCGACGCCAAGGGCAACGTCAGTTCGCGCAAGCCCGCCACCTGTTGCGACGCGCTGCGCAATCGTTCGGCGGCTGCGGCGTCGGTGACCGGATCGCAAGCCACGCGGCCGGCGCCGCGGTAAGCCGGCGCGCAGGCCAGGCCGTTCTGATGCGCCAGCTCGCGCACGGCAGCGAGCATCGGCTCGACAGCGACGAACTCGGCGCGCGGCGAGTAGGGCCGCCGTGCCAGCGCGGCCGCCAGCTCGGCGCGCTCGCGTTCGGTGCGCACGTAACCGGTGACGACCAGGCGCTGCGACGAGTCGTCGACGACGAGCTGCAGCTCGCTGTCGCGCGGCGCGGCCGAAAGCAACCAGCGCTGGGTGCGCGCCGCGTTGTCCACGGCGTTCGGCGACGCGGTCAGCCAGCTCACCGCACCCCAGACCGAGCCGGCCACGAGCAGGGTCGAGGCCAACAGCAACGCGGCGAAGGCCAGCGGGCTGGCCGAGCGCACCTGTTGCACGACGGCGTCGGCGCGCTGCCCGAGGCCGGGCGCACTGTCGGCGGCTCCCAGCGAGTACGACCAGTCCGAGCCTTCGGGGCCGATCAGCATCGTCGCCTGGCCGCAGCGCAAGGGCAGGAAGTCGGGCATCGCCATCGATGCGCCGCGCAACAACTCGCGCTGGCCGACCCAGACCGGTGCCTCGAGCGCGGTGACGATGACGTGCGCGCGCGCATCCAGCGTCAGCGAACAATGGCGGCGCGCCACGCCGTCGTCGCCGAGCACGGCGCTGCACAGCGCCGCCTCGGCGCCGATGACGCAGGTGCTGCCGGCGGTCAAGGGCCACTCGGCGCCGCGCTCCGAGCCTCGGGCGACATGCAGCGTACGGCGGGCCACGGAGTTCATCGGTGCAGGGGAGCAAACAGCGGAGCAGAACAATCTAGCACCACGGCCGAACACTTCGATGAAAACCGGCGTGACGGCGTGGCAGCGAGCGTTTCCGAGCGTTTCCGTCTGTACGCGGCGCGCCGGCGCGACAATCCACCGTCCAATCCTTGTCTGCCGGGAGCCCCGTCATGAACGACCCCATCGTCATCGTCGCCGCCGCACGCACCCCCATCGGCGGCCTGCTCGGCGACTTTGCCGGCCTGGCGGCGTGGGAGCTGGGTTCGGTGGCGATCCGCGCCGCGGTCGAGCGTGCCCGGGTGCCGGCCGACAGCATCGACGAGGTGCTGATGGGCAACTGCCTGATGGCCGGCCAGGGCCAGGCTCCGGCGCGCCAGGCGATGCGCAAGGCCGGGCTGCCCGACAGCGCCGGCGCGGTAACGTTGAGCAAGATGTGCGGCAGCGGGATGCGCGCCATGATGTTCGCGCACGACATGCTCGCCGCCGGCAGCGCCGACGCGGTGGTGGCCGGCGGCATGGAGAGCATGAGCAACGCGCCGCACCTGGTGTTCGCTCGCAAGGGCATCAAGTACGGCGCTGCCGCACTTTACGACCACATGGCCTTGGACGGCCTGGAAGACGCCTATGAGCGCGGCAAGGCGATGGGCGTGTTCGCTGAGTCCTGCGCCGCGAAGTACTCGTTCAGCCGCGAGGCGATGGACCAGTACGCGATCGCGAGCACGCAGCGCGCCAAGGCGGCCAACGAGGACGGCAGCTTCACCTGGGAGATGGCGCCGGTCACCTCCTCGTCGCCCAAAGGCGAGTCGGTCGTCAAGTTCGACGAGCAGCCCTTCAAGGCCAGGCTCGACAAGGTGCCCACGCTCAAGCCCGCCTTCAAGAAAGACGGCACGATCACCGCCGCCACCTCGTCGTCGATCTCCGACGGCGCCGCGGCGCTGGTGCTGATGCGCGCCTCGACCGCGCAGCAGCGTGGCCTGGCGCCGATCGCGCGCATCGTCTCTCACGCCGTGCATGCGCAGGCGCCCGAGTGGTTCGCCACCGCGCCCGCCGGTGCCATCGACAAGGCGCTGAAGAAGGCCGGCTGGGACGCGAAGAACGTCGACCTGTGGGAAGTCAACGAAGCCTTCGCCGCGGTGACGATGGCGGCGATGAGCGAGTTCAAGCTGCCGCACGAGATCGTCAACGTGCACGGCGGCGCGGTGGCGCTCGGCCACCCCATCGGCGCCTCGGGCGCGCGCATCGTCGTCACGCTGCTGGGCGCGTTGAAGAAGCGCGGCGCAAAACGTGGCGTGGCCGCGCTGTGCATCGGCGGCGGCGAAGCCACGGCGATGGCCATCGAGATGTTCTGAACTGGGCGCGCGTCCACGCCAGCACTGCGCACCAGGAAAACCCTGATCGCGTCGTCGCGACTCGCGCGAGCGCGTTACGCAGCGCGCTGCCCGCTCGAACAAGTGATCCCCGAACCGGAGGGGGTGGCAGTCACACAACAGCCCACCCGCCTATGCTTCCCGCCATGAGTGCTGCCGTCTCCGCCCTACGCCCCTCGACTCCGCCGCCGGTGACCATCGGCGAACGCTGTACCCGCACGATGTGCTTCGATCGGGCCTCGATCGCCGCCTTCGCCCACCTCACCGGCGACGCCAACCCGCTGCACTTCGACACCAGCGCGGCAGAACGCTCGCGCCACGGCCGCGTCATCGCCGCCGGCCAACAGACGACCTCGCAGTTGATCGGCTTGGCCGCCACCTACTTTTCGCGCGGCCGCGACAAGCACGACGCGCTGCGCGAGGTGCTGTCGCTGAACTTCAACTTCGCCCTGAAGAGCCCCGTGTTCGCCGACGAGGACATCGAGCTCGCCTGGGTGGTGGCCAATGCCGAGTGGAGCGGCCGGCTGCAGGGCTGGCTGGTGCAGGCCGACGGCGCGGTGACGGCCGGCGAACGCTTGTGCGTCGTGGCCCGGGCGACGCTGCTGATCAAGGCCTTCGAGCACAATCGATGAATGCAGGTTTTGATCGTCGGCGCCTCGCGCGGCCTCGGGCTGGAGTTCGTTCGACAGTACCGCGCTGACGGCGCGCAGGTGCGCGCCACGGCGCGCGACGAAGCCGGGATGGCGCGGCTGCGCGGTCTCGGTGCACAGGCTGCATCGCTGGACGTCACCGACGCAGCCGGCACATCGCAATGGGCCCGCTCGCTCGACGGCGCGGCCTTCGACATCGCGATCGTCAACGCCGGCGTCTATGGCCCGAAGACGAGCGGCCTGCAGGCGCCGCGCGACGACGACTTCGACCACGTGATGCACACCAACGTGTTCGGCCCGATGCGAGTGCTGCCGCTGTTGGCCGCAGCGCTGGCACCGGGCGCGCGCATGGCGGTGATCTCATCGCGCATGGGCTCGATGGGTTTGCGCGCCGACAGCGGCGGCTGGCTGTACCGCGCCTCGAAGGCCGCGCTCAACTCGGTGCTGAAGGATGCCTCGCTCGCGCTGGCCGGCCGCGCGGTCTGCGTTGCATTCCACCCGGGCTGGGTGCGCACCGACATGGGCGGCGCGGGTGCCGACCTCTCGCCCGAGCAGAGCGTGGCCGGCATGCGGCGCACGCTGGCCGGCTTGCGCGCGCAAGACAACGGCCGCTTCCTGAATCACGACGGCGCCGAACTGGCGTGGTGAGCCTGGGTGTGCGTAGGATCGATCCATGAGCCGACGCGAAGTCCTCGCCTTCTTCCGCCGCTACCGCGCGACCTTTGATCGCCTCGACGGCGACGCCGTGGCCGCGCTGTGGCATGCGCCGAGCACCATCGCTGACACGGCGCCTGGCAGCGCCCATGCGCGGGTCACCGCATGGCCTGACGAAGCGCCCATGCGCGACAACATGCGCGCGCTGTGCGCGCTCTACCGCGACAACGGCTATCACCGCGCCGAGTTCGAGCTCGCCGGTCACTTGCCGCTGGGCCGCGACCAGTCCTTCGCTCAGCTCGACTGGACGCTCTTTCGTCGCGACCGCAGCGTGCTGCAACGCTTCGCCACCGGCTACCACCTGGTGCGCGCCGAAGGCGGCGTGCGCGTGCTGAGCGCCGCGGCATACCAGGAAGACGTCCGCAAGATGAAGAGGCTCGCCCATGCTGCTCAGTGACGACCACATCGCCGTGCAGGACGCCGTGCGCGCCTATGTGCAGGACCGCATCGCGCCGCAGGCGGCGCAGTGGGACAAGACGCATCACTTCCCGAAAGCCGAACTGAAGGGCCTGGCCGATCTCGGCTGCTACGGCGTGGCGGTGCCGCACGAGTACGACGGCGCCGGGCTCGACTACCTCGCGCTGGCCGTGATCCTCGAGGAAATCGCCGCTGGCGACGGCGCGACGAGCACCATCGTCAGCGTCAACAACTGCCCGGTGTGCTCGATCCTGATGGCGTATGCGAACGCCGAACAGAAGGAGCGCTTCCTCAAGCCGCTGGCGCGCGGCGACATGCTCGGCGCGTTCTGCCTGACAGAGCCGCATGTCGGCTCCGAAGCCGGTGGCCTGAAGACCACGGCGGTGCGCGACGGCGACCACTACGTGTTGAACGGCGTCAAGCAGTTCATCACCAGCGGCAAGAACGGCAACGTCGCGATCGTCATGGCGGTGACGGACAAGGCCGCGGGCAAGAAAGGCATCAGCGCCTTCATCGTGCCGACGGCCACGCCCGGCTACGTGGTCGCTCGCGTCGAGGACAAGCTCGGCCAGCATGCGAGCGACACCGCGCAGATCGTGTTCGAGAACTGCCGCGTGCCCGCAGGCAACCTGCTGGCCGAAGAAGGCATGGGCCTGAAGATCGCGCTGTCGGGGCTCGAAGGCGGACGCATCGGCATCGCCAGCCAGGCGGTGGGCATGGCGCGCGCCGCATTCGATGCAGCGCTCGCCTACAGCAAGGAGCGCCGCTCCTTCGGCCAGCCGATCTTCGAGCACCAGGCCATTCAGTTCAAGCTCGCCGACATGGCCACGCAGATCGAAGCCGCGCGCCAGCTCATCTGGCATGCGGCGTCGTTGAAGGACGCCGGCCGGCCGTGCCTGAAGGAAGCAGCGATGGCCAAGCTCAACGCCTCCGAGATGGCCGAACGCGTCTGCTCGGCGGCGATCCAGGTCTTCGGCGGCTATGGCTACGTCAGCGACTTCCCGGTCGAGCGCATCTACCGCGACGTGCGCGTCTGCCAGATCTACGAAGGCACGAGCGAGGTGCAGAAGATCCTGATCGGCCGCGCGTTGGCGTGACACGCTGGGTCATCGGCCTGGTGGTGACGGCAGTCATTGCCGCGAGCGTCGAAGCTCATGCGCGTCGCAACGGAGGCACGCGCACCCAGCCGATCGACATGGTGGTGCTGCACTCCACCGGCGGCCCGACCTGCGACGGCGCAACGGGCAAGCCGATCTGGGTGCGCGCAGGAAATCTCGAGGACAACCTGCGCCACATCGAAGCGCACCCGACACTGCGCCGCTCCGATCTGGACAGCGCGATGCTGTCCTGTGACCGCACACAGCGCCGCAAGGTCGACCCGGGCGCGGCGTTTCCGTACGAGCAGGTGCTCGATCGCGTGTTCAGAACCCGCGATCGAGGCTCAGACCAGGGTCGGCCCGGCGTCAGCGTCCAACGGCACGCCGCGCCGCACCTGGAACAGCAGCTCGTCGGTGGCGCGCAGGCGGCGGCAGACTTCGCGGCCGATGTTCATCTGGATCAGCGCGAACTGCTCCATGTCGCGCTCGGCCAGACGGTGCAGCGCGGGCGCCGCGATCTCGACGGCGCGGCAATCTTCGATCACGCGCACCGAGGCGCTGCGCGGGAAGTAATCCATCAGCGCCATCTCGCCGAAGCAGTCGCCGGCGTGCAAGCGGTGCAACGGCCAGTCACTGCCGTCCCAGCGCTTCAGCACCTCGACCGTGCCCGCTTCGATGACGTACATGCACTGCGCAGCATCGCCTTCGCGGAAGTAATAGTCGCCGGCGCGCTGCTGCACCCAGGGCGCGTCTTCGAGCAGGCATTCGAGTGCGTCGTCGCGCAGCGCGCCGAAGATCGGCATGGCTTGCAGCAGCTCGATGCGGCCGGGCGCCATCAGCCCCTCTTCTTGGGCTTGTCGGCCACCGGCGCGCCCTTCTCCTTCCACGCGGTGTAGCCGCCTTCGATGTGCGCAACCTTCGGCACGCCCATGTCCTGCAGCGTCTTGGTGGCCAGCGCCGAGCGCCAGCCCATCGCGCAGAACAGGACGAACTGCTTGTTCTCGCCGAACAGCGGCTTGTGGTACGGGCTCGCCGGATCGACCCAGAACTCGATCATGCCGCGCGGCGCATGGAAGGCGCCGGGGATGATGCCTTCGTGCTCCAACTCGCGCACGTCGCGGATGTCGACGAACTGCACGTCGTCGCGGCCGTGCAGCTCCTGCGCCTCTTCGACGCTGTAGGTGGTGATGACGCTCATCGCGTCGTCGACCATCGACTTGACGGTTTTCTTCATTGGCACTCCTGCGACGGGCCGCCCCAAGCGGACGGCGCTCCCCTCGGGCGGCGCGAGCGAAGCGAGCTTGGCGTCGTCATGTCACATCACCGTGTGTTGGTAGTCGGCCTGCCCCGAGAGCCAGGCTTCGAGTTGCGCGCGCCGGTCGTTGCCCCAGAACGGCTCGCCGTCGGCGATGAAGAAGGGCGCGCCGAAAACGCCGGCCGCGATCGCGGCATCGTTCTCGCGCTTCAGGCGCTCCTTCCACAGCGGATCGGTCCAGGCCGCTTCGGCCGCGGCCGCGTCGATGCCCGAGGCCAGCAGCTGGCCGCGCAACGCGGCCGCGTCCGACAGATCGACACCCTGCGTGAAGAACGCGCGCAGGCCGGCATGCGCCCAGGCCACGGCGGCCTCGGCCGACTGCGTATCGTTGAGCCACCAGAACACGCGCGCCGCGTTCTGCGTCGGGATCGGGAACTTGGCAGGCATCTCGAACGGCACGCCGGCAAAGCGCGCCGAGCGAGCGAAATCGCGCAACGAGTACTCGCGCTTCAACGGGTACGACACCGGGCTCTTCAGCTCGGCCGCCTGGAAGGTGGCGCCGAGCAGGATGGCGTGCCAGTGCACCGCGCGGCCGTGGCGCGCCGCCACCGCCTGCACCCACTCGCTGGCGATGTAGGAGTAGGGCGAAGAGAAGTCGAAGTAGAAGTCGATCGCGGGTCGCATGGCGCGACGATAGCGCGAAGAGCGGCAGCCGGCCAGCGCCGGGCCGCTCCCAAGCGGCCGGCACTCCCCTCGGGGGACGCGAGCGCAGCGAGCTTGGGGCCGTCACTTCCGCCAGAAAGAACCTGTGAACAGCACCAGGATGGAAAACAGCTCCAGCCGGCCGAGCAGCATCGTCGCCGAGCAGACCCAGGTCTGGAAGTCGGTCAGGCCCTGGTAGTTGGCCGCCGGCCCGACCTGGCCCAGGCCCGGACCGGTGTTGTTGATCGAGGCGATGACGGCGGTGAACGCGCTGATCACGTCGAGCCCCGAGAACAGCAGCAGCATGGTCGCGCCCACCATCACCGCGCCATAGATCAGCATGAAGGCCAGCACCGACTGCAGCACGTTGGCATCGACCACGCTGCCGCCGAGCGTCACCGGCACCACCGCGCGCGGATGCACGATGCGCTTCAACTCGCGGCGCGCGCCCTTGAGCAGCAGCAGCGCGCGGATCATCTTGATGCCGCCGCCGGTGGAGCCGGCGCAGGTGGCGAAGCAGCACAGGAACAGCATCAGCACCGGCGCGAAGATCGGCCACTGCGCGTAGTCCACCGAGGCGAAGCCGGTGGTGGTGGCGATCGAGACGACGTTGAACGTCGCGTGGCGCAGCGACTCGATGAACGTCGGGTAGACGCGGTGCACCGTCAGGAACAGCGCAATGCCGAACACCGAGACCAGCATCGTCAGCAGGAACATGCGCGTTTCGAAGTCGCGCCACACGCCCCACAGGCTGCGCCGCTTCCAGGCCACGAAGTAGAGCGCGAAGTTGATGCCGGCGATCAGCATGAAGACGATGGCCACCGCTTCGATCGCCGGCGAGTTGAACTGGCCGAAGCTGGCGTCGTAGGACGAGAAGCCGCCCAGGCCCATCGTCGAGCACATGTGCATGAAGGCGTCGGCCCAGCCCATGCCGGCGATGCGGTAGGCGAAGAAGCAGGCGATGGCGATCGCGAAATAGACCACCCACAGGCCGCGCGCGGTCTCGGCGATGCGCGGCGTCAGCTTCTGGTCCTTCATCGGCCCCGGCGTCTCGGCCTTGAACAACTGCGCGCCGCCGACGCCCAGGAGCGGCAGGATCGCCACGGCCAGCACCAGGATGCCCATGCCGCCGATCAGCACCATGAAGCAGCGCCAGACGTTGATCGACAGCGGCAGCTTCTCCAGGCCGACGAGCACGGTGGAGCCGGTCGTCGTCAGCCCCGACACCGCTTCGAAGTAGGCATCGGTGAACGACAGGCCGGGGATGTGGAACAGCAGCGGCAGCGCGCCGAACGCGGGCAGCACCGTCCACACCAGGCTCACCAGCAGAAAGCCGTCGCGCGGCATCAGCTCGCGCTTGAAGCGGCGGCACGCGAGGAACAGGGCGAGCCCGGCGAAGAAGGTGACGAGGATCGCGCCGTCGTAGGCGCGCAGGGCGGCATCGCCGCCGAAGAATGCGAACGCCAACGGCACCAGCATCGCGGCCGCGAACAGCATGAGGATGCCGCCGAGGATGGCGAAGATGGGCAGGGCGCTTTGCATTCAGCTTTGCACTCAGGCCAGTGCCGACACGATCAGCCGAGAAACGTCGCCGCGACCTGGAACAGCTTCTCCACTTCCCTCACCTGCTTCTTGCTCGACATGAAGACGATGACGCGGTCGCCCGTCTGCACCACGGTGTCGTGGTGGGCGATGATGACCTCGGGCCTCGAATCGCCGCGCTTGTCGCCGAGCGCCAGCGAATCCTCGTCGCCCGGCACCGGCAGGCCGCGCACGATGGCGCCGATCTGCGCGCCGCGCGGCAGCGCCACTTCGTCGATGCGGCGGCCGGCCATCTTGCACGAGCCCTTGTCGCCGCGCACGATCGCCTCCAGCGCTTCGGCCGCGCCGCGCCGCAGCGAGTGCACGGCTTCGACATCGCCGCGGCGCACGTAGGCCAGCAGCTCGCCGATCACTGCATGAGAGGGCGACAGCGCGATGTCGATGGTGGTGCCCTGCACCAGATCGGCATAGGCCTTGCGGTTGATCAGCGCCAGCACGCGCCGCGCGCCCATGCGCTTGGCCAGCAGGCAGGCCATGATGTTGTCCTCGTCGTCGCTGGTCAGGGCGAGGAACAGGTCCATGTCCTGCACGTTCTCGTCGCCCATCAGCTCCTCGTCGGTCGAGTCGCCGTTCAGGATGAGCACATCGGACGGCAGTTGCGTGGCGAGGTAATCGCAGCGCGCGCGATTGACCTCGATGATCTTCATCTGCACCTCGCCGCGCAACTGCCGCGCCAGACGCAGGCCGACCTTGCCGCCGCCGGCGATCATGATGCGCTTGACCGGGCGGTCCATCTTGCGCAGCGCGGCCAGCACGGAGCGCAGCTTGTCGGTGGCGGCGAGCACGAAGACTTCGTCGCCGGGCTCGATGCGCGTCGTGCCGCCGAGTTCGGTGAGGGCGTTGTCCTGGCGGTAGATGGCGACGATGCGCATGTCGGTGGCCGGCACCAGCTGCGGAATCTCGGCCAGGCTGTGCTGCACCAGCGGCCCACCGGCCACGGCGCGCACCGCCACGAGGCCGAGCATGCCTTCGGCGAACTCCAGCACCTGCAGCGCCTCCGGGTACTCGATCAGCTTGCGGATGGTGCGCGTCACCGAGTCCTCGGGGCAGATCACCTGATCGACCGCGAAGCCTTCGACGCGCGCCGTCGTCAGGGCCGACTCGTCCTGGAACTCGGGGCTGCGAATGCGCGCGATCGTCGTCGGCACGTTGAACATCTGGTGCGCCACCTTGCAGGCGACGAGGTTGGTTTCGTCGAGCGGCGCGCAGGCGATGAACAGATCGGCGTCCTCGATGCCGGCATCGCGCAGCACCGACGGCTGAATGCCGTTGCCGGCCACGCCCTTCAGGTCGAGCCGGTCCTGCAGCGCCGAGAGCCGCGCCGGGTTCTCGTCGATCACCGTGATGTCGTTGGCCTCCGAAGCCAGGCTCTCGGCGACGCTTTCGCCGACGCGGCCGGCCCCGAGGATGAGGATGTTCATGCAGCGCGCATCTTACGAGAGCGGCCCTTATTCGACGGTCACGCTCTTCGCCAGATTGCGCGGTTTGTCCACATCGGTTCCCCGCGAGCAGGCCGTGTGGTACGCCAGCAGCTGCAGCGGCACCACATGCAGGATCGGCGACAGCGGCCCGTAATGCTCGGGCATGCGGATGACGTGCATGCCGGGCGCGCTCTCGATGCGCGTGTCGGCATCGGCGAAGACGTAGAGCTCGCCGCCGCGCGCGCGCACTTCCTGCAGGTTGCTCTTCAACTTCTCCAGCAACTGGTCGTTGGGCGCGATCGTCACCACCGGCATCGCCGAGGTGACGAGCGCGAGCGGGCCGTGCTTGAGTTCGCCAGCGGGATACGCCTCGGCGTGGATGTAGCTGATCTCCTTCAGCTTGAGCGCGCCTTCGAGCGCCACCGGATAGTGCAGGCCGCGGCCGAGGAAGAGCGCATGCTCCTTGCTCGTGAACGCCTGCGACCAGGCGACGATCTGCGGTTCGAGCGCGAGCACGGCCTGCACCGCGGTCGGCAAATGGCGCAGCGCCTTCAGGTGCACCGCTTCCTGTGCCTCGGAGAGTCGGCCACGCACCTGCGCCAGCGCCAGCGTCAGCAGGAACAGTCCGACGAGCTGCGTCGTGAAGGCCTTGGTGGAGGCCACGCCGACTTCGACGCCGGCGCGCGTCAGGTAGGCGAACTTGCACTCGCGCACCATCGCGCTGGTGGCGACGTTGCACACCGTCAGCGTCGTCGTCATGCCGAGCGAGCGTGCGTGCTTCAGCGCGGCGATGGTGTCGGCGGTCTCGCCGCTCTGGCTGATGGTGACGACCAGCGTGCGCGGATTCGGTACGCTGTCGCGGTAGCGGTACTCGCTGGCGATCTCCACCTGCGTGGGCACGCCGGCGATCGACTCCAGCCAGTATTTCGCCACCGAGCCCGCGTAGTAGCTCGTGCCGCAGGCCAGGATCAGCACCTGGTCGATGGCTTTGAACGCCGAGTACGCGCCGTCGCCGAAGAGTTCCGGGCTGATGCCGGCCACCGCGTCGAGCGTGTCGGCAATCGCTTTCGGCTGCTCGAAGATTTCCTTTTGCATGTAGTGGCGGTACGGCCCGAGCTCGGCCGCGCCGCTGTGCGCCTGCACGATGCGCACCTCGCGATCGACCGGGCGGAAGCTGCCGTCCGGCTGCCTGCCGACGATCCAGTGTTTGCCCATCTGCACATCGACCACGTCGCCCTCTTCGAGGTAGACGATGCGGTCGGTCACACCGGCCAGCGCCATCGCGTCGCTCGCGAGGAAGGTTTCGCGCTCGCCCACACCCAGCACCAGCGGCGAGCCCTCGCGCGCACCGACCACGCGGTGCGGCTCGTCGCGGCAGAACACCGCGATCGCATACGCGCCCTTGAGCCGCGGGATCGCCTGCTGCACCGCCTCGAACAGATCGCCCTGGTACAGATGCGCGACGAGGTGCGCGATGACCTCGGTGTCGGTCTGGCTGGTGAAGACGAAGCCCTTGGCCTGCAGCTCGGCGCGCAGCTCGTCGTGGTTCTCGATGATGCCGTTGTGCACCAGCGCGATCCTTCCCGTGGCGTCGGCCGCGGCGTTCGCCCCCGGCGAAAAGTGCGGGTGCGCGTTGGCCACCGCCGGCGCGCCGTGCGTGGCCCAGCGCGTGTGGGCGATGCCCGTGCCGGCGTCGAGCTTTTCGGCCGCGACCTGCGCATCGAGCTCGGCCACGCGCGCGGTGCTGCGGGCACGCTTCAGGCCGCCCGCCTGGTGCACGGCAACCCCGCAGGAGTCATAGCCGCGGTACTCGAGCCGCTTCAGGCCCTCGACCAGGATCGGAACGATGTTGCGCGCGCTGACCGCGCCGACGATGCCGCACATGGGTGAATGTCCTTCGGGAGCTGATTTGCAGGCTGGCAGCTTAGGCGGTCTTGCGAGAAAGTTTCGTTCACACTTTGACGACTGGAAGCCTATTATTCCGACATCCATAGAACATGATCGCAGATTTCATGATCTCTCTAGACAATGTCGATATTCGCCTTCTAGACATCCTCCAAAACGATGCCTCCACCCCCAACCAAGCGCTCGCCGAGGCCGTCAACGTGTCGCCGCCGACCGCCCTGCGGCGCGTGCGGAGGCTGGTGGACAGCGGCCTGATCGAGCGCCGCGTTGCGCTGCTGTCGCCCGCGGCGCTCGGCGCACTGCAGGCTCTAGTCGAAGTGCAGCTCGACCGCCAAGGCGCGGAACATCTCGATGCCTTCGAGACGCTCGCGGTCGCCGACGCGGCGGTGCAACAGTGCTGGCGCGTCAGCCCGGGCCCCGACTTCGTGCTGGTGCTGTGGGTCGCGGACATGGCGGCGTACAACGCCCTCGTCGCGCGCCTGTTCACGCAGCAGGCCAACGTGCGCAACGTCAAGACTTTTTTCGCCACCAAGCGCGCCAAGTTCGAACCGCGCGTCGATGTGAGCGCATTGAAGAAACTCAGCGCTTGAGCAGCGCCAGCCCCTTGAGGTACTCGCCCTCCGGAAACCACAAGGTGGTCGGGTGGTCGCAGGCGGCTTCCAGGCGCGCCAGCAGCGCCGCATCGACGCCGGCATCGATACCGGCACCGGCGACGATCTTGTGGAACAGCTCGGCGCCGACGCCGCCGGAGCACGAAAAAGTGAGCAGCAGGCCGCCGGGAGCAAGCAGCTTCAGCGCCAGGCGGTTGATGTCCTTGTAGGCGCGCGCGGCGCGCTCGGCGTGTGCTGCCGTGGGCGCGAACTTGGGCGGGTCGAGCACGATCGCATCGAACGACTCGCCGGCCTCGATCTGCGCGCGCAGGTAGGCATTCACGTCGGCATCGACGAACGACGCGCTTGCCGCGTCGAAACCGTTGAGCCGCACATGCGCGGCCGCGCGTTCGAGCGCCGGCGCGGAGGAGTCCACGCTCGTCACCTGCTGCGCACCTCCGGCCAGCGCCGCCACGGAGAAGCCGCCCGTGTAGCAATAGCAGTTGAGGACGCGACGCAGCCCGAACTGCTTCACCCATCGCGCAAAGCGTGCGCGGTTGTCGCGCTGGTCGAGATAGAAGCCGGTCTTGTGGCCGTTGGCCACGTCGAGCGTGAGGCGCCAGTCGTGTTCGCGGATCGTGACTTCCGTGGAGCCCTGCTCGTCGGCATTCGCGCGCAGCCAGCCGGTGGCGGCTGCCAGCCCTTCGAGCTTGCGCACGCCCGAGTCCGAACGTTCGTACAGGCGCGTGCAGGCGGTGGCTTGCAGCAGCGCGTCGGCGATCGCCGGCTTCCAGCGCTCGCTGCCGGCCGACAGGAACTGCGCCACCAGAACGTCGGCATAACGATCGACGATCAAACCCGGCAGCCCGTCGGCCTCGCCGTGGATCAGGCGCACGCCGTCGCTGGCGATGGCCAGGCGCTCGCGCCGCGCCGCCGCCGCCGCGACACGACGCCCGAAGAACGCTTCGTCGATACGCTCGGCCTCGTCGAAGCTCCAGGCCCGCAGGCGAATCTGTGAGCGCGCGCTGTACGCCGCCCATGCGAGGAAGCGGCCGTCGCTGCTTTCCACACGCACCGTCTCGCCGCTGTCGCCGCCGCCCTTGTCGACGCTGCCGGCGAACACCCAGGGGTGGCGCCGCCACAGCGAACGCTCCTTGCCCGGGTTCAATCGCACCGTCTTCATCCGCGGATTGTCCCCTGGGGTTCCCTAGTTCGAACGACCCGCGCCGGCTCGCAGCGGCGCAAGATGGCCGCTCCATCCATCCAACGAGGAGCAGACCGTGCAACCAGCCCCCGCGAATCTGCCGTGCTGCACCCTGCTGCTGGCTGCTGCCATCGCCCTCACCGCCTGCGGCAGGGCCCAGGACAAGGCCGCCGAGAAGCTGGTCGAGAAGACGATCGAATCGTCGATGAGCAAGGACGGCACGAGCGCCAAGGTCGATCTGTCGCAAGGCGCGATGAAAGTCACCACGACGGATGCGTCGGGCAAGACGACGCAGATGGAGATGGGCAGCGCCAAGATCAGCGAGGCCGAGCTCGGCGTGCCGTTCTATCCCGGCAGCAAGACGGTCGAAGGCGGCGGCATGCGCATGGCCAGCGGCGACTCGACCGTGCTGCAGCTGACCCTGCACAGCGACGATGCCCCCGACAAGGTGGCCGCGTTCTACCGCGACAAGCTGAAGGCGATGTCGGCCGGCAAGCAGCTGATCGACATGGCCTCGCCCGACGGCGCTTCGCTCAGCCTGATGGACGACAAGTCCAAGAACGCGCTCCAGGTGCACATCGGCAAGGACGACAAGGGCAGCAGCATCATGATCAGCTCGAACCGCAGCGGTGTGAAGTAGCGCCGCCGTTCCAAGCGACCGCCGCGGATCGGGCTTTGCCCGGCCGCTGGCGGTGCCCCTCGAGGGGGAGCGGCGAAGCCGCTACGGGGGTGGTCTCCTTTTCGCGCGGGGATGCGCAGCGTCGTAAACCTTGGCCAGGTGCTGCCAATCCAGGCGCGTGTAGACCTGTGTCGTCGCGATGTTGGCGTGGCCGAGCAGCTCCTGCACGGCGCGCAGGTCGCCGCTCGATTGCAGCAGATGCGATGCAAAACTGTGGCGCAGCATGTGCGGATGCACATGCGTCGGCACGCCGGCAGCCACCGCAAGTTGCTTCAGGCGTGCGCGCAACTGGCCCACGCCCAGCCGCGTGCCGCGCACGCTGACGAAGAGCGCGCTCTCCTGCGGCTTGGCGATGCGTGTCGCGCGCGGCGAGCCACGCGCGCAAAGCGTCGAGCGCGGCGCGGCCCACCGGCACGCTGCGGCGCTTGCTGCCCTTGCCGAGCACATGGGCGGTGGCTTCGTCGGCATCGATCCAACCAGCCGCATCGCGACCGGCGCGCACCTCCAGCCCGATCAGTTCGCCCACGCGCAGGCCGCAGCCATAGAGCAACTCGACGATGGCATGGTCGCGCGCGGCCAGGCGCGCATCGCCGCCTTCGCCGCGATGCTCCGCCAACGCCACCGCGTGATCGACCGACAGCGCCTTGGGCAGCGGCTTGGCCTGCTTCGGCGCTCGCACGCCTTCGACCGGGTTGACCGCAACCACGCCCTGCTCGCCCCACCAGCGGTACAGGCCGCGCCAGGCCGACAGCATCAGCGCGACGCTGCGCGGCGCCAGGCCGCCGCGATGCGCCTGGGCCATCCACGTGCGCACATGGTGCGGCTGCGCTGCTTCGAGCACCACGCCGTCGGCGCTCGCGCTGGCGGCAAGGCGTTGCAGCGCTTCGGCATACATCTGGCGCGTGCGCAGCGCCAGGCGCCGCTCGACTTCGAGGTGCCGCAGCCAGGCGCGCAGCGCTTCGGGCAGCGGCGGTGGCGCCTCTTTCACGCAGGCTTCGTCAGCAGCCGTGACAGCGCCGCGCCCGCCACTTCGCCGATACGCGCGAGGAAATCCGTCGCCATGTCGGCGCTGTAGCGCGTAGCGTCGGGCGAGCCGAGCACGAGCAGGCCGAACGCGGGTTCGGCGGCGGCGCGGCGCAACGGCACCAGCGCCAGCGACGCCACCTGCAGCGCTTCGCCGCCTTCGGCCGCCCCCATCCAGCGCACCGCCTCGCTGCCGGTGTTGGCGCCGCAATAAGGCTGCGCCAGATCGCCGGCGAAAGCCTTGGCGTCGTCGCTCACCACCGCGGCCTGCGGCAGCTGCGCGTACGCGGCATCGACGCCCCAGACGCGCAGCCCGGCGCGCGGCACCAGGAACTGCAGCTGCAGCTCGCGCACCAGCACATCGGGCAATTGCGTTGCGTCTTCGGTCAGCATCAGCGCGCGCGTCCAGCGGTGCAGGCGGTCGGAGATGGCGACGTTGTCCTGGCCGTTGCGGATCATCTCCACCAGCTTGCGTTCGAGCCCCTTGATGCGCTCGCGCAGCATCTCCATCTGGCGCTCCTGCAGCGACACCGCGCGCTGGCCGAACGGGCTGGTGAGCTGGATCGTCGCCAGCAGTTCGGCGTGGCGCTCGAAAAATGCCGGCGTGTTGGCGAGGTAGTCGGCGATGTCGCCTTCTGTGATGCCTTGCGGCGCGGCTGCAGTCGTCAAAGTTCGATCTCCCCTTCGAAAGCCGTTTCTGCCGGCCCGGTCATCAAGACATGTGAATCAGCACCCGCCCACTCGATCGTCAGCACCCCGCCGCGCGTGTGCACATCGACGCGCGCATCGAGCCAGCCGGCGCGGATGCCGGCCACGACTGCGGCACAGGCCCCCGTGCCGCAGGCCAGCGTCTCGCCGGCGCCGCGCTCGTACACGCGCAGCGCGATCTCGCTGCGCGACACGATCTGCATGAAGCCGGCGTTGACGCGCCGCGCAAAACGCGCGTGGCCTTCGATGCACGGACCGAGCGTGACCACCGGCGCAGCGGCAACGTCGTCGACACGCAGCACCGCGTGCGGGTTGCCCATCGACAGCACGGCGATGTCGAAGGCGCGGGCATCGGCGTCAACGCCGGGCCGCTCCCAAGTTGACGCACCCCCCTCGGGGGGCCGCGGCGGTACTCCGACGCGTGGGGGCCAACCAATCTCCAGCGGCCACAGCGCAAAGCCGTTGACCTCGCGCGGCGCGAGCCCCGCGGCATCGAACGGCACGTCGGCCAACTCGAAGACGGGCCGGTTCATGTCCACCGTGACGCGTCCGTCTTCATGCGCGCGCAACTCGAGCAGGTTGTTGACCGTCTGCACCCGCACCACGGTCTTCTCGGTCAGGCCCTTGTCGCGCACGTAGCGCACGAAGCAGCGCGCGCCGTTGCCGCAGTGCTCGACCTCGTCGCCCGAAAAGCCGTTGTAGATGCGGTAGCCGAAATCCACCCCCGGCGCGCTGCTGCGCTCGACCACCAGGATTTGATCGGCGCCGACACCGAAGCGCCGGTCGCCCAGGCGCTGCACCTGCTGCAGCGTCAGTTCGATCGGCGCGCGCGTGGCGTCGAGCACGACGAAGTCGTTGCCCGCGCCTTGCATCTTGGTGAATCGCAGCCGCATGGCGCCGATTATCAATGCGAGTACAGGCTTGGCTCGCCCTCCGGCCTCGTCTTGAACCGCTTGTGCACCCACAGGTACTGCGCCGGATGGCGCCGCACCTCGGCCTCGATCCACTCGTTCATTTTTTTCGTGTCGGCCAGCGCGTCGTCCGTCGGCCAGCCCTGCCAGGGCGCGTGAAAGACCACGCGCCAGCCGCCGCCCTCGCGCATCTCGGCCACCACCGGTTGCACCACCATGCCGAGCATGCGGGCCATGCGTGCCGGCGCGATCAGCGTGGCCGCGGGCACGCCGAAGAAGGGCACGAACTCGCTGTCCTTGCGGCCGAAGTCCATGTCGGGCAGGTTGAAGAAGCCCAGCCCTTGTTCGCGGATGGCGCGGATCAGCGGCTTGGCGCTGTCTTGCCGCGCGAAGAGCACCGACTCGCCGAAGCGCTCGCGGCCGGCGCGCACCGCGGCGTCGAACACCGGGTTGCTCTGGCGCTGGTAGATCGTCGCGCCACGGCGCTTCTGAAAGAGCTGCACCGCGGTGGCCGCCGCCTCGAGCGCCATGAAGTGCGGCACGAGCCACATCACCGGCGCCTGGCTGCGATCGGCAAAGCCGACATCGCCGACGACGTCGATCAAGGTCATCAGACGTTCGCGCGATGCATACCAGAGCAGTCCGCGCTCGACGATGCTGCGGCCCAGCCAGCGAAAGTGCTCGCGCGCGAGGCGCTCGCGCGCCGCTGCGTCGAGCTCGGGCAGGCACAGCTCGATGTTGCGCAACGCGATGCGGCGGCGGCTGCCCGCGGCGCGATACGCCACCGCACCGACGACGCCACCCAGCCCGGACTGCCAACTCGCCGGCAACCAATGCACCAGCCACAGCAATCCGATCGCCAGACGCGCGCCAACGCTCATGCACGCCTCGGACGCTTGTAGCGGTGATAGCCCCACAGATACTGCTCGGGGCATTGCCGGATGACGAACTCCATCGCGCGATTGATCACGCCAGCGCACGCCGCCTGATGCGCTTCATCGTCGCCACCGAACGCACTCGCCGCGGGCAAGGCCTCGGGCATGTCGAAGACTCGCACGCACCAGCCCGCTGCGCGCGGCAGCCGCTCGCACAGCACCAGCAGCATCGGCGCGCCGGTCTGCAACGACAGTCTGGCCGCGAGCGTCATCGTGTACGCACGCTGGCCGAAGAACGGGGCCCACACGCCCATGCCGTCCGGAGGCACCTGATCGGGCAGCAGACCGACGGTGCGCCCCTGGCGCAAGGCGCGAAGCATCTGGCGCACACCGGCCAGCGACGCCGGCGCGGTGAGCAGGCCGGGGCGGTTGCGCGCGGTTTCCTCCAGCTCGCGCAGCCACGCCTGACGCGCCGGGCGATACAGCGCCACCATCGGCTGACGCGCACCAAAGCGCTCTGCGTACGCTTGCGCGATGACTTCGAAGGCGCCGATGTGCGGCGTCAGCATCAGCAGGCCGTGCCCGGCATCGAGGGCGCGCTCGATGCGCTCGGCACCTTGCCACTGCGCCGCAGGCACGAGGGGCTGCTCACGCGGGCGCAGCCACAGCCGCGGCAACTCGGCCACCATGCGGCCGGCTTGGCCGATCGAGGCGCGCCGTCGCGCGGCGCTGACGCCGCCGGTCGCGGCGTTGGCCCGCAACCGCGCGCGGTAGCTGCCGGAGCAGATGTACCCCAACCAGCCGAGCATCGTGCCCAAGGCATGAAGCAACCCCAAGGATCGGTGGGACAGCCAACGCATCAACGACAGCATGAGTTCCTATAATGCGGGCCACATCGCCGAGTTACTTGAACTACTTGCGGGGCGATTCAAAAATCCTGCTAAAGCGTTCGCCGCAAGCTCCCAGGTTTCGAGCGCCGGCCACGCAAGGCCAGTGCAACGAAACCTGTTTTTCTTTGAGGAGTTTACGGACGTGGCAAGCAACGACTTTCTGTTCACCAGCGAATCGGTCAGCGAGGGTCATCCCGACAAGGTGGCCGACCAGATCAGCGACGCCATCCTCGACGCGATCTACAAGCAGGATCCGCTCTCCCGCGTCGCCGCCGAGACGCTGACCAACACCGGCCTGGTCGTGCTCGCCGGCGAGATCACCACCAACGCGACGGTCGACTACATCCAGACCGCACGCGACGTCATCAAGCGCATCGGCTACGACAACACCGACTACGGCATCGACTACAAGGGCTGCGCGGTGATGGTCTGCTACGACAAGCAGAGCAACGACATCGCGCAGGGCGTGGATCGCGCCAGCGACGACTACCTCAACACCGGCGCCGGCGACCAGGGCCTGATGTTCGGCTACGCCTGCGACGAGACGCCCGAGCTGATGCCCGCACCGATCTACTACGCGCACCGCCTCGTCGAGCGCCAGGCGCAACTGCGCAAGGACGGCCGCCTGCCCTTCCTGCGCCCGGACGCGAAGAGCCAGGTGACGCTGCGCTACGTCGACGGCAAGCCGCACTCGATCGATACCGTGGTGCTGAGCTCGCAGCACAGCCCCGAGATGAGCCTGGGCGACAAGATGAAGCCCAAGTTCTATGAAGCGGTGCGCGAGGAGATCATCAAGCCGGTGCTGCCGAAAGACTGGCTGACCAAGGACACCAAGTACCTGATCAACCCGACCGGCCGCTTCGTCATCGGCGGCCCGCAGGGCGACTGCGGCCTGACCGGCCGCAAGATCATCGTCGACACCTACGGCGGCGCCTGCCCGCACGGTGGCGGCGCGTTCAGCGGCAAGGATCCGACCAAGGTCGACCGCTCGGCCGCGTATGCCGCGCGCTACGTCGCCAAGAACATCGTCGCCGCGGGTCTGGCACGGCAGTGCCAGATCCAGGTGGCCTACGCCATCGGCGTGGCGCGGCCGATGAACGTCACGGTCTACACCGAAGGCACCGGCAAGATCGCCGATCACCAGATCGAGGCCCTGGTCGCCGAGCACTTCGACCTGCGCCCGCGCGGCATCATCGAAATGTTGGACCTGCGCCGGCCGATCTACGAGAAGACCGCGGCGTACGGGCACTTCGGGCGCGAAGAGCCGGAGTTTTCTTGGGAACGCACGGACAAGGCGGCTGCGCTGCGGGCGGCGGCGGGGCTGTAAATCCGCCGCGCTTCGCACGGTTTGTTGTGCGGGCCGCCTTCCGCAGCAAGTTAGGGCCACAGCCCGTGCCGGCAGCAACGGAATACACGGCGAAGCCGCACTTTTGACGGCGACGGGAGTCGCCCGTCGTCGTGTTCATCGGCTGCGTCGAACAGTTCGTCGCTTACTTCCACTCGCGACGCGCTCCGAGAAGTCAAGTACACGCACAGAAAGCCTGACGGTATCCGTCTCAGGAATCTGTGAGCGCAACTGCGATTGCAGCTCATGAGCCGTCCTGGGCACTGCGTGCCCTCGTCCGCGACCCCTTGGTCGGCGGCCGAACCAGAGCACGAGGTATATGCCGACGCCCTTCCGCATCCGGGTGCGTGGCATACCGCCCATCAAGTTGATCGCGCCACGCGCTCCAAACCTGATCGTGATCTTCCAACTTGATTTCGATCGGAACGACGCGCCGCCGATCGCCGACAACGATCTCCGCCCGCAAGTCGGCGCGCGTATCGCCAGCATGCGCGCTCTCCTTGTTGAGCACCACGCCGCGAGCAAGCAGCTCGGGGCCCAGCAGACTGAACAGCCGGTCGCGGCATTGGTTCTCGACCCTCGGCTTGCGGTGCCCATTGATGGGATCCCGCCAGAACCCGTCGAGCTCGTTGCCTTCCGCACCACGGACTCGTCTTTCAATCTCGTCCAAGCCATTGGATCGTCAACGCAGCCAAGTCGAGCGCATTGGCCGGCGCAGCGCCCGCAGAGCGTCTGCGTGACATGCGCCGCGGTAGCATGCTCGAAACGAGCTGCGCGAGCGGCACGAACATGATCAAAGCGCGCGGCATCGATCGCAACCGACCAAGCAGCCAGGACCGGGAGAGCCTGTAGGCGTTCGATTTCCTCTCTCGCGTCAGCAAGCGTAGAGGTCGCCAGACGATTGAGCATTCCCTGCACGAGCTCTCGGCGATGGTGGTCCTGGCCGACCCAAGCTCGCTTCGAGCGGGAAGTCGGGCCGCGTCATCGGAGCGAACAACTCGACAAACCGACTGCATGCTGCGGCCGGCATGTCCGGCAACGGTGCAGCACGGTCAGTCTGGGCCTCCAGGGTCTCCAACAACCTTCGCGTGCGAACTGCGCTCGGATCGCGCCAAGGCCACAAGCTCACGCGATCGACGGTGCGGCGCGAACTGAAGGCCGCATACCAGCCAAGCCATCCTCTGCGCAGAGTCGAGCCGTTCACACTGGAGGCGTTGCGAGGTCAAGGCGCGCAGATCTTCCATCGGTAAATGTTTCAACGCTGCTGGCAGCAACTCTGTATTGAGGTGCCGCACCTGCGAGAGCCTGGCCTGCTGGGGAAACTCTCGGAGCACGGGCACAACGACGAAGCGTGCCAGATCACGCAGGGCATCCTCCCGCGCCAACCACCACAGACCATGTATCGGTTGTCTCGACTGCAACTGCAAACATTGCCGGACGTAGGCGAGCATCACGTCGGCGACCATCGCGGACGCTGCTGCGCCAGGTCCGTGTACCAACCCGTGTCTTGCGTTCCATCGGTCAAGTAGAAGGCCACGAGGCAGCGAACCAACTCGTCGCTCCAGCGCTCAGGTGCACGCGGATCGTGCTCGTAGGCCAACTTCGCACCAAGTAGACAGGCCGAGGCAAGGTAGTACGGCTTTCCGTCTAGATCGGACCGGAGTACGTCATCAACATTTGGTAGGTCCGAGCGCTCAAGCGTCCTCATCAAGCCCTCGACGGCACGCTGCGCCTCGACAAGGTCGCCTCCAAGGAACGACGCGATACGTTCTTGCGGTGTGTCGCCACGGTGATCGGCCACATGGTTTTCGTGTACCAACGCAAGCCACTGCATAAGCCTGGGCGGAGCCGCGCCCTGCGCCACCGCATTCAGGTGAGGCGCAATTTGGGCGCGTCGCCGTTCTCGTTCGAGCCGACACTTGGCTTCGTCTTGCACTTGACGGCGGTGCTGCTTGCCGCGCTGGTCGGCGATTGACCAGTACCAAGGCGACCACCACGGCTCGTCAGTCGCTTGTCGCCGCACCCAATGCTCCGCCTGTGGCCAGCGGTCGCGATGCACAGAAATCCAATCCTCTACGTTCTCCATCGTGATATCGAACGCCGGATCGCTGCGCATGACGGCCATGGCCGCCTCCAAGATGCAGTGCTCAACCTGCGGCTCTGCGTCAGCATCGGCAGCGTGTTGCAGAAGCCAGCGATACCAATCACGGGGTCGCTCCACGGGGTCGCTCGGCGCCATAGAGCAACCCATCGCAAGTCCAGTAGTGGAAGGCTCCGCTGGTGGCGTCGGGCTCAACCAAGGCCATCTGGCGCGCGGTGATGCGCTTCATGACTTCCGGCTTCAGGCTCAGCCACTTGCGTATCGCCGCGGCCTCATCGCTGTCGATACACGCAGAGCCATGCTCGTCCACACCCAGGCGGAGCCAACCCGCGACACGCTCGACCGGTGCTTCCGAGCCCTCTGCTTGCAAGGCAAACACTATGACGCGCCCAACCAGTCGCTTCTCGTCAAAGCTCTCTCGCAGTTGCTTCGGATTGGAAGACCGGGCGACCAGGGAATCGGCAACTTGCCCGAAGTACGCCTTCGGAGTTCTCTGAAAGAACAGCTTCGACCAAAAGTGTCTATACCAGCCGATGTATTGGTTCGCCTTGGTCGGGCGGAGAAAGGACACGACTTCAGCCGCACTCAGCTCATTTGGATACAAGGCTGCCAAAAGGTGCGCACACAGCTCGTCTCGTGAGTCCTCGATTGAGCCAGCAAGGATGCTGTCCAGCCACTGTCGGGCACGCTGAAGATTGCAGTTGGGCTGCTTGAGCCATGCCTCAAGAGCCGCGGTGCGAACGTCGTCGCGAAAGCGGCTGTCCAGGGAAACCAACTCAAGAATGCCCAAAAGCGATGGCATCGGCTCGCCATGGACGACAGCATCCAGTACGCAATCCACCACCGACTGATGCTCCGGGCTGCGATCGGCGCTTGCGAGGATGCTTGCCAGCGTCGGCGCCATGTCGGCTGTGCCAAGCGCACCGAACGGATGGCGGCCCAGTTGCCGCGACGAAACCAGACGAACTCATCGGCCTCATGGCGAAAGCGCATCGAGCAGCCGCTGCTTGTCATCCACCGCAGTAGCCGCGCACGTCGCCGTAGAGCACGAGGGCCAGGGGATCGCGGTCGATCAGCAAGCGGCCTGAGCTACCGGGCTGTGCGTACCCAGCCAGCCGAAAAGGCCGCGTAGCGGCTCGACGATGCCGCCGTCGGCTGGATGCATCAGCGCCAAAACCCGCTGCAGCGGCAGTCCACGCTCCTGAATCAGGCGGCCAAGGGTTCTGGACGGCAAGGTACTCGGCGATGCTGCGGTGGCGAAACTCGCGGCGCCGACCATCTGCCACGAACAGCTTGCTCGCCAGTGCAGCTTCGACACTTCGGCTGTCACGACCGCCGAGCAGACGATGCGGTCGCCGCTTCCCCAGGGCGGCAGTTCGGACGGGAGGCTGCCCCGTCACGACAATATCGTTGCCCGACAGCAGCAGCACGGCAGACACCCAGCCAGCGGCGTCAAGAACCTCTGCGGACTTCGATCGATGTGCGGCGGTGACGCTTGGCGGCATCGATGGCCTCGTCGTGCTCGGCGGCCATGTGCCGGCAAGCGCGCGCGTAGATCTCCTCACGGCTTGCAGGCCAGTCGTCGCCGCCAACGGCATCGACCAGCAGGTTGAGCAGCAGAGGGTTGCGCAACATCGCGTCGAGCGACTGGTCGTTCCGCTCGATCGAGGAAACCCTGTGCGTCCGACACGCGGTCGCCCCGGCGGCGCAGCAGCAGCAACACCTCCTCGTCCGTCAGCGGATCAAGGTGCAAGACCTCAACGTTGCCACTCGGTGCGGCGGCGCGCAGCGCACTTTGATCCGACGACAGCCAGTCCGCCTCGCGGCAGCAGATGCGAAAGCTCGGGCGTCCCAGCTGCGACCAGCTTCTGAACAATGCGGTCCAGAGGCGTGTCGCGCGACACCGAGTCAGCCCGCATCTGGTCGAAGCCGTCGATGAACAAGGCCTCGCCACTCCATCCTTCAGGAGGGCCTGCATTGAAGAAGTCACGGGCAAGAACGTAGCTCGCAGCCGCCGCCTCACGTTTGAACGCTTCGGACTTGCCACCGCCCGGCTCGGCGAGCAGCACGTAGGCTCCGAGTCGTCCACTGCGCCAGCGGCCGCGACTCGTGCCCATGCTCTCCGCTCCGCCGTGTGGCCGAGCGAGGAATCGGCGGAAGTTCCGCGTGCATCGTCACTCTCGCCAAGACGTCTGCACTTGTCGCCTCACCGCTCCTCGAACCCCGCCTCGCGTTGCGCTCGCAGCGCCAGAACGATGACCTCGTCGTCCAGTTGATCGTAGCGATACAGCGCCACGTAGCCACGACTGCCGCGCCCGATCACGAGTTCACGCCGGCCCGTCGTCGGTCTTGCGACCGATCAGCGGGTGGCGCACGAGCACCTCGAGGGCATCGATGATCTCTTCAGGCGGTCAGCGATGTCGGCCACCTCATGCTCAGCGAGGTGGCCGGCGATGCGCGCCAGATCGGCGCTCATGCCCCCGTCGAAGCTCAGGCCGGCCAAGCTCAACCTGCTCTGCCGCGCCGAAGCCCTCAGGCGCGCAAGTCTTCAGCCGCCATCTTGCGCGGCTTGGGCTTGGCGGGCTGCTGCTCCCGAGGCCAGTGCCTGCGCTATACGCCCGCAAGTCATCCAGCGTCAGATACTCGCCGGTGCGCAGCATGCGCTTCCAGCGGCGCTCGGCCTCGCGCCTCGAAATCCTGCTGGCTGCTCAGCCGCTGCGCCACCTCGGCGATGGCGTCCAGCATGAAGGCATGCGCCGATGCGCCGCGCGCCGCCGCGACGCGTTCCATCTGGGCCTTAAGCTCCGCGGGCAAGCGAATAGTGGTAGTGCCCATCGAGACACTCCGAAACCAGCGACGCCGCCAATGTAGCACCATGGTGCTACAAGCGGCCATGACCTGTCTGCCGCCGCGCCCATAATCGCGTTCTCCCACGCAAAGGAGCCCCATTCAATGCCCCGCCTCGCTCTTGCCTGTCGCCTTGCTGCCGCCGCGCTGCTGTCCACCACCGCCTGCACCGTCGTGCGCGACCAGCAATCCGTCGGCACCTACATCGACGACGCCACGCTGACCACGCGCGTCAAAGCCAAGTTCGCCGAAGACAAGACGGTCAGCGCGCTGGCGATCACGGTCGAGACCTTCAAGGGCGTGGTCAGCCTTTCCGGCACGGCCAAGACCGCCGTCGAACGCGCCAACGCCGAACGCCTCGCACGCGAGACCTCGGGCGTCACCGGCGTGCGCAACAACATCGTCGTCGGCAACTGACCGGCTCGGTCCAGCGCGGCTGCTCCACTGCCATGACATGACGGCATCCGCGCTGCGCTGGTACTCGGCCGCGCTGGTCGGCCTGCTCGCGCTGTCGGGCTGGCGTCCGCACGACCTGCCGACCTGGGCGATGGAAATCGCGCCGGTGGCGATCGTGCTCGTGATCCTGTGGCTCACGCACCGGCGCTTCCCGCTGACGCCGCTGCTGTATGCGCTGATCTTCGTGCACGCGCTGATCCTGATGCTCGGCGGCCACTACACCTATGCCCGCGTGCCGCTCGGCGATTGGCTGCGCGACGCGTTCGCGCTCGGCCGCAACCCCTACGACGGTATCGGCCACTTCGCGCAGGGCTTCATCCCGGCGATCGCGGCGCGCGAGCTGCTGCTGCGGCACACGGGTTTGCAGCGCGGCGCTTGGCTGGCCGTCGTCATCGTGCTGGCCTGCCTGGGCATCAGCGCGCTCTACGAACTGATCGAGTGGGGCGCCGCGGTCGCGCTCGGCCAGGGCGCCGAAGAATTCCTCGGCACGCAGGGCGATCCGTGGGACACGCAGAAGGACATGGCGCTGGCGGGCGTGGGCGCCGCGAGCGCGCTGCTGCTGCTGTCGCGCCTGCACGATCACCAGCTGCGAGCGCTGCGCACACTCCCTTGAGCGGCGATGCAACTCGTCACGCCCTCGATCGCGCAACTCGACAGCTATGTCGCCGCGCTGCGCCGCGGCTGGTCGCCCGACAACCTGCGCGGCGCGATCGCCGCGCAGGAACAGCTCGCGCGCATCGAACAGGACGCGGCCGCCTTCCTCGCCTCACTCGACGATCGGCAAGCCAAGGGCGCGCCGATCAAGCTGCCCGACGGCAGCACGGCCCAGCGCATCCCCGGCTTCATGCGCTGGATGTGGGATGGCGAGTTCTGCGGCAGCATCGGCTTTCGCTGGCAGCCGGGCACGGCCGCGCTGCCGCCGCACGTGCTCGGCCACATCGGCTACGCGGTGGTGCCGTGGAAGCGCGGTCAAGGCTTCGCCGCACAAGCGGTGCAAGCCCTGCTGCCCGAAGCGCGCGCGCTGGGCCTGCCGCACGTCGAGATCACGACCGACCCCGACAACCTCGCCTCGCAGCGCGTCATCGAGAACGCCGGCGGCGTGCTGTTCGAGCGCTACACCCAGCCGGCGGCGTTCGGCGGCGGATCGGGGTTGCGCTACCGCGTCGCGACATGACGCGCTGTCAGGCCTTCGTCCCCTCGTCGATGGCGTCGAGCCACTCCCCCCAGTAGAACTTCCATTGCTCGACGCTCTCGGTGCTCGGCAAGCCGGTGTGCGACACCGTCACCTTGACCCGCCCCTCGTCCTTGGCTTCGAGATCGAACTGGGCGATGCCGTCACCCAAAGCGAGCCGGATGGACTTGGAGGCGGGCTTCGACTTCAGGCTCGCCCCATGACCCGGGAAGAGCTCGGAGCGCCCTTGTGCATCCAGCAGCAGGCGGCGCAACGCGGTGGCGTCGCCGCTGATGGTGCGTGACTTGCCGGCCGTGAAGCTGCCGTCAGCCATCTGGTGCGGCAAACGCGCACCGCTGATGCGCTCCCAGCCCACCGTCACCGACTGCGCCCACCACCGGCCCACGGCGTGTTGCTCGACCAGCCACTGCGCGATGGCGGTGTGTCCCTGCACGTCGGCCGGGCGCGCGTCGATGAGGTCACACCAATCGTTCCAGCGGCGACCCGTGGCCTTGTCGACGCCGTCGTCGTCGACCTCGGGCTCGGCGTGCCAGATGCGACCGGTGCGGCGGGCCGCCTGTTCGAGCATCACACGCCGCGCGGCGGCGTAGCGTTCGCCCGTGCGCGCCATGCGCTCGCGGATGCGAAGTTTGAAGGAAGCGTGCTGGGTCATGATCGGCCTTTCGTCGCCCGCAATGGCCGGGACGGCTCCCACGCTGCCGACCCATGCCGCCGGGCACGAGGGTCGATGATGATCATGCCGAGGTCTCGAGGCCCCCTTTGCCTTCTGCAGCCGGTGGCGTGGGCACCGAACGAAGGTTGGGCGCAGCATGGCGCCGAGGGAAAGTTTACTCGCGCGTTCGAGGCGCGTCACGCCCTGAAGCGCAGGCTTTACGCTTCCCGCCCATGCCCACCCTCAGCCTCGATGCATTGCGCCGCTACGCCGTTGCGCGCAGCCTGTTTGCGCCGACGACGCTGCCGCAGGCGATTGCCAAGCTCGGCTTCGTGCAGGCCGATCCGATCCGCGCGCCGGCGCGCGCGCAGGACCTGACGCTGCGCCATCGCGTGCGCGACTACCGCGCCGGCGAATTGGAAACGCGCTACGCCAAGCTCGATGTCGAGGAGGACTTCTTCGTCAACTACGGCTTCATGCCGCGCGCGCTGCACCGGCTGATGCACCCGCGGCAGGCGCGCACGGTCTGGCCGAAGGCACGCTGGGCGATGGCGCACGAGGTGCTGGCCTTCGTGCGCGAGCGCGGCGTGGTCCATCCGCGCGAGGTCGATGCGCAGTTCCAGCACGGCAAGACGCGCAACTGGTTCGGCGGATCATCGAACGCCAGCACGCAGTTGCTCGACGGCATGCACTACCGCGGCCTCGTGCGCGTGGCGCGGCGCGAGGGCGGTATCCGCTGTTATGCGGCGCGTGAGCCCCACGAGACTGCGCCCGACGTGGCGGCGGCGATGGACGCGATGGTGGAGGTGATCGTCGGCAAGTACGCGCCGCTGCCGGCGCCGACGCTGTCACAGCTGGTGATGTTTCTCGCTGGCGCGGCGCCGCAGTGGCGCGATGCGCGCAAGGCGGCGCTCGCGCGCGCAAAGGCGCGTCTGCCGAACGCGACGGTCGAGGGCATCACCTGGTACTGGCCGGTCGACGAGAACCCGGCTTCGAAGCGCCACGAGCCCGACGAGATGGTGCGCCTGCTCGCGCCGTTCGACCCGCTGGTGTGGGACCGGCGCCGCTTCGAGCTGTTCTGGCGCTGGCCGTACCGCTTCGAGGCCTACACGCCGGCGCCCAAGCGCGTGCTCGGCTACTACGCGCTGCCGCTGCTGTGGCGCGAGCAGGTGGTGGGTTGGGCCAACGTCGGCGTGCGCGACGGGCGGCTGCAACCCGCGATCGGCTTCTTCGGGCCGCGCATCGTCGAGCCGGCCTTCGCCGCCGCGGTGGACGACGAACTGCAGCGCATGCAGCGCTTCCTCGGCTTGTGATGCATGGAGCAGCCGCGCGCCATCGCGCTGTGGCCGCTGCCGCTGGTGGCGGGCCTGCTGCCGGCGATCGCTGCGCTCGTCGCCTTCGCGCTGGCGGTGCAGGCTGGCCTGGTGCCGGCCTGCAACCCGTTCATCGACGGCTGCGTTTCGATCAGCCGCGCCGCGCGCCACGACTTGCCCAACCATGTCTTTCGTGCGCTGGTGTTGCCGGCGGCGGCACTGCAGGCGCTGACCTGGTTGTCGGCCGCGCAGACGCTGCTCGCACTCGGCGGCGGCACGCTGCGGCGCAGCGCCTGGATGTTGGGTCTGATCGGCGTGGCCGCGGGCATCGCGCTGGTGCTGTACGGCAGTTTCCTCGGCACTGAAGGCGCGACCTACCGTTGGCTGCGGCGCTACGGCACGGTCGTCTACTTCGGCGGCACCTGCCTGGCGATGCTGCTGTACGGGCGCGCGCTGCAAGGCTTGCACGCGACGCGGCCGCTGCAAAGCGCTCATGCCGGAGCACCAACGGCGCGCAAGTTGCCTTATGACCGCGTGCTGCTGGTGCTGTTCGCGCTGATCGTGGCGCTCGGGCTGGGCAATGCGCTGATCGCGATGTGGGCCGACGCCGCGTTGAAGGAGCGCATCGAGAACGTGACCGAGTGGTGGGGGTCGCTCTTCATCACGCTGGCCTTCGTCACCCTGGCCTTGCTGTGGCGGCGGCTGCGCCTTTGCGCGCGGCTGGGGTGGAGCGAGTGACAGGCATCAGGGAAACGATGTCGGCAGCATCTCCGGATCGATGAACACGCGCCAGCGCTGCGGCGGCACGCCGGCAAACGACTGCGCGTAGCGCGCGCTGTCGGCGCGCCTCGCCGCTGACGTCGCGGATCAACACCGCGGCAATGCGCGCTCCATGCTCGCGTGCGATCGCGCCGTAAATCTCGGGGTCGCGCTCGCCGGAATCGCCGACGAGCACGAAGCGCCGCTGCGGATGGTCGGCCAGCAGTTGCGCGATCTCGGCGTGTTTGTGACGCGTGGTCGCTTCGTCGTCGAGCAGCGCGGCGGGATGCAGCGACAGCGCGCGCGGGTGCAGGCTGCCTTCGGGCAGCCCGGCGTCGCGCATGAACGCGAGCAGCGCCGGCGTCAGTTGCAGCGGCGAGCCCGAGACATAGTGCAGCGCCGTGCCGTCGTTGGCCTGCACGACGCGCTGCAGCCACCCTGCCATGCCCGGCACCGCGATGAACTCGCGCGCGAAGGTGTTGAGCAGCATCTGCCGGCGCATTCGCACCTGCGTGTGCTTGACGGTGTCGTCGATGTCGCAGACGACCGACAGGCCGTGTTCGCCGATCCACTGCGCGCGGCTGGCAAAGCGGCGCGCGCCGCCGATCACGGCCCAGTCGATCCACTGCCCGGCGCGGCCGCGCCTGCATGCGGCAGCACGGCGCGGATGCGGCCCTGCGCGTCGCTCGGCGGCAGCGGCCGCCGCGGCAATGCCGGCGACTTGCGCCTGCAGCTCGCGGCCGTCTTTCGCATCGGTGCCGAACAGCGCCGTGCGCTGGCGAAATCGCGTGCGGTCGGTTTCGTTCAGCTCGTCGAGGTCGAGGCCGAGCGCGCGTGCGAGCAGGCGCGTGCGCGTCGGGTTGCGTTCGCGCTCGAAGACCCAGGCTTCGATGCGCACGGCCAGACTGCCATCGGCCAGCGCGGTGCGCCAAGCGTCGGCAGCACGCTGACGTGATCGCCGGATCGCAACGGGCGGGCGCGACCCAACGCGGGCAAGCCCAGCGCCGCGGCAGCGGCCAGCAGTTGCCGTCGCAACCAGCCGCCTCATGCGCCGACCGTCGCTTCGAGCACGCGCGCCGCCGCATGCGGCCTGCCGATGGCGCGCGAGCGTTCGCGCAGGCGCGCCAGCGTCGCGGGCTCGGCAAGCAACTGCTGCATGCGCCAGGCCAGCGCCGTCTCGTCCATCGCCAGCCATGCCGCGCCCTGCTCCAACAGGAACTGCGCGTTGCGCTCCTCCTGGCCGGGGATCGGCGAGATCAACAGCATCGGCAGCCCCATCGCCAGGCACTCGGACGTCGACAGCCCGCCGGGCTTGGTGATGCACAGATCGCTCGCCGCCATGACGCGCTCGATCGTCCTGGTGAAGCCCAGCGCCACCAGCCGGCCGGGATGTTCACGCGCCAGCGCTTCGTAGCGTTGCAGCAGCTCGGCGTTGCGCCCGGCGATCGCCACCACCTGCAGCTCGCCGGGCAGCGCGAGCAGGCGCTCGACCATCGCAGCGGCGCTGGCCAGGCCGGCGCCGCCGGTCATCACCATCGCCGTGGTGCGCTGCGCATCGAGGCCGAGTTCGGCGCGGCAAACGTCGCGCGGCGGGTTCGATGCAAACGCCGGCATCACCGGGATGCCGCTCACCACCGCCGGCACGCCGGGCAAGGCCTCGCGCAAGCGGAACGCAATCTCGTCGTTGGCCACGCAGTAGCCGGCGACGCCGCGCTGCACCCAGAGGCGATGCAGGTCGAAATCGGTGACCTGCACCCACAGCGGCGGCATGACGCGGCCGCGCAAGGTGGCGCGCGCGAGCAACTCGGCCGGAAGGAAATGGGTGCAGACGACGACATCGGGCGCGGCCTTTTGCAGCGCGGCGCCGAGCTCGCGCGTGCTGACGCGCTCGACGGCGCGGCGCAACTTGTCTTCCCAGGCCTCGGCGCTGCTGCGATGGCTGCGCTGGTACAGATGCGCCCAGAGGTTGGGGTGGCGCTCGACCAGATCGAGGTACCACTGGCCGTAGGCCTTGGCGAACCAGCCCGGCACCAGCGTCAGCACATCGAGGTGCGTGACGTCGATGCCGCCGCGCGCTGCGGCCGCGGCTTCGATGGCCTGTGCCGCGCGCACGTGGCCGGCACCGGCGGAGACGCTGAGCAGGAGCAGGCGTTTCACGATCGATCCCGCGCCGCGATCACGCCCTGCGCCACCTCGGCAAACCCGGCGCCGCGCTCGCCTTGCGTGATGTAGGCCGGCCATGTCAGCTCGACGCAAAGTCGCGCAGGTTGGCCACGCCCACCGATAAGCGCGAAGTGGCCGAACATCAGCTGGTCGTTGGTCGAGTCGCCGACGTAGACCCAGCGCTCGCGCTCGGCATCGAGCGTCGCGGCCGAGCAGGCGCTGCACGATCCAGCGCGCGCCGCTGAGCTTGTCGTGCTCGCCGAACCAGCCGTTGATGTGGATCGAGCTGACGGTCGCGTTCATGCCCTCGTTCGCGCATCAGCGCCACGACCTGCGCGATCTGCGCCGGCGGCAGGTGCGCGAACTCGCTGTGGTCGATGGCGATGTCGGTCACGCGGCCGGCGCTGTCGCGCGCCAGCGTGGCGCCGGGCACTTCGCGCAGCACGCGCTGCGCCACCTGCCGCAGGCGCTGCGCGTTGCGCGGCGCGCGTGGCTTCGTCCTGCGCGTACTCGATGCGCACCGCGTCGCCGCCGCGGAACAGCGCCACCGCGCCGTTCTCGGCCACGATCGCATCGATCGGCCAAGTCGCGCGCGAACGGCTCGCTCCAGCCCATCGGCCGGCCGGTGATGGCGATGACCGGCAGGCCCGCGGCGTGCAGCGCGGCCAGCGCGTGCCAGCGCGTCGGGCGTCGATGGCGCCGGCGCGTCGTCAGCGTGTCGTCGATGTCGGTGAAGCACGCCGGCGCACGCGCGCGCGGCCGGCAGCACTGGCGGCGCGCTCGGTCCAGGGTCGTGCGAAGACAGGCGTGCGAGGAAGTTTGTGCGGGCAGCCGTGGTCTTGCACAGCCGCGCCCGGCCACGCGGCTACAATCGCGCGCACTTTCCGAGGAGCGTTGCAAGACCCCGACTCGCGGAGTCCCAGGCTCGGAAAGTCTGCTTGCAACCGCGCTCACCCGCACGATGTGGCTCGTGGGTGAGTTCCGAACCGTCGCCAGCCTTGCCGTCGTGCGGGTTCCTAACCGTTTGGAGCCCGACATGAACGCCGTTCTGAAACCCAATTCCAATTTTCCGCCGACCACGTCGTCGCCGACCTGTCCCTGGCCGCCTGGGGCCGCAAGGAAATCCAGATCGCCGAGACCGAGATGCCCGGCCTGATGGCGATTCGCGACGAGTTCGCCGCAAGGCGCAGCCGCTGAAGGGCGCGCGCATCACCGGCTCGCTGCACATGACGATCCAGACCGCCGTGCTGGTCGAGACGCTGCAGGCCCTGGGCGCGCAGGTGCGCTGGGCCTCGTGCAACATCTTCTCGACGCAAGACCACGCCGCCGCCGCGCTCGCCGTAAAGGGCACGCCGGTGTTCGCCTACAAGGGCGAGACGCTGGCCGACTACTGGGACTACACGCACCGCATCTTCGAATTCGGCGCCAAGGGCAGCGAAGGCGAAGGCCCGAACATGATCCTCGACGACGGCGGCGACGCCACGCTGCTGATGCACCTGGGCAAGCGCGCCGAGAAAGACTCGTCGCTGCTCGACAAGCCGACCAGCGAGGAAGAAACCTGCCTGTACGCCGCCATCAAGGCCAAGCTCGCGGTCGACGCCGACCTGGTACTCGCGCAAGAGCGCCGAGATCATCGGCGTGACCGAAGAGACGACCACCGGCGTGCACCGCCTGAAGGAGATGAGCGCCAAGGGCACGCTGCTGTTCCGCGCCATCAACGTCAACGATTCGGTGACCAAGAGCAAGTTCGACAACCTCTACGGCTGCCGCGAGTCGCTGGTCGATGTCGATCAAGCGCGCGACCGACGTGATGATCGCCGGCAAGGTCGCCGTCGTCGCCGGCTACGGCGACGTGGGCAAGGGCTCGGCCCAGGCGCTGCGTGCGCTGTCCGCGCAGGTCTGGGTCACCGAGATCGACCCGATCAACGCGCTGCAGGCGGCGATGGAAGGCTACCAGGTCGTGACGATGGAGTACGCCGCCGACAAGGCCGACATCTTCGTCATCGGCCACCGGCAACAAGAACGTGATCCGCTTCGAGCACATGGCGAAGATGAAGGACCAGGCCATCGTCTGCAACATCGGCCACTTCGACAACGAGATCGACGTCGCCGTCGCTCGAGAAGCTCGAGTGGGACGAGATCAAGCCGCAGGTCGATCACGTCGATGTTCCCGGACGGCAAGAAGATCATCCTGCTGGCCAAGGGCCGCCTGGTGAACCTGGGCTGCGCCACCGGCCATCCGAGCTTCGTCATGTCGTCGAGCTTCGCCAACCAGACGATCGCGCAGATCGAGCTCTTCACGCACAGCGACGACTACGAGAGCGGCAAGGTCTACGTGCTGCCCAAGCACCTCGACGAGAAGGTCGCGCGCCTGCACCTGAAGAAGGTCGGCGCGATGCTGACCGAGCTGACCGACGAGCAGGCGGCGTACATCGGCGTGCCGAAGGCCGGGCCGTACAAGGCCGATTCCTACCGGTATTGAGCCCGCACGCCCGCGAGCGCCGCCCCCCCCTGCCCATGCGCGCCGACCAATTGCTCGTCCAACGCGGCCTGGCGCCCAGCCGTTCGGCCGCGCAGCGCCTGATCGAGCGCGGCGCGGTGCGCTGGCGCTCGGCGGCCGACGAGCGACTGGGCCGTGCCGCGCAAGGCCGGCGAGGAGCTGCCCGAAGCGGCGCAGATCGAGGTCACCGACGACGCCGAGCTGCGCTGCGTCTCGCGCGGCGGGCTTGAAGCTCGACGCCGCGCTGGCGCACGCGGGCATCGACGTCGACGGCAAGGCATGCCTGGACGTCGGCCAGAGCACAGGCGGCTTCACCGACGTGCTGCTGGCGCGCGGCGCGGCGCGCGTGGTCGGCGTCGATGTCGGCCACGGCCAGTTGCAGCCGCGCCTGCGCGCCGATGCGCGCGTGGTCGCGCATCGAGGGCGTGAACGCGCGCGACGTTGCGCGCTGGTCTTCGCTGCCGCAGCCAGGCTTCGATCTGGCCGTCGCCGACGTGTCGTTCATCTCGCTGACGCTGGTGCTGCCGGCCGTCGCGCCGCTGGCCGGCGAGCACCTGCTGCTGGTCAAGCCGCAGTTCGAGCTGCAGCGCGCCGACATCGGCAAGGGCGGCCTCGTCAGCGACCCGGCGGCGCACGCGCGCGTCGAGCAGCGCCTGCGCAGCGCCTGCGCCGAATGCGGCCTGGTCGTGCGCGACTATTTCCAAAGCGCCATCGCCGGTGGCGACGGCAACACCGAATTCTTCGTCTGGGCCCGCACCCAGAAGACGATGACGACCGTTCCCATCAGCTTCGAGTTCTTCCCGCCCAACACGCCGGTGGGCGACGAAAAACTCATCACGCAGGTCGTGCAGCGAACTGGCCGCGCTGCAACCGCATTACTTCAGCGTCACCTACGGCGCCGGCGGCTCGACGCGCGACAAGACGCTGAAGACGGTGCAGGCCATCGCCGCGGCCGGGCACCAGGCGGCGCCGCACCTGTCGTGCGTGGGCGCGCACGCGCGAAGGCATCGCCGCAACGCTCGCCACCTACCGCGCGCAGAAGATCGGTCGCATCGTCGCGCTGCGCGGCGACCTGCCCAGCGGCACCGCGGTGGCCGGCGAATTCCGCCACGCCGCCGAGCTGGTGCGCTTCATCCGCGAGCAGCAGGGGCTGGACTGGCACATCGAAGTCGCCGCCTACCCCGAGTACCACCCGGCACAGCGCTATGCCGCGCGCGATCTGCAGCACTACGCCGACAAGGTCAAGGCGGGCGCCAGCGGCGCGATCACGCAGTTCTTCTTCAACGCCGACGCCTACTTCCACTTCGTCGAGGCGACCCGAAAACTCGGCGCCGAGGTGCCGGTGACGGCCGGCGTCATGCCCTTCCACAACTACGCCCGCATTGCCCAGTTCGCCCAGCGCGACGGCATCGAGATCCCGCGCTGGGTGGCGTTGAAGATGGAGGGCTATCTCGACGACACCGCGTCGATCCGCGCCTTCGGCCTGGATGTGGTCACTGCACTGTGCGAGAAACTGATCAGGGGCGGCGTGCCGGGGATTCACTTCTACACGCTCAATCAGTCCGTGCTGGCGACGGAGCTGTGCCGGCGCTTGAAGTCAACGTCCTGATCGAGGCATCAAGGTCGCTCACAAGCCAGCCCTTGTAGCGCACGATCAATCCGGTCAGCAGGTGCGCGATCTCAACGTCGAAGCAGAACCTCTGCTCCTCCACAGATTCGACGGCGACGGAGCGCGGACCCAGCCATAGCGGCATCGGCAGGCCCAAGAAGCTCCAGCGGCGAACGACGTAGCGCAGGCGGCCGGGTTCAACGATGAGTGCCATGTCCACCGCGACAGCGCCGAAGCGCTCACGCGCCAAGCCCTCGGCGCGGCCACGGCCCGCTGATTGCACACTCGAAAACGAGTGACCGGCGATGTTGCGCGACCAGCGCTCGGCGCCGCCCTCAGCCCTGAGGCGTACAGCGACCGGCATGTTCTCTCCGGCCGGAGGGAAACCGATGCACTTGGCAATGGCCCACGCCAGTGGACTGCGTCCGCGCTGCACGGTGCACCGGCCGGCGAACGTCGAGGTCGCATCCACAGCGTGCAGTTGCTGGATGGCCTGCGGCAGCCGTTGCCATGACTCGCCGAGCAGGCGGCGATACAGCGGCAGTTTGCTCACGGGCAAGCGCTGCCGAATCGCGCTGAAGATGGTGCGCTGGGCAAACAGCGCCTCGTAGTCGGCCAGCTCCACATCGTGGATCGCGGTTCGCGCGCCCGGCGCCGGCGCCTTGCCGGCCAGCACCTTGCGCACGATCGCTTCGACCGCCATGCAGGGGATGAGCGGGCCGTCGTCGCCTTCGGCCAGCAGATGCCACTCGCGCACGAGCTCGCTGCCGTTGCCGTCAACGCCGCGCGCCACGACGAACATGCCGCCGCGGTGCTCGCCCCAACGCACGTGGTTGGTGACGACGTAGATCGCCGGCGCCAGCCCCGACAGCGAGGGCAGCCACCGCAGCCGGACCAGCCACGCCAGGGCACTCAGGGCCCGGTGCAACACGGCGGGCACAGGGCCGGCGCCCATCCAGACCTCTGTGGCCTGCGGCCACTCGCGCGCCAGTGCACGCAGGTCGGGCACATCGACCAGCGAGAAGCGGGTGCAGCGCAACGGCGCGTGTCCGGGCACCGCGACCGTGAAGCGCATCGATTCGGTGAACGGATGGCCCTTGCTCTGCTGTCCGTCGCGCGTGCGCAAGACCGGCTGTCCCGCGTAGCTGGCGATGGCGCGAATGACATTGGCGCCAACACCCGCATAGGGCGACGGCGCGATGCCGCCGCGTATCGATCGCACCCGCGCCATGCCGGCCGACAAGCGGCGCACCACGGCGGCCGTCAGCACCGGAAAGCTCGACACGCCCGACAGCACGTAGACGCCGGCGTCGCGCGCTGCGGCATCGAAGGCTGCGACACCATCGACGAAGCCGGAGCCGTCGGCCAGATCGAGGTAGTGGATACGGCTGGCGATGCAGCTCTCGATCAACCGGTAACGCTCGTCACCGTAGGCCTGGAAAGGACCGCTTGCATCGACGACGAGTGTCGGCTTCAGGGCAGTCAACGTATCGGCATCGGCTGCGCTTCGATCGAACTGCGCCGGCACCAGGTGCGCCGCCGCCGCAGCGCGTCGTCCGCAGAACTCACGGGCACGGCTCAGCGATCGCCCAGCCACCAGCAGCGTCAAGCGGGCATCGTCCTGCAGCAACTCAACCAGACGCCCGCCGAAGACGCCATAGCCGCCGACGATGAGCACACGCAGCGCGCTGGTCATCCAAGAAAACGCTCACGATGCGCGGGATCGGCGACAAAGCACACGGTGCTCGCACCGAACCAGCGGATGCGGTTGCGCGCGACCACTTCGTACAAGCGGTCCAGCAGTGAGCGCGGCACCACCCGCAACAGAGCGGCGAGCGCCCACGGAAAGCCGAGTTTGACGAACATCCGGATCGTGCCCGCGGACTTGAACCAGGCACGGCCGTCGTCGAGCAGCACGTTGGTTTCGAAGTTCACGGGGTCGAGGCCGTAGTGGCGGTACAGCGCCTGCCCCGGCAGCGACTGCGCGGCCATCAACCTGAACACTGCCCGGCGGTCATGCCGCAGAACGAAACGGGCGAATCGCGAACAAAGGACGCAGTGGCCGTCGAAGATGATGATCGGCCGATCGTCTTCGAACATCGGCACCGACGGGTCGTTGCGGTAGCTGTAGGGCGGGTTCAATCCGCCTTCTGCCAAGCCACCCCGTCCTCCGTCAGCACCGCATCCAGCGGCACGTCATGCGCCTCGGCCTCCAGCCACGGAATGAATCCGTGCGCATAGCCCACGCCCAGCGTGAACGGCCGCGGTGACAGCGTCGCCAGCGTGCGGTCGTAGAAGCCGCCGCCGTAGCCCAGGCGCAATCCGCCCGGACCGAAACCGACGCAGGGCACCAGCAGCAGTTGCGGCGCGAAGCGGTCGGTGTCTTTCGGCTTGGGGATGCCGTAGGCGTCCTCTTCCATCGGGCAGCCCGGGTACCAGCGGTGAAAGCGCAACTGCCGCGTTTGCCGGTCCATCACCGGCAGGCCGATGATGCGGTGCCGGCCCTTCACGTCTTCGCCCTCGGTCCAGCGGAACAGCGCCGGCAGCGTGTCGAACTCGCCCTTGATCGGCCAGTAGGCGCCGATCGCGGTCTCGTCGCGGCTCACCAGCCAGACGCGCAGCACTTCCTGCAGGTGCATTGCGCGCTGATGCCGGTCGTGCATCGCCAGGCGCTCGGCCTGGAGCTGGCGTCGCAGTAGTTTCTTGTCGCGCGGTGGGTCGAGGTTGAAGTCAAAGGGCATCGGGCTAGCATTGTCTGCCATGAGCGATGCGCTGGTCGATCACTGCCTGGAACTGCTGGCGCCGCTCGGCGCGGTGCGCGCGCGCCGCATGTTCGGCGGCCACGGCCTGACCATCGACGATCTGTTCGTCGCGCTGATCGTCTTCGAGCGCCTGTACCTGAAGGTCGATGCGCTGACGCAGCCCACCTTCGAGAAGGCGGGCTGCGAGCCGTTCGTCTACGACGGCAAGGGCAAGCCGATCACCGTGAGCTACTGGACCGTGCCCGCCGAAGCGATGGAGTCGCCGCACCTGATGCTGCCCTGGGCGCGGCAGGCGATCGCGGCGGCGCTGCGCGCCAGGGTGGCCAAGCCGCCAGCCGCAGCGCGCAAGGCGCGCGCGCTGAAACCGAAGACGGCGGCGGCGCCGTCGCGCAGCAAGCGGTAGGGCCGTGCCGGCTGCATCGGCGTCCAATCCCACAGCGCGGGCTGGCCTTCGTGCCACGAACCCACGGCCACGCGGTCGCCGCGCGCCAGCGCCAGGCGCTGGCCGGCGTCGAGCACGTAGTCGTTGAGGTCACCCTCGCGCGTCACCCAGACGCGGCCGGCGCGGGGCAGCAGCCAGGCCGGCTCGGTGACCAGCAGGCGTTGCACTTCTTGCATGGATAGGCAGCTCATGATCGTTTCTCCGTTCAAGCCATTCACAGAGCAGAGCATCGGTGATAACGAGGTTTCGATCCAATGAGATCGGCTGCCGTCACTGATAACATATACGCATGAATAGAGCCCCCCATCGCGCCCTCGGCGTGGGCCCGCTGCGGGCCTTCGAGGCGGTGGCGCGGCGCCTGAGCTTTTCGGCTGCGGCCGAGGAGCTGTTCCTGACGCAGCCGGCCATCAGCCGCCAGATCAAGTCGCTCGAAGACGAACTCGGCGCGCCGCTCTTCGTGCGCGGCACGCGCAAGGTCGAACTCACCGGCGCCGGCGTGCAGTTGCTGCGCGGCGTGATGCCGTTGTTGCAGCGGCTGGACCACACGGTGCGGCAGATCCGCAGCGCGCGCGGGCGGCGCCATGTCAGCGTCGCCACCTTCGCCTCGTTCGCGTCGCTGTGGCTGCTGCCGCGGCTGCGCGCCTTCGAGGCGATGCATCCGGACATCGACATCCGCATCTCCGCCACCGACGCGATGGTCGATCTCGAAGACCCCGAGATCGACCTGATCCTGCGCTACTGCCTGCCGGCCGACGCACCAGCGGGCACGCAGTTGCTGTTCGGCGACGTCATCACGCCGGTGGTGAGTCGCGCCTTCGCGCAGCAGGCCGGCCGTGGTGACGCACCGCGCCTGGCCGAGCCGCGCGACCTGACCCAGCACACGCTGCTCGAAGAAGACGACCGCCTGCCCAGCGCCGAGTACCTGAGCTGGCGGCGCTGGCTGCGCGAGCACGGCCAGCCCAGGCTCGAACCGGCGCGCTGGCTGTACCTGAACTTCACCTACCAGCAAATTCAAGCGGCGCTGGCCGGCGGCGGCGTGGCGCTGGGCCGCATCGCGATGATCGGCGACAGCCTGGCCCGCGGCGACCTGGTCGAGCCCTTCGGTGACGCGCGGCGCATGGTCTCGCCCTTTGCCTACTGGCTCTTCGACCTGGCCGCGCTGCGCGGCGAGCGCAACGTGCGCGCCGAAGTCACTGCCTTCGCCCGCTGGCTGGCCGAACAAGCCGAGGCGACGCGCCAACTAATGGACGGTGCGGCCAACGATGCGGCGCGGTGACGCGTTGTTGCACGGGCCCCGCGGGACAATCGCGTCCCGGACCCCCTACAACACCATCGGCCGCGCGCCCGACGCGACGGCTTGAGGCATGCTCTGCACGATGCGCCTTGCTCGATCGATCCTTGCCGCCGGCCTGCTGTCGCTGAGCCTGGGCTCCTGCGCCCAGAGCAGCAGCAGCGGCAACGGCAGCGCCGCCGAGGCGCCGACCGAAGTGCTCGGCAGCGTCAACGCGGTGACGCGCGGCCTCGACCTCGTGCTCGACGCGCAGGATGCGCTGCGCCGCCGCGACGGTGCGCGCCTGCTCGCGCTGCGCGACATCACGGCCGCGCAGCGCCACCCCTTGGCGGCGTGGGTCGATTACTGGGAGCTCGGCAACCGCCTCGCCGCCGCGCAGCAGGGCGACCTCGATGCCTTCTATGCGCGCTGGCCCGCCACCTACGTCGAAGACCGCCTGCGCAACGACTGGCTGCTCGAGCTCGGCCGGCGCCGCGACTGGGCCAACTTCGGGCGCGAGCTGCCGCGCTTTCGCATGAACGACGACCGCGAGGTCACGTGCTACGCGCTGCTCGTCGAGCATCTCAACGGCAAGACCGCAGCCGATTTCAAGGCGCGCGCCTTCGACGCCTGGGCCGCGCAGCGCAACGTCGACGACGGCTGCAACCTGATGGCCACGACGCTGCACGAGGCCAAGGTCTTCGGCAACGAGGAGGCTTGGCGCCGCGCGCGCCTGGCCGCCGAAGCCGGCCGGCCGCGTCAGGCGCGCGCCGCCGCCGCGCTCGCCGCGCCGACATTGCAGGCCCAGGTGAGCAGCGCCATCGACAAACCGGCGCTCTACCTCAACGCCGGCGCCACCACCGCCCCTCGCGCGCAGGCCGAGATCACGACGCTGGCGCTGATCCGCATGGCGGCCAACGAACCGGACGTGGCCGCCTCGCAACTGGCCGAGAGGTGGCAGCAGCGCCTGCCGCGTGATCTCTCGGCGTGGGTCTGGTCGCAGGCCGGCCGCGCTGCGGCGCAGCGCCTGGCGCCCAACGCCGTGGACCACTATCGCAACGCCTGGGCCGAGGCCGAGCGTGCCAACACCGCGCAGAGCCCCGCGTGGAGCGACGAGACCCTGGCCTGGGCGGCGCGCGCGTCGCTGCGCGTGCAAAGCGGCGCCGAGCGCTGGAGCGTGGTGCAGCGCGCGATCGATCACATGAGCGCGGCCGAGCAGCGCGAGCCGGCGTGGCGCTACTGGAGCGCGCGCGCGCAACGCGAGTCGGCGGCGCCGGGCGCGGCCGGCGACAAGTTGCGCACGCAGGCGCTGTCGACGCTGCGCGAACTCAGCACGCAACTGCACTTCTACGGCAAGCTCGCCAGCGAAGACCTGGGTCAGCCCTTCACCGTGCCGCCGCGTCCTGTGCCGCTGGCGCCCGAAGAAAAGGCGATGGCGCGCGAGCATGCCGGCCTGACGCGTGCGCTGCGACTGATCGAGCTCGGCCTGCGCGGCGAAGGCGTGCGCGAGTGGAACTGGAGCCTGCGCGGCATGACCGACCGGCGCCTGCTCGCCGCCGCGGACCTGGCGTGCGAGCGCGAAGTCTGGGACCGCTGCATCAACACCAGCGACCGCACGAGGAACGAGATCGATCTCGAACAGCGCTTCCCGATGCCGTATCGCAGCGAGGTGACGGCGCAGGCGCAGTCGATCGGGCTCGATGCGGCCTACGTCTACGGCCTGATCCGCCAGGAGTCGCGCTTCATCATCGACGCGCGCTCGCATGTCGGCGCCTCGGGCCTGATGCAGGTGATGCCAGCCACCGCGCGCTGGACGGCCAAGAAGATCGGCTTGCCCTTCAGCGGCGAGCAGATCACCGACCGCGCCACCAACCTGAAGATCGGCACGGCCTACCTCAAGCTCGTGCTCGACGATTTCGACGGCTCGCAGGCGATGGCCGCGGCCGCCTACAACGCCGGCCCGAGCCGGCCGCGGCGCTGGCGCGAAGGCGCGACGCTGGAGCCCGCGATCTGGGCCGAGAACATTCCGTTTGCCGAGACGCGCGACTACGTCAAGAAGGTGCTGTCCAACGCCACGGTGTATGCATGGCTGCTCGCCGGCAAGAAGCAATCGGCGCCGCTGCCTGCGCTGCCGACGGTGTCGTATGCGCCGGACGCGGCGGCGTCGGCGCTGGCATCGCCGGCTGCGTCGGCTGCCGCAGCGGCCGCGCCGGCTGCGGCTGTCGTCGTGGTGGCCGCGCCGACGGATGCGTCGCCGTCGCCCCCGCCGCCGTCGCTGCTGCCGTCGCTGAAAGCGCGCCTGGGCGCAGCGATCGGCCCGCGCGATGCGGCCGCCGCGGCGCCGGACAAGGAGTTGCCGTGAGCGCAGCGCAGGGCCGCCCCAAGCGAGCGAATGTCCCCTCGGGGGACCGGCCGACGTGCGCGTCGGACGAGGGGCTCGCATGAGCGATTTGCCGCGCAGGGTCGCCGTGCTCGGCGGCACCGGCTTCGTCGGCCGCGCGCTGTGCGAGCACCTGGTGCGCGCCGGCGACGGCGGCGCCAGCATCGACATCGTCGTGCCGACGCGCCGCGCCGGTCACGGCAACCGCGTGCGCTTCCTGCCCGGCGTCGACGTGCGCCTGCTCGATGTGCACGATGAAAAAGCGCTGCTGCGCGCGCTGGCCGGTTGCGATGCGCTCGTCAACCTCGTCGCCATCCTGCATGGCGGCGCCGGCGAGTTCGAGCAGGTGCACGTCGCGCTGCCGCAGCAGATCGTGCGTGTGTGCCATGCCGTCGGCATCAAGCGCGTGGTGCATGTCAGCGCTTTGGGCGTGGGCAGCGGCAACGAACCGTCGAACTACCTGCGCAGCAAGGCGCAGGGCGAAGCGGTGTGGAAGGCGTCGCGCCTGGACGTGACGCTGCTGCGGCCGTCGGTGATGTTCGGCGCCGAAGACAAGTTCCTCAACACCTTCGCGCAACTGCAGGCGCTGTTTCCGCTGATGCCGCTGGCGGCCAGCGCGGCGCAGTTCCAGCCGGTGTGGGTCGATGACGTGGCTGAGGCGATCGTGCGCTGCCTGCAACGGCCGGCGACGATCGGCCAGACGATCGAGTGCACGGGGCCCGAGGTCATGACGCTCGGCCAGATCGTTCGCGCCGCCGGCCGTTGGTCGGGGCACGAGCGGCCGCAACTGCCGCTGCCGATGGCCATCGGCAAGCTGCAGGCGCTGGCGATGGAACTGCTGCCGGGCCAGCCGCTGATGTCGCGCGACAACCTCGACTCGACGAAGGTTGCGAACGTGGCGACAGGCGCGTTGCCGGGGCTCGCATCTCTGGGCATCACGCCGACGGCGATCGGCGCGGTCGCGCCGGGCTATCTGGGGCGCACCGATGGGCGCACGAAGTTCGATGCGTTGCGGGCGGTGGCGCGGCGGTAGAAGCTTGTGTTGTCGTGACTGCCCACCTCGGGAAGGATCGCAACGGAGCCACCGTCACGATCGGCGATCGTGTGCGCGTGCTGGCATTCGGCGGTCGATCCTGAAGCGACTCTCAGCATCGGAGCCCGCGGATGACTCGTCCATGCTCGTTCAAGTGGTGGAAGTGTTCGATGTCTACGAAGATGGTCAAGTGTGGGTCACCATGTGGTGGTCCCGCGGCGATGGCATGCGTGAGTGCCACTCCATCGCAGTAGATGCGGCGAGCATCGAGCGGATGCAGCCCGAGCCGTGAAAACCTACCAAGTCGGCGGCGCCGTCCGCGACCGCCTGCTCGGCGTGCCGCACGGCGATCGCGACTGGGTCGTCGTCGGCGCCACGCCCGAGCAGCTGCTGGCGCAGGGCTTCACGCCGGTGGGCAAGGACTTTCCGGTGTTCCTGCATCCGCGCACGCGCGAGGAGTACGCGCTGGCGCGTACCGAGCGCAAGTCGGCGCCGGGCTACCGCGGCTTCGTCGTGCATGCCGATCCTTCGGTGACGCTCGAAGACGATCTGCGCCGGCGCGACCTGACGATCAACGCCATCGCGCAGGACGAAGACAACACGCTGATCGATCCCTTCAACGGTGCGGTCGATCTGCAGGCCGGCGTGCTGCGTCATGTCTCCGATGCCTTCGCCGAAGACCCGGTGCGCATCCTGCGACTGGCGCGCTTCGCCGCGCGCTGGCCGCGCTTTACCGTTGCCGACTGAAACCCTGGCGCTGTGCCGCGCGATGGTCGATGGCGGCGAGGTCGATGCGCTGGTCGCCGAGCGCGTCTGGCAGGAAGTTGTCGCGCGGCCTGATGGAAGCGCAGCCGAGCCGCCTGTTCGCCGTGCTGCGCGAGTGCGGCGCGCTGGCGCGGCTGCTGCCCGAGGTCGATCGCCTCTGGGGCGTGCCGCAGCCGGCGCAGCACCATCCCGAGATCGACACCGGCGTGCACCTGATGCTGGTGATCGACACCGCGGCGCGCATGAACACGCCGCTTGCGGTGCGCTGGGCCTGCCTGGTGCACGACCTCGGCAAGGGCACGACGCCACAAGACGAGTGGCCGCGCCACCTCGCGCACGAAAAGCGCAGCGTCGAGCTGGCTGAGCAGGTGGCCGAACGCCTGCGCGTGCCCTCGGAATGCCGCGAGCTCGGCGAGATCGTCGCGCGCGAGCACGGCAACGTGCATCGCAGCGACGAGCTCGATGCCACCGCCACGCTGCGCCTGCTCGAACGCTGCGACGCGCTGCGACGCCCGGAACGCTTCGAGCAGGCGCTGCTCGCCTGCGAGTGCGATGCGCGCGGCCGCGCCGGGCTGGAAGACCGACCCTATCCGCAGCGCGAACGCCTCTCGTCGGCGCTGCGCAAGGTGCTGGCGGTCGATGCCACGGCCGCGGCCGCACAAGCCGCTGCCAAGGGCGCACAAGGCCCTGCCATCGGCGAGGCGGTGCGGCGTGCGCGGCTGGCCGCGCTGTGACAGCATCGCTCGCCATGAAGCTCACGCACTGACAATCGGCTCGCCATGAAGCTCACGCACTGACAATCGGCTCGCATGAAGCTCACGCACTGACAATCGGCTCGCATGAAGCTCACCGAGGGCATCCGCAAGCACGGCTTTCGCAAGTGGTACGAGCGCGAGTTGCTGACGAGCCACGGCCACCTGGTGCTGACCTTCTTCTGCATGATCGGCATCTTCGCCGGCTTCGAGGCGCTGTCGAACACGCGCTCGTGGTTCGATCAGGCCATCGACATCACCGCCATTGGCCTGTGCTGCGTGATCGGGCTGTGGGCGCTGCGACGCTATCTCTACTTCCTGAGCCATGCCGAAGCCACCGCCCACCAGGCCGACTGCCCGCAGTGCAAGGCTTATGGCAGCTTCGTCGTCGAGAGCGAGAACGACACCGAGCGCACGCTGCTGGTGTGCTGCCGCAAGTGCAGCCACCGCTGGACGATCAGCGACTGAGCCGCGGCTCTACACGAGCCACGCCACGCCCGCCGCCACCAGGCTCAGCACCACACTGCTGGCCAGCGGCACGAAGACCTCGCGTCCCTTCCAGCGAAAGCTGAAGTCGCCGGGCAGCTTGCCCAGGCCGATGTGCTTCAACCAGCCCGCAAGCGCGTTGAAGAGCACGAAGGCGATGATGAAGACGAGCAGCCAGCGCATGGGCTACAGGCGATGGCTGCGATCGCCTTGGGCAAAGCCGATCGCCTCGAACGGCGCCACGCCCTTGCTCAGCGCCAGCACCTTGAAGAGCTCGCCCATCTCGTGTTCGGCGAGCAGCTTCTGCGTCGCAGCGACGGTCGGCCAATCGCTGCGTTGCTGCGCGGCCTGCAGCAACGGCAGCATGCCGCTGTTGATCAGGAAGTGCGCCTGCGAGGTGTAGCCCAGGACATGAAAGCCGGCGTCCTGCGCGGCCAGCGCGACGGCGCTGAAGTTGACATGCGCGGTGATGTCCTTGCTGCCGATGCCGGCCAGCGGATCGCCGCCCGCGCGGTGCGCGTGGTGGCACATCAACGTGCCGTCACGACGCTCGGGCAGGTAAAACTCGGCATCGGGAAAGCCGTAGTCGATGAAGAACGCAGCGCCGCGCAACAGGCGATCGGCGAGCGTGCGCACGAAGGCTTCGGCCTGCGCGTGGATCTCAGTGGTGGTGCCGCGCAGGAAGGCGGCGCTTACCGGCGGGCGCAGATCGGTGCGTCGATCGGCGAATGCGAGCGCGCTGTCATCGAGCGCGATGCCTCGCTCGAACCATTCATCGCCGTCGAAGTGCAGCAACTGCACCGGCATCGCATCGAGCACTTCGTTGCCGATGACCACGCCCTCGAAGGCATCGGGCAGCGCATCGATCCACTGCACGCGCTCGCCGTAGCGGGCGAGGCGTTCGCGCTGGCGCGCACGCAAGGCGCCCGACAGATCGACGATGGTGTAGCGCCGCACGCGTTCGCCCAGCGCGTCGAGCAACTGCGACGCGAGCGCGCCGCTGCCGGCGCCGAACTCCCAGAGCTCGTCGGTGTTCGTCGCATCGAGCGCCTGGCGCAGCGACGGCGCGAGCGCCGCGCCGAAGAGCGCGCTCATCTCGGGTGCGGTGGTGAAGTCGCTGCCGCCGGCAGGACTTGCGCCGAAGATCGTTGCGCCGCGCGCGTAGTAGCCCAGGCCCGGCGCATACAGCGCGCTCGCCATGAAGCGATCGAACGGCAGCCAGCCGCCGGCCGCCGCGATCTGGCGGCGGATCAGCGCGAGCAGCGCTGAATCAGCCCCCGCCGATACACTGTCGGCCCCGTTCGATGCACTCATCGGTCGATTGTAGGAATGGCCTCGAATCCGTCCCGTCCCGTCGTGTTGGTCACCGGCGCCGCGAAGCGCGTCGGCCGCGCGATCGCGCTCGATCTCGCGGCGCACGGCTTCGACATCGCCGTGCATTGCCGGCGCTCGCGCGACGAGGCTGAAGCCACCGCTGGCGATGCACGTGCAGCCGGAGCACGCGCACAAGTCTTCGCTGCCGATCTCGCCGACGAGGCGGCGTGCCGCGCGCTCGTTCCCGCCGTCGCCAAGGCGATGGGGCGCTTGGACGCGGTGGTCAACAATGCCTCGCACTTCGAGTACGACAACGCCGAGAGCTTCTCGTATGCGGCGATGGATGCGCACTGGCGCGCCAACACCGCGCCGGCGCTGGTGCTCGCGCAGGCCCTCGCAGCGCACCTGAAGGGTTGCACGGAGACGGGCTGCATCGTCAACCTCAGCGACCAGAAGCTGTGGAATCCAAACCCCGACTACTTGTCGTACACGCTGTCCAAGGCCGCGCTCGAAGCCGCGACGACGCTGCTGGCGCAGGCGCTGGCGCCGCAGGTGCGCGTCGTCGGCGTGGCACCGGGGGTGACGCTGGTGTCGGGCACGGCGATGGACGACGCGGCGTTTGCCCAGGCGCACCGCATGACGCCGCTGGGCCGCTCGTCGACGCCCGAGGACATCGCGCGCACGGTGCGCTTCGCCATCGAGTCGCGCGCCATCACCGGCACGACGATCCTGGTCGATGGCGGGCAGCACCTCGCGGCGCAGCCGCGCGACGTCGCGTTCCTCAACAAGGGTTGACCCATGCATTCCCTGCTCGTCCACCCCGCGCTGATGGATTGTCGGCGCCTCTACCTGCGCGACTACGAGGTCCGCATCAACATCGGCGTGCACGAGTTCGAGAAGCGCGGCGAGCAGCGCGTGCTGATCAACGTCGATCTGTTCGTTCCGCTGGCGATGTCGACCCCGCACGCCGACAAGCTGGACGAGGTGCTCGACTACGACTTCATCCGCCGCAGCATTGCCGAGCGTGTGCAGCGCGGCCACATCCATCTGCAGGAGACGCTGGCCGACGATGTGCTGAAGCTGATGCTGGCGCACCCGCGGGTCAGGGCCGCTCGCGTCAGCACCGAGAAGCCGGATGTCTATCCGGACTGCGATGCGGTGGGCGTCGAGGTTTTCGGGCTGAAGGAAGCGACATGAATGCGATGAACGATGCCGCGGCGGCGAAGAAGGCTGCCTTCGAAGCCAACAAGCTCTCCAAGCGCCTGCACCGCCAGGTCGGACAGGCCATCACCGACTTCAACATGATCGAAGACGGCGACAAGGTCATGGTGTGCCTGTCGGGCGGCAAGGACAGCTACGCGCTGCTCGACATCCTGATGGGGTTGAAGCAGCGCGCGCCGATCCACTTCGATCTGGTGGCGGTGAACCTCGACCAGAAGCAACCGGGCTTTCCGGAACATGTCCTGCCGGATTACCTGGCCAAGGTCGGCGTGCCGTTCCACATCGAGAACCAGGACACGTACTCGATCGTCAAGCGCCTGATCCCCGAAGGCGCGACGATGTGCAGCCTGTGCTCACGCCTGCGCCGCGGCATCCTCTATCGCGTCGCCGGCGAACTCGGCGCCACCAAGATCGCGCTCGGCCACCACCGCGACGACATCCTCGTCACGCTGCTGATGAACATGTTCTTCGGCGGCCGGCTGAAGGGCATGCCGCCGAAGCTCGGTCAGCGACGACGGCAAGCAACGTCGTCATCCGCCCGCTGGCCTATGTGGCCGAGACCGATCTCGAACGCTGGGCCGTGGTGTGCGACTACCCGATCATTCCATGCACGCTGTGCGGCAGCCAGGACGGCCTGCAGCGTGCGCAGATCAAGGCGATGCTGCGCGACTGGGAAAAGCAGTACCCCGGCCGCAGCGACAACATGCTGCGCGCGATGGGTCACGTGGTGCGTTCGCACCTGCTCGATCGGAACCTGCACCCCTTTGCCGCGCTCCAACCGAGCGGTGTGCCCGATGCGCTGGGCGACAAGGCGTTCGACGAGGACGACGCGAGTTGCGGCAGTCAACCGGCGGGCTCGGTCATCGCGTTGAATCCGCCCCGGGAGACATGACCATGAAAGCGATCCGAACCCTCGCCGTGCTGTTGACAGCGATCACGCTGGCCGGCTGCGCCGCGCTCAACACCGTGACCAGCGACGTCACCACCTTCAGCGAGTGGCCGGCCGATCGCAAGCCCGGCCGCTACGCCTTCGAGCGCCTGCCCTCGCAGAAAGCGCAAGCGCAGCGCCAGGCCGAGCTCGAAGGCGCCGCGGCCAAGGCGCTCGAGAAAGCCGGCTTCACCGCGGCGGCCGACGCCGCTTCGGCCGACGTCGTCGTGCAGATCGGCGCGCGCATCAGCCGCACCGAGATCTCACCGTGGGACGATCCGCTGTGGTGGCGCTGGGGCGCCACCGGCTACTGGCGCTCGCCGACCTGGCGCGCGCCGCGCTCGGCCTACTACGCCGGCCTGCATGCCGACTGGTACTCGCGCTACGAGCGCAACGTGGCGGTGCTGCTGCGCGACCGCGCCAGCAATGCGCCGCTGTTCGAGGCGCATGCGCAGACCGAAGGCGGCAGCACCGGCGACACCGCGCTGCTGGGTGCGATGTTCGAAGCGGCGCTGCAGGGCTTTCCGGCCAAGGAGGCGAAGAACCCGCGGCGCGTCAGCGTGCAGTTGACACCGTAGCGGCAGGATGCGCGCGGCCGCAGCGCATCAGCGCGTCGTGCCGCTGTCGCCGTTGCTGTTGCCGCCGTTGCCGCCGTTGCCGTTTCCGCCGGCCACGATCAAGCGCAGGTCGTCTTCCCAGCCCTTCAGCTTGTTGCGCGCGTATTGGCGTTGCGCCGGCGTCGTCGCGTTGTGCATCGCCGAGGCCAGTGCGCAGTTCTCCTGCGTCAGCCGCTCCTGGTAGGCACGGTACTCGGGCCGCGGCGAGCGCAGCGCGCGCTCGGCCAGCACGCGCACGGCGGCCTTTGCCTGGGCTTGCGCCTTCGCGGCGTCGGCGTCGCGACCCGTTGCCGAGACGCTTGCCAGCAGCGCGATCAGATCGCCGTTGCGGCGCTCGCGCTCGGCCAGCCAGCGCTCGGCATCGAACGGCGAGGCGGCGAGCAGCTCGCCGAGCTTCTTTCGCTGCGCCTCGTCGAGCTTGCCGTAGAGGTTCTCGTAGCGCGCCAACGCGCGCTTGAACGCGCCCTTGGCGCGCTCGACCTTGTCGGCCTGCGCGAAGTCGCGCTTCAGCTCCTCACCGTCCTTGGCCATCTTGCGCTCCATGTGGCGCATCTGCTCGGGCCTGAGCGTGAGCATCAGCGGCGCGAACGCGGGCGTGGCCTCGTCCAGCGCGGCATCGAGCCGGCGCTGCGCCTCGTCGCGCCAGGCGCAGAGCTGCGCGGTCGACAGCGTGGGCTCCATCACCTCGCGCTGGGCGCGCACCAACAGGGCCGCGTAGCGCGGCAGCTCGCTGCGGCGGTGCCACTCGAACCAGCGATCGATGGCGTCGCGCAGCTTGACGCTCTGCGCATCATCGAGATCGACATAGCCGTCGATCCACCAGTAGGTGAAGGTGGGGGCCTGGCTGTAGGCGACGCGCAGCACGCTGCAGCCGGCGAGCAGCAAGGCCAGCGCCACGCCGATAATCCAGCGCCACCTCGTCAACCACCGATCCCGCAACGACGACATTCTCATGACTACCGCTTCAACCCAGCCGCTCTCGATCGTGATCATGGCTGCCGGCAAGGGCACGCGCATGAAATCGAACCGGCCGAAGGTGCTGCACCTCTTGGCAGGCCGGTCGCTATTGCAACACGTGCTGAACGCCGTTGCCGGCCTGTACGCCGACAGCACCTTGGTGATCATCGGCAACGGCGCCGACGCGGTGCGCGCCCACGTCAAAGAGCAGCCCGTGACCTGCGTCCTGCAGGAGCCGCAACACGGAACCGGTCACGCCGTGCAACAGGTGGTGCCACATCTTTCCGACAGCGGCACCACGCTCATCCTCAACGGCGATGTGCCTCTGATCGAGCCCGCCACCGCCGCCGCTTTGGCTGCCGCTTGTGGCGGCACGAAACTCGCGCTGCTGACGATCGAGCTGGCCGACCCGAGCGGCTACGGCCGCATCGTGCGTGATGGTTCAGCCGTGACGGCGATCGTCGAGCACAAGGACGCGAGCGCCGCGCAGCGCGCCCTCCGCGAGGTCTACACCGGCATGCTGGCTGCGCCCACCGCGTGGTTGAAGCGCGCGGTGATGGCGTTGAAGAACAACAACGCGCAAGGCGAGTACTACCTCACCGACATCGTCGCGATGGCGGTGGCCGAGGGCGTGCCGGTGGTGGCCGCGGCCGCAAGCAACGAAACCGAGGTGCTGGGCGTCAACAGTCCGATGCAACTCGCCGACCTGGAGCGTCGCTTGCAGCGCCGCCGAGCCGAAGCGTTGATGGAAGCCGGCGTGCGCCTGTCCGACCCGGCACGCTTCGACCAGCGCGGCACGCTGGCGTGCGGGCGCGACGTCAGCATCGACGTCGGCTGCGTCTTCGAAGGCGAAGTCAGGCTCGGCGACGACGTCAGCATCGGCCCCTACTGCGTGATTCGCAACAGCGCGATCGAAGCCGGCGCGCAACTGCAGGCCTTCACGCACCTGACCGACGCGGTGGTGGGCGAGCGCGCCGAAGTCGGCCCGTTCTCGCGGCTGCGTCCCGGTGCGAAGCTTGGTCCCGAAGTGCACATCGGCAACTTCGTCGAAGTCAAGAACTCGACGCTGGCGCACGGCGCCAAGGCCAACCACCTCGCCTACCTCGGCGACGCCACCGTCGGCGAGCGCGTCAATTTCGGCGCCGGCAGCATCACCGCCAACTACGACGGCGCCAACAAGCACCGCACCGTCATCGGCAACGACGTGCATGTCGGCAGCAACTGCGTTCTGGTGGCGCCGGTGTCCATCGGCGATGGCGCCACCATCGGCGGCGGCTCGACCATCAACAAGGATGCGCCGGCCGGCAAGCTGATCGTGGCGCGGGCCAAGCAGGTTGCCATCGAAGGGTGGGTGAGGCCGAAGAAGAAGGGCAAGGCGTAGGGCGCGGAGAATCGCACGGCCCCGTGCGGATAATGCTCGGCATCACCGAAAACGACAGATGAAGGAAGGGACGGCCCATGTTCAGCTGGTTGGACGCGAAGGCCGCTGAAGAATTCGGCAGACGGCTGGCCGAGCAGTTCATCGAGAAAGACAAGCGCCACGGCGAGAAGGACGAGAAGCGCTTCCAGCAGAAGTCCGCCAAGGCGCTGCAGGCCATGGGCGCCGCGGTGGACGAGTTCAAGAAGTCGCACCGCTGCAACTTCTACCAAAAGGCCAAGCTCGGCAACGCCTTCCGCTGGTCGCTGAAGAGCGCAGGCTACGAGACTGCCCAGATCGAAGAGCTGCTGCGCTGGCTCATGTTGCGCATCGGCGCCGAGCGCGGCGGGGATTGAGCCCATGTTCGACTGGTTCAAGCGCAGCGCCCGCAAGCCAGCAGCGCGCCAGCGACGGCATCGAGCGACGCCGATGCGGCCCGAGGGCACGCCCTGGTCGCCCAAGGCCGGGTCGATGAGGCGGATCGCATCTTCAGGCACATCCTGGCCGGCGATCCGGTCCATAGGGCCGCGTTGCACGGGCTCGGCTTGTGTCATGAGTATCGATACGAATACGAGGCCGCCCTCGAATCGTTGAAGCGCGTGGCCGCCCTCGACGAAGCCTCACCGGGCGTGATGGCCGACCATGGCCGCATCCTTGTTCGCCTCAAGCGGTTCGAGGAGGCGGGCCCGATGCTCGAGCGCGCGCTTCAGCGGTGGCCCGCTCATGTCGGCGTGCTGGTGGCCGCTGCCGACTTCGCCGAGGAGACCGGACAGCACCGGGTGGCGCTCGACTTGTGCGAACGTGCCCTCCGGTTGGACGCCCGCTCCGTGGAGGCGCGCGTGCAGCTGGCCAGCACCTTGATGTCGCACGGTCGATTCGATGAGGCCATCGCTGCGGCCGAGACCGCGACGAAGATCAACCCGGGCCACCCGGGAGCCTGGAACTTCCTGGGCATCGCACTGGCCTCGGCGATGCGACTCGATGAGGCGGAGCAGGCGCTGCAAAGAGCCGTTGAGATCAAGCCGACCATGACCCCTGCTTGGATCAACCATGCAACCGTCGCCCAGCAGGCGGGCCGCATGAAGCAGGCACGGGAGCGATTCGAGCGCGCCTTGGTGCTCTCACCGGATCACTTGCATGCGCACAGCAGCTTGCTCTTCACCATGTCCTACGAGCCGGACTGCCGGCGCGAGGATTACGTTGCCCGGGCGCGCGCGTTCGGGCAATGCGTGGCCCGATTGGCGACGCCCTACGACGCCTGGCCTGCGCTCGGCGGTGAAGCGCTCATGGCGCCGCAAAAACTTCGCCTCGGCTTCGTGTCCGGCGATCTTCGCGAGCATCCCGTGGGTCACTTCCTGTCGAACGTGTTGCGACACCTCGACCCGAGCGACTTCGAGCTGTTCGCGTACAGCGCCATCAACGTCGAAGACGCGCTGACCACCGCATTGAGGCAGCGCTTTCAGCATTGGCGGAGCATCGCCGGGCTCAATGATGCGGCGGCGGCGAAGGCGATTCACGAAGATGGCCTGCACGTCCTGATCGACCTGTCGGGGCACACCGGCAATCACCGCCTGCCGGTCTTTGCCTGGAGACCGGCCCCTGTTCAAGTAACGTGGCTGGGCTACTTCGCCTCGACCGGACTGCGGGAGATCGACTACATCATCGTCGACCGGGTCAGTGCTCCGCCCGAGTTCGATGGCGATTTCACCGAGCGACCGTTCGCCCTTCCCGAGTCAAGGCTGTGCTACGAACCCCCGACGTTGCTGGACGTGGAGGTCGGCGAACTCCCGGCCAGCAGGCAGCGCTTCATCACCTTTTCCTGCTTCCAGAACTTCTCGAAGATCAACGACGAGGTCTTGCGCGTCTGGGGCCGGATCTTCGAGCGCCTTCCCGAAGCACGATTGGTTTTCCGGTTCATGCAGGGCCACGACCCGGTTGTGCGTCGCACGCTCTTCGAGCGACTGGCAGGCGTGGGCATCGACGACGAGCGGTGTGAGATCCACGGCTCCACGGACCGACCCGCGTACCTGGCCGGCTACCGCGACATCGACATCGCGCTGGACACGTTTCCGTTCAACGGGGGCACGACCACCTGCGACGCGCTGTGGATGGGGGTTCCAACCGTCACTCTGACGGGCGACACCATGATTTCGCGGCAAGGCGCGAGCATGATGTCGTGTGTGGATCTGGCGGACTGGGTGGCGAGAACGCCCGATGAGTACGTCGAGATCGCCGTGGCGAAGGCCAAGGACGTCGAGGCGCTCCAGTTGCTGCGACAGGGCCTGCGCGACCGCGCTTCGGTCTCGGCGCTCTTCGACGGCCGGCGCTTCGCCGAGCACTTCACGGCGGCCATCAAGTCGATGTGGCAGGCCCGCGCGAGCGCGACAGAACTCAATGGCCCATCACCGATCCAGCCCTCCCGCTCCGGCCAGTAGCCCATACGACCTCACCCGCAACGCATGCTCATGCACCGCGCCGGCGACGATCAGCTCGTCGGCCGCCGTCTGCTCGACGATCGCCGCGAGCTGCTTCTGCACCGACGGCACCGACCCCATCGCCGACGCCGCCAGCATGCGCTGCACGCCCGCCTTCTCCTGCGGCGACCACATCGCTTCCAGTTGCGCCGGATCGATCGGCCGCGGCAGCGGCCCGCGCTGTCCGCGCTGCATGCCGAGAAAGCGCTGCTGGATCGACGTGAACAGGAACGCGGCCTCGTCGTCGCTCTCGGCGCAGACCACGTTGACGCCGACCATCGCGTGCGGCCTGGGCCACGCGGCCGACGGGCGATAGCCCTGGCGATAGACCTGCAGTGCTTGCAACAACAGCTCCGGCGCGAAGTGCGACGCGAACGCGAACGGCAAGCCGAGGTACGCCGCCAACTGCGCGCTGTACAGGCTCGAGCCGAGCAGCCAGATCGGCACCTGCGTGCCCTGGCCCGGAATCGCGCGCACCGGCTGCCCGGGTTCGGCCTCGCCGAGGTAGCCCTGCAGCTCCATCACGTCGCGCGGAAAACCGTCTTCTTCATCGCTCGAATCGAGATGGCGGCGCAGTGCGCGCATCGTCAAACGGTCGGTGCCGGGCGCGCGGCCCAGGCCGAGGTCGATGCGGCCGGGGTACAGCGTGGCCAGCGTGCCGAACTGTTCGGCGATGACCAGCGGCGCGTGATTGGGCAGCATCACGCCGCCGGAGCCGACGCGAATCGTCTTCGTGCCGCCGGCGAGGTGCCCCACCAGCACGGCGGTGGCCGAACTCGCCACGCCGTCCATGTTGTGATGCTCGGCCACCCAGTAGCGGCGATAGCCACAGGCCTCGGCGTGGCGCGCGAGATCGAGGCTGTTGGCCAGGGCCTCGCGCGCACTGCCGCCTTCGACGATGGGCGCCAGGTCGAGCACGGAAAGCGGGGGCAGTCGGGGGGTGGTCATGGTGCTTCGCATGATGCCCTGGGCGGCGCCAGGACGCGCTGGCAGCGATGCTGGCACACTGCCCCATGATCCAGCCTCTCCTGCAAGCCGCCGACCTGCGCGGCGCCGCCCAACTGACCACCGAAGCGGTGGCCGGCCTGACCACCTTGGTGGAGGCGATGCACGCGCGCATCGGCACCCTGCCCGTGCTCGGCACGACACCCCCCGACGAGCGCACGAACGGCGTCACCGGCCTGGTGTACCGATCGATTCGCGGCGTGACGCATGTCGTCGGCGGCAGCGTCGAGGCGCTGCTGGGCTGGCTCGGGCCGGCGCTGGCCGGCAGCACGGATGGCAGCGACAGCGGCGTGCTGCCGCGGCCCGAACGCGAGGCGATCGTCGCCGCGCTCAACGGCATCGTCGGCGACCACCTCGCCGCCACCGGCAACCCGCTGGCGATCACGATGAGCTTGCGCCACGGCGGTCGCGAGCTGCCGCTCGAACGCTTCGCGCTGCGCGCGCGCCTGCGCGACGCCGGGCCGCGTCCGCTGGTGCTGCTGCACGGCCTGTGCATGAACGATCTGCAGTGGCAGCGCGACGGTCACGAGCACGGGGCGGCGCTGGCGCGCGAGGCCGGCTTCACGCCCGTCTACCTGCACTACAACAGTGGCCTGTCCGTCTCCACCAACGGCCGCATCCTGGCGCAGCAGATGGAGCGCTTGTTCGATGCCTGGCCGGTGCCGGTGGAGCGCCTGGCGCTGCTCGGCCACAGCATGGGCGGGCTCGTCGCGCGCAGCGCGCTGCACCACGCGGCGCTGATCGCGCGCGGCGGCCTGCGCTGGCCCGCGCGCGTGACGGACCTGGTGTGCCTGGGCACGCCGCACCAGGGCGCGCTGCTCGAATCGGTGGGCCACTTGGTCGATGTGCTGCTCGGCGCCACGCCGTATGCCGCGCCGCTGGCGCGCATCGGCCAGGTGCGCAGCGCCGGCATCAACGACCTGCGTCACGGCAACATCGTCAGCAGCAAGAGCGAAGACGAGGTCACCACCATCGCCTTGCCCGACGGCGTGCGCTGCTTTGCGATCGCGGGCAGCCTGGGTGCGAGCAGTGCGAGCAGCGCGAGCAGCGATGCCACGGCCGGCGACGGGCTCGTCAGCATCACCAGCGCGCTCGGCCAACATCGCCAGCCGGCGCGGCGCTTGCGTTTTGCGCAGGAGAACCAGGCGGTGGTGCCGCGCACCGGGCACCTCGACCTGTTGTCGAGCCCGGAGGTGTTTGCGGCGTTGCGGGGGTGGTTGACTGCGGCGTCCTGACGGTCTCCAGCGAATCAACGGGTTCGCTTCAGCCGCTTCGCGTTGCCCACCGCGCGCCGGTGCACCGGCGCCAGGCCCTGGCTCAGGATGCGCAGCGTCTGGTTGGCGAGCGTGGTGTCCGTCGGCAGGCGGCCTGCGCTCAACGGCGCGAACATCACCCCACGCCACATCGATTGCTGCGCCTGCATGGCGGCCATGCCCATCGCCGCCCACGATTCGCAAAAGGCAGCCACCTTCTCGGCGCCCATGCGGTGGAACTCCTTGCGATCGCGTGCGTTCGGTGTCGCGCCGGCGGCTGCCATGCGGCCGACGCGATGCGCGACGACTTGCGGTACCGCAAGCGACAGGTCGAGCGCTTGTTTCGTGAGTTTGCGACGGGACATGCTGAACCCCTTGTTGACTGCAATGCGCCGACTTTAGCGCCGCGTCGCCAACGCGATGCCACCGAGCACCAACACCGCACCGGCAAAGTGGAATGGCTCGATGCTTTCGCCGAGCACCAGCCAGCCCGCGGCCGCGGCGTACACCGGGCCCAGGTACAGCACCATGCTGACGCGCGCCGCACCGAGCACGCGCTGCATGTGCGAGTAGGCGCCGTAGGCCGCGGCGCCGGGCAGCAGTGCAGCCGCCAGCACCAGGCCAGCGCTCTTCCACGACAGCGTCGAGGGCCACCACCAGATGGCTTCGATCACCGTCAGCGGCAACATCACGATCACGCCGCCGCAGCAAATGAGCGTCAGCCGCGCCAGCGGCCCGAAGGCCGACGGCCAGGCTCGCAGCAGCAGCGAGTATGCGGCCCACGACACCATCGCCAGCGCGATCCAGGCGTCGCCGCTGTTGATGCGCACCTCGGACAACGCCGTCCACTGCCCCTTGATGATGATGTGCACGACGCCGCCGATCGCCAGCGCCACGCCGAGCCACTGCTTGATGCCGAAGCGCTCGTGCAGCCACAGCGCCGAGATCAACGCGATCAGCACCGGCGAGCCGGCATAGATCAGGCCGATGTTGACCGCGCTGGTGCTGCGCCCGCCGATGTAGACGATGGCGCCGCAGATCCACATGCCGAGCGCGCCGAGCACGATGAAGTGCCAGGTTTCGGCGCGGATGTGCGCGCGCTTGGCTGCGATCTCGCGCCAGCAGAAGGCGCCGAGCAGCAACGCGGCCACCGCCCAGCGTCCGAGCGCCAGCATGTGCGGCGCGATCACGCCCGGCGCCATGCGCGCCACCAGGTAGTTGACGCTCCACAGCGCCGGCGCGATGAACAGCAGCGCGACCGCGACCCGACGCTCCTGAAGCGATGCCTTGCTGCCAAGCGGCGGCCGCGGATCTGGCTTCGCCAGCCCGCTGGCGCCCCCTGGGGGGAGCGGCGAAGCCGCTTCGGGGGGATCCGTCAATGCGGCGCGCCCTCGCGCGGCGAGCCGAACAGCATCCCCTGAAAATGCGTGCAGCCCAGGCCGCGCAGGAACTCGCACTGCGCCACGGTCTCGACGCCCTCGGCCACGACCTCGCGCTCCAGGCTCGCCGCGAGCATGACGATGGCGCGCGAGATCGCGGCATGGCCGGCGTCGTGCGGCAGGCCGCACACGAAGCTGCGATCGATCTTGATGCGGTCGATCGGCAACTGGCTGAGGCTGCCGAGCGACGAGTAGCCGGTGCCGAAGTCGTCGATCGCGACGCGCACGCCGAGCGCACGCAGCGCCGTCAGCGTGGCGCGCACGGCGTCGACGTCGTCCATCAGCATGCGCTCGGTGATCTCGACTTCGAGCAGGCGGCCGGGCACACCGGTCTCAGCGAGCATCGCCGCCACACTCTCGGCGAACGCGCCGTCGCGCAGTTGCAGCATCGACAGGTTCACGCTCACCGGCAGTTCGTGACCCGCGCCCTGCCACCGCCGCGCCGCGCGCAACGCTTCGCCCAGCACCCACTGGCCGATCGGCACGATCAGGCGCAGCTCCTCGGCCAGCGGCACGAAGCGATCCGGCTCGACCAGGCCTCGCGTCGGGTGCCGCCAGCGGATCAGCGCTTCGCAGCCGACGACTCGTGCAGCCTGAGCACCGCCGGCGTCGATGCGCACCTGCGGTTGGTAGTGCAGCACGAACTCACCGTGCGCGATCGCCTGCACCAATTGCGTCTCGAGCTCGAGCGCGGCGAGCGCGCGGCGGCTCAACTCGGGGTCGAAGCAGCGGTGCGTGGCGCGGCCCTGGCGCTTGGCCTCGTACATCGCGGCGTCGGCATGCTTGACGAGATCGCCGGCGCTGCGCGCATGCTGCGGGTACAGCGCGATGCCGAGCGACGGCGTGACGGCGATGGCGCGACCTTCGAGCAGCACCGGCGCCGCCAGCGCCGCCAACAGCTTGTCGGCCACTTCCTGCACGGCGGCCAGCGGCAGGCCCGGCAGCAGCACGACGAACTCGTCACCGCCGAAACGCGCGACGACATCGGAGGCGCGCAGTTGCGCCACCAGGCGTTGCGCCAGCGTCTGCAGCAGCACGTCGCCGGCGACGTGGCCGAGCGAATCGTTGACGCGCTTGAAGTGGTCGAGATCGATGAAGAGCAGCGCGCCGCCGTCGGCTGGAGTCGGCGCCGGGCCGCTCCCAAGCCGACTCGCCCCCCTCGGGGGGCGGCGCGGGTACTCCCCCGCCTCGGGGCCGTCAGGTCTGCTCGACATCAGCTCGGCCAGCCGCTCCATGAACGCAGCGCGGTTGAGCAGGTTGGTCAGCGCATCGTGATGCGCCAGGTGATGGATTCGCTCGCGCTGCGCCAGCGCTGCGCGCTGGTCGCGCACGATCACCATGCGCAGCGCCTTGCCATCGCGCTCGGCCATGCGGACGATGAACTCGACCGGGATGCGCGTGCCGTCGCGATGCAGCAGCACGCTCTCGTACGACAGCTCGGCGCGCCGCGCGATCATCTCGATCGCGCGCGGGCGCTGCTCGGGCGTGATGAAGTCCAGCGTGTTGCGGCCGAGCATTTCGTCCAGCGAGTAGCCGATGAGGCGTTGGATCGGCAGATTGGCGTCGGTGATGAGGCCGTCCTCGTGAAAGACGATGCCCTCGACGCTGGCCTCCATGAATTGGGTCAAACGCACTTCCGATTGGCGCAGCGCGCGTTCGGCCTCCCGCCGCGGCGTGATGTCGTTGATCAGCACGAAGGCACCATCGACGGCGGCATCGGCGCCGAAGTGCGGCAGCAGTTGCACGTCGAGCCAGCGCGGGCCGTCGGGCGCAGCGAGCTGGCGCTCGTAGCGCGCGCTGCGGCCGTGCTGGCGCAGCTGGTCGATGTGCGGCTGGATCACCGCCAGCGCCTGCGCGCCGATGATCTGCTCGAGCGAACGGCCGAGGATCGTCTGCTCGTCGAAGCCGAAGGTGCGCGCGTACGCGGCGTTGGCGAACAGGCAGTGCAGGCTCTCGGCGTCGTAGAACGCCATCAGCGCCGGCACGCTGTTGGCCACGAGACGCAGCAGGCTGGCGTGCTCGCGCACGGCACCGCCCGGGGCGATCGTCACCGGCGGCTCTTGTGGAGTCATGCAGGCAGCTCCAGCACCGAAGCGGCCAGGCACAGGTCGTCCCACGCACGCGCCTTGTCGGCCAGCGTGCGCAGCAGGTAGGCCGGGTGGTAGGTGACGATCACCGGCACGCTCGCGGCGCCGATCGTGCGCTGGTGCACGCGGCCGCGCAGCTTGCCGATGGCTTCGTCGCTGCCGAGCAGCGCCTGCGCCGCGAAGCGCCCCATCGCCAGCAGCAGCTTCGGTTGCAGGAGCTCGATCTGGCGCTCGAGAAAGGGCGCGCACTTCGCCGTCTCGGCCAGCTCGGGATTGCGGTTGCGCGGCGGCCGGCACTTCAGCGTGTTGCAGATGAAGACGGCGCGCTCGGCATCGCTCGTCTCGCGCGACAGGCCGATGGCGCGCAGCATGTTGTCGAGCAGCTTGCCGGCCTGGCCGACGAAGGGCTCGCCCTTCAGGTCTTCCTGCTCGCCCGGCGCTTCGCCGATGATCATCAAGCGCGCGCGCTCGTGGCCGACGCCGAACACCGTCTGCTGGCGCGACTCGCACAGCGCGCAGGCGCGGCAGGAAGCGACGGCTTCACGCAGCGCGGGCCAGCCGAGGGCGGCGATGTCGCCACGTTCGCCGACCGCGCCCGGTGCGCCCGCCGCGCCGCGAATTGCGGCCTCGCTGCGCTGTTGCGCTGCGCCCCGTTCGGGCTGAACCAGTCGAAGCCCTGGTTGCGGCTCGGGCCCTTCGACCAGCTCAGGGCCCACGGTGCGGGCCGCATCGGCGCTCGGCAGCTCGAACAGCCGCACCCCCATCGCCGCAAGCATCTCGCGCTGGCGCTCGCTCCAGCGCGAGTTCATGAAGCCCCCTCTTGCACGCCCAGTCGCATCACGCACGCATCCTCGCGCTTGCCGGCGCTGTCCGGGTAGTAGCCGCGGCGCAGACCGATCTCGGCAAAGCCGTAGCGCCGATAGATGCTGCGCGCACGCTGATTGCTCGGCCGCACTTCGAGCCAGAGCGCTTCGCTCTTGTCGCGCCGGCATTGCGCCACCAGCGCATCGAGCAGCGCACGCGCGTGGCCGCGGCCCTGCCACGGCGGGCTGATCGTGAGGTTGAGCAGGTGCATCTCCTGCACGCCGCTCATCGCCACGCAGTAGCCGGCGATGACACCGGCGATCGCGCCTTCGTTGGTGGTGCGCAGCACCCGCGCGATGTGGCCGGCGGCGAGCGAGTCGACGAAGTTGCCGTGCGTCCACGGGAACGGATACACCGCCTGCTCGACGGCCAGCACCGCCGGCAGGTGCGCCAGGTTCATCGGCATGCGCACCAGCGGCGCACTGACATCGGGCGACTGCGGCAAGGCGCTCATCGGGCAACCTCCGTGCTGCGCACTGCGGTGCGAGCCCCCTTCGGAACGGCCGTGCGGGGGCTCATGTCGTCGCCCGCGCGGCGTCGCGCTCGGCCGTCGTCAGCGCCACCTTGTCGCGCAGGTACAGCGGCAGCGCTTGCGCGGCATCGATGGCTTCGCCCTGGTCCCACGCTGCACGCGCCAGGCGCGCGAGGGCGGCGGCGCGGTCGATGCCGCTATCGTCGAGGCATCGTGCTGGACCCGAATCGAGTCGCTCGCCGAACGCCGCGAGCGCCGATCCCGCCAAGGCTTGTGGCGCCGTGGCTCGCCAGGCCGCATGCAGGGCCGGCAGCGTGAACAGCGCGGGAGCGCGCTCGACCTGCCAACGCTCCTGCTCGAAGCGATAGGCGCCGGCATACACCTCGTCCATGCGCGCGTCCATCGCCACCCAGAGCGCATCGGCGCCGTGGCGCAGCCGCGCGTCCTCGGCCACGATCATCAGGCTGTCGATCGCCAACACCGGGCAGCCGATGCCGAGCGCCAGCCCCTGCGCCACCGAGCACGCCGTGCGCAAGCCGGTGAAGGCGCCCGGCCCGCGGCCGAACGCCACCGCGTCGAGCTGCAATGGCGCAAGGGCGGCGGCCCGCAGCAACTCGAACGCAAGCGGCAGCAGGCGCTGCGACGCCATCGCGCCGCCGGCTTCCTGCGCGCACCACACGCGCTGCCCGTCCACCACCGCCAGCGACATCTGCTCGGTGGCGGTGTCCAGCGCCAGCAACCGGGGTCCGCTCATGAGGTCAGTTTAAAGGGAGGCCCGAAGAACATCGCCCTCAAGAAAGACGAAGCCGGCCCGCAGGCCGGCTCGTGATGTCTGACGTGAGCGAGGCTCAGAGGTTCTCGGGCACCCAGCCGAACGACTTGAGCTGCGTCCACACCTGATCGGCGAAGATCTTGTGGCCGCCGGTGGTGGGGTGCACGCCGTCGGCGAAAAGGAAGGTGCTCGCACTGGCACCGGGCGTGATCGCGTTCAGGCTGGGCAGGCCGGCGGCCGTGAAGAGCGCCGCCGGTGCCGCATTGCAGAACAGCGACGAGCCGTCGGTGACGCGGCCGCCGGTCACACCGGCGATGATGGTCGCGTTGCACGCAGGCGTGGTGATGTTGGTCAGGCCGAACGAGCTCGGGCTGGCCTGCACGGCCGCATTGAGCGCACGCGCATCGACGATCCTGGCGCCGCTGCCATCCAGCCCGGCCAGCAGCGCGGCATTGAATGCCGCCGACAACCCCGTCAGGAGGGCGCGGCCGTCGGCCGACAGCGTCGAGCCATAGGGCGTGGCAGCCGAGTCCGGCAAGGTCATCACTGCGACTCGCGTCGCGCCCTTGGCGAGAATCTCGCTGCGGACGAGCGTCGCCAACTCGGTGGCTGCCGTCACGATGTTGGCCTGCGCGGTCTCCACCGGCAAGCCGAGGCCGACAGCGCCTGCCTGCACGAACACGTCGTTGTTGCCGCCGAAGACGAAGACGATGTCGCTGCCACTGAAGCTGGTGAATGCGGCCAGGTGGTCGGCCACCTGCGTGACCATCGGCACCGTCATCGGCGCCGGCGAGGCGCCGTTGAGGCCGTTGCCGTTGGGATTGTTGATGCCGGCAGGGTCGGTAACGCGCGAACCCCCCTGCGCATAGCCGGTGCAGGTTGCAGCCAGTGACGCGTTGGTGGCTGCGGCCGGGCACGCACGGCGGCCGGGCAGGCCTGTGATCGGGTTGATGGCCGGCCCGAAGCCGACCAGCGCCGGCGAGATCGGCACGCCCACACGCGCAGCAATCCACTCGACCCAGGTATTGGCGTTGCTGGTGTTGCCGGTGGCGGTGTAGCCGGTGTGGCTGTTGGTGGTGAACTTGCCGCCGAAGAACGGCGGCACGCCCGCGGCCTGGCCGAGCGGAATCTGCGTGGCCGGCGTGTAGGCGCCGATGTCGCTCAAGCTGTCGCCGAAGACGACGACGCGCGAAGCCAGCGGGGAATCGGTGCCGCCACCGCCGCAGCCGGCGACGATCAGTGCAGCGGCTGCAAGAGCCGAGATGTGCCAGCGGCGGCGGGTGGTCATGGGTTGTGCTCCTTCGGTACGGTCGGTTCGCTGGTGCGAATTTCGAGTGCCGGGGACTATACCGTTTGACCTGCGGCGCAACCCCGCCGGGTTAACCCCGCAGGGCGTTGCGCCGCGCCGACGCCCGCTGGTCTTTCGCCTCTAGAACGGGTTGTTGCGGGCGCGAAACGCGGCCAGCGATCCCAGCCGCGACTGTGCTGCCGGGCCGAGACGCAAGTCGTCGGCCCAGAGGTGGCTGACGGAGGTCGCGCCGGTGACCAAGGTGTTGGTGCGGCAGTCGGGCAGCACGGCCGTCGCCAGGCACGCCGGATCGTTGACGACGACCAGGCCGAAGCTGCCCGGGAAGCGATACATGTTCTGCGTTTCGATGTCGGCGTAGACCAGGCCGATCAGCCGACCATCGTTGATCAGCGACACGCTCATGCGGTTGTTGAAGGCCTCGGTCAGTTGCGAGAGCAGCGTGCTGCGCGTGCTGTCGCCGCTGCTGCTGTTCTGCGCCCGTGCAAACGGCGTCAGGCCGAGATCGGGCACGGTCAACACCACCACGGCCGGGCCCGAACGCGCCAGCGCGTTGATGCGCTCGCCGTACTCGGTGGCGCGGCCGCGCGCCTGGTTGAGCAATGCGGCGCGGTCGGTGGTGGTCGGGTTGGCCGCGTACAGTTCGTACAGCTCGAGGATGTCGTGCATGCCGATCATCATCAAGCGCCAGGTCGTTGGCGTTGAGCCCCGGCACTGCCGCGATCTGCGCTGTCAGGTCGGCGACCTTCTGCCCCGGCCGCGCCAGCATCTGGCCGCTGGCCGTGGTGGCGCTGCCCAGGCAGCCCTCGAAGGCCAGGCCGAACGCCGTGGCCACGCTCTGCACCCAGACTGGATTGCGCGTGCAATCGAGTTCGGTGGCGCTTTCGGTCGGCGGGTTGGTGGTGGCGTCGGTGACCTTGTAGGCGTTGATGCTGTGCTTGCTGCCGTCGGCCTCGAGGAACGACAGCTCGTCGCCGAAGGCCAGCACCCGACTCGGCTTGAACGGCTCCTCGGTATCACCACCGCCGCAGGCAGCGGCCAGCGCGCACAGGGCTGACGCAGCAGCCGCCTTGAACCAGCTCGAACTCATGCTTTCTCCAAACTCCTTCAGCGGCTGGCAGCGGCGCGCTGCAGTCGGTCGCGCACGCCGTCCCACTCGCTGCCGGGCGGCGGCTGCTCGACCCAGATCAGGCCGACACCCAGCGCATCGAACTCCCGCAACACCGCGAACAGCTCGAACGCCGCGGCGCGGGCGTTGGATGGCATGTTGCGCACCACGAGGCCCAGGTCGGCAGCGTGGCGCGGCACGCGAACGGAGCGCGAATATACCGCCAGGGGCGGCTTGGCCTTCACGCCAGCGCCCGGCGCCGCGGCGCGGGCCTCGATCCAGACCGTGATCGCATCGGCCAGCGCGGCCGAAGGCATCAGGCGCACGGTGGCGTGCGGCGCGTAGTGTGCTTCGAGCGTGCCCGGAGCGCGCGGCGCATCGGCGTCGGCATCGCCGATCGGCACGCCTGCGACCGCCTCGATCACCTGGCGCGTCAGCGCGCCGGGACGCAGCAGCACGGGCCCGACCTCACTCGGGCGCGAGCAATCGACGATGGCCGATTCGATGCCGACATCGCAAGCCCCGCCGTCGAGCACGGTGAGCGCGTCGCCGAACTCGCTTTGCACATGCGCCGCGGTGGTCGGGCTGACCCGGCCGAAGCGGTTCGCGCTCGGCGCGGCCAGGCCGTTGACGCCGAGCGCCGCGCACGCCATGAGCAGCGCGTGCGCCACCGGATGCGCCGGAGAGCGCAGGCCGATGCTGTCCTGTGCGCCCGCCGCCGCAGTGCCGACGCCGTCGCGCCGCGGCACGATCAGCGTCAGCGGCCCGGGCCAGAAGGCCGTTGCCAGGCGCTGCGCCAGCGCCGGCCACTCGCGCGCGAAGGCGGCGGCATGGCTCGCATCGGCGACGTGCACGATCAGCGGGTGTTCGCTCGGCCGGCCCTTGGCGGCGAAGATTTTCGCGACGGCGGCATCGTCGTCGGCGCGCGCGCCAAGGCCATAGACGGTTTCGGTGGGGAAGGCGACGAGCTCGCCGCCAGCGAGTTGCTCCGCCGCGCGCGCCACGGCGCTGGGATCGTCGGCACGGAGAAGCAACTCAGCGTCCTTTGCGCAGCCCGACGAACGGACCCGCCGCGCGGCCGCCGGGGATCCGGCTGTGCCGGTCCGCAGGCGGCGCCCCCTCGAGGGGGAGCGGCGCAGCCGCTCCGGGGGTGGTCATAGATCGGGCAGGCCGAGCAGCGCCGCGGCGCGCTGGGCGACGGCTCTGGCGCTCGCCGCATCGGCCGCGGTGATCGTCAGGTGCCCCATCTTGCGACCGCGCCGCGCGCTGGCCTTGCCGTACAAATGCAAATGCGCACCGGGCAGCGCCAGCACCTCGCGCCACGGGGGAGTGCGCTCGTTGCCTCCTTCGCTATCGGCATCGAACCACAGCTCGCCCAGCAGGTTGAGCATCACCGCGTTCGAATGCAGCCGCGGCTCGGGCAGCGCAAGCCCGGCCATGCAGCGCACCTGCAACTCGAACTGCGAGACATCGCAGGCGTCGATGCTGTAGTGGCCCGAGTTGTGCGGGCGCGGCGCCATTTCGTTGGCGACGAGTTCGCCGCTTTCCAGAACAAAAAACTCGACGCAGAGCACGCCGATGTAGCCCATCTCCTCCGCCAGGCGCCGCGCCGACGCGACGGCGCGCTGCTGCGTGGCCGCGTCGATGTCGGGCGCGGGCACCTGCGTCACGGCGAGGATGCCGTCGCGGTGCAGGTTCTGCTGCACAGGCAGGTTGACCATCGCACCGTCGGCGCCGCGCGCGACGATCACGCTCAGCTCGTGGCGCAGCGGCAGGCGTTTCTCCAGCACGCACGGCACTTGCTTCAACTCGCGCCACGCGCCGGCAAGCGCACTGCGGTCTTCGACGCGCAACTGGCCTTTGCCGTCATAGCCCAGGCGCGCGGTCTTCAAGATGCCGGGCAGCAACGCCGCGTCGATCTTGTCGAGATCGCTGTCGCTCTCGATCACCGCAAACGGGGCGCAGGCCACGCCGCTCCTGACGAAGTGGCGCTTCTCGGCCGCGCGGTCCTGGCAGACCGACACGGACTCGGCCGCCGGCGAGACCGGCCGGTGCGCGCCGAGCGTCACCAGCGCGGGCGCCGGCACGTTCTCGAACTCGGTGGTGATCGCAGCGCAGCGTTGCATCAGTTGCGCCAGGCCCTGCTCGTCGGTGTAGCCAGCGTCGATGTGATAGTGCGCTACGAGCCCTGCGGGGCTGGTCTTGTCGGGATCCAGCACGGCCGTGAAGTAGCCCATCGATTGCGCCGCCTGCACGAACATGCGGCCCAACTGACCACCGCCCATCACGCCGAGCGTGACCGGTCGGCCATCGGCGCCAGTCGTTCCGGGCAGCAGCGGTTTCACTTCAGTTGCGATGTCATGTCGCGTGCGGCATCGGTCTGCCGTGCACGGAACGCATCCAGTTTCGCCGCCAGCGCCTGGTTGTTGACGGCGAGCATCGCCACCACGAACAGCGCCGCGTTGGCGGCGCCGCCGTCGCCGATGGCGAACGTCGCCACCGGCACGCCCTTGGGCATCTGCACGATCGAGTGCAGCGAGTCGACGCCTTGCAGGTGCTTGCTCGGCACCGGCACGCCGAGCACCGGCAGCGGCGTCTTCGCGGCGAGCATGCCCGGCAGGTGCGCCGCGCCGCCGGCGCCGGCGATGATGGCCACGAGCCCACGCTCGCGTGCCGACTGCGCATACGCAAACATCTCGTCGGGCATGCGGTGCGCGGAGACGACCTTGCATTCATGCGCCACGCCGAACTCGGCGAGAATGGCGGCCGCGTGTTGCAGGGTGGGCCAGTCGCTGGCCGAACCCATCAACACACCGACCAACGGCAGCGCTGCGTTCATGGCTTGAATTGTAGGCGGCGGCCCTCAACTGCCATGCGCGCTCGGCCGTTCCGAAGCGCATGTGCGAGGCTAACATTCATATCACGATGATCGACGTCACGATCCAGAACTTCGAAGCCGAACTCATCAACGCCTCGATGCAGCAGCCGGTGCTGCTCGACATCTGGGCGCCGTGGTGCGGGCCATGCAAGGTGCTCGGCCCGTTGCTCGAAAAGCTCGAGGTCGCGTATGCCGGCCGCTTCAAGCTCGCCAAGCTGAACAGCGACGAGCAGCAGGAGATCGCCAGCCAGCTCTCACAGGCCTTCGGCGTGCGCTCGATCCCGTTTTGCGTGATGTTCGATCAGGGCCAGCCGATCGACGGCTTCGTCGGCGCGTTGCCCGAGGCGCAGATCCGCGCCTTCCTCGACAAGCACGTGCCCACCGCCGACGAGATGGAAGCCGAAGCCGAGCTCGAAGAGGCCGAAGCGATGATCGCCGAGGGTGACGCCGACGCCGCGCTCGCCAAGTTGCAGCAGGCCGTTGCCATCGATCCGGCCAACGACGACGCGCGCTACGACTATGTCAAGCTGCTGCTCGAACGCGGCGCGCTGGCGCAGGCCGAAGCCGCATTCGAGCCGGTGGCGAAGAAGACCGCGATGGATGCGCGGCTCGAAGCGCTGTCGCATTGGATCCTTGCGCAGCGCAAGGCAACGTCAGGGCGCGACGCCAACACGCTGGCCGCCGCGATCGCCGCCAACAAGCGCGACTTCGACGCACGCTTCGAACTCGCGCAGACGCACTTCGCCGCCGGCGCTTTCACGCAGGCCATGGACGAGCTGCTCGAAATCGTGATGCGCGACAAGGCATGGAGCAGCGACCTGGCGCGCAAGACCTACGTCGCGATCCTGGCGTTGATGGCCAAGCCGGCAGCGAAGGCTGCGGCGGGCGAGACCAAGGGTGCGCTCGAACTCACCGGCAAGTCCGCCGCGGTGAGCGCCGATCCGGTGGTGGACCAGTACCGGCGCAAGTTGTCGATGGCGCTGTTCTGATGAAGAAGAGCGGCTTGTTCCCTGTGCCGCCCGTCAAGCCCGGTTGGCAAACGCCGGTGGCCGTAGCTGTTGGCGTTGCGGTCGCTGCGCTGGCTTTCGCGGCGTTGCTGCGTTTCTTCTGACGCGCCTACAGCGCCTGCGGATCGAGCCCCGCCAACGCCGCGTCCAGCGCCGCCACCATGCGCTGCTGCTGCTCGCGGTACGGCACGTACAGCGCCTGCGCCTGGGCGCGCTGCTCGGCCGCGACGCTGCTCTCGCCCAACACCTCGCGCACCTGCGCCAGGCGCGCCAGAGCGAGCATGCGGTCATCGACGTCCATCGGCTCGGCCAGCGCCTGATCGGCCGCGCCGGCGAGCACGCGCGCCTTGTCGGGGCGGCCGAGCTGATGCTCGCACCAGGCGCGATCGGCGAGCAGCGACGCTGCGAAGCGCTTCAGCCCCTCCTGCAGCGCGCCGTCGAAGTTGGCATCGAACAGATCGAGCGCCTCAGCCCAGCAGCCCTGCGCCGTCAGCATCTCCGCGCGCAGCATCGGCACCAGCGAGCCGAGCGAGGCCGTGCCGATGCCGGCGTCGTAGTGGCCGATCGAATCGGCGCTGAATTGCGCCTGGGTCACGGCCTCGCGATCGACCGGCGCATCGAACATCAGCGCCACGCGCAACTGGCTGATGCGCAGCCAGGCCTGGTTGTACATCAGCGCCGACAGATGCGTCTCGTCGCCGTCGGCGATGGCATGACGGCGCGACGCTCCGTACCAACGCTGCGCAAGCGCGGCCTGCCCGCCGAAGTGGTATGCGAACCCGGCCACGAGCGTGGCGCGGGCGCGGGCGCCGTGGTGCTCGGACGCGGCGGTATCCAGCGCCTCGCGCAGCAATGTCGCCAAGCGCATCGGGTCGTCATCGGCGAACACCAGCGAAGCCAACCACGCCGCCGTCGTGGCGCGCAGGCGCTGGCCAGGCTCGCCATGGGCTTGGCGCGCGTGGCGATACGCCGCCTCGATCTGCTCGCGCCCGCCGCCATCCATGACGCGGTAGTGATCGTGCAGCCCTTCGGCCAGCGCGACCCAGGCGCGCACCAGCGTGTTGTGCGGCTGCCAGGCGAGCTGCGCGTTGAGTTCGTCGATCGCGCCCTGCGCGCGTTCGAGTTGCCCCTGTCGCGCCAGCAGCGCGGCGCGCTCGGCACGAAGGCACAGGGCATCGATCGGGTTGCTCGCCTTCTTGATCGCTTCCTCGAGCGTGACGAGCAGGCGCGAACGCAGTTTGTTCGACGCCGGCGCCATCACGCGCCCAGCCGCGTCAGCGCCTCGCGGTACTTGGCCGCCGTCTTCTCGATCACCTCGGCCGGGAGCGTCGGCGCCGGTGCGCACTTGTTCCACGGCCGGCCGTCGATGCGCACGGCCTCGAGCCAGTCGCGCACGAACTGCTTGTCCCAGCTCGGCGGGTTGTCGTCGCCCACGCGATAACTCTCCACCGGCCAGTAGCGTGACGAGTCCGGCGTCAGCACCTCGTCCATCAGCGTCAGCGTGCCGTCGCGGTCCAGGCCGAACTCGAACTTGGTGTCGGCGATGACGATGCCCTTGGCCAGCGCATAGGCTGCGGCTTCGCTGTACAGGCGGATCGAGATGTCGTGCACGCGCTCGGCGAGCTCAGCGCCGATCAGTTGCGCGGCTTGTTCGTAGCTGATGTTCTCGTCGTGCGCACCGGCTTCGGCCTTGGTCGCCGGCGTGAAGATCGGCTGGGGCAACTTGCTCGCGTTCTTCAAGCCCGGCGGCAGCGCGACGCCGCACACCGATTGCGACTGCCGGTACTCCTTCCAGCCGCTGCCGGCAAGATAGCCGCGCACCACGGCCTCGATCGGCAAGGGCTTCAGGCGCTTGACCAGCATCGAGCGGCCGCGCACCTGCTCGCGCTCGTCGGCCGCGACGACGCTCTGCGGATCGTCGCCGGTGAGGTGGTTCGGCACGATGTGCGCGAGCTTGTCGAACCAGAACAGCGCCACGCGCGTCAGCAGTTCGCCCTTGCCGGGAATCGGCTCGCCCATCACCACGTCGAAGGCCGAGAGGCGATCGCTCGCCACCATCAGCAAGCGGTCGTCGCCGACAGCGTAGTTGTCGCGGACCTTGCCGCGGGCGAGAAGAGGCAGCGAGTGCAGATTCGATTCGAGAAGGGCTCGCATCGCATCGATTCTATTCACGGCCCGCACGCGTGAAACCCGCGCATTCGCGGTGCTCGTCAACGCTCAGGCCGGCGGCGCACGAGCGCCGCGAGGCTCACATCACCGTCTGCGCCAGCGCCCCGCTCGAATACTTCTTCGCCACCTCGCCCAGCGACAGCGGCTTGATCTTGCCGGCCTGCCCTTCGCAGCCGAACTCGAGGTAGCGCTGCTTGCAAATCTTGTAGGCCGCCTCGCGCGCCGGCTTCAACCACTCGCGCGCGTCGAACTTTTCCGGGTTCTCGGCCAGGAACTTGCGCACCGCCCCCGTCATCGCCAGGCGGATGTCGGTGTCGATGTTGATCTTGCGCACGCCGTGCTTGATGGCTTCCTGAATCTCTTCCACCGGCACGCCGTAGGTTTCCTTCATGTTGCCGCCGTACTTGCGGATCTGCTCCAGCAAATCCTGCGGCACCGACGACGAGCCGTGCATCACCAGGTGCGTGTTCGGGATGCGCTTGTGGATCTGCTTGATGCGGTCGATCGCGAGGATGTCGCCGGTGGGCTTGCGGGTGAACTTGTAGGCGCCGTGACTGGTGCCGATGGCGATCGCCAGCGCGTCGAGCTGCGTGCGCTTGACGAAATCCGCCGCCTGCTCGGGGTCGGTCAGCAGCATCTCGCGCGTCATCGTGCCTTCGGCGCCGTGGCCGTCTTCCTTGTCGCCCTTCATCGTCTCGAGCGAGCCGAGGCAGCCGAGCTCGCCTTCGACGGTGACGCCGATGGCATGCGCCATGTCGACCACCTTGCGCGTGACGTCGACGTTGTACTCGTAGCTGGCGATGGACTTGCCGTCGGCCTCCAGGCTGCCGTCCATCATCACCGACGAGAAGCCGAGCTTGATGGCGCCGGCGCAGACGTCGGGGCTCTGGCCGTGATCCTGGTGCATTACCAGCGGCACATTCGGATATTGTTCGGTGGCCGCGAGGATCAGGTGCTTGATGAAGGCCTCGCCGGCGTATTTGCGCGCACCGGCGCTGGCCTGCAGGATGACCGGCGCGCCGACTTCGGCCGCCGCGCTCATCACCGCCTGCACCTGCTCGAGGTTGTTGACGTTGTACGCCGGGATGCCGTAACCCTGCTCGGCGGCGTGATCGAGCAGTTGGCGCATGGAGACGAGTGGCATGGCGGGGTCCTTGATGGCTTGAACGTCGGGGCCTCGCCGATTCTAGGTCGCGTGCGTGTTGCGGGCCGCTGGCCGGGCCCGCCCGTCTCCGGGGTCGGGCGGCGCTCCAGGGCCTGTTCACACCTTCGCAGCCAGGTGCTCGCGGCCGTCGGCCCCGCGGCTGCGCTGCGCATCGAGCAGGTTGGCCGCCAAGCCGAGCGCAAACAGCGTCAGCAGCGCGGCAGCGGCCAAGCCGGCGACCCGCATCCAGCGTGGGGCACGGCGGTCGTCCAGCGCGGAGGCCGGCGACGGATCGACCAGGGGCAGATCTCGCAGCCAGGTGTCCTGCGGCAACTGGCGGGCAGCAGCCCGGACCGAGCGTGACCAGTGGCGGGCAACGGGGGCAATGATGCCTTCGGCTGAGAAGTCGTGAGCGGGCCGTGCCTCTTGGAGCGCGGGCACCGCGGCGGAGCGAAATTGCAGTTTCATGGTCTGGAGCCTTCCCTGAGCTGGGCGCCAGACAAATAGACGAGGAAACATGCGTCTGGCGGTGCGCTCATTGCAGCGCTCGGGCGCTCCCATTGCGACGCACCGCCAGCCGACGCAGGCAGGCATTCGAAAGACGATGCGCAGACGATGGCCCGGAGCCTGCAGCAGCCTGCCGCGGCTTGCTCCGCTTGCCGAAGGAGCAGTCAGCGGCGCTTGCTGCCCTTGCCGCCTCGCACCGGGTTGGGGCGGCGGCACACCGTACGGTGGCTTGCACGGCGGCGGCACGAACCTGGCGTTGAAGATCGGGAAGTCCGGAATGCTGGCGGCCCGCAAGCCCTTGAAAACCACGCCCTTGTGGTACTCGTCGATGAACTCGACCCAGTTCGTCTCTTTGAGGAAATCGATGACCTGCGGCTGTACCCGCGGCAGATTCGGGTCCGGGTTGATGTCCATGTAGTACGGCGAGCGCCAATCCCAGATGCCCAGTCGCTTCGGGTCGGGCAGCAGGATGTTCATCGCCAGGTCGTGCTCCACGCTGGGTTTGAAGTCCCAGCGCACCGACGTGTCGATCCAGGGCAGGTCGTCAGAGCCGTAGCGCTTGATGTCGCGCAGCAGCTTGCTCAGGGCCGCGGCAGCGTCTCGCACCGCTTGGGGCAGGACGCTGGGCGCTTGCAGCGTCAGCGCCAGGCTGGCGATATCGGTCAGCTCGTCGGGCGTTTCGAGCGCGAAGCTGCCGCCGCCGCTGCTGTCGTACTGCTGCGCGGCCACGATGGCGGCCTGGATCGCCCTGGCGATCACGTCGCGCTGCGGCGAACCGAGCGGGTTGGCGCGCAGCGCATCCAGCAACTCGCGCGCCAGAACGTCGATGCCGTCGGCAATGCCCCTCATGCCCGCCAGCTGCACCGACGCGCCCACCGTCGGGTGGTTGCCCTTGGCCTCCAGGAATTTCTGGTTGCCCAGCGCGAACCACGCCGCCAACTGTCGCGTCGTGTGCTGGCCGGGCGCGGCGAGCCGCCGGACCACGTCGGGATAGGTTTCGCCGGCGGTGAAGAAGTTGTAGTTCATGTAGCCGGTGGCGTACTCGGCGTACGGCGATACGGTGTGCAGCAACTCGGCCGACATGTTGAAGCAGTTGTTGAAGTGCAGCACCGCCACCTTGGGCACGCCGCATTCCTGGGCCCGGCGCAGGGCATCGCCTGTGCCCCAGGTGGACAGGGGCATGTGGTTGACAGGCAGCACGGGCGAGCCCGTCGGCAGGACGGGCGATCCGGTCGGCAGCACCGGCGATCCGGTCGGCAGGATCGGCGAGTCCTCGCCGCTGATCTTCCAGGTGATCTGGCCGCCGGCCGTGAAGTTGCCCACCGTCAGCTTCGTGCGATCGATCTCGGGCAGGTAGCCCGCGCCATGCCCTTCGAGCGACAGGACGATGGCGGCCTTCGGGTGACAGGCATGCGCGCGTTGCAGAAAACCGGCCAGAGCCAGCGGCGACGACATGTCCTCTTTCCAGCTCGAGGTGATGCTCATGCGCCCCGGTTGGCCCGCGGGGATTTCGACGAGGTAGGTGTTCTCGCCGACGCGGTCGATCAGCGCCGAGACATGGATGCCCACGCCAGCGACCCGCAGCAGATGGCGCACCAGGGGGTGCTGGGACAGCGGTTGCTGTTGAGTGCCGGGGTAGCTGCTCAAGGTGGCGTCGGTGCCGAAGGGCGCGTAGACGGCCAGCAGCACACTGTCGGTGCCCGCTGCCGCGTCATCGCAGCCATCGGCGACCAACCGGGGCAAAGAATGCTTCATGGCATCGCTCTCCATTGCATTGGGGACAGACGCGGGCGAAGTGCCGCGCTCTTACGGTAGCCTCGGCGGCTTGCCAATCACATGCATTGCGCCGCAACCCGCCGCCTGCTCGCGCAGACGATCGCCGGACGATGCGGCCCGACGATGACGCCGTCACCCCCTAACTCGAACCCCAAGCCGCGGCGGGCAGTGTTGGAGGGCTTGCTGGCCGCGCACAAGGCGGGCCGCCTCGATGAGGTTCTGGCGCAACACCGGCGCGCCGCCAGCCGAGCCTCACGCACCTGGTTGAAGGCCGTCCTCGGCACCGCCGGCGATGCCTTGGCCGGCGAGCGAGCGCTCGGTGCGGCGACGACGCTGCTGCTGCGCTGGGCTCTGACCCAGCTGCGCCCCGATCGGGCGTCGAGCCTGGCGGGCATCGAGCGCGCAGCCTGGCTCGACCGCACCAGCTGGCGGCCCTTGTTGGCGCTGATGTGCCACTACGGCTTCGAGCCGGTGCCGCCGTTTCGCGACCGCTACCACGCGCGCGCCGACGAAGCCGCCGCCGACGTCCTTTGCGGCCTGTGGTCGGTCGGGCCCAGCACCTTCTATCGCTACCTCGACAAGGGAGAACGCCTGCTGGCCCAGGTGCTGTCGCGTGCACCGCAGGGCGCGCAGGCCACCGGCGTGCGGCGTTTTGTCGAAGGTGAGTTGCCGGCGCTCACCCGCTTCGACAGCGACGCTGAACGCGCGGCGTGGCATCGGCAGCAGGCGCAACGCGCCGGCGACGTTGGCGACCTGCCTTCGGCGCTGTGGCACTGCGCAGCCGCGCACGACGCAGCCAACTTCCTGCAACTGCTCAGACGCAATCACGCCGCGCTGGCCCTTGATCGGGAAACGGATGGCCTGTGCGCGATCGTCGCGGCCGACGAGTCCCTGGCGGCGCGGCAACGCTTCGATCTCTGTCTTGCACAAGCGGCCTTGTGGAGAGCGCGAAACGCCGCTCAATCCGAGAGCCAGGCTTACGAACACGCGTTGCGCATCGCCACGGCACAGGACGATCCGCTGATGCTCGGCATCGTCTATGGCGCGCTCGGCAAGTTCCACGAAGCGCGTGACGCCGATCGCGCCTTTGCGTGCTACGAAGAAAGCGCCGAGTTCCTGCGGCGCGCCAGTTCGTCCGACAGCGAAGTGACGACCGAGACGACGACGACCCTGGTGCGTCTGGCCTGGCTGCATGTGTTGCGCAACGACCCCCAGTCGCGCACGGTACTCGACAGCGCGCAGACGCTGCGCTCACGGCACGACCCGCCGCCCAACGTCGCTGCGATGCTGGAGCAGGCCTGGGGCGAGTACTGGCGGCGCGCCGGCGACCTGCGGCAATCGCTGAGTCACAAGCATCGAGCACTCACGCTTTACGAGCGGATCGGTGACCAGCGATCGGTGCTCGCCACCTACAACAACCTGAGCCTCATCTACGGGCAGCTCAAGGAGTTCGACCGCGCGATCGACTACGCGCGCCGCGTGGTCGACGCCAGCGCACGCGTGTCGGTCGAGCCGGAGATCCTGATCAGCGTGCACCTCAACCTCGGCGCCACGTTCTTCTGGCAAGCGCGCTACGACGACGCCATCGGGCAGTACAAGGTTGCGCTGGACGGCAGTCGCGCGGCGGGCCTGGCGCTTCACGCCTGGCGCTCGCACTACAACCTCGCCGAGGCCTACTACAAGCGCTACCAGGCCACCCGTGACGCCGAGGACGAGCGGCTGGGCGACGCGCACTCTGCGGCGGCCTTGGCCAACGACCAGGATGCCGAGCGCAGCCAAGCCACGCGCGGCCTGAAGGGTGAAGTGCTGGGCACCGATACCAGTGCCAACCGCCTGCTGCCGCAGGAACTGGCGGCGCACTTCGAGGAGATCACCGAGGTGCAGCGTCAACGCGCCGTGCTCGCCATCCCTATCGAGCCGTCGGCCCACGTGCGCGCTCACCTGGTCATCGCCCGCGCCTACCTTGCCATCGCCGCCAAGGAGCGAGAGGCGGCGCTGGGCCTGATCCAGAAGCACGACCTGGGCAGCGAGTTCAACGCCGATTTCGAATCCCTGCGCAGTACCTACAACCGCGAGCTGACACGCGAGGAGCGGCTGGCCGCACAGTGGAGCGAGCATGCCGCCGACCTGCTCGACACGCCGCGCCGCGCTGCGGCGCTGGCCGAGCTGCTGCGCACCGGCTCGATCAACAAGAGCAGCTACGCGCAGGTCTGCAGGCTCGGTCTGGCCACCGCCTCGAAGCACCTCGGCCTGCTTGCGGAACGCGAACTGCTGGTGCAAACCGGCAAGGGCCCGAGCACGCGCTACGTGCTGCCGATGCCGGCGAGTTGAGGGCTTGCGGCGCTCGCGCGGCGGACAAAGTTCCCTTCGATAACGATCCGCACGCAGGCGCAAACCCCGATGCGGCGCAGCGTCACCTGCGGTCACATTCCAACCTGCGCGATGATTGCGCAGTCCAAACACGATCCACCGCAGGAGACTCCATGAGCTTGGAAGACACCACCCCCCGCCGCCGCAAGTTCCTCAAGGCCGCCTCCGCCGGCGCCGTTGCCACCACGGCGCTGGCCGCCCCGGCCGTCAGCCGCGCCCAGACCGTGGCCTTCCGCTTCCAGAGCACCTGGCCGGCGAAGGACATCTTCCACGAGTACGCGACCGACTTCGCCAAGAAGGTCAACGACATGGCGGGCAGCCGCCTGAAGATCGAAGTCCTGCCCTCGGGCTCGGTGGTGCCGGCGTTCCAGCTCCTGGACGCGGTCAACAAGGGCACGCTCGACGGCGGCCATGGCGTGGTGGCGTATCACTACGGCAAGAACACGGCGCTGGCGCTGTGGGGCTCGGGTCCGGCCTACGGCATGGACCCGAACATGGTGCTGGCCTGGCACGCCTACGGCGGCGGCAAGGCACTCCTCGACGAGATCTACAAGTCGCTGTCGATGGACGTGGTGTCGTACCTTTATGGCCCGATGCCGACGCAGCCGCTGGGCTGGTTCAAGAAGCCGGTGTCCAAGGTCGCCGACATGAAAGGCCTGAAGTTCCGCACCGTCGGCCTCGCGGTGGACATCTTCAAGGAGTTGGGCACCGCGGTGAACCCGCTGCCGGGCGGCGAGATCGTGCCGGCGCTGGACCGTGGCCTGATCGACGCGGCCGAGTTCAACAACGCCTCGTCCGATCGCCTGCTCGGCTTCCCCGATGTGGTCAAGAACTGCATGCTGCAGAGCTTTCACCAGAGCGGCGAGCAGTTCGAGATCCTGTTCAACAAGAGCAAGTACGACGCGCTGCCGGCCGACCTCAAGGCGACGATCGACTACGCGGTGCAGGCCGCCAGCGCCGACATGAGCTGGAAGGCGATCGACCGCAACTCGAAGGATTACATCGAGCTGAAGAAGGCCAAGATCAACTTCTACAAGACGCCGGACGCGGTGCTGCAAGGCGCAGCTCGACGCCTGGGACAAGGTGATCGCCGAGAAGGCCGCCGGCAACCCGCTGTTCAAGAAGGTGCTCGACTCGCAGAAGGTGTTCGCCGAGCGCGCCGGCCAGTGGCAGAACGACTACATGGTCGATTTCAAGATGGCGTGGAACCGCTACTTCCGCGCCCCCGCCAAGAAGGCTTGACCGACCACCCCGGAGCGGCTCACGCCGCTCCCCCCTAAGGGGGCGCCGCCAGCGGCCTGGCGAAGCCAGGTCCGCGGCGGCCGCTCGACAAGGCTCCTCATGAAGAACGTGCTGATTGCCGTCGATCGCGCATCGACCTGGCTCGGCCAGGCTTTCGCCTGGCTGATCGTCGTCCTGACCTTCCTGATCTCGTGGGAAGTGTTCTCGCGCTACGTGCTGAACAACCCGCACGACTGGGCGCTCGATGCGCAGATCATGATGTACGGCACGCTGTTCATGCTCGCCGGTGCCTACACGCTCTCCAAGAACGGCCATGTGCGCGGCGACGTGCTCTACGGCTTTTTCATGCCGCGCACGCAGGCGACGCTGGACCTGATCCTGTACGTCCTGTTCTTCCTGCCCGGCATCGTCGCGCTCACCTGGGCCGGCTGGACCTTCGCCAACGAGTCGCTGCACATCCGCGAGAGCACCTTCTCGGCGACGCCGCTGCCGCTGTACCCGTTCAAATTCATGATCCCGCTGGCCGGCGGCATGCTGCTGCTGCAGGGCATCGTCGAGATCGTGCGCTGCATCCAGTGCATGCGTGACGGGCAGTGGCCCTCGCGCGAGCAGGACGTGGAAGAGGTCGACGTCGACAAGTTGAAGGAGATGGTCCACGTCAAGGACGAGGACATCGCCGCGCTCGACGCGGTGGTGGTGCGCCAGCAGGGAGCCGTGAAATGAAGATCCGCAGGGAACTTTGGTTCGGCTTCATCCTGATGGCGCTGATCATCGCCGGCACCGCCGTGATGCTGCTGGCCGCGCCCAAGCTCGAAAGCGGCCACCTCGGCCTGATGATGCTGGCGCTCGTGGTCGTGGCCATCATGCTCGGCTTCCCGACGGCGTTCACGCTGATGGGCATGGGCATGATTTTCACCTGGCTGGCCTACGACCGCGACAGCGGCAAGACGCTGACGCTGATGGTGCAGAGCGCCTTCAAGGTGATGGGCAACGACGTGCTCATCTCGATCCCGCTGTTCGTCTTCATGGGCTACCTGGTCGAGCGCGCCAACCTGATCGACAAGCTCTTCAAGAGCCTGCACCTGGCGATGGCGCGCGTGCCCGGCTCGCTCGCGGTGGCCACCATCTTCACCTGCGCCGTCTTCGCCACCGCCACCGGCATCGTCGGCGCCGTGGTCACGCTGATGGGCCTGCTGGCGCTGCCGCAGATGTTGAAGGGCGGCTACGACATCAAGGTCTCGGCCGGCGCCATCACCGCCGGCGGCTGCCTGGGCATCCTGATCCCGCCGAGCGTGATGCTGATCGTCTATGGCGCGACGGCCGGCGTCTCGGTGGTGCAGCTCTACGCCGGCGCCTTCTTCCCCGGCCTGATGCTGGCCGGCTTGTACATCGTCTATGTCGTGCTGCTGGCCAAGATCAAGCCGCACCTGATGCCGCCGCTGTCGGCCGCACAGCGCTTCGTGCCGCTGCCGGCCGCCACCGAGACCGTCTCGCGCGCCGTCTCGAACACCGCCCTGCCCGCGCTCCTGCGTGCGCTCGGCCGCACCGATCTCGGCGTGACGCGCGCGCACCTCTGGCGCCAGCTCGGCGTGACGGTCGCGCCGCTGCTCTTGGTCGCCTTGGCCGCCGCGTACAGCTGGCACCTGAACACGCGGCCGGTCGTGGTCGAGGCCGCGCCGGCGTTGCAGTCGATGGGGCAGGACGAGAAGACAGCCGAGCCCGAGGCCGCCGGCGGCGGCCTGCAGGAGCCGAAGGAAGAAGAAGGTGGTTTGAAGGAGCCGCCCAAGGAGGGCGAAGACAGCGGCGCGTTGAAGGAGCCGCCCGCCGACGCTGACGTCAAGGAGCCGCCGGGCGCCCAGGCGGTGAAGGAGCCCGCCGCCAGCGTGGCCGAACCGGCCGCTGCCGGTGCCGAAGCCGCTGCTGCGGCGTCCGAAGCGCCCGCCGCCGACCGCACCCCGGCCACGCGCAACTGGTGGATCGGCCTGGGCGCGAGTGCGCTCGCGCTGCTCGCCTTCTACGCACTGCTCAGCTTTCAGCGCCTCGAAATCTTCAAGATGCTGCTGCAGAGCTTCTTCCCGCTGGTCGTGCTGATCCTGATGGTGCTCGGCTCGATCGTCTTCGGCCTGACCACGCCCACCGAGGCCGCGGCGGTCGGCGCCTTCGGCGGCTACCTGCTCGCCGCCATCTACGCCACGATCGCCAAGCGCAACGACAAGGCCAAGGTCTTCGCCGTCTGGCTGCTGCTGTGGGCGCCCGCGCTGCTGACGGTCGGGTGGTTCGCGCTGCACGGCAACGGCGCGATCGCGCAGCCGGTGCCCCCGGCCTTCGGCGCGCTCGCGGTCCTGGGTGTCGCCGCCTGGGCGCTGCTGGCCTACCGCCAGGCCGGCCTGCAAAGCGAAGTCAAGGACTCGGTGTTCCTCACCGCGAAGACGAGCGCGATGGTGTGCTGGCTGTTCGTCGGCAGCGCCATCTTCTCGGCGGCCTTCGCGCTGCTCGGCGGCCAGGAGCTGGTCGAGCGCTGGGTCCTGTCGATGAACCTGACGAAGACCGAGTTCCTGGTCCTGTCGCAGGTCATCATCTTCATCCTCGGCTGGCCGCTGGAGTGGACCGAGATCATCGTCATCTTCATGCCGATCTTCATCCCGCTGCTCGACAACTTCGGCGTCGATCCGCTGTTCTTCGGCCTGCTCGTCGCGCTCAACCTGCAGACCGCGTTCCTCTCCCCGCCGGTGGCGATGGCGGCGTTCTACCTGAAGGGCGTGAGCCCGCCGCATGTGACCTTGAACCAGATCTTCGCCGGCATGCTGCCCTTCATGGGCATCCAGGTGATCGCCATCATCCTGCTCTACCAGTTCCCGGGCATCGGGCTGTGGCTGCCGCAGGCGCTCTACAAGTGACGCTGAAGGCGCTCGAAGACCTTGTCGTCTTCGAGCGCGGCTGGCTGTCGTCGAACAACCTGCTGCTGCACGGCCGCGAAGAAGAAGGCGCGACGCTGATCGACAGCGGCCACTGCCTGCATGCCGAGCAGACGGTGGCGCTGGTGCAGCGCGCGCTGCACAGCGGGCAGACGCTGGCGCGCGTCGTCAACACGCACCTGCACTCCGATCACTGCGGCGGCAACGCTGGGCTGCAACGTGCGTTCGGCGCGCGCGTCGTCATCCCGCCGGGCGAGGCCGACGCCATCGCGCGTTGGGATGAAGACGTGCTGAGTTATCGCGCCACCGGCCAGCGCATGCAGCGCTTCACGCACGACGCGCTGCTGCGTGCCGGCGAAACGCTGCAGGTGGGCCGACGCACCTGGCAGGCGTTGGCCGCAGCAGGTCACGACCCGCACTCGCTGATCCTGTTCGACGCGCACGACGGCGTGCTCATCAGCGCCGACGCGCTCTGGGAAAACGGCTTCGGCGTGGTCTTCCCCGAGCTCGACGGTGAGCGCGCGTTCGACGACGTGGCCGCGGCGCTCGATCTGATCGAGCGCCTGGCGCCGCGAGTCGTCATCCCCGGCCACGGCGCACCCTTTGTTGACGTTGCCGCCGCGTTGCAGCGCGCGCGCTCGCGCCTTTCAGGCTTCGTCGCCGATCCGGCGCGGCACGCGCGCCACGGCGCCAAAGTCCTGCTCAAGTACCACCTGCTCGAAGAGCAGAGCACAACGCTGCCGGCGCTGCGCGCGTGGTGGGCATCGGTGCCGCTGGCGCAACGCGTGTGGCACCGATTGCAGTCGCCGGCCGGCAGCCTCGCCGACTGGGGCGAAACGCTCTGCCGCGACCTGGCAGCGTCGGCAGCGCTGCGCATCGAAGGCGAGCGTGTGTCGAATGCGTGAGCGCGCATAACGAGCAGCGCGGCGATCGGCTCATTCGCGCCACGCACCCTCTTCAGAGGGAATGACGCGGCGCACAGCCTCGCCGATAGTGGCGCCATGAACCGCGACACCGGCCCCGACCCGATGCTCCACGCCGACGATGACGGCCGGGCCATGCTGGCGCGACTGGCCCTTGCAACGCTGCTCGCGTTGCTCGCTCTCGGCGCTGCGGGCAGCCTGCTGACGGCTGCTTACTGAGGGTTCGGTTCCGAGACAGAAGTATCGTCAGGTTAGGGGGTGGCCTTGACAGGCAAGGTTTCGTGACATTGCACCGCGGCATGCACGCAGGATGCGCAGTCCTCACGAAGCAGGCCTGCCATGCCCTCCAGAAAGAACTCCAACGTGCGCCGACTCCGGACGCACGCTCAAGACGATCGACGCCGACAACGCCTGCTGGCGCTGACCTTCTCGATGGCCGCCGTGCTCGCCGCCTGCGGCGGCGCGGGCAGCAGCAACGAACCGAGCACGGATGCCGCGACTGCCTCGGCGGCGTCTATCGATAGCAGCACCCCTCTGCGCGCCGTCGCCGCCGCGGAGGCCACCACCAGCTGGGTCGCGTGCGCACCCGAAGGTGGCGTCTGTCGCGTGCCCGGCACGAACCAGGTGCGCTACGGCGCCAACGGCTCGTACTACTACAAGACCGTGACGGGCTCGATCGCCTGCTACAACACGCCGTGGGGCGGCGATCCCGCGCCGAACGTCGTCAAGAGCTGCGCTTATGCAGTCACGTCACCGCACCTGCGCCTGCTCCCGCACCGGCTCCCGCACCGGCCCCGGTGCCGAGCACCTCATGGCTCACCTGCGCGCCCGAAGGCGGCATCTGTCGCGTGCCCGGCACGAACCAGGTGCGCTACGGCGCCAACGGCTCGTACTACTACAAGTCGGTGACCGGCTCGATCGCCTGCTACAACACACCTTGGGGCGGCGACCCCGCGCCGAACGTCGTCAAGAGTTGCGCCTATGCGGTCGAGTCTGCGCCGACGCCTGCTCCCGCACCGGCCCCTGCTCCTTCACCGGCTCCCGCACCTGCACCAGCCGCCGCGTGGACCAACTGCGCGACCGAAGGCGGCGTCTGTTCCGTGCCGAGCACGCGCCAGGTGCGCTACGGCGCCAACGGTGCCTACGCCTACAAGACCGTTACCGGCTCGATCGGCTGCAACAACAGCGTCTGGGGCGATCCGATCTACGGCGTGTTCAAGGCTTGCGATTACCAGACCACGTCTGCGCCTGCACCTGCACCAGCACCAGCACCAGCACCAGCACCAGCACCAGCACCAGCACCAGCACCGGCGGGCAGCCAGGACTTTGCTACCCGCTGCGCGCAGCCCGGGGTGGTCAGGTGCGTGGGCTTTGACGACACGAGCGAGTTCAACACCGGCAGCGGCGGCACCACCGGCGCGTGGTATCAGAACGCGGGCATCATCCCGCCCAGCGGCACCAGCGACTACAGTCGTGCGACGCGCGACACCGGCGTCAAAGCCTCCGGCGGCAGCTCGCTGCGCTTTACGGTGCCGTCCAACACGGGGTCTGACACCTCAGGGTCGTACTTCACCAACTTCTCCAAGGACCTGTCGGTGCAGTTCGACGGCGGCCAGGAGTTCTTCGTCCAGTGGCGCCAGCGCTTCAGCCCCGAGTTCATCAACACCATCTACAGCGGCGGCAACGGCTTCAAGCAAGTCATCGTGGGCACCGGCGACGTGCCCGGCACGTTCCACTCCTCGTGCTCGGCGCTCGAACTGCCGGTGCAAAACTCCAACCAGCGGGGCTTCCCGCAGATGTACAACTCCTGCACCGGGTCGACTTCACACGGCCCCTATGACGGCTTCACCGAGTCGTTCGGCACCTATGACTTCAAGATGCAGAACGGTCGCGCTGCGCCTTACTGCCTGTACTCGCAAAGCAGCAGTGGCTACTTTGCTCCCAACGGCAACTGCTTTGGCTACGTGGCCAACGAGTGGATGACGTTCCAGATGAACGTCAAGCTCGGCCCGCGTGTGGGCGACGAGTTCAAGGGTAGCTACGTCACGCTGTGGGGCGCGCGCGAAGGCAGACCTTCGGAGCTGCTCATCCAGTGGGGTCCCTACAACCTCACTGCCGGCCCCGACGGCGCCAACCATCGCTACGGCAAAATCTGGCTGCTGCCCTACCACACCGGCAAGAGCGCCTCGCAGACCCACCCCACTGCCTACACCTGGTACGACGAACTCATCGTCTCGCGCAATAAGATTGCGGACCCGACACTGGCCGGCGCCGCACCCGCACCCGCACCCGCACCCGCACCCGCACCTGCACCCGCACCCGCACCCGCACCCGCACCCGCACCCGCACCCGCACCCGCACCCGCACCCGCACCCGCACCCGCACCCGCACCTGCACCCGCACCCGCACCTGCAGCGCTCGTCGGCGCGTTGTCCGAGGCGAGCATGCCGACTTGGCGTCAAGGCATCGCGGTGGGTGAATGGCGACAGATCGCCGGAACCGCATTGGCCACGGCGCCCCGGGCCGTGGTCGTGAGCGGCAACACCGGCCCGTCGGCCAAGGTTGGCGCCTGGAACGGCTTTGCCATCGACACCCGCGACTCGTCGGTGTATTCGGTGGCCAACGGCGGCCACCACGACTACGCGGGCAACGAGGTCAACCGCATCCGGCTGACCGACAACACGCCGAAGTGGACCGAGCCGCGTGCGGCAACCCCGGACGCCCAGCTGCTGGACAGCAGCTCGCACTACGCGGACGGCCGCCCCACCTCGCGCCATACCTACTACGGCGTGATGCTCAACGAGCGGCGCAACCGTGCGATGGTTCTGGGCGGCTCGCGCTGGGGCAACGGCTGGGGTATCGCCAGCTTCGACGGCTTCAACCTGGGCGTCAACGACTGGGACGCGGCACGGACCTATCCGGATGCGCTGTCGGACTTCAGCAGCGTGATCGCTTCGGCGGTGATCGAGCACAAGGGCACGGGTGATGCCTACGCGTTCGGCAACTCCGCAGTGACGCGCTGGAGCAGCGATTCCAACACCTGGAGCCGCATGTTGAGCAATACCGGCGTGTACGGCCAGTACGCCGCCTCGGCCGTGGACACCCGGCGCAATCGCATCCTCGTGGTCGGCGGCGAGGTCAACGATCGGGGCGTCTACGACATCGCCACCAACACCATGCAAAGCGTCAGCTTCACCGGCCCGAACGCTTCGGCCATGAGCGGCAATGGCAACGGCTTGGTCTACGACCCCGGGCTGGACGCCTATCTGATGCGCCAGCCCGGCTCTGGCAGCACGGTCTACCGCATCAACGCCCAGACCTTCAGCGTGGACACCCTGCCCACCAACAGCGTGCAGATCCCATCGGCCCCCAACGGCGTGTGGAAGCGCTTCTTGTACGTCCCCCAGCTCAAGGGCGTCGTCTACTTCCCAACCTACGACAGCGGTTTCTGGTTCTTGAGAACGATGTGAGGCGGGCGGGCGCAGAATCAAATATGACCCGGGACTTCTCGGCAGCCACGGGACAACTACAAAGTACCTGGAGTGACCGTCTGGCGCTAACGGATATCGCAGGCTACCGCGTGGTCTATGGGACCAGCGCCACAGCACTTACCGCGTCGGTCAACGTCTCTGGAGCCTCGAGCACGAGTGCTGTGCTGAGCGGGCTCCAGCGCGGCACCTACTTCGTATCGGTGCTCACCGTCAATTCGAGCGGTGTTGCGAGCAGCGGCTCGGCCTTGGCGACGTTGACAGTGCAGTAGAACGTCAGGAGCACCGGCCCAGCCTGGTGCTTCGGGTTGCGCCACAGAAGTATCGTCAAGTAGGTTGCTGCCCACGCAGGCAAGGTTTCGTGACATCGCATCGCGGCAAACATGCACGATCCGTCGTCAACAAAAAGAAGGCCTGTCATGCAAACCAACAAGACTTTCGCTGTGCACCGCTCAACGCACGATCCACGCCGACAGCGCCTGCTGTCGCTGAGCTTCTCGATGGCCGCCGTGCTGACCGCCTGCGGCGGCGCGGGCAGCAGCAACGAACCGAGCACGGATGCCGCGACCACCTCGGCGGCATCAATCGATAGCAGCACTCCTCTGCGCGCCGTCGCCGCCGCAGAGGCCACCACCAGCTGGGTCGCGTGCGCGCCCGAAGGCGGCGTCTGCCGCGTGCCCGGCACGAACCAGGTGCGCTACGGCGCCAACGGCTCGTACTACTACAAGACCGTGACGGGCTCGATCGCCTGCTACAACACGCCGTGGGGCGGCGATCCCGCGCCGAACGTCGTCAAGAGTTGCGCCTACGCGGTCGAGTCTGCGCCCGCGCGCCGGCCCAGCCCGCACCGGCACCAGCACCCACCCCCGCACCGGCACCAGTCGCCTCCTGGGTCAACTGCGCCAGCGAGGGCGGCGTCTGCCGCGTGCCCGCCACGAACCAGGTGCGCTACGGCGCCAATGGCTCGTACTACTACCGAACCGTCACCGGCTCGATCGCCTGCTACAACACGCCCTGGGGCGGCGACCCCGTGCCGAACGTCGTCAAGAGCTGCGACTACGCCGTAGCACCAGCCCCGTCACCGACGCCTGCTCCCGCACCGACGCCTGCTCCCGCACCGACACCTGCTCCCGCACCGTCGCCCGCCCCGGCCGCCGCGTGGACCCACTGCGCCAGCGAAGACGGCGTCTGCTCGGTGCCGAGCACGCGCCAGGTGCGCTACGGCGCCAACGGCGTCTATGCCTTCAAGACCGTCACCGGCTCCATCGGCTGCAACAACAGCGTCTGGGGCGATCCGATCTACGGCGTGTTCAAGGCTTGCGACTACGAGAACACGGCCTCAGCTGCACCTACTCCTGCACCCACTCCTGCACCTACCCCTGCACCCGCACCTTCTCCGGCTCCTGCCCCCGCTCCCGCCCCCGCCGGCGCGATGACGCAGCGCGACGCGGTGCGGCTGGCCGACCAGGCCAGCTTCGGCGCCACCGAAGCGCTGATCGCGCAGATGCGCTCGCAGGGCGCTGTGGCCTGGGTGCAATCGCAGTTGAGTGCAGGCGGTTCGCGCTACACGAGCGGCAACTGGGACGCGTTGCACACCGACGCCCAGTCGGTGGGGTTCTGCGATCGCTCGCCCTATGCCGGCAGCAACTGCTGGCGCGACTGGTTCTCGACCGAACCCCTGGTGTGGGACTTCTACCGCAACGCAACGGCGCAACCCGACCAGTTGCGCCAGCGCGTGGCCTTCGCACTGCAGCAGATCGTCGTTGTCAGCGGCAACGAGGTCAGCGGCACCTACGGCCACCGCAACTACCAGAACATGCTGCTGGAAAACGCCTTGGGCAACTACCGCAACGTGCTCAAGAAGGTGGCGCTGTCGCCGGTGATGGGCGACTTCCTGAACAACGCCAACAACGACAAGGCCGCGCCCAACGAGAACTTCGCGCGCGAGTTGCTGCAGCTGTTCTCGATCGGCACCTGCGAGCTCAACGCCGACGGCAGCCTGCGCGGCGGCAACTGCATGCCGACCTACGACAATGAAACGGTGCGCAACTACGCCTACGCGCTCAGCGGCTGGACATACCCGGCTGGTGGCCGTACGAGCTGGGGCTGCTGGCCGCAGGGCACCAACTGCCAGTACTACGGCGGCGACATGGTGCCGCTGGCCGCGCGCCACGACCCGAATGCGCGCACGCTGCTGGCTGGCGTGAGCAAGGCCGCCAACACCGACGCCGCGCAGGCGCTCGAGCGCGTGCTCGACAGCCTGATGAACCACCCCAACATCGCGCCCTTCATCGGCCGGCAGCTGATCCAGTTCCTGGTCAGCAGCAATCCATCGACAGGCTACGTGCAGCGTGTGGCGAGCGCCTTTGTCAATGGCCGCTTCAGCGCGGGCGGCGCAAACTTCGGCAGCGGCCAGCGCGGCGACCTCGCCGCCACCGTCGCGGCGATCCTGCTCGACGCCGAAGCGCGCGGCGACAGCGCGCCAGCCGCCAGTGCCGGCCGCCTGCGCGACCCGGCGCAGCACTTCGCTGCGGCGCTGCGCGGCTTGAACGGCTACACCGATGGCGTGCCGTTGAGCTGGTGGTGGGGCGAGACCCTGCGCCAGCATGTCTTCCGGCCGCCCTCGGTCTTCAACTTCTACGCGCCGGACTATCCGGTGCCCGGCACCTCGCTGGTCGGCCCCGGCTTCGGCATCCACAACGCCAACGCCGCGATCGAACGGCTGAACTACCTCGCGTACCTGTTCGACTCGAACGGCTCGAGCCCGAACGGCAGCGTGCCCGGCGCCAGCGGCACGCGCGTCAGGATCGACGCCTTCATCGGCGACGCGCCTGACGCCGCCAAGCTGGTGGATCGCATCTCGAATCTCGCTCTGGGGGCGCCGCTGCCGGCAACGCAGCGCAGCGCGGTGATCCGCGCGGTCGAGGCCTTCAACAGCAGCACGACCGACCCGAGCACCTGGCAGCAGCAGCGCGTCTACAGCGCGGCCTACCTGGTTTACGGTTCGCCCAACTTCCAGATCCAACGCTGAAGGCCCGCGCCATGAACAACAACAACCTCCTTCGCCGCGACTTCCTGCGCCGTGCCGGCGCCCTGAGCGGATCGCTCGGCCTCGTCGGCCTGGGCAGCCTGGCAACGCTGCGCGCCGCGCGCGCCGCCGACTATCGCGCGCTGGTCTGCGTCTTCCTCTACGGCGGCAACGACGGCACCAACACGATCGTGCCCACCGATGCGACGCGACACGGCCAATACAGCGCAGTGCGCGGCGCGATGGCGCTGCCGCGCGGCTCGCTGCTGGGGCTGTCGGGCACCGACTTCGGCCTGCACCCGTCGCTGTCGGCGCTGATGCCGGTGTGGGCCGAGGGCAAGCTGGCGCCGCTGTTCAACGTCGGCCCGCTGTACGCGCCGCTCTCCAAGGCCGACTACACCAGCGCCAATGTCGCCTCGGCGCTCGTCCCGGAGAACCTGTTCTCGCACTCCGACCAGCAACTGCTCTGGGAAAGCGGCACCACCGACGCCCAGGCCCGCACCGGCTGGGGCGGGCGCGCGGCGCAACGCCTGGGCACGACCAACCCGGTGATTTCGCTCGGCGGCAACGCGCGCTTCGGCCTGTCGTCGAGCGCGGTGCCGCTGGTGCTGCCCGAGCCGGGTGCGAACCTGAGCGCCGACTACCTCGACCTGAACTGGGCGCCGATGCGCGCGCGCAAGGAAGCGGTGCTTGCGCTGTATGCGCAAAGCGACATCACCTTGTCCAACGCCTACCAGCGCCAGCAGATGGAGGCGTTTGCCGTGGGCGATCGGCTCGGCGCGCTGGTGGCGCGCACGCCCGGCAGCGCCGGCACCAATGCGGCGATCGATGCCGCCTTTGCACCGATCACCAGCAATGGCCGCATCGACACGCCGCTCGGACGACAGCTCTACCAGACCGCCAAGCTGATCGACGGGCGCGCCACGGTGCAAGGCGAGCGCCAGATCTTCTTCGCGCAGCAGGGCGGCTTCGACACCCACGGCAATCAGACCACCGGCGATGCGCTGCAGGGCGAGCACGTGCGGCTGCTGAAGTCGCTCGGCGACGCGATGGCGTGCTTTCACAACGCAATGAAGGGCATCGGCATGGCCGATGCAGTGACGCTCTTCACGCAGAGCGATTTCGGCCGCACCTTGAAACCCAACAACAGCAACGGCACCGACCACGCCTGGGGCAACCACCATCTGTTGATGGGCGGCGCGGTGCGCGGCGGCCGCAGCTACGGCACCTACCCGACGTTGGCGCTGGGCGGGCCCGACGACGTCGGCGTCGACTCCTGGGAGCAGCACGGCCGCTGGATCCCGACGACCTCGGTCGACCAGTACGCCGCCACGCTGCTGGCGTGGTTTGGCGCCGACGCGGCTGCGCTCGACGCCATCCTGCCGAACCTGCGCAACTTCGGCTCGGCGCGCAACCTCGGTTTCGTCTGAGAAGGTGTGAACGAACCCACCATGCCCGCTCGTCCCACCAGAACGCGCCCACTCGGCGTTGCAAATGCTCGCCGCAGCACGAGCTGCGGCTGTGCTTTGCGCCTTGATTGGACGCGTTCTGGCGGGCCTCTCGGGCACGCCGGATTCATTCACGCCTTCTGAGCGCCCATCCGCCGCAGCCGCAGCCTGTCGGCCGGCGGCTGCGGCGGGTCGCAAGCCGCGGGCGTGTGCCGCGGCGCATGGGTAGAGTGGCTTCCTGCTGCTGCCTCGCCCCATGCCCATTGCCTCTGCCATCCACCACAAGCCCACCTGGGGCGAACGCTTTGCGCCGCTGGTGCGCGCCTTCCATGCCTACGCTGCCTGGCTGGTATCGATCAGCTGGAAGCGCTTCCTGGTGCTCGCGCTGTTGCTGCTGATCGTCAGCGGCATCCTGAAGGACATCCCGCCGTTCACCTGGACCATTTCGGAAACGGTGGAGACACTGCCGCCCAAGGTGGTGATCGCGCCCAAGCCGCCGCCGCCGCCGAAAGCGCCCGGCTCACCCGCTCCCAAGGAAGAAGCGCTGATCAAGATCGAGCGCCCCAAGGACGGCAAGGAAGAAACGGTGGAGATTTCCATCGGCAAGCACGGCGTGCGCATCACGCCGCACCACGCGCCGGCAGCCGCGTCGGCTGCGCAGGCCGCGGCCTCGGCGGCGCAAGCGGCGGAAGCCGCCGAGCGCTTGGCGCGCGAGATCGAGGACAAGGGCATCAAGATCATCGTGCCGCCGGGCAGCACCGATGAAGTCAAGCGCGCTGTCGAAGAAGCACGCGCGACCATCCGCGAAGCGGTCCAAGGCGCCAAGGAAGACGCCGAGCAGGCGCGACGCGACGCTGAAGAGGCAGTGCGCGACGCCGAGCGCGCCATCGAGGAGCTGCAGGGCGGCAGCCTGCGCAAGCGCATCACCCGCACCAGCCTGGGCGACACGTTGCCGAATCTCGCGTTCCTGTGGATCGTCTGCTCGGGCATCTTGAAGGGCAGCTACAAGCGCCAGCTCACGGCGCAAGCCGAAGCCGCGCAGGCCACCGAAGTCGCCGAGAGCGAACAACTCAAGCGCCAGGTGGTCGAGGCGCGCATGGCCGCGATGCAGGCGCAGGTCGAGCCGCACTTCCTGTTCAACACCCTGGCCTCGATCGACCACCTGATCGAGACCGATCCGCCGCGCGCCAGCCAGATGCAGAAGAACCTGATCGCGCTGCTGCGCGCCTCGATGCCGACGATGCGCGAGGCCAACCACGGCGCGCCGCGCGACCTGGCGCGCGAGATGGCGGTCATCAAGCCCTACCTCGAAATCCTCAAGGTGCGCATGGAAGAGCGATTGACGACACGCATCGACGTGCCCGACGGCCTGCTCTCGGCCGAGTTCCCGCCGATGATGATCCAGAGCCTGGTGGAAAACGCGATCAAGCACGGCCTCGAGCCCAAGGCCGAGGGCGGCGAGCTGCTGATCAGGGCCGAGATCGTGCACGGCAAGTTGAACATCGTCGTCGCCGACACCGGCCTGGGCTTCGGCAAGGCCGCCACCGCGGGCACCGGCGTCGGCCTCGCCAACATCCGCGAGCGCCTGCAACTGCTCTACGGCCGCGAGGCCAGCGTGGCCGTCGCCGAGAACGCACCGAGCGGCACCAAGGTGACGATCGCCGTGCCGTATCGCACGGTGGCGGCGGGAGCAACGACATGACGCCCTGGCTGAAGACGACCGCGTGGGTCGTGTTCTGGGCGACCTTGATCGTCTCGCTCCTCGTCGGCGCGTTCGTCGCCTGGATGCTGTCGGAAGTGCTGCCGCCGGGCACCGTCATCAGCGTCGACGGCGAGCGCTTCGTGCTGCCGGCGTTCACGCACTTCGGCCACTGGCTGACGGCCGTGGTCGGCGTGATGATCGCGTCGGTGGTGATCGTGATCGCGTTGCCGGTGATCGCGGTGCTGGCTTTCGTCGTGCCGATCGCGCTCGGAACGCTGGGTCTCATGGTCGGGCTGCTGGTCGTCGGGCTCGTGCTCTGGCCGCTGGTGCTGCTGCTGCGCTGGCTGTGGAAAGACCGCGCCTCGAAAGCGACAATCACGGCATGACGACGAACCCCCGTGCCGTGCTCGCCGACGACGAGCGTCTGATGCGCGAGCAGTTGCGCGCGCGCCTGGCCGAAGCCTGGCCCGAACTGCAGATCGTGGCCGAAGCCAGGAACGGCGCCGAAGCGGTGGCGCTGGTCGCGCAACACCGGCCCGACATCGTCTTCCTCGACATCCGCATGCCGGGGCTGACGGGCGTCGAAGCCGCCAAGCAGATCGCGCAGATGGAAGTCGCCGACGACGAGCTGCTGCCCGAGATCGTCTTCATCACCGCCTACGACCAGTACGCGCTCGAAGCCTTCGAACAGGGCGTGGCCGACTATGTGTTGAAGCCGGCCGAGCGCGAGCGCATGGCGGTGACGGTGCAGCGGCTGAAGAAGCGACTGGCGCAACGCACGGCCGGCAGTCCGCTCGACGATGGCGCGCCCGCCGGCGCACCCTTGCAGCAATTGCTGCAGCAGCTGAGCGCGAAGATCAATCCATCCGGTGCGCCGCAACGCCTGCAATGGATCCAGGCCGGCGTCGGCGATGCGATCCGCATGATCCCGGTCGAAGAGGTGCTGTTCTTCATCAGCGACGAGAAGTACACGCGGGTGCAGACGGCGAGTCTCGAAGCGCTGATCCGAAAACCCATCAAGGAACTGATCGACGAGCTCGACCCCGAGCTGTTCTGGCAGATTCACCGCTCGACGTTGGTGAATGTGAAAGCCATCGCCGGCGTCACGCGCGACTTCCGCGGGCGCCAGATCGTCAGCGTGAAGGGGCACAAGGAACAGCTCGAGGTCAGCCGCAGCTACCTCGGGTTGTTCAAGGGCATGTAGCGTCGATCAGCCGACGAGGCGGGTGGCGACGCGCTCGACCAGCGGTCGGCGGCGCCAGGCCTGCACTGCGCGCGTGGCGAACTCGCGGCCACGCTCCGTCAGCCGGTAGTAGTGCACCGCCGCGAAGCCGTGCGGGTTGTCGAACTCGCGGATCAACGCGTAGCGCGTCAGCGGCCCATACGCGCGATAGACCACGCCGCCGTCGATCATGCAGCCGCCGCTCAGGTCGCTGACCCGCACCAGCACGTGGCCGCGCCGCAGCGCGTCGAGCACATCAATGAACTCGCCGCGGTCGGCGATGATGGGATCGGTCTTCATGTGCCCAGGGCCCGTTCGAGTCGGTCTGGCGCCATGATGGAGCGGCTCGTGCCGCGCCGCACGGCGCCCCGGCACGGCCGCTGGCGCGAAGGGTGAAGCCTTTCACGCCGCCGCCCCGATCGCGGCGACGCGCTCGGATGTCGCGCCTCGGGACGGCCGTTCAGCGCGGCTCGAACTTGACGATCTCGCCGTTCTGGCGCTTGAAGTGCAGTACGTCGCCGACCAGGCGCGCTTCATCGCACTCCGGTCCACGGCCTGCTCGCTCGGTGCAGACCTTGCTGCCGTCAACACGCCACGTGCCGTGGACCCGAGCACCGCGGCTGGTATCAACGTAGTAGTAGCCTCCCTGGTACTGCAGCCGGATCGTCATGCCGTCGGCAAACGCCACGTGAAAGACCTTCCCGGCCAAGCGTTCCTTCAAGGCCTCGGGCGCGAGCGCCTTGGCGTCGGCAGGGAAATCGGCGGGCTGCGCCTGGGCAAAGGCCGACGCTGCCGCGACGGCAAGAGCGGCCGTGAAAGTGAGCAAGTTTGTCGTGGACTGCATGATGGATAAGCCTCCAGGGACCGGATGCTGCCGCAACGCGGCGCGCTTGTCATCACTCGATCTGCCTTTGGCCAGTCTCACCAACCAAGGCTCGTGACGATCACGCCGCGCCGCTCGTCGATGGCGCCGGTGCTTGCGTCTTCGCCGCCAGCTCGGCGCGGAGACGCTTCAGTTTCTCGCGCGGGTCTTCCTTGGCGATGCGCTCGTTCAACCTCATCTCGGCGATGAAGCGGCTGGGCACGCCGGCCACCGTCTCGCGGCCCTTCTTGCGCCGCCGCAACGTGCTCACGGCGAGTGTCGTGCGCGCGCGCGTGATGCCGACATACATCAGCCGGCGCTCTTCTTCCAGCCGCGCACCGGTCATGTCTTCGGCCTCGCTCTTGAACGGCAGCAAGCCTTCGTTGATGCCGGCCAGGATCACATGCGGCCACTCCAGGCCCTTGGCGGCGTGCAGCGTGGACAGCGTGACCACGTCCTGCTCGTCGCCGCGCTCTGCAAGACTGGCGATGATGCTGATGGTCTGCGCCACCTCCATGACGCTCTTGGCTTCCTCGTCGCCGTCGCCACCACAACGCCGCACGATCCAGTCGATGAAGTCGAGCACGTTGCTCCAGCGCGCGGCGGCGAGCTTCTCGCTGTCTTCGCCGTCATGCAGGTGCTGCTCGTAGCCGATGTCCTTCAGCCAGCCCATCAGGTAGGCGCGCGCTGCTTCGCCGCCCACCGTCTGGCGCGCGCGATGTTCGAGGTCGTTGATGCTGCGGCCGAACTCGTGCAGGCCGGCGCGCGCCTTGGCGTTGACGGCGGCCACCAGTGAGTCGGCGAACAGCGCCTCGAACAGGCTCGTCTTCCACTTCGACGCGAACTCGCCGAGCGCTGCGAGCGTGGCATGGCCGATGCCGCGCTTGGGCGTGGTCACCGCGCGCAGGAAGGCCGGGTCGTCGTCGTTGTTGACGATCAATCGCAGCCACGCGCACAGGTCCTTGATCTCGGCGCGATCAAAGAAACTCTGGCCGCCCGAGACCTTGTACGGAATCTGAGCGGCGCGCAGCTTCTGCTCGAAGACGCGTGCCTGGTGGTTGGCGCGGTAGAGCACGGCGAAGTCGGCGAACCTGACCTGGCCGCCTTCGCCCCTCTTGCCCTGGATCAGCGCCACAGCGCGCTCGGCCTCGTGCTCTTCACCATCGCTTTCGAGCACACGCACCGGCTCGCCTTCGCCGTACTCGCTCCAGAGCTTCTTCTCGAAGATCTTCGGGTTGGCCGCGATCACCGCGTTGGCCGCGGCCAGGATCGCGCCGGTGGAGCGGTAGTTCTGCTCGAGCGTGATCACCTTGAGCTTCGGATAGTCCTGCGGCAGGCGCTTCAAGTTGTCGATGGTGGCGCCGCGCCAGCCGTAGATGCTCTGGTCGTCGTCGCCGACCGCGGTGAAGACACCGCGATCGCCGACCAGCGCCTTGAGCAGCTCGTACTGCACGCTGTTGGTGTCCTGCACTTCGTCGATCAGCACGTGCTCGAACGTCGCGCGCCACTTCGAGCGCGTCTCATCGTCGCGTTGCAAGAGCTTCAGAGGCAGGCCGATCAGGTCGTCGAAGTCCACGGCCTGATAGGCCGCCAGGCGCTCCTCGTAGCGCTGCATCACGCGCACAGCGACGCGCTCGTCGTCGTTCTCGACCGCAGCTTCAGCCGTGCTCGCATCGAGCCCCTGGTTCTTCCACAAGCTGATCGCCCATTGCCAGCGGCGCGCCAGCTTCGCATCCGTCGTACCACCGGCGTCGCGCAGCACGCCGAGCACGTCGTCGCTGTCGAGGATCGAGAAGTTAGGCTTCAGGCCGATGCGTTGCCCATCGGCGCGCAGCAAGCGCACACCGAGCGAGTGAAAGGTGCTGACCACCAAGGCCTTGGCCGCACGCGGCCCGACCAGCGCCTTGGCGCGCTCGCGCATCTCGGCGGCGGCCTTGTTGGTAAAGGTGATGGCAGCGATCTGCCTGGGCTCCAACCCGCTGTGCAGCAGCCGCGCGATCTTGTGCACGATCACGCGCGTCTTGCCCGAGCCGGCGCCGGCGAGCACGAGGCAGGGCGAGCTGAGGTGGTGCACCGCTTCCAGTTGGCGCGGGTTGAGCGTGTCGGACATCGGCGGCCATCGTAGCCAGCTCGCGTGCGCAGCGACGTGGCGCCGATGTGGTAAGGCGCGCCCCCATGACGCAGCGCTGCGCATGCGCAGGTCGTGTGCATTTGCGCAGCGATGCCGAGGTCCGCGCCTGGCCAGCGAGTTCGCGGCGCTGAGATACTCGCGCGCAACGATGCAGCCCATCCTCGCCGTCACGCTCCCGTTCTTCGCGCTGGTGGCGATGGGCTATGCCGCAGCGCAGCGGCGCGTACTGCCGGAATCGGCAGTGCCGGGCCTGAACGCCTTCGTCTTGTACTTCGCGCTGCCGGCGATGCTGTTTCGCTTCGGCATGAACACGCCGATCGGGCAGTTGCTCAACCCGGTCGTGCTCGTCGTCTCGCTGCTGGCGTCGCTCGGCATCGCCGCCTTCACGCTGGCGTTCACCGCTTCAGCGCGCATCACGCTCAAGGACGCGGCGTTCGGCGCGCTCGTCGCGGCCTTTCCGAACACCGGTTTCATGGGCGTGCCGCTGCTGACCGCGCTGCTCGGGCCCGCCGCAGTCGGCCCGGTGATCTGCGCGCTGCTGATCGACCTGTTCGTCACCACCTCGCTGTGCATCGCGATCGCGCAGGCGCACGAGGCGCGCGGCGCCGGCACGCGCGCGGCGCTGGGCAAGGCGTTGCAGGGCGTGCTGTCGAATCCGTTGCCGTGGGCGATCGCGCTCGGCGCACTGTGCTCGGTGCTCGGCTTCAAGCTGACGGGCCCGCTCTCCGCCATCGTCAACATGCTGGCTGACGCGGCGAGCCCGGTCGCACTGTTCACGATCGGCGCGGTGCTGTGGCGCGCGGGGCAGCATGCGCACACGCGCACACCGCCGTCGTTGTATTTGCCGGTCGCGGCGATCAAGCTCTTCGCGCATCCGCTGCTGGTGTTCGCGCTGGCCGCAGGCGCGCGTTCGCTCGGCGCGCCGATCGGCGCCTTCGAGATCATGGTGCTGACGCTGGCCGCCGCGCTGCCGAGCGCGAGCAGCGTTTCGCTGCTGGCCGAAAGGTACGGCGCCGACAACGGGCGCGTGGCGCGCATCATCCTGAGCTCCACGGCGCTTTCCTTCGTGACGTTCTCGGCGCTGGCGTGGCTGTTTCAGCCGGGCTGATCATGAAGACTCGTGAAGCATGCTACGAATCGAAACGCCGCGGCGATAGTGCACGCCGCGGCGCGCGGCGTGGCCGTCGCCCCTTGCCGAGTCAACGTGCATGCGCACACTGGCGTTTTGTCGGAAAGACTTGCCAAGGAGCCCCCATGAAGCCTGCGTCCATCGCTGCCCGCGCCGCGTTTGCCGCCTTGTCCTTCGTTGCCGCGTCACCGACGCTGGCCGGTGTCGATGTCGGCGTCGGCGTCACCATTCGCCAGCCGGGCGTCTACGGGCGCATCGAGATCGGCAACGGCGCACCACCGCCGCCGGTGGTCTACCGCCAGCCGGTGATCATCGCGCCGCAACCGGTGGTGGTGGCCCAGCCGGTGATCGTCGCCGCGCCGCAGCCGCTGTATCTGTACGTGCCGCCGGGTCACGCCAAGAAGTGGGGCAAGCATTGCCACCGGTACGACGCCTGCGGCCGTCAGGTCTACTTCGTCAAGGAAGAGTGGGTGCAGGCGCAGTACGTACAGGCGAATCCGGGCAAGGGCCCGCCGGTGCATGCGCAAGGTCGCGGCCGTGGCCACGGCAAGGGCCACGGCAAGCACGACGACTGATCCCTCGTCAGATCGCCAGCGGATCCACGTCCACAGCCCACCGCAACACGCGCTGGGCCTTCTCCTTGCCCAGCGGCGTGAGCTGCGGCACCCACGCCGCGAGGAAGCGCTGCAAGGCCGCGCGCGAGCGCGATTCCACCAGCATCTGCATGCGCTCGATGCCGGCGATGCGCGCGATCGGCGGCGGCACCGGCGGATAGGCCATCACGCCCGCGGCTTCGGGCAGCGATGCTGCGCACGCAGCCGCCGCGTGCAGGAAGGCGGCGGCCAGCGCCGCGTCCTTGGCCTCGGCGCGCAGCAGCGCCAGGCTCGAAAACGGCGGCAGCGCCGCGCTCTCACGCTCGCGCAACTGGCTGGCCGCGAACGCGGCGAAGTCGTGTCTGCCGAGCGCGGCGAACAGCGCATGGCGCGGGTGCCAGGTCTGCACCCACATCTCACTCGCACCCGCTTGCGATGCTTCGCGCCCGGCGCGGCCACCTGCCTGCATCAACAGCGCGAACAGGCGCTCGGGCGCGCGAAAGTCGCTCGCGAAGAGCGCGCTGTCCGGGTTGACCGCAGCCACCAGCGTCATGCGCCGGAAGTCGTGGCCCTTGGCCACCATCTGCGTGCCCACCAGCACGTCGACTTCGCCGGCATGCACGGCGCCGAGCTGCGCTTCGAGCGAGCCCTTCAGTCGCGTCGTGTCGGCGTCGATGCGGGCGATGCGCGCGCCGGGCAGCAGCAGGGCCAGGTGCTCTTCGAGACGCTCGGTGCCGCGGCCGATGCCGTGGATGTCGAGGTTGCCGCACTCGGGGCAGGCGCGCGGCACACGCTCGGCAAAGCCGCAGTGGTGGCAGCGCAGCGTTCGATCGACCTTGTGAAAGACGCGCCAGGCGCTGCAATGCGCGCAGCCACTCTTCCAGCCGCAGGCGCCGCAGTGCAGCACCGGTGCGTAGCCGCGTCGATTGAGCAGAACGAGGCTCTGCTCGCCGCGAGAAAGGCGCTGCTGCAAGGCCTCGAGCAAGGGCGCGCTGATCACCGTCTCCTGGTCTTGCACCTTGGGCTGTGCGCTCATGTCGACCACGCGCACGCGCGGCAGCGCGCCACCGCCGACGCGTTCAGACAATGACAGACGCCGGTACGCGCCCTGCTCGGCCCGCTGCCAGGTTTCGAGCGAGGGCGTGGCCGAGCCGAGCAGCACGCGCACGTTCTCGTTCTTGCCGCGCCACACCGCGAGGTCGCGCGCCGAATAGCGCGCGCCTTCCTGCTGCTTGAACGACGGGTCGTGCTCTTCATCGACCACGATCAGCCCGAGTCGCGGCAGCGGCGTGAAGATCGACAGGCGGGTGCCGAGGACCAGGTCGGCATGCCCGAGGTGCGCCGCGAGCCAGTGCTTCAGCCGCTGCGCCGGCGTCAACGCACTGTGCAGCGCGACGAGGTGATGCTGCGCGAAGCGCGCCGCCAGGCGCGCTTCGAGCTGCGGCGTCAGGTTGATCTCGGGCACCAGCACCAGCACCTGCCGGCCCGCCGCCAGCGCCGCTTCAGCGGCGTGCAGGTAGACCTCGGTCTTGCCGCTGCCGGTGACGCCGTGCAGCAGGAACGTGCCGGGCGGCGCTTCGAGCAGGGCCTGCGCGGCGGCCTGCTGCTCGGCGTTGAGCACGGGCGCAGGCTCGGGTGGCACGCCGGACGTCGGTGGCCGCAGCCGCGCCACGCGCCTTGCGAGCTGGGTCGAGTCGAGCTTGCGAAGCTCGGGCGGCAGCACGGCCAGCGCCAGTTCGCCGAGGCTGCGCTGGTAGTAGCCGGCCGCGAAGCCGACCAGCGCACGCCAGGCCGGCGGCAACGGCGCGATGCTGTCGAGCACATCACCCACCGGCCTGATCTGGGCCTCGTCGACGGCCGGGCCAGGCCCGCGCTCCCATACCAGGCCGGGCACCTGGCGCCGGCCAAAAGGCACACGCACCAATGTTCCCGGTGCGAGTGGGTGCTCGCAGCCATAGTCGAGCGTGGCGCTCAGTCCGGCATGCTGCGGTGCCTCGACGACGACACCGACGCGGCCCGTCGGGCCTGCGTCAGGTGGTGCCGAGATATCGCCGCTTTCTCGGTTCGGCTTCACGAGGCAGGCCTAACTCCATGATTCGAAAAGACTTGTCCTGTTTGCACACCGTTTCTGTGGACAACTTTGTGCAAAAGCTGCCCGCAGGCGCGCTAACTCCTTGATGCAGCACCAGCCGCCTTACCCTGCCCAGCCTGAAGGCATGTCGCCAAGACCAATGAAATCAACCACTTGGCGTGGCATAGGGGAATACCTGATGGCATCTGGCGGTATCCGCCGACCGCAGTTCTCGCTCGCACCCGCGTGGGGATAAGTTGGCCTGAGTGCTCACTTACCTGCGACGGAATGCACAGCCTCAATCTGCATGACAAATTCGTGAATGTCGATGGACCTCATCGACAAGTGTCGCCACCGCTTCCGGCGGTGTGTGCTGGCTGATGCCGTGGCCGAGATTGAAGATGTGACCCGGGCCACGGCCGAAATCATCGAGCACGCGCCGCGCCTCGGCACGCACCGCCGCCTCGCCGCCGAACAGCACCATCGGGTCGAGGTTGCCCTGCAGCGCGACGCGGTCGGCGACGCGCTGACGAGCGCGGGCCAGGCTCACTGTCCAGTCCAGTCCCACGACGTCGGCGCCGCTGGCCGCGATGTCTTCGAGCCACGGCCCACCGCCCTTGGTGAAGACGATCGCCGGCACGCTGCGGTCCAGCGCGGCGAGCACGCGCCGCGTGTAGGCCAGGCTGAAGGCCTGGAAGGCGCCGTCGGCGAGCACGCCGCCCCAGCTGTCGAACACCATCACCGCCTGCGCGCCGGCCAAGATCTGCTCGTTGAGGTACAGCGCCACCGCGTCGGCGTTGATCGCCAGGATGCGGTGCATCAGGTCGGGCCGCGCATAGAGCATCGATTTGACGAGACGGTAGTCGTCGCTGCCCGCGCCTTCGACCATGTAGCAGGCCAGCGTCCAGGGGCTGCCCGAGAAACCGATCAACGGCACGCGACCCACACGACGGCCTTGGCCGTCGGTCGTGGTCAGCGCATTGCGGATCGAGCTGACTGCGTCGAAGACGTAGCGCAGCTTGTTCATGTCGGGCACCGCGAGCGCCGCCACCGCGGCCTCGTCGCGCACCGGGGACGCGAAACGCGGGCCCTCCCCCTGCGCGAAGCTCAGGCCCAGGCCCATTGCATCGGGCACGGTCAGGATGTCGGAGAACAGGATCGCCGCGTCGAGCGGGTAGCGCGCGAGCGGTTGCAGCGTCACCTCAGTGGCGAACTGCGGGTTCGTCGCCAGCCCCATGAAGCTGCCGGCCTTGGCGCGCGTGGCGCAGTATTCCGGCAGGTAGCGACCGGCCTGCCGCATCAGCCACACCGGCGTGTGATCGACGCGCGCGCGGCGACAGGCGCGCAGGAAGGTGTCGTTGATGAGTGCGGGGTACGGCATGGCGACCGATCATAGGCGGCGCGCTGCCGCGCTCAGCGCGCGGGCGCTGCCGCGGCGTCGGCAGACAGCGGCGCCAGGCTCAGCACTTGCGCCGCCGGCTGCGGTGTCAGTGTCGTCACCGAGCCGACGTCGAAGTCCCGCGTGCCGCCGGCGCGGCGCACGCGCATCTGCAACTGATGGCGCCACGCGCCGGCGCGCTCGATGCTGCGTTCGAGCACCGGTTGCACGCGCGCGCCACGCGCCGTGAGTGCGGCGATCGCTTTCCCGAACTCGGCGCGCACCGCAGGGCCGTCGCTGCGGTCGGCCCAGACGGTGCAGCGCTTGTCCAGATCGATCGCCAGCAACAGCGACGCGCCGCCGCTGCCGGGCAGCGCCATCACCGTGCCGGGCCGGCCAGAGAGCAGCGACGCCCCCGGCCCCAGATGCGCATCGCTCGCGTCGAAGCCCTGGTTGATCGCCCAGTCCACCGTCTTCATCGACTCGCCGTCATGCGCGATACAGCCCTCGACGAAAACCCGCACCAGCGTGGCCGCCGCCACGGCTTCGCGCGGCGCCGACGACGCCGCGGCGCGCGCTGCTTCGATGAAAGGATTCTGCGCATGCGCGCCGAGCGCGGCAGCGAAGAGCACGACTGCCAGCGGGCCCTTCATGTTGCAGCCCCCGGCATCAACCACTCCTGCACCAGCGCCGGCACGTCGCGCTGCTGCGCGGCCTGCCACAACAGCGCCGCTGGCACCACGCGCGTGGCCTGAGGTGCGTCGTGCAGCAGCAGCGCGAGCGCGGCAGCCACCTTGGCGACCGTGTCGACGCGCACCGGCTGCTCGCGCTGCGGGATCATCCAGTGCAATTGCGAGAGCATCCAGTTCGCGAGGCGCTGCGGCGCGGCCAGGCTGTCGTCGATGGCCGCGCTTTGCGCCGTGCGCATGAATGCCACCTGTTCGAAGCCGAGCGCTGCCACCGCGGCCTCGTCGAGCGACGCCAGGCCCTGCTGCAGCGCCATCGGCAGCAGCGACGGCGTGTGCGGCACGACGACGACAAGGCGACGCGCGCCGGCAGCGTGCAGTTGCGCTGCCAACGCAGGCAGCGCGCGCGGGTCGGGCCGCGCGAACGCAGCCTCGCGGCCGTTGGCGCCGCGTGCGCGGTCGAAGACGACGAGCGCGGTGTCGGCAGCGAAGGCCGCGAGCGCGTCCGTGCGCACCGGCTCGAAGCCGCGCAGCGCAGGCTGCACCGCCTGCTCGACCAGCGCACCAACGCGCTCGAAGCGGTGCGTGCCGAGCAGTTGCTCCAGCACCGCCGAGCCGAGCGCGCCGCCGGCACCGACGACGAGTGCGCGCCGAGCGCTGGCCGCCGCACGCAGCGGCTTGCGCGACAGCACGGCCAACGCCTCGTTGACATCGTTCATCCGCCTATCATCGCTCGCATGGCCCAGCGTCCCGTCATCCTGATCGTCGAAGACGAAGCCGGCATCGCCGACACGCTGCAGTACGCGCTGCGCACCGATGGCTTCGAGCCACGCTGGTGCGACAGCGGCGAGCGCGCGCTCGGCCAGGCCGACGGCGCGTCGCTGGTGATCCTCGACGTCGGCCTGCCCGATCTCTCCGGCTTCGAAGTCTTCAAGCGCCTGCGCGCGAGCCACGAGACGCTGCCGATCCTGTTTCTCACCGCGCGCGCCGACGAGATCGACCGCGTCGTCGGCCTCGAACTCGGCGCCGACGACTACGTCACCAAGCCGTTTTCGCCGCGCGAACTGGTGGCGCGGGTGCGCGGCATCCTGCGGCGCAGTTCGAGCCACACGCCGACAACGCCGACGACCTCAGCAGCGCCGTTTCGCATCGACGACGGCAAGCGCGCTGTTCACTACTACGGTCAGGCGCTCGACCTCTCGCGCTACGAGTACGGCCTGTTGAAGACCCTGGTCGGCCGGCCCGGCTTCGTCTTCACGCGCGAGCGCCTGCTGCAACTGGTGTGGGACGACGACACCGACAGCCTCGATCGCACCGTCGATGCGCATGTGAAGACGCTGCGCGCCAAGTTGAAGGTCGTGGCGCCGGCGCTGGAGCCGATCCGCACGCACCGCGGCATGGGCTACGCGCTGGCGGAGGATCTGCCGACGGCGCGGCCGGCATGACGGCGAGCCGAGCGCCGGGCCGCTCCCAAGCAGGCTCGCACCCCCGCGGGGGTGGTCCGCCGTACCCGGCGGCCCGGGGGCTCCATGAAGCGCAACCGCGTCTTCATCGCCATCCTGCTGGCCTACGCCATCGGCGTCGGCTGGTTGATGTGGCGGCTGCTCGCCGACATCGACCCGCGCTACCGCGAGTCCACCGAGGAGTCGCTGGTGGAGACCGCGCACCTGATGGCCGCGCAGATCGAGCAGCGCTGGGACGAACGTGCCGTCACCCCCGCCGAACCGGTGATCGACGTGGCGGTGCTGGAGCCGCTGTTTCGCGACCTCTACGCGCGCGAACTCAACGCCGACATCTTCGGCTTCAAGAAGACGCGCATCGAACTGCGCATGACGGTGGTCGATGCGCAGGGCCGCGTCGTCTTCGATTCGCTGGGACGCGAAACGGGCCAGGACCACTCGCGCTGGCGCGACATCAAGCTCGCGCTCGAAGGCAAGTACGGTGCGCGCACCACGCCCGACCTCGTCAACGATGCCACCACCGCGGTGATGTACGTGGCCGCGCCGCTGCAGCGCGACGGCGCCATCGTCGGCGCCGTCAGCGTCGGCAAGCCGGCGCAGAGCTTCGGCCAGTTCGTGGCTGCGGCGCGGCGCAAGACCATCGTTGTCGGCGTCACTTCGGTGATGGCGGTGGCGCTGCTGGTTGTCATCCTCTCGCTGTGGCTGGTGCGGCCCTTCGGCCTGATCGCCGACTATGTACGCTACGTGCGTGCGCAGCGCAGCTTCAGCCTGCCGCGCCTGACGCGGCGCGCGCTGCACACGCTCGGTGCGGCGTACGGCGAGATGCGCGACGCGCTGGTCGGCCGCAACTATGTCGCCGACTACGTGCAGACGCTGACGCACGAGCTGAAGAGCCCGCTGTCTGCGATCCGTGGCGCGGCCGAGCTGCTGCACGAACGCGAGATGCCGGCCGAGGATCGCGATCGCTTCGTCGCCAACATCGAGCGCGAGACCGCGCGCATCCAGGAACTGGTCGATCGCATGATGGAGCTGGCGTCGCTCGAATCGCGGCGCACGCTGGAGCGCACCGAGCCGGTGGCGCTGCGCGCGCTGCTCGAAGAGCGCGTGGCCAGCGCACGTGCGGCCGGCGCGCCGCGCGGCCTCGAGGTGACGCTCGAAGTCGGCGACGACGCAAGGGTCGAAGGCGACGCGCTGGCGCTGCAGCGCGTGTTTGTCGAAGGCGACGCGCTGCTGCTGCAGCGCGCCGTGGGCAACCTGCTCGACAACGCGCTCGACTTCTCGCCGGCGGGTGGCCGCATCGAAGTCAGCCTGGCGCTGCGCGGCAAGCAGGCCGAGATCGCCGTGCGCGACCACGGGCCCGGCATTCCCGACTACGCCGACGAGCGCGTCTTCGAGAAGTTCTATTCGCTGGCGCGGCCGGGCACGCAGCGCAAGAGCACCGGGCTGGGCCTGCCCTTCGTGCGCGAGATCGCGGCGCTGCACCACGGCCGCATCACGCTGCGCAACGCGCATGACGGCGGCGCGGTCGCGCTGCTGACGTTGCCGACGGTCACTCCCTGAGGCGCACCTTCGCGCACCTTCACGCAAGAGGCGCGCTGATCGTCGCCTTCGTTCCCGCCTTCTCAGTGCTCGTACACCCGATCGAGGTCCGCAAAGCCCTTGACCTCGATCGGGTTGCCGCTCGGGTCGCGGAAGAACATCGTCCACTGCTCGCCGGGCTGACCGGCAAAACGCAGGTGAGGCTCGATCACGAAGGTGGTGCCGGCATCGCGCAGGCGCTGCGCCAGCGCCTGCCAGTCGTCGGCCTGCAGCACCAGGCCCAGGTGCGGCATCGGCACGAGCGTGTCGCCGACGCGCCCGGTGTTGGTCGTCGCGAACGGCTGGCCCCGATGCAGCGAGATCTGGTGGCCGAAGAAATCGAAGTCGACCCAGGTCTCGGTGCTGCGGCCCTCGCGGCAACCGAGCACGCCGCCGTAGAAGGCGCGCGCGGCCTGCAGGTCGTGGACGTGATAGGCCAGATGAAACAGGGCTTGGGCTTGCATCGCGCGCGTGAAGGCTTTCATGGCATCGTAGCGCCATGCCGCGTTCCTTCAAGCTCGTCACCGTCTGGTTGCTGATCGGCACCGCGATCTTCCTCGCGGTGCAGGCGATGCAGCACCGCTCCGAGCAGTCGCGCTTCTCGTTCGACGGCGCCAGCGGACGCATCGAGCTGAAGCGCGCTGGCGACGGCCACTTCCACTGGCCGGGGCGCGTCAACGGCGTGGCGGTGGACTTTCTGGTGGACACCGGCGCCACCTCGACCGCGCTGCCGCTGGCCTTGGCGCAGCAAGCCGGCCTGACGCTCGAAGGCTCGCTGCGCTCGTCCACCGCCGGCGGCGTGGTCGAAGGCCGCGTCGCGCGCGCGGACATCGCATTGCAGGGCGGCGTGGCGGCAGAGCGCCTGCGCGTGGCGGTGTTGCCGCGGCTGCAGGCGCCGCTGCTGGGCATGGACGTGATCTCGAAACTGCGCCTGTCGCAACACGACGGCGTGCTCACGCTGGAGGTTGCGCGATGAAACGATGGATCGTGGGCTTGTCGATGGCCTGCATGCTGATGGCCTGCGCGCTGGGGCCGCTGGCTGCGCGCGCGCAAGGCAAGGCCGCAACGTCGTGCCCGCCGCAGGCCACGGCGCCGACGCCGCAGCAGATCCAGGAGGCGCAGGCACGCGCCAAGGATCGCGGTTTTCTCTGGCGTGCGAGCAAGGACGGCCGCACGCACCACCTTTACGGCACGATCCACGTCGGCAAGCTCGACTGGGCCTTTCCCGGGCCGAAGCTGCGCGCCGCGTTGCAGGACACGCAGGTCGTCGCCTTCGAGCTCGACCCGTTCGACCCCGCCATCCAGGCCGGCCTGCGCGGCGGGGGCGCTGGTGCTGCAGCGCTCCAGCTGCCCGCCGCGCTGTCCGAGCGCCTGGCGCGGCAGATCGATCGCGCCTGCCTGCCGGCGCAGGCATTGGCCGGCATGCATCCGATGATGCAGGCGATGACGGCGATGATCGTGGACGCCGCCCGCGACGGCCTGCAGGTCGGCTACGGCCAGGAGTTCGCGCTCGCCGGCTATGCGCGTGCGCGCCAGTTGCGCACGGTCTCGCTGGAGACGCCCGAGCGACAGATGGCCGCACTGATCCCGAGCGATGCAGCCGCCGCCGAGCGCCACCTCGCGGCCACACTCGATCAGCTCGACAGCGGCCTGGCGCGGCGCGTGCTGGCGCGGCTGGCGCAGGCGTGGGAAGGCGGCGATCTGGCCACCGTGGCCGGCTACGAGCAATGGTGCGAGTGCGTCGAGACGGCCGAGGACCGCGCCATGCTGACGGCGCTGAACGACGAGCGCAACCCGGCCATGGCCGAGCGCATCGAGTCCCTGCACCGCGAAGGCCAGCGCCTGTTCGTGGCGGTCGGTGCGCTGCACATGACCGGTGCCAAGGCACTGCCCGAGTTGCTGCGGGCGCGAGGTTTTCGTGTCGAGCGGGTCGACTTTCGTTAGCATGCGCCACCGCCGAAGAATCACAACGGAGACAAGTGCATGAGCGACTCGACCGCGAACTTCAGCAAGCTCGTCCCGGGCTTCGACTTTTTGCAGGGCCTGGTCAAGAACGCCGGCTCGGCGCTCCCTTCGATCGGGCAGTGGGTGGCGCCGACGTTGAACCCCGAGGAGCTGGAAAAGCGCATCGAGGAACTGCGCACGGTGCAGTTCTGGCTGGAGCAGAACGCGCGCATGCTGGCCGCGACGATCCAGGCGCTCGAGGTGCAGCGCATGACGCTGTCGACGCTGAAGACGATGAACGTGCCGCTGCAGCAGTTGCGAGAGTCGATCACGCTGCGCGAGCCCGAAGCCGCAGCGCCCGCCAGCGCAACGACGGCCAAGGCGTCGAAGAAACCCGGCGCGCGCAAGCCCACGACAGCCGAAGCGGCGACGCCGGCGATCGATCCGATGCAGTGGTGGGGCGCGCTCACCAAGCAGTTCACGCAACTCGCTGCCACGGCGATGAAGGACAGCGCCGGCGACGCCGCCAAGTCGCTCGCCGGCTCCATGGTCAAGCAGAGTTTCGACGCCGCCGAGCAGACGCTGAAGAAGGCAGTGAAGGCGCCTGCCAAGGTGGCCGGCGCGGTGGTCAAGGCCGCCACCGCCGGCGCTGCCAACAGGCCGGCACGCGCCGGCGCAGCCCGCGGCGCTGAAGCGCGCGCACTCACGGCGGCAGCGGCATGCCCCGCTTTCTCGTCGGCCACGCCGCGCACAGCGACTGGCATGCCGCCCTCAAGGCCGCCGCGCTGCAGATCGATGCGCAGCAGCGCAAGAGCGGCGCCGCGGCCAGCGAGCCGAGCCTGGGCTTCGTCTACTTCAGCGATCACTACGCGCCGCATGCGCAAGCGCTGTACGACGCGCTGCACGCGCGCTGGCCGGGCGTGGCCTGGGCCGGCACCGTGGGCATCGGCGTGTGTGCCGGCGGCGTCGAGTACTTCGACGAAGCGGCGCTCGTGCTGATGCTGGCCAACCTGCCGACCGGGCGCTTTCGCGTCTTCTCGGGCGCGCGGCCGCTTTGGCGGCTACAGCAGCTTGGCGCCGAAGGCGCGACCGACCCCGCGACCGCGCTGGTGCATGCCGACGCGCGCACGCACGACCTGGCCGAGCTGCTCGGCGACCTCTCCGGCCGCACCGCCAGCGGCTACCTCTTCGGCGGCGTGGCCGCCACGCGCAACCGCAGTTGCCAGATCGCCGAGGGCGTGCTCGAGGGCGGCCTGTCGGGCGTGGCCTTCACGCGCGATGTGGCCATCGTCTCGCGCGTGACGCAGGGCTGCCAGCCGATCGGGCCGCGGCGGCGCATCAGCGCCTGCGAGCGCAACGTCGTCACCGCGCTCGACGGCCGGCCCGCGCTGCAATGCCTGCTCGAAGACCTGCAGCTGACGCTCGACGAGCCGCGCCAGGCGATGCTGGCGCTGCGCGGCACGCTGGTCGGTCTGTCGCTGCCGCGCGCGCCGCTGCCGCTGCAGGGCGCTGAGAAGGCGCAAACGCGCGACCGCCATCGCGCCTTCGGCGACGACGTGCGCGTGCGCCATCTGGTCGGGCTCGATCCGGCGCGCAACGGCGTGGCGGTGGCCAACGTCGTCGAGACCGGCATGACGCTGTCTTTCTGCCAACGCGACGTGGCCGCCGCGCGGCGCGACCTGACGCGCATCTGCGCCGAGATCCGCGAGGAACTCGCGCCCGAGCCCGCGGTGCTTTCGTCGGCCACCGGCAGCGGAGCCGACGCCGCGCCCGCCGACGCCACCGCGCGCATCCGCGGCGCGCTGTACTTCAGCTGCGTTGGTCGTGGCGGCCCGCACTTCGGTGCGCCCTCGGCCGAGCTGCAGGTGATCCGCAACGCGCTCGGCGACGTGCCGCTGGCCGGCTTCTTCGCCGCCGGCGAGATCGCGCACCAGCACCTGTACGGCTACACCGGCGTGCTCACGGTGTTCACCACAGAAACTGCCTGAAGATGCTGCGGCCTTGAGCCGGATCAGTGGCTGATGTCGTGCGGCTGTCAGGCTGGTGAGCCTTGCAACCGAAGGCCCACCATGAATGCAAGCACCCGAATCCTGGTCGCAGCGTTGCTGAGTTCGACGGCTGCCGCCGCGACAGCGATGACAACGCTGACCTACGAGTGGACTGACGTCCGCTGCGGCATCGTCGCGCCGGACGGCACGCGCCAGGCATTGCCCTGCCCCGGCAACGGGCCCTCTTTCACGGCCCGGGTCCAACCCGGCGAGTCGGTGTTCGTCACAGCGACCTTGGCGTACCGCCACCACGACGACGGGCTGCTGCTCGATCGGCCGGAGACCTTTCAGGTCGATCCGTCCGGCCTTCGCAGCAATCCCGTCTACCACGAGGCGAGCAGTCTGTACTTCGCCTCGAACGCATGCCTCGGCCGCTACTGCCGTCCCTATCCCCACTGGACCGAGAGCCTCAACGGACCTTTTTCGGTTCTGATCGGTGACAACGCAGTGGCGGACGACCTGAGCGGTGGCATCAACTTCTCTGCGACGGCGGGCCTGATCGACTCCTGGTACGGGTCTGAAATGCGGACCGCCTACTTCGGGGTGAGTACCGTCAGGACGTTTTCGCAGGTCAACGCCGTGCCCGAGCCCTCGACCTACGCACTGCTGTTGGCCGGCCTGCTGTTGACGAGCGCCGCGGCGCGCCGTCGCACCCGCCGCTGACGCAGCTGCGCGCGCAGCGCGATTGATGCGCGCAGTGCAAAGACATTCGCAAGCACGGCGCGCGAGTGGGCCTTGCGCCGCCCGCTACAGTGGCGGCATGACAGCCCGTTGTTCGCCATGAATGCGCCCTTGCCCTTGCAAGCCGCCGAACGCGCCGAGCGCCAACGCGCCGTGGTGGCGGCGCTCGCCGGCGTGCTGCCGCCGCATGCGCTGCTCTGGACCAGCGAAGACACCACGCCGTACGAGTGCGACGGCTTGACGGCGTACCGGCAGACGCCGCTTGGCCGTCGCCCTGCCCGAGACCGAAGCGCAGGTCGCCGCGGTGTTGAAGACCTGTCACGCGCTGCAAGTGCCGGTCGTGGCGCGCGGTGCCGGCACGGGGCTGTCGGGCGGCGCGATGCCGCATGCGCTGGGCGTGACGCTGGCGCTGGCCAAGTTCAACAAGATCGTTCGCATCGACAAGACCTCGCGCACTGCGCTCGTGCAGTGCGGCGTGCGCAACCTCGCCATCAGCGAAGCCGCGGCGCCGCTGGGCCTGTACTACGCGCCCGATCCGTCCTCGCAGATCGCCTGCACCATCGGCGGCAACGTGGCCGAGAACTCGGGCGGCGTGCATTGCCTGAAGTACGGCCTGACGCTGCACAACGTGTTGAAGGTGCGCGGCTTCACCGTCGAAGGCGAGTCGATCGAGTTCGGCAGCGACGCGCTCGATGCCCCGGGGCTCGACTTGCTGCCGCTCGTGGTCGGCAGCGAAGGCATGCTGGCGGTGACGATCGAAGTCACGGTCAAGCTCGTGCCCAAGCCGCAACTCGCGCGCTGCATCATGGCCAGCTTCGACGACGTGCGCAAGGCCGGCGACGCGGTGGCATCGATCATCGCCGCCGGCATCATCCCGGCGGGGCTGGAGATGCTCGACAAGCCGATGACCGCGGCAGTCGAGGACTTCGTGCACGCCGGCTACGACCTCGATGCGCAGGCGATCCTCTTGTGCGAGAGCGACGGCACGCCCGAAGAAGTGGCCGAAGAGATCGAACGCATGCAATCCGTGCTGAACCGCTGCGGCGCGACGCGCGTCGAAGTCAGCCGCGACGAAGCGCAGCGCCTGAAGTTCTGGAGCGGGCGCAAGAACGCGTTTCCCGCGAGCGGCCGCATCAGCCCCGACTACATGTGCATGGACTCGACGATCCCACGCAAGCGCCTGGCCGACATCCTGATCGCCATCGGCGAGATGGAAAGGAAGTACGGCCTGCGCTGCTGCAACGTCTTCCATGCCGGCGACGGCAACCTGCACCCGCTGATCCTGTTCGACGCCAACGATCCGGACCAGCTGCATCGCTGCGAGCTCTTCGGCGCCGACATCCTGGAGACCAGCGTCGCGATGGGCGGCACCGTCACCGGCGAGCACGGCGTGGGCGTCGAGAAGCTGAACTCGATGTGCGTGCAGTTCACGCCGGATGAACGTGCGCTGATGGAAGGCGTCAAGCGCGCCTTCGATCCGGCCGGCCTGCTCAACCCGGGCAAGGTGATTCCCACGCTGCAACGCTGCGCCGAGTACGGGAAGATGCATGTGAAGAAGGGGCTGCTTCCGTTTCCTGAACTGGAGCGCTTCTGAAATGACGACCTCTTGCTCACTGCGTTCGCGTCCCCCGAGGGGAGCTCAGTGGCTTCGGACGGCCGGGCGCCACTGAACATGACGACCTCTTGCTCACTGCGTTCGCGTCCCCCGAGGGGAGCTCAGTGGCTTCGGACGGCCGGGCGCCACTGATGGACGCAGCGCTGGCCCGACTCGTCGATCAGATCCAGACCGCGCGTGCGGCCAAAGGCACGCTGCGCATCGTCGGCGGCGGCACGAAGGATTTCTACGGCAACGCGCCGAGCGGCGAAGCGCTCGAACGTCAAACCACTCGCCGGCATCTCCAACTACGAGCCGAGCGAACTCGTCGTCACCGTGCGTGCCGGCACGCTGCTCGACGAACTCGAAGCCACGCTCGCCGAGCAAGGCCAGCATCTCGCCTTCGAGCCGCCGCGCTATGTCGCGCGCGGCACGGTCGGCGGCATGGTGGCCGCGGGACTCGCCGGCCCGGCGCGCGCGGCCGCCGGCGGCGTGCGCGACCATGTGCTCGGCGCGACTTTGGCCAACGGCCGCGGCCAGGTGCTGACCTTCGGCGGGCAGGTGATGAAGAACGTCGCCGGCTACGACGTGAGCCGCGCCCTGGCCGGCTCGATGGGCACGCTCGGCGTCCTCTGCGAGGTGTCTCTGAAGGTGCTGCCGCTGCCGGTGGCGACCGCGACGATCCGCTTCGAGTGCGATCAGGCCGAGGCGCTCAAGCGCCTCAACGCCTGGGGCGGGCAGCCGCTGCCGATGTCCGCGGCGGCCTGGTGGAGCGGCATGCTGGTGCTGCGCCTGTCGGGAGCGCGTGCCGCGGTCGATGCCGCCTGCAAGGTGCTCGGTGGCGACACGATCGATGCGCCGCTGGCCGCCGCCTTCTGGCGCGGCCTGCGCGATCACGGCGACGAGTACTTCGCCACGGCGGCCAGGGCGGTGGACCAGGGGGCCGTGCTGTGGCGCCTGTCGCTGCCATCCACCGCGCCGCCGATCGCCCTGCAAGGTGAACAACTGATCGAGTGGGGCGGCGCGCAGCGCTGGCTGGTGTCGCGCGCTGAAGCGGCGATGGTGCGCGAAGCAGCGCACACCGCCGGCGGCCACGCCACGCTGTTCCGCGCCAAGGACAAGTCGGCCGGCGCGTTTCATGCGCTGACGCCGACGGCCGCGCGCATCCAGCGCGAGCTGATGGACGCCTTCGACCCGGACCGCGTGTTCGATCGCGCGCGCATGTGGGCCGACGCATGACGGTCGCCTACTACGCGCGCCGCGCCGCCGAATACGAGCGCGTCTATGCCAAGCCCGAGCGCCAGCACGACCTGCGCGCGATCGAGGCCTGGCTGCCGGCCTGGTTCGCACAACGGCAGGTGCTCGAAATCGCCTGCGGCACCGGCTGGTGGACGCCGCACGGCGCGCTCGACTGCGCGAGTTGGCTCGCCACCGACATCAACGACGAGACCCTCGATGACGGCAGCATGCACGAGGTGCTGAAGAACTTCCCGACGCGCGAGCAGGCGATCGGCGCGCTCGGCCCACGCGCACACGACGCGCAGTGGCACGAGTGGCCGCACTACTGGGCGATCACCTACACGATCGATGCCCCCTGATGCAAACCCAACTCGCCCCCGAACACCAAGGCACGCCCGACGGCAGCGCCGCCGAAGCGATCCTGCGCAAGTGCGTGCACTGCGGCTTCTGCACCGCCACCTGCCCGACCTATCAACTGCTCGGCGACGAGCTCGACGGGCCGCGCGGGCGCATCTACCTGATCAAGCAGGTGCTCGAAGGCGTAGCGCCGACGCGCGCGACGCAGCAGCACCTCGACCGCTGCCTGACCTGCCGCAACTGCGAGAGCACCTGCCCGAGCGGCGTGCAGTACGGGCAGCTGGTCGACATCGGCCGCAAGCTGGTGGAAGCGCGCGTCGAGCGCCCGCTGATGGAGCGCCTGACGCGCAGCGCGCTCAAGGAGGGCCTGACCTCACCACTCTTTGCACCGGCGATGAAGCTCGGCCAGATGGTGCGTCCTCTGCTGCCGGCGTCGCTGAAGAGCAAGGTGCCGGCCCGAGGCAGCGCGCGCGATCAGCAGCGTTCGCGTCAATGGCCGACGCGCGCGCACCTGCGCAAGGTGCTGATGCTGATGGGCTGCGTGCAGCCGGCGATGATGCCCAACATCAACGCCGCCACCGCGCGCGTGCTCGACGCGGCCGGCATCCAGACGCTCGTGGCCGACGACGCCGGCTGTTGCGGCGCGATCCGCACGCACTTGAACGACCACGAAGGCGGCTTGAACGACATGCGCCGCAACATCGATGCGTGGTGGCCGCTGGTCGATGGCCTCACCTCCGCCGGCACGGTCGAAGCGATCGTGATGAACGCCTCGGGCTGCGGCGTCACCGTCAAGGAGTACGCGATGCACCTCGCGCACGACCCGGCCTATGCCGAGAAGGCGGCGCGCATCAGCGCTTTGACGAAGGATCTCTCGGAGATCGTGCCTGCCCTCCTGCCGGCGCTGCGGCAGCGATCGCGTCGGCCCAAGGAGGGCACGCGTCTTGCGTTTCATCCGCCCTGCACCTTGCAGCATGGGCAGCAGTTGCACGGCGGCGTCGAGGACAGCCTGCGCGGACTCGGCTTCGATGTGAACGTGGCGGGCAACGAGTCGCACCTGTGCTGCGGCTCGGCCGGTACCTACAGCGTGCTGCAACCCGCGTTGGCGACGCAGTTGCGCGATCGCAAGCTGGCGAACCTGGAGCCGCTCGCACCGACGATGATCGTCAGCGCCAACGTCGGCTGCATCCAGCATCTGCAGACCGGCACGCCGACGCCGGTGCGGCACTGGATCGAAGTCGTGGACGAGGCGCTCGCCGCGCTTTGAATCCCGGCGGACGCGACGCCGCCTCAGGCGGCCGAACTCAGGATCACGGCGACGGCGAAACAGCCGCCGAGCACGCAGGCTCCCAGAACGCGGAACATGGTTGCGGTGTCGAACATGTGGGGCTCCCTCCCTCTTCCTTCGCTCTCTCGTATGGAAGCTATGTTGGGCACTGCCCGCAAAGCGCGCTGTGATCGATGCACGCGCTGTGCTGCGCTTACACGCGATGTGGTGACGGAGTGATGCCGCGGCGCACGCGCGCGCAAGCCGCGTATCCGAACGTCAGTGCGGCGCTGCCACCGGCTGTGCAGGTTTCACGCGCAGCGCCCACAGCACGCCGGCCACCAGCAGCGCCACGCCTGCCAGCGTGACGATGCCCGGCACCTCACGCCGCAGCGCGAAGGCGTAGGCCAGCGCGGCCAGGGTCTCGAACACGATCAACTGGCCGGCAATGGTCGTCGGCAGGCGCTGGCTCGCCGCGTTCCAGCACAGCGTGCCGAGCCACGACGCGAGCAGGCCGATCGCGAACATCAGGCCGAGGAACAGCGCGGGCGTCGGGCCGAACGGCATGGGCAATGGGCGCGCCGTCGCATCGTTCCACGCCCAGAACGCAACGAAGCCGAGCGCGGCCGGCGCCAGCGTCGCCAGGCCCTGCGCCGTGGCCCATGCCGAGGGCGAGCGATCCGGATGCGCGCGCATCCAGTCGGCGTTGCGGATCGGATACCAGGTCCAGCAGATCACGGCGCCGACGGCCAAGAGCGCACCGGTGAGGTAGCGCGACAGGTCGGCGTTGGGGTCGTCGCGCACGTGCTCGAGCTCGGCCTGGTTGACGCAGGCGATGCCGGCAGCGATCAGCAGCAGCGAGGGCACGAGGCGCAGCCATGGCAGCCGCCCATCGCGCGCGTGGTCGCGCCGGTTCGAGACGATCGCGATCACCACCGGCAGCGTGCCGATGATCATCGTCGGCAGCGGCCCGCCGGCGCGCTGGATCGCCGCGGCCAGGCACAGGTAGTACAGCAGGTTGCCGACGAGCGAGAGCTTCAGCGCCTCGACCCAATCGTCGCGCGACAGTTGCGCCAGGCGCGCGCGGTCGATGCACGCCAGCGGCAGCGCGATCAAACCGAAGGCCAGATAGCGCGACACCGACAGCAGCGCGGCCGGGTAGTCGGGCAGCAGCAGCGGCGCGACGAAGACCAGGCCCCAGAGAAGGCCGGCGGTCAGGGCGAACAAGGTTCCGGTCCACATGGCGCAATGCTCGCATGCCACGGCGTCACGCGACCGCGGCGGGTATGGACAGCGCGGCGCGGCGACCTTACGGTCGCACTCTGGCAGCCCACTGGCCGACGCAGGTCAGCACGCACTCGAGAGGCACGACGATGAAACCGTGGTTCGATGCCGGCCGTCTGCGGCCGATCGCGCTGATCGGCACGGCGGCCAAGCCGGATCTGCTCTCAGAACAGGCCGTCAGACGTAGCGGAACACCAGCGCCGCCAGCACCAGCGCCAGCGCGCTCGCGCCGTACAGCGGCGTGCCGAAGAAGGCCAACCACAACAGGTGGATGAAACCGGCTGCGAGCAGCGAGATGAAGAGGCGGTCGCCGCGCGTGGTGACGAGGCCGAGCACGCCGCGGCGCTCGGCGCCGCCGGGGCGTTTGAGTTCGAGCACCGTCATCAGCACGAGCAGCAACGCGATCACGGCGAAGAAGAGGGCCGTCTGCCAGGTCCACGCCATCCATCCGAAACCGGACTCAATCTGCATAGCGTCTAAACCCGTCCCAAGGCGAAGCCCTTGGCGATGTAGTTGCGCACGAAGTAGATCACCACGGCGCCGGGCACGATGGTCAGCGAGCCGGCCGCCGCGAGCAGCCCGAGCTCGTAGCCGGAAGTGCTGGCGGTGCGCGTCATCGTCGCGGCGATCGGCTTGGCATCGACCGAGGTCAGCGTCTTGGCCAGCAGCAGCTCGACCCAGCTGAACATGAAGCAGAAGAAGCAGGCCACGCCGATGCCGGCGGCGATCGTCGGCAGGAAAATCTTGAGGAAGAACTTCCAGAACGGGTAGCCATCGACGAAAGCCGTCTCGTCGAGTTCCTTGGGCACGCCGCTCATGAAGCCTTCGAGGATCCACACCGCCAGCGGAATGTTGAACAGGCAATGCGCCAGCGCCACGGCGATATGGGTGTCGAACAAACCGATCGACGAATACAGCTGGAAGAAGGGCAGCGCGAACACCGCCGGCGGCGCCATGCGGTTGGTCAGCAGCCAGAAGAACAGGTGCTTGTCGCCGAGGAAGCGGTAGCGCGAGAACGCATACGCCGCCGGCAGCGCCACCGCCACCGACAGCACGGTATTCATCAGCACATAGGCCAGCGAGTTGACGTAGCCCATGTACCAGGTGCGGTCGGTGAAGATGACGCGGTAGTTGTCGAAGGTGAACTGCGCCGGCCACAGCGAAAAGCCGCCGAGGATCTCGTTGGTGGTCTTGAACGACATGTTCAGGAGCCAGTAGATCGGCAGCATCAGAAAGACGATGTAGAGCGTCGGGACGAGGAACTTCAGCCGCGTCATCGCGTGTCCTCGCGCGTCATCACCGTATAGAACAGCCACGACAGCAGCAGGATGATCAGGAAGTAGATCAGCGACATGGCCGCTGCCGGGCCCAGGTCGAACTGGCCGAGCGCGGTCTTCACCAGATCGATCGACAGCAGCGTCGTCGCGTTGCCCGGGCCGCCGCCGGTGAGCACCACCGCCTCGGTGTAGATCATGAAGCTGTCCATGAAGCGCAGCAGCACGGCGATCAGCAGCACATGCTTCAACTTCGGCAGCTGGATGTGGCGAAAGATCGCCCACTTGGAAGCGCCGTCGATGCGCGCGGCCTGGTAGTAGGCATCGGGGATCGCAGACAGGCCGGCGTAGGTCAGCAGCACCACCAGCGACGTCCAGTGCCACACGTCCATCGCCACCAGCGTGATCCAGGCCGCGACCGGCTGGCGCGTGTAGTTGAAGTCGAAGCCCAACGCGTTGAGGCCGCGGCCCATCAGGCCGATGTCGGGCAGCGCGAAGATGTTCCACATCGCGCCGACGACGTTGTAGGGAATCAAGAGCGGCATCGCCATCAGCACCAGGCACACCGACACGCCCCAGCCCTTGTGCGGCATCGCCAGCGCGATCGCGACGCCCAGCGGAATCTGGATCGCCAGCACGATCGCGGTGAACATCATCTGGCGCTCAGAGCCTCGCGAAAACGCGAAGAGTTCATCACGTCGGTGAACCAGCGCACGCCCTCGAAGAAGAACTCGTTGTTGCCGAAGGTCTCCTGCACCGAGTAGTTCACCACCGCCATCAGCGGGATCACGGCGTTGAACGCGACCAGCAGCACGACCGGCAGGACGAGCCACCAGGCTTTGTTGTTCTGGGTTCGCGCGTTCAAGTCGTTCTCATTCGACGATCCAGCCGTCGGCATACACCTGCGTGCGCTGCGGATCGAAGCGCAGGTGGCCCTGCTCGCGCGGCACCTCGTCTCCTTCGCCTGCCAGCACCTTGATCACCTGATCGCCGTGGCGCGCATCGACGATGCGAAAGCGGCCGACATCGGCGATGCGCTCGATGCGCACCGGCAAGCCCTTCGCCAGCGAAACGGATGAACTCCGGCCGCACGCCGACTTCGGTCTTCTTGCCACGTGCGGCAGCGAGTCGAGCGTCGCCGTCGGCACCGCGTCGCCGCCGATCCGCGCCACGCCCGCGGCGTCGATCTCGCAGGGCAACACGTTCATGCCCGGCGAGCCGATGAAGTGGCCGACGAAGGTGTGGCGCGGGCGCTCGAACAGTTGCACCGGCGTGCCGGCCTGAACCACCTGGCCGTCGAGCATGACGACCACCTGTTCGGCGAAGGTCAGCGCTTCGGTCTGGTCGTGGGTGACGTAGATCATCGTCACGCCGCACACTTCTGGTGCAGCTCCTTCAACTTGCTGCGCAGCCGCCACTTGAGGTGCGGGTCGATGACGGTCAGCGGCTCGTCGAACAGGATCGCCGCCACGTCGCTGCGCACCAGGCCGCGGCCGAGCGATATCTTCTGCTTGCCGTCGGCGGTGAGGCCGGCGGCGCGCTGGGCGAGCATCGGTTCGAGATCGAGCATCGAGGCGATTTCGTGCACGCGCTGCTTGACCTGTTGCTCGCCGATGCCGCGGTTGCGCAGCGGGAAGGCGAGGTTGTCGAACACGCTCATCGTGTCGTACACCACCGGAAACTGGAAGACCTGCGCGATGTTGCGTTCGCCCGGCTCGAGCTTCGTCACGTCGCGCTCGGCGAACAGGATGCGGCCGTGCGTGGGGGTGAGCAGGCCGCTGATGAGGTTGAGCAGCGTCGTCTTGCCGCAGCCCGACGGGCCGAGCAGCGCGTAGGCGCCGCCGTCTTTCCATTCGAGATCGACCTGGCGCAGCGCCCAGTCGGCATCGACATCGGCGCGCGGGTTGGCGCGGTAGCTGTGGCGCAGTTGGTCGAGGTGGATGCGCGCCATGCTCAGTGGCTCAACGCTGGGCCAGCGTCCGTTGTCGGCCCGATGCCGACTTTGAATGCGCGCTTTGCGCACACACGGTGGGGATCGCAAAGCCGCGGGCGGGTGCGCGCTGGCGCTTCGGTGCGGCGGTCGGCGCCCGCGGCGCCGACTTCGCTGCGGTGCTCGGGTTTCGGTCGCGCCGCATAACTCGCTTCGCTCACTGCGTTCGCTGCGCTCGAACAGATGCGGCGAGTCAGTTGACGAAGCGCGCGAGTACGCGCGCCGACCGAAACCCTCCGCTCCTCGCCGCCGCACAGGCGCGCCACCGCGCACCCGCCCACGGCTTTGCGAGGAACGTTCAGCTCATTGTTGGAGAAAGACCCCAGCCGGGCATCGAGCCCGGCTGGCGCCTGCACGCGCGCCTGCGGCGCGCGGCAAGCCACGGGCTCGATGCCCGCGGCTTGCCTTTCACTCACACCCAAGAACGACTGTGCCCGCAAGGCGGCGGGCGGGGCGCAGGCGGGGCGAATGGCGCCGCCGAGAAGCACAGGGCTGAGGTCGGCGCGCGTACCCGCGCGCTTCGTGATCTGACTCACCGCGAGTGTTCGAGCGCAACGAACGCAGTGAGTGCAGCGAGTTTCGCGGTGCGACCTCAGACCGAGCATCGCAGGGAACCCTCGCGCAGCGAGGGCGAGCGACGCTTGAGCCCCGACTGCGCCCCGCCCGCCGCCTTGCTTGCGCACCGGCCACGGCACAGCGCATTTGCCGACGTTCGCGAACGCACACAACGGGCCGAACCCCGACGCTCGCGGCGCGCGCTGAGATTTCACGACAGTCGCCGCCCCGAGCCATCGAAGTACAAGCACTGCGCCACATCCAGCGCAAACGGCACGCTCTCGCCCACCGCATGGCTGCGCACGCCATGCGCCTGCGACACCCAGGTGCCGCCCGCGAGCGCGAAGTGCAGCACGCTTTCGCTGCCGCTGATCTCGCTGATCAACAAACGTCCCTGCACCGGCACGCCGACGCCGCCGGCCGGGCGCACGTGGTGCGGGCGCAGCGCGATCGTCAGTTCGCCGTCGGGCTGCGCGCGCAGCGCGGCGGGCACGCTCCAGCGCACGCCCGGCCCAACGCCGTCATCGAGCACGATCTGCTCGCCCTGCTTCTTCGCCGCCGCCACGTTGATCGGCGGATCGGAAAACACGCGCGCGCTCGTCAGGTCCGCCGGCTCGCGATAGACGCTGGTGCACGGCCCGTACTGCGTGATGCGGCCCTGGTGCACGGTGGCGACCTGGCCGCCGAGCAGCAGCGCCTCCATCGGCTCGGTGGTGGCATAGACCACGGTGCAGCCGCGGTCGGCGAACAGGCGCGGCAACTCGTCGCGCAGCGATTCGCGCAGCTTGTAGTCGAGGTTGGCCAGCGGCTCGTCGAGCAGCACCAGGTCGGCGTCCTTGACCAGCGCGCGCGCCAGCGCACAGCGCTGCTGCTGGCCGCCGGACAATTCCGCAGGCTTGCGATCGAGCAGCGGCGAGAGCTTCAACAGCTCGGCGATGCGGCCGACGCGCGCCTTGATCTCGGCCGCCCCCGTGCCGACCACGCGCAGCGGCGAAGCGATGTTGTCGAAGACGCTGAAGTTCGGGTAGTTGATGAACTGCTGATAGACCATCGAGACGCGGCGCCGCTGCACCGCCACGCCGGTCACGTTCTGGCCGCCGAACCAGACCTCGCCGCTCGTCGGCATGACCAGGCCCGCCATCAGGCGCAGCAGCGTCGTCTTGCCGGCCAGCGTCTCGCCCAGCAGCGTGTTGAAACCGCGCCGCTCCAGCGTCAACGTCGTCGGGTGGATGTGGACGTCGGCGCCGACCCGCAGGCCACGTCCTTCAACTGAAGGGAAACAGGGGCGCTTGCGCGCCCCTGTCCGGTTGCGTTCAAGACACTACTTCGCCGCGGTCCAGCGCTTGACGATCTCTTCGTACGGCATCGTCACGCCCTTGGGCTTCTCGTTGGCGAGCTTGGCCTTCGGGCCGTCGGGCTTGCCGAGCCACTCCTTCGGATCGACCGGTTTGTTCAGGCGCGGGCCGCAGCCGCCGTAGGTCTTGGCCTTTTCGTCGGCATCCTGCATGCGCGCCATCACGAGATCCATCTCCTCGGCCAGGCGGTCCATCGCCTTCTGCGGCGTGAAGGCACCGGAGTTCACGTCGCCGATCTGCTGCCACCACAGCTGCGCCAGCTTCGGGTAGTCGGGCACGTTGACGCCCGTCGGCGACCACATCACGCGGTCGGGCGAGCGGTAGAACTCGACCAGCCCGCCGAGCTTGGGCGAGCGCTCGGTGAACGAGGCGTGGCGCACCGTGCTGTCGCGGATGAAGGTCAGCCCGGTGTGGCTCTTCTTCGTGTCCACCGTCTTGCTGACGACGAACTGCGCGTACAGCCAGGCCGCCTTGCGGCGATCGATCGGCGTGCTCTTGAACAGCGTCCACGAGCCGGCGTCCTGGTAGCCGAGCTTCATGCCGTCCTGCCAGTACGAGCCCTTGGGGCTGGGCGCCATGCGCCATTGCGGCATGCCGTTGTCGTCGACGGTGTTGTTGCCGTCCTTCTTCGGCGCGACCATCGACGCGGTGAACGCGGTGTACCAGAAGATCTGCTGCGCCACGTTGCCCTGCGCCAGTGCCGGCAGCGACTGGTAGAAGTCGTAGTCGGCCGCGCCCGGCGGCGCGTACTTGCGCAGCCACTCGTCCCACTTGGCGATCGCGTACACCGAAGCCGGCCCGTTGGTTTCGCCGCCGCGCGACACGCTCGCGCCCTGCGGGTTGCACGAACCCGCCGGCATGCGGATGCCCCACTCGTCGATCGGCCGGCCGTTGGGCAGGCCCTTGCTCGAGGCGCCGGCCATCGACAGCCAGGCGTCGGTCATGCGCCAGCCCAGATCGGGTGCGCGCTTGCCGTAGTCCATGTGGCCGTAGATGCGCTTGCCGTCGATCTCCTTCACGTCCACGCTGAAGAACTGGGCGATGTCCTCGTAGGCGCTCCAGTTGACCGGCACGCCCAGGTCGTAGCCGTACTTGGCCTTGAACTTGGCCTTGATCTCCGGCCGGTCGAACCAGTCCTTGCGGAACCAGTAGAGGTTGGCGAACTGCTGGTCGGGCAGCTGCCAGATCTTGCCGTCGGGGCCGGTGGTGAAGCTGATGCCGATGAAGTCCTTGACGTCGAGCATCGGGTTGGTGACGTCCTTGCCCTCGCCTTCCATCCATTCGGTCAGGTTCACCGCCGACTGCAGGCGCGAGTGCGTGCCGATCAGGTCGCTGTCGTTGATGTAGGCGTCGTACAGGTTGCGATTGGTCTGCATCTGCGTCTGCACCGCCTGCACGACCTCGCCTTCGCCGAGCAACTGGTGATTGACCTTGATGCCGGTGATCTCGAAGAAGGCCTTGGTCAGGGTCTTCGATTCGTACTCGTGCGTCGGGATCGTCTCCGACAGCACGTTGATCTCCAGGCCCTTGAGCGACGCGGCCGCATTGGCGAACCACTCCATCTCCTTCTGCTGCTCTTCCTTGGACAGCACCGAGGGCTGGAACTCGGTTTCGATCCAGCGCTTTGCGGCTTCGGCGCCGCCGGCGGTGGCCGCAGCAGCAGGGCTGCAGCCGCAGGCGCGGTCGCGCCGGTGGCGGCCGGTGGTGGCGGCGCTGCTTCCTTCTTGCCGCAGCCCACGACGAGCAGGGCCGCGGCGAGGGCCACTGCGCTGGGCAAGGGACGGAATTTCATCGTCGGTCTCCTGAACATTGTTGTGGTGCTGCGGCGGGAGCGCCGCCGGTCGATCTTGCGCCGCAGCACGTGCCGCGTCGAATCGGGGTAAACGTGGATCAATGTCCCCGAGCGTGACAGTGACGATGATGGCGCTTTCGCCTTCAACGCTGCCGCCATGCCTGACCACCTGCTCGCCCTCGACCAGGGCACATCGAGTTCGCGCGCGATCGTCTTCCACCGCGACGGCCGCATCGTCGCGATGGCGCAGCGCGAGTTTCGCCAGATCTACCCGCAGCCCGGCTGGGTCGAGCACGACGCCGACGAGATCTGGGCGACGCAGCAGGCGGTGGCAGTGGAGGCGCTGGCGAAGGCGCAGATCAGCGCGCGCGACATCGCCGCCATCGGCATCACCAACCAGCGCGAGACCACGGTCGTGTGGAACCGCCGCACCGGCCGGCCGATCGCCAACGCCATCGTCTGGCAGGACCGGCGCACTGCCGCGTTCTGCGAGCAGTTGCGCGCGCAAGGGCTCGAAGCCACCGTGCAGCGCGCCACGGGGCTGCTCATCGACCCGTATTTTTCCGGCACCAAGCTGCGCTGGCTGCTCGACCATGTGCCCAACGCGCATGTGCTCGCGGCGCAGGGCGAGCTCGCCTTCGGCACGATCGATTCGTGGCTGCTGTGGAAGCTGACCGGCGGCCGCGTCCACGCCACCGATGTGAGCAATGCGTCGCGCACGATGCTGTTCGACATCCGCCACAACGTCTGGGATCAGGATCTGCTGAAGGCGCTGCACATTCCGGGCAGCGTGCTGCCGCAGGTGCATCCGTCCTCGCATGTCTTCGGCGAGACCGACGCGGCGATCTTCGGCGCGCCGATTCCGATCGCCGGCATCGCCGGCGATCAGCAGAGCGCGCTCTTCGGCCAGGCCTGCTTCAAGGCGGGCCTGGCCAAGAACACCTACGGCACCGGCTGCTTCATGCTGATGCACACCGGCAGCCGCTTCGAGTCCAGCGCCAACGGGCTGCTGACCACCGCTGCGGCGCAGCCCACCACGACACCCGAGTTCGCGCTCGAAGGCAGCGTCTTCATCGGCGGCGCGGTCGTGCAGTGGCTGCGCGACGGCCTCAACGCCATCAAGTCCAGCGGCGACGTGCAGGGCCTGGCCGAGAGCGTTCCCGACGCCGGCGGCGTGATGTTCGTGCCGGCTTTCACCGGCCTGGGCGCGCCGTACTGGAACGCCGAGGCGCGCGGCGCGATCGTCGGCTTGACACGCGGCAGCACCGTGGCGCACATCGCGCGCGCGGCGCTGGAGTCGATCGCGTTCCAGAGTGCGGCGCTGTTGCAGGCGATGGCGCGTGATGCGCAACCCGTGGCGGAGCTGCGCGTCGACGGCGGCGCCTGCGTCAACAACCTGCTGATGCAGTTCCAGGCCGACCTGCTCGGCATCCCCGTCGTGCGGCCGAAGGTGATCGAGACCACCGCGCTCGGCGCCGCCTACCTTGCCGGTCTGGCGGTGGGCGTCTACGGCAACCTCGACGAGCTCGCCGCGCAGTGGCAGGTCGAGCGCCGCTTCCTGCCGACCATGCCGCGCGAGCGCGCCGCCGAGCTGATGGCCCAATGGGAACGCGCGGTGCGGCAGACGACGGCGACGTGACGGCCGAGTCTGCGACACTCGGCTCATGTTTTCGCGGATTCAAGCCAAGGGCTATCGCAGCCTCAAGATCGTCGATCAGAAAGTCGGCAGGATGCAGGCGCTGGTGGGGCCCAACGCCAGCGGCAAGACCACCTTCCTCGACGTGATCGGTTTTATGAGCGAGCTGGTGCGCAACCGCGGCGATGTGCGAGAGACCGTGCTGTCACGCAGCAGCTCGTTCGAAAAGCTCGTGTACCAGGACGACCATCGCAAGTCGTCGTTCGAACTGGCGGTGGAGTCGCCAATTCCGGTCAATGTTCGCGCGCGCATGTCCGACGACAAACTGCACTTCACGCACCTTCGCTATGAAATCGAGGTCGGGTTGGACCTCGCGACGAACGAGATCGGCTTGAACCATGAAACCATGTGGCTGACGACTGCCCCTGAAGAGGCTCCCGTGCCGCAACGAGATCTCTTCCCCGATGTGCCGATGCAACCGTCAACCGTGCTGATGCGATCCGGCGCTGGACGCAAAGTGGGCATCAAGAAAGTGCCGGGCGGCAACGACAATTACTACCCCGATGGCGACAAGTCCTATGTGCCCTCTTTCAAGTTGGGCCGCACCAAGGCGGCGCTCGCGCACATTCCCGCCGTCGAGAAGAGCTACCTGGTAGGAACGTGGTTTCGAGACCTGCTGGAGCGGGGCGTTCAAAACGTCGTTCTCAACAGTCAGATCATCAGGCAACCCAGCCCGCCCGGTCTTGGCACGCGCTTTCAGACCGACGGCTCAAACCTGCCTTGGGTGATCGCGGAGCTTCGGCGCGATCGGCCTCGCTTCGAGCGTTGGATCGCACACGTGCGCACGGCACTGGAAGACATTCGCGACATCGACGTTGTCGAGCGCGACGAAGACCGCCACAAGTACATCGTCATCCAGTACGCTACCGGCGCGGAAGTGCCCTCGTGGCTGGTCTCGGACGGAACGCTGCGCTTGCTCGCGCTGACGATTCCCGCGTACCTGAACGACCTCGACGGTGTGTTCCTCGTGGAAGAGCCCGAGAACGGCATTCACCCGCGCGCGATCGAGACGGTCATCCAGTCGCTCTCTTCGATCTACAACGGCCAGGTGCTGATCGCGACGCACAGCCCCGTGGCGCTGAACATGCTCGAAGCCAGCGAGGTGCTTTGCTTCGCCAAGGACGCGAGCGGCGCGACCGATGTCGTGGCCGGCAATGCCCACCCCGCGCTCAAGGAGTGGAAGCGTGGCGAGCCGGATTTAGGCGCGCTGTTTGCAGCTGGCATCTTGAGCTGACGTGCGGCATGCGGGATCTGGTTGTCCTGACCGCCGACAAGAACACGCAGTTCGCGCTGCGCGGTGGGCTGTCGAGACCGCAGGCACTGGGCATCACGCCGGTCTCGTTCGACTTCCGTGTGCATGCCGGGCGCGACGGCGGTGCGCGAGTTTCCGGCGCCGAAGTCTTGCGCGGCGAGCGACGCCGCTTTCGGCACGCCTTGCTGGTGTTCGATTTCGAAGGGTGCGGCGCCCCCGCTGGGCAAACTGCGAAGCAGCTCGAGCAGCAACTTGACGGCACCCTGTCCGTGGTTTGGGGTGTTGATGCAAAAGCGATCGTTGTCGATCCGGAAGTGGAGGCTTGGGTCTGGGGCGCAGACAACGCATTGCATGAGGTGCTCGGCTGGCCGTTGCAGCAATCGATCAGGATCTGGCTCGAACAGAACGGCCATGCCGTGTCCGACAACGGCAAGCCGACCCGGCCGAAGGAAGCGTTCGAGGCGCTCGTTCCAGTGCATAACCTGCCTCGGTCGTCTTCGATCTACGAGTCGATCACCAGCAAGATCAGCTTGGTAAGTTGCCAGGACGCCGCCTTCCTTCGGCTCAGGCGTACGCTTCAAGGATGGTTCCCGCAAGCAGTCAGCGCATAAGCGAAGAGGAGATCGCCGCCGAAATCCTGAACCAACTCGCGCGGCGTGCGGCGGATTCGTCGATCTGCCCGTCAGAAGTGGCGCGCGCGCTGGCGCACGACGATGCCGCATGGCGCGCGCTGATGCCGCGCGTGCGCGAAGTCGCTGCCGGGCTGCGCGACGACAACCGGCTGCGCATCACGCGCGGCGGCGTCGACATCGCACCCGCCGCACTGCACCGCGGCGCGATCCGCCTGGCACGCGGGCCTGGCTTCGAGACGCCGCCCACGCACGGCGCGTGAAGTCTTGCCTCAAGCGCGCCGGCGCGGCGACGTAGTCTTCGAGTGCCCTGCGCGCTCGCGCGGCAGACTGCATCGCTTGCCCACAACGCGGTACCGACCATGCCCGACTTCTCAGCCCTGCCCATGCGCGCCGCGACCCTCGTTGCCGCTGCGCTCGCACTCGCCGCCTGCGCCGCGCTCGAAACCGCCGAAGGCCCGCCGCGCAAGGAACAGGTGCTGGCAGCCACGCGCGGCGGCGAGCTGATCCGCGTCAACGCCGGCCAGCCTTCGCGCGTGCTGTCGCGCGTCACGGTCAGCGGACTCGACGCCGGCGACTCGCTCGTCGGCATCGACTTCCGCGTCGCCCGCGGCGTGCTCTACGCCCTGTCCGCGCGCGGCCGCCTCTACACGCTCGACACCACCAGCGGGCGCCTCTCGGCGGTCGGCCCCGGCATCGCCTTGGCCGCTGGTGAGAGCGCGGTCGGCTTCGACTTCAACCCGGTTGCCGATCGCATCCGCGTCGTCACGGCCGCCGGACGCAACCTGCGTCTGCATCCGGACAGCGGCGCGCTCGCCGCCGAGGACGCGGCCCTGCGCTACGCCGACGGCGATGCCGCGGCCGGCACCGCGCCGCGCATCGGCGCCGCGGGCTACACCTACAACAAGGGCAACGACAAGATCACCACCAACTACGCGCTCGACCTGGCTCGCGGCACGCTCGTGCGCCAAGGCTCGCTCGAAGGCGCGCAGCCGGTGGTCTCGCCCAACAGCGGCGTGCTGTTCACGGTCGGGACGTTCGGCAGTGGCGCCCCCGGCAGTGCGATCGACGATGCGGCGCTCGACATCGCCGACGTCGACAACACCGCGCTCGCCGCCCTGCGCCAGGGCGGCACGACGCGCCTGCACCGCATCGACCTGACCAGCGGTCGCGCCAGCATGCTCGGCCGCGTCGGCGATGGCGCAGCGCTCGTCGGCATCGCGATCGAGCCCTGAGCTTCATGCGCGCGAGCCGACGTCACGTGCTGGCTGCACTCGCGGCGAGCACCTGCTTGCCCGCGGCGCGCGGCGCCGCCGCCGCGCCGCTCGACATCCGCGTCACCGACGCCGCCGGCCAAGCGCTCGCCGGCGCCGTGGTCTTTCTCGAATCGCCCGAGGCGCGCGCGCTGGTCAAGCCGCTGGCCGGCGTCGAAGTGGCGCAGGCCGAGCGCCGCTTCGTGCCGGCGGTGAGCGTGGTCACGGTCGGCAGCGCGGTGACCTTCCCGAACCGCGACACGGTGCGGCATCACGTCTATTCGTTCTCGCCGGCCAAGCGCTTCGAGATCAAGCTCTACGTCGGCACGCCGGCCACGCCTGTCGTGTTCGATCAGCCCGGCATCGCCGTGCTCGGCTGCAACATCCACGACAGCATGGCGGCGTGGGTGGTGATCGTCGACACGCCCTGGTTCGGCCGCACCGATGCCGAGGGCCGCTGGCAAGGCAGCGCCCCGCCCGGGCGCTACCGCCTGCGCGCCTGGCATGCCGAGATGGCGGTGGGCGCGACGCCGGCCGATCAGGCACTGCGTCGTCGATGCCGCCGGCGCGCGCGCCGCAGTGCGGCTGGCGACGACGGCTGCGCGATGAAGATGCGCGCGCTGCTCGCTTTCGACCGCTGGCGCCTGTCCACGCGCATGGTGGTGGTGTCGCTGCTGCTGCTGCTGGCGCTGCAACTGCTGAGCCTGGCGGCGATCCGCGGCAGCATCGAGAGCAACGCGCGAGTCCAGCTCGCCGAACGCCTCACGGTCGCCGAGCGCATCTGGGCGCGCCTGCTCGAACAGCGTGCGGCCAAGCTCGGCCAGGGCGCTGCGCTGCTCGCGGCGGACTACGGCCTGCGCTCGGCCATCGGCAGCGACGACGAGGAGACGATCGTCTCGGCGCTCGACAACCACGGCGCGCGCATCGACGCCGCGCTCACCGCGCTGCTCGACACGAACCTGCTGGTGCGCGCCGTGGCCCACGGCGACGACGCGGCCAAACGCCCGGCCACGGTCGTGCTCGGCACGATCGCGGCGCAGCTCGCCAAGGACGGCAGCGCGATCGCGCTGGTGGGCGATCGGCCCTATCAGTTCGTGATGGTGCCGGTGCGCTCGCCGCTGGTGATCGGCTGGGTGGCGATGGGCTTCGAGCTGGGCCGTGCGCCGATCGACGACCTGCACGCCGTCTCCGGCCTGCACGGCGTGCTGATGGCGCTGCCGCGCGATGCCACCGCGGCACCAGCGCGCGTGCTGCAGTCGAGCCTGGCGCCCGCGTTGGCCGATGCGGCGCTGGCGCGCCATGCGCAAGGCGAAGCCGAACTCGATGGCGCGCCGCATCTGCTGCGCGCCGTCGGCGTGTCGCAGAGCGCACGCGGCCAGGTGCAACTGCTGCTGGCCGGCTCGATCGACGCTGCCGTCGCGCCTTACCGCGCGCTGCAATGGACGCTGCTGCTGCTGACGCTGCTCGGCTTGGCCCTCTTCGCCATCGGCAGCGCCTGGACGGCGCGCCGCGTCACGCTGCCGCTGCGTTCGCTGGTGCGCGCCAGCGTGCGCCTGGGCCGCGGCGACTACGACGCGCCGATCGCGCACACGGCGGCCGGCGGCGAAGTCGGCGAGCTGGCGCGCGCCTTCGACCACATGCGGCAGAACATCGCGACGCAGCAAGAGGAGATTCGCGAGCTCGCCTACTGGGACCGTCTCACCGGCCTGCCCAACCGCGTGCAGTTCCGCAACGCGGTGCTGGCGGCACTGGAGCGCGGCGAAGTGGGAACCGGCAGCGAACGCGACGGCGTGGCCGTGATCATGCTCGACCTCGATCGCTTCAAGCATGTCAACGACGTGCTCGGCTACGCCTCGGGCGACCGCCTGCTGCAGGGGGTGGCCGAGCGCCTGCGCGGCGCGGTGCGCGCCGGCGACACGCTGGCGCGACTGGGCGGCGACGAGTTCGCGCTGCTGCTGCCCGAGGCCGATGCGCCGACGGGCGCAGGACATGGCCGCACGCATCGGCGCCGCGTTCGAGCAGCCGCTGCACCTGGACGACCACACCGTCGACCTCAGCGCCGGCCTGGGCATCGCGCTCTGGCCCGGCGCACGGCCCCGACGCCGACACGCTGCTGTCGCGCGCCGAGGTGGCGATGTACGCGGCCAAGCGCCGCACCGCCGGCGCGCAGCTCTACGACGAATCGCTCGACAGCGCCAGCGCGCAGAACCTGTCGCTGCTGTCGGAGCTGCGCCAGGCGGTCGAGCAGGGGCAGTTCCGCCTCTACCTGCAACCCAAGGTGCGCGTCGCCGACGGCGCGCTGTGCGGCGCCGAGGCGCTGGTGCGCTGGCAGCACCCGACGCGCGGCCTGGTGCCGCCGCTGGCCTTCATCCCCTTCGCCGAGCAGACCGGCTTCATCCGCCAGATCACGCTGTGGATGTTCGCCGAAGTGCGCACAGCGCCAGTCGGCGCTGGCGGCGCTCGGCGTGGCGCGCGTCTCGATCAATCTGTCGACGCGCGACCTGCTCGACCTCGATCTGCCCGACAAGCTCGATGCGCTGCTGCACGAGCACCGCGCCACTGCCGCGCGCCTGTGCCTGGAGATCACCGAGAGCGCGATCATGGACGACCCGGAGCGCGCCGAGGCCACGCTGCAACGCCTGGCGCAGCGCGGCTTCAAGCTGTCGATCGACGACTTCGGCACCGGCTACTCGTCGCTCGCCTACCTGAAGCGCCTGCCGGTGGACGAACTGAAGATCGACAAGAGCTTCGTGATGGCGATGGAGCGCGACGAGAGCGACGCCAAGATCGTGCGCTCGACCATCGACCTGGCGCACAACCTCGGCCTGTCGGTGGTCGCCGAAGGCGTCGAGAACGCCTCGACCCTGGAACGCCTGCACGCCCTGGGCTGCGACGAAGCGCAGGGCTACCACCTGAGCAAGCCGCTGGAAGTGTCGGCGTTCGAGGCCTGGGTGGCCCAGCGCGAGCTGGCGGCGGTGTAGGACGCTGCGCCGGATCAGGGCCGACGCCCGAACTCCGCGCGCTCGCGAGTCCAGCGCCGTGCTTGCTCCGACAGCGAGAAGCCGAGCCCCGGCCGATTCGGCACCTGCATGCGGCCGCCCTCGATCTGCAGGCGCTCGTTGAACATCGGCTCGAGCCACTCGAAGTGCTCGACCCAGGGCTCGTGCGCATACGCCGCGGAGAGGTGCAGGTGGATCTCCATCGCGAAGTGCGGCGCCATGCGGATGCGCGCCTGATCGGCCAGCGCCATGATCTTCAGCATCGGCGTGATGCCGCCGACGCGCGGCGCATCGGGCTGGATGAAATCGACGCTGCGATGGCGGATCAGCTCCCAGTGTTCGGCCACGCTGGTCAGCATCTCGCCGGTGGCGATCGGTGTGTCGAGCATCGCCGCCAGCGCGGCGTGCCCCTCGGCGTCGTAGGCGTCGAGCGGCTCCTCGATCCAGGTGAGGCTCAGCTCCTCGACGGCGCGGCCGAAGCGCTGCGCGGTGACGCGGTCCCACTGCTGGTTGGCGTCGATCATCATGTGCACACGGCCGTCGATGCGCTGATGCACCGCGCGCACACGCTCGAGATCGACCATCGGATCGGGCTGGCCGACCTTGATCTTGATGCCGCCGATGCCGCGTTCGAGCGAGGCATCGACGCGCTCCAGCACCTCGCCCAGCGGCGACGAGAGATAACCGCCCGAGGTGTTGTAGCACTGCACGCTGTCGCGGTGCGCACCGAGCAGCTTGGCCAGCGGCAGCTTGGCGCGCTTGGCCTTGCAGTCCCACAGCGCGATGTCGAAGGCGGCGATCGCCTGCGTCGCCAGGCCGCTGCGGCCGACCGAGGCGCCGGCCCAGCACAGCTTGTCCCACAGCCGCGCGATGTCGTTCGGGTCTTCGCCGAGCAGCGTCGGCGCGATCTCCTTGGCATGCACGTACTGGCCCGGGCCGCCGGCGCGCTTGCTGTACGAAAAGCCGATGCCGCTGTGGCCTTCCTTCGTCTGCAACTCGCAGAACAGGAACGCAATCTCGGTCAGCGGCTTCTGCCGGCCGGTGAGTACCTTGGCGTCGCTGATCGGTGTGGCCAGCGGCAGGAAAACGAGCGACAGCTCGATCCACTCGATGCGGTCGGTGCTGGCAACGCCTGCGGGCAAGCTGGCGGCGAGCGGGTTGGCTTGGAGGGCGCGTGCGTTCATGTCGATGATCCTGTTTGCTATCGGATGCCGGCTGCATGCAGCAGGCCGCGGGTATAGCCGAGCGCGAAGGCCATGAAGCGTTCGCGCCCTGGATCGAGCTCGCTGACGGGTACATGGTCGGGGCACAGCGGGCCGCGGTAGCCGCCGCGCTGATAGGCGCGAATCGCTTCGGCCATGTCAACGTCGCCCTCGTCGGGGAACACTTCCTGGAAGTCGAGATGACCGCCGCGGATGTTGCGGAAGTGAACCATGAAGATGCGCCCTGTCGATGCGAATTCCTCGATCACCGCAATCATCGCCTTCGCCGGCTCCTTGAACATCTCGGCCACCGTGCCCTGGCAGAAGTTCAGGCCGTGGTTCGGGCTCGAACTCAGCGCGAGAAAACGGCGCATGCCGTCGGCCGAGCCCATCACGTGCTCGATGCCGTTCAGGCCGCCGACCGGATACGCCGGGTCGTGCGGATGACAGGCCAGGCGCACGCCGGCCGCGTCGGCCGCAGGCACGAGACCTTCGACGAGGAACTCGATCGCGTCCCAGCCGGCTTGCTCGCTGACCGGTGGCACGCCCCGCGCTTCCTGCTGGCCGCACAGCAGCGCGCTGTTCGATCCGCCCTCGTCCTGCTGGGTCGGGTAGCCCACGCCCCAGTAGGAATGCCGGCGGTCGCTCTCGGGCGAGTACTCGGCATGGCAGAAACCCGAGTTGCTGCAGCCGCCGCGCCCGGGCTTCAAGCCGGTGCGCGTGATGCCGACCATCTGCACGTTGTATTTCAGGCAGGTGATGCCGGCATCGGCGGCGATGGCGATGTTGCGCGCCAGGATCTCGCGGCTCTTCCTGGCGCCGTCGAGATCGACCAACGAGTCGAGCAGGATCGCGCCGACATCGAGCGCGAAGACGTCGATCGTGAGACCGAAGCCCTCGACCCAGCGCCGGTAGTCGCGCAGTTTGGCGGCGTCCCAGATCGTCACGCCGCCACTGTCGGCCGAGACGAGCGAGGTGCCGCGGTTGTCGAGCACCACATGCTCGACGCCGAGTTGCGTCGACAACCGCAGGCGCGCGTCGCTGGGGTTGAGGAGCTGTTCGCTGATGTACATGAAAGCCGGGGTGCCGCAGGCATCGAGACTCTACGCCGGCCGGGACTAGCATTGCTGCCGACCCGAACGGAGTCCCACACATGAGCGCCCTCATCACCCCCACCCCCGCGCCGACACGCGAGCGCGTGCAGGTCAGCGACAGCGTGCTCGACCGCCTGGCCCGCGTCAGCAGCGGCTCGCTGACGACGCAGTTGTACCGACGCGGCTTTCGCCAGCCGGTGCTGGTGGGCCTGAAGCCGCTGCAGGGCGCGGCCGTTGCGCGCTTTGCCGGGCGCGCGTACACGATGCGCTTCATCCCGGCGCGCGAGGACATCGACACCTATGCCACGCTGACCACCACGCCCAACGCCGACAACCTGCAATGGGTCGGCGTCGAGCAGACGCAAGCCGGCGACGTGATGGTGATCGACAGCCGCAACAACAGCAGCGCGGCGTCGATGGGCAACATGCTGCTGACGCGCATGATGAAACGCGGCGTGCGCGCGGTGATCACCGACGGCGCGTTTCGCGACGGGCAGGAGATCAGCCGCATGCCGATGCCCGCCTGGTGCGCTGGGGTGACGGCCACAACGCGCCTGAGCTACCACCACGTGGCCGACCTGCAGGTGCCGGTGTCGTGCGCCGGCGTCGCTGTCTATCCGGGCGACGTGATCCACGGCGACGCCGACAACATCAGCGTCGTGCCGGCGCACCTGGCCGAAGAGTTGGCTGAAGTGTGCGAGGCGCAGGACGATATCGAGGGCTACCTGGCGCAGCGCGTTCAGCGCGGCGAGGCGCTTTGGGGCCTGTACCCGCCCAGCGACGCGACGCGCGTGCAGTACCGCGACTGGGTGGCCGCGGGCCGGCCGGCGCTGAAGTAGTTTTCATCGGGCCAATCGGGAGACAGCGATGCATCGCCACGAACAGACCATCCGCCGCTACTTCGACGCCTGCAACGCCGCCGACCACGCCGCGCTGCTGAGCTGCTTCACGCCCGACGCGGTGCATTACTTTCCGCCGGGCCTGCCCGAAATCCCCTGGCGCGGCGCCGACACCATCGCGCGCAAGTGGATCTGGTGCGTCGACAACCTCGGCTCGCAGTGGACGATCGAGAAGGTGTTGGTCAGCGCCGACAGCGACGAAGCGGTGATCGAGTGGACGCACTGGAAGCGCAAGACCGGCACGGCGCAGCGCGGCGACGAATGGTACGTGTTCGATCCGGCGAGCGGGTTGATCCAGGAGATCCGCGCCTATTACGCGGCGCCGGCGGTGAAGGACACCCCGATCGGCGAGCTGGTCGATTTCGACTACCGCGGTCGTGGGTACCACCTCGGCTGGGAGTGACCCCCTAGCGGGTTGGGCGTCACGTTCCCCGCACCTACAGGTCTTCCGGCGTGAGCCCGGTGTGCTTGGCAATGCGCGCAAGCATGCGGGGGCCAAGTTCCTCGCCGTCATGGAAGGCGAACACGAAGTCTGACCACCCCTCGCGCGCCAGCGTCTTGTGCGATCCCGTCTGGCGCTTGACTTCCCAACCGAGTTTCAGCAAGGCCGCCAGAACGCGCTTGGCCTTCCGTGAGGGCCACTGACTCATGCAGCGGCGGGTAGTGAAATGCTGATGTTCAAAGGCTCGGCTTCGCCGTGCTCGAGGCGCTCGGCCAGTACGCGCAGTGCGAGTACTTCAGCCTTTGCCATGGCCTCGTTCGCTGACGTGCCGTAGGCAAGCACGCCCGGCAATTGCGCAACCTCGGCCAACCAACGACCGTCTTCCTCGCGCTCGCACTCAAGGACAAACTGCATACGTACCTCCATTGCCGCGCAGTCTAGCGCGCTGCCTGGATGTGACGCCCAACGACCAGCGCGCCCCGCGCCTCAGCCCGATCATCGCCACCCGGCAAGACCCGCCTCGCGATGCAACCAGCTCAGGAACGCCTCGACCGGTGGCCGCTTCGCATGCCGCGCCGGGTACACGGCGAAGTGCGCCTTGACCTTGATCGCCTTGTCCAGCCCGAACACGGGCTTCAACTTGCGCTCGGCGATGTGACCGGCGGCGTTCATCGCGCTTTCGAGCGCCACGCCCAGGCCCTGCGTTGCCGCGTCGAGCGACATCTGCGCGCGGTCGAAGCGCACCGCGAAGCGCTCCGGCGCGCGCTGGTCGGCAAACACCGAGAACCAGTCCGGCCATTGCACGATGCTGACGGTGCTCTGGATCAGCGGCACGTCGAGCAGTTGCGCGGGCTTCTTCAGCCGGTGCTCCTGGATGAACACCGGGCTGGCCAGCGGCACGATGCGCTCCTCGAAGAGCGGCTCGACGACGAGGTCGGGCCACTGCGGCACGCCGTAGCGGATGTCGATGTCGGCCTGGCCGAGCGCGAAGTCGCTGTGGGTGTGCGCGGCCGACAGGTTCAGCGCGATCTGCGGATGGGCTTGCGCAAACGCGCGCAGCCGCGGCATCAGCCACAGGCTCGCGAAACTCGGCGCTGAGTGCACGTACAGGCTGTTGCTCACGCCCTGGCGCAAGTCGTCGGTGGCCGCGGCGATGGCCGACAGCGCGCCACTCACGCGCGAGAGGTAGCGCTCGCCCGCCGTGCTGAGTCGAACGCCGTGCGCGCTGCGCTCGAACAGGCGCACGCCGAGGTGTGATTCGAGCCGCGCCACCTGGTGGCTGATCGCGGAAGCCGTGAGGTGCAGCTCGGTCGCGGCGAGCGCAAAACTGCGGCGGCGCGCGACGGTTTCGAAGGCCTGCAGGCTGGCTACGGGTGGGACAGAGGCCATCGGGTGAACCCTCGGCTTGGATGACGGATCGTCATCTTAGGCTGACGAGACTTCTCTTGTAGTCATGCCGGTCGTCGCCGAATATTTGCGCATCCGAACACCCCTTCCACACCTTCCCCAGGAGACGAATCAGATGCTGCTCGAGAACAAGGTCGCCGTGATCACCGGCGGCGCCGGCCCCAACGGCCTGGGATTTGCCACCGCGCGACTGATGGCCGCGCAAGGCGCCAAGGTCGCGATCCTCGACCTGGCGCGTGCCGAGCCGGCGACGGCGGCCTCGCGATTGGGCGCGGGCCATCTCGGCCCGCATTTGGGTCTTGTGGCCGACGTTACCGACAAGGCATCGTGCGATGCGGCCGCGGCCGCGGTGCTGAAAGCCTTCGGCCGCATCGACATCCTCGTCAACAACGCCGGCATCACGCAGCCGGTGAAGACGCTCGATATCACCGGCGCCGACTACGACCGCATCCTCAACGTCAGCCTGCGCGGCACGCTGCACATGTCGCAGGCGGTGCTGCCGGCGATGCAAAAGCAGAAGGCCGGCTCGATCGTCTGCATCTCGTCGGTCTCGGCGCAGCGCGGCGGCGGCATCTTCGGCGGCCCGCACTACTCGGCCGCCAAGGCCGGCGTGCTCGGCCTGGCGCGCGCGATGGCGCGCGAGTTCGGCATCGACGGCATCCGCATCAACTGCATCACGCCGGGCCTGATCGAAACCGACATCACGCAGGGCAAGTTGAGCCCCGAGCGCAAGAAGGAGATCGAAGACACGATCCCGCTGGCGCGCCTGGGCCGCGCCGACGACGTCGCCGGCGCCTGCGTCTTCCTCGCCAGCGACTTTTCCGCCTATTGCACCGGCATCACGCTCGACGTGAACGGCGGCATGTTGATTCACTGATCACCACATCCCATCGACAGAGACAAACGACCATGCAACGCAAGACCTTCACCCGCACCCTGCTCGCCATCGCGGCCGGCGCACTCGTGCTGCCCTTCGCGGCCCACGCCCAGACCGTCAAGCTCACGCTCGGCCACGGCGCCGCGCCCGGCAACCCGCGCCATGAAGCCGCTGTCAAGTTCGCCGAGACGCTCAAGGCCAAGACGGCCGGCCGCATCGAGGTGCAGGTCGCGCCCTCGGCGCAACTCGGCGACGACGCGGCGATGGTGACCGCGCTGCGCACCGGCGCGCTCGACATGTCGGCCAACTCGCAAGGCGCGGTCGCCAACGCGGTGCCCGAGTACGCCGCCTACGGTATGCCCTTCCTGTTCTCGAATGCCGCGCAGGCGTTCAAGCTGCTCGACGGGCCGCTCGGCAAGGAGCTCACCGACAAGTCGGCCGAGAAGGGCCTGGTCGTGCTCGGCTACTGGGACAACGGCATCCGCCACATGACCAACAGCAAGAAGCCGATCGCCAAGGTCGAGGACATGAAGGGCCTGAAGATGCGCACCCCGCCCGACAGCGTGCTGGTGGACATCATGCAGTCGCTCGGCGCCGAAGCGCAGCAGATCAAGTTCGCCGAGCTCTACGTCGCGCTGCAGCAGGGCGTGGTCGACGGCCAGGAGAACCCGCTGATGAACATCCACGCCAGCAAGCTCTACGAAGTGCAGAAGCACCTCGCGCTGACGAGCCACCAGTTCCAGATGACGCCGTTCTTGATGAGCAAGCGCAGCTGGGACAAGCTCTCCGAAGCCGACCGCAAGGCCGTCACCGAAGCCGCCGCCGAAGCCACCGCGCTGCAGCGCAAGCTGTCGCAAGAGTCGGACGACAAGCTGCTGGCCGACCTCAAGTCCAAGGGTGTGCAAGTGACGACGGTGGACAAGTCGGCGTTCGAGAAGGCCACCGGCACGGTGGACGACAAGTGGCTCGCGCAGCCGATCGGGCCGTATGTCAAGAAGGTGATCGCCGCCGCCCGTACGAAGTAAGAGGAAGCGCAGGCGCCTCGCGGCGCCCTGTCCGCAGAGGAGACATTCATGAACGTCATCGAAAGCGGCGTGGCCGGCCTGTGCCGTTGGGTGCTGTGGCTGTCCACGATCGTCATCTTCGTGATCCTGTGTGCCAACACCGTGCTGCGCTATGCCACTGGCTCCAGCGTGCAATGGGCCAACGAGGTGCCGGAACTGCTGTTCCCGTGGCTGGTGATGGCCGGTGTGGTGCTGGCGGCGATCCACGGCGCGCACATCACGACCACCTTCCTGATGGAGACGCTGCCGGCCAAGGTGCAGCGCGTGGTGGCGAGCGCCAGTTGGCTGGTGGTGGCAGGGCTGTATGCAACGCTCGCTGTGGCGACGCTGCGCATGCTGGAGATCGTGCACGACGAGAAGTCGCCGATCCTGCAACTGCCGGGCTCGATCACTTACGCCTGCGTGATGGTCGGGATGGTGCTGCTGGCGCTGCTGGCCGTGATGTCGGCGTGGAAGGCGTGGACCGTGCCGATCACCCCCGCAACCGACGGCGAGCCGCATGTGCCCGCCGCTCACTGGTAGGAACTGACCATGAGCGCACTGATCCTCGTTGTCTTCCTCGGGGCCGCGGTGATCGCGATGCCGATCGCCCACGCGTTGCTCGTCGCCGCGATGGCCGCCGCAGCCACCTCCGACAAGGTGCCGCTCGACCTGCTGGTGCAGCAGATGGTGGCGCAGGTGCAGAGCTTTCCGCTGATCGCAATTCCCTTCTTCATGCTCACCGGCACGCTGATGATGGGCGGCAAGCTCGGCGAGGCGCTGGTCGGCGTGCTGTCGGCGCTGATCGGGCGCTTTCACGGTGGGCCGGCGCAGGTGGGCGTGCTGTCATCGACGCTGTTCGGCGGCGTCTCGGGCTCGGCCGTGGCCGATGCCTCGGCGATCGGCTCGCTGCTGATCCCGTGGCACAAGCGCCTGGGCTACCCGGCGGCGTTCTCGGCGGCGACGCTCGCCGCAGCCGCGACGATCGACATCCTGATCCCGCCGTCGATCCCGATGATCCTGTTCGCGTTGACGTCCAACGCCTCGATCGCCTCGCTGTTCGTGGCCGGCGTGCTGCCGGGCCTGTTGATGTGCGGCGGCTTCATGGCGGCGTGCTGGTGGGTCGGCAAGCGGCGCAACTTCCCGCGCGACACCACGCCGTTCGATGGCCCGGCGTTCCGCCGCCACCTGTTGTACGCCAGCCCGGCCATCGTGCTGCCGGTGCTGATCATCATCTTCCTGCGCTTCGGCATCGCCACGCCGACCGAGGTGGCGGTGCTGTCCACCCTCTACGCCGGCGTCGTCTCGGCCGTGATCTACCGCGACCTCGGCTGGAAGCGCCTGAACGAAGCCGTCACCAGCGCGGGCCTCGCCACCGGCGTGGTGCTGCTCGTGATCATGGCCTCGGCGGCGATCGGCTGGCTGCTGACCTTCGACCAGATGCCGCAGGGCATCGCGGCCTGGGTGCAGCAGAACGTGCATGCCAAGTGGCTCGTGATCCTGCTGATGAACCTGCTGATGCTGTGCCTGGGCATGTTCATCGACCTGCCGGCCGCCGTGCTGCTGCTCACGCCCGTGTTCGTGCCGCTGGCGCAGAGCATCGGCATGGACATGACGCAACTCGGCATCATGATGGTCGTGAATCTCGCCATCGGCCTGTACACGCCGCCGGTGGGGACGACACTGTTCATCACCAGTGCGCTGGCCAAAGTGAAGGTCGGGCAGACGGTGCGCGAACTCGGGCCGTTCTATCTCGTGGCGTTCGCCGTGCTCGCGCTCGTTTCGTACGTGCCGGCGTCCATCCTCAAATGACAAGGAGCATTCGATGACTGCAAATCCGAACACCGTCGCCAAGCTCGCGCAATGCGCCTGGCGCATCCGCCGCTACGCGTTGCGCATGGGCGAAGTGCAGGGCCAGGGCTACATCGGCCAGGCGCTCGGCTGGGCCGACGTGCTGGCGGTCGCCTACGGCCATGCGCTGAAGTTGAAGCCGAGCGAGCCCGAGTGGGAGGGCCGCGACCGCTTCCTGCTCTCGCACGGCCACTACGCGATCGCGCATTACGCCGCGCTGATCGAGGCCGGCATCATCCCCGAGAGCGAACTCGAGACCTACGGCAGCGACGACAGCCGCCTGCCGATGTCGGGCATGGCCACCTACACGCCGGGCATGGAGATCTCCGGCGGCTCGCTCGGCCAAGGCCTGGCGATCGGCGTCGGCATCGCGCTCGCGCTGCGCCACAAGAAGAGCCCGGCCTTCGTCTACAACTCGATGAGCGACGGCGAACTCGATGAGGGCTCGACCTGGGAAGCGGCGATGGGCGCGTCGCACCACGGCTTGGGCAACCTGATCTGCCTCGTCGATATCAACAACCAGCAGGCCGACGGTCCTTCCGGCAAGGTGCTCGGCTTCGAGCCGCTGGCCGACAAGTGGGCCGCGTTCGGCTGGCATGTGCAGCGCGTCAACGGCAACGACATGGCGGCGGTGCTGCAGGCCTTCGATGCGGCGCGTGAGCTGAAGGATGCGAAGCCGCGCGTGATCCTGTTCGACACGCTGATGGGCAAGGGCGTGCCCTTCCTCGAATCGCGCGAGAAGAACCACTTCATCCGCGTCGATCCGCCCGAGTGGCAGCAGGCGCTCGCCAGTCCTCGACCAGTCGCAACCCGAAGGAGCGCTTGCATGAACACGACCACCACTGCGAAGAAGCCGCGCCTGACCACCTCGGCCATGATCGCCTCGATCGCCGGCGACGACCAGCGCGTCAAGGCGGCCCCGTTCGGCAAGGCGCTCGTCGAGTACGCGGCCGACAAGCCGGAGATCGTCGGCCTCACCGCCGACCTCGCCAAGTACACCGACCTGCACCTGTTCGCGCAGGCCTATCCCGAACGCTTCTTCCAGATGGGCATGGCCGAGCAGTTGCTGATGGCCGCGGCCGGCGGCATGGCCAAGGAAGGATTGCATTCCCTTCGCCACCACCTACGCCGCTTTCGGCACGCGCCGCGCCTTCGACTTCATCCACCAGGTGATCGCCGAGGAAAACCTCAACGTCAAGATCTGCTGCGCGCTGCCCGGGCTGACCACCGGCTACGGCCCGAGCCACGCCGCGATCGAAGACATCGCGATGATGCGCGGCGTGCCCGGCCTGACCATCGTCGATCCCTGCGACGCGCTCGACATCGAGCAGGCAGTGCCGCAGATTGCCGCGCACAAGGGCCCGGTGTACATGCGCCTGCTGCGCGGTCAGGTGCCGCTGGTGCTCGACGAATACGACTACAGCTTCGAACTCGGCAAGGCCAAGCTGCTGCGCGACGGCAGTGACGTGCTCGTGATTTCGAGCGGCTTCATGACGATGCGTGCGCTCGAAGCGGCCGAAGCGCTGGCGGCCGACAAGATCGGCGTCGCGGTGCTGCATTGCCCGACGATCAAGCCGCTGGACGAAGCGGCGATCGTCGATGCCGTGAAGGCCAAGCCGCGTCTGGTCGTCGTCGCCGAGAACCACTCTGTCGTCGGCGGCCTGGGCGAAGCGGTGGCCAGCGCGCTGCTGCGTCATCGCGTGCAGCCGGCGGGCTTCGAACTCGCCGGCCTGCCTGATGCCTTCCTCGACGCCGGCGCGCTGCCGACGCTGCACGAGCGCTATGGCATCAGCAAGGAGGCGCTGGCGCGGCGCATCAAGGCTTGGCTGGGTTGACGCGCGAGCGTCAACGCGGCGGCGCTTGCAGCATCCACTCGTGCACCGGGTCGTTGCGAAAGACCCAGAGGCGCTGCGGGCCGGCCATGACGTTGAGGTAGTACGAGTCATAGCCGTGCGGCACGACGACAGGGTGGTAGCCGCGCGGCACCATCACCACGTCGTGGTCCTCCACCGCCATCGACTTCGTCGAGGCTGCGGTCGTCGGTGTAGACGCGCTGGAAGGCAAAGCCCTGCGGCGGGTTCAGGCGGTGGTAGTAGGTCTCTTCGAGCTGCGTCTCGTTCGGCGGCTTTTCGCTGTCGTGCTTGTGCGGCGGATAGCTCGAGGAGTGGCCCGCCGGCGTGCGCACTTCGACGACGAGCAGGTGCGCCGCGGTCGGGTCGTCGTGCGGCAACACGTCGCAGATGAAGCGCGTGTTGCTGCCCTGGCCGCGCGTGGAGCGGCGCATCGTCGACGGGTCAAGGCGCTTGACGGCACGTGCTGCCTTGTCGCACGGCGCGCTGCACAGCGCGATCTCGGCATCGCCGGTGGCGGTGATCGTGACGCGCTGCTGCGGCGGCACATACACCGCATCCGGCGCGCGGTCGTCGAACACCTGGGCGCGCGTGCCGAGGTGGGTGAACGACTGGCCGCCGGCTTGCACGTCGATCTTGCCGGCAAGCACGACGATGCACAGCTCGCGCTTGCCGGTGTCGAGCGCTTCGCTCTCGCCGGCTTTCAATCGCAGCGCACGAAAGCCGACATGCGTCCAGCCGGCGCGTTCGGGCGTCACGTCAACGATCTCGCGGCCGTCGCGGTTTGCCTTGGCCAGCAGCGGACTCGTCATGACAGCTTCTCCACGATGCGCTTCAAGGTCTCGTAGCCTTTCTTCGCATAGGCATAGCTCGGCGCGACGGCCGGATCCTGCTCGGCCTCGACGACGAGCCAGCCCTGATAGCCGGCGCGTTGCAGCGTAGCCAGCACCGCCTCGTAGTCGATCACGCCGTCGCCCGGCACGGTGAAGGTGCCGGCCAACACACCGCTGAGGAAACTCCAGCCGTCGTTGCGTGCCTTGGCGATCAGCGCCGGGCGCACGTCCTTGCAGTGCACGTGCACGACGCGCTGCACGTGTTTGGCGAGCAGCGCGTTCGGGTCGGCCGCGCCGCCGTAGTAGGCATGCCCCGTGTCGAACAGCAGGCCGACGCAGGCCGGGTCGGTCAGCGCCATCAGCCGGTCGATGTCATCCGGCGACTCGACGTACGCGCCCATGTGATGGTGGTAGGCGAGCGTGATGCCGTAGGTGGTTTTCAGGTGCACGCCGAAGGCGTTCAGGCGTTGCGCGTAGTCGCGCCACTGCGCGTCGCTGGTGAAACGTGGCCGGCGATCGAGCGGCGTGTCGATCTGGCCCTGAACGCTGTCGGCGACCTCGCCATAGACGACGACCTTGCAGCCGTTGAAGCGCAGCTTGTCCATGTGGGCGTGGCAGCGCTGCCTTTCGTCGTCAACAGAACCCTTTTTGTCGTTCGCGAGTTCACCCGAGTACCAGCCCGAGACGCAAGCCAGGCCGAATTGATCGAGCTTTGCCTTCAGCGCCGGGCCGTCCTTCGGGAACTTGTTGCCGAGCTCGAAGCCGGCATAGCCGATCTCCTTGCCTTCAGAGAGCGCCGTTTCCAGTGCCGTCTCGCCACCAAGCGAGGGCAGGTCGTCGTTCATCCACGAGATCGGATTGATACCGATGCGCACGTTCCATGTCATGACGCTTGCTTCCGTTTCGCTTGTTCGTACTGCTCGCGTGCGGCACGCACTTGCGCACGCGGCGAGACTTCGGGGATCGCCACTTCCCACCACGCGCCGCCGTCGTCGGTGGTGCGCCACGGCGTGGTGTCGATGACGATGACCTGCGTCGTGATTGCGGCGCGTGCCGCGCGCATCGCGCTCTTCAACTCGGTGATGTCCTTCACGTGCACCGACTGCGCTCCGAGGCTGCGTGCATGCGCAGCGAAGTCGATCGCCGGCGGCTCGCCGCAGTCTTCGAGCAGGTTGTTGAAGCGCGGGCTGCCGCTGGCCAATTGGAGGCGCTGGATGCAGCCGTAGCCGCGGTTATCGAGCACGACGACGATGAGCTTTTGCTTCAGCATCACCGAGGTGGCGATCTCGGAGTTCAGCATCAGGTACGAACCGTCGCCGACCATGGCGATGACCTCGGCCTGGGGCCGCGCCATCTTGACGCCGAGCGCGCCCGCGATCTCGTAGCCCATGCACGAGTAGCCGTACTCCATGTGGTAGCCGCCGGGCACGGCCGTGCGCCAGAGCTTGTGCAACTCTGCCGGCAGCGTGCCGGCGGCGCAGACGACGATGTCGCTCTTGTCGCTGTGCTCGGTGGAGTCGCGCACCGCGCCGATGACCTCGGCGTCGTAGGGCAGCTCGCCAGTGGGCGGCGGTGCCGTGGTGAGTTCGGTGACGCGTTTGTTCCATTGCGCGGCGAGCTGCTGCGCACGCGCGGTCCACGTCGCATCGGCACGCCAGCTGCCGGGCCGCAGCGCGGCGAGCACGACGCGCGCGTCGGCAATCAGCGATTGACCGGTTCCCTTCATCGCATCGAAGGTCTGCACGTTGATCGCGAGCAGCGGTGCGTGCGCGAACAGCGCATGCGAGCCGGTGCTGAAGTCCGAAAGGCGCGTGCCGACGGCGATGATCAGGTCGGCCTCGCGCGCGAGCGCATTCGCCGCAGGCGCGCCGGTGACGCCGATCGCGCCGACGTTGAGCGCATGGTCCCAGGTCAGGCTGCCCTTGCCGGCCTGCGTCTCGGCCACCGGCACGCCATGCGCCGTAGCCCATGCGGCGAGCGTGGCAGCCGCGCCGCTGTAGAGCACGCCGCCGCCGGCAATCACCAACGGGCGCTTCGATGCGCACAACCGTTCGTTGGCGGCGGCAAGTTCGCGCGCATCCGGCGCCGGCCGCCGAATGCGCAGCGGCACCGGCCGCAGGAACGACTCCGGGCATTCGAACGCCATCGTCTGCACGTCCTGCGGCAGCGCCAGACACACGGGGCCGCACAGCGCCGGGTCGGTCATGACCTGGATCGCGCGCGGCAGCGCCGTCAGGATCTGCTCGGGCCGCGTGATTCGGTCGAAGTACCTCACGAGCGGGCGAAACGCATCGTTGGCGCTGATATCGCCGCCGGCGAAGTCTTCCACCTGCTGCAACACCGGATCGGGCGCGCGCGAGGCGAAGACATCGCCGGGCAGCAGCAGCAGCGGCAGGCGGTTGACATGCGCCAGCGCCGCAGCGGTGAGCAGGTTGGTCGCGCCCGGGCCGATCGAGGTGGTGACGGCCATGATGCGCTGGCGCATGTTGGCCTTGGCGAAGGCAATCGCGGCATGCGCCATCGCCTGTTCGTTGTGTGCGCGCCAGGTCGGCAACGCATCGCGATGCTGCGCCAAGGCCTCGCCGAGACCGGCGACGTTGCCGTGGCCGAAGATCGCCCACACGCCGGCGCAGTAGGGCAGGATCGTGCCGTCGTCGTGCTCGATCTTCAGCGCGGCCAGGTGCGCCACCAGCGCCTGCGCCATCGTCAAGCGACGCGTCGCCATCGTCATCGCGGACTCCTTGTCTGCCGCCAGGCCTGCACCAACCGGCCGAAGCGCTCGGCCACTTGCTCGATCAGTACCGCATCGTCGATCGTGCCAGCCAGCCACTCGCGGCAGGGCTCACCCCAGATGGTGCGCCCGACCATGAAGCCGCGCACGACGGGGTGCGCGGCAGCGTCGCGGAAGCCTTCGACCAGGCGCTCCATCGGCTGATTCAAGCCGAGCAGCACGACACCGCGGCAGTACGCATCGCGCTCGGCGATCAGCTCGGCCAGCGCTGCCCACGACGTGGCCGACATCGGCGCCAGCTTCCACCACTCGGGTTTCAGGCCGAGGTTGTAGAAGCGTTTCACCGCACGCAGGACGAGCCCGTCTTCCGTTCGCCCTGAGCTTGTCGAAGGGCCCAAGGAGGCTTCGACAGGCTCAGCCCGAACGGGGCGAGCAGGCGGAATCACCTCCAGCAGCAACTCATGCCCGCTCGCCCGCGTCGCCTGCCAGAGTTCGAGCAGCCGCTCTTCCTGCGCCACGCGCAGCGTCGCGTCGTCGTCCGGGTGGTAGCCGACGAGGCACTTAACCACCTGCTCGCGCGGCCACTCGATCAGCGTCGTGCCGATCGAGCGCGTGCCGTCGAACGCCAAGGGCCGCGAGCCCGGCTGCTCGACCGGCCGGCCCACCCACCAGCCGCGGCCGGTGGCAGCGCAGAGCGCATCGCTGCCCCAGCGGCTGTCGATCAGCACGCCGATGCGGCCCTGCAGTTGGTGATCGCGCTCGACGTTCTCGGCCGCCTTCAACAGCAGCGCCTTCAACACCGGCAGGCGCGACAGCGGCGCACCCGTCTCGCGCGCCATCGCCTCGAACTGCGAGCGGTGGTCGAAGGCCAATACGTTCAGCTCCGGCCACGCCGGCCGCGATGCGCTCACACGGTGCAGGTGCGCGAGCAGCGGATCGGCATCGACCTTGGGCAGCCTTCGTCCGCTGAACCAATGATCCAGTTCGGCGGGCGTCGGCATCGCCGGCGCGCAGGCGTGGCGCGAGACCACGAGCGCGCCGCAGGCGTTGGCGAGTTTGGCCGCGGCCATGAAGTCCTGGCCGCGCAGCAGGCCGGTCATCAGCCCGGCGGCAAAGGCATCGCCGGCGCCGAGCACGTTGAAGACTTCGATGCGCTCGCCCACCGCCGTCGGCGCGTCTTCCAGCCGCGCTGGTACCGCGCCATCGATGAAGCAGCAGCCCTTCGCGCCGAGCTTGACCACCATCGCCGCGGCGCTGACCTCGCGCACGCGCCGCAGCGACGCCAGCAGATCGCCCGGCACGCCGCCGGCGATCAGGAACTCTTCCTCGGTGCCGATCAGCAGATCGAAGCGCGGCAGCATCTCCTGCAGGCTGGTGCTCACGCGCGCGTCGGCGACGAAGCGATTCGCGCCTTCGCCGCGCTTGGTCAGCCCCCACAGCACCGGCCGGTAGTCGATGTCGAGCACGCGCGTCGTGCCTTGCTTCGCAGCGTGGTCGAGCGCCGCAATCGACGCGGCGCGCACCGCAGGCTGCGACAGGTGCGTGCCGGTGATCAGCAGCGCGCGACAGTCGGCGATGAACCTTGCATCGATGCGCGCCGCCTCGATGGCCATGTCGGCGCAGTTCTCGCGCACGAACAGCAGCGGAAAGGTGTCGCGGTCTTTCAGGCCGAGCAGCACCAGGCCGGTGAGTCGCTCGGGATCGACCTGCACCTGCGAGGTGTCGCAGCCCTCGCGCTGCAGCGTCTCGATCAGGTAGCGCCCCATCTGCTCGTCGCCGACGCGCGAGATCATGGCGGCGCGCAGGCCCAGCCGCGCCGCGCCGAAGGCGATGTTGGCCGAGCTGCCGCCGAGGTACTTGGCGAAGCTCGCAACGTCTTCGAGCCGCGCGCCGACCTGCTGCGCGTACAGATCGACGGCCAATCGCCCAAGGCAGGCGATGTCGAAGCGGCGAGCGGCGGGAAAACGCAGGGTGGGTTTGTTCATGTCTGGCCGCTACAGTATTCCACTGCCCGCACCCGATGGAGAACAACCCTCGATGAAGCACGTTGCACTGTTCGGCGCCGGCCGCATCGGCCGCATTCACGGCGGCAATGTCGCCGGCCTGCCCGGGGTGAAGCTGAAGTACGTCTGCGACCCCGTGGCCGACAGCGCCGCGCAGCTGGCCGCCGCGCTCGGCGCGCAGGTCTCGACCCCCGAAGCCGTGCTCGCCGACAAAGCGATCGACGTCGTCGCGATCGGCTCGCCCACCGACACCCACAGCGACCTGATCCACCGCGCCGCCGCGGCCGGCAAGCACATCTTCTGCGAGAAGCCGGTCGACCTGTCGGTGGCGCGCGCGGTGGAATGCGCGGCGGCGGTGAAGGCTGCCGGCGTGGCCTGCATGATCGGTTTCCAGCGCCGCTTCGATCCGACCTTCGCCGAAGCCCAGGCGCGATTGGCGCGCGGCGAGATCGGCGCGCCGGAGATGCTGGTCGTCACCAGCCGCGACCCGGGCGCGCCGCCGGCGCAGTACCTCAAGGCCTCGGGCGGCATCTTCCGCGACATGCTGATCCACGACTTCGACATCTTCCGCTGGATCCTGTGCAACGACGGTGACGAAGCCGCGACCTTGTACGCGACGGGCTCGGTGCTGGTGGACCCCGAGATCGCCAAGGTGCCCGACATCGATTCGAGCGTGGTCACGATCCGCACGAAGAAGGGCCGCCTGTGCCAGATCAACACCAGCCGCCGCGCGGCGTATGGCTACGACCAGCGCTTCGAGGTGCTGGGCGCAAGGGCATGCTGCAATGCGGCAACTACGAAGCCGACCGAGGTGGTGCAGGCCGACGCACAGACGGCGTGCGCAGCGACAAGCCCGAGCACTTCTTCCTGCAACGCTACCGCGAGGCCTACCGCCTCGAGCTGCGCACTTCTTCGAGTGCCTGCAAACCGGCGCGCCGTTCCGCACCACGATCGACGACGGCGTGGCGGCGCAGAAACTCGCCGATGCGGCGAGCGCAGTCGCTGGCGAGCGGGCCAGGTGGTCGGCCTGTGAACATGCTCTGCGGAGTCGGCATCGCCGGCCTCGGCCGCATGGGCCAGCGCCACGCCGCGCGGCCTTCGCGAGCAGCACGCCGGCGCGCAGCTGGTGGCCGCCTGCAGCCCGGTCGCCGACGAGCGCGACTGGGCCCGACGCGAACTCGGCGTCGCCGCGCTGCACGAAGACTTCGACGCCCTGCTGCGCGACCCGGAGCTCGACGCGGTGGCGCTCGTCACGCCGACCTCGCTGCACGCCGAGCAGACCATCGCCGCGCTCGAGGCCGGCAAGCATGTGTTCGTCGAAAAGCCGCTGGCGCTGGACGTCGCCGACTGCGAGCGCGTCGAGGCGGTGGCGCGCGCGCCACCCGCAGCTGGTCGCGATGGTCGGCTTCGTGCGCCGCTTCGATGCGAGCTACCAGCAGGCCAAGGCGCAGATCGACGCCGGCGCCATCGGCCGGCCCTTCCTCGTGCGCTCGCAGACCTGCGACATGAACGACCCGCAGGGCTTCTTCGTGCGCTTCGCGCCCACCTCGGGCGGCATCTTCATGGACTGCAGCGTGCACGACATCGACCTGGCGCGCTGGATGCTCGGCAACCCGAAGCGCCACGCGCGTCGTTTGCCAGCGGCACGATCGCGCTGCACCCGGGCCTGGCCGAATGCGGCGACGTCGACAACGGCCTGGCGATCGTCGAGTTCGAAGGCGGCGCGCGCGCGCTGTTCTACGCCACGCGCACGATGGCGCATGGCCACGAGACCAGCCACCGAGATCATCGGCACCGCCGGCGCGCTGAGCGTGGGCGTCGGCGCGCACCGCGACCGCGTGGAGATGCGCGACGCGCACGGCGTGCGCCATCGGCCGCTGCTCGATTTCTTCGAGCGCTTTCATCGAAGCCTTCCAGCGCGAGATGGTCGCGTTCGTCGCCGCCTGCCGCGGCGAGAAGGCCGCTGACGCTGACGCTGTCCGACGCGACCGAAGCGACGCGCATCGGCGGTGGCGATCACGCGCTCGCTGAAGAGCGGGCAGGTGGAAACCGTGGGGGACTGACGCGCATGAACACCGACGCACGCCACAAAGACACCCGCGCCGTCATCACCGGCGGCACACAAGGACTCGGCCTGGCCGTGGCGCGGCGCCTCGCGCGCGAAGGCGCGGCCGGCATCGTCATCAGCGGTCGCCGTGCCGATCTGGGCGAGCGCGCCGCCGCCGAGGTGCGCGCGCTCGGCAGCGCTTGCCACTACGTGCAGGCCGATGTCGGCAACGCCGACGACTGCGCGCGCCTGATGGCCAGCGCGATCGAGAAACTCGGCAGCGTCAACGCACTCGTCAATTCGGCGGCCACCACCGACCGCGGCAGCCTGCTCGGCACCACCATCGAGATGTGGCAGCAGCAGTTCGACATCAACGCGCGCGGCCCGTTCCTGCTGATGCAGGCGCTGGTGCGGCACCTGCAGGCAGGCAAGGCACCGGGCTCGATCGTCAACATCCTGTCGCAGTCGGCACATGTCGGCCAGTCCTTCCTCGTGCCGTACTCGGCGTCGAAAGCCGCACTGGCCAACCTGACGAAGAACGTGGCGCAGAGCCATCGCACGCAGCGCATCCGCTGCAACGGCGTGATGGCCGGCTGGATGGACACGCCCGGCGAACACGCCATCCAGAAACGCGCGCACGACGCTGCGGACGATTGGCTCGCCAAGGCCGAGGCCGCGCGGCCGATGGGCCAGCTCGCCAAGCCCGACGAGCTCGCCGGGCTGATCAGCTACATGCTGAGCCCCGAGTCGGGCGTGATGACCGGCGCGCTGGTGGACTACGACCAGTGGGTGCCGGGCGCGCAGCCGGAGTGATGCGGATGCCGTCGCAAAGCACGACAGCGGGTTGACCCCGATCGGTCACCCGCTGCGCGGGCCCTAACCTCGGCCCATGCCCCTGCCCATGCCCGACAGCGCCCGCCTCGACCACTGCCGCCGCCTCGCCGCCGACGCCGGCCGCCTCGCGCACAGCGCCTTCGGCCGCGCCGCGTTGCTGCCGGCCAAGGGACGGCACGACGAGGTCACGGCGATGGACCGCGAGGTCGAGCGCATGGTGCGCGCGTCGATCGCGCAGGCGTTTGCGCGCGACGCCGTGCTCGGCGAGGAAGACGGCGCGAGTGCTGGCGTCGCGACGGCCGAGCATGTCTGGATCATCGACCCGATCGACGGCACCGCGAACTACGCGCGCGGCATCGCGCACTACTGCGTCTCGATCGGGCTGCTGCACCACGGCGTGCCGGTGGTCGGCGCACTGCACGACCCGAGCCACGAGCGCCTGTACTGGGCCGCGCGCGGCCAGGGCGCGTGGCTCGACGAAGCCGGCGCGACACGGCGCCTGGCGGTGAGCCCGATCGCCACGCTCGACGGCGCCACCGTCGAGTGCGGCTGGTCGCTGCGCCGGCCGCAGGCCGCGTACGTTGCACTGCTCGACCGCATGTTGACGGCGGGCTGCGCCATCCGCCGCGCCGGCTCGGGCGCACTCGGTCTGGCCGACGTGGCCGCGGGCCGCACCGAAGGCTATGCCGAGCTGCACATCAACAGCTGGGACTGCGCCGCCGGCCTGTTGCTCGTGGCCGAGGCCGGCGGGCGCATCAACGATTTTTTTGCCGGCAACGGGCTGCTCGCCGGCAACCCGATCCTCGCCACCAACGCCGCGCTGGCGCAGCCGCTGTCTGCGCTGGCCGGCATCGACTTGTCATGACCCCGAAGGAGACGACCCGATGAAGTTCAACATCCGCCAAACCCTGCTCGCCACCGTGCTCGCCGCCGTCGGCGCACCCGCGTTCGCACAACAAGGCGAACTGGTCCTGTACTGCACGGTGCAGGAAGAGTGGTGCCGGCCGATGGTCGCCGGCTTCGAGAAGGCCACCGGCATCAAGGTGCTGATGACGCGCAAGAGCTCGGGCGAGTTCTACGCGCAGCTCAAGGCCGAAGCGGCGAACCCGAAGGGCGACGTGTGGTGGGGCGGCACGGGCGATCCGCATCTGCAGGCGGCCGAAGAAGGGCTGACCGACGCGTATGTCTCGCCCAGGCTCGACGAGTTGCAGGACTGGGCGGTGCGCCAGGCCAAGGCCTCGAAGTTCCGCACCGTCGGCATCTACGCCGGCGCGCTCGGCTACAGCTACAACGCGCCCGAGCTCGCCAAGCGCAAGCTGCCCGAGCCCAAGTGCTGGGCCGATCTGATCAAGCCCGCGTTCAAGGACGACGTGCAGGTGGCGAATCCGAATTCGTCGGGCACCTCTTACACCATGTTGGCGACGCTGGTGCAACTGATGGGCGAGCAGAAAGCCTTCGACTACCTGAAGGCGCTGCACAAGAACGTCAATCAGTACACCAAGAGCGGCGCCGCGCCGGCGCGTGCCGCGGCCACCGGCGAATCGCTGGTGGGCATCACCTTCCAGCACGATGCGGTGACGCAGGCCGTGGGCGGCGCGCCGGTGAAGATCGTCAGCCCGTGCGAAGGCACCGGCTACGAGATCGGCTCGATGAGCATCATCAAGGGCGCGAAGAACCTGGCCAACGCGCGCAAGTGGTACGACTGGGCGCTCTCGCCCGAGGCGCAAGCCATCGGCGGCGGCGCCAAGAGTTTTCAGGTGCCGTCGAACAAGAAGGCGCCGGTGCCGGAGCAGGCGCCCAAGCTGGCCAACATCAAGCTGATCGACTACGACTTCGTCAAGTACGGTTCGTCGGCCGAGCGCTCGCGCTTGCTGAAGAAGTGGGACGACGAAGTGAGCAAGTTGCCGAAGTGAGATCCCCCCCGAAGCGGCTTCGCCGCTCCCCCACAGGGGGGCACGCCAGCGGACCGGCGAAGCCGGATTCGCGGCGTCTGCTGGGCTGAGGTTTCATCTTGGCAGCGCTTGCGCTCGCATCGAACAATTCCCGCGCGCCGCTGCATGCGCTGCTGGCCGCGGCCTGCGCGCTGTCGTTGTTGTGGCTGCTCGGCAGCGGCTTCGCGGCCGGCGCGGCGGGCCCGGCGTTCAGCGCGTGGCACTACCTCGCGCTGCTGGCGCTGACAGTGCTGTTCGCGCGCTCGCTCGCGCGCTGCGGCTTCTTCATCGGCGATGTGACTGTCTCGACCGATCGTCGTCGTCATCGCCGGTCTGCTCGGCCTGTTCATCTTCTTTCCGGTCGGCAAGTCGCTGCTCGCGGCATTGCTCGACAACCAGGGCCGCTTCGCGCCGGGGGTTGCCTTCGAGCGCCTGCTCGCGGCCGACATCTGGGGGCTGGGCTGCTTCGGTGGCGGCACGCAATGCGGCGTGGCGATCAACTCGGTGGTGCTGGCCACGATCGTCGGCTTCGGCACCACGTTGATCGGCCTCGTGATGGCCCTGGCTGCCCAACGCGGCGGGCAGCGTTTCTCCGGCCTGTACCGCATCATGGCGGTGCTGCCGATCGTGACGCCGCCGTTCGTGATCGCGCTCGCGCTCGTCGTGCTGTTCGGCCGCACGGGCCTCATCACCGGTTGGCTCAACACCCTGTTCGACCTGCCGCGCACGCGCTGGATCTACGGCCTGACCGGCGTGACGCTGGCGCAGCTGCTGAGCTTCACGCCGATCGCCTTCATGATCCTGCACGGCGCGCTCGCGGCCGTCAGCCCTTCGCTCGAAGAAGCGGCGCAGACGCTGCGCGCCTCGCGTGCGCGCGTCTTCCGCACGGTGACGTGGCCGCTGCTGCGGCCTGCGTTGGCAAATTCATTCCTGCTCGGCTTCGTCGAAAGCCTCGCCGACTTCGGCAACCCGGTCGTGCTCGCCGGCAACTACGACGTGCTGTCGACCAAGATCTTCTTCGCCGTGGCCGGCGCACAGCACGAGCCCGGCCGCGCCGCGGCGCTCGCCACCGTGCTGCTGCTGTTCACGCTGATCGCGTTCTGGCTGCAGCAGCGCTGGCTGGGCAAGGCGAGCTACGTCACTGTCAGCGGCAAGGGCGACTCGGGGCTGCCGGCGCCATTGCCTGATTGGCTGCGTCGCTCTTGTGTCGGTTTCGCGCTGGCGTGGATCGTCTTCACGCTGGCCTGCTACGCGGTGATCCTCGCGGGCGGCTTCGTCAAGGACATCGGCCGCGGCGACATGACGCCGGTGATCTCGCACTTTGCCGAAGGCTTCGGCATCGAGTGGCGCGATGGCGGGCCGGCCTTCGTCGGCTCGGCCTGGAACAGCTTCTTCACCACGGTCGAAGTGGCCGCGATCGCGGCGCCGCTCACCGCCATCGTCGGCCTGCTCTCGGCCTACGTCATCACGCGCCAGCAGTTCGCCGGCCGTCGCGCCTTCGAGTTCCTGACGATGGTGGCCTTCGCGGTGCCGGGCACCGTGATCGGCGTGGCCTACATCGTCGCCTTCAACGTGCCGCCGCTCGAACTCACCGGCGGCCTGGCCATCCTCATCCTGTGCTTCGTCTTTCGCAACATGCCGGTGGGCGTGCGCGCCGGCATCGCGGCGCTGGCGCAGATCGACAAGAGCCTGGACGAAGCATCGTCGACGCTGCGCGCCTCGACCTGGCGCACGCTGACGAAGGTGGTGCTGCCGCTGTTGAAGCCCGCGATCGTCGCCACGCTGATCTTCTCGTTCACGCATGCGATGACCGCCGTGAGCGCGGTGATTTTCCTGGCCACTGCCAAGTACAACCTCGCCACCGTCTACATCATCGGCCGCGTCGAGGCCGGCGAGTACCCGCTCGCGATCGCGTACTCGACGGTGTTGATCGTCTTCATGCTGGTGGTTCTGCTGCTGGTGCAGCGCTTCACCGGCAGCGTGAAGATCGGGCGGCGCACGCAGGCTGAACTGGTGACGGGGCATTGAGATGAAACGCCGACACACGTGCGGAGCGTCCGTTCCCGGCCCGTTGTGTGCGTTCGCGATTGTCCGCAAATGCGCTGTGCCGAGGCCGGTGCGCAAGCAAGGCGGCGGGCGGGGCGCAGTCGGGGCTCAAGCGTCGCTCGCCCTCGCTGCGCGAGGGTTCCCTGCGATGCTCGGTCTGAGGTCGCACCGCGAAACTCGCTGCACTCACTGCGTTCGTTGCGCTCGAACACTCGCGGTGAGTCAGATCACGAAGCGCGCGGGTACGCGCGCCGACCTCAGCCCTGGTGCGGCGCGCCGGGCGCGCCTTCTCGGCGGCGCCATTCGCCCCGCCTGCGCCCCGCCCGCCGCCTTGCGGCACCGTCGTTCTTGGGTGTGAGTGAGGGGCAAGCCGCGGGCATCGAGCCCGTGGCTTGCCGCGCGCCGCAGGCGCGCGTGCAGGCGCCAGCCGGGCTCGATGCCCGGCTGGGGTCTTTCTCCAACCAAGAAGCCAAGCGGCCTGGCAAAGCCGTGGGCGGGTGCGCGCTGGCGCGCCTGTGCGGCGGCGAGGAGGCGAGCCCGGACACGAACAGTCCAGTGGACTGTTCGTGCCTGGCGAGCGGCTGGGCGCTTGCGCCCAGCGCGGCCTGCAAGGCCAGGGTTTCGGTCGGCGCGCGTACTCGCGCGCTTCGTCAACTGACTCGCCGCATCTGTTCGAGCGCAGCGAACGAAGTGAGCGCAGCGAGTTATGCGGCGCGACCGAAACCCGAGCACCGCAGCGAAGTCGGCGCCGCAGGCGCCGACCGCCGCACCGAAGCGCCAGCGCGCACCCTCCCGCGGCTTTGCGATCCCCACGGTGTGTGCGCAAAGCGCGAATTCAAAGTTGGTAACGGTCCGACAGCGGACCGTCTGCGAACCGCCCATGTCGTGCGTCGCGGATCGCCTGCAGCACGGTGGAGCGACTAGATGCAGAACAACACTTCCGCCGGCGGCGTCGTCTTCGATAGCGTCTCCAAGCGCTACGGCAACGTCACCGCGGTCGACAGCGTCTCCTTCACAATCGAGCCGGCAACGCTGGTGACGCTGCTCGGCCCCTCGGGCTGCGGCAAGACGACGACGCTGCGCATGGTGGCGGGGCTCGAAGCGATATCGAGCGGTCGCGTCATGATAGGCAGCAAGGACGTGACGAAGCTCTCGGCCGCCGAGCGCGATGTGAGCATGGTGTTCCAGAGCTACGCCCTGTTCCCGCACATGAACGTGTTGGAGAACGTCAGCTACGGCCCGCAATCGGGCGGCACGCCGCGCGCTCAGGCAGAAGCGATGGCGGCCGACAAGCTGAAGATGCTCGGCCTGTCGGGCATGGAAAAGCGCCTGCCGTCCGAACTCTCCGGCGGCCAGCAGCAGCGCGTCGCCGTCGCGCGCTCGCTCGTGCTCGAGCCTGCGGTGCTGCTGTTCGATGAGCCGCTGTCCAACCTCGACGCCAAGCTGCGGCGGCGCGTGCGCCAGGAGATCCGCGAGCTGCAGCAGCAGTTGAAGCTCACCGTGCTGTACGTGACGCACGACCAGAGCGAAGCGCTGGCGGTGAGCGATCAGATCATCGTCATGGACGGCGGACGCATCGCGCAGCAGGGCACACCGCGCGAGCTCTACCGGCAGCCGGCCGGCCGCTTCATGGCCGACTTCATCGGCGATGCGAACCTGGTCGAGGGCGAACTCGTCGCCGACGCCAACGGAGCCCTGCGCTTTGCCGCCGCGGGCGTTGCGGTGCCGGTGCAATCCGCCGGCCTGCGCGCCGGCGCCGCGACGCTGGCGCTGCGCCCGCATCGGCTGCGTCTCGTGCCGCCGAACGAAGCGCTGCTGCACGGCAGCTGCAAGCGCGCCGACTACCTCGGCAGCCATCTCGAAGTACTGCTCGATTCGCCCTGGGGCGAGCTGCTGCTGTTCGCCGACGCCGACGGCGCCGCGCCGGTCGCGGGGCAGGCGCTCGGCGTGGCCTTCGCGCCGGCCGATGCGATCGTCTTGCCGCGCTGAAGCGCCCGAAGCACTCGCGTCCGATGGCTTCGATCCGCCTGGCCCACGTCAGCAAGCACTGGGGCGCGACGCGCGCGCTCGACGGCATCGATCTGGACATCGCGCCCGCCAGCTTCTGCGTGCTGCTCGGCCCGTCGGGCTGCGGCAAGTCGACGACGCTGCGCCTGATCGCCGGGCTCGAGCCGGCCGACGGCGGCCGCATCCTCATCGCCGGCCGCGACGTCACGGACGCTGCCGCCGTCGCAGCGCAACATCGCGATGGTGTTCCAGACCTACGCGCTGTTTCCGCACCTGTCGGTCGCCGAGAACATCGTGTTCGGGCTCGAAGGTGCGCAAGGTGCGCCGGCCGAGACGCGCGCGCGCGGCTGGCGCGCGTCGGCCGACCTGCTCGGCCTGACCGGCGCTGCTCGAGCGCAAGCCGTCGCAGCTCTCGGCGGCCAGCAGCAGCGCGTCGCGCTGGGCCGCGCGATCATCGCCGAGGCGCCGGTGTGCCTGATGGACGAGCCGCTGTCCAACCTCGACGCGCAGCTGCGCCAGGAGATGCGCGCGCGAGATCCGCGCGCTGCAGCAGCAGCTCGGCATCACGATGGTCTACGTGACGCACGACCAGGTCGAGGCGATGTCGATGGCCGACCGCGTGGTGCTGCTCAACGCAGGGCCGCATCGAGCAGAACGGCCACGCCGCGTCGAGCTCTACGAGCGGCCGGCCAACGACCTTCGTCGCGCGCTTCATCGGCACGCCGCCGATGAACCTGCTGCCGCTCGAGCGGGCGCGCGGGGCCGTCATCGCCGGCACCGACGGTCCGGCGGTGCGCCCGCCGACGGCGCGGGCTCACGCTGGGCGTGCGGCCGGAGCACATCGACGCTCGGTTCGAGCGCGGCGTCGCGGCGACGGTGGCAAGCGTCGAGTACCTGGGCGCCGATTCGCTCGTGACGCTGCCGGTCGGCGCGAGCAGACGCTCGCCGTGCGCGTCCCGGCAGCGTCGGGCTCGCGCGCGGCGACGCGGTGCGGCTGTCGTGGGCGCCCGGCGCGCAGCACTTGTTCGACGCACGACGGCGCTCGACGCGCAGACGCCGCGCGCGCTCGAAGCTGCGACGCAGTTCGCGTAACCACGACGTTCGTCCAACGCGAGGAGGAAGACCATGCTGCAGAAGCATCATCCGCGCAAGTCGCGCTGCGTCGCCGCCGCGCGCTGGCCGCGCTCGCGCCCGCCGCGCTGGCGCAGGCGCCGACCGAGGTCTCGTTCTACTACCCGGTGGCCGTCGGCGGCCCGATCACCAAGATCATCGACGGCTTCGCCGCCGACTTCGAGAAGGAGAACCCCGGCATCAAGGTGAAGCCGATCTACTCCGGCACCTACCAGGACACGATCACCAAGGCGCTGACCGCGCGTGAAGGGCGGCGAGCCGCCGGTGACGTCGATCCTGCTGTCGACCGACATGTTCACGCTGATCGACGAGGACGCGATCGTGCCCTTCGACGACCTCGTCAAGACGCGCCGACGACCAGGCGTGGCTCAAGAGCTTCTACCCGGCGTTCATGGAGAACAGCCAGACCGGCGGCAAGACCTGGGGCATCCCGTTCCAGCGCTCGACGATCGTCCTCTACTGGAACAAGGAGCTGTTCAAGGAGGCGGGGCTCGACCCGAACCAGCCGCCGGCCAACTGGAAGGAGATGCTCGAGTACGCGCAGAAGCTCACCAAGCGCGACGCGTCGGGCAAGGTCACGCAGTGGGGCGTGCAGATCCCGTCGTCGGGCTTCCCGTACTGGCTGTTCCAGGCGCTCGCGATCCAGAACGGCGTGCAACCTGATGAACGCCAGCCGGCACCGCAGACCTACTACGACAAGCCCGGAGGTGATCGAGGCGCTGCAGTACTGGGTCGACCTCGTGAAGCAAGTACAAGGTGCATCCGGAAGGCATCGTCGAGTGGGGCACGACGCCGAAGGACTTCTTCGAGAAGAAGGTGGCGATGATGTGGACCACGACCGGCAACCTCACCAACGTGCAGGAACAACGCCAAGTTCGACTTCGGCGTGGCGATGCTGCCGGCGGGCAAGCAGCGCGGCAGCCCGACCGGCGGCGGCAACTTCTACATCTTCAAGAAGGCGACGCCGGCGCAGCGCGAAGCGGCGTTCAAGTTCGTCAAGTGGATGACGCACGCCGCGAGCGCGCGGCGCAAGTGGGGCATCGACACCGGCTACGTCGCGGTGCGCGCCGACGCGTGGGACACGCCGGCGATGAAGAAGTACGTGCGCGGGCTTCCCGCCGGCGCGCGGTCGCGCGCGACCAGCTGCCGTTCGCCAAGGCCGAGCTGTCGACGCACGACAACCAGCGCGTGACGAAGGCGCTGAACGACGGGCTGCAGGCGGCGCTCACCGGCACCAAGACGCCGGAGCAGGCGATGAAGGACGCGCAGCGCGAGGCCGAGCGGCTGCTGCGCAGCTACAAGTAAGGTCGCCGCGCGATGCAGGCACGCGGCAACGGCAGTCGCATCGCGCAGTCTACGGCTGGCTGCTGCTGCTGCCGGCGCTGCGTGCTGCTCGCGCTGTTCACGCACTACCCGGCGGTCGCGACGCTCTGGCACAGCTTCTCTCGACGCCGAAGGGCAGCCGGCCCGCGGTGTGCGTCGGGCTCGACAACTACCGGCAGCTGGCCGACGACCCGATCTTCTGGCAGGCGCTCGCCAACAACCTGTGGTTCGCGCTCGGCACGATCCCGCTGTCGATCGCGCTCGCGCTGCTGATGGCGGTGTGGGTCAACGACCGCATCGCCGGCCGCGGCTTCCTGCGCCTCGCCTACTTCACGCCGACGGTGCTGCCGATGATCGCGGTGGCCAACATCTGGCTCTTCTTCTACACGCCGCAGTACGGCCTGCTCGAGCAGATCACTCGGCGCGCTTCGGCGCTGCCAGCGCACAACTGGCTCGGCAGCAAGAGCACCGCGCTCGCGTGCCTGATGGTGGTGACGGTCTGGAAGGAAGCCGGCTTCTTCATGATCTTCTACCTCGCGGCGCTGCAGTCGATGTCGCCGCATCTCGCCGAGGCGGCGGCGATCGAGGGCGCGTCGCGCTGGTACTTCTTCCGCCGCGTGCACGTTTCCGCTGCTGATGCCGACGACGCTGTTCGTGCTGGTCAACGCGGTGATCAACGCGTTCCGGCTGGTCGACCACGTCGTCGTGATGACGCGCGGCGGGCCCGACAACGCGACGGCGCTGCTGCTCTACTACATCTACGAGATCGGCTTCCGCTTCTGGGACTCGGCCTACGCCGCGGCGCTGACGATGGTGCTGCTGGCGCTGCTGGCGCTGGTCGCGCTGGCGCAGTTCTGGTTCCTCGAGCAAGCGGGTGCACTACCAATGAGCGCCGACGATGCCACGCGACTGGTCTACGACGGCGCCCGGCTGCGCTGGAGACGGCGGCGGCGTGGCTGCTCGGCGCTCCTGTGGGTGCTGCCGCTGCGTCTACGCGGTCTGGACGGCGTTCCACCCGGCGGAGTTCTCGACGCGCTTCGTGCTCGCCGCGCCGCTCACGCTCGACAATTTCGCGCAGCGCCTGGGACGCGGCGCCGTTCGCGCGCTACTTCCTCAACACCGTGGCTGCTGGTGACGATGGTGCTGGCGGCGCAGCTCGTGCTGGTCACGCTCGCCGCCTACGCGTTCGCGCGCTTCGAGTTTCCCGGCCGCGACGTCGCTGTTCGCGCTGGTGCTGGTGCAGCTGATGGTGATGCCCGACGTGCTGATCGTCGAGAACTACCGGACGATGGCGCGCGCTGGGCCTGAAGGACACGATCCTGGCGATCGGGCTGCCGTACATGGCGAGCGCCTTCGGCATCTTCCTGCTGCGCCAGACGTTCAAGACGTGCCGCGCGAGCTCGACGAGGCGGCGCGCGTCGAGGGCTGCGAGCGCCGCTGCAGGTGCTGTGGAAGGTCTACGTGCCGCTCGCGCGGCCCGGTCTATCTCGCCTACGCGCTGGTGTCAGCGTGAGCTACCACTGGAACAATTTCCTGTGGCCGCTCATCATCACCAACTCGGTGGAGTCGCGGCCGCTGACCGTCGGGCTGCAGGTGTTCTCGTCGACCGACCAGGGCATCGACTGGTCGATCATCACCGCGGCGACGCTGCTGACGACGGCGCCGCTGCTGGTCGCGTTCCTGCTGTTCCAGCGCCAGTTCGTGCAGAGCTTCATGCGGGCGGGCATCAAGTGAAACGGGCCTGACGCCGCAGCGATCACCGCGGTATCGGAACATCAGCTATTGCTTGTTTTATCTCAAAATAAGCTAAAGCTTGTTTTGTGATGAAAATAGCCTAAACTTGTATTTCGCGACCGCCCGCGAGCACACGGCACCGCCTCATGGACTACCCCCTCAAGACTGCCGAGCAACTGCGCCAGCAGCTTCGTTCGCTGCGCAAACAGCAGGGGCTGACGCAAGCGCGTCTTGGCGTGTTGATCGGCGTGACCCAGGCGCGCGTGGTGGAGATCGAGGCCAACCCCGGCTCGGTCAGCCTGCAGCAGGTCATGCAGGTGCTGAATGCGTTGGGTGTCGGCATCGTGATCCGTGATCCAAGCAGACCGGCCACTGAGAGCGTGCAGAGCAAGCCGACATCACCAAGACTCGCAGGAAAGGCAGTTGGTGAGCTCCAGCCTGGCCGTCTGGTTGAACGGCGAGCGCGTTGCCACCTGGAGCGTCGATCGCGGCTCGCACCGCTTGACCTACGACAAGTCGTGGCTCGACTCGCCACGCCAGCGCTCGCTGTCGCTGTCATTGCCGATGACGTCGGCGCTCGAAATCCGCGGCCAGGTCGTGGCGAACTACTTCGACAACCTGCTGCCCGACAACGAGCTGATCCGCGAGCGCATCGCGCGCCGCTACCGGACCAAGTCGACCGAGGTCTTCGAGCTGCTGCAGGCCGTCGGCCGCGATTGCGTGGGCGCCGTGCAGTTGCTGCCCGAGGGCGTGCAGCCGCAGGGCTGGGACGAGATCGAAGGCGAGCGGTTGAGCGAGCACCAGGTGGCCGAAGTGCTGCGCGCCACGCCATCACAGGCCGTGCTCGGACAGGCGCCGGACGACGAATTCTTTCGCATCTCGCTGGCCGGCGCGCAGGAGAAGACCGCCCTGCTCTTCACCAAACAGCGCTGGCACCGGCCGCTCGGCGCCACGCCGACGACGCACATCCTGAAGTTGCCGCTGGGCCTCGTCGGCGGCAGCCGGCGCGTGGACCTCTCCGACTCGCTGGAAAACGAATGGCTTTGCGCGCAGATCCTCTACTACCTGCAGTTGCCCGTGGCGATCACCGAGATGTGGCGCTTCGAAGAGCAAAAGGCCCTGGTCGTCACGCGCTTCGACCGCTCTCGGCAACAAGGTGAACGCGGCCAGAAGGAATGGATCGCGCGACTGCCGCAGGAGGACTTCTGCCAGGCGCTGGGCTACCCGCCGAGCAAGAAGTACGAGAAGGACGGCGGCCCCGGCATCGCCGAGGGCATGCGGCTGCTGGCCGGCAGCTCGGACGACGGAGACAGACAGTCGTTCGCGCTGACGCAACTCGCCTTCTGGCTGATGGGTGCCACCGACGGGCACGCCAAGAATTTCTCGATCTTCCTGCAGCGCGGCGACACGTATATCAGCACACCGCTGTACGACGTGCTCTCGATCTTTCCGTATGTGGGCGACGGCGCCAATCAGTTTCGCTGGCGCAAGGTCGGCCCTGCCATGGCGCTGCGCTCGAAGAACGCGCACTGGCAATTCCACGACATCCTGCCGCGGCACTGGCATGCATTGGCGATGAAGCACGGCGGCCCTGCGGTGTGGGAGGCGATGGTGCTGTTGGTGCAACGCGTCGAGCCGGCGCTCGATCAGATCGGCAAAACACTGCCGAAAGACTATCCGCCGCGCACCTGGGACGCGATCTCGCTGGGGCTGCGGGAGCAGGCTGATCGTTTTCTCGGCGGGCTCGCGGGCTTGCCGCACGTCGGGTGATGCGCTTCAACTCGCCGCACGCTGCCACGCCGCCGCCGCGCTGCGCAGGCGCCGCGACAGGTGGCGTGCGAGGTTGAGGTAGACCTGCGCCGCGACGGCAGGATGCAGTCGCTGCAACGCCGCCAGATCGTCGGCCCGAAGGCGGTGCACGCTGCTGGCACTGTCGGCCACGGCGGCGGCGGTGCGGCCCTGGCCGTCGAGCACCGCGGTCTCGCCGAAGCACATCCCGGGCGAGAGGCTCAGGTAGCGCTGTGTGCGCGCCGTGTCGACGATGCTGATCGAGCCGGCGGTCAGCAGGTAGATCGCGTCGCCGGGCTCGCCTTCGGCGAAGAGTTGTTCGCCGGCTTGCAGCGTGCGCGGCGGCATCAGCGCCAGCAATTGCGCTGCCTGCGCGGCGTCCAGGCCGGCGAAGAGTTCGCATTGCTCGGGCGCGAGTTCGAGGCCTTGCAGCGGCTGGCCCGCCGCGTCGAGCAGGGCTCGCTCGGCGGCCTCGATCGCGCGGTCGGCGTCGGCGTGGGTCAACCACGGCCCGCTGCCCGGTGCCACGCCATGCGCGCGCATGGCAGCGTCGTGACGGCTGCCGGCAGCGACGCCGGCCAGGTGCAGCTGCCGCCCGTGGCGCGCCAGGCGCTGCCCCAGCTGCGCCAGCGTCACCGCGCCCGACGCATCGAGGGTGCCCACGCGCCGCAGGTCGATGACGACATGCGCGAGTTCGCCGCGTGCGTTGGCCGCACGTTCGACCTCGGCCGCGAGGCGCTGCGCATTGCCGAAGAAAAGCGCGCCCTCCAACTCGAACACCTCGATGCGATCGCGCGCCGGTTGCAGCGTCTGCTCGAGCACGCTCGGGTAGATGCGACGGCTCGGGATCTCGCTGGCGCGAAAGGTCTGCCGCACCAGCGAACGGTCGAGCGCGCGCACCAGGATCAGCATCGACGCCAGCACGCCCGCCAGCACGCCGGCGACGAAGCCGAAGCGCAGCGTCACCAGACACACCAGCGCGACGACGAGCAGGCTGGTGACGAGGTCGCGCGAGCGCGGCCCCTGCCACCACTGCACGACGAGCTGGCGCGACCAGCGATCGACCAGCGTCCAGGCCAGCATCACGAGGATGCCGGCGACCACTGCCATCGGCACCGGGCGCAGCAGCGGAAGCCCGAGCGTGAACACCAGCGCCATCAGCAGCGTGCCGGTCATCACTGCGCGTGGCCCGCGCCCGCCGCCGTTGAGTGTGCCCAGCGCGCGCACGCGCATGAAGACGAGGAACAGACCGCCGAAGCAACCGGCGACGACGTTTGTCAGGCCGATCACGCGCAGCTCGTGATCGGGGTCGCTGCGCTTGTCGAGCAGCGGATCGACTGCGGCGATGCCGAGCGCCGTCTCGAGCCCGCCGATCAGCGCCAGCAGCAACGCCGTCACCGCGATCGCGCTGCCGTGGCGCTGCGCCAGTGCGAGCGCATCGGACGCGAGCCAGGGCGCGAGCGCATCGGGCCAAGGCACGCCGAGCGCGATCTCGCCGACGCGCTCGAGCGGCGCCACCAGCGCCGGCGCGACCCCCTGCATCGCCAGTACAGCCGCCGTGGCCGCGACCAGCGCGATGAACGGTGCCGGCACCTTGGGCCAGCGCCAAGCGATCACGGCGGCGAGTGCGGTCGTGGCGGCGGCGAGCGTCAACGTGACGGGCTCGAACTGCGACAGCGCGTCGATGCCGCCGCGGGCCCACTCCGGCCCCGGCACGCCGATGAAGGCCGGCACCTGCGACCAGACGATCAGCAGCGCCACGGCGTTCATGAAGCCGGCGAGCACCGGCTGCGGCACGTAGCGCACGAGCTGGCCGGCACGCAGCAGGCCGAACAGCAGCATCAGCACACCGGCCAGCGTCACGGTCGCGCCGCTGCAGGCGAGCAGCCGCTCGGCGCCCGTGGCGCTGTCAGGACGCAAGGCCGGATCGGCCAGCAAGCGCAGCACGAGCGCGCCGAGGATCAGTGAGGTCGATGCGCTGGGCGACACGGTCGGCATCTGCGACCGGCTGAGCACGAGCATCAGCAGTGAACCCAGCACGAAGCTCAGTACCGACGCCGTCACGCCGATCTGCACTGTCGCCGCGCCGCCGGCGCCGAAGACGATGAAGCCGTAGCTCAGCACGAAGGGCAGCATCGCCGCGGTGCCGTTGAGGCCGCCGAGCCACTCGTTGCGCCAGCGCACGCGCGGCAGCGCGGTGGCAGGCGCCGGCGCTGCGGGTGCGACGCGTGCGCTCATGTACGACCTTCGCGCTGCGCGCTCCGGAGCGTGAGCGCTTTGGAGCGGCCATGCGCGCTCATATGCAACCTTCGCGCTGCGCGCTGCCCGCCGTGCGGCAGGCAGCGCAGTCTCGCCGCGGCCGCGCAGGATTGTTCATGGCGACGCCACCGCGCGCCACCAGGGCAGGGCCTGCGTCAAGCGCTCGCGCGCGGCGTCATCGGGCGCCTGCGCCAGGTGTTCGGCCAGGCGGAGCTGCAATTCGGCGCGCACGGCGGCAGCCTCGGGCTGCTGTGCATGCGCCATCGCCTGCAAAACCCGCAGCAGTACGCAGTTGGTGGCGTGCGGCCAGCGTGAGCTGTTCGCTACGGCGTCGGCGGCGTCGGCTTGCGTCTGGGCCAGGAGTTCACGCACGCCGGCAACCGCAGCCGCCACGCGCGCCGTGTCCGCCGACGCCGCATCGACCAGCGCGATGCCGGCGAGCGCTTCGAGCCGCGGACTCGTCGCCTTCAGCTCGTCCGCCAGGCGTGCCTGCTCGGCCCAGAGCTCGCGCGCCTGCGCGCCGCGGCCGCAGGCATTCGCGGCCTCTGCGAGCTCGCCGCAGGACGCGGCGATGCCGGCTGCGTGTGCGTTGGCGCGGGCCAGCGCTTCGGCCTGTTCGGCGTACTGCTGCTGTCCCGAGCGGTCGCCCATCGATCCGAGCAGCCCGGCGAGTTGGCACAGGGCGTCGGAGCGCAGGCGCGGGATGGCGATGTCGTCGGCCAAAGCAATGGCATCGCGTGCCGTGTCGACCGCCGCCGACAGATCGCCGCTGCCGGCGGCCGCTCGCGTCAAGCGCATCAGCAGTTGCACGCGGTCGCGCAGGAGGCGCGCCGGCAGCACCGCGAGCGCTGCCTGCACGGCGCGCTCGGCGTCGAAGAAGCGCTCGCGCATCAGCAGCGACTCGATGGCGATGGCGCGCAACTGCGGCTCGTAGTGCGCATAGCCGCCCTCGCGCCAGTGCTGCTGCGCGGCGCGGCGCGCGTAGACCAGGCCCGACTCGAGGTGACGATCGGCGCTTTCGTGATCGTTGCGCATCACGGCCAACCAGGCCAGCTCACCGTGGCCGAGCGCGCCCGCGGACGGCGCGTCCGCGGTCTCCGCCAGAGCGGCAGCCTGGCGCGCCAGCAGCTCGGCATCGGCGGCGCGGCCTTCGCGGTCGGCGCGCAGCATGCGGATGCTGGCCATTTCGGCCCGCATCGCATCGCTGTTCTCGGTTTCGACCAGCGCGGCCAAGCCGTCCAGCGCTTGCTGCGCCTCGGCCACCCGCCCCTGCGCCTCGAACGTGCGCTGGCGCGCTGCGAGCAGCTGAAAGCGCCACATCGGCGCAGCCAGTGCGGGCTGGCGCAACGCCCTTTCGGCGTAGGCCAGCGCGGCATCGTGCGCGTAGCGGTGTTCGGCATCGAGCCGCGCGCGGTCGTAGAACTCGAGCGCCTGCGCGCTGTCGCCGGCGCGCTCGAAGTGCTCGGCCGTGATGCCGAGAAACTCGCCGGCGCGATCGGCCACGCGATCGGCCAGCCAGCACGCCACGCGCGCATGGCCCTCGCGGCGCGCGGCCCCGAGCACGGTGTCGTAGGTGACGTCGTGCAGCAACTGGTGATGGAAGGCGAGCTCGGCGGACTGCGCGAACGTGCTGCCGGCGCGCTCGACGACGAAGTGCCGCGCCGTCAGCGCCGGCAGCAGGCCCGGCGCGGCGGCGTCGATGCTGGCCAGCGCGCTGTCCCAGAACACCGGGCCGACGATGCTGGCCTCCTGCAGCGCCACCAGTTCGTCGGCCGGCAGCGCATCCAGACGCGCCTGCAGCACGCCCACCAGCGTGGCCGGCACGCGCGCATGCTCCTGCCAGCGGCCGCGCAGGCGCCACGGGACTGCGCGCGCATCGATCACGCCGTCGTCGATCAGCATGCGCAGCAGCTCCTCCATGTAGAACGGGTTGCCCTCGGCGCGCTGCACCAGCAGCGCGTGCAGATCGGCGGGCGCATCGGGCAGCGCGCGCAGCAGCGCGTCTGCGAGCGCCGGGGCGTGCTCGCCGTGCAGCGGCGCCAGTTCGATCAGCGGCGCCGCCAGCTCCGGCGCCGTCAAGGCGTCGGCACGACGATCGCGCAGCGCGGGCCGGGCCAGCATCACCAGCAGCAGCGGCACCGGCGCCGGCGCGGCCAGGCGCTGCACCCAGTCGAGCGAGGCGCCGTCGGCCCAGTGCAGGTCGTCCAGCACGACGACGAGCGGCGCTTGCGTGGCCAGGGCGTGCAGGGCCTCGATCAGCGCCGCGAACGCGGCCTCGCGCAGTTCGCGCGGGCTCAGCGCCTGCACCGCCGTCGTGTCGGCAAAGTCATGGCCCAGCAACTGGCCCACGACCTGCGCGCGCGCCGTCCCGCGCTCGCCGAGCAGCGGCGCCAGGCCGGCGACGAGACGCGCGCGGGCGCTCGCACCGTCGAGGTCGTCGGCGATGCCGAACCAGCGCGCCACCAGCTGCCGCAGCAGGCCATAGGCCTGCACCGTGCCGTCCGGATGGGCGCGCGCCTGCAGCAGGCCCTGCCCCTCATGGTGCAAGCCCAGACGCGCCAGCAGCTCGCGCCGCAGCCGCGTCTTGCCGACGCCGGCATCGGCGATCACCGTGGCGGCGCGCAGGCTGCGCTCGCGACACGCCTGCGCATGCAGCGCCAGCAGCGCGTTCAGCTCGGCGTCGCGGCCGATCATCGGCGTGTCCAGCCCTTCGATGCCGCGCTGCACGGCGCGCTCTGCATCGTGCTCGGCTTCGAGCACGAGCCAGGTCTGCAAGGGCTCATCCACGCCCTTGACTTCGAGCGGCGGCTGCGCCTGCACGCGAAACAGCCCGCGCACCTGGGCGTGGGTGTCCTGGCTGATGCGCAACTGTCCGAGCGGCGCGCTCTGTTCCATGCGCGCGGCCAGATGCACCGCCTGGCCGATGGCGCTGCGATCGGCCTCGGCACCACCCCCGAGCACCACCGCGCCGGTGTGGATGCCGACGCGAACGGCAAAGCCCTCGACGCCGAAATCGGCGCGCAGTCGCGCGGCATGCACGCCGGCGGCGTCGAGGATGGCCAGGCCCGCGCGCACCGCGCGCTCGGCTTCGTCTTCGCGCGTGTCGTGGGTGCCGAAGGCCGCCTTCAGCCCATCGCCGGTGTAGCGCAGCACCTCGCCGCCGTGCTGCTGCACGAGCGCGGCAAATCGCTGCACGGCGGCGTCGACCACGGCCGGCGCCTGCTCCACGCCGACCGCGCTCAGCAGGTGCGTCGAGTCGGCGACGTCGACGAAGAGCACGCTCAACTGGCGCAGGCGCTGGGCAGCCACAGCGGGCGCCGCCGCAGCGCTGCCGCGCAACGCCGCGATCGCGGCATCCACCGCCGCATCGCCCAGCACGCCACGCTGCGCATTCAGCGAAGCGACGGCAGCATCGAGGGCGGAAGAAGCATGCACGGCCGACGATGGTAGGCGGGCAGCGGCCGCGGCCGGATCGGGGTTCGCCCGGTTCAGGGCTGCGGCCGCAAGCGCAAGGTCATGAACACCGCGCCGTCCCGGTAAGCCTCGCGCGCCGCATCGTCCTGCCAGCGGCGCATGCTGTTGCCGTCGTAGGGCGGCACCTCGACGAAGCCGGCCGAGCGGTACAGCGCGTGCGCTGTCGCCAGGCTCTTCAGGCTCTCCAGCCGCACCTCGTGGCAGCCCATTGCGCGCGCATCGTCGAGCAGGCGTTCGAGCAGCAGGCGGCTCGCACCGCGGCCGCGCCACGGTGGCCGCACATACATGCGCTGGATCTCCGCAGCGGTGGCGTCGAGCCGCTTCAGCGCGCCGACGCCAACCCCCTCTGTGCCATCGCACAGCAGGTAGAAGCGGCCGTTCGGCGGGTAGAACTTGCTGCGGTCGCCGATGTCCGATGCCAGCATCGCGTCGATGTCGAAGTGCAGCCCGTGCTGCTCGGCGGCGACGCCGGCCACCCACGAAAGGTACTCGCCGACCAGGCAGCGCGCCGCCGCGACGGTGGCGTCGTCATCGACGGCAACGAGCTTCATCGCGTCGCACCTCGTCCCTCGACCGTCAGATCAGGCGGCTTGCGTGAGTCATCGGGCGGCATGACCGACCTCGCCGCGCCGGATGGCCGCGGCGCGCTCGGCGATGCGCGCGCGTTCTTCTGCCGGCACGCGCGCCAGGTTCTTCACTTGCATCACGGTGCGCGGGTTCTTCGCCAGCATCGCTTCGTGCCGCGCCAGGAAGTCCCAGTACAGCGTGGTGAATGGGCAGGCGCGCTCGCCGGTGCGCTCGGCCGGCCTGTAGCGGCAGCCTGCGCACAAACTGCCTCCGCTCTGGCGCTCGATGTACTTGCCGCTCGCGATGTAAGGCTTGCTCGCCATCAAGCCGCCGTCACCCGCCTGGCTCATGCCCAGCGTGTTCGGCAGCTCGACCCACTCCACCGCATCGACGTACACCGCGAGATACCACTCGTGCACTTGCTTCGGATGAACACCGTGCAGCAGCGGGTACAAGCCGGTGACCATCAGGCGCTGGATATGGTGCGCATAGCCATGCTCCAAAGTCTGGCCGATGGCGTCGGCCAGGCAGGCCATGTCGGTCTTCGCGTTCCAGAAGAACGCTGGCAGGTCATGTTGCGCGTCGAGGGCGTTGCGTTCGAGATAAGCCGGCATCTGCGTCCAGTAGATGCCGCGCACGTACTCTCGCCAGCCGAGGATCTGGCGGATGAAACCTTCGGCGCTTTGCAGCGGCACGCGGCCCTGCCGGTAGGCGGCTTCGGCGGCAGACACGACTTCGCGCGCCGTGAGCAGCTTCAGGTTCAACGCCGCCGACAGGTGCGAGTGCCACAGCCACGGCTCGCGCGGCCAGAGCGCGTCTTGCCAGCGGCCGAAGTGTTCGAGCCGCTCGTCGATGAAGCTTCGCAGCGCGCACAGCGCTTGCTCGCGAGTGACCGCCCAGGCAAAGCTGTCGAGCGCGCCGGGGTGTTCGGCGAAGCGCTGCTTGACGAGTTCGATCACCTCGCGCGTGATCGCATCGGGCTCGAAGCGCGCGCGCTCGGGCACCGCGCCAGGGCCAGCCTTGCCGAAGGACTCGCGGTTGTCGGCATCGAAGTTCCACTGCCCGCCTTCGGGCTCGTCGCCGTTCATCAGCACCGCGTGCTTGCGCCGCATCTCGCGGTAGAAGAACTCCATGCGCAACTGCTTGCGGTTCTTCGAATGCGCGGCGAACTCGTGCACGGCGCTGAAGAAGTGGCGGTCTTCACGGACGTCGAGCGCCAGACCGTTGCGTTTGGCCACCGTGCGCAACGACGCCAGCACGCGCGCGTCGCCGGGCGCGGTCATCACCAGGGCTTCCGGGTGGTGAGCGTCGATCGCCGCTTGCAGCGCATCGGCCAAGGTCGCGTGCGCACCTGCCTCGTCGAGCCGCTGGTAGTGCAGCGCACGGCCCACGGTGCGCAGCGCCTGCGCGAAGTGCCGCATCGCCGACAGAAAGATCACGATGCGCGGCTGGCTCGACCACACGTGCGTCGACTCTTCCACCACCTCGGCCATCCACACCGCGTCGCGCGTGGCGTCGAAGCCGTCGAACGCTGCCGCATCGATGTCGAGCTGATCGCCGAGAGCGATGACGAGGTGGCGCATCGGCTCAAGCGCTCTTCTTCTTTCGGCAAGCATCCGAGCAATGCCGCACCTCGTTCCAGTTCTTCGCCCACGCCTTGCGCCAGCTCATCGGCCGGCCGCACACCGCGCACGGCTTGCTCGGCAATGCGGCCTTGTTGCCTTTGAAGGAACTCGACGCCATGCGCTCGATTGTGTCTGCGCCTGCGAGGCCTCGTATAGTGAGGCGCTTCTCGGCGGTCTGTCCTGGAGTTGTTCGATGAAGCGCAGACAAGTGTTTTCCCTGCTGGCTTGCAGCAGCCCTCCGGTGTGGGCACAGACGCAGGCGCAGAAAAAGAAGGACAAGACGCCTCTGCCGCCGCCGACCGCGGCCGCGCTCGCCGCCACGGCCGAGCTCAGCGCCGACATCGACCTGGCCGCCGAAGTGCTTGGCACGCTGCACCCGGGCCTGCTGCGCTACAACTCGCAATTGCAGATCGACAGCGGCATGACCTCGTTGAAGCGCGCCTTCGCCACCGCGCCCGACCTGGCGCAGCGCTACCTGGTGCTGTCCCGCTTTCTGGCCTCGCTCAAGTGCGGCCACTCGTATGCCAACTTCTTCAACCAGAAGCCCGAGGTCGCGAACACGTTGTTCGATCGCAAGTCACGCCTGCCGTTTTCAATGCGCTGGATCGGCGAAGGCATGTTCGTCAGCGGCGAGCAGGATGCCCTGCCCGCGGCCTTGACCCGAGGCACGCAGATCGGCGCCATCAACGGCGTGCCCGTGCGCACCATGCTTGCCGCGCTCTTGCCCTACACGCGCGCCGACGGCAACAACGACGCCAAGCGGCGCAACCTGTTGAATCTGCGCGGCCTGACGCGCCACGAGTTCTTCGATGTCTTTCACGGCCTGGTCTACGGCGAGCCGCCGGGCGGCGTCTTCAAGCTCGACGTGAAGACGCCCGACGGCAAGATCTCCGCGATCGAAGTGCCGGCCCTGACGACGCAGCAGCGCCACGCGCAACTGCCCGTGCGCGCACCCGATGCGCCGCTGTGGGACTGGCGCATCAACGAGGCCAACGCCGCGGCAGTGTTGACGATGCCAGGCTGGGCGCTGCACGACAGCCTGTGGAATTGGAAGGCGTGGCTCGGCGAGAAGCTCGATACGCTCGCGGCCGACGCCGCGTTGAAAGGCTTGGTCGTGGATCTCCGCGGCAACGAAGGCGGCCTCGATTGCGGCAACGCCCTCCTCGAACGTTTTCTCAAAGCCGACAGCGCTCTGCCGATGCGCCGCCTGGTGCGCAGCCAGAAGACGCCGGTGCACTTGAACCGCCACCTGGACACCTGGGACGAATCATTTCGCGACTGGGGCGACAAGGCCAAGCGCTTCGACGCTCGATTCCTCGCGCTGCCGGCCGCGGACAGCACGGTTCGGCCGCAGAGCCCGCGCATCGAGGGCAAGACGCTGGTGGTCCTGACCGACGCCGCCAACAGCTCGGCCACCTTCGCCTTCGCGCAGCGCGTCAAGGACACGCGCGTCGGCACGCTGGTGGGCGAGACCACCGGCGGCAACCAGCGCGGCATCAACGGCGGCGCTTTCTTCTTCGTGCGCCTGCCGGCCAGCGGCATCGAGTTCGACCTGCCGCTGATCGGCAGTTTCCCGCCGCAGCCGGCGCCCGATGCCGGCATCGAGCCCAACGTCAAGGTCGAGAGCAGCGCAGTGGACCTCGCCACCGGCATCGATACGCCGCTGCAGCGCGCGTTGGCGCTGGCGCGCGGCGCGTAGTCAGCGACTCACTTCGTCGCCGCCGACTTCCAGTTGTCGGGCGCGCGGGAATCGTGCATGCCCGCCTTCGGCGCGCGGTAGTGCCACCAAGGCAGCGCCTTCGTCAACGCCAGCACCTCGCCGGCCTGTGCATGGGGTGCACAACCGGCCAGCCCCGCGACCGCGTCGCGCCACGCCGCATCGGCCAGCAGTTCACGCAGGCGCTGCACCGCGCCACCGTCGAGCCACTCCTTCAGGCACACCAGGTAGTAGTCCTCCTCGGCCAGCGGCACGAAGTGCAGGCCGAACTGCGCCGCCGCCGTTTCGATGCCGACGCCGACATCGGCCGCGCCGCTCGCCACTGCTGCGGCCACCGCCACATGCGTGTCTTCACACGGCCCGTGAAAGCCGGCGATGCGCTCGGCGTCGATGCCGGCTTCGTGCAGCAGGTGCTCGGTGAGCAGGCGCGTGCCCGAGCCCGGTTGCCGGTTGACGAAACGCAGTTGGCGCCGCGTCAGGTCCGCCAGGCCCAGCACCTCGTGCGGGTTGCCGTGCGCCGCCATCAGCCCTTGCGTGCGGCGGTGGCTCGCGATCAGCTTGTGCTGCCCGGGCTTGAGCAGCAACTTCAACGCGCGCGCAAACGTCGGCGCCTTGTTCTGCTCGGCCAGCACCGGCACGTGAAAGCCCGCCACGTCGCAGCGGCCCTGCGCCAGCGCGCGCAGTGCGTCGCTGCTGCCGGCAAAGCGCAGGTCGATGTGCAGCGATTGCGCATCGGCGCGCTCGCGCAGCAGCGGCAAGGCGAGATCGTGGCTCGCATACAGCGTGATGACTTCGTGCTGCGCATCGAAGGCCAGCGCCAGCACGCGCTCCAGCTCGCTGCGCAGCGCTTCGATGTGCGGCGCCAGGCGCGAACGCGCGCGCGTCTCGGCCCACAGCAGGCGCTCGGCCAGCGGCGTCAGGCGCGCGTTCTGGCCCTTGACCCAGACGACGAGCGGCGCGCCGAGCGTGTCTTCCCATTGCTTCAACGCGCCCCAGGTGTGGCGGTACGAACTGCCGAGCGCGCGCGCCGCCGCGCTGATCGAGCCGGTATCGCGCAGCGTGCGCAGCAGATCGACCAGCGGGTTGGCGAGCGCGGCGCCGTGCTGGCGCGCGGCGTCGTCGGGCGTGAAGCGGTATTCGAGGTGCAGGCCGCGGCGCGGCGGTGTGTCGGGCATGGGCTATTGTTGCCGCCATGATCGGCGAGCGCCATGACGCTGCCGGCGAAGCGGCGTCGCGTGCTCGCGCGGCCCGGCCGTGCAGCGGGTGCTGTCCAAGGTCGACGCACGACCAGATGTGATTGGCCGTAACGCTTGGCGACAGCGGCACACTCGATGCGCAAACTCCGTGCGCAGCCATGAAGCGTCTCGCTCGCCTGCCTCTCCCTCGCCGCCGCCTGCACGCTGGCGATGCCGCCCGCGCTACTCGCTGCGGAGGCCGTCGGCAACCGACGCATCGAGCGCGTCGTGCAGCGCGAAAGCTGGGGCATGGGCTACGGCGGCATGATGGTGCTGAAGTACCGGCCGATCGTGCTCTTCACCGACAAGACCTACACCACCGACGCCGACGGCGCGGTCAACGGCAAGGGCACGATCGCCGGCCGCTGGCGCGAGCGCGGCGGCGGCCAGATCACGTTCATCTCGCCCGACGGCAAGGAGCGCCAGGAGCGCACCCTGCCCGGCCCGCGACCGGCCAAGCCCAGGCAGACGCTGAGCGGGCGCTACAGCAGCTTCTCGGGCGTGGGCGGCGGCGGCACCGGCACCACCTCGGTGGTGGCGTGGAGCGGCTTCGACTTCGCCGCCGACGGCAGCGTGCGCGTCGGCGGCGGCAGCGGATCGAGCACGCCCAAAAGCGACTCGAACGCGAGCGTGGTCACGCGCTCGACAGGCAAACAGAAGAGCGCTCGCTACACCCTGGACGGCTACACGATCAACTTCACGTTCGACGACGGCAGCGTGCGCAAGCAGCTCTTCTATTTCATGGGCAGCAAGGAAAACGTCATCGTGATCGGTCCGCAAACGCTGACCAAACGCTGACCGGGCGCAAGCCGGTTCGAAGACGCGCTATCGTCCGCCCATGATCCAACTGCACTACTACCCCGGCAATGCCAGCATGACGCCGCACCTGCTGCTCGAAGAGCTCGGCGTGCCGTTCGAACTGAAGCTGGTCGATCGCGCCAACCAGGCGCACAAGTCGCCCGAGTTCCTGCAGCTCAATCCGAACGGGCTGATCCCGGTGCTGGTCGACGGCGATCTGGTGCTGTACGAAACCGCGGCGATCGTGCTGCACCTGTGCGACACGCATCCGGCCGCGCAGCTCGCGCCGGCCGTCGGCAGCATCGAACGCGCGCAGTTCTACAAGTGGCTGGTGTGGCTCAGCGCTTCGCTGCAATCGCAGATGCCGATGTTCTTCTACACCGATCGCTATGTCGCGCCGGGCAACACCGGCGGCGCGGCCGAAGTGCACGCTGCGATCGAGGCCAAGATCGCCGCGCTGGTCGATCAAATCGACGCGCACCTCGCATCGCATGGCGGGCCGTGGATGCTGGGCGAACGTTTCTCCGCACTCGATCCCTACGCCTTCATGCTGTGCCGCTGGACGCGCGGCATGCGGCGGCCGGCGCGCACGCTGCCGCACGTGGCGCCGTTTCTGCAACGCGTGCTGGAGCGGCCGGCGACGCAGCGCGTGCTGGTGACGGAGAAGCTGCAACAGCCTTGGGTGTGACATGCGGAAGAGCACTTCCCGCATCGATCCGTCGGCGTGCAGCAGGTCGCGCGCAGCAGCGTCGGCATGCCGTGCCTACAACCTGCCGCTGCGCGCCAGCCCTTCCAGCCGCAGTGCGATCGCCTGGCGCATTTCGCTCAAACGTTGTTGCAGCACGCGTGCCTCGGCCTCGTCGCCGCAGGCATTCACACGCGCTTCGAGTTCAGCCGCCGCGCGCATCATCTCGACTTCGGGCGGCACGACGCCGGCGTCCTTGAGCACCTTCATGCCCATGCGCAGTTCGGCGGGCGTTTCGTCGTAGCCGTCGCCGAAGTCCAGCGGCTTGCCGTAGCTCGGCGCGGCTTGCAGCTCGCCGCTGGACGCGCTGTCGCGCAGGTGGGCGCCGATGTGATCGTCGAGCAGCTTCAGGCGCTGCTCCTTCTTTTCCTGCGCGTTCATACGGAGGCGCGCGCGGTCGTGCGGCCCATCGTGTCGATCCAGTGGCGCGTCAGCGGCGTCGCTGTCTTGGCGAGCGTGCGTTCGTTGAGCAGGGCGCGGCCCAGCGCCTTGCGGCCGTGGCCGCGCGCGCAGGCGGCGAGCAGGGTCTGGTCGATGACATCGCGCTGCGCGTGGCTGCCGCCGAAGCGTTGCGCCTGGCTGCGCACGGCATAGAGCTGGTCGGCGGCAGCGTCGTGCTCGCCGCGGGCGAACGCGAGCAGGCCGCGCGCCAGCGGCAGGCCGACTTCGCGCGCCATCGCGTGGTTGTCGCGGCGCGCGTCGTCGGCGTTCATCGCGCGCTCGGCGCAGCGCGCGACCTGCGCTTCGGCGCGCGCGATGTCGCCGCCGGCCAGGAGCGGCAGCAGCGCATGCACGTCGTTGAAGGCGTAGTGGCCGGGCGCGTGTTGCTGCGCGCCGCCGCACCAGGCGCGGCTCAGTTCGCGGCAACGCTCGGTGACGTCGGCGCCGAGCAGGTGCAGGCGCCACAACAGCGACGCCGCATCGACGCGCTGCAGGTTGATCTGCAGGTGCTCGCCGCTCAGGTGGCCGTCGACGATGCGCAGCGTGCCGGCGATGTCCAGGCCCTCGATGCGAAACAGCGCGGCGTGCCACCACAGGTGCGCGGCAAAGCCGTTGCCTTCGGCCCAGGCCGGCTGGTGCGTGCGCAGCCAGGCGGCGCCGTCGTCGAAGCGGCCCTGCATCTCCATCACATGCGCGACGGCGTGCACCGCCCAGGGCGCGCGCGCATCGATCGACAAGGCGCGGCGGCCGGCTTCTTCGGCAACGTCGTAGCACTGGTTCTCTTCGAGGCCGAAGGCCCAGAGCGCGAGCACATGCGCGTACAGCGGATCGTCTTCGTCCCACTCCGGCAGCGCACGGGCCGGACGCGCGCGCAGCGCGGCGGCGTCACCGCGGTAGAAATCCCAGAGCTGCGCCCATTGCAGCGCGAGCGCGTCGCGCGGGTGCTCGATCAGCAGCAGATCCCAGGCGCGGCAGGCCGCGGCCCAGCGGCCCTGCTGCACGAGCTGCAAGGCGTCGAGGTGGGCACGCTCGCGCGCCGGCGTGGCAGCGTTCGCCAGCGCGAGCGCGCGTGCGAGGTGCTGCGCCGCTTCGGCTTCGAGCGGCGCTTCGGTGAGTGAATAGAGAAAGCCGGCCTTCATCGCGTGCGGCAGGCACCATGCCGGGTCGGCGGCGATCGCGGCGTCGAGATCGGGCAGCGGCGTGTCGTAGAAGGCCATCAGCCGCCACAGCGCGGACTCGACCGCACTGCGTGCGGCCTCGCTGCTGCTGCCCGAGGGCAGGCCCCTGTCGTCGGTGATCGACATGCGGCGCAATGTACGCCTACGGCGTGACCTTTGGCCATGGACGCTGCGGCCCGCGCAAGTGCTCGAACGCACGCGCGAAGCGCAGCGCGCCGATGTCGTCGTGCCGTCGTGTCGCGATCTGCAGGGCGATCGGAAAACCTTGCGCGCTGTAGCCGCCGTTGAGCGCAATCGCAGGCTGCTCGCTCATGTTGAACGGCAGCGTGAAGGCGATGTGCTCGAACGGCCGCGCCGCATCGTTGAGCGGGCTGGGCCACTCGGCGGGAAAGCTCAGCACCGGACTCACCGGCGACAGCACCGCATCGAAGCGCAGCGTCGCTGCGACCGCGGCGTCGCGGATCGCGGCCATCTGGGCGTGGCCGCGAAACACTTGTTCGCCACTGAGCGCCGCGCCGCCGCGCGCCCAATCGAAGATGTAGGGCAGCACCTTGGCCTGCAGCTCGCGTGGCCGGGCACTGATGTCGAGCCAGGCGCGCAGACGCCAGAAAGCATCGAGCCCTTCGATCATCGCGCGCGTGGTGAACGGCGCGAGCGGCTCGACGATGGCGCCGGCATGCTCGAAGGCGCGCGCGGCGGCAACGACTGCGCTCTGCACTGCGCCATCGACGCTCATGCCCCAGCCGGCGTCGAGCCACAGACCGATCTTCTTGCCGCGAAGATCGATCTCATCGAGCGCGCGCCAATCGATGTGCGGATCGAACGGCAGGCTCATCGCATCGCGCGCATCGGGCCGGGACAGCACGCTCATCGCCAGCGCCGCATCAGCCACCGTGCGCGTCATCGGCCCGGCCACGCGGCCGGCGTACGGCGGATCGATCGGCACGCGGCCCAGGCTCGGCTTGAGGCCGACGATGCCGCACCAGGCCGCGGGCAGCCGGATCGATCCGCCGATGTCGGTGCCGATGTGCAGCGGCCCGTAGCCGGCGGCGCAGGCCGCGGCGGCGCCGGCGCTGCTGCCGCCCGGGTTCTTCGACACGTCCCACGGATTGCGCGTCAGCGCGTGAAAACTCGACAGCCCGGACGACAGCATGCCCAGGTCGGGCATCGTCGTCTTGGTGACGATCACCGCACCGGCTTCGCGCAGCCGCGCTGCGGGCGGCGCGTCGGCCGCAGCCGGCACGAGCGGCGTGGCCGCGCAACCCAGCGGCACGGCGACGCCGCGCGTGGCGATGTTGTCCTTGATCGTCACCGGCACGCCGTCGAGCGGCAGCGCTTCACCCTTCAGCCAACGCGACTCGCTCTCGCGCGCAGCGGCCATCGCCGCCTCGGCATCGAGCGCCCACAGCGCTGCAATCGTCGGCTCGCACTGCTCGATGCGCGCCAGCACGTCGCGCAGCACGTCCACCGGCGAGGCTTCGCGCTGCGCATACAGCGCAAGCAGTTCGACCGCGCTGCGCTCGTGCAAGGTCATCGGACAATCCTTCGCGCTGCGCGCTCCGGGGCGAGCGCTTCGGAGCGGCCGTGCGCGCTCACGGCGTGACGCGGCGCTCGGGCAAGCCGTAGCTCTTCATGTACTTGTCGAGCTGCCGCGCCGCGCTGCGCCGCACCTTGCCGCGCAGGAAGCCGCTCCAGCCAAGCAGCAGACCCGGTGCGCCGAGCGCCTGGCGCGACCAGCGCCAGAAGTCGAAACGATCGCGGTGGCGCTTGATCAAGCCGTTCGAATCGAACTCGAACTCGGCGTCGATGACGTTGTGCACGAGCCGCCCCGTGGCCGAGAAGCGATAGGTCGGCTCCCAGTGCGCGCTGCTGTCGGTGATGTCGCGCACTTCGAGCTTCCAGTCTTTGCGACCCTGCTTTCTGATCGCATCGACCAGCATCGACCACATGCCGCCGATGGCGTGGCGGCCGCGCAGCGAAAACGCTTCGTCGTCGAACAGTGCATCGTCGGCGTAGCACGCGGCCATGCCCTTGGCATCGAGCGATGCGAAGCAGGCGTAGAGCCTTTCGATGGTTTGCGCACTCATGGCCGTGCTGCTACTGCCAGGAAACGGCCGCCATGTCGTTGGCGAAAATCGGCGAGCTCGCCCACAAGCCCTTCAGTCCCTTCTTCGCCACTGCGATCTGCGCCGGGTTGAAGAGGAAGGCGTTGACCTGGTCGGCCGCGATCTTCTTCTGGATGTCACCGAACAGTTTCGCCCGCTCCTTCTTGTCGCCGGTGGCGGCGAACTTGGCGGTGAGGTCGCGCAAGTCCTTGTTGTCGTAGCCCCAGTAGTAGGCGGTGTTGGTGTACTGCATGTAGTCGAGCGGCTCGACGTGGTTGATGATCGTCAGGTCGAAGTTGCCCTTGAACGCGCCGCCGAGCCACTGCGCCCACTCGACGTTCTCGATCTTGGCGACGATGCCGGCCTTGGCCAACTGCGCCGCGACCACCTCGCCGCCCTTCCTCGCGTACTGCGGCGGCGGCAGCGTCAAGGTGACGTTGAGCGGCGTGGCAACGCCGGCCTCCTTGAGCAGCGCCTTGGCCTTCTCGACATCGAAGGGCACCGCGTCGGCGAGATCGACATAACCCGCATCGGTCGGCGCAAAGTGGCTGCCGATCGGTTTGCCCAGACCTTCCAGCACGCCGTCGATGAAGGCCTTGCGGTCGATCGCATGCGCGATCGCGCGGCGCACGCGCACGTCGTCGAAGGGCTTCTTCTTGTTGTTGATGGCGAGGATGCCCTTGCCCGCGGTGCTGCCGAGCTGGACGACAAAGCGCTTGTCGGCCTGCAGCTGCTTGACGGCCTGCGGCGCGTCCAGGCGCGGCACGCCGTCGATGTCGCCGGCCAGCAGCGCGGCCACGCGCGCCGCCGGATCGTTGATGAAGCGGAAGGTGACGCGCTCGATCTTCACGCTCCTGGCATCGCGATAGCCCGGCCATTTCCTCAGCGCCACCGAGGTGCCCTTCTTCCACTCGTCGAAGGTGAAGGGGCCGGTGCCGACGGGCTTGGTCGCCGTGCCCGACGCGCTTTTCGCGTCGAGGATCACGGCCGTGTTTTCGCCCAGGCGAAAGAGGAAGTTGGGGTCGGCGTTGTCGAGCGTCAGGATGACGGTGTGCGCATCGGGCACATTGACGCGGCGGATGTTGTCGAACACCGCCTTCTTCGCCTTGTTGGTGCTCTTGTCGTCCTTGGCGCGCTCGAAGCTGAACTTCACGTCCTCGGCGTCGAAGGCCTCGCCGTCGTGGAACTTCACGCCCTTCTTCAGGCGAAAGGTGTAGCTCTTGCCGTCGGGGTCCATCGACCAGCTCTCGGCCAGCAGCGGCGTGACGCTGCCATCGACGTTGATCTTGGTCAGGCCTTCGAGCACGTTGTAGTGCACGATCTCGCCGATGGCGGCGGCCGGCGCGATGGTCGGGTCCAGCCCGGTGGGCTCGAGCACCATCGCCAGCGTGACGCGGCTCTTGTTGACGGCTTGCGCGTGAGCGGCGCCAGTGACGCAGGCCAAAACGGCGAGGGCAAGTGCAGTGCGGCGGGCGTTCTTCATGAGTCCTCCAAGGGTCTGGCTGCGGATGCTGCCACAGTGGGCGGTGCAAACGCCGGCGGCCGCTTCAGCGTTGACCCCAGGCCGGCCGCGGCACCGCGTCGATCAGGCGCTGCGTGTACGCCTGCTTCGGCGCAGCCAGCACCTCGTCGGTGGGCCCGCGCTCGACCACATGGCCGTGCTGCAGCACGATCAGTTCGTCGCACACCAGATCGACGACGGCCAGGTCGTGGCTGATGAACAGATACGCCAGGCCGAAACGCTCCTGCAAGTCCTGCATCAGGTTGAGCACCTGTGCCTGCACGCTGACGTCGAGCGCGCTCACCGGCTCGTCGGCGACGATCAGCTTGGGCTGCGTCACGAGCGCGCGCGCGATGGCGATGCGCTGGCGCTGGCCGCCGGAGAATTCGTGCGGGACCTTGTCGAGATCGGTGCTCGCGTTGAGGCCCACCGCATCGAGCATCGCCGCCGCGCGTTCGCGGCGCTCGGCACGCGACAGGTGCTCGAGCTGCTCCAGCGGCTCGGCCACGGTGCGCGCCACCGTCATGCGCGGGTCGAGCGAGCTGTACGGGTCCTGGAACACCATCTGGAAGTGGCGGCGTGCGGCGCGCAGCGCGTCTTCGTCGTCGAGTGCGTGCAGGTCCACGCCCTCGAACAGCACCCGGCCGGCCGACGGCGCTTCCAGCGCCATCACCAGCCGTGCCAGCGTGCTCTTGCCCGAGCCCGATTCGCCGACGACGCCGAGCGTGCTGCCGGCCTCGAGCACGAAGCTCACGTCGTCGAGCGCGATCACGGTGGTGCCGGGCACGAACGGGTTGGGCCGCGGCAGCGAGTAGCGCTTGCCGAGGTTTTCGACGCGCAGCAGGGTCATCGGTGCCCCTCGTCCGACGGGTACGTCGGCCGATCCCCCGAGGGGATCGCGGGCCGGCTTGGGAGCGGCCCGGCGCTCGGCCCGCTGGTCATCGCCCCCGCTTGCCAGCGGATGCAGCGCACCGCATGCGCGGCGCTCACCGCCAGCTCGTGCGGCATCGCGGCGCGACAGGCATCGACAGCGAAGTCGCAGCGATCGGCGAAGGCGCAGCCCGGCGGCATCTCGTGCAGCGCCGGCACCCGGCCGCGGATGGTGGCCAGGCGCGTGCCGCGTTTCAGCCCCAGCCGCGGCCGCGCCGCGAACAGGCCGCGCGTGTACGGGTGTGCCGGCGCGGAGAAGATCGCCTGCGTCGGCCCGCTCTCGACGATCTGGCCGCCGTACATCACCGCCAGGCGCTGCACGCGCGCCGCCATCACGTCGAGGTTGTGGCTGATCAGCAAGAGCGCCATGCCGCTGTCGCGCTTGAGTTCATCGAGCAGGTCGAGCACCTCGCGCTGCACCGTGGCATCGAGCGCGGTGGTGGGCTCGTCGGCGATCAGCAGATCGGGCCCGCAGGCCAGCGCGATGGCGATGACGACGCGCTGGCGCTGGCCGCCGGAGAGCTGGTGCGGCCAGGCATCGAGCCGCGCGCGTGCCTGCGGCAGTTGCACGCGCTCCAGCAGGCGCAAGGCCTCGGCGCGCGCGGCGCGCGCATCGAGCGACTTGTGCAGCCGCAGCGATTCGGCGATCTGGTCGCCGATGCGGTGCACCGGGTTCAGTGCCGTCATCGGCTCCTGAAACACCATGCCGATGCGGTCGCCGCGCAGCGCGGCCATCGCAACGTCGTCGAGCGCCGTGAGGTCGATGCCATCGAAGGCGATCGTGCCCGTGACCTGCGCACCGTCGGGCAGCAGGCCCATCAGCGCCAGTGCCGTCAGCGATTTTCCGCAGCCCGACTCGCCGACGAGGCCGAGCGACGCGCCACGGTCGAGCGTGAACGAAACGCCGCGCAAGGCGGCGCGGCGGCCCTGCGCGGTGGGCAGGGTGACGGCGAGGTCGGTGACTTGCAGCAGCGCAGGCATCAGGCGTGCGCGTTGAACTGCGCCATGAAGGGAATGTCGGTCGAGCCAACGTCCAGGCCCATCTGCGAAAGCAGCGTCGTCACCTGACCGCGGTGGTGCGTCTGATGGTTGAACAGATGCGTGACCAGCACCCAGCGCGCAGCCGTGCGCGTCCTGCCGTCGATCTTGCTCGTGTAGGTCAGCGGCTCGGCCAGCCACGCCTGCGACAGGGTCGCCGACCAATCCAGGAGGCGCTGATCCAGCGCCGCGCGTTGCGCGCGCAACTTGGCAAACGAGCCGAAGAGATCGACCCCCACCTCCGGGACGACGCTGGGGTCGCCCGTGAAGCGGGACAGAAACGCAAGGTCGCCGTAGGCGATGTGATTGAGCGTGTCGTAAATCGACTTGAAGAAAGCCCCGCGGTCCTGGCGAAGCTCCGACTCGGGCAAGGATGCGCACAGCGCATACAGACGCGAGTTCATCCACTCGTTGTACTGGGCCATGAGCTGGGCGTGCGACGAGGCAATCATTCCGGCACGCCGTGCATGGCGGGGTGGAGGGGCACGCCCTTGCAGATCATCGCAAGCCGAGCGCCTTGAGGATGCCAACCGACGATGCGGCGAAACGCGCTCGTCGGCGACACGACCAACCTGTTTGTGGTTAGCGCGACGGGCTTGTCGCCGGCCCTTTGCAGAGCGTCGTGCAGGCCCGTGAGATCCTGCCCGCTCAAGACCAAGCTGGCCTCGCGTCGAACTCGTAGACCTCGATCGCCGGATCCTGGCTGGCGCTGCAATCCGGTGCGCCGTGGATCCAAGCGTGTCCGGCAAGACCTGTCGATGCAATACCGGTCGTCGCGACGCCAAGTCCAGTGGCGAGCAGCCACGCCCTTACCAAGGTATTCAACTTCATCGTCAACCTTGCGCCGCGATCTGCCGCAGCGCCTGCTCGAACGCTTCGCTCGGCTGGCCGCCGGAGATCAGGTGGCGGCGGTTGATCACCACCGCGGGCACCGATTGGATGCCGGCGTCGTGCCAGAAGGCTTCTGCTTGCCGCACGTCGTCGGCAAAGGCGTTGCTGGTCAGCACTTCACGCGCGCGCTCGATCGGCAGGCCAACCTGCGCGGCGAGTTCGAGCAGCACGTCGTGCGCGCCGGGGTTGCGGCCCTGGCCGTGATAGGCGGTGAGCAGCGCATGCTTCAACGCGCGTTGCTGGCCGGGCGCGCCTTCGGCGCCGGCCCAGTGCAGCAGCCGGTGCGCGTCGAAGGTGTTCCACACATGCTCGCGCTGGCCGAAGGCGAAGCCCTCGGCGGCGCCGCGCTCGGCGATGCGCGCGCGGTTGGCGGCCAGCTGCTCGTCGCTCATGCCGTACTTGGCTTTCAGGTACTGCGCCGCGTTCGCGCCCTCGGGCGGCATCGTCGGATTGAGCTCGAAGGGCTGCATGTGCAGCTCGACGCTGAGGCCGTCGCCGATGCGCTCCAGCGCGCGTTCGAGCGCGTTCAGGCCGACGGCGCACCAGGGGCAGGCCACGTCGGAGACGAAGTCGATCTGCAGCTTCATGGTCATCAGCGTTGCCTCGCAAGTTTCGGATCGAGCAGGTCGCGCAGGCCGTCGCCGAGCAGGTTCAGCCCGAGCACGGCCAGCGCGATCGCCACGCCAGGATAGACCGCCAGCAAAGGCGCCTGGAACATCATGGTCTGCGCCTCGTTCAACATGCGGCCCCAGCTCGGCTGCGGCGGCTGCGTGCCCAGGCCGAGATAGCTCAAGGCCGCCTCGGCGAGGATCGCCAACGCGAACTGGATCGTGGCCTGCACGATCAGCACGTTGGCGATATTGGGCAGCACGTGATCTGTCGTGATGCGCCACGCGCCCTTGCCGGCCGCACGTGCGGCGAGCACGTAGTCGCGCGACCACACGGCGTTGGCCGCGGCGCGCGCGAGGCGCGCGAACACCGGGATGTTGAAGATGCCGATGGCGACGATGCTGGTGACAAGGCCCGGCCCGTAGATCGCGGTCAGCATGATCGCGGTGAGCAGCGCCGGGAAGGCGAAGGTGAAATCGGCCGCGCGCATCACGATCTCTTCGATCCAGCCGCGCTCGGCCGCCGCCAGGCAGCCGAGCGCGACGCCGGCGACGAGGCCGATGCCCACTGCGATGACGCCGACGGCGATCGAGTTCTGCGCGCCGACCAGCAGTTGCGAGGCGATGTCGCGGCCCAGGCTGTCGGTGCCCAGCCAGTGCGCGGCCGAGGGCGCGGCGAGCTTGTTGGCGATGTCGATCTCGGCGGGCGGGTAAGGGCTCCACGCGAGCGAGAGCAGCGCCGCAGCGATCAGCAGCAGCGACAGCGCGGCGCCGAGCACGAAGCTCGGATGAGACATGACAGCCCCTCGGCCGCGGCGTACCGCGGCCACTCCCCCGGGGGGAGGAGCCGCTTGCTTGGGGCGGCCCGGCGCGGCGCGGCTCACGCGCCCCTCCCCCGCAGCCGCGGATCGATCACCGCATACAGCACGTCGACGACGAAGTTGACGACGATCACCACCGCGGCCAGCAGCATCACCACATCGCGCACCAGCACCAGATCGCGGTTGTTGATGGCCTGGAAGACGAGGCGGCCGACGCCCGGCAGCACGAACACGTTCTCGACGACGATGGCGCCGGTGATGAGGTTGGCGAACTGCAGGCCCATGATCGTCAGCACCGGAATCATCGCGTTGCGCAGCACGTGGCGCCACAGCACCTGGCGCCGCGTCAGGCCTTTGGCGCGCGCGGTGCGCACGTAGTCTTCGCGCAGTGCTTCGAGCACCGAGCTGCGCGTGACGCGCGCCAGGATCGCGGCCTGCACCGCGGCCAGTGCCAGCGACGGCAGCACGAGCGATGCCAAGGCCGGCAACACGCCGCCGCCGTCTTCTTCGCGCCAACCGGGGAAGCCGCCGGCGCTGACCCATTGCAGTTGCACCGCGAACAAGAGTATCAACAGGATCGCGAGCCAGAAGTTGGGCAGCGACAGGCCGAGTTGCGACAGCAGCATCACGCCGGTGTCGCCGGCCTTGCGGTGATGCGACGCGGCATAGACGCCGGCGGCGAGCGCGACGACGACGGTCAGCGCCATGGCCAGCAGCGCCAGCGGCAGGCTCACCTGCAAGCGCTCGGCGATCAACTCGAAGGTGGGCGTGTCGTAGGCGTAGCTCTGCGCGCTCTGGCCTTGCAGCAGGCCGCTCACCCAATCGATGTAGCGCGAGGCCGCGGGACGATCGAGACCGAGGCGCGCTTCGAGTGCGGCCAGCGACTCGGGCGTGGCGCTGTCGCCGAGCATCACCTCGGCCGGATTGCCGGGCAGCACTTCGAGCACCGCGAAGACGACGAGCGACGCGACGGCAAGCGTGACGACGAAACTGGCGAGGCGCCGCAGCACGAAGGCGAACATGGCGCGCGATTGTCGCCGCGCTCGGGCGTACCATCGTTGCGCCACGTGTCTTCGGAGAGTCTGCGTATGAAGCACATCGACATCGGCCTGCACGCCGCGCAGGGCAACACCGGCCTGCGCCTGCTGCTGGCTGCCGGCGCACTCGCCCTGCTCACCGCCTGCGGCACGAAATACGCCACGGTGCGCACCGACCGCGGCGAAGACCTGATGCTGCTCGGCCACGACCCGGTGGCCTACTTCAGCGTCGGCAAACCGGTGCGCGGCTTTCCGGCGATCAGCGCGCGCCACGACAACGTCACCTACTACTTCGCGAGCGAGGACAACCGGCGCCTGTTCGTCGCGCAGCCGGCGAAGTACGCGCCGCAGTACGGCGCCTTCTGCGCCGACGGCGCGGCCTACGGCGTCAAGCTCGGCTCGGACCCGACCGAGTTCGCCATCCGCAACGGGCGCCTCTACATCTTCGGCGACGTCGTCGGCCGCGAGTTCTGGAAGCTGCGGCCGGATTGGGACATCGAAAAGGGCGACCAGATGTGGCCCGAGACCGGCGCGCGCGGGCACGTCGCACAGTCGCTCTACCGGCTGACGCTGCGCGTGCCCTGGTACAAGAGCGGACGCGAGATCATGGACGAATGGCGCGCGAAACATCCCGGGCAGTCGCTCGACTACGACCCGGGCGGCGTCTTCAAGAACCTGTTCGTCAAGTACCCGGGCTGGCGCGCGCGCGAGGGCGCGGGCCAGCCGGCGCTGGGCATTCCCGGCATGGACCCGTGTCCGCCGGCATGTTCGGGGCAGGTGACGCAGGGCTACGCGCCGAAGTAGGGACAAACCGCGCTACTTGATGGTTCCAGCGCTGCGTCATACACTGTATGACATGAACGAGCATCGCATCAACGCCCGTGTCGACGAGACCACGCAGAAGCAACTCGACGAACTGATCCTGAGCACCGGCCAGAGCATCAGCCACGTCGTGCGCGAAGCGATTGCGGTCTATCACGTGCAGGTGCTCCCCAAACGGCCGCGGCCCGAACGGCTGCTGGCGATGGTGGGCAGGTACCGCAGCAAGGACGGCCGCAGCGACGTCTCCGAGAACTACAAGCAGATCGTTGCCGAGGCGATCGAGGAGAAGTTCGCCCGGTCGCACGGGCCGGCACGGTCGAAGAAGCGGTGATCGCCGTCGACACCGGCTACCTGTACGCACTGCTCGACGCCGGCGATGCCCACCACGCCCAGGCTTCGGCGCTCGTATCGAGCGCTGACGAAGGCTGGATCACCACTTGGCCCGTGCTCACCGAAGCCACGCACCTGCTGGCCAGACGCCTGGGCCTGGACTTTGCGCTGGGTCTGCTCGACGACGTGGGCAGCGGCGGCCTGGCGGTGTGGCCGCTGCCCGACGATGCGAGCCCGCGCATGGTCAAGCTGATGCGCAAGTACGCCAACCTGCCGATGGACCTGGCCGACGCCAGCCTCGTGCTGTTGGCCGAGCACCTCGGCCACGGTCGCATCCTGTCCACCGACCGGCGTGACTTCGGCACCTACCGCTGGAAGAACCGCAAGCCGTTCAGGAACCTGCTGGAGGAACCGCGATGAGACTGAAAGACAAGGTCGCCGTGGTCACCGGCGCGGCTTCCGGCTTCGGCGAAGGCATCGCGCGCAAGTTCGTCGCCGAGGGCGCGAAGGTGCTGCTGGTGGACGTGCGCGGCGACGCGGCCGAGCGCGCAGCGGCATCGCTGGGCGGCGAAGCGGTGGCGCGCGCGTGGCACGCGGACGTGAGCAGCGCCGGCGACACGAAGAACATGCTCGACGCCGCCGAGCGCTTCTTCGGCCCGCTCGACATCCTCGTCAACAACGCCGGCGTCGGCCACAAGCCGCAGCCGCTCGAAGGCTTGGACGAGCCCGAGTTCGAGCGCATCGTCGCCGTCAACATGCGCTCGATCTACTTCGCGCTGCGCGAAGCCGTGCCGCGCTTCAAGGCGCGCGCGGCCGATGCGCGCGGCATCCGCGGCGTGGTGCTCAACATCGCCTCGACGGCGGGCGTCAGCCCGCGGCCGCGCCTGTGCTGGTACAACGCGAGCAAGGGCTGGGTCATCACCGCGACGCGCGCCGCTGCGGTCGAGCTCGCGCCACAGGGCATTCGCGTCAATGCCTTGAACCCGGTGGCCGGCGAGACGCCGCTGCTGTCCACCTTCATGGGCGAAGACACGCCCGAGATGCGCGCGAAGTTCCTGTCGACGATTCCGCTCGGCCGCTTCTCGACGCCCGAAGACCTCGGCAACGCTGCGTGCTACTTGTGCAGCGACGAGGCGTCGATGATCACCGGCGTGTGCATGGAAGTCGACGGCGGGCGCTGCATCTGAGCGAAGCGGCGTGAGCGCGATCTCCGTTCACCAAGCCGGCTTGTCCGACCTGAGCGCCCTCGAAGTGCTGTTCGACCACTACCGGCAGTTCCAGGGTCAGCCCAGCGACCCGCCGGCCGCACGCGAGTTCCTGCGCGAACGGCTCGATCGCAGCGAATCGGTGCTGTTCATCGCGCAGGATGGCGCGCTTGCAGTGGGCTTTGCTCAGCTCTATCCGAGCTTCTCGTCGGTCTCGCTGTCGCGTGTGTTCATCTTGAACGACCTCTTCGTCGTCGGGACCGCCCGTCGCAAGGGAGTTGCGGCCCTGCTCCTGAGGGCCGTCGAGTCCTGTGCGTGGTCTCGGGGATGTACCCGCGTCGCGCTCAACGTTGCGCGAGACAACACGTCGGCGCAGGCGCTCTACACCGCGCAGGGCTGGAAGCGCGACGAGCAGTACTTCATGTTCCACCGCTTCCCACCGCCTGCCTGACAGCGCTCGAACGCGCCCGCGCGCGCCACTGCCGCCACAACACCGGTGTCGCCAGCAGCAGGCCGATCGCCGTCGGCACGATTCCCGGCGCGATCAGCAACAGCGCCGCCGCGAAGCACAACCAGCGCTCGCCGACCGTCATCTCGACGAACATGAACTTCGACAGCGCGGCGGCGAGCAGCGTGATGCCGAGCGATGCAGCCGAAGAAGGTGACGATGAAATCGGGCCAGTTGAAGCCCTTGGCCACGAGCAGCAGCGACGGCGAGAAGACGAAGACGAAGGGCACCAGCGCTTTGGCCAGGCCGAGGCGAAACGCCATGTTGCCGGTCTTGAACGGGTCGCTGCCGGCCATGCCCGCCGCGGCATAGGCTGCGAGTGCCACCGGCGGCGTGATGTCGGCGAGCACGCCGTAGTAGAAGACGAAGAAGTGCGCCACCAGCGGCTCGACGCCGAGCAGCGTCAGCGTCGGCGCGGCCACCGTGACCATGATGATGTAGTTGGCCGTCGTCGGGATGCCGCAGCCCAGCAGGATGCAGACGATGCCGGTCATCACCAGCGCCACCAGCAGCGTCAGCGTCTTCGGCTCGATCAGCGCCGCGGGGATGAAGCTGCCGACGCCGCCGGAAACGGCCTGCGCCGCGCCGGTGATGATGGTGCGAGAGCTTGAAGCCGACGCCGGTCAGCGTCACCACGCCGATGACGATGCCCACCGTCGCCGCCGCGGCGCCGACCGCGAGCGCGTATTTCGCGCCGGTGGAAAACGCTTCGATCAGGGCCGGCGTGGCGATGCGTCCGCGCACGCCGAGCACCTTGGCGAGCAGCGGCAGTGCGACCGCACCGACGGCGAACAGCGCGAGCTTGACGCCCTGCGACTCGATGCCGCCGAAGACGATGACCAGCAGCAGCGCATGCAGTGCCGCGAGCAAGCGCCCAATGGCGCGACGTGTTGCCGCTGGCCTGCGTCGTCAGCCCGACGATCGCGCACGAGGTGATGCCGGTAAACGCGGCGAGGTACGGCGTGCGCCCCGACGCCAGGATGGAGATCAGCAGCAGCAGCGGGATCAGCGTCGGCCAGCGCTCGCGAAAGCTCTGCCGCAGCTTGGGCATCTCTTCTTCGGTCAGGCCGCGCAGGCCATAGCGCTTGGCCTCGAAGTGCACCTGCATGAAGACGCCGAAGAAGTGCATGAAGGCCGGGATCACGGCCGCGGCGATGATGGTCTGGTACGGCAGCGTTCAGGAACTCGATCATCAGGAACGCCGCCGCGCCCAGCACCGGCGGCGTGATCTGCCCGCCGGTGGAAGACGCCGCTTCCACCGCGCCGGCAAATTCGCGCTTGTAGCCGACGCGGATCATCGCCGGGAATGGTGAGCGAGCCGACCGTCACCGCGTTGGCCACCGACGAGCCCGACAGCATGCCGAACATCGCCGAGCCGAACACGCTCACCTTGGCCGGCCCGCCGGCGTAGCGGCCGGCGACGGCCGAGGCGATGTCGAGGAAGAGCTGGCCCAGGCCGATGCGCGTGGCCAGCACGCCGAACAGCACGAAGTGAAAGACGTAGGTCGCGACCACGCCGACGGCCACGCCGTACACGCCCTGGCTCGTCAGGTACTGGTGGTTGACGAGCTGGCTCCACGACGCGCCGGCGTGCTTGAGCAGGCCCGGGAAAGATCGGCCCGGCGAGCGCGTAGAGCATGAAGACGATCGCGATGATCGGCAGCGGCCAGCCCATGCTGCGGCGCGTGGCTTCGAGCAGCGCGACCAACAGGATCGAGCCCATCGACGACGTCGAGCGGTGCTCGGGTTGCCGACGCGAAAGGCCAGGTCGTCGAAGACCCACGGGATGTAGAGCACCGACGGCGGCACGCACACGCCGAGCAGCCAGTCACCAGCGGCACGCCGCCAGGCGCAGCGCTGTTGCGCGGCGCGTCGCCGTCGAGCAGCGCCTTCGCTGCGCGGGAAGACCAGGAAGATCAGCCCGAGCACGAACGCCAGGTGCACGCCGCGGTGCGTGGTCTCCCGCAGCAGGCCGAAGCCGGCGGTGTAGTAGTGGAACAGCGACAGCGCGATCAGCAGCCGCCGACGATCGTCGCCGCCGGCGGCACCGAGCGGCCGAAAGCGCATCTCGGGGTCGAACTTCTCCTCGAGCGCCTGGCAGCTTCGCGCTCGGGTCGGTCGCGTCGCCGCCGGCGTCACGCCGTCGCTTACTTCAGCACGCCGGCTTCCTTGTAGAACTTCTCGGCGCCCGGGTGGAACGGGATGCCCGCGCTCTTGCACCGCGTTTTCCTTGGTGATGAACTTGCCCTTGGCATGGCCGGCGGCGAGCTGCTTCTGCGCCGTCGTCGCCGAACAGCGCCTTGGTGATCTCGTAGACGGTGGCGGCGTCGGCCTTGTCGCTCGTCACCCACTGCGCGCCGACGGCCAGCGTCTTCACCGCGCCCACGCCCTTGTAGGTGTCGGCGGCGAATGGTGTCGACGGCGAAGAAGGGGCTGGCCTTGCGCAGCGCGTCGGCCTGCGGCGCCGTCGATCGGCAGGAGCTCGATGCCCGCGCCCGCCGATGCCAGCTCGGCGATCGCGCCGGCCGGCGCGCCGCCGGTGAAGAAGAACGCGTCGAGCGAGCCGTCCTTCATCTTGTCGCCGGCCTGGTTGGGCTTGATGTACTCGGGCTTGATGTCGGCCTCCTTCACGCCGTACGCGGCGAGGATCGGCGCGCGCATTCACCAGCGTGCCCGAGCCGGGCTCGTCGAGCGCGACGCGCTTGCCCTTCAGGTCGGCCACGCTCTTGATGCCCGAGCCCTTGCGCACGACCACGTGCACGCTCTCGGGGTAGAGGTTGGCGATCAGGCGCAGGCCCGGCACGTTGGGCTTGCCTTCGAAGATGCCGGTGCCCTTCTGCGCCCAGGTGGCGACGTCGGCCTGCGAGAAGCCCGACTCCATCGCGCCGCCGGCAATGCCGTTGACGTTGGCCACCGAGCCGTTGCTGGCCTGCGCGGTGGCGACGATCTTGCCCGGCTGGCGACACCGCGTTGGCGATCATGCCGCCCACCGGGTAGTAGGTGCCGGCCGTGCCGCCGGTGCCGATGCGGAAGAACTGCTGGGCCTGCACACCTGACGCGGCGGCAGCGAGCGCAAGCGTGAGAGCGATGCGGTGCAGGGAACTCATGGGTTGAACCTCCGATGTGAAGCGGCGATTCTGACCCGACGCCACCCCGCGACGGCCCGGCGCTTACCCGAGCACGGCGGCGAAGGCCTGCGCCACGCGCTCGACGTTTTTCGTGCTCAAGCCCGCCACGCACATGCGACCCGAGCGCACGAGGTACACGGCGTGCTCCTCGCGCAGGCGGTCGACCTGCGCGGCGCTGAGGCCGGTGTAGCTGAACATGCCGCGCTGCGTCAGGAAGTAGCTGAAGTCACGCCCCGGCAGCTTGGCCGACAGCACCGCATGCAGGCTGCGCCGCATCGCCAGGATGCGTTGGCGCATCGCCGCGACTTCGCCTTCCCATTGCGCGCGCAGCGCCGCATCGCCGAGCACGCGCGCGACGATCTCGGCGGCATGAATCGGCGGGCTCGAGTAGTTGCGCCGGATCGTCGCCTGGAGCTGACCGAAGACGAGTTCGGCCTCGGCGGCATCGGCGCAAACGAAGGAGAGCGCGCCGGCGCGCTCGCCGTAGACGCTCATGCTCTTCGAGAACGAGTTGGCGACGATGAAACTCATGCCCTGCTCGGCCATCGATCGCAGCGCGAACGCGTCTTCTTCGATGCCGTCGCCATAGCCCTGGTAGGCCAGGTCGAGGTAGGGCAGCAGTCGCTGCTCGGCCAGCAGCGGCACCAGCACCTGCCACTGCTCGCGCGTCAGGTCCACGCCGGTCGGGTTGTGGCAGCAGGCGTGCAGCAGCACGATGCTGGCGGGCGGCAGCGCGCGCAGCGCTGCGCACATCGCCTCGAACTTCAGGCCTCCGGTTTGCGCGTCGTAGTAGGGATAGGTGTGGACTGCAACACCGGCGCCCTCGAACATCGCACGGTGGTTGTCCCAGGTCGGGTCGCTCACCCAGACCGCGCTTTGCGGCAGCCAGCGCTTGATGAAATCGGCGCCGACCTTGAGGCCGCCGCTCGAACCGATCGTCTGCACCGTGGTCACGCGACCTCGAGCCAGCGCCGTGCTGTTCACGCCGAACAGCAGCTTCTGCACCTCACCGCGCATCGCTGCGGCGCCGGCCATCGGCAGGTAGCTCTTGATGCCGCCGGCCGCCAGCGCCTGCGCTTCGGCCTGGCGCACCGACGCCAGCACCGGGATGCGGCCGTCGTCGTCGAAGTAGATGCCGATCGACAGGTTGATCTTGTGAGGCCGGGCGTCCTTCTGGAAGTCGTCGTTCAGGCTGAGGATCGGATCGCCGGCGTAAGGCTCGAGGTGGCCGAAGACGCTCATGCTGCCTGCCCGCTCGGCCGTCCGAAGGGCAGGCGCGCCCCCTCGGGGGGCAGCGAACGAAGTGAGCTTGGGGGCTTCATGACGCCAAGGCCTGCTCGATGTCCGCACGCAGCCGCTCGGGCTCGACATCCGGGCCGTAGCGCTTCCTCACCTGGCCGTCGCGGCCGACGAGGAACTTGGTGAAGTTCCACTTGACCGCTTCGGTGCCGAGCAGCCCGGGTGCAGACGACTTCAGCCAGGCCCAGAGCGGGTCGGCGCCGGCGCCGTTGACCTCGACCTTGGCCATCATCGGAAAGCTGACGCCGTAGTTGACCTCGCAGAACGACGCGATCTCGCCGTTGCTGCCCGCGTCCTGCGCGCCGAACTGGTTGCACGGGTAGCCCACCACCACCAGGCCGCGCTCGCGATAGTCCTGCCACAGCGCCTCCAGCCCCTTGAACTGCGGCGTGAAGCCGCAGGCGCTGGCGGTGTTGACGACAAGGAAGACATGGCCGCGGCGGGCGGCGAAGTCGGCGGGCTTGCCGGCGATCGACTGCGCCGAGAAGTCGAACAGCGTGGCTTTGGTCATGGAATGGGCTCTCCGGGCGGTGGACTGAGGTGGCGGCACAACGAGCAGTTGGTCACGCATCGTAGCGCCGCGCGTTCGCGCCATCGCTCTAGGGGGAGAGTTGCGTTGACAGCGCCGTGCCGCCCCCTGAACATCCGCGGCTGTGAGCGCTCTCGAACTGCCGTCCCACCCGTCCTCGCCGCTGCGTGCGCAGCGCGTTCTACTGATCGGCTTCGGCGAGTTCGAGCGCCATGCGCTCGGCTCCTACTTGCGCCTGTCGGGCTCTCGCGTGCCGGCCTACGAGCAGGTCAACGACATGGCCAGCGCCGACTACCTGATCGCCGATGCCGACCACCCGGGCGCGATCGACACCGTGCTCGGCGCCGACCGTGGTGCCGACACGATCTACATCGGCTCGCTCGCCCCCGAGGGCGCTCTGTCCTGGGCGATGCGGCCGATCGATCCGCTGCAGGTCTTTCGCGAGCTCGATGCCGCGGTGGCGCTGCGCCATGCCAAGAACACACCGCCGCCGCCGCTGCACGTGGCGAGCGCACCGGTGCCGCTGGCCGACGAGCAGCAGCCGCAGCGCCGCGCCACCGATCTGTCCACCGCGCCGCTGGCGCTGGTGATCGACGACAGCGAAGTCGCGCTGCGCTTTCTGCAGCGCCAGCTCGAGGCGCTGGGCATGCGCGCCGAGACGGCGCAGAGCAGCCAGGCCGCGCTGACGCTGCTGGCGCAGCAACGCTTCGACGCGGTGTTCATCGATGTCGATCTCGGCCCGGAAAGCGCCATGGACGGCCTGACGCTGTGCCAGCACCTGAAGCGCCAGCAACGCCCGCACGGCACCGGCTTGCCGCCGCGCCTGGTCATCGCCAGCGCCTACGGCAGCGCCACCGATCGCGTGCGCGGCACCTTCGCCGGCTGCGACGCCTTTCTCACCAAGCCGATCAAGGAAGAAGCCCTGTTGCTGCAGCTGCAGGCGCTCGGTCTGGTGGCGGAGTCGGAGCGGCCGCGGCGCAAACGCAAGGTGGAAGCGGCGGCGACCGACGCTGCGACGCCGCCGGGCGTGTTCGAAGAGCGCGGCTGAGTTCGCACGCGACCGCGCGCTCGAACGGCAGCCTGAGTCTCAGCCCGCAGCGCGCTGCCGCGCTGCCGACAGTGCCGCGGCAATGATGGCCCCGCCGCCGAGCAGCACCCGCGCGTCGAGCTCGCCGGCGTCGAGCAGCAGTGCCGAGACGCTGGCGAAGAGCACCTCGCTCAGCATGATCACGGCCGTGGTGTTGGCTGGCAGGCGCGCTGCGCCGTACTGCAGCGCGAGGTTGCTGGCCAGGAACAGCGTGCCCAAGGCCAGCGCGCCGGCGATCCAGCCCCACGACAGCGCGGGCAGCGGCGACGACAGCCGGCCGGCGCCGCTCAACAGCAGCGCCAGCAGCAACGACACCAGCGCGCCGCCGAAGAACATCGCCAATGCACGCGCGGCTTCGGAGCGTTGCGCTTCGCGCCGCAGCATGACGTTGTTGAGCGCGAACGAGAAGCCGCCGATCAAGCCCAGCCACTCCGCCAGCGTCTGCGGCAGCGGCCAGCCGCCTCCTTCCCGCGGCCACAGGATAACCAGCGCACCGGCCAGCGCCACGGCCGCGCGCGCCAGCGTCGCCTTCGTCAGCGGCTCGTGCAGCAGGGCTCGCGCCAGCAACACCGCCCACAGCGGCATCAGGTAGAAGAGCAGCACCACGCGCACCACGTCGCCGATGGTCACGGCCCAGTTGAAGGCGGCATTGGTCGCGCCCGAGGCGAGCACCAGAACCCACAGCGCGGGATGCGCCAGCAGCTCGCGCCACGCTGCGGGCCGCGTGATCGAGATCACCAGCACCGCCAGCAGGTAGATCAAGACCGTGGCCGCCAGCGGATGCAGGCCCGCCGCTTCGAGCTGACGAAAGGGCCACCAGCTCACACCCCAGGTGAAGGCGTTGAAGACCAGTGCCAGCGGTGGCAGCCAGGCGTATGCCCAAGCGTGCGCCGAAACGTGATTGACAGTGCGGGTGGTGGACATCGGCCGCGATTGTGGCTCTGGCCCAGGTTGAAGCGGCCGCGCTCTTGGCGTGAAGCGCCGTGCGCTCTACGCTGCGCACTTTTGGAGGCTCCATGATCGCGCTCGAAGTCATCCAGCCGCAGCAACTCGACAACGCCGACACCATGCCGCCGCTGTCGGAGTTCGGCTTTCGCTTCCTGGCCGAGGGCGACTCGTGGTTCTCGATGGGTTCGCTCAACCCGCTCGCCAGCGCCAACCTGCTGCAGTCGATGGCGTTCACGCAGCGCTCGATCGCCGTCAACTGCGCGCTGCCCGGCGACAGCTGCGGCGCATGGTCGACGTGCGGCGCGATCCGCAGTTCGTGGCGCTGCTGGCGGGCGTGCAGGCGCGGCCGTGGGATGCGCTGTTGTTCTCGGGCGGCGGCAACGACCTGATCGATGCGCTGCGAGCGCCGTCGCGCGATCGCGCCGGCCGGCCGATCGCGCCAGCGCAGCGCCTGCTGCTGACCGCGGGCGAATGGGGCAGCACGGCGCAGGGTGCGGGGCGCTACCTGTCGGATGCCGGCTGGGCGACCTTCAGCAACTACCTCGGCGCCAACTTCGACGCACTGATCGCGCTGCGCGACCGCGGCCCTACGCGCGGCCGGCCGCTCTTCATGCACGGCTATGCAGTGCCGACACCGCGCCCCGCCGGCGGCGGCGGCGGCAACGGCCCGTGGCTGTTGCCGCCGATGCTGGCCTACGCCATCCCGCGCGAAGACTGGCCGGCACTGGCGCGCCTGCTGATCGAGCGCCTGGCCGCGCTGCTGTCGAGCCTGGCCGCGGACGCGGAGCGTTTTCCGGCACTGCACTTCTTCGACAGCACGCGCCTGGCGATCGTGCCGGCCGCGCCCGATGCGCGCGGCGACAGCGGCGACTGGGCCAACGAGATTCACTTGAACCGCGGCGGCTGCCGCAAGCTGGCGCGACCGTGGAGCGAAGTGATCGAAAGCGCGCTGTGAGGCGCGCGGTGATCAGTGCGGATCCGAACGGGCGATGGCCAGCAGCCGCTCGACCTCGTCGCGGTGCCGCACCGCGTTGTTCAGGTGCCAGCGCCGGATCAGCTCCATCACGCCCGCCACGACCAGACCGAAGATGGTGATCGCGCCAAAGGCCGACATGCCGAACTTGGTGAGCGCGGTGTAGAACGCACCCAGGCCGAGGATGCAGGCCTGCTCGTTGAAGTTCTGCACGGCGATCGAGCGGCCGGCACCCATGAGGTTGTGGCCGCGGTGCTGCAACAGCGCATTCATCGGCACCACCAGGAAGCCGCCGATGCCGCCGAGCAGGATCAGGAACGGCGCAGCGAGCCAGGCGTTGTTGATGAAGTTCATCAGGATCACCAGCAGGCCCATGCCGATGCCCAGCGGAATCACACCGGTGGCGCGATCGAGCTTCATCGCCACCGACGCCACGATCGCGCCGACAGCGGTGCCGATCGCCACCACGCCCACGAGCTTCGAGGCTTCGGTGGTGCCGTAGCCCAGCGCCGCGGCGGCCCAGGCCAGCACGATGTAGCGCAGGTTGCCCGACACGCCCCAGAACAGCGTGGTCGTGGCCAGGGAGATCTGGCCGAGCTTGTCGGCCCACAGCCGTGCGTTGCACTGCGAGAAGTCGCGCACCAGCGCGAGCGGCTTGTCCATCGGCAGCAGCGCGGCTTCAGTGCGCGGAATGCGCAGGTTGAACAGCGCGGCAATGATGTAGAACAGCACCATCGATGCGATCGCCGCCTCGGGGCCACTGTCGATGCCGGTGTCGAACAGCGGGAAGTCGAAGCCGAGCAGCAGCGGCGCCACCTTCGGCCCGATCATCTGCCCGCCGAGCACCACGCCGAGGATGATCGAGCCGATCGTCAGGCCCTCGATCCAGCCGTTGGCCTTGACCAGCTGCGACGGCGGCAGCAGCTCGGTGAGGATGCCGTACTTGGCCGGCGAGTACGCGGCGGCACCCAGGCCGACGATGGCGTAGGCCAGCAGCGGGTGCACGCCGAACAACATCATCAGGCAGCCCACCACCTTGATGGCATTGGAGAAGAACATCACCTTGCCCTTGGGCAGGGCGTCGGCGAAGGCGCCGACGAAGGGCGCGAGCACGACGTAGAAGAGCGCGAACATCGGCACCAGCGCGGCCCGCTGCCACTCGGGGGCGCCGCCGGTGCGCAGCATCTCGACAGCGGCCACGAACAAGGCGTTGTCGGCCAGCGAGCTGAAGAACTGCGCCGACATGATCGTGTAGAAGCCGCGTTTCATGCGTTGCGCAACTGCGTGTCTCCGTCTCGGCCTGAGGCCTCTTGAAAGCGCGCGCGTTATAGCACGCAGATGCACGCGGTTACGATGGCGCGATGGTGCCCCCAAGCTCACTGCGTTCGCTGCCCCCATGGACCCGCAGGGGCCACTTCGTGGCCCTTGGGGCGCCAGTGCCCTTCGGGCGGCCGGGCGGGCACTGATGCCACGTCCGATCGAAGCGCTGATCCACACCGACGCCCTTGCGCACAACCTCACGCGGGCGCGCGAAGCCGCGCCGGACGCCAAGGTCTGGGCCGTCGTCAAGGCCAACGCCTACGGCCACGGCATCGAGCGCGCGTTCGAGAGTTTGCGCGGCGCCGACGGTTTCGCACTGCTCGATCTGAACGAAGCCGAGCGCATCCGCGCGCTCGGCTGGCGCGGTCCGGTGCTGCTGCTCGAAGGCGCGTTCGAGCCGCGCGACCTCGAGCTGTGTTCACGGCTCGATCTGTGGCACGTGGTGCACGGCACCGAACAGATCGATTGGCTCGCGGCGCACAAGACGCATGCGCCGCAGCGCGTCTTCCTGAAGATGAACAGCGGCATGAACCGGCTGGGCTTCGCGCCCGCGGCGTATCGCAGCGCCTGGGCGCGGCTGAATGGGCTGCCGCAGGTCGGCGAGATCACGCTGATGACGCACTTCTCCGACGCCGACGGCGCGCGCGGCATCGCGCATCAAGTGGCGCTGTTCGACCAGAGCACGCGCGACCTGCCCGGCGAACGCTCGCTCGCCAACAGCGCAGCCGTGCTGCGCCATCGTGTGCAGACGGATTGGGTGCGCGCCGGCATCATGAGCTACGGCAGCGCGCCCGACTTTCCCGAGCACGACATCGCGCACTGGAACTTGCGGCCAACGATGACGCTGCGGACGAAGTTGATCGCGACGCAAACGCTGGCGGCCGGCGACACCGTGGGTTACGGCAGCAGCTTCGCGGCCGAGTCGGCGCTGCGCATCGGCATCGCTGCCGTCGGCTATGCCGACGGCTACCCGCGCCACTGCGCCACCGGCACGCCGGTGCTGGTCGACGGCGTGCGCACACGCACCCTCGGCCGCGTCAGCATGGACATGATCGCGCTCGACTTGACGCCCGCGCCCGCCGCTGCCATCGGCAGCGAAATCACGCTTTGGGGCGAAGGCCCGAACGGCTCGCGCCTGGCGATCGACGAGGTGGCGCGCGCGGCCGGCACCATCGGCTACGAGTTGATGTGCGCGCTGGCGCTGCGGGTGCCGGTGCGGGTGGTCGGCGCTTGATGTCAGGCGGCCGTGCGCCGCAGCGCCAGCCTTCGCGACAACATCATCCCCAGGGCCGCCACCATCCCCAGCACCGCCGCGGCATAGGCGAAGGTGAACATGGCGAACTTGAGCGCGGCCAGGCTCGAATAGACCAGCGCCAGGCCGGGGCTGAAGTCCGCAGGCTGCGCCAGCATCACGTACGAGACCAGGTTCTCCAGCGCGTCGGCGATGGGCGCGATCGTGGACAGCGCGGCGGCCACCTCCATCCAGCGGCGCCCCTTCGAAGCCGCCGGGAACAGACGCGCGATGAGAAGCAAGGCCAGCAGGTGCATGGTCGCCGGCGTCGGCGAAGGTTCCGTGTCGGCCGTGTGAAGAAGTGAGAAGCCGCGCGCAGTTACCATCGCGCCACCTTCACTGCGGAGCGATCCCATGGGACTCATCGGCACCATCCTCGTCGGCCTCGTCGTCGGCGCGATCGCGCGCTTCGTCATGCCTGGCGAGCAGAAGATGGGCTGGATCATGACGATCCTGCTCGGCGTCGGCGGCTCGTTCGTCGCCGGCTTCGTCGGCCAGGCGCTGGGCTGGTACCAGGCGGGCCAGGGTGCGGGCTGGATCGGCTCGATCGTCGGCGCACTGGTCCTGCTGTTCGCCGTCAACAAGTTCCGCGGCGGCAGCGCGCCGCCGGCGCAATGACCACCGCGCGACGAGCCTGACCTGAAGGTCGCCCCCGACGAAGTGACGTTCACCGCCGTGCGCGCGCAAGGCGCCGGCGGACAGAACGTCAACAAGGTATCGAGCGCGATCCACCTGCGCTTCGACGTTCACGCCTCGTCGCTGCCTGATGCGGTGAAGGCGCGGCTGCTGGCCCGAGCCGACTCGCGCATCACCGACGAAGGTGTGGTCGTGATCAAGGCGCAGGAGCACCGCAGCCAGGAGATGAACCGCGCCGACGCGCTGCAGCGTCTGCAATCGATGGTCGATGCCGCGGCTCGCGTGCCGCGCGTGCGCAAGGCAACCAAGCCGACCTACGGCTCGAAGCAGCGCCGCCTCGAAGGCAAGTCGCAGCGTGCCGAGGTCAAGGCGCTGCGCGGCCGGCCGAAGGACAGTTAAGCGCCGCGCCGCACCGTCGCCAGCATCGCCGCCAGCGCGATGAACAGGCTGCCGAAGACGCGGTTGACCCAGCGCATCTGCTGCGGCGTGCGCAATGCGGCGAGCGCCCGCGAAGCGAACGCGGTGTAGCCGGCGTTGATGACGAGGTCGGTGAAGGCCAGCGTGGCCGCGATGACGAGGTACTGCGGCAGCAGCGGCAGCAACGGGTTCAGGAACTGCGGAACCACGGCGAGCATGAACAGCGTGCCCTTGGGGTTGAGCGTGTTCAGCACCCAGCCGCGCATCACGATCGAGCGGCGCGTCGCAGCGCTTGCACCGTCGGCCTGGGCCTGCAAGCCGACCGCCGGCGCGCGCCACTGCGCGATGCCCAGCCACAGCAGGTAGGCCACGCCGAGCCACTTGAGCGCGGCGAACGCGGTCGAAGAAGCGACGATCAGCGCGCCCAGCCCGGCACCCACCAGCAGCAGTTGCGACCACAGCCCGAGGATCAGGCCGAAGGTCAGGCAGTAGCCGCGCGCGAAACCGTGCTGCAGGCCGGCCGTCATCGCCGCCACCGCGCCGGCGCCGGGCGAGATGCTGATGGCCCAGGAAGCCACGAAGAAGCCGAGCCAGGTGTTGAAGTCCACGCGCCGTTTATAACGCCGGCATGGCCAAGGAAAAATCGATCTACGTCTGCAGCGAGTGCGGCGGCAACAACCCGAAGTGGCTGGGCAAGTGCCCGCACTGCGGCGCGTGGAACACGCTGGAGGAAACGGTGGCCGAGAGCAGCGGCGGCAAGGCGCATCGCTTTCAGTCGCTGACGAAGAGCGCGCCGGTGGCGACGCTGGCCGAGATCGAGACCGCCGACGTGGCGCGCACGCCCACCGGCCAGGAAGAACTCGACCGCGTGCTCGGCGGCGGCATCGTGCCCGGGGGTGTCACGCTGATCGGCGGCGACCCGGGCATCGGCAAGAGCACGCTGCTGCTGCAGGCCGCCGATTCGCTGTCCAAAGCGATGAAAGTGCTCTACGTCAGCGGCGAAGAAAGCGGCGCGCAGGTGGCGCTGCGTGCGCGGCGCCTGGGCCTCGATGGTTCGCGCGTGCGCGTGATGGCGGAGATACAGCTCGAACGCATCATCGCCACGCTCGACGTCGAACAGCCGGCGTTCTGCGTCATCGATTCGATCCAGACGCTGTATTCGGAGGCGCTGACCTCGGCGCCGGGCTCGGTGGCGCAGGTGCGCGAATGCGCAGCGCACCTGACGCGCACGGCCAAGGCGCGCGGCATCGCCGTGGTGCTCGTCGGCCATGTCACCAAGGAAGGGGCGCTCGCCGGCCCGCGCGTGTTGGAGCACATCGTCGACACGGTGCTGTACTTCGAGGGCGACACGCACTCGAGTTTTCGCCTGGTGCGCGCCATCAAGAACCGCTTCGGCGCGGTCAACGAGATCGGCGTGTTCGCGATGACCGAGCGCGGCTTGAAGGGCGTCAGCAATCCGAGCGCGATCTTCCTGTCGACGCACGGCCAGCCGGTGCCGGGCTCGTGCGTGCTGGTCACGCTCGAAGGCACACGGCCCTTGCTGGTGGAAGTGCAGGCACTGGTCGACAGCGGCGGGCCGAGCCCACGGCGCTTGAGCGTGGGCCTGGAGCGCGACCGCCTGGCGATGCTGCTGGCGGTATTGCATCGCCACGCTGGCGTGGCGTGTCTGGATCAGGACGTGTTCGTCAATGCGGTGGGTGGCGTGCGCATCACCGAACCCGCGGCCGATCTCGCCGTGCTGCTGGCGATCGCCGGCAGCCTGCGCGGCAAGGCGCTGCCGCGCGGCTTCTTCGCCTTCGGCGAAGTCGGCCTCGCCGGCGAGGTGCGACCGGCGCCGCGCGGCCAGGAGCGCTTGAAGGAAGCCGCCAAGCTCGGCTTCTCGGTCGCGCTCGTGCCCAAGGCCAACGCGCCGAAGAAAGCGGTCGAGGGGCTCACGATTCATGCCGTCGAGCGCGTCGATGAAGCCATCGACATCGTGCGGGGGCTTTCGTGAGCGCTGCACGGCCGCTCCGAAAGCGCTCACCCCCCCAGGGTCGCGAAGCGTCCCCTTCTGGGCCGCGGGGGACGGCGCGCAGCGCCAAGGGGGCCGAGTGAGCGCCTCGCTGGGTTGGGCGCTTGCCGCCGCGGCGCTGGCGGCCGGATGGTTCGCCTATGGCTGGCGCGGCGTGCTGCTGGCGATCACGGTGATCATGTTCTGGTTGCTGCTGCAGTTCTCGCGCACGTTGCGCGTGCTGCGCAGTGCAGCGTCATCGCCGTTGGGTCACGTCGACAACGCCGTGATGCTCAACGCCAAGCTGCGCGCCGGCATGCGCTTGCCCGAGGTGATCGCCATCACGAAGAGCCTCGGCCGCAAGGTGGCCGAGGCACCCGAGACGTTTGCCTGGACCGATCGCGGTGGCGACGAGGTCTGGCTCGAATTCGTCGACGGCCGCTGCACGCGCTGGACGCTGCGCCGCGCTGCGACGTGAGGAGGCGTCAGTCGCGACGGCGGCGTCTGGCCATGAAGCCGACGGCGGCAACGCCGGCCAGCATCAGCACGAAGCTCGGCGGCTCGGGAATGCCGGGCACGAGCGGCGCGGCGACTGTTGTTGCATGCGAGCGATCGGCCGCGCCGTGGGGCAGCGTCGTGGCCTCCACGCTCAAGGCGAGCGCATCGAGCGACGCAGCGCAATCCGACCAACTGGCGTCGGCGACGACAGCACGGCACGCCGGAGCAACCATCGGCGAATCTGCAGCCCGTGCCGCACCCGCCGACAGCAACACCACCGCCGCACCGAGGGCGATCTGAACACCACCCCGCCGTTTCATCGAACCCTCCTGAAGTCGCGTCCCGTCGTAACAAATGACGGGCGTGATCGAGCGGCGGAGTGTGAACGTTTTCCTTGAAGAAGGGGCAAGTGCAACAGGTAACGGTGGCAAACGCGCCGCCTAGAATCCTTGCCTTTCACCTGCACGGGAGAGCCTCCCATGTCGATGCACGACCGAGACGGAAAGATCTGGATGGACGGCGAAATGGTGGAGTGGCGCGACGCCAAGATCCACGTGCTGTCGCACACGCTGCATTACGGCTGCGGCGCTTTCGAGGGAGTGCGCGCTTACGACGCGGTCGGCGGCACGGCCATCTTTCGCCTGCGAGAGCACACCGAGCGCCTGGCCAACAGCGCCAAGATCCTGCGCATGAAAATGCCGTTTTCGACCGAGCAGTTGATGCAGGCGCAGCGCGACGTGGTCAGGGCCAACGGGTTGCGCAGTTGCTACATCCGCCCGCTGACCTGGATCGGTTCGGAAAAGCTCGGGGTTTCTCCCAGGGGCAACACCATCCACGTCATGGTCGCGGCCTGGGCCTGGGGCGCCTACCTTGGCGAAGAGGGCATGAAGCGCGGCATCCGCGTCAAGACCTCGAGCTACACGCGGCACCACGTGAACATCACGATGACGCAGGCCAAGGCGGTTTCCAACTACACCAATTCGATCCTGGCCAACATGGAAGCGCTCGATGACGGCTACGACGAGGCGCTGTTGCTCGACGCCAGCGGCTTCGTCAGCGAAGGCGCGGGCGAGAACCTGTTCGTCATCAAGGGCGGCGTGGTCTACACGCCCGACCTCTCTGCCGGGGCGCTGAACGGCATCACGCGCAACACCGTCTTCGCGATCTGCCAGGACCTGGGCCTGAAGCTCGTCGAAAAGCGCATCACGCGCGACGAGGTCTACATCGCCGACGAAGCCTTCTTCACCGGCACCGCGGCCGAGGTCACGCCGATCCGCGAGTTGGATCGCATCGAGATCGGCCAGGGTTCGCGCGGACCGATCACCGAGAAGATCCAGGCCGCGTTCTTCGACATCGTGAACGGCCGCAACGCCAAGTACGCCGAGTGGCTGGACAGGGTATGAGCACGTCGTTGGACACCCGTCAGGGCGACGGCACTGTCACCGTCGGCGCGGCCGATCTGCAGGGCGGGCGCGCCGTGTTCTGCCCGAACCCGAAGATGACGCTTTGGAGCAACCACCCGCGCGTCTTCATCGACGTGACCACGAGCGGCGAGGGCCGATGCCCGTACTGCGGCACGCACTACCGCCTGGCGCCGGGTGCGGCGCGCGGCGGCCACTGACTCTTCTTCGCGAGTTCCGCCGAACACAGCCATGGCGGCCCTGATCGACTGGGCAGGGCTGTCGTGGCGCGCTCTGCTGCATCACGTCGCACGCGGCGACGCGGCGCAAGCGCTGTCGTTGCTGCGGCGCCAGATCGCAGCCGCAGGCCGCGACGCGGCCATCGGCTGGGGCAGCCACAGCACGCCGCACTGGATCGACGACCATGCACCGCAGCCGCATGTCGCGCTGGCCGCAGTCTGGACTGGCGCCCCGGCACAGCGCGGCGGCGCACGCTGGTGGCTGCCGCTGGATCATCTTTCGGCACGCGTCGGGGTGCTGAGCCTGGCAGCGGACGATGGCGATGAGTTGATGCACTTCGAGCCGTTGGTGGAGGCCGTGGCCGCACTGGCTTCGCGTTGTACCGAGCGCGGCAACGCCGACGCGGGCGACAGTGCGCTGCTGCGCGCGGCGCTGCACGGCGCCGGTACCTACGTCTGGGAGTGGCACCCTGACACCGACGCGCTCGGCGACATCGACGAAGGCATGGCCCTGCTCGGCTACGACCGCGGTCACGTCGCGCCGACGCAGGAGCATTGGAACCAGCTGATCCACCGCGACGACCTGGCCGACAACCACGAAGCCTATCTGCGTCACGAGCGCGGCGAGGTCGAGCAGTACGAGCACGTCTACCGGGCGCGTGGCGTCGACGGCCGCTGGCACTGGTTGCACGAGCGCGGGCGCATCGTCGAGCGCGCACTCGACGGCTCGCCGCGACGCATGCTGGGCACGCAGTCGGACATCACGCTGCAGCGCGAACTCGAGATGCAGGCGCTGGCCGACCGCGAACGCCTGGCCCTGATCGCGCGCCATGTGCCGGGCGTGCTCTACCAATTCACGCAGACCGACGGCGGCCAGCGCGGCTGGTTCGCCTATGTCAGCGAGCGCTGCGAGGCTGTCTTCGGCGTACCCGCCAGCGAATTGACTGCCGATGCGGCGGCGCTGATGCGGCGCGTCCACCCCGATTGGCGCGACCGCTTGCGCGCCAGCCTGGTTGTTTCGGCGACGCAGCTAGCGCAGTGGCGGCTCGAGTTTCCGATCCGCCGCCGCGACGGCATCGATCGATGGCTGCTGGGCGCGGCGTCGCCGCACCGCCTGGCCGAAGGAGAGATCGCCTGGTTCGGCTACATCGCCGACGTCACCGATCTGCGCGAGCTCGAAGCCGCGTCGCGCGACAAGGCCGCGGCCGAAGCGGCCAGCCGCGCCAAGACCGAGTTCCTGTCGCGCATGAGCCATGAGCTGCGCACGCCGCTGAACGCGGTGCTCGGTTTCGCGCAGTTGCTCGAACTGTCGCGCACGCCGCCGCTGGACGAATCGCATCGGCGTCCGGTGCAGAGGATCCGCCAGGCAGGCGACCATCTGCTGACGATGATCGGCGACCTGCTCGACCTGACACGCATCGAGTCGGGCCAGCTCGCGCTGCAGATCGAAGGCGTGGCGCTGGCGCCGCTGGCCGACGAGTGCAGCGCGCTGCTGCAGAGTCAGGCGGCCGCGGCACGGGTCAGCCTCGTCACCGCAGCCGATGGCAGCGCTGCATTTGCGCTGCGACCGCACTCGCGCCAAACAGGTGCTGCTCAACCTGCTGTCCAACGCCGTCAAGTACAACCGCAGCGGCGGCACGGTGACGCTGCGCGCTGCGGCAGCCGGCAATGGCCGCGTGCGCATCGAAGTTGCCGACAGCGGCGTGGGCATCGCGCCGCAACACCTGTCCCGCCTGTTCGAGCCGTTTCAGCGCGGCGCGCACGGCCACTCGTCGATCGAAGGCACCGGCATCGGGCTGGCGGTGAGCAAGTCGCTGGTCGAGCTGATGGGCGGCACGATCGACGTGCGCAGCGAGCAGGGCAACGGCTCGGTCTTCGGCGTCGAGCTGCCTCAAAACTGACGCTGGCCTGCTGCCTACAATCGTTCGCATGCCGCAAGCCAAAGCCCGCGCCGCGCTGATGGCGTCGGTCGACGACGTCGAGACCCAGTTCTACGACGCCCTGCAGCGCGGCGACCTCGAGCTGCTGATGTCGATCTGGTCCGACGACGACGATGTCGCCTGCGTGCATCCGGGCGGCCCACGCGTCGTCGGCCACGGTGCGGTGCGCGCCTCGTTCGACGCCATCTTCGCCAACGGCGCGATCCCGGTGCGGGCGCAGCAGGTGCGGCGTGTCGAGACCGCAGGCTGCGCTGTGCACCACGTGCTCGAACGCGTCGACATCGTCACCGCCGAGGGCGCGCAGACGGCCTGGGTGCTGGCCTCCAACGTGTACCTGAAGACGGCTCAGGGCTGGCGCCTGGTGCTGCACCACGCCAGCCCGGGCTCGCCGCGCGAGGCGCAGGAGATCGTGGCCGACGCCCCGTCGACGCTGCACTGACGGCGACACCGGAGCGGCAGCATGGACGTGATCCGTCGCTGGTGGCAGCGGCTCTTCCGCCCCGCGCCGAACGCGAGCGTGCTGCTGGTCTGCGCTGCCAATGTCTGTCGCTCGCCGATGGCCGAGCAGGTCTTGCGCGCGCAGGCGCAGCGCGTCGGGTTTGCATTGCACATCGAGTCCGCCGGAACGCACGCTGCCCGCCGCGCTGAAGCGCCGGATGCGCGTGCGCTGGAGACTTTGCGCCAACGCGGCTATGCACCTCGCGCAGGCGCGCGCTCGCGCGCCGTGAGTGCGCCGGACTTCGAGCACTTCGACCTGCTGCTGGCGATGGACGGCGAGGTTCTCGCCGCAATGCTGCTGCTGGCGCCTGCCTCTCTGGCGCACAAGGCCAAGCGCTTTCTGGACTATGCACCCGGCCTCGAAGGGCAGGATGTACCCGACCCGTACTGGGGCGACCAGCGCGGCTTCGAGCGGGTACTCGATCTGTGCGAGGCCGCTGGCGCCGGCCTGCTGAAGGCGCTGGGCGCGGCGCACGCGCGCGACGCCTAGAATCAAAACGCCATGCCGTCACAACCCACCACCGCATCGATCCAAGCTGATCGGGCCGCTACCGCCGACGGCATGCGCGGCGCCGTCGCGACGCGCCGGCGCTCGCTCAAGGGCGGCGTCGGGTTCGCGCCGGTGCTGATGGAATCGGTGCCGCGGTCCCTCGTTACCGGCGAGTTCGACGACGCCGGGCTGCCGCCCTTCGCCTGGTGCGACTCGCACCGCCGCATCACCTGGAGCCGCTGCGCCGGCTATGGGCCCGAGTCGTGGGTCGATCCGTGGCTGGCATTCGAGTGGCCCGTCGAGTTCGCGCGCACGGGCGTGGACGCCGTCGGGTTCGACGAGATATTCGGCCAGGCGTATGGCTACCCGGACAAGACCTTGCTCGACGTGCTGCAGCTGCCGCCGAGCAATGGCAAGGACGACGTCGCGCGTCATGCGGTGGCCGCCGTGCTCAACAGCTCCAAGGGCCTGACACCTTCGCAGTTGCTGGGCGCGGACGTCATCGTGGCGATGTGGCGCTCGTTCGTCACGCTCGGCCACTGCGTGCCGACGCCCGGCGTCAAGTGGTTCGCAGACACGTCGGCACCGCGCGGCGCAGGAAGCATCCTCCAATGGCTCAGGTCCTCTATGAGTCGCTGAACAAGCTCGGCACCGCCGCCGAGCGCGTTCGCTGGTCGATCCTGGGGCAGGTCGATTGGCATGAGTGGGACGGCGAGTTCGTGGTGCGCGCCGATCGTTCGGGCATCACCACTCTGCTCGCGCCCTGGGCCGGTCAGGTGCTCAAGGCTCTGCGCGCCGGCGGCTGCGACGCCGACGAGCTGGCGCGGCGCATCTATGCCGACCGCATGCAGTCGGGCGCGGCTTCGACCGCGCTGACCGCCACCTTCGCCGAGCCGGGGGCCGACGCGCAGCACGTCGCGGCAATCCTGGCGGAGCTGGAGGCTCTGGGCTTCGTGCGATCGGATCGCACTTGATCGTTGCCGATCTGGCCCCAGCGGACCTGGATCGTGCGCTGCGGCACGCCGGCCTGCGCGTGCGCACTGGCCCCGTCGTCACCAACATCACGACGGCCGTGCCCAGCGTGAGCCAGGGCATCGCAGAGCACTATGCGCAACACGCGGTCGAGGCCGACGACGGGTTCGCCGACTTTCACGTCAGCGTCCAGGCCAGTGGCGCCGCGCGCCTGCGCTCCAATGGCCGAGATCGTGTTCCGCTTCGACGGCGCGCAGCCCCTTGGGCGCTGGCCGGGCGAAGACGGCTATCCGCTGCTCGAGTGGGGGCTCAACTGGTGCGTGTCCAGCCATTGCCACCAATACCTGCTGGTGCGCGGCGCGGTGCTGGAGCGGCACGGCCGCGCCCTGCTGCTGCCGGGGCCGCCCGGCGTGGGCAAGAGCACGCTGGCTGCGGGGCTCGCCTTCGTCGGCGGATGGCGCCTGTTGTCCGATGCCATCGCGCTGATCGAACCGCACACCGGCCGCGTCGTGCCGCTGCCTCGCCCGATCGAACTGAAGAACGATTCGATCGGCGCCATCCAGGCGCTGGCGCCGGCAGCGTCGTTCGGCGTCTCCGAGCATGCGACGCCGCGAGGGCACTTCGCCTACGTTCGTCCTCCCGCGCATCAGTGGTCAGACGACGCATCGGTGCTGCCGGCATGGATCGCACTGACGCGCTACGAGCCGGGCGACATCGCTCACATGCGGCCTCTGGGACGATCCCTGGCGTTCATGTCGCTGGTCGAGAACTCGACCAACTACCACGTGCACGCGCGCCGCGGTTTTGCGGCGCTTGCCGGTCTGGTCGAGCGCTGCGCATGCTTCCACTGCACGTACAGCAATCTGCTCGAGGCCATAACCATGTTCGGCTCGCTGCCGCCAGGCGGGCGCCAAGCGGCTTCATGAGCGCTGCACGGCCGTTCCGAAAGCGCTCGCTCCCCCTCGGAGGGGCGACGCGCAGCGTCTTGGAGGCCCAATGAGTGCAGCGCGCGATCTGGTCTGCGCCGCGCTGCGTCAGCCCCAGAGCCTGATGTCGTTGACGCTGGGCGAGTGGGATCTGCTGGTGCGGCAGGCGCGGTGCGCGCGGCTGCTGGCGCGCATCGCATGCATCCTCGACGCCCAAGGCGCGCTCGATGCGGTGCCGCATGCCGCGCAGGCGCACCTGCGCGCAGCGGTCTTGCTGACCGAAGCGCAACACGCCGACCTGCTGCGCGAACTGGCCTTCATCTCCGCCGCGCTCGCCGACACCGACATTCATCCGGTGCTGTTGGGCGGCAGTGCTTACGTCGCGGCGGCCGTCCTTTCCTCGATGGGGCGCAGCCTGAGCGACATCGGTCTGCTGGTGCCGGTCGAGCGCATTGCCGAGGCCGAAGCAGCGCTCATGGCACAGGGCTGGACCACCTTGCATCACCACCTTGACGAGCGCGCGTTCTACCGCCGCTGGATGGTCGGGCCGCCGCCGATGCTTCACATGCAAAGGCGCAGTGTCGTGGTCCTGCGCCACGCCGCGCAGCCCGGGCGCATCGGCAGCGGGCTGGCCGCTCGAACGCTGCAGGCCGGCGCGGCGGCGCTGGAGCATGACGAGCGCTTTTGCACGCTCAGCCCCGTCGACCTGGCGCTGTGCAACATGACCGAACTGTTCTGTTGCGATGACCCGGACGGTGCGTTGCAGGACTTGTCGGACCTGGACCTGATGCTGCGCCGCTTCGGCCAGAGCCCGGGCTTCTGGACAGACCTGTCGGAGCGCGCCGGCGAGCTCGGCCTTCAGCGCCCGATGCAACACGCCTTGCGCTGGTGCACTGCCTTGCTGGGCACGCCGCTGGCGTCGCCGGCCATGGCTGCTGCAGCGGCGGGCAAAGCGCGCTTCGCAGACAGCCTGTGGTCGCGGGCGCTGCGCCCACAGCATTTGACAACGGCGGACCGCTGGTCGAGGCTGGCGCGAGCCACCCTGCACTGGCGCTCGCTGCGGCTGCGCATGCCACCGCTTTCGGCGCTGCACCACTTCGTCGCCAGGGCGCGGGCGTCGGAAGCGCCGCGCCAAGCATCCCCTGCAAACAGGGGTTAGGGGGTACGGCGGGGGTAAAAGTCCAGGACCAAGGCGCAACCGTGACGTAATATTGTGTGCAGGAGAGTGGGTTCTAGCAGTCAACGCGGAACACCCATCATGGACAGATCAGACAGCAATCTCGGTGTGGTCAGCGCAAGGAGGCGACTCCTGCGGGGAACCTTTGCCGTGCCCGCCGTGGCGGCGCTGCACAGTGGGAGCGCGCTGGCCGCTTCTTCGAGCCTCCAGTGCGTTCAGAACCAGGCAGCCACGCCGATCTATCCCGTCGCAGTGGGTGCACCCGACATGTACCTGCGGGTGCAGCTCTATCAGTTGGTGAGCGCACCGGGCAGCAGCACGGTGCTCGGTTGGTACTTGTCCGGCAATACCGTCGAAGCAGCGCGTTTCCGCGAGCGCAAGATCACCAACGCGCTGTTGGGCATCGGGCGGTGGAAGAGGGTCAACCTCGATAGCGGCGGGCTTGCCAAGCTCGCGACGGAGACACTTTACGCCCCACCGCCGGGACACTTGGCGCTCGGTCCGCGCTGGGTGGCGCTGCGCGTGATGCCCGTGAGAAACGGCAGGGGCGGCAGCGGAGGCGGCGGCTGGCACATCGATATCATTGGCGTCGTCGACGGCACCAGCGTGGGTACAGCAGTCACGGGTTCCTGCTGGACTTCGTTCGCCGTGTGACCCTGGTCTACGAACGCGCGTGCGGGCTGCGCGTCGAATCGATCGGTCAAGGTTGGGCAGCTTTCAGTCCGCTGTCGGGCGAGACGCTGCTGCTCAACGACGAAGCGGCCGCCGTGCTTGAAATTCTGGCCGAGGGGCCTGCAGAGGCGGATGCCGTGTGCGCAGCGCTGGCCCACGACAGCGAAGCCCCCGCAGCGCAGATCGCGGCGAGCCTGAGCCAGTCGTGGGAGCACCTCATGAGCGCAGGCCTCGTGCTGCGGATGGAGAGTTGCAGCCTCACCCCGTGACCGCGGGGCACGGTCTGCGCGAGACGGTCAGCCTGGGCGGCGCGAGCACCGCCGCGCTGCGCGGCGCGCTGCTCTCGCAAGGGGTGTGCATCGACCTCGGCGCTGCGGTGATGCGTGTGCGCTCGAACGTGCCGCCTCTGGCAGCGGCCATGCAGGCGGTGTATGCGCAGCATCCGCTCCGCATGAGCGCCGACTTCGTCGACCTGCACATCGACATCCTGCGGCCCCGGGGGCCGCGTCGGTTGCTGCGCCCGCAAGCCGTCCTGCGTTGCGACAGCGGCATGCCCTTCGACCCCTTTCCGGCCGCGAATGCCTTGCCGCTGCTCGAATGGGGCGCCAACTGGCTGATCGGCCAGCGCCTGAATCACCTGCTGCTGCTGCATGCCGGCGCACTCGTCAAGGACGGCCGCGCGCTGGTGCTGCCGGCCCTGCCCGGCTCGGGCAAGAGCACGCTGACGGCCGCGATGTCTCTGCGCGGCTGGCGCCTGCTGTCGGACGAGTTCGGCGCCTGGGATCCGCGGGCGCTCGGGTTTCGCGCCATGCTCAAACCCGTGGCCCTGAAGAACGAGTCGATCGAGGTGATCCGCCGATTCGAGCCCACGGCGCCTATCGGTCCGGAGTTCCCGAAAACGCGCAAAGGCACCGTCGCTCACCTCGCCGCCGACGAAGGGGCCGTGGCGCATCGCCACGAGCTTGCACCACCCGGCGCATTCATCTTGCCGCGATGGCAGGCCGACAGCCCGCTGCATCTCGAAGCGATCGATCCGCAGGCGCTGTTCGGCGCATTGGCGTTCAATGCATTCAACTACCGCCTGCTCGGCCAGACCGGCTTCGACGCGGTGGTGCACCTCGTGCGCCGCTGCCCGGCCTGGCAACTCATCTACAGTGATCTCGACGAAGCGATCGCGGCGATCGATCGCTTGTGGCCGTCAGTCGTGGCGCGAGCCCCATGAGCGGCGCAGACGACAACATCGCTCTGCGCATCGCGTGGACCCAAGCGCTGCGCGACCCGCAGTCCGCGTTGGCATGGTCGCTCGGCGACTGGGAGCGCGTCGTCCGTGCGGCGCGGCGCCTGCGGCTGCTGGCGCGTTTGGCAGAGAGTCTCGACGCAGCCGGACTCATCGACGAGGTGCCGATTGCGCCGCGCCGTCACCTGCTGGCCGAACAGCAGGTGTCACGCTTTCGCACGGCAGCGATGCTGTGGGCGCTGCAACGCATCCGCAGCGTGCTCGGCGACTGCACTTACCCATGCGTGCTGCTCAAGGGTGCCGCCTATCTCGGGCAGGATTTGCGAATCGCTGCCGGCCGCCTGCCGTCGGACATCGACATCCTCGTTCCCAAAGCGCATGTGGCCGACGTGCAGCGCCTGCTGGCCGGCGACGGCTGGGCCGAAGTGGCCCTCGACGCGCACGATCAGCGCTACTACCGCGAGTGGAGCCACGAAGCGCCGCCGATGCGCCATCCTCTGCATCCGCTCGAGCTCGACTTGCACCACGACATCCTGCCGCCGCTGGCGCGCACGCATGTCGACATCGCACGTCTGCTGCAACGGGTGCAGCCGTCGAACCATCACGGCTGGCAGGTGCTGCAGCCGGTCGATCAGGTGCTGCACAGCGCGACGCACCTGTTTTTCGACTCGCAAGCCGTCGATCGCCTGCGCGACCTGATCGACCTCGATGGTCTGATGCGCGAGTTCGCGGTCGCGCCGTCGTTCTACGCCGATCTGGTGGCGCGCGCGCACGAGCTGGGCTTGTCAGAGGCGCTGGCGATGGCGTTTCACTTTTGCGGCGAGTGGTTGCGCACGCCGATCCCGATCGAGGCGCGACGCGAGTTGCAACCCCACGGCATGACGGTGCTGCAACGTCGGTGGCTGATGCCGACGCTCACGTCGCTGCTGACGCCGAGCGAACCCGACGAGGCGCCGCGCCGATCGCAAGAGTTCGCCGCAGTGCTCTTCCTGACGCGCTATCACGCAGGGCGAATGCCATTGCGCGTGCTCTTGCCTCACCTGCTGCGCAAGCTGCGCCATCGCAAAGACGACACCGCGCCACCCGACGGCGCGCCAGATGCTCGCGCCGCGCGCTGACGCGCGCGACTCGAACTCAGCCGCGCGCCTGCGCCGCATACCACGGCGCCGCGGCCTCCAGGCCGGCGCGCACGTCGTGTGTCGGCTGGAACCCGAGCAAAGTCTGCGCCTTGCTGATGTCTGCCAGCGAATGGCGCACGTCGCCCGGCCGGAACTCGTCTCGCGCTGCCGGCGCCACATTCACCGACGGTTCGAAGCGGGCGAGCGCGGCCGCCAGCAGTTGATGCAGCTCGAGCAACGTCGTGCGCTGACCCACTGCCACGTTGTAGACCTGGTTCAGCGCCGCAGGGTCCTCGACCAGCGCCGCACGCAGATTGGCCTGCACCGCGTTGTCGACGTAGCAGAAGTCGCGCGAGGTCTCGCCGTCGCCGTACACCGTGCAAAGCTCGCCGCGCAGCATTCGCGCGGCCCAGCGCGGGATGACGGCCGCATACGGACCTTGCGGATCCTGGCGCGGCCCGAAGACATTGAAGTAGCGCAGGCCGATCGTCTGCATGCCGTAGCAGCGCGCGAACACGTCCGCGTACAGCTCGTTCAAGTACTTGGTCACCGCATAAGGCGACAGCGGCCGGCCGATGGTGTCCTCGACCTTGGGCAGCGAGGCCGAGTCGCCGTAGGTCGAACTCGACGCGGCATAGACGAAGCGCGACACGCCGCAGCGCCTTGCGGCATCGAGCACGTTGAGGAAACCGGTGGCGTTGGCGCGGTGCGTGGCCAGCGGGTCGGCCAGCGAGCGCGGCACCGAGCCGAGCGCTGCCTGGTGCAGCACGACATCGACGCCGTGACAGACCCGTTCGCAGCAGTTCGCGTCGGCGATGTCGCCCTCGACGAACTCGTGCCGTGCCCACGCCGCCTCGCCGACGGCCACGCGCACGGCTTCGAGATTGGCGCGATGGCCGGTCGCAAAATTGTCGAGGCTGCGTACCTGCTGGCCGCCGCGCAAAAGCGCTTCGACCAGATGCGAGCCGATGAAGCCGGCGCTGCCGGTGACGAGCCAGCGTCGGCTGCGCGCTGCCAGCGCACGCTCGACGTCGATCGTCACAGTCGCCAGACCCGAATGCCGCGCGCGTCGAGTGCCGCAGCATCGGCGCGGCACTTGACATCGACGTACAGCCCGGCCGGCCGCAGCTTGGTCAGCATCTCGTCCAGGGGCCGCTTGATCAACGCTTCGTGCGCAACCGCTGCGACGATCGCATCGGCCTGCGGCAGATCCTCCCAGCGCTCCAAGGCCACGCCGTACTCGTGCTGCGCTTCTTCCGCCGAAGCCATCGGATCGTGCACGTGCACGTTCACGCCGTAGGTCTGCAGCTCGCGGATCACGTCGATCACCTTCGAGTTGCGCAGGTCGGGGCAGTTCTCCTTGAACGTCAGGCCGAGCACGTTGACGTGCGCACCCTTGACCTGCCGCCCCTGCTGGATCATGCACTTGACGGTCTGCTCGGCGATGTAGTCGCCCATGCCGTCGTTGATGCGCCGTCCGGCCAGGATCACCTGCGGGTGATAGCCGACGCTCTCGGCCTTGTGCGTGAGGTAGTAGGGATCGACGCCGATGCAATGGCCGCCGACCAGGCCCGGCCGGAACGGCAGGAAGTTCCACTTGGTGCCCGCCGCCTCGAGCACCTCGGTGGTGTCGATGCCGATGCGGTGGAAGATCATCGCCAGCTCGTTCACCAGCGCGATGTTGAGGTCGCGCTGCGTGTTCTCGATCACCTTGGCGGCTTCGGCGACCTTGATGCTGGAAGCCCTGTGCACGCCGGCCGTGACCACGCTGGCGTACATCGCGGCGACGCGCTCGAGCGTCTCCGCCGTGTCGCCGGAGACGACCTTGACGATCTTGGTCAGCGTGCGTTCCTTGTCGCCGGGATTGATGCGCTCGGGCGAATAGCCGACGCAGAAGTCGCGCTTCCACTTCAGGCCCGACTCCGCCTCCAAGATCGGGATGCAGATTTCTTCGGTCGCGCCCGGATAGACAGTGGACTCGTAGACGACCGTCGCGCCGCGCTTCAGGTGGCGGCCGACGGTGCGGCTGGCGCCATCGAGCGGCGAGAAGTCCGGGTGGTGCGCGTCGTCGACGGGCGTGGGCACCGCAACCACGACGAAGTCCGCCTCCTTCAGTGCGGACCCGTCCGTGGTCGGTTGCAGCAAGTGCGCCGCGGCGAAGGCCTCGCTCGGCACTTCGCCGGTCGGGTCGCGCCGCTCGCGATACGCGTCCACTTTGGACTGGCTCGTGTCCAGGCCGATGGTGCGGTAGCGCTTGCCAAACTCGATCGCCAGCGGCAGGCCGACATATCCCAAACCCACGACAGCAACGACAGTCATCGATCTTTCCCTTGTTTCGTGATTCAAAGCTTGGCTTCGAGCGCCTGGACTTCGCCCTGCCGCTCGAATGCCGACCCCGCGTCCTTCAGCAACGTCAGTTCACGTCGGGCGGCAGTCTTGTCGTTGGCGTCCACGTACATGCGCGCAAGACTCAAGCGCAAGGCATGTGCGGACGGCGCCAGCGCCACGGCCTTCTTCTGAATCTCGATGGCCCGCACGAGATCGCCTTCGGTCGCCAAGGCAAAGGCCAGCGTGTCCATCAGCGCCGGATTGTTGGGTGCCAGTTCGTTCGCACGCTGTGCCATGGCGACGGCGCCGGGCTTTTTCTGCGCAGCGCGCACCCACGCCAGGTTGTTCAACGCCCACGGCGAGTCCGGCGCAGCGCGCAGGGTCTGTTCCAGCCTCGTGTCGGCGACTGCGTAATCCTTGTCATCGATGGCCTGACCGGCCGCGGTGAAGAGAAAGGCCGGGTCGTCAGGATGGCGCTTGAGCCAGTCCACAGCGAAGGCGTCGGTCTTCGCCTTGTCGCCCGCCTGGCGCAATGCCGAGAACAGTCGCTGTGCCACGGCCGACGATTCCTGCCGCTGCAGTGCCTTTCGAAACGCAGCCACCGCCGCCGGCCAGTGGCGTCGATCGACTTCCACTTCGCCTTCGATGATCCAGCCGTCGGCCGACTTCGGGGTGCGCGCCTGCAGCGCCCGCGCCTTGGTCAGCGCCTGGTCGTGCTTGCCGGCACGAACGTCGACCTTGGCCGCGAGCTGCGCCACGGCCGGCACTTCGGGCGCGAGGGCCTGCGCCTTTCTCACCGCCTCGGCCGCGGCGTCGAACGACTTCGCGGCGAGGTAGGCCTCGGCCAAGGCCATCAGCGGCAAAGGCGACTTCGGTCGCGCGCTGACCGTCTTCTGGTAGGAGCTGATGGCCTGCTGCGTTTCACCGGCAGCCAGTTGCGCGTTGGCGAGAAACAGTTGCGCGTCGACATCGTTGGGCAGCGCGATCACGGCTTCCTGGGCCGCGCCCAGGGCCAGCTTGTAGTCCTGCTTGCCCATGTGGTACTCGATCAAACGTCGCCGCAGCGCCAGGTCCGCTGGTTTGGCGACGACGGCTTTTGCGAGCGTCGCGGCCACCTCCTGCTTGGGCTTGCCGTCGCGCTCGTCCAGCGCAGCCAATGCGACCAGGGCGCGCGCTTCGCCGGGATCACGCTTGAGCACGGCGTCGACTCGGGCGCGCGCCTGATCTGCTTTGTTCTCGCGCAAGTCCAGGGCGACCAAGCTTTCCACCGCGGGGTAATAAGCCGGCTCGGCTGCAAGGGCGCGGTCGAAGCTCGCACGCGCGGCGGCCGCATCCCCCATGCGCAGGCGCAACTCGCCCTCCATGTGCAGCGGCTGCGCCTTGCCGGGTTGTTTGGTCTTGAGCCGCTCGACCGCGGTCAGCGCCGCAGGCAGATTGCGCAGCTTGAGCTGCACGTCGATCAGCGCCAGGTCGGCTGTCGCGCCCTTGTCGGCAACCGCCACCGACTCGAGAACACCCACGCCGGCAGCTGCGTCGCCCCGCGCGATCTTCACCAGACCCAGCGCGACCCGACTGCCGACGTGACCCAGCTGGCCGGCAAGGGAGAACGCTTCCTCGGAACGCTTGAGATCGCCCAGCGCCATGTACGCCTGCCCGGCCATGTGCAACGCATCGGCATCGGGCCCGTCCGCGCGCAGCAAGGGCTGGATGGTTTCGATCGCCTTGGCCGGCTCGCCTTTGCGCATCAACAACGCGGCCAGCAGGCGCCGGCTGTCGGCCAGCTCCGGCGCCAAGCTGAAGAGCTTGCGGGCGTGTTGCTCAGCCATCTGCATTTCGCCGGTCTGCATCGCCACGGTGCCGACGAGGTACAGGATTTCAGGATGCTCCGGTGCGATCTTGAGCAACTGCTGGGCCTGCGACGCGGCTGCCTTGAGATCGCCGCGCTGCAGAGCAAGTCGGGCATCGAAGTAGCGCGTGCGCGGATGCGTTGGCCGCGCCTTCTTCATCGCCTCGAGCTGGGTGGCCGCTGCTTCCAGATCGTTCCCGGCCAGGCTGTGCGCCAGCAGGCCCGAGTGGGCCGCGATGTCCGCCGGCTTGAGCGCCAGCGCCTTGGCATACAGCGCCTGGGCGGCATCGCTCTGCCGCCGCGCGACCAGCATGTCGGCCTTCAAGGTCAGGGCGTCGACGTCATCGGGCACGCGGGCAAGCACCTCGTCGACCAGGCGCATTGCCGCTTCCGGGTCGCGGTGCGAGTGCAATAGTCGCGCCCGCAGGAGCTGCGCGGGAGCGTGGTCGGCCCGGGCGCGCAGCGCCTGCGCCAACGCCTCATCGACTTTGCCATCGCCGGCGCCCAGCGCCGCCTGGGCATAGGCCAGCTGCGTCTTCAGGCGCGCAATGGCCTCGGGCGCGGTCAGCGTCGTGGACGCATCGAGAGCCACCACCTTGTTCGACTCACCCGTCAGCCGGTACGCCGTCGCCAGCTCCGGGACCAACTGGTCTGGCGGATACTGCAGGGCGGCCGCCTTCGACAGTTCGATCGCCGCGGCGACCGGGTCTTCACGCTCGAGCAGCAGCTTGCCGAGCAGGAAGCGCGCTTCGGCGAGATCGGGTCGCGCCTGCAGCGTGTTCTTCAGTTCGATGATCGCCGCGGGCGACTCGTTCTTCGCAATGTGCGCCTTGGCGGCGGCAAACGACTCGTCGGCGCCTCGGCCGGTGCAGGCAGCGAATAGGGCGCAGATGAGCACGGCGCAAGCCGTCTGCAAGCGCCGCGAACGGCAACCACCATCCATCACAAGCCTCCCTCCATGAGTCACCGGCCGCATGCTAGACCACGCCCGGAATGAAGCGCCAGCGCACTCGCGCCGCATAGGCAGCGTACTCGCCGTCGACCCGACGCAGGTGATCTTCCTCGGTCAGGGCGCGCAGCACGTAGATGGCCGACCAGCTCGCCATCGAGACCACGGCACCGACGGCGCTGATCCAGCCTTTGTCGAGCGCCACGGCGAAGATCGGCAGCGAGCCGATCCACCAAGCCAGGTTCTTGCAAATGTAGGCCGGATGGCGAACGAACCGATAGGGCCCATGCTCGACGATGCCTCGATGCGTCAGATTGCTGCCCTTCCAGCCGAGCGCGACCGACGCCCAGGTGTACAGCGCCATCGATCCCAGCAAGGCCGCATTGAGCACCGCGTGCGCGGTCGGATCGTCGAACTGCGGAAAGTCGCTCACCGTCGATCCATAGACGTAGTTCGTCACCGCATTGAATGGCGGATAGCAGATCAGCGCTGCTGTCCAGCCCAACACAGAGGCATCGACAGAGCGGATCTGGTTGTTCAGTCGCGGCAACTCGACCAGGTAGCCGAATGTGAAGACCAGCACGTCGACCAAAGGATGGTCTGCAGCAACAGCCAATAGGTGCGTCCACGCAGCAGGCCGGCGGCATCTGCCGCTGCGTTGCCGCCGGCAGCAGCAATGCCAGACATTGCCCGCCACGGCGACTGCAGAACACCATCAGCGACATGACCATGAGCGGCGCAAAGAACGCCTTGAGCACGCACGCCAGCACGCCACGCGGTCCTCGGCCGGGAGTCGGTCACCGTGCGTAGGTTGCTTGGCGACCTGACAAAGCGGACGGCAACGCGCCAGGCACGCAAAGCCTTGCACTGGGCACCGTCGCCGATGAAGGCGTAGTAGCCGGCGAGGAGCACGACGTAACCCGCAGCCGCCCAGAACAGGAATGCACTGCCGGTGAAGCGGAGCTCCCCAATCCCGTAAAGTTCAGCGAACTGCTTGCGATGGAAGTCGAAGGGCGCGTAGCGGTAAGTCAAGCAGGCCAACGCCACCAGGCTCGCCGATGCGAGAAAGGACTGCAGGCGCAAAGTCGCCGGCCGGGCGGCCCGTACCGGGCAAGAGGCTTCCATCGGCGCCCGACTGTACGCGCAGGCGCCACTACGGTCGAACGTGAAACGCCCCCTAGAAAGGCGAAGACCCCGCAATGCGGGGTCTTCTTGTTGAGCTGCCGAACAGATTAGCTGGTCTTGCGGCGGCGCAAGACGAAGCCCGCGCCCAGCAATCCCAACCCGAGCAGCGCCAGCGATGCCGTGCCCGGCTCAGGCGCGTTGCCGGACGATGTCGAAGTACTGAACTCGAACGAGCCGTATCCTGTCTGGTACTTGAAGCCGATCGGCGCGATGGTGACCGAGCTGCCCCATGTTCCGCCGAGCAGGATGGTGAACGCGTCGGAGCCGCCGGCGCCGAAGATGCCGCCGTTGCCGCCACCAGCACAGTTGTTGCCACCGAAAGCGCAGACTTCGATGCCGGCGACGTTGGCGGGCAGTGCCCCGAAGGCAGCTTGGGCGCCGATCATGCCGCCGTCGGAAGCGTCGGAGAAACCGATGCTCGTGGCGTTGGGATCGATGCCGAATCCGAATGACGTCAGGCGCTCGCCGCCGTTGCCGCCGATGGCTGACGTGTTGGTCAGAGACACTGCAACGGTCAACGTACTGGTGTTGAAGCCCGAGATCGCCATGGAGCCACTACCGGTAAGCAGCGACGTTCCCCGTGTTGAAGGACCAGCTAAACGCCAGTGGGTTGTTGCTGCCGCTGCTGACGACCTCGGCATGGGAGGCCGCACTTGCAACCAGCGCCACTGCCGCAACGCAACCCCTCAACACGCTAAACAGTTTGCTCATTGCGCTTCTCCAGAGTTCTTCAAAGTCAGGGCATCCGGCTTTGGTTCTTGGTTCAAGCATGAGTTATGCCACCCGTTGGAGCGTCATAGCTAAGCTGCTGATTCAATGAGAAATAATGTCGCTGACATGCGCAGGTCCAGAGGTCTTGACGCGAAATCGAGAGGACGTTTGTAAAGAAGGCCGACACAAAAAAAGGCTCCGCGCTCGGAGCCTTCGCGATAAGACAAAGCTCAGACAGTCTTGCGGCGGCGCAGGCCGAAGCCGGCACCCAGCAAACCCAATCCAAGCAATGCCAGTGAGGCTGTACTCGGTTCCGGTGCGTTCCCGGAAGACGTGCTGGTTGTGAACTCAAATGAGCCGTAGCCAGTCTGGTACTTGAAGCCGATCGGGTTGATGTCGACAGAATTGCCCCAGGTGCCGCCAAGGAGGATAAGCGAAGCTGTCTGAGCTGCCGCCGCGGATACCGCCATTGCCGCCACCCGAACAGTTCTGGCCGCCGAACGCGCAGACCTCGATGCCCGCCAAGCCCGGAATCGAACGCTGCTGAGCGAAGATCATTCCGCCGTCGAACGGGTTGTCGACGAAGGCGACAATGCTTGCGTTCGGCTCGATGCCGAAACCGAAGGATGTCAGACGCTCGCCGCCTTGCCGCCGATGAGCGATGTGTTCGACAGTGTGACGTTGACGACGAGGACGTGCGAGTTGAATCCCGAGATCGTCATGGTGCCGTTGCCACTGAGCACGTGCGACGTCGCCGTCGGCGTGTTGTAGGACCAGCTGAAAGAGTACGGGTTGTTGGAGGCGCTGCTGATCACCACCGCGTGGGACGCTGCCGCCCCGACGAGCAATGCCACCGCAGCGGCGCATGTTTTCAGGTTGCTCAACACCTTGTTCATCGGTCTTCCCTGGTTGGCAGCCTGCGGTCGGCGGCTGAGTGCGGAAGTAAAGCATGGGCCATGCCAATGACGAAAACAGCATGCAAGCCATTGATTTAACAGAACGTCTTGCAATAGAGCAGCCCGTGGCACCGAGGCCGGGCCAGCGGCCTTGTCAAGAAGGCCGACGCGAAGAACTCACTTCGCGCAGCGCCGCGCCAGCGCCCGTTAAGGCGACGAGCATCGCCACCCGGGGGACGTCAAGGACGCTGCTGACGAGCCCCAATGCCAGCACACCGCACAAGGACGCAGCCAGCCAAGGGACCATGTCGTCCGCGACGCGCGCCGCGCGCCAGTCGCCAGTTCGACCAGCCCGCCAACAGCCGAACAACACCAGCCCTGCGACGCCGCGCTCGATCAGCATCTCCAGATAGAGGTTGTCGATGTGCCAGGGCACGAAAAACACCTGGGCGGCCGGTAGCCAGTGCGCCAGGCCAGCCGAAAAATCGCCGTTGCGCAGCAGCGGCGAGCCGTCCGGCGCAGAGAGCACGACTTTGTCGATTCCGCGCTGGTTCCGGCACGCACCATCGACAGCGTCAGCACGCCTTGCCGCGGCGCGTACCAGTCGCCCACATCAAGGGCCGGGCCGTCGAGCACCACTTGCAGTTCGGTCCACTGCCCCACGTCCGAGGTCGGCAGCGCCACACAGGCGGCCTGGCAATTGCGGTCGTACAGCAGATGCGATTCGCAGACCTTGACCATCAGCAGCGCGCCCGCCGAGCGTGCATCGAGGCGCAGCGTGTACGTCGGCTGCAACGTCACCCGCTGAGTCAGTCCGAAAAAGCCACCGAGCCGTCCGCGCGTGCGCGGCCCGGCGATGCGCACCGATGGGGACCCCGGCCTCGGCCGACACCAGGCTCGCCGTGCCTGAAAATTCACCGCGCGGCGCGCCCCGGTCGTAGTGCGCAGGCAGACGGCCGGCGCCCAACCCCCAGAGCCAGGCATCCGCGCCGGACAGCAGGCCGACGCCGCGCGACCAGTGAACGCGCCGGCTCTCGTAGTCCAGCAAATTGCCGGAGATGCGGGCTCGCATGAACGAGTCGGGCCCGATCATGACGACGGCCTCGAACACAAGCGCAAGCCCGAGCACCCCCAGCGCCAGCGCGCGCAATCCGGTTCGGCCCTGCGCGCGCCGCCAGCGCAGCCACAGCGCGGCCGCCAGCGTCAGCACGACCAATCCTGCCGCGGCGTAGCCTGCGACTTCGAGGGCCAGGCCGAGCAGCAGCGTGGCGCCCACGATGAAGCCGAGCCATCGGGCCAGCGAGCGCCAGCGCGCAGCGCTCGCGGGCAACAGCGCGCCCGCGACCAGCAGCCCGACAGCGATACCGCCATACGCGCCGCGCGAGAAGGTGGTCAGGCAGACATAGGCCCAAAGCAGGCGAAAACGCCGCGGCGAGCAGCCATTGCCACCAGCGCCGCGAAGCCCACACCGTCCACGCGACGAAGGGCGTGCACAAGACCACGTAGGCGTCGATGGCGGCGCCGCCCACATGCATCTCCCAGAACCAGGCAGTGGTGCGGTAGTGGGCCGAGATGTCGAGCAGGCCCGGATAGGCCGCTCGCTCACGCACGACGGCCAGCGCCACGACGAGCGCGCCGGCGGCCATGCCGGCGGCAAAGCGCTGGTGCGCCAGCGCCCGATCGAGCCAAGACGCGCGGCGCAGCAGCGGGAGAAGCAAGAGCGCGAAGACGATGCTCTTGCTGACACGCCAGCTGTTGAGCGCTTCGGTGTAGCCCTGGAACCAGCCGAGATGCACATTCCCCGCATCGCTCCACCCGCGCGCGACGCCCAGAGCGGTGACGGCAGCTGTCACGCCCACCAAAGCCCGGCCGATCAGGCTCATCGGTGGTGGGCCGGGCGATGCATCCGAGGCCAGTCGCGCGAAGCCGGCGCCGATGGCGCCGAGCACCAGGATGTCGAACTCCTCGACGCCGATCCAGCCGGTCCACGGCGAGAGGTTGAGCCAGGGCAGGCACGCGGGCAGCACGAACAACCACGCGCCTGGGAATCGAGCCGCGACCACCACCCACCCGACCAGCAAGGCCGACGCGGCGACGGGCGCAAGCGGATGATTCACTGCGATGAACAGCGCCAGCGCGGTCGCGCCGACGGATCCGGACGCCCAGGCAAGCCTTGTGGCAACGCGCGGGTGCGCCGTGTGTTGCATGGGTGCCCCTCGCAGCCATTGATCGAAAGAAGAAAACCAGTGTAGGGGGCAGGCGGTGGTTGCCGATTGCGCCCGACACCGGCCGCGTGCGATGCTTGATCGAACATGTCTCGCTCGAGCACAAGCCTGTCTCTGCGGCGTCGCGTCATCGTGACGCTCGCCGTCGCGCTGCCGTTGCTGATGCTGTTGTCCCTGACGGCCTACCTGCTGCGCGGCGAGCGCTGGAGCATCGACGTGACCGAGCGCACGCCGATGGAGCTCGTGCGCTATGCGGAGCGGCGCCTCACCGGCCACCCTCGGCTGCAGAGCGTGTTCGGGCCCGTGCTGGATTCGGTACGGCGGATGCACGAGCGTCAAGCGCCGCCGAACCTGCCGACACTGGGCAAAGGGCAGCAGCCCCACGCCCTGGCTGCTGCAGGTTACGACGCCACCGGCCGTCCGCGATCGGTCAACAGCCCGAAGCCGGCGACGAGCACGACGCCGTCCACGGTCGCGCTGCGCAGCGTGGAAGCCCTGGCCGCGGCGATGGCGACAGCGGCGCCAGGCCAGATCTTGGAACTCGCGCCCGGCAGCTATGCCCTTGCGCGAACCCTGACGACGGCAAGGGCCGGGCTGCCCGATCGGCCGATTACCGTCAAGGCCGCCAAGCCTGGAACGGTCGAGTTCGTGGTCACCGTGGTGGAAGCGGTCAAGGTCACACAACCGTACTGGGTCTTCGAGAATCTCGACTGGCGCGGTGCGTGTGCGAATCACGATGACTGCGAGCACGCCTTCCACGTGGCAGGCTCTGCCCGCGGCACCGTGGTCCTGAACAACCGCACGCAGGACTTCAATGTTCACTTCAAGATCAACGGCGAGAACGGCGCCTGGCCCGACGACGGGCTGCTGCAGTTCAACTCGCTGGTCAACCTCGCGCCCCGCGTCACAGGCGCGCCGGTCAATCTGGTCAACATCAACGGCGCCAATGGCTGGCAGATCGTCGACAACAACGTCCGGAACTTCGCCAAGGATGCAGGCAACCGCATCTCCTACGGCATCTGCGTCAAAGGCGCTGCGCAACAGGCGCGCATCGAACGCAATCTCGTGGTCTGCGCGCCCGAACGGACCTCGCGGCTGGGTTTGCGGGTTGGCATCAGCATGGGATGCGGAGGATCCACCGGCGAGTACTGCCGCGATGGTCGGTGCGAATGGGAATCGTCCAACGGCGCCCTGGCCAACAACATCGTGGCGCACTGCAACGACTTCGGCATCGACCTGAATCAGGCCCGCCAAGTGCTCGTCGCGCACAACACGCTGATCAACACGGCCGGCATCGACGCGCGGCATGCGGCAACGAGCGCCGCGGCCGTCGGCAACCTGATCGAGGGCAGCCTGCGCAGTCGCGACGGCGCGCAGCTCGTCGCCCACGACAACACGGTGAGCCGCGCGCTCGACGCGCTCTTCACCGGCGCCGACGCGCTGGATCTGCGCTGGCACGAGTCGTCGGATCAGGCGCGCTCGACGCCGGAGACCGAGCGCGACTTCTGCGGGCAACCGCGGCCGCCACTGAGCCCGCCTGGAGCCACGCTCAAACCGCGCTGCGACACGCCAGCAGGCGCGACCGGCCGCTGACGCGCCGCGCCTCAGCCGGCCAGCGCGCGGCCGCTCCGAAGCGGCCGGCGACCCCCGCGGCGGGGTGGCCGCAGGTACTCCTGCGGCCGGGGGCTCCACCTACTCAGACCAGAACTTCAGTACAAGGCGGATGGCCGAGGAAGGTCTGCGGGCTCGCGCTCGCGCCGTAAGCGCCGGACTGGAACACGACGACGAGATCCCCAGGCTGCGCAGGTGCGAGTTCCATGCGGTCGGCCAGCAGGTCCAGCGGCGTGCACAACGGGCCGACGACGGAGGCCGTCTCGCGCTGTGTGACGTCCATCCGCGTGCCCACAACCACCGGATAGTTCTTGCGGATCACTTGGCCGAAGTTGCCCGAGGCTGCGAGGTGATGATGCAGCCCGCCGTCGGTGACGAGAAACACATGGCCGCGCGAGACCTTGCGGTCGAGCACCCGCGCCACGTAGATGCCGGCTTCGCCGACGAGGTAGCGGCCGAGCTCGATGACGATCTGCGCCGCCGGGAAGTCGCACGCGGGCGCGGTCGGCCAGCAAATGCAGGTTGGCGCCGATGGGCGTCAGGTCCAGCGGCTTCTCGCCGGGGAAGTAGGGAATGCCGAAGCCGCCACCGAGGTTGAGAACGCGCACCGGCGACGGCGCATGGGCCGCCAGACGCAGGGCCAGCTCGTAGCTCTGGTTCTGAGCCTCGCAAATGGATTGGGCGCGCAAGTTCTGCGAGCCGGCATACAGATGAAAGCCCTCGAACGCCAAGCCCTCGGCGGCGATGCGCGCGAGCACCGCCGGCACCTGGTCGGCATCGATGCCGAAGTGCTTGGGCCCGCCGCCCATCTTCATGCCGGAACGCCTTGAGCTCGAAGTCGGGGTTGACTCGGACCGCGACACGCGCGGGCAACCGCAACTCGGCGCGCAATCGCGGCTGAGCAGCGAGACCTCGCGATCGCGACTCGACGTTGAGCAGCACCCCAGCAGCGACTGCCTGGCGCAACTCGCCTTCTGTCTTGCCCGGCCCGGCGAAGCTGATCTCAGCCGGTGCCGCACCCGCATCCAGCGCCACCAGCAGTTCACCGGCCGAGGCCACGTCAATGCCGTCCACCAGCCGCGCCATGCAGCCGACCAGCGCGGCAAACGGGTTGGCCTTCATCGCGTAGTGCAGCTTCACGCTTTGCGGGAACACGCTGCGAAGTTCAGCCACACGCTCGCCGAGCAGGCTGCGGTCGTAGGCATAGAAGGGCGTCTTGCCGACGCGCGCCGCGACTCGGGAAATGCCTTGGCCGCCGATGCGCAGCTCCGCGCCGGCCGCATGCAAAGCGCGCGGCGTTGCGTGCATCGGCGCGCCTTCAGACAAGCTCTTTTCCTTCGTGCACTTGCATCGAGAGCGCCTTGCGGTCGATCTTGCCGTTGGGGTTGCGCGGCAAAGGCCCCCGCACCGCGTGAAACATCGCAGGAACCATGAAAGCCGGCATGCGCGCACGACATTGCGCGAGCAGGGCTGCAACGTCGAGCGCCGCGGCGCCCGGAGGAGCGGTGGCGACGACATGAACCGACTGCCCCAGCGCAACGTCCTCGACACCGAAGGCGGCACACTCGCCGACCAACGCGGTGGCGTAGATCGTCTCTTCGACTTCGGTCGGGCTCACGCGGTAGCCGGAAGTCTTGATCATGTCGTCCGACCGCCCGACGAAATACAGATAGCCGTCGGCATCGCGTCGCACCGTGTCGCCGGAAAACACGGCGATCTCCGGGATCTGCAGCCCCGCTTCACGTCCGCCGACGCCTACAGGCAACGGCCGGTAGCGCTCGGCGGTTTTTTCGGGTGCGTTCCAGTAGCCCATGCCGACCAACGCGCCGCGATGCACAAGCTCGCCAGGCTCGTCGGGCGCGCACTCCGTGCCGTCTGCGCGCAACACCAGGATCTCGGCGTTGGGGATCGCCTTGCCGATCGAATCGGGGCGGCGATCCACCTCTTGCGGCGGCAGATAGGTGGAGCGGAACGCTTCGGTCAGTCCGTACATCAAGAATGGCTTGGCTTTGGGCACACGCTGGCGCAACTGCAAGAGTGTCTCGCTTCGGCATGCGCCCGCCGGTGTTGGCGAAATAGCGCAAATGCTCGTCGATCGAATTCGGCCACGGGTGCTGCGCGAGCTGAATGTAGAGCGGCGGCACCGCTGTCAGCCCGGTGACGCGCTCGCGCTCCAAGCGCCTTGAGCACATCCTTGGGCATCAGGTAGTTCAACAGCACGACGCGCGCGCCGGCGTGAAACGCAGTGGTGAGCTGGCTGAAGCCGGCGTCGAACGACAGCGGCAGCACCGCCAGCAGGGTGTCACCGGCATGATTGCCGAGGTACGACGCTACGCTCTTCGCCCCCGTGACCATGTTGCGATGCGACAGCACGACCCCCTTGGGTCGCCCCGTGCAGCCGCTGGTGTAGAGGATCGCGGCCATGTCGCCGTCGAGCACGCGAGCGCCTGTGCGCGCAGCTGCACTCGCCAGTGCGTTCCACGCCATCGTTCGCAGCGCGGCCTGCGCATGCTCCTGCGCATCGGAAGCGACGAGAACGATCTCACGCAAGTCCGGGCAGCTCGGCAACACCTTCTGCAGCAGCGCGCAGCGTTCGGCGGTCGTCACCAGGATGCGCACATTGCAGTCGGCGAGGATGTGCGCCACCTGCTCCGGCTTGAGCAGCGGATTGACCGGAACGAACACGCCGCCGGCTGCGGAAGTTGCAAAACACGCGACGACGAATTCGACGCGCTTGTCGAGCCAGATGGCGAGGCGTTGGCCGCGTCGCAGGCCCAGCTCGACGAGCCCCGAAGCGACCGACTCGACCGCAGCGGCCAGCTCGCCGTACGAGACGGAACGATCGTCGGCGCCCAACGCCAGCGCACCGGGCGAGCGTTGCGCGGCGCTCGCGACCAGCTCATGCAGCAACACCGATTCAGTCACGCAGCGGAGGGCCTTGTTGGGAAAGAGCCGAAACTGTAGCCCAGCACCCGGCATCACGAAGGCTCGTTGCGGCCCTGCTTCTTGGGGGGAGACGTGATGATCAAGCCTTCGCAGACAGCTCGCCCTCTAGAATCCGCGCGCTATGGACGTGCAACAACAAGTGGTTCGCATCATCGACGAAGTGCTCAGCCTGCACGGGCGCGGTTTGAAGTTCAACCGCCAGACGCATCTGCTCGGCGCCATCCCGGAGTTCGACTCGATGGCCGTGGTCGCCCTCATCGCTTCGCTCGAAGACCAGCTCGGCATCTCGGTCGACGACGACGAAGTCGATGGATCGACATTTCGCACGGTGGGCGCGCTGGTTGATTTGGTGGCGGGCAAGCTCGGCACCGTCTTCGAGCGATTGACGACTGCGCAAGACCTGGCTTTCGATCGTCGCGCCCTCTTGAGCACCGAGTCGCCATCGTTGCAGTTCCTCGCGATGCCGGGCGGGCGCGGCTCCCGCATGCTCATCTGCTACCCGCCGCGAGCGCCTGCGCGCGGCACCGTGGTGTACGTTCATCCGTTCGCCGAGGAAATGAACAAATCGCGCCGCATGGCGGCGCTGCAGGCCCGCGCCCTGTCGCAGGCCGGGTGGTGGGTCGTGCAGGTGGACCTGTTCGGTTGCGGCGACAGCAGCGGTGAGTTCGGCGACGCGTCGTGGCAGGACTGGGTCGACGACGTGAAGGAGGTCAGCCGTTGGGCGGCCGAACATTGCGCCGGGCCCGTGGTCCTTTGGGGCCTGCGGTGCGGCTGCCTGGTCGCGGTCGCAGCGGCGCGCGATCTCGATACCGTGTCGGGTCTGCTGTTCTGGCAGCCGAGTTCATCGGGCAAGAGTGTCGTGCAGCAGTTTCTGCGGCTCGAGCTCGCGGCACAAATGCAATCCGACGGCAACAAGGCAGTGATCGAGGAGATGCGTGCCCGACTCGGGCGCGGTGAGTCCGTGACAGTCGCCGGCTACACGCTGCATCCTGCGCTGGTGTCGGGTCTTGACCTCGCTTCACTCGAGCCCCCGCAGCGCCCGTTGCGTGTGACGTGGCTCGAAGTCGGCGGCAGCGCCGACGCCGTGTTGACGCCGGCATCTGAACGTGCCGTGGAGCGCTGGCGCCAGGCCGGCCATCACGTCACTGCTGCTGCGGTTCGCGGGCCAGCTTTCTGGAACAGCGTCGAGATCGAGGAGGCGCCCGAGCTCATCGCACGCACATCGGCCTCATTTCAGGAAGCGCTCGTGTGCTGAGAGAACAGGCGATCACCTTCAGTTGCGGGGACGAATCGCTCGTCGGGCTCGTGCACGCACCCGAAGTGCCAGCGGAGCTGGGTGTGGTGATTGTCGTCGGCGGGCCGCAGTATCGCGTCGGCAGCCATCGTCAGTTCGTGCAGCTGGCGCGCGCGCTGGCACGCGCGGGATACGCCGTGATGCGCTTCGATGCGCGTGGCATGGGCGACAGCAGCGGCGCCGCGCACAGCTTCGAGGCCATCCAGGACGACATCGCTGCGGCCATCGATGCCTTGTGCGCCAACGTCGCCGGCGTGCGCAGAGTCGCGCTATGGGGCCTGTGTGACGGCGCCTCGGCTGCATGGCTCTACCTGCAAGCCACCGGCGATCCGCGTGTGCACGGCATCTGCGCGGTCAACCCGTGGGTGCGCAGCGACGAGGGATTGGCCCGCACGCGGGTCAAGCACTACTACTCGCGTCGCGTGTTGAGCCTGGCGTTCTGGGCGAAGTTCTTTCGCGGCGGGGTCGCAACGGCGTCGCTGCGCGACTTCGGCGGCGCACTGTTGAAGACGATCGAGACTCGATTCAGCGCCCCGGCCGTCGGCGACGACTTTCGCGTCCGCATGGCCGACGGTTGCCGTCTCTGCCGCAACGTGCTGCTCGTTCTCAGCGGCAACGACTACACGGCCAAGGAATTCGCCGACCACGTCGAGCACTCGGCGGCCTGGCAAACCGCGCTGAGCAACGAGAACGCGTTGCGCCGCTGCGATGTTGCCGGGGCCGACCACACGCTGTCGCAACAGTCCGCGCGCGAGGATGTCGAACGCGCGACGGTGCGCTGGCTCGGTGAGATGAGCCGCACGACGGCGCCCGTCGCCCGACGCGAGGTGACGGCGTGACGCATCGGCGCTTTGCTGGCGACGGCCTCGCCAAGAGGGGCGCGGCGCCTTGAAGCGGTTGTTGATGATCGCCTACCACTTCCCGCCGCTGGCCGGCAGCAGCGGGGTGCAGCGCACCATGCGCTTTGCACAAAGCCTGCCCGAGTTCGGCTGGGAGCCCCTCGTGCTCACGGCGCACCCGCGCGCCTACGAGCAAGTTGCGGCTGATCTCGAAAGGGAGATCGACCCGACGCTGGTGGTTCACCGCGCTCAGGCATGGGACAGCGCGCGCCACTTTGCAGTGCGCGGCCGTTATCTGCGCTCCCTCGCCTGCCCCGATCGCTGGGTCAGCTGGAAGTTCGACGCCGTACGCACCGGCATGGCGATGATCAGACAGTTGCGCCCTGCCGCACTGTGGAGCACCTTTCCGATCGCGACCGCGCATGTCATCGGCGCGGAACTGGCACGGCGCTCGGGGCTGCCGTGGATCGCCGACTTCCGCGACCCGATGGCACAGGAAGGCTATCCCTCCGACCCACGCGTGCATCGCGCCTACGTCGGAATTGAACAGACGACGGCCGCGAGAGCGGCCGCCTGGACCTTCACTTCACCCTCCGCGATGCGAACCTATGCCGGGCGCTATCCGCATGCCGCCTCGCGCATGCAGGTCATCGAAAACGGGTACGACGAACGCAGCTTCGCGCGTGTCGATGAAAACGCACGATCACCGCTCAACGAAGGCGCATACACGCTGTTGCACAGCGGCATCGTCTACCCCTCCGAACGCGATCCGACGCAACTGTTTGCGGCCCTGGGCTTGCTGCGGGAGCGTTCCCCGCGCTGCTGCAACGCTTGCGGCTGCGCTTTCGCGGCGCGGTTCACGAGGACCTGTTGCGCCGACTGGCGTCGCAACAAGGGCTCGGCGAGCGGGTGGAAGTCCTGCCGCCGATCGCCTATCGCGACGCGCTGGAAGAAATGGTGCGTGCCGACGCCTTGCTCGTGCTGCAGGCGTCCAACTGCAATGAGCAGATCCCGGCCAAGCTTTACGAATACCTGCGCTGCGGCCGACCCATCGTCGGCCTTACCGACCCGCACGGCGACACGGCCGCGGCGCTGGCAGGCGCCGGCGTGAATCTGATGGCGCCTCTCGATCACGCGCATGCCATTGCCACCTTGCTGGAGCGACTGCTGGGCGGGTCCGCGGCCGGCGCCTTGCCCACCGCGGTGGCAGTCGAAGCCGCGTCGCGACGCGGGCGCGCGGCGTCGATGTCGACCCTGCTCGATACTGTCGTCGGCTGATACGACACCCCCCATGTCAGCCCACTGCGCGCTTGTGTTTACTGCCCTGGCGAAATTAGCCGCGGGCGCTGGCCCGCGGACCGGGGCGGCCTTGACAAGGAACGGCTGACCATGGGAGGTCCACACGACGGAGGACCCACCGCCGGCGAAACCCAACGCGTGGCCTCGCTACTCGATCTGGTGTCGTCCAGAGGCGGGCTAGCTCTGGACCTGGGTGCGCGCGACGGTCACATCGCCAAGCGGATCGCGCCGTGGTTCGACCGCGTCGTCGCGCTCGATCTGACAGCCCCGCAGGTCGATGCGCCGGGCGTGATGGCCGTGGCTGCCGACGGCGCCGCGCTGCCCTTCGCCGATGGCGCTTTCGATACCGTGCTGTGTGCCGAGGTGCTGGAGCACGTCGCCCCGGAAGAGACGCTGCAGCGGCTGTGTCGCGAGATCTGCCGCGTCGCCGCACGCGAAGTGATCATCGGCGTGCCCGATAGACAGGATCTGCGGGTGGGCCGCACCACTTGCGCGCACTGCGGTCGACACAACCCGCCCTGGGGTCACGTCAACTCTTTCGACGTGCGAAAGTTGCTGACGCTGTTCGACCCGCTGACTCCGGCGGCGGTAGTTCGCGTGGGTCAGTCCCGACAAGTCACCAACGCGCTGTCGGCAGCTCTGCTGGACTTTGCGGGCAACCCGTGGGGCACCTACCATCAACTCGAAGACTGCATCGTTTGCGGGCGCCCTGTAGGCGGCGCTCGTGATCGCAGCCTCACCCAGCGGGTGGCGAGCAAGGTCGCTCATGCGGCGAATGCCACACAACAGCGCTTGTGCCAACCCAACAGTCGCTGGTTGCACGTCAGATTCTTGAAGAAGTCCCCAGATGCGAAGGGTGGCGCCGGCCGTGCCGACGAGCAGAATCGGGCTTCAGGCAGGCATTTGCGGGACATTGATGCAATGAGAAGGCAATCACATTGAAAGTCGTGCTCTTCTGTGGCGGGTTGGGTACGCGACTTCGCGAGCATTCGGAGACGATACCGAAGCCGCTGGTCACTGTCGGCTACCGGCCGATCATCTGGCACCTGATGCGCTACTACGCGCACTTCGGGCACAAGGACTTCATCCTGTGTCTGGGCTACCGCGGCGACCTGTTGCGCGATTACTTCTTGCGCTATCGCGAGTGCATGGCCAACGATTTCGAGTTGGCGCTGCCCTCGGGCGAGATCCGGCTGCTCGATCGCGATGTCGAGGATTGGCGCATCACCTTCGTCGACACCGGCTTGCATTCCAACCTCGGCGAGCGCCTGCGCCGCGTGCGTCACCTGCTGGACGGCGAATCGATGTTTCTCGCCAACTATGCCGATGGCCTGTGCGATCTCGACACTGAACGCGATGATCGGCGAGTTCGAGCGCAGCGGCGCGCAGGCGAGCTTCCTCGCGGTGCAGCCGGCGCAGAGCTTTCATGCAGTGACGGCCGATGACGAAGGGGTCGTGCGCAGCATCGAGCCGATCGCCAACTCGGACACCTGGATCAACGGTGGTTTCTTCTGCCTGCGCCCGTCGATCTTCGACGTTCTGCACGAAGGCGAGGAACTGGTCGAGCAACCGTTTCGGCGGCTGATGGCGCGCGGCGAGTTGCGCACGCACCGGTACAAGGGGTTCTGGGCCGCGATGGACACGTTCAAGGACAAGATCACGCTCGACCGCATGGAGGCTCGAGGCGAGTGCCCTTGGATGGTCTGGCGCAAGGGCGACCCCGGCTGAGTGTCGGCAACGGAACTTGCAAGGAAGACAACGATGCCGCGCAGTTTCTTGATCCTCGGTTCGGGCATGGCCGGCATGGGTGCGGCGGCACGCCTGCGCGCGCAGGGTGTGTCGGCGCAGGTGCTCGAGAAAAAAGCCTACCCGGGCGGACACACGGCAACGCACAGCCGCGACGGCTTCGTCTTCGACGAAGGCCCGCACGTGTCGTTTACCAAGATCGACAAGGTGAAGTCCATCTTCGCCGAGGCGGTCAAGGGCGACTATCTGTCGATCGATGCGCAGATCGACAACTTCTGGCAGGGTCGCTTCGTGCGCCACCCGGTGATCACCAATCTGCACGGCCTGCCGCGCGATCTCGTCGTCAGGTGCATCGCCGACTATGTCGAGGCCAAGAAGGACCCGAACCCGACGATCCGGAATTACGAGGACTGGTTGGTTGCAAGCTACGGCCGCACCTATGCCGAGACCTTTCCCATGAAGTACACGTCGAAGTACCACACCACCCCGGCGTCGAACATGAGCACCGAATGGGTCGGCCCCCGCCTGTACCAAGCCAAGCTCGACGAGGTGCTCAACGGCGCGCTGACGCACGAAGCGCCGAACATCCACTACGTGCAGGACTACCGTTACCCGCGCGTCGGCGGCTTCGCCGCTTTCCTCAGCGGAATGCAGCATGCCTCGCAAATCCAGCTGGGGCAGGAGGCGATTGCCATCGACCCGGCGCGTCGCGAGTTGACGACGCGCGCCGGCGCGACCATGAGCTACGACGGGCTGGTGTCGTCGATCCCGCTGCCCGACCTGCTGCCGATGATCAAGGGCGCGCCGCGCGACGTGCTCGATGCGGCCCGGGCGCTGGCCTGCACCAGCGTTGTTCTCGTCAATCTGGGCGTCGACCGCGAGAACATCTCGAAGTCGAGCTGGACCTACTTCTACGACGAGGAGTTCGCCTTCAGTCGCGTCAGCTTCCCGCGCACGTTCTCGCCGCACGTGGTGCCGCCGGGCTGCGGCAGCATCCAGGCGGAGGTGTACTTCTCGAAGAAGTACCGGCCGCTCACGACCTCGCCGGATTCCTGCATCGAGCCGACGATCGAGGGCCTGCGCGCCTGCGGTGTGCTGAAGGACGCCGACAAGATCGTCTATCGCGAGGCCATGCTGATCGAGTACGCCAACATCATCTTCGACCTCGACCGCGCCGCTGCGGTGGCCAAGGTGCATGCTTATCTTGACGACGTCGGCATTGCCTGGTGCGGCCGCTACGGCGAATGGGGCTACCTCTGGAGCGACGAGGCTTATGTCAGCGGAGAGTCCGCGGCCGAGAAGGCGCTCGCAGCCTGACGACGGCGCAGCGTCCGAGAGGCAAAACACATGCCCAAAGTCAGCATCGCCGTCCCGGCTTACAACTGCGAGAGATACTTGGCGCAGTCGCTGGAGTCGCTCCTCGGTCAGACTTTCGGTGACTTCGAGCTGATCATTTCGGATAATGCCTCGACCGACGGGACAGAGGCCATCTGTCGGCGTTACGAAGCACTCGACCAGCGCGTGCGTTACGTGCGCCGAACGCAGAACATCGGCGGTCCCAGCAACTTCCGACACGTGTTCTCGCTTTGCAGCGGTCGGTACCACAAGTGGTCGACTGCGGACGACTACTGGCATCCGGCGTTTCTTGCCGAAGCCGTCGCCGTTCTGGACGACAAGCCCAACGTCGTGCTGTGCTATCCGAAAACGCGCAAGATCGACATGAGCGGCAATGCGATTGCAGACTACGACGATCGCTTGCATCTGATCGACGACTCCCCTCGCGTGCGCTTTCGGCAGCTCTACGAGCGCGTAGGTCTGTGCAATGCCCATCTCGGCCTGATCCGCCGCGAAGCGATGCTCACGACGCGGCTGATTGCGGGCCACCGAGCTTCAGACGTTGACTTTCTGGCGGAGATGGCGCTGCGCGGCAAATTCTGGCTGCTGCCGGACATCCGCTTCTTTCGGCGCTTTCACGTCGATTCCTCGAGCTGGGCGCGCGAAGATTCAGAGCACCAGCGCAAGTACTACAACCCGCTGTCAAAGACCGACACCGGCATGCACACCTGGCGAAGGCTTCTGTTTCAACTCGGCCTTGTCTGGCGCAGTCCCGCCGGCATGGCCGACAAGATCGCGTTGAGCAGCGACGTGGCCCGCTGGGCCCGTCACTCGCGCCATGAGTTGTCGCAGGAGCTGGTGGGCCGTTTGCGACATCGCACATCGCGCGGATGACAAGGCTCGCCTCGAAGCCGTTGCGCATGACGCCGCGCACCACCCGAATCGCGCCATGAGTTCGACGGACGCTTTGCGCAGCATGAGCAAGGGCGCGTTCATAGCGGCAGCGGCCGCCCTGCCGGCGGGCGTCTTGGCAGTTGTTGCGGAGCGCGCGGCCGGCGGCGTCCTGGGCGTGATCATTGCTTCGTTGCTCGGCCTGCTGGCGCTGATTGCGGCTGCGCTGTCCCTGTGCGGCGTGGTGACCCGGCAGCGGCAGCGACACATCGATGCCGGCATGCCCGACCTCTTCCTGTTGCGCAACGAGGCGCGCTGCGAGGACGCGGTGCGCAGCGGCCAGGTCAGGGCCTGGAGCGCAGCGCGCCGCTGGCTCGCGCGCAAGGCATTCGGCCACGCGCTGATGGTCGGCGACCTGGTGCAGGTCAAGCCACTGGCGGATATTGTTGCGACCTTGGATGCACAGGGACGGCTCGACGGCCTGCCGTGGATGACCGAAATGGCGGCCTTCTGCGGTCGCACGTTGCGCGTCTACCGCGTGCTCGACAAGATCTACGACTATGGGCGCTCGCGCCAGATGCGGCGACTGGACGACTGCGTGCTGCTGATCGACCTGCGCTGCGACGGCAGCGCGCACGACCGCTGTGAAGCCGAGTGCTACCTGATCTGGCGCAGTGCCTGGCTGGAGCCAGTGCGCGTGCGCGCGCCGAAGGTGGTCGCCGACCAGGGCACAGCAGCGGATTTTCAGTCATCACCGGCCGACCTCGGCGACCGCTTTAGCTGCCAATACACCGAGTTGACGGGCGCTTCGGGCCCGATGCACCCGCTGAGCCCGCACGGGCTGTTCGGGCCGCTGGTTGTCGGCAACGTCACGCTCACCGCTTTTCTGATCGCTGTGGCAACGCGCAGCTTCAACCATCTGCAGGCGCGACGCGGCGGCGTCATCTACCCGTACAAGCCGCCGCCGTCGGACGACAAGTCGATCCGCGGCGACGCACTGCGCGCCGGTGACTGGGTGCGCGTCAAGCCGGCTGCCGAACTCTCGCGCGCGATGGACCGCAACTCGAAGAACCGCGGCCTCTGGTTCGACCGCGACATGCTCAAGCACGCCGGCCAGCGCTACCGCGTGCGCGGTCGCGTCGATCGCCTGATCAACGTCAACAGCGGCAAGATGATCACCGTCAAGACGCCCTGTATCACGCTCGAAGGCCTGCATGCGACCGGAGAGTTCCAGGGCTTCGGCGAGCAGCACGACTTTCTGTACTGGCGCGAGGCTTGGCTCGCGCGCGTGGATTCACCCGCGGCTCACGCCACTTTGCGCAGCGACGTTTCGGCGAAGTAGGCGGTCTGCTCGGCTCGCAACTGGTCGCACAGGCGGCCGGCGGGCAGTTCAACGTCGCGGCTGCTGACCACCTGGTCCTTGTCGATGTCGCGCTTGAGTACGCAGTCCTGCGACAGCGCGATCGGCAACGCATCCTCGCGCCGGCAGTTGGCGTAGCTGTCCACCAGACCGTAGCAGGTGAAGCCACCCATGCCGTCCAGGCGCTCGCCGGCCTTCAGGTCGCGCTTGGCCACGGAGACCGTGTCGCACACCGGCGCGCCGATCGGCGTCAGCGTCGGGTCGTTGAACAGCACCGCGCGCGCCACCGAGTGCGGCAGCTGCATGTGCGCCAGGTGATACGGCGTGTAGAACATGTACAGCGGCCCTTCGCCGAACTTGAAGTAGCTCATGTACTTCATCTTGATCGGGTGATCGTCGTAGACCATCACGAAGGCGCCGGTATGCGGCTCGCCGCCGAGCGCGAAATCGACGATGCCACCGCCGGCGAAGTCTTCCGGCTTGAACTTTGTCAGCAGATCCTTGACGTGTGTGCAGGCATGGCCGTGCATGCCGCGCAGCGCCGGCACGAAGCCGGTGCCGTTGCCCATGATCGCGGCTTCGAGCGCGAGCTTCGAGCCGTCGGCGAAAGAAGCGACCATCGCCGCCTTCTGCTGATGCTTCTCGGCAAATTCCTTCTGCGTCTCGGGATTGCGGTAGCGGTTGAGGAAGCCCTTGATCTGCCCCAGCATCACCGGCCGGTAGCCCATGCTCTGCACGAAGCGGAACAGGTTCATCGCCACACCCGGTTCGTCGCCGTCGGTGTAGGTGTAGACGACGCCGGCGCGGTCGGCGTAGACCTTGAGCATCGGTCCGACCGAGGCATCGACCTCGGCGTTCATCAGGATGATGTGCTTGCCGTTGCGGATGGCTTCGAACGCCACGCGCGTGCCGAACTCAACGTCGCCGGTGGTCTCGATCACCGCTTCGATCTCTCCGGCCTGGCACAGCAGCATCGGGTCGTCAGTGATGACGTAGCGCTTGTCGCGAATCGCCTGGTTGAGCTCGGCGACGCTGCTGACCGTGCCGGCCACTTCAACGCCGGCATCACGGTAGGCGCGTTCAGCCTTGGCCAGCGTGCGGTTGGAGACCGCGACCAGCTGGATGCCTGGCATCGCTGTCAGTATCTGCAGCGCAATGCCGCGTGCCATGTAGCCGGCGCCGACCATGGCGACCTTGATCGGATTGCCTGCGGCAACACGTTTTGCGAGTGCGGAATCGACGATGATCATGGTGAACAGCCTCTGTGGTGGGTCGATGTCGCGTGAGTCAGGCGGCCAAGCGCGGCCAGGAGCGATCGGCCTGCGAGATCACACGAATCTCACCCGGCCAGGCGATGTTGAACGCCGGATCGGCGTAGTGCAAGCCCCGCGCAGCGTCAGGGGCGTATGCCTTGCTGGTCATGTAGACCAGCTCGGTGTCGTCGGCCAGCGTCAGGTAACCATGTGCCGTGCCTTCGGGCGCGTAGAGCATCTGGCCGGTGTCGGCACGCAACTCGATGCCGTACCACTTCATGAACGTCGGCGATGCGGGCCGCAGATCGACGATGACGTCGTACAAGGCACCGCGCACGCAGCGCACGATCTTCACTTCGGCGTGCGGCGCCAACTGGAAGTGCATGCCGCGCAAGGTGCCAGCGCGCAGGCTGACGCCGCTGTTGATCTGGGCGATGCCGCCGGCCAAGCCATGCTCGGCGAGTTCCTTTTCGCAATGGATGCGCGCGAAGTGGCCGCGCTCGTCCTCGCGCCGCTCTGGCGTCAGGACGAACGCGCCTGCAACACCGACCTCTTCGAACAACATGGGGCAACACTCCATCGATGCAGGTGATGCTGCGCTTGGCGTCGCTGCGATCGATGCTGGATTATCCTGGATGCAGTTGCGCCGGACGACGGCCGAGTCCACCGTGAACCGGGGAGTCATCGACGACAATCTGTCGCGATGAGTGACTTGTTGAACGAGATCGGCGCTGCACCGCGCAGCTCTGCCGCATGAGAGCCGAAATCGCGAAGGGCGCCGCGTGGATGGTGCTGTTTCGCTTGTTCGATCGCTCGATCGGCATCGTCAGCACGGCGATGCTCGCCCGATTGCTGATCCCGGCCGACTTCGGCCTGGTTGCAATGGCGATGTCGATCATCGCCATGATCGAGCTGGCCACCACATTCAGCTTCGACGTCGCGCTGATCCAGAAACCCGATCCGAAGCGCGAGCACTACGACACCGCCTGGACGCTGAACATCCTGATTGCCATCGGCGGGGGGCTGCTCACCGCGGCGCTGGCTTATCCGGCGGCGGCGTTCTACGGCGACGCGCGCCTGGCGCCGGTCATGTTCGCGATCGCTGCAGCATGGATGATCTCCGGGTTCGACAACGTCGGTACCGTGAACTTCCGCCGCAACATGAACTTCGCTTCTGAGTTCCGGCTGCTGTCGACGAAGCGCATCGTCTCCTTCGTGGTCGTCATTGCCGCGGCGTTCCTGCTCCGCTCGTACTGGGCACTGGTTGTCGGCATGGCCACCGGTCGTATCGTCGGCGTGGTGCTCAGCTACCTGATGCAGCCCTTTCGCCCGCGGTTGTCGCTGGCCTGCACCCGCGAGTTGTTCAGCTTCTCCGGCTGGCTGTTGCTCAACAACATGGCGACCGTGGCCATCGGCAGAATTCCGCACTTCTTCGTCGGGCGAGTTTTCGGCGCACAGGCTTTGGGCGCTTACACGGTGGGCGCTGAAATCTCGCAGCTGGCCCACACCGAGTTGATCGCACCGATCAATCGAGCCATGTTTCCGGGCTACGCAAGACTCGCGGCAGATCCCCCCGCATTTCGCCGGACCTGTGTCGATGCCACCTCGGCCATCCTGCTGATCGTGATGCCGGTGAGCATCGGCATCGCCCTGCTGGCTGCGCCCTTCGTGCGCATCCTGCTCGGGCCGCAGTGGCACGAGGCCGTGCCGGTGATCCAGATCCTGGCGTTTGCCGGCGCGGCCATCGCCTTGACCTCCAACACCTTCTCCGCCTACCTGGCACTCGGCCGGAGCCACCTGCCGACCATCATCTTGCTGGCACGGCTGTCGATCCTGGTGGTTGCGGGCTACATGCTCGGCAGTCGCCATGGGATGCTCGGCGTTGCCTGGGCAGAGTTGCTCTCGGCCGTCGGCAGCTTCCTCATCAGCTTGCCCGTGCTTTTCTCTGCGTTGAAGCTTTCGCTGCGCGAGTACCTCGCCAGCCTGTGGCGACCGCTGGTCGCCAGTTGCCTGATGGGTGTGGGCCTGTACGGGCTGACCCGCGTCCTGAACAACGATGGCAGCTTCCTCGCGGCGGCCCTCGAGTTGGCGATCAGCGCGCCGGTTGGAGCGGCGCTTTACGTGGCGCTCATCTGGTTGCTTTGGCAAATGTCCGGTCGGCCGGAGTCGATCGAAAAGCAGGTGGTAAGCAAAGGGCGCGAGTGGCTTGCCGGCAAGCTGGGGAAGACCGCGTGAAGCTCGCTCGAGAAAGCGGCGTCAGAGTCTGATGAAGATGCGCTTGCGATAGAGCACAAAGACAACGCAATAGCAGATAGCCAGAAAGACGATTGCATGGCAGAGGGAACCGACTTCGGCGATCGACCAATGCGCAAAGTACTCTTCATAGATCAGATGTCGCAACCTGACCGGACTGTCGCCGATGCCGCGCCAACGGCCATAAACCAGCAAACGCTGCAAGCATTGAGCGAACACGTAGAAGAAAAGCGCATTGACGCCGGCAATCTTCAGTGGCGTGATCCATGACGCGTGGCCTTCAATTTCGGCCGCCCAGGTCAAGGCAGCCAGCAACTGCAGGCTGATCCCGGCGGTGAGCATTACGAAGGATGCAGTCCACAAAGGCTTGTTCACAGGCAGCAGGACGTCCCAGGCCCCGCTCAGCATCCACAGCGCCAGACCGGCCGCGAACAGGCCGTTGACTCGTTCGCTCAACCCTCGCTGTGCACACATCCAATGGCCCGTTAGCAAGCCGACCAGCGTCGTCGCCACAGCACCGATCGTCGGCAGCAAAGTCGGGAAACCGTTGACGTCGTATCCGCTTGCGCCGGTCAACGGTGACAGGATCAATCTGTCGAGGTAGAGCGCGGAGTTTGCTTGCGGCGAAAGGTTGCCAGCACCGAGCCCCGGCACCGGGATCAACGCATACGCAGCCCACTGAGCGCCGAGTGCAATACACAGCAAGGCCAACTGCGTGCGCCAGCTGCTGTGCAAATGAACGATCGCGACGATGACGTAGCACCAGCCGATCCGCGACAGCGTGCCGGTAAACTGCAACTTGCCCAACTCGTAGTAGGGAAAATTGAGCAGGAGAACATTCAAGATCAGCAACAGCGCAAAGCGTCGCAGCACTTTCGCGTAGATGACGCTTGTCGGCGCAACAGGCGCGCCATGAACATCCACCATCGCCAACCGGATCGACACACCCACCGTGAAAAGAAAACCCGGGAAGATCGTGTCGGCCAAAGTCCAGCCATGCCAGTCCGCATGGACAAGCGGCGCGAAGATCGGCGCATCCGGTGGTGGATGATTCACAAGAATCATCCCGAGAATCATCAAACCGCGCAGCCCATCGAGCGCCAGGTTTCGGTCTGCAAGATTCCGCGACACGAAGCGCGATACGAACGAATTGACCAACTTGGTGGGCCCTTGTGCGCTGACGGCCGGATGCTACCCGGCTCGCGGGGTTTCTCCACCCATGAACAGCAGTTACTGCCCCGCATACGCGGCCTCGAACGCGATGGCCCGCGAGGCTATGCTCGCGCTCCTACGGGCGCCGCATGCGCCTGACGCCCTGAAAGCCTCCGGTCCCCGCCATGAACCGCCTCACCATCCCCTCCCTCGACGAGTTGCTCCTCCAGGACCTCGACACCATCTGCGCCAACCTGCGCGAAGAGTTCGCCCGCATGGCCGGCAAGAGCCTGCTCATTACCGGTGGCGCCGGTTTCCTCGGGTATTACCTCGTGCAGGCGGCCTTGCACTTCAACCGCACTGCCGGCCGCGATCAGCCCATCCGCGTGACGGTGTGGGACAGCTTCATCCGCGGCACGCCGACCTGGCTGACCGCCTTGCGGGCGACGCCGCACCTCAGCGTCGAGCGCCGCGATCTGATCGAGCCACTGCCGCGACCGATGCCCGACTTCGAGTGGATCATTCACGCCGCGGGCATCGCCTCGCCGCCGTTTTATCGCAAGTATCCGATCAAGACGATCGACGCCAACATCAATGGTCTGCGCAACCTGCTGGACTACAGCGTGGCGCAGGCCGACAAGGGCAAGCCCGTCGAGGGCTTCCTGTTCTATTCGTCGAGCGAGATCTACGGCGACCCGACGCCGGAGTGGATTCCCACGCCGGAGCACTACCGCGGGCTTGTGTCGTGCACCGGGCCTCGCGCCTGCTACGACGAATCCAAGCGTTTCGGCGAAACGCTGTGCGTGGTGTTCGCGCAGCAGCATGGCGTGCCGACCAAGATGGCGCGCCCGTTCAACAACTACGGCCCGGGCTTGAAGATCACCGACAAGCGCGTGATCTCCGACTTCGCACGCGAAGTGCTCGCCGGCCGCGACATCGTCATGTACTCGGACGGCTTGCCGACGCGCACCTTCTGCTACTGCGCCGACTCGATCACCGGCTACTTCAAGGTGCTGGTCAAGGGACATGTCGGCGAGCCCTACAACATCGGCACCGAAAAGCCCGAGATCTCGATGGCCGAGCTTGCGCAGAAGGTCATCGCCACGGCTGCCGACCTCTTCGGCTACCAAGGCAAGCTGGTGCAGCAAAGCAACCCGGAAGCAGACTACCTCGTGGACAACCCGAACCGCCGCTGCCCCAACATCGACAAGGCCCGTGCGCACCTGGGCTACAACCCGACGATCCTTGTCGATGAAGGCCTGCGGCGCGCGCTGATCTGGTACCACCACAACCGCGAAGCCGAGGAAGCGTGATGCGCGTCTGCGTCATCGGCACCGGCTATGTCGGCCTGGTCTCCGGCGTGTGCTTCGCCGAGATCGGCCACGACTGCATCTGCGTGGACCTCGATGCAAGCAAGGTCGAGCGCATCAACCGCGGCGATCCGCCGATCCACGAGAGCGGCCTGGCCGAGATGCTGGCGCGCCACGCCGGCAAACGGCTGCGCGCCACCACCGACCTCGCTGGGGCGGTGCGCGACAGCGACATCACCTTCATCGCGGTGGGCACGCCGTTCGACGGCACGCGCATCGACCTGAACTTCATGCGCGAAGCGGCGCGGCAGATCGGCGCTGCGTTGCGCGACAAGCAGGCTTACCACGTCGTCGTCGTCAAGAGCACGGTCGTGCCGGGTACGACCGACGACGTCGTCCTGCCCGAGCTCGAGCGCGCGTCGGGCAAGCGCGCCGGCATCGACTTCGGCGTCGGCATGAACCCCGAGTTCCTCACCGAAGGCGTGGCGATCAGCGACTTCATGCAGCCCGACCGCATCGTGCTCGGCGGCATCGACGCGCGCACGGTCGAAGTGCAGCGGCAGGTCTACGCGTCGTTTGCCAGCACGCCGACGCTTGCGACCAACAACAAGACCGCCGAGATGATCAAGTACACGTCGAACTCGGTGCTCGCGACGCTGATCTCGTTTTCCAACGAGATCGGCAACCTGTGCAGCGCCTTGGGCGGCGTCGATGTTGCCGAGGTGATGCAGGGCGTGCATGCCGCGCGCTACTTCACGACCACACTCGAAGACGGTCGCAGCGTCAAGGCACCGATCAGCTCGTTCCTGTGGGCCGGCTGCGGCTACGGCGGCAGCTGCCTGCCCAAGGACACGAAGGCGCTGTCCGCGCACGGCGCGGCGCACGGCGCGGCGATGCCGCTGCTCGATGCGGTGATCGCCACCAACCTGGCGCAGCCGGCGCGCATGCTCGAGCTGCTCGAGCGCCACTTCCCTTCGCTCGAAGGCCGGCATGTCGCTCTACTCGGCCTGGCGTTCAAGGAAGACACCGACGACATGCGCGAATCGCCGGCCATCCCGATTGCCGAGATGCTCGTGGCCCGCGGCGTGAAGGTGACGGCCTACGATCCGATCGCACAGCAGGCGGCGCGTGCCGTGCTGCCGCGCGAGGTGCAGTACGCACAGAGCCTCGAGGCGGCAGTGCAAGGCGTCGACGCGGCGATGCTCGTCACGCGCTGGGATCAGTTTCGCGTCTTGCCAGAACTTCTGGCCGCACAGACGCAGCCGCCCGTGCTGATCGACGGACGACGCGTGTTGTCGCCTTCTTCCTACCAGCTCTACGAGGGCGTCGGGTTGCGCGCCTCGCCAGTCGCTGTGATCAGGAGTGAGGAGGTCGGTTGAATGCGTCCACGGCTTGCCTTCGTTTCGCCGGTGTTTCTCTTTCCAGCCGACACCGGCGGAAGGATCCGCACGTCGAACATCCTCCGCGGACTCAAGGGGGGGGCCTTCGAGGTGACGCTGCTGTGCCCGGCCGATGCGCGGCAGCAGCAGCGCTGGGCGCCTCAACTCGCGCAGTTGTGTGATCAGTTGACGGCGTGGAAACCCGCAGCAACGCGGCAGCAGTGGCGCCGCGGGATCGATCTGCTTGATTCCCTGCCGGTGAACGTCGTCGCCGATCGAACGCGCGCAGGGCGCGCTGCGGTCCGGCATGCGCTGACCAGCGAGAAGTTCGACGTCGTCGTTTTCGACTTCGTGCATTCAGCAGTGCTGCGCCCACCCTGCGTGGACGCGGCCACCGTTTGCTTCACGCACAACGTCGAGGCGGAAATCTTCGATCGCCATGCGAGCGCAGGCCCGGCGGCTTTCGATCATGCGACCGGTATGGTCGTCGCAGTCTCGCAAGATGACGCGTTTCGAGTCTGAAGTCCTGCCGAGCTTCACTTCCGTGATTGCGGTCTCCGAACGCGATGCGGCGGTTTTCCGAGAACGCTACGCCGTGCAGGCGCCGGCAGTCATCCCGACCGGCGTTGATCTCGAGTACTTCGCGTGGCAGGCACCGACGCAGGCGAGTGGCGCACCGACGGTTGTATTCACCGGTTCGATGGACTGGGCAGCCAACATCGACGGCGTCGGCCTACTTCATCGACGAGATCTGGCCGACGCGTGCGTGCCGTGGTCGCAAACGCGCGCTTTGTCGTCGTCGGGCGCAATCCGCCTGCGGCGCTGGTCGAACGCGCACGAGCCGTGGCGGGCGTGACCTTCACTGGGCTGGTCGACGACGTTCGGCCCTACGTACGCGACGCGCATGCGTTCGTGATCCCGCTGCGCGTGGGGGGTGGTACTCGCATCAAGGCATTCGAAGCGATGGCGATGGGATGCCCGGTCGTCTCGACGTCGATCGGCATGGAAGGGCTGGATGTACGCCCCGACGAGCACTTTCTGCTTCGCGACGATACCGCCGGGTTTGTCGAGGCGGTGGTAGCGCTCCTGAACGACGGCGAGCGGCGACAAGGGCTGTCGTCAAGAGCGCGCGCCTGTGTCGAGGCCAGTTACGGGCACCGAGCGGTCGCTCGGGTATTCGAGAACGCATGCGCTCAGGCACTCGGGCGATTTCGTTTGGGCTCCAAGCCACCGCTGTATGCTGCGGCGAACCTCGTGTGATGCCCTGGAGACCAATGTGGCGGTGACGTCGCTTGCCAAACGTCTGGCCGCGTTGCTGCCCCAGACAACCCAGCAGGAGTTGAAGCGCCGCCGCTTTCAGCGCGAGATCGCCGCGGGAACGTTCCGCAGCGACGAACTCGAGTGGGAACTCGCCGCGCAGTGGCTCAACCCGGGCGATTGGGCCATCGACGTGGGCGCGAACATCGGTCACTACACCAAGCGGTTCTCCGAACTGGTGGGTGCGAGTGGTCGCGTCATTGCGTTCGAGCCAGTGCCGGCCACGTTCGAGTTGCTCTCTGCAAACGCGGCGCGTTTCTCATGCGCCAATGTCACACTGTTGAACTTGGCCGCGTCGGACGCTACGGCGCCGGTCCGCATGAGTTTGCCGCAGTTCGACACCGGCTTGACCAACTACTACCAGGCCGCGATCCAGGCGACCGGTGGCGACATCGCCGTGCTGGCCTGTGCCATCGACTCATTGCAACTGGCGCATCCGATTCGGCTGCTGAAGATCGATGCCGAAGGGCACGACGCAGTGGCGCTGCGCGGCGCGCGCGCTTTGCTCGAACGCGATCGTCCGGTAATCGTCATCGAGTCGGTGACGAAAGTGTCGGCGCTGATGGCCGACCTTGGCTATCGGGAGAACGATTGAAGGTCATCGAATACGGTCTACCGGCCTCGCTGTCTTTGAAGGGGAAGCTCTGAGCATCAGCGCTCGACTAGGCAGGCGTGACTTGACGAAGGCCGATGGGCGCTTTCGATATCCACCGGTTTCGCGCCTTGCCAGCCCATAGATGAGAGGAGTTGTCGAAGCGCCGGTTGGCGAGCTGCGTCGAGCGACAAGGGGCTTTCCGTCCGTGCCCGTAGCGCACTGTCCATCCGACCTGGTCGCGGCGGGCGCAGGCGATCGTGTTGGCTGTCGAGCGGACATCTGCCAAGTCATTGACATCAACCGCGTCGGGTGGCTCGCGAGCGAGCAAGTGCGGTGGAGCGGGAGCAGGCTGCCGGTGCAAGCGGTGGAACTGGCGTTAGCCCGATGCCAGCGGCGATGCGTCCGCTCTCCGGGGTGCTTGAGCGTCTGTTCGGCGCGCCGTGTCAACGAAGCGGTGGACTCGGCCTGTTGGGGCGCACCGTCGACCGCAAGCTTAAGCCCGGTCAGCAGGGCCAACAGCGCTGTACAGTTTACGGCTCGTTCAACAAGTCGGTCCGAGCACTTGCCGTAACCACGCGCGGCATCGGGTGCCGCGACAGTTTATCCTGCGTGCACCGGTCTGACTTCTTCCAGATGCGTGGTATCTTGGTATCCAATCGGCGGGCTCTCGCGACCGTTCCCCCTGATTGCAGGGTTGGTGTTGGGATGCCATGACCTCGCCGCCGCTTCGAGGGAGACGGGATTGCGTTTCTGTCGTCACCGTGGTCCACATCGGCGACTCCTCATCAGGCCGTCGAGCCAGGAACGGTCCGCATTCGCATGACTTCGTCTTTTGTTTCTGCCAAGGCACGACTGCCGGCAGCTGTCGACGACCACGCCCGGGCCTCTTTCGCCGTGGGCGAGTTGCATTTCGATGACGCTGCAACTCGAACAGACCCAGCGTCAATCAGGCGCCATCGCTGCGTGGCTAGCCGCGTTCGCCGCGGCTTCCCCCGATGCGGCCATACGCAAAGCCCGAGGCGACTTCGCGATCGTCGTGCACGACGCGGCCAGCACGACGTTCGCCGTCGACCGCTTCGCCATCCGCACGCTGTGCTACCGCATCGACGGCGACACCATCCGCGTGGCCCAGCGCGCCGACGATCTCGCCGACGACAGCACCGAGATCGATCCGCAGGCGATCTTCGACTACCTCTACTTTCACGCCATCCCGTCGCCGCGCACCATTTTCAAAGGCATGCTACCGACTGCCGCCGGGCCACTGCGCGCTGTTCGAGCGCGGCAAGCTCACGGTCGACGCCTTACTGGCGGCCGCAGTTCGTCGATGGGCCGGCGCGTCGTTCGACGAGCTGCGCGAGCGAGTTCCGCGCAGTTGCTGCGCGACGGCGGTGGCACGCCAGCTCGACGGCGGCACGACCGGCGTGCTTCCTGAGCGGCGGCACCGACAGCTCCACCGTCGCCGGCATGCTCGGCGAGGTCACCGGCACGCCCGCGGCGACCTACTCGATCGGCTTCGATGCCGAGGGCTACGACGAGATGGAGTACGCGCGCATCGCCGCGCGCCACTTCGGCACCGAGCCACCACGAGTACTACGTGACGCCGGACGACCTCGTGCGCGAGCATCCCGGCGCGTCGCGGCGCACTACGACCAGCCGTTCGGCAACTCCTCGGCGCTGCCCGCTTACTACTGCGCCAGCTGATGGCGCGCGCCGACGGCGTGACGCGCTGCTCGCCGGCGACGGCGGCGACGAGCTGTTCGGCGGCAACGCGCGCTACGCCAAGCAGCGTGTGTTCGAGTGGTACGGCGCGTCTGCCGCAGGCCGCTGCGCCAGCGCCTGCTCGAGCCCGCGCTTCTGCGTACGCCGCTGGGCCGCTTGCCGCTGGTGCGCAAGGGTGCGCAGCTACATCGCGCCAGGCGCGCATGCCGCTGCCCGACCGGCTGCAGATCGTACAACCTGCTCGCAGCGGCTCGGACCCAGCCGAGGTGTTGACGCCGGAGCTTCCTGGCCGCAGGTCGAACTCGAGGCACCGATGCAGCCAGCAGCGTGCGGTGTGGGCACAGGCCGACGGTGCGCGGCGACCTCGACCGCATGCTGGCCTTCGACTGGCGCTACACGCTGGCCGAGAACGACCTGCCCAAGGTGTGCGGCACGGCCGCGCTGGCCGGCATGGAGGTGGGCTTCCCGCTGCTGGACGACGACCTGCTGGCGTTTTCGCTGCGCCTGCCTACCGCCTACAAGCTGCGCGGGCTGAAGCTGCGCTGGTTCTTCAAGGAGGCGCTGCGCGGCTTCCTGCCCGACGAGATCATCGCCAAGAAGAAGCACGGCTTCGGCCTGCCGTTCGGCGTGTGGTTGACACGTCATCCGGCGCTGCGCGCCTTCGCCGAGCAGGCGCTGCGCCGGTTGGCGACGCGCGAAATCGTTCGCCCTGCGTTCATCGAGGAAGTGCTGAACCAGCGCCTGGCCGAGCATCCCGGCTACTACGGCAACATGGTGTGGATCCTGATCACGCTCGAGCTCTGGTTCCAGGGTCGCGAGGAGAAGAGCCGAAGCCGCCGGGCCTCAATCTGATTCGAGCATCAGCACATCGGCCAGAAACTTGGCGCCCCAGCTCAGATACTGTAGGCGGCCGTAGTCGCCATTCACCGGGAACGAGCCTTTGACGCCGCCGCGCTGATCGAGCGGGCCGTCCAGGCGCACGGAGCGGCGCAAGAAGCTGCATGCAAGGTTCGCCGCTTGGCGATACTCGCTGGCGACCGGTGAGCTGGAACAGCATCAACCAGCAGTGCGCAATCTGCGCGGTGCCCGTCAGGCACGCCCAGTTCGCAGCGGCCGACCAGTCTGCGTCGAGGCGGCCGGGCAAGGTAGCCATCGTCGCGCATGGCTGAGAGCAGGCCGTCGGCGGTGCGCTCGGCGGCCGCGAGCAATTCAGGATTCGGCTTGAAGCGGTGTGCCTCCAGAACACCGCGCAACGCATAACCGATGGTGTGCGTCAGCGGGCGCATCGGATCATCGAGACAACAGCGGGCAAACCAGCCGTTGGAAGCCAGCGAGCCCAGCGCCCAGCGCACGTTGGACAAGCCGGCCTCGCCATAGCCCCGGTCCGGATCGATGCGCGCGGCCTCGAACAGCGCCCATGCGACATGCGTCTCGTATTCCTTCTCGCCGTAGGCCGCGAACGGCGATTGGTGCTTGCGCCAGCAGCCGTCGGGGTCCTGCTGCCGCACGAGCCAGTCGGCGGCGCGGCGCATCGGCTCGCGATAGCGGCCGGTCTCGTGCCTGCGCTGCGGCCAGGCCGAGCAGGATCTGGCCGGTGTTGAACGTCACCGGCACCACGGGCTTGGAGTCGATCTTGCCGCCCTGGAACGCCCCGCTTTCGAGCTGAATGCTGACGAGCCAGTCGATCATGCGCAATCCGCGCTCGCGCATCGACGCATCGCCGGTGCGCTGTGCATACTCGAAGAACGTCGGCGACGATGTAGCCGGTGGTCTCGGGGTAAGACGAGGACCACCCGCGCAGCAGGCTGAAGTCCCGCGCGACGCCGCCGTCGGCCGACGCCGACAGGTCCTGCGCGCGCGACAGCCACGCCATCAGCGCCGGCAAGACTCGCTCGGTGCCGGGGTCGCTGGCCGGCAGACCAGCCGCGTCGCGCCGCATCTCTTCGCGCGCGACGGCGGTCAAAGAGAACAACTCGCGTGCGTGGCGCGCGTGCCGCCGAAGGGCTTGCATCATGGCGCGGGCGTGCCGCGCGACGCGGCCGATGTTCTCACTGCGGCCCCACCGGTTCGATGGTCTCGGCCGGCGCATGCAGGTAGCGCGCAGCACGGCGCTTGGCCGCGATGTCGTCATAGACGCGCTCGGCCTGCTCGGCGGACAGGCCGAGCGCTTGCGCCGAGATCGGCGGCAGAGCACGCCATGGTCGATCGCCCACAGCGCTAGATCCATCTGCGCATACGGCAGCGCGAAGTAGAACTCGTCCTGACCCTGCGCCAGGGTGTAGGTGTCGGTGGTCGGCTCCGCGTTGCAGATGTCCGGCGGCAGACCGAGCGCGCGTGCCATCGCATAGACCTGCGTCTTGTAGAGGTGCGCGATCGGCTTCAAGTCGGCCGCGCCGTCGCCGACCTTGACGAAGAAGCCCTGGTCGTATTCGAGACGGTTGGGCGTGCCGACCACCGCATAGTTCAGCCGGTCGGCATGGAAGTAGTCGAGCGTCTTGCGCACGCGCTGCTTGAAGTTGGTGGCGGCGACGATCTGCAGGTAGTCGCGCAAGGGCAGTCGCGCTTCATGCAAGTTGCCGTCGGGCTCGGCGACGACGAGCTTGAAATAGTTGATGCCGCCGTGCAGACCGCCGGCAATCACGATCTTGTTCTTCCAGCCTTCGGCAAAGGCGGGGAACACGCGGCGGATCGCCTCGTCGCGCTGGCGATAGCAGCCGAGCGCATCGAGCGCAGGCGCGATGTCGAAAACCTGATGCGCGATCCCCAGATGCTGCGCCAGCGTCAGGCCGCGCTCGGTGCTGAAGCCGCTCGAATCGCGCTCGGGCATCAACAGGCCGAAGACCTTGTTGGCGCCAACGGCGCGCACGGCCAGGGCTGCGCACACCGAACTGTCGATGCCGCCGGAAATCGCCACGACGAAGCCGCGGCGATGCAGGCGCTGTGCCAGGCAAGCCACCATCCAGGCAGCGATGCGCGTGGCTTCGGCCTCGCAGTCCAAAGCCAGTTCGTCGTTCGAGGTCATCGCCATCGGTGCTGCGCCCGTGTTGCGTCAGCCAAGCTTGCGCGCAACGAACGCCGCCGCGCTGTCCAGACTGTCGAGGTTCTCGGGAATCATCTCGTCGTCGGCGACGCGGATCGCATAGGTTTCTTCGAGGTGCGCGATCAGTTCGAGAAAGCCCGTCGAGTCGAGCACGTGATGCTCCAGGAACGAGTCGCCATCGGCCAGCGGCGCGCTGCCTGTGCCCATGATGAAGTTCGTCTCGATGAAGGTCCGCAGCGCGGCCTTGATGTTGTCCATCCCTTGGTCCTGCTATCGAGCCGCGCAGTGCGGCGTGGCGAATCTTGCCGGATTCGGTGCGCGGCAGTTCATCGACGATCTCGACGAACTTGGGGGCCATGTGATTTTCCAGCCGCGCCAGGCAGTGACGAACGATGTCGCGCGCCACCAGCACCGAGCCCTGGCGCAGGGTGACATAGGCCTTGACGGCTTCGCCCAGGGCTTCATCCGGCACGCCGATGACGGCACACCCGGTAACGCCGTCGAGCCGGTAGATGGCATCTTCGACTTCGCGCGGCGCGACCTTCTCGCCACGCGTCTTGATGATGTCGTCCATGCGGGCGACGAAGTACAGGTAACCCTGGCTGTCGGTGCGAAAGAGATCGCCGGTGTGCAGCGCGCGCTGCGCCGCTGACCGGATCGAGCTGGAGGCGCTGCGCCGTCTCTTCCGGGCGCCGCCAGTAGCCGCGCATGACGTGCCGGCCTTGCACGACGAGCTCACCGGTCGAGCCCGCCGGCAGGCGGCCTCCGGCTTCGTCGACGAGCCAGTGCGTCTGCTGCGGCAGGCCGCGGCCGACGCTGCCGGGCCGCGCGCCGATCTCGTCGGCTGCGAGGTAGCTGGCGCGCATGCACTCCGTCAGCCCGTACATCGAAATCAGCACCGCCTGCGGCCAGGTTGCGCGCAGGCGCTCGACATGGCGCAGCGGCAGCGCGGCCGCGGCGTTGGTCAGCAGGCGCAATGAGCGCAGATCGAGGCGATCGATCTGCGGCAAGTCCAACAGCGCCGCAAACAAGGTCGGCACCCCGGGCAGCACGCTCACGTGTTCGCGTTCGAACCCTTGCGCCACGCGCAGCGGAAACGCTGCGGAGCGTTCGAGCACCACCGTCGCGCCGACGCCCAGCCCCATCAGCAGGTTGTACAGACCGTAGCTGAAGGTCGGCGCAATGACGAGTCCGATCACGTCGCTCTCGCGCAGGCCGAGGTAGGTTTGCACCGACGCCCAGGCGCTCGTCATGTTGCCGTGGCTCAACATCACGCCCTTGGGCACACCGGTGCTGCCCGAGGTGTAGATGAGCGCAGCCAGGTCTTCCTGCGAGCGCGCAAGCGGCGTGGCCGCGTTGGCCGCGTTGGCATCGGGCCATCCGGCGCTGTCGGCCACACGCATGCCGCGCAGCGAAGGGCATCGCTGCGCCAGATCGGTCGATGCCGGCGCAAGCGACGTCTGCGTCAGCAGCAACGCGGCCTCGGTGTCGTTGGCGACGAAGGCGAGCTTGTCGGCCTTGGTCGTTGCGACGAGCGGCACGAACACCGCGCCTGCAAGCAGCACGGCATGCACCGCGATCGCGTACTCGATGTCGTTTTCGAGCAGCAGCACGACGCGGTCGCCGGGCGCGACGCCGTCGCTTCGCAACACCGCGGCCAGCGCATGCACGCGCCGTCGCAGCTCGCGGTAACTCAATCGCCGCTCGCCGCAGACGAGCGCAGTCTTGTCGGGCAGTCGCGCTGCCGTGGCTTCAAAGGCGTCTTGCAGCAGCACGGCTTTCACGGGGCGCGCACGAACTGCCGATGCAAGAGCATCGTCGAGACGATGCCGACGAAGGCCATGTTGTCGCCGAAGCCGATGGCGCGGCCTGCGCTGCATTTGTCGACCAACTTCTTCACGCTCTGCGGATCGAACAGGCCGGCATCGTCGAGGCTGCGCTGCTCGAGCAGCTCGGCGGCCTCTTCGCGCAGCCGGCCCTCGACGAAGAAGGATGCGCTGTCGGGCGCGCGGTAGGGCTGCTTGGTGCGCGCGCTGATCGATGCCGGCAGCTGCGCGCCGAACGCGCGCTTGAGCAGGACCTTCTCGTGCAGGCCGCAGAGCTTGAGCCGCGCCGGCATGCGGCATGAAAATTCGAGCACGCGGTGATCGAGAAACGGATAGCGCGCCTCCACCGACGCGGCCATCGCCATGCGATCGCCCTGCGAGCTGAGCAGGTAGCCCGACATCAAGGTCTGCGCCTCGATGTATTGATCGCGCTGAAGGGCCGGCCAGCGCCCGAAATCGCTCGGCAGTTGCGCCGCGAGCGCGGCTTGCGGATCGAACGAGCGCATGCGCACGCGCCAGTCTTCGCGGAAGAAGGGCAGGATGCGGCGCGTCGTGTCGGTGCGCAGCGCGTGCGCGAAGCCGGGCGATGTCGCAGCCTCGGCACGGTTGCCGAAGTACGCCTGCGTCATCGCCTTGCCGGCGGCCGGCGAATGCGCGAGGTAGGGATACAGCCGCGCAAGCAGGCTGCTGCGCCAGCGCGAGGCCGGCGCGCGCGCGACGAAGCGCCGGATCGCGGCTTCCTTGAAGAGGTCGTAGCCGCCGAAGGCTTCGTCGGCGCCTTCGCCGGTGAGCACGACCTTGTAGCCGGCCGCGCGCACGCTGTCGGCCAGCAGCATCATCGGCGCCGGCGCCGTGCGCACGACCGGCGCTTCGGCGTGCCAGACCATGCGCGCGAAGGCCGCAGCGATCGATGCCTTGCTCGCCTGCATCGACGAGTGCGCGGTCCCCAGCTGCTCGACCAGGGCCTGCTGATGCGCACGTTCGTCGAACTCCGCGTCCTCGAAGGTCAGCGAAAAGCTGCGCAGCGGCGTGTCGGTGTGGCGGCGAACAATGGTCGTGATGATCGACGAATCGAGCCCGCCCGACAGGTATGCGCCCACCGGCACATCGGCGCGCAGTTGCAGCCGCACGGCGTCGATCAGCAACGCCTGCAACTCGTCGGACCAGCGTGCATCGGACCATTGCGGCGATGCGTCCTGCGAGTACGGCCAGTCCCAGTAGCGTTCGATGCACGTACCTGTCGCATCGACCGTCATGCGGTGGCCGGGCGGCAGGCTCTGCACGCCCTCGAACACCGTGGCCGGCGGCAGCACCGACCAGTAGCTGAAAGTCGAGGCCAGCGCGGCGGCGTCGAGACGGCGCGGCAACGCGGGCAGCGTGAACAGCGCCTTGATCTCGGAGGCGAAGACCAGTCGGCCGCCGATGCGCGCGTGGTACAGCGGTCGGATGCCGACGCGGTCCCGCGCCAGCACGAGGCGCTGCCGTGCGCCGTCCCACAGCGCGATCGCGAACTGGCCGTTGAGGTGCGAGACGAAATCGTCGCCGTGCTGCTCGTACAGGTGCACGAGGACTTCGGTGTCCGAGGCCGTGCGAAAGACATGACCTTGCTTCTGCAACTGCAGACGCAGTTCGACGTAGTTGAAGATCTCGCCGTTGAAGACGACCTGGATGCGGCCGTCCTCGTTGCCCATCGGCTGCGCGCCGCCGTCCAGATCGATGATGGAAAGCCGCGCGTGACCCAGCCCGATGGCGCCGTCGATCAGCGCGCCGCGGCCATCCGGGCCGCGGTGATGCAGCGCCGCGACCATCGCATCGATCTCCTCTCGCCGCGGCGGCGCCGCGCCCGGCTCGCTCCAGATGCCGGCGATGCCGCACATCTCAAGCGGCGGCTGTTGTCGGTACGCCCCGCTTCGCGACACGCGCCGTGTAGTCGCCATGCATCAGTGGCGCTTTCGCATCGAGCTCGATCACCGCCGCGCCCCACGACAAGCCCACGCCGTAGCCGAGCAGCATGAGGCGCAAGCTGCGCTCGCGCTCGGCGGGCAGACGCCGCGTCATCGCCACCGCCACGGAAGGGCCGCCGCAGTTGCCGGTGTCTTCGAGCGTCATCGGCACGCGCGCTTCCGGCAGGCCGCACTTCTTCATCAGGTGCTTCATGATGAAGCGGTTGGACTGATGAAAGACGAAGGCATCGATGTCGTCGATGGCCCGGCCGCTCTGTTCGAGCGCGGCCAGCACCAGCGCCGGCACGCGCTTGATCGTGAAGTTGAAGATGCCCGCGCCATCCATGCGCAACGACAGCTCGCGCGGATCGGCCGGGAAGCGATCGCGGAAACCGCCGCCGCGGATGATGAGTCCGGCATGACCGGCGCCGTCGGTGTTCAGGCAGAAGTGCGCGGCGGGCCCCGCCGCATCGAGCTCGATGGCGGTGGCCGAACCCGAATCGCTGAACAACAACTTCGTCGCGTGATCGGAAGGATCGACGAAGCGGCTGGGCGTCTCGCCGTGCAGCATCAGCACGCGACGGTGCCCGCCACCGCGCAGCATCGTGGCTGCGAGGTACAGGCCGTACGGATAGCCCGAGCAGCCGAGGCCGACATCGAAGGCAGCACACTCGTCGCCGAGGGCCAGCCACTGATGCAGCACGCAACTCGTCGACGGCAAGAAGTAGTCGGGGCTTTGCGTGACGAAGATCAGGCCGCTGATCGACTCGCGCTCCCAGCCGAGGCGGTCGAGCAAGGACTCGGCCGCTTCGAAGCACAGGTCGGCCGAGGTCACGCCGTCATCGACGACGCGGCGCTCGCGCACGCCGGCCATGGCGACGACCTTGCGCACCTCTTCGGGATCGAAGCCCAAGGCCGGGTCGAGGTTGTCGGCCACGCGCGGCGGCACGCAGGTGGCGACACCGGCAATGCGAATGCCTTCGATGCTGGAGCGGCTCATGCGGGGTTTCCTTCGCGTTGGCGGCTGGGCCGCGTGTCAATCGACGATGCGCGCGCCACCGTCGATGACGAGCGTCTGGCCGACGATGCCCTGCGCCGCCGGGCTGCACAAGAAGCGCGCGAGCAGGGCCACTTCGTCGGGCGTGACCAGGCGGCCCTGCGGCGTGCGTGCCACGGCTTCGGCGACGCGGCGCTCCTTGTCGGGGAAAGCGTCCCACGCTTCGGTCAGCACGCTGCCGGGCGAAAGAATGTTGACGCGGATACCGCGCGGCGCGAGCTCCACGGCGAGGTGCCGCGCCAATGCTTCGAGCGCGCCTTTGGAACTGCCGATCGCGGCGTAGGCCGGCACGGCGCGCACTGCGCCGGCCGAGGACATGGCGACGATCGCCGAGCCTGCGCCGAACACCGGCAACAAGGTTTGCACGAGCTCGAAGAACGCGCGCGCGTTGAGCGCCATCGTCCAGTCCCAATGGCGGGTGGTCAGTTCAGCGACGGCACGATGCACGCCGGTCGCAGCGCAATGCACGAGCGAGACCGTGCCGGCCGCGCAACTTGCCATGCGCTCCTGCACGGCACGTCATGCCTTTGGGGCTGGTGAGATCGGCGCGCAGCGGCTCGATCGCCAGGCCTTCGGCAACAGCCGTTTCTTGCAGCGACTGCGCCGCTGCATCGTTGCGCGCGTAGTTGGCGACGACCTGTGCGCCGCCGCGCGCGAGCTGCAACGAAATGGCGCGGCCGATGCCGCGGGTGCCGCCGGTGACGAGGATGCTGCGGCCCGCCAGGCTGAAGGCGTCGTTCACGAAGCGTGCTCCGACAAGAAGCGATCGAGCACCTCATCCCGCAGGTCCGGCGCGAATTCGCTCGGCCGGCAAGAACGAATAGAACAGCCGCGCCTGCGCGGCCACGCGGCCTTCGACCTCGAGCCGGCACTCGGCGGTCGCGTAGCGCGCTTCGTTGGCATCGATCGTGGCGTGCAGCAGCGTCACATCGCCCGGCCGAACCCAGAAGCGAAAACTCGCCGAGAGAATTTTCGACAACATCGGCACGCCGCGCGGCAGGCGTTGTGCGGCCAGGCACTTGCCCGCGGCCTGCGCCATCATTTCAGTCAGCAGCACGCCGGGCATCACCGGGAAACCCGGGAAATGATCCTGGAACAGCTCTTCGTTGTCGGGCACGCGGCGCCGCGCGACGATGCTCACGCCCGGCGTCAAGGCGACGATGCTGTCGACGAGCAGGAAGCGCATCAGCCGTCCTGCAGCGCGCCCTGGCGACGCAGGATGGCGAACACGTCCTCGACGCTGCTCATGCCTTCGATCTCTTGCTCGCTCAGGTGGATGTCGAACTTCTCGTCGAGCGCTGCGATCAGCGACAGGGTGCCGAGCGAGTCCCAGCCGGGGATCGCGTCGCGCGCCGTCGCCGCGGTGATGCGGCCCGGCGATTCTTCGAAGACCTCGGAGATCCAGTGCAGTGCATCTTGTGTGTTCATCGTGTGTTCGTCATTGCCTGAGGTCATTGCGCGGTGAGCCCGCCATCGACGGCGAGGTCGGCCCCCGTGATCCAGCGCGACGACGGCGCGAGCAGGAAGGTCGCGGCGCGTGCCACGTCTTGAGGTGTGCCCGGACCCAGCGGATGCGCCGCCTCGAGGCGCGCGACTTGTTCGGCCGAGAGCTTTCCCAAGGAGTGCTGGGTCATCGGCGTGAACACGAGGCCGGGAGAGATGCAGTTGGCGCGCACGTTGCGGCGAGCCAGTTCGATGGCCAGGGCACGCACGGCCGACGCCACAGCGCCCTTGGTTGCGCAGTAGCCGATCTGCCCGGGCATGCCGACGCGGCCATACACCGAAGAGATGAACAGCAGGCTGCCGCCCTCGGCGGCGAGCACGTCACGGCGGCACACCGCGCGGGCCAGTTCGAGGCCGGCGATCAGGTTGATGTCGAGCTGCGCGCGCACGATGTCCACGGTGTTCGACGCCAGCGGCCGGGTCTCGACGACACCGGCGGCGTGGCACAGGCCGTAGATCGGGCCGACATCGGCGCGCAGGCGCTGCACGGCGGGAACGATGGCGTCGTGCTGCGCCAGGTCGAGCACCAGGCTGCGGTGCGGCGCGCCGTCGAGTGCTGCGGCCGTCTCGTCGAGCCGGGCCGCATCGCGACCGCACAGGATGACGCCGCAGCGGTGTGCCGACAGTTCGATGGCGATCGCCCGGCCGATGCCCGACGAGGCGCCCGATACGAGCACCCAGCGTCCCGCGAAGTCGAGGACGGGGGACGGGTCGGTCTTTGGCAAGTTCAACAGGGTCTCCGCATCAGCAGGCGAGCATGGCGGGCAGAGGATAGCCAAGCCGTCGTGCGGTGGCATCCCCCAAGTTCCGGTTGATCGGCGCGGGGGCACTCAAGGCAGTGCTGTGGCGCGGCTTGCGTCAGGCTCAGACATTTCGTAGAAGATGCGGCCCGACCGCAGCATGTCCTGCGTGCAGGCGATCGCATCCTTCAGGTCGACGGCCAGCAGTTGGCTGTTGCCGACGCGGCAGGCGCGGATCGCATCGCGATCGCGCATCGCCTGCTCGAAAATCTCGAATCGGCGCCGGTCGATGGCATCTTGCGCATAGACATAGGTGGTCACGGTGCGCTCGTTGCCGTCGGCGTCGATCACCGCAACGTCGAACGGCTCATCGGTGTAGAGCGCGAACGGCAACTGGTCACGAACCATGTGTTCGAGCCAGTGAAAGAAGGTGATGGTCGCGAAGCCGGCATTGAAGAAAAGCACTTTGCCCTGGGCGAGCGCGAGTTCGTCGAACGGCGAGCCCGGCCCGCAGGGATAGCGGCACTGCGGATGCGCCGCAACGAAACGCTCGGCCTGCGGCCCGACGACGAGGATCGGATGCGTCGGGTGCACGCTGCGCAGCACACCGGCGCGCCGCCGAAACATTTCCGACACCATGCCCATCATCGAGACGGTTCGCCGCACATCGAAGCGCCTGCCGCTCTTCAGGTAGGCCAGGGACGACGATCGATAAGGCATCGAAGGCATCAACAGGTGACCGGTCGGCCCGACGGCATCGAGGAAGACCTCGATCAACGCATCGGCGGATCCGCGAAAGCCATGATGCGGCTCGAAGGCGCTGTGCAGCATCACGGCGTCGCCTGCTGTGATGCCCAACGAGCGGATCGCCCGCAGCAATTCGTCGGCGCCATAGGATCGAAACAGGCGCACCGCGGCGCGGCGCGCGGAGAACAGCCAGACCTTGAGGGCGAGGCGAATACTGCGCGCGCGCGGCACCGACTGAGCCATTGCTTGTTCGCCCGTGTTCCTCGAGGTGCGCGCAATGCAAAGGGTCGACGGGCATTGTGCGCAGTACTGCGACGAGTCTAGAGCCGTTCTTGTGGGCTCCCTTCCAGACTCGAGGTGCAGGCACACACGTGCGGAAATTCACGCCGGCGCCTATCTCGATGTAACTCTCGACAGCGCTGCTGCAAGGCGCGGATCAGCTCAATCCCTGTATTGCCGCTTGATTTGGGCCATTCTGCGCGGCCTGTCGCTGTTACACGACTGGCCCTCGGTTACGGGGGGGGCGTCTGGCTTGGCTAGGCTCTCGTCCAACCTGAAGTGCGGCCCCTGTGTCGACACGGACGGAGATCCGAATCGAACGCAAGGTTGCCTGGCAACCGCTGCGATACAGAACACCAGTCTTGGGATGGACCTGAAAATGAAGTTTCGCTTGAAGCGCTCGACAGTAGCGCTGTTTAACGCCGTAGCGTTCATGTCAGTTGCCGGCTGCGGCGGTGCGAACTCCGATGCCGCCGACCTCGAGGCCTTCCAGGCAGACGAGGCCGAGACCGCTGAGGGGCGGCGATCGAATGACAGAACCGCACCGACGGTCACGATCGGCGCGGCCATCCCTTCGGCGGCGGGCAGCGGCAGCTTCTCGGTCAGCGGCACCGCCTCGGACGACCGCTGGGTCTACCGTGTCTATTGGTCGAACGATCGGGGCGGCAACGGCCAGGCGCAGCTGAGCGGCTCGCGCCAAGCCAGCACGTGGTCCGTGCCGAGCATCGCGCTGCAGAACGGCGACCAACGTCGTGACCGTGACTGCGGTGGATGCAACAGGCAATAGGTCGAGCGCGACTCGAACCTTGGCTTGGGATGGCGCAGCAGCTCCCGCTCCGTCGCCTGCACCTGCACCTGCACCGCACCTGCACCTGCACCTGCACCTGCACCTGCACCTGCACCTGCACCTGCACCTGCACCTGCACCTGCACCTGCACCTGCACCTGCACCTGCACCTGCACCTGCACCTGCACCTGCACCTGCACCTGCACCTGCACCTGCACCTGCGCCTGCGCCTGCGCCTGGCAGCCAGGACTTCGCCACGCGCTGCGCGCAGCCCGGTGTCGTCAAGTGCGTGGGCTTCGACTCGGCCGCCGACTTCACCACCGGCAGGGCGGCGTGCCCGGCGGCCCGGCACCAATTCCGGCATCTTCGCGCCCTACGGCACCACCGACTTCACCCGCGCCACCCAGCGACACGAGCGTGCAAGCGCTTCGGGCAACAGCTCACTGAAGTTCACCATTCCGTCCAACTCGGGCTCGGACTCCTCGGGCTCGTACTTCACCAACTTCTCCAAGGACTTGTCGGTGCAGTTCGATGGCGGCCAGGAGTTCTTCGTCCAGTGGCGCCAGCGCTTCAGCCCCGAGTTCCTGGCTACCAAGTTCGCCGGCGGCGGCGGCTGGAAGCAGGTCATCGTGGGCACCGGCGATCGGCCCGGCAAGTGGTTCACCTCGTGCACGGCGCTCGAGTTGCCGGTGCAAAACACCTACCACCGCGGCTTTCCGATCGATCTACAACTCCTGCACGGGCTCGACCTCGCACGGCCCCTACGACCGCTTCCAGCGAGCGCTTCGGCGCCTACGACTTCAAGCTGCAAAACGCCCGGCCCGCTCCTTACTGCCTGTACTCGCAGAGTTCGACCGGCTACTTCGCGCCCAACGGCAACTGCTTCGGCTATGTCGCCAACGAGTGGATGACGTTCCAGATGCAGGTCAAGCTCGGCCCGCGCGTCGGCGACGAGTTCCAGGGCAGCTACATCACGCTGTGGGGCGCTCGCGAGGGCAAGCCTTCGGAGATGCTGATCCAGTGGGGGCCCTACAACCTCGTCGGCCGGCCACCGACGCCGACAACCAGCGCTACGGCAAGATCTGGCTGCTGCCCTACAACACCAGCAAGGACTCCTCCGTCACCAACCCCGTCTCCTACACCTGGTACGACGAACTCATCATCTCGCGCACCAAGATCGCCGATCCGTCGACCAGCACGGCTGCACCTGCACCTGCACCTGCACCTGCACTCCTGCACCTGCACCTGCACCTGCACCTGCACCTGCACCTGCACCTGCACCTGCACCTGCACCTGCACCGGCACCTGCACCTGCACCGGCACCGGCACCGGCACCGGCACCGGCTCCGGCACCGGCACCGGCACCCGCGCCGACCGGAAGCGCGACGATGACCTGGGTCAAGCCAACACAAACCGATGGGACGTCACTGAAAGACATCGCTGGCTACCGCGTCGTCTACGGCGCAAGCGCACCACTGAAGCGTCGGTCAACGTCTCCGGTGCATCGACAACGAGCGCAGATCACTGGTCTCCACCGGCGACATACTTTGTCGTCGTTCAGACCGTCAACTCGGCTGGCGTCGCAAGTATCGGCTCTGCCCCCGCCACCTTCAGTTAAGTAACCTGAACAGCGGCACACCACCTCCAACCTGGACCGATCAAATGAAACGCAGAAACTTTCTCCTCGCCTCCTCGGGTCTCGCCGGGGCGCTTTGTCGACACCGCGCGTGCGGACCAGCCTTGCCCGCCGCCGCAGTGACGGTGTCTGGCGGCAGTTCCGGCGTCGACGGCTTGCCCGACGGTTTCGCCGGCGGCAGCGCGCTGGCCGGCACTCGCTGCGTCGATGCCGGCCGGGGGCTGGGCGCGACTGAACACCGCCAAGGCCAGGACCCCGTTTTGGGCGTCGGCTCGTCTGGGCACCATGCTCCACTACTGCAACTCGATGCCGTGGAACCGGTGTCCAGGTGCCATCGAGATCATCGGTATGGACCATAACTATCCAGCCGCGACATGTCCGATACTTGAGGCGACCAACCGTTCGTCTGGTGGCCGACAACACGGGCATCGCGCCAGGTCACGGCTACGACCACAACGGCGTGAACCGTACACCGGTGACCTGTACCACCGATACTACAGCGGCTTCTCCGGCCGGATTCGCGTCTACAAGAAGCCTGGGCGTCGAGCTTTGCCGCCATTCCGAGCGTGGCGGCAACCGATCAGGTGGCCATCGGCACGTGCTGGTGGTCCGGCTCGTTTCGCCGGCGCTGGCAGCCAGGGCTGCTACGTGGTCTTCAACAGCGGCAACGCCACCGGCAGCGCCAACGATGGCAGATCGTGGCCTACGATCCGCTGACCGACCAAGTGGTTCTTCAGCCAAGAGAGCGGCACCCTACTACGGCAGCGGCTAGACCTACCACAGCCTGATCGAGTACAGCGCGAAGAAGAACGTCGCCGTCTACGGCGGTGGCAACGCGGCAGCAAGCTGTGGCGGCTCAACTCGGACAGCTCCGTGTCGCGATGCCTAACGTGCCCTCGGGCAAGGCGGTGGGCATCCAACGCGGCCATCTGGTCGATGACCCAGTGACGGCAACTTCCTGCTGTTCAGTGCCGGCGGTGAGCTATGGAGCCGGTCGCCAGCGGCGGCGGCCATGGACCAAGATGGGCGGCCCCTCGCACGCCGCCGGCTGACGTGCAGGGCAACCCGGGTCCAGAGCCCGCGAGCCGTCGTGCTCGACTGCGTCGCGACTACGGTGACGTCGTGTATCACCCACTGCGTCGCACTGGCAGCCCCTTCTCCTCTACAAGCACGCCTGAGGTCTGGCGCAAGAGACAGCTACTTGGCGACTCGCTATCAGCAGGCAGCAGAGCTGAAATCCTGCTACTTGCGAGGGTTGCTGACCTCACCCAGTCCGGCGAGCCGCGACTCCAGGGGTTGCGCGCGGGGCGACGCTTGGAGCCCCCGTCGCAGCCACTTGCGTGCGCGCTCGAGGTCTCCTTTGACCTTGTAGAAGTCGCTCGCCATGGCATACGGCAGCCAGTAGTCTGGCTTGATCGAGATCGCCTTCTCAATGGATTCAAGTTCCGGCGACGATGTGCCCCAGATGAAGTTGAGCCTGACCACGGCGGGCAAAGACTTCCGGAAACAAGACAAATTGCTCCTCAGAACGATTCAGTACGTAATCGAAGTCGACTACGGCATCGTTCAAGTAGTGGTTCTTGGCCAGCGGCGTAGTGGCCAAAAAGGAGGCCGCGGTTGGCGTTCATCAGCCCGTAACAATAGTGGTGCATGTGAAGAAAGGCAGCACCTAACGCTTCCACCCAACGGCGTTGCTGCATTTCATCCATACCGCCCGGCAACTTGTCGCGGAAGTGCTGCGTGTACCGACAGTAAGGCGGCAGCAGTGCGATCTCGCGAGGATCCATGGCGTAGACGCTGTCCCGGTAGCCAGGAATCCAGTTGCGCCGCACATGAAGCGCTCAGTGCGACTAGCAGGATGAAGATTAACGGGCGAAGAAGCATGGGTCGTCAATCACATACAGGCTCGAAAGTCGAGATTTCAGAAGGAACGCGCCGTGGCGCTGTGAACTGGGCGTGAATCCCCGACTACCGCATCAGCAAATCCCTGGGATCGCGTACCAGCAATCCGACCGCGTTGCGCCAGTACACAGCCCTTAGTCGGTTGATTCGATCTCGACGCCTGGCGTACTGAGGCACTCAGTGCGAATGAGTCTAGAGCGTAGCGCAGGTAGGCGATTTCGTCGCTCGTCCGCTTGAGGTACGCAGCCGTCCCCCGAACTTGCCCCGGAGAACACATTGACTCCTTCCTGGCACCGCACGGATGGCGTCGCACGAAAGACGAAGTTGGCCCCATCGACAGCAAAGTGAGACCACATCAAGTAATCCTCTCCGGCTCGACGGAAGCGCGGCTCGAATCGAAGGTTCGGATGGTTTCTTCGACGGTAAACGACTGTCGGCGTAGCGATCACGTTTCCCGAATAGATCTGGTCGAGCATGTTCTTCTTGTATCGATAGCAATCCCCGATGAGCCTCTCGTGATCTTCTTCTGGCCAGTCCTTCCTGCACGTTCGAATGCGGACGTTCGAGTGCAGTTGAAACAGATTTGCGAAGAAAAATGTCCCCCCGAGTTCAAGTGCACTCGTTGCTACCGCAAGGTGGTCAGGAAACCAAACATCGTCGGAGTCGAGAAAGGCAACGAATTCAACACTCGCATCCAGAGCATCTAGCCCCGTGTTTCTTCGTGACTCCGGACCACCATTCGCTTGCTTGATCAGCGAATGTTGAGAGAAATCCAGTCGGCAAGTTCAGGCTCAACTGGTGTCGGAGATCCATCATCGACGACGACAACAACCATTCGCGAAACGTCAACATGCTTCTGCGCGGCAATGCTCTGGAGCGCGCGACGAAGAATGCCGGGCGTGCGCTGAAAGAACGGGACAACGATTCCGACGTTCTGTGTTTATAAGCGATCGAGGTGGGTTGATGTTGCTGCTTGACTCGTGCGGGGTCAAGAGTACTGGCTGCTCGCAAGATCGCAGATTCAGAATGAGGCAGTGCGACATACCTTACAGCGAGCACGCAGCGGCACTCGATCACCAGCAAATCCCCTCGTATCTCGCATCGCAATCGCGCAGTTCCGAGTACCCGCCAAGTCGACGATGCGGCGCCCGGCCGCGGCGCGCCGCGATGACCTGACCGTTTGCGCATTCGGCGTGACCGACGACGATCACCTGCGCGCCTCCAGGGCATCGGCCGGGTCGCGGCAGGCAGATCGATCGAGATGCGGCACCTCGCGGTCGATGAACTCCTGTTCTTGCCCAGCAGCCGACTGATCTTGACGAAGCCGTCGAAGATCGAAGTCGAGACCCGCGGCCGACCAGCCGCTCGGCCAGCGTCACCACGGCGAGTCGCGCAGGTCGTCGGTGCGGGCTTGAAGGCCAGGCCGAAGAGCGTCACGTCACCGATGATCTGCAGCCCTGGCAAAGGACGGGTTGTAGGCGGCATCGCGCAGATCTCGGAGATCGTGATCAACCTCAAGAATTTCTCGCGGCTCGATCGCAGCAAGGTGGGGAGTTCAACCTGAACGAAGGCCTCGAGAGCGCACTGATGCTGGCCCGGCACGAGCTGAGGCCATGCGGTCAAGAAGAACTTCGGCGATATCCCCGCGATTACCTGCTCGCCCTCCCAGATCAACCAGGTGTTCTTGAACCTCCTCAACAACGCCGCCCAGGCGATCGACCCGGGGCCCGGCCTGATTACGATCACGACTACGCGCCGCGAGGGCGACCGGCACATTGCGGTGGAGGTGGCCGATAACGGCAAGGGCATCTCGCCGGAGATCCTGCCCAAGATCTTTGACCCCTTCTTTAACCTCGCCGGCCGCTTTGCCGACGGCGCGGTGCCGGTCGCCTGGGTCACCAGCGGCTTCCCGGTGGAGGTGCTGCGCCCGCTCGGGTTCCACACGGTCTACCCGGAGAACCACGGGGCGATCTGCTCGGTGAAGCGGATGGTCCCCGAGCTGTCCGAAGCGGTGGAGCGAGAGGGGTATTCCCGCGACCTGTGCGGCTATGCCCGGGCCGACCTCGGGAGCGTCGCCACCGGCAAGACCCCCGTCGGGCGCCTGCCCAGGCCCGACCTCCTGTGCTGCTGCACCAACATCTGCCAGACCGTCCTATACTGGTACCGGGCGCTGGCCGCCCATTTCCGCGTGCCGCTGGTGGTCATCGACACCCCCTTCGTGTACGGCGAGGCGCAGCCGCACCTCCTGGCCTACGCCTTCGTAGCGGAGCGGTTTGGTCGCATCGAGCCCCCACTTTCCGCCGATGCCGCCGTTCTGGGTCGATGGGTCGAGGAGCGAGCCTTGCGAGTGGTTCACGACCATCAGATCGCGATCGGGTTGAAAGCGCGTGGCGAGCGCCCATTCGACTTCGGCGTCGTTGTGGATATCGACGTCCTCGTCGACCACGACGACGCGTTTGATGTCGTAGTGGCCGCCGAACGCGCCCATCATGACGTTCTTCGGCTCGCCTTCGCGGTGCTTCTTCATCTGCACGACGAGGTGATAGCGACACACGCCGCCGACCGCGAGATGCACGTCGGTGACGTTGGGGAAGCTACGCTGCAGGTGCAGCAGCATGCTCGCTTCGCGCGGGATTGCGCCAAGCAGCAGGTGTTCCATCTCGGCCGGTATGATGGTGTGGAAGATCGGGTCGCGGCGGTGCGTGACGCGAGTGACCTCGATCACTTCGCGCGCATCCTGCGGGCTGTAGTACTTCGGGAACTCACCGAACGGTCCGTTGTCGTCTGCATGCGGTTCGGGTTCAATCTTCAGCCAGCTGAAGGCTTGGTCGATTTCGGAAAATGCCTTAATATCGCCGGCCATCCATTCTTGGATTTTCCAAGTTCCTTGACACGTTCTGCAAGACCAATGTGGGTGTCGGTACCCAGATCTCCAGGATTTTTTCGAATTCGTTGAAGTCGTAGTAGTTGCAGCCAATGTCCTCCAAAAGAGGGCGCCGAGTAGCGGGCATTTCATGCACTATAGATCGTTGAAGTGAGTTACGCACAGTTTCACGCGCTTCTACCAACGCGGCCGCCGTAGTTGCCGAGGGGGAGCGCAACCCGCGGTAGCATCAACGCACGCAATTAGGTGATCCCACGCGTGCTTGATGCCGCCGTCGGTCATGTCTTTTTGTATCGAGTTCGCAATCAAACGGAGATGTTGCGCGTGCATGAATATGTGCTCCTCACACCAACCTACTCTGCTCCACGGCCGCTGCAATAAAACTCTTGAACAGCGGGTGCGGCTCAAACGGCCGTGATTTCAGTTCGGGGTGATACTGCACGCCGATGAACCAGGGGTGGCCGGGGATCTCGACCGTTTCGGGCAACAGGCCATCCGGCGACATGCCGCAGAACTTCATGCCTTTGGCTTCAAGCGCTGCGCGATACTTGGTGTTGACCTCGTAGCGGTGGCGATGGCGTTCGGAGATGCGGGTCGCGCCATAGATTTTGGCGATATGGCTGCCTTCCTGCAAGGACGCTTCGAAGGCGCCCAGACGCATGGTGCCGCCGAGATCGCCGCCAGACTTGCGGATTTCGAGTTCGTTGCCCTTCATCCACTCTTTCATTTCACCGACGACAGGTTCGGATGTCGGGCCGAATTCGGTCGATGAAGCATTCTCGACGCCAGTGAGGGCGCGTGCCGCCTCGACCACGGCCATCTGCATGCCGAAGCAGATGCCGAAATAGGGTGTCTTGCGGGTGCGGGCAAAGCGTGCGGCCATGATCTTGCCCTCGGAGCCGCGTTCGCCGAAGCCGCCGGGGACGAGGATGCCGTGGACGCCTTCAAGATGGGGAGCGGGGTCCTGGCTTTCGAAGACTTCGCTCTCGATCCACTGCAGGTTGACTTTGACGTTGTTGGCGATGCCGCCGTGGATGAGCGCCTCGTTGAGCGATTTGTAGGCGTCTTTCAGACCGGTGTACTTGCCGACGATGGCGATGGTGACTTCGCCTTCGGGGTTGGCGATACGCTGGCCGATGGTTTCCCAGCGGGTCAGATCGGGCTTGGGTGCGCCGGTGATGCCGAAGGCCTTGAGGACTTCGGTGTCGAGGCCTTCATGGTGATAGGCGAGCGGCACATCGTAAATCGAGGCACGTCGAGCGCCTGAATGACGGCTTCTTCGCGCACGTTGCAGAACAGCGCGATCTTGCGGCGTTCGGATTTCGGGATTTCGCGATCGGCGCGGCAGAGCAGGATATCGGGCTGGATGCCGATCGAGCGCAGTTCCTTGACCGAGTGCTGGGTCGGTTTGGTTTTCAGTTCGCCTGCTGACGGGATGTACGGCAGCAGCGTCAGGTGGACGTAGATGGCACTGGCCGCGCGGGAGGTCGTTGCCGATCTGGCGGATGGCTTCGAAGAACGGCAAGCCTTCGATGTCGCCGACAGTGCCGCCGACTTCGACGAGGCACGAAGTCGAGGCCGTCGTTGCCGGAGAGCACGAAATCCTTGATGGCGTTGGTGACGTGCGGGATGACCTGCACGGTGCCGCCGAGGTAGTCGCCGCGGCGCTCCTTGGTGATGATTTCCTGATAGATGCGGCCGGTGGTGATGTTGTCCGATTTTTTGGCCGAGACGCCGGTGAAGCGCTCGTAGTGGCCGAGATCGAGATCGGTTTCCGCGCCGTCGTCGGTCACGAACACCTCACCATGCTGGTAAGGGCTCATGGTGCCAGGATCGACATTGAGGTACGGATCCAGCTTGCGTAGCCGAACCGAATAACCTCGGGCTTGTAAAAGCGCTCCAAGGGCCGCTGAAGCCAGCCCTTTGCCAAGCGAAGACACCACGCCGCCGGTGATGAAGATGTACCGCGTCATGGGCTTTCACAATAAGCGTGTGCGCGCCGATTCTGGAAACCCTATTGTCGGCTCGTGCGCACAGCCGCGGGTGCGGCAGATGGCGCGGTGATTGGTTAAGCGTGCCTTGCGGGCCCGCTCATATCGGCGTATCGCGCCCCACCTGAGGCAAGAATCCCGCGAACAAGGCGAACGACACCTGACACACGTTCTGAAAACGGTGGTCACGGCGGAGCGCACGCGCCTCGATCAGGTGCTTGTTTCGCGCGGCCTGGTTGCGACACGGGCTCGCGCGCGTGATTTGATCATGCGCGGGCGCGTCCTGGTTGACGGTCGCGCGGCGTTGAAGCCGGCGCAGGCAGTCACGGAGTGTGCCAAGATCGCGCTCGCGCCTGACACCGTCGTGCATGTTTCGCGCGGCGCGGAAAAGCTGCTGGGCAGGTTTTGCATCGTTCCCGTTCGACTGCACGGGGCGAGTTGCGCTCGACATCGGCGCCTCCACCGGCGGCTTCACCGACGTGCTCTTAGCCGTGGCGCGCCGCGGTCTATGCCGTCGATGTTGGTCGCGGCCAACTGCACGACGAGCTTGCGCAGGCGACCCGCGCGTCACCTGCCTGGAGGCGACAGACGCACGTCGAATTTCGCGCAGGCCCTGTCAATCAGCCGATCCCGCGATCGTCGCCGATGTCGCCTTCATCTCGCTCGCCAAGGCGCTGCCGGCTGCGCTGGCGCTGGCGGCGCCGGCGCTGGCTGGTAGCGCTGATCAAGCCGCAGTTCGAGGTCGGCCGGCGTATGTCGGCAAGGGCGGCATCGTCCGCAACGCGGCGGCGCGCGAGCGCGCGGTCGATGACATCCGCAGCTGGCTGCGCGACGAGATGGGGTGGACCTAACTGGCGTCGTGCCCTCGCCGATCACGGGCGGCGACGGCAACGTCGAGTTCCTCATCGGAGCGGAGAAGCCGTGAGCATCGCGGGCAAACATCGGTCGACGCGCTCGGCCATCAGGGCGACGGCCGCGTGCGCCTCGCGGATGGAACGAGCATCGCGGTGACCGATGCGCTTCCCGGGGAGATGGTCACGACGGCCACTCCGACCGGTCGAGCCCCGATCGCGCGCCGCCCGCCTGCCGGCACTTCGGCACCTGTGGTGGCTGCGTCGCCCAGCACATGGCGCCGGCGCTCTATGCGCTGCGTGGAAGACGACGCTGGTCGAGCGCGCCTTTCGTGAGCACGACCTCTCGCCCGTGATCGCGCCGCTTCACCGTGCCGCCGCGCTCACGACGACGCGCGAGTTTCTCAATCGCTCCCGGCCGGCTCGGTTTCCACGCGCGCGGGGAAGCACAGGTCGTCGATCTCGCCGAATGCCCGGTGCTGACAGCCGCGCATCGAGGCGGCTCTGCCGCACCTGCGCGACCTCGTTCGTATCGTCGCGGCGACGTCGCGTGACACCCGCATCGCCGTCGCCGATCTCGACGGCGGACTGGACGTGGTCGTCACCGACATCCGCCCGAACTGACGCCGGCGCGCCGCACGCAGCTTGCAGCTCTCGCAGCCCGCTCCGGATTCGCCCGCCTGACTGTCGCCGGTGATACTGTCGTGACCCTGTCGGCGCCACGCCTCGCGACGTCCGCCGGCGCGATCCCCTTGAAGCCCGGCGCCTTCTTCCAGGCGGGCGCCGCCGCCGAGGCGGCAATCGTCGCAGCCGTGCTCGCCGGCCTGCCGAAGAAGGCGAAGCGCATCGCCGACCTGTTCTGTGGCGCGGGCACGCTGACATTGCCGCTGGCGCGGATCGCGCGCGTGCTCGCCGTCGACAGCGAGCGACCGTTACTCGATCGCTGTCGGATGCCGTGCGTCACACACAAGGCCTGAAGCCGGCCGAGACGCTGCGCCGCGATCTCTTCCGCGAGCCGCTGTCGCCAAAGGAGCTCGAAGGCTTCGACGCCGTCGTGCTCGACCCCCCTATGCCGGCGCCAAGGCGCAGTGCGAAATGCTCGCGGCGTCGAAGGTGAAGGCGGTGATCATGGTCTCGTGTCACCCGGGTTCGCTCGCACGCGACGCCCGCATCCTCGTCGAAGGCGGGTACACGATCGACCGCGTAACGCCGATCGACCAGTTTCTGTGGTCCAACCAGGTGGAAACCGTCGCAATTTTCCGACGCTGAACCGGCGCCTCTTTACATCTGCAGCACCGTCCGCCTTGATGTGTGCAGTAGCAGCTCATCCCGTGGGGGGAACATGACGTCGCCCGTCGATCTGACGCCAAAGCCGGCGAGCCCGCAGACCTGTGCCTGCAATGCGGCCTCATGTCGCATCTCCCCCTCGCCGACCAAGCGGACTTCGAGGATGCTCGACGCGGCCTCGTCGCGTCGCTGCCAAATGTGACGATCCGCAGCGAGCAGGGTCAGGTGGTCTGGAGCCTTGGTGACTACGACTTCCTCTCCTCACCCGAGGCGCCCGACACCGTCAATCCGAGCCTGTGGCGCCAGGCGCGGCTCAACATGAACCACGGCCTGTTCCAGGTGACCGACCGCATCTACCAGGTGCGCGGCTTCGACATCTCGAACATGACGCTGATCGAAGGCAGTCGCGGCGTTATCATCATCGATCCGCTGATTTCGTGCGAATGCGCCCGTGCAGCGCTTGATCTCTACTATGCCCATCGCGGCCGCAAGCCTGGTCACGGCCGTCATCTACACGCACAGCCACGTCGACCACTATGGCGGTGTGCGCGGCGTCGTCGATGAAGCCGACGTCAGGGCTGGACGCGTGCCAATCATCGCGCCCGATAAATTCCTCGAAGAAGTGACGCGCGAGAATGTGCTGATCGGCTCGCCGATGAT
>CAVTXG010000004.1:0-431777 GCA_963738605.1 uncultured beta proteobacterium
GATTAGGGGTGAAGGAAAGGACGCAGGACGGCGGGGAAACGTGACAACCTCTAACCTGTAGTGAGAATGCAGGAGTGAGGGTTTGAAGAAACGGACAGGTGTGCGGCAGAGGGCCTCTGAACCTCAGCTGCTCGAGCGCATGCTCGACACGCCAGAGATCGCGCAAATCGTCCCGCGGCTTCAACCTGAGCTGCTGCTTCGCGTCATTCAGCACACGGGGCTGGAGGATTGCGGTGAGCTCGTCGCGCTCGCGACGCCGGAACAGCTCGTGCGGCTGTTCAATCTCGACCTGTGGCGAAGCGCGGAAGCTGGACGGGACGAACAGTTCGATCCCGCCCGCTTCGGCGTCTGGCTCCAGGTGCTGGCCGGTGCCGGTGTCCATACGGCTGCGCAGAAGGTCGCCGGGATGGACGTCGGTCTGGTGACCGCCGGCCTCGCGCACCACGCGCGGGTCTTCGATCGGGCCGCGGTCGCCTCGTACACCACGACGGACGGCGTCGAGGTGCCGGCGATGCTCACACCCGATCATGAGTTCGTGCGCGAGGTCGGTAGCGTACATGGTCGCCGCCCGGCGTACGGAATCCTGGCAGGCGATCGTCAACGTCCTGACGGCCCTCGCGTCCGATAACCACCGCTACTTCCATCAACTGATGCGCGGCAGCCTGGCGCTCTCGAACGAGGGCTCCGAGCTCGACGGGCTGCACGATTTGATGGCGGACGGCGACCAGGTCGTGTTCGACCTCGTGGCCGATCGCGAGCGGCGGCGAGAGGAGCAGGGATTCGTCTCGCCGGCGCAAGCGCGCGCGTTTCTCCAGATGTCGCGCCAGCTCAATCTCGTCAGGCCCGACACACCGCCGGACAACGCCGTCGCACGTGCGGTACTTCCGGGCGATCGGGGCGCAGACGGCGGAGGCCGCGGTGCACACGGCGGCTCTGCTGCCTGCGGCTTCAAACGCGGCGTTCACACCAGACGAGGCGGCAGTCGCGGCTGTCGTCGAGGTCCTGCGCGGCGCGGGCCTCGTCGCACAGCCACCGAAGGCGTTGCTGCAGGCAGCGCAGGACGAGGCGCCGCTCCTCGCACGGCTGCACGCGCAGCTGCAGGCGGTGCTCGACAACGACCCGGCGGCGTACGCGACACGGACCGCGGAGCTGGCCTTTCTCGCGAACACACTCCTGGCGGGCTGCTCGATCCAGGCGCGCCCGTTTACCGCGCAGGAAGCGTCGGATGCGGCCGCGGCAATCTGCAATCTGGGTCTCGAGAACTGGCCGCGCCACTGGCTCCCGCAGCTGTCGCTCACCGGCAGCGGGCTTCCCGATCGATTTCTCGTCGAGCACGATCTGGTCCGCGTGTTTCAAGTGGGATGGACGACGCTGCACGATGAGGTGTGCATGGAGGCGGCAGGGCGGCTGGTGGAGGTGCTCCGTCACCTGCAGTGCGACGATCGCTCGATTCAAGCCGGACTCGACGCGCTCCGGATCGCGATGCTGAAGCAGTGGCGGGCAGGTATGCCGTGGCGTGCGCGCGACGACCTCGACGTCATCACCAGCCTTGACATGACAGCGTGGGCGACGCTCCTCGGCCTCATCGACGAGTGCCCGGTGATCCACGCGGCGATCGCCGCGTCGCAGAGCGCCGGGACGCACGCGGTCAGCCCCACCGCCTTCGAATTCATCGCCGGCAACACGCAGATCGCTTCTGCTCGGCGGTTCCTCGATGCGCTGCCCGGGATCCTGAAGGGCTGACGTCCCGGCGGAATCATCCGGTGCCGAGGGGTCCGGTTTCGACTATCGTGTCCCCGGCATTCGATTCAATGAGGGAACTCCCCGTGACGCCCACCACTGTCACTCGCTTCGCTGTTGCTCTCGCCGTCGCAGTCACGATTGCGGGCCTGACGTCCGGCCGCGCCTCGATTCGAGCGCAGGGCAAGCAGGCGCCCATCTTCGAGGTCGATCCGTTCTGGCCGGGCCGCTGCCGAATCACTGGGTCACCGGCTCGACGATCGGCCTGTCGGTGGACGCGCAGGACAACGTCTGGACGATCCATCGGCCCAATACGGTCGAGGACAACTTCAAGGCCGCCGACATCATGGTCGGCGATGCGCGCGGCCGCGACGACGAAGCGCTGCCTGGCGCGGGCCGGCGAAGGCCGGCGGCGCCGGCACCGATCGGCAAGTGCTGCAAGGTCGCGCCGCCGGTGCTCGTCTACGACCAGGCCGGCAAGCTGGTGAAATCGTGGGGCGGTCCCGGCGCAAGGCTACGACTGGCCCGACAGCAACCACGGCATCACCGTGGACCATCGCGGCAACGTGTGGCTCGCCGGGAACGGCGCCAAGGACACGCAGATCCTGCGAGTTCGACGGCGCCGGCACGTTCCAGCTGCAAAACGATAGACAGCGCCTAAACTGAACGTCCTCCTGAGGTCGTGCGGGTGCGACGACGCGGCGGCCAATCACGCTGCGGCGCCGCCCACCAGGGGCACGCCCTACAATATCCGCACCCTCTCATCCGTCTACACCTGCAGGTGAAGCACGCGCCGAGCCTGGAGCGGATTCCACTGGACCCGGACCAACGGATCACCGATGTCGTCCTGCGGGAGCGGTCGCGGCTGCTGAATTTCATCCGCCGCCGCGTGCCCGACGCGCGCGACGCCGAAGACATCCTGCAGGACGTGTTCTCCGAGCTGGTGGAAGCGAACCGCCTGCTGATGCCGATCGAGCACGTCACCGGCTGGCTGTTCCGCGTGGCGCGCAATCGCATCACGGATCTGTTCCGCGGAAGCGCCCGAGAGCTGTTCAGCGAGGCGGACGACGCGGCAGACGATGACGGCCGCTGCGGCTGGAGGATCTGCTGCCGTCACCGGATGCCGGCCCGGACGCGCTCTACGCGCGCACGCTGCTCCTCGAGGCGCTGGAGCAGGCGGTCGCCGGACTGCCGCCGGAACAACGCGATGTCTTCGTCGCGCACGAGATCGAAGGACGCAGCTTCAAGGAGATGGCCGCGGACACGGGAGTCAGCGTGAACACGCTGCTCTCGCGCAAGCGGTACGCGGTGCGGCATCTGCGCGCACGGCTGCAGGGGACCTTCGACGAGCTTACGAAAGGATGAGGCAACGACCATGGCCATGAGCCGCAGGAAAAAGATGCTTCTCTTCGCGCCGTTCGCCCTGGTGGCGTTCGTGCTGTTCATCGCGCTTGGCGGCGAGCTGGTGCGGCGGCTCTGGAACTGGCTGCTGCCGCCGCTCTTCGGCGTCGGCGAGATCACGTTCTGGCAGGCGCTGGGGCTGCTGGTCCTGTGCCGGATTCTCTTCGGCGGCCTGGGTATGCGGGGATCGAGAGGTCACGCGTCGCGGCGTGCGCTCTCCTCCGCATGCGATCACGCGTTCCGCCGGATGGATGCGAACTGGGATCAGATGACGCCCGAAGAGCGGGAGCGGTTTCGCCAGCGGATGCGCGACCGATTTGGCGTCGGTTCGGCGAGCGCGGACGGCAAGCAGGTGTGAGCGGCACTATTGGGCGGTGTAGGCCTGGCTGACGAGCACGCTGGGGCCCTGGCAAAAAACAACGAACGGGCCACCGAGGCACAGAGACACAGAGACACAGGGACACAGGGACACAGGGACACAGGGACACAGGGACACAGGAAAGAGAAACATTAGGAAAAACTCCGTGACTCCGTGGCTTGTACGTGGCTTCAACCACGCGCTGCTAACGCTGATTCAGCGTGTAGCGCATCACCGACGCGTGGCGCCCGCCCTTGACCCGCTCGAGCGTATACACGTCACCAGCCGGACCTGAGGAGGCGGCCCGCGCCTTCGCGATCTCGGCCCGATCGGTGGCGTCGAGTTCGATGCCGCATGCTTGCGCAATCCGATCGACGTGACGCGCATGACGGGCCCCGACGATGACACCGGAGACGCCCGGCTGATCGAGCTGCCACCTGATGGCGACGGCGCTGAGGCCGACCGCGTGCCGCGCCGCGACACGCTGCAGCGAAGCCAGCAGCTGCTGAAAGCGCGCCCATCCGCCGAATTCCTCGACGATCAAGCGGTACTTCACGAGCGATCGATTCTCGAGCGGCTCGACAGGATCGGTGGCGCCCAGATAGCGCTCGGAGAGAAAGCCGCCAGCCAGGGCGCCGTAGCACAGCAGGTGAATGCCGTGCGTCGAACAGAACGCCGCCATGTCTCCGGCCGGTCGTCGATCGAGCGCCGAATACTGCACCTGATGCGAGAGAACCGGAACACCGGCAGCGACGATCTCGCCGAGGCGCTGACAATCGAAGTTGGTGACGCCGACGTGGCGAATCTTCCCCGCGCGCCGCAGCTCGTCGAGCCACAGCGCGGCATCGACGCACCCTGGCACGTCGTAGTCCCACCAGTGCAGCTGCACGAGATCGAGGCGGTCGAACACCGAGCCGGCGCAGCGAACGGTCGATGCCGCTGACGACATCGGCTCGCGAATGCGAGGCCAGGCGATCGAGATCGGGAACGTATTTCGTGTGCACCTGAATCGGCGTGCTCTGGCCCAGGGCACGGCGGCTCGCGAGCCAGGTGCCGATGAGCGACTCGACGCCGGTGTAGATATCCGCGCAATCGAACGTCGTGATCCCGGCATCGGCGAAGCGGTCCATGTCCGCCAGCGCGGATGCCGGATCGATCGCGCCGTGGCCGCCGGCCAGCTGCCAGCCGCCCTTCATCACGCGCGAGATCTCGTAGCCTGGCGCCAGCACCGCGCGCGGGACATGGCCGGTCATGTGAGCCCTCGGCTCGCTCCGCTCGCTCAGGGCGGGCAGGCGGACCACGTCACGTCCTGGTGGCGGAACGTGCGGGTGCCGATGCGGGTGATGCGGAAGCGCGCACCGCAGTTCGGATCCGGGCACGCGATGTCGGCATCGGTCGTCATCCAGTCGTTGGCATGGGTGCGGCGCTGCTTGGCCGGCAGGAGCGGCAGCAGCGCGGCCAGCGCATACATCGAGAACGCCAGGCCCGCGGGAAACAGCAGGTTCTCTCCACGAACTTCGAACGAATCGCCGGCGTGGTGGCTGCAGACCATCGGCCGATCGGTGGCGACGACCTCCACGCGCAGATCGTAGAGCTCGAAGGTGTCGTCGCGATCGGTCATGGAGGCTCTTTGCGAAGTTCAGGGTTCCACAGTCCAGTTCCACAGTTCCAGGGTTCTAACGTTCAAACTCTTCAGCCCCGAACTGGAACCTTCGGAACCCTGGAACCTTGCCTGGAACCCTGGAACCTTGTCACGCGTCATAGCGTCACGCACGATGGTCTTCGACAGCGGCGTCTTTCTCGTCTTCTTCGCGCTCTTCTTCGTCCTGTATCACGCCGCCTGGCGAAGCCTGCTGCTGCAAAACGTGCTGCTGCTCGTCGGCAGCTACGTGTTCTACGGCTGGTGGGACTGGCGCTTCCTCGCGCTCATGACCGTCTCGAGCGGCGTGGACTACGCTGCGGCGCTGGCCCTCGACCGCGTGCGCGACACGACCGCCCGCCGCGCGATCCTGTGGACGAGCCTGGCGACCAACCTCGGCTTTCTCGTTCACCTTCAAGTACTTCGACTTCTTCGCCGAATCGCTCGCGGTCCTGATGGCGCGGTTCGGCATGACGGCGTCGTTTCCGCTGCTCCACCTCGTGCTGCCGATCGGGATCTCGTTCTACACGTTCCAGTCGATGTCAGCTACACGATCGATGTGTATCGCGGCCAGCTGAAGCCCGAGCGCGAATCCGATCGAGTTTGCCGCGTTCGTCGTCGTTCTTCCCGCATCTGGTGGCCGGCCCTATCCAGCGCGCCGCGCGACCTGCTGCGGCAGATCAATCGCGAGCGCCGCCTCACGCCGGACACGTGCGCGAAGCGGTCGTGGCTCGCTGGTCTGCGGGCTTCTTCAAGAAGATGGTGCGCGGCCAACGTGCGGCCGCAGTTGGCCGACATGGCGTTCCACGCCGAATCGCAGACGCGCGGCTCGGCTGCCATTCTCGGGACCCTCGCGTTCGCCATCCAGATCTACTGCGACTTCACGCGGCTACAGCCTGACATGCGCCGTCGGCACCGGTCGCCTGCTCGGCTTCGAGTTGACCTGAGAACTTCGACCGCCCGTACCTCGCCTCGTCGATCGCAGGATTTCTGGCGGCGCTGGCACATCAGCCTGTCGCACCTGGCTGCGCGACTACCTGTATATCCCGCTCGGCGGCAGCCGGCACGGCACGCGGCGCACCTACATCAACCTGAAGCTGCATGTCAGCGTGCGGGCAACATCAACTCAGGCGGATCGACGCCAGGCGCCTCAGCACCTGTGCCACGATGTCATCTTCCATCGCGCGGTACAGCAGCAGCTCTTCGTGCTGCTTGGCGAGCGCGGCCGTTTCGTTGTAGCTCATGTCGCGCGTCAGCAGCAGGTCCGACGCCGGCAGCAGCAGCTTGCCTGCGGGCGTGGCGACGCGAAAGCGCAGGCGCACGCGCAGCGTGATTTCACGCACCTGGCCGGCGGCGGTGGAGGCGGCGACGCTGCGCTCGCGCGCATCGGTCAGCGTGTCGAACACGGCTTCGGCTTCGCCGGGCTTTTCGCGCAGCGCGACGCCGGCGCGTTCGAGTTCCTGCCTCAGCGCAGCGGCCAGCGGCGAGGCGGGCGCGAAGCCGACGAGCGCGATGGAGCGCATCGGCAGCGCCTGGGGCTGGCGCAACTGGAAGCCGCAGCCGGCGAGCGCGGCGGGCAGGGCCAGTGCGGCGCGACGTTGCATCAGGCGCAGACGACGTTGACCAGCCGCCCGGGCACGATCTTCACGAGCTTGACGGCCTTGCCTTCGCTGAACTTGGCGAACTCGGGGCTGGCCAGCGCCACCACCTTGATCGATTCGTCGTCGGCAGAAGTGGCAACGACGATCTTGCCGCGCGTCTTGCCGTTGATCTGCAGCACCAGCTCGATCTCGTCGCGCACCAGCGCGGCTTCGTCGGCTTGCGGCATCGGCGCGTCGAGCAGGTCGCTGGCCGTCTTGTCGAAGCCGAGCTCGCCCCACAGCACTTGCGTGATGTGCGGGCACGCCGGATAGAGCGCACGCAGCAGCACCGACAGGCCTTCGCGCAGCACCGCGGCGTCACCCGGCGCGGCGCCAAGGTCGAATCCTTCGAGCGCGTTGAGCAACTTCATCGCGCCGGAGACGACGGTGTTGTACTGCATGCGCTCGTAGTCGTAGGCGACTTGCTTGAGCACGCTGTGGACTTCGCGCCGCAGCGCTTTGGCCCTGTCACCGAGAGTGCCGATGTCGTCAGGTGCGGCGCGCACCAGCGCTGCATGTCGCTGCGCAAACTGCCACACGCGTCGCAGGAATCGCGACGAGCCTTCGACGCCGCTGTCGCTCCACACCGAAGCATCCTCCGGCCCGCCGACGAACATGACGAACAGGCGCGCGGTGTCGGCGCCGTACTTGTCGATCAGCTCCTGCGGATCGACGCCGTTGCGCTCGGTCTTGCCCATCTTGCCGACGCCGCCGTACTCGACAGCCCTGCCGTCTGCAGCGACGCCGCCGACGATGTGGCCGTGCGCATCGAGCGCGGCCTTGACCTCGGTGGGCGGCACGTAGTCCTTGCCGCCCTTGTCGCTGCGCGTGTAGTAGATGTGGTTGAGCAGCATGCCGTGGTTCATCAGCTTCGAGAACGGCTCGTCGAAGTGCAGCAGGCCCATGTCGCGCATCACCCTGGTCCAGAAGCGCGCGTAGAGCAAGTGCAGCACGGCGTGCTCGATGCCGCCGATGTACTGGTCCATCGGCATCCAGTAGTCGTTGCGCGCATCCACCATCGTCGGCGCGCCCGGCGATGCGTAACGCATGTAGTACCAGGCGCTGTCGACGAAGGTGTCCATCGTGTCGGTCTCGCGCCGCGCCGCTTTGCCGCACGTCGGGCAGATGCACTTCAGGAACGACTCGCACTTGACGAGTGGGCTGCCACTGCCGTCGGGGACGAGGTCTTCGGGCAGCACCACCGGCAGATCCTTTTCAGGCACCGGCACCACGCCGCACGCATCGCAATGGATGATCGGGATCGGCGTGCCCCAGTAGCGCTGGCGGCTGATGCCCCAGTCGCGCAGGCGGTACTGCACCTGCTTGTGGCCGAGCTGCTTGCCCTCGAGGTCGGCGGCGATGGCGTCGGTGGCGGCTTCGTAGGCCAGGCCGTCGTACTTGCCGGAGTTGACGCAGGCGCCACCCTGTTTGTCGGCGTACCACTCGGCCCAGGCGTCGCTCGAGAAGGTCTTGCCCTTGACCGCGATCACCTGCGGGATCGGCAGGCCGTACTTCTTCGCAAACGCGAAGTCGCGCTCGTCGTGCGCCGGCACGCCCATGACTGCGCCTTCGCCGTAAGCCATCAGCACGTAGTTGCCGATCCAGACCTCGACCTTGGCGCCGGTGAGCGGGTGCGTGACGTGAAAGCCGGTGGGCAGGCCCTCCTTTTCCATCGTCGCCATGTCGGCTTCCATCACCGAGCCGAGCTTGCACTTGTCGATGAAGGGTTGCAGCGCCGGTTTGTCCTGCGCCAGCCGCGTGGCCAGCGGGTGCTCGGCAGCGATGGCGACGAAGGTCACGCCCATGATGGTGTCGGCGCGCGTCGTAAAGACGCGCAGCAGCGCGTCCTTGCCGTCGATCGAGTACGGGAAGCCGAAGTTGACGCCGGTGCTCTTGCCGATCCAGTTTTCCTGGATCAGGCGCAGGCGCTCGCTCCAACCGGGCAGCTTGTGCAGCGTGAAGTCGAGCAGCTCCTCGGCGTACTTCGTGATGTTCAGGTAGTAACCGGGAATCTCGCGCTTTTCAACCGGCGCGCCGCTGCGCCAGCCGTGGCCGTCGATCACCTGCTCGTTGGCGAGCACGGTCTGGTCCACCGGGTCCCAGTTGACGATCTGCGTCTTGCGATAGGCGACGCCTTGCTCGAGCATCTTCAGGAAGAACCATTGATTCCACTGGTAGTACTCGGGCTCGCAGGTCGAGAGTTCGCGCGACCAGTCGATGGCCAGACCCAGCGCCTGGCACTGCGCCTTCATCGCGGTGATGTTTTCGCGCGTCCACTTCGCCGGTGGCACCTTGTTCTTGATCGCCGCGTTTTCTGCCGGCAAGCCGAACGAATCCCAGCCCATCGGCATCAGCACGTTGAAGCCGGCCATGCGCTTGTAGCGCGCGAGCATGTCGTTGATCGTGTAGTTGCGCACATGGCCCATGTGCAGCTTGCCGCTGGGGTAGGGCAGCATCGAGCAGGCGTAGAACTTCCTCTTGCTCTTGTCTTCACGGACGCGGTAGGCGTCGGCCGCCTGCCATGCGGCTTGCGCGGCCTTCTCGACTTCGGCGGGGACGTATTTCTCGTTCATCCGCCGGATTGTAGGAAGCTACTTGCCCGGCGCCTCGGTGACGAAGCCGATGCGCGACAGCCCCGCCTTCTGCACCAGCGCGATCAGGTCGGCGACCTGGCCGTAGGGCACTTTCTGGTCGGCGCGCAACTGCACTTCGAGTTGCGGGTTGCCCTTGGCGGCGGCGCCGATGCGCTGTTCGAGTTGCGCGCGCGACAGTTTCTCGTCGCCGAGGAAGAGCTGGCCGCCGGCATCGACGGCCACCGCGACGAAGGTGGGCGCAGCCTGCGGCGTGGCGGCGTCGGTCTTGGGCAGGTCGAGCTTCAGGCTCGATGTCATCAGCGGCGCGGTGATGATGAAGATGACGAGCAGCACCAGCATCACGTCGATCAGCGGCGTCATGTTGATGTCGCTCATCGGCGCCGGGCCGGTACTGCGTTCGAGGCGGCCGAAGGCCATCAGCGCCCGCCCGGCCGCCCGAAGGGCGCTGAGCGCCCCAAGGGCCACGAAGTGGCCCCTGCGGGGCCTTGGGGGCGGCAAACAACGTTCGCGTGGGGGCCCACCATCAGGCTTGCCTTTGCTCCAACAGCATCTCGCGCAGATCGTGGGCGAAACCTTCGAGCTCGGCCTCCGCGGCGCCGACCCACTTGCCGAACAGGTTGTAGGCGAGCACCGCGGGGATCGCCACGGCCAGGCCGGCGGCGGTCATGATCAGCGCCTCGCCCACCGGGCCGGCGACCTTGTCGATCGTGATCGAGCCGGCCGTCGCGATCGCCACCAACGCGTGGTAGATGCCCCAGACCGTGCCGAAAAGGCCGATGAAGGGAGAGGTGCTGCCGATCGAGGCCAGCAGCACCTGACCGAACTGCATGTGCGCCAGCCCGCGGTGCAGCGCGTCGCGCAAGCGCCGCGTGAGCTGCGAATCGAGGTGCGCGCTCGACTCGAGCGTGCCGGCCGCGGCCTTGGCGGTGGCTGCTTCGAGCAGCGGCACCAGCACCTGCTCGCGGTCCATCGCGGCCAGGCGGCTGCGGCCGTCGTCGACACTGGGCGCGGCCCAGAAGGCGGGCACGGCACGCTCGATGTCGCGGCGCGCGCGCTTCAGCACCCACAGCTTCCAGAGGATCGTGACCCAGCTCGCGATCGACATCGCCAGCAGCAGCAGCGTGACCGCGCGGCCGATGGCGTCGCTGGCGGTCCAGAAGGTGTTGAAGCCGTCCATTCGCTAGGCCGCGCCGGGCCGTCCCAAGCGGCCGGCTCCCCTCGGGGGACGCGAACGGAGTGAGCTAGGGGCCAGCATTACTCGAGGCCGAGCACGTCGTTCATGTCGAACAGGCCGCTCGGTTTGTTCATCAGGAAGCGCGCTGCGCGCAGCGCGCCTTGCGCATAGGTGGCGCGGCTCGAACTCTTGTGCACGATCTCGATGCGCTCGCCGATGCCGCAGAACATCACGCTGTGGTCGCCGACGATGTCGCCGCCGCGCACGGTGGCAAAGCCAATGGTGCTCGGGTCGCGCTCGCCGGTGACGCCTTCGCGGCCATAGACGGCGCACTGCTGGAGGTCGCGGCCGAGCGCGGCAGCCACCACTTCACCCATCTTCAGCGCGGTGCCGCTCGGCGCATCGACCTTGTGGCGGTGATGCGCCTCGACGATCTCGATGTCGTAGCCCTCGGCCAAGGCGCGCGCCGCGGTGTCGAGCAGGCGCAGCACGACGTTGACGCCCACGCTCATGTTGGGCGAGACCATCAGCGCGATGTGTTTCGACGCGGCGGCGAGCTCGGCCTTGTGCGCCTCGGCAAAACCCGTGGTGCCGATCACCATCTTGACGCCGCGCTCGCGGCAGGCGGCCAGGTGCGCCATCGTGCCCTCGGGGCGGGTGAAGTCGATCAGCACCTGCGCGTCGGCCAGGTTGGCGCCGATGTCGCGGCCGATGTCGAGCGTGCCGGCGAGCTTGCAGTCGTCGCTGCCTTCGACGGCTTCGATCAGCATGCGCCCCATGCGGCCGGAGGCGCCGGCCACCGCAACCCTCATCATGGCCCCCTACGGCTTGCGGCCGATCCCCCCAAGGGGGAGCGAGCGCCTTCGGGCGGCCGTGCGTCGCTCCTCACGTCGGCTCCAAAGGCGGGTACGGACGCACGGCGCCCTGCGGCGCGACGGTCGCCGGCGTCTCGGTCTTCACCGGCGGCGGCAGCGCGCGCTTCTGCTCGTCGCTCAAGGCCAGCGCCGGCTCGGCGCCGCCGCTGCGCTTGGGCCGTACCGAGCCGACGAACTCGGTCTCGGAGGGCAGGTCCGGCGCTTCGAGCTTGTCGAGCTTGTTGTCCTTGAAGGTGGCAACGACGCTGCGCCGCTGCGGCTCGACGCCCTGGCGTCGCAACGTGAAGACGTAGTCCCAGCGGTCGGCATGGAAGGCGCTGGTCAGCAACGGCGAGCCGAGCAGGTCGCGCACCTGCTCGCGGCTCATGCCGGGTTTGATCTGCGCGGCCAGTTCCTTGGTGACGACGTTGCCCTGCATGATGTCGATGCGATAGGGCGTGATCAGTCCCATCCACTTGTCGGTGGTGGATTGCATCGAGGTGCAGCCGGCCAGAGCGGCGGCGAGGAGCAGCAGGGTGGGGCGCATGGGGATTGCACGGCCGCGGATGGCAGCGCTGGCTATGATCGGTGCGGATTCTAATTGCCAGCATGAGCGCCGCCCGGCCGCCCGAAGGCGCTCGCACCGGAGCGCGGCAGCGCGAAGGTCACCCAATGAGCCACGCCGACGAACTCAAGAGCAGCGTCAAGAGCACGGGCCTGAAGGCGACCGGCCCGCGCCTGAAGATCCTCGAAGTCTTCCAGCGCTCGACCCTGCGCCACATGACGGCCGAGGACGTCTACAAGCTGCTGCTGGCCGAAGACGCCGACATCGGCCTGGCCACGGTTTATCGCGTGCTGCTGCAGTTCGAGCAGGCGGGCTTGCTGTCGCGCAGCCACTTCGAGGGCGGCAAGTCGGTGTTCGAGCTGAACGAGGGGCAGCACCACGACCACCTGGTGTGCATGAGCTGCGGCCGCGTCGAGGAGTTCTACGACGCCGAGATCGAGTCGCGCCAGCGCGCGGTGGCCGAGCAGCGCGGCTTCGCGCTGCAGGACCATGCGCTGGCGCTGTACGCGGTGTGCACGAAGAAGGACTGCGCCTACAAGCCGAAAGTAGGTTGACCTGCAGCCCCCAGCTCGCTGCGGCCTGCGCTCCCCCGAGGGGAGCGCGGCCGCTTGGGAGCGGCCCGGCGCTGGCCGCCATTCACTCGTCCTGCGGCTTGTCCATTGCGGCCTGGTGGCGGCGCACGAATTCGCCGTAGGTGTCGATGCCGCGCAGCTGCAGCACGGTGTTGCGCACCGCGGCCTCCACCAGCACGGCGAGGTTGCGGCCGGCATCCACCGCGATGATCACCTTGCGCACCGGCACACCCAGGATATCCTCGTGCAGCGGCTCGTAGGGCAGGCGCTCGAACTCGCGCTCCATCGTCTCCTTGCGCACCAGGTGCACCAGCAGGTGCAGGCGCATCTTGCGACGCACGGCGGTCTCGCCGAAGATGGCCTTGATGTCCAGCAGGCCGATGCCGCGCACCTCGAGCAGGTTGGCCAGCAGCGGCGGGCAGCGCCCTTCGAGCGCGGTCTGCGAGGTGCGGTAGATGTCCACCGCGTCGTCGGCCACCAGGCCGTGGCCGCGCGAGATCAGTTCCAGCCCGAGCTCGCTCTTGCCCAGTCCCGACTCGCCGGTGAGCAACACGCCCAGACCGAGGATGTCCATGAACACGCCGTGGCGCGTGGTGCGCTCGGCAAAACGCTGGCCGAGCCAGGCGCGCAGCACGTCGATGACATGGCCGGCCGACTCTGCGGTGACGAACAGCGGGATTTCGGCGCGGTCGCACATCGCCACCAGGCGGTCCGGCGGCACTTGTTCGTCGGCGACGATGATCAGTGGCGGTTCGAGCGTCACGATGCGCGCGATGCGCTTGTCGACCACCTCGGGCGCGGACTGGCTCAAGTACGCCACCTCGCGCCGGCCGACGATCTGCACGCGGTACGGATGGATGTAGTTGAGGTAGCCGATCAGGTCGGCCGCCGAGCGTGCGTCGCGAATCGCGGCGTCGTCGAAGCGGCGTTCCGGATGGCCGTGGCCCGCCACCCACTCCCAGCGCAAGGTCGTGCGATGGGCTTCGAACAGCGCTTCGGCGCTGATGGAGGTGGGCTTCATTCGGGAAGCCCTCTCAGGCCCGCGCCGGGCCGCTCCCAAGCGGCCTGAGCGTCCTCTCGGGGGACCGCGGGCGCAGCGCGCGAGGGGCGGTCATCCCCTCACGCGACCGATTTGAGCGGTTCCCAGTCGGCAATCAGCTTGTGCAGTGCGGTCGCGTCGGCGGCCGACTTCAGGCGCTCGCGCAGGTCGCGGTCGGACAGCATCTCGGCGATCTCGGACAGGATTTCGAGATGGCGCTGCGTCGCCGCCTCGGGCACCAGCAAGAAGATCAGCAGGGCCACCGGCTCGTCGTCGGGGGCGTCGAAAGCGATCGGGTGCTGCGCGCGCAGCACGGCGGCCAGCGGGTTCTTCAGGCCCTTGATGCGGCCGTGGGGGATGGCCACGCCGTGACCCAGGCCGGTGGAACCCAAGCGCTCGCGGGCGAACAGGTTGTCGGTGACCGTGGCGCGGGCGATCGAGTGCTGGTTCTCGAACAGCACGCCGGCATGCTCGAAAGCACGCTTCTTGCTCGTGGCGTCTACGTCGATGAGCACATTCGCGGCGGGGAGGATGGCGGCGAGGCGATTCATTGCGGCTGGGTCCTTCCGCCGACTAACGCCTGACCGGTGACATGGCTGACGCAAGCGAAAGAAGCGGAGAACGTATCGATACTTTGGGCGCCGATTATGGAAGCCCACCCCCGCCGCCGAAAGAGGCGCTGCCCTCTTCGCGGGGGTGCTGTTGCTCTTTTGCTGCGCTGCGGAAACAACTGCTCGAAACGCCCAGAAGGAAGCGGCCCGAAGGCCGCTTGCAGTAACCACTAACTTCCTTCCTCAGTATCTCAGGTGCTGGCTTCCTGGCGCTTGGCCGTGGCGTGGTGGTGGTCCTGGACGCGGTCCTTGTGGCGACACACCTGGCGGTCGAGCTTGTCCACCAGCTGGTCGATCGCGGCGTACAGGTCCTCGTTCGCATGCTCGACGTGGATGTCGCGCCCCTTGACATGCAGATTCACTTCGGCCTTCTGCCTTCGGTCCTTTTCCTTCTGCTTCTCCACGGTCAGCAAGACGGTGATGTCCACCACTTGATCGAAATGCCGCGTCACGCGGTCCAGCTTGTTGATGACGTACTCGCGCAAGGCGGGCGTGACTTCGAGATGGTGTCCGCTGATCGTCAGGTTCATTCAGATCGTCCTTTTGAAACGGGGTGACGCGGGCATTGCAGCACAGGGCTGCCGGGGAGAAAGAGGGGTGGCTGGGAGCCGGAGAGGGGGCGAGTGCGCCGGTAGCAGATTGCGACCCAGTGTGCCGACAGCGGCCCTGCGACGCAAGCCTGTAGCCGAGCAATCGCGGTGCCATAATCGATCGTCTTTGTTCGGAGAGCCGTGTTGGACCCGTGTCACCCTCGGTGACCGTCCGCTCCGGGCGCAGCGCCTGACGGCTGCCGAGAGGGGTGAGACGGCGCATCGATCCCCCTGCCCTTTGTCTCCACGTGCGCACCGTGCCCGGTGCTGCCGCTCAGACCCATGCTCAACGTCTTCACGCTGGTCAATGGCCGGCTGGTCCAGCAAGAGATCGACAGCGCGCAGGCGCTGGCCGATCTGCGGCCGGTCTGGGTCGACCTGCAGGCGCCCACGCCCGAAGAGAAGGGCTGGCTGCGCGGCCGCTACGCGCTGAGCCTGCCCGACGACATCATCGACGACGATCTGGAAGAGTCGGCGCGCTTCTACGAGGAAGACAACGGCGAGCTGCACATCCGCTCGGACTTCCTGATCGACGACGACCAGGCGCCGCGCAACGTGCGCGTGGCCTTCATCCTGCACCAGCAGGTGCTGTTCTCGGTGCACACCGAAGACTTGCCGGTGTTTCGTCTGTTGCGCCTGCGCGCGCGCCGCATCCCGGCGCTGATCGAAGATGCCAAGGACGTGCTGCTCAAGCTCTACGACGCCGACGCCGAGTACAGCGCCGACGCGCTCGAGGGCATCTACGACCATCTCGAGAAGGTCAGCGCCGGCGTGTTGAAGCACAACGTCGACGACAAGGCTGCGGGCGAGGCGCTGACCGCGATCGCGCGCCAGGAAGACCTGAACGGCCGCATCCGGCGCAACGTCATGGACACGCGCCGGGCGGTCAGCTTCATGATGCGCAGCCGCATGTTGAACGCCGAGCAGTTCGAGGAAGCGCGGCAGATCCTGCGCGACATCGACTCGCTCGATTCGCACACCGCGTTTCTCTTCGACAAGATCAACTTCCTGCTCGACGCGACGGTGGGCTTCGTCAACATCAACCAGAACAAGATCATCAAGATCTTCTCGGTGGCCAGCGTCGGCCTGCTGCCGCCGACCTTGATCGCGAGCATCTACGGCATGAACTTCAAGGCCATGCCGGAGCTCGACTGGTCGCTCGGCTATCCCTTCGCTTTGCTGCTGATGTTGGCGTCGGTGGCGGCGCCGTTCATCTACTTCCGCCGCAAGGGCTGGTTGCGCTGAAGGCGTTGCGACTTTCGTCGCAGTAACCAATGGCAAGCCGACGGCGCGCGTGGACAACGCACGCCACGCGCCGCGAGGCGACTTCTAGAGTCGCTCGCCATGAACACCCCCCGCACCACCTTCTTCGCTGCGCTGGCCCTGGCCGGCGCTTTCGCCGCACCCTCGGCATTCGCGCAGTTCCAGTCGGCGCCGGCCGCGCAGAAGCCCAAGGCACAAGCAGCGTCGGCGGCGACTTCGGCGCAGGCCTACAAGAAGGACGGTGCCAAGCATCTGTACGCGGCCTACGCCAAGCAGATCCACAAGGGCAAGCTGCCGCCGCTGTTGTACGGCGTGGCCATCATCGAAACCACCATCGGTCCGCAAGGCGAAGTGCAGGACGTGCGCGTCGTGCGCCAGCCGGCCGCCGCCGAGGTCACGCCGTGGGCGACGGAGATGATCAAGGCCGCCGCGCCGTTCCCCGCGCCGACCAAGCTCGGCTCGGTGACCTACTCCGACATCTGGCTGGTGCACAAGACCGGCCGCTTCCAGCTCGACACGCTGACCGAAGGTCAACGCTAGACAGCGACGCGCGGCCAGCGCCGGGCCGCTCCCAAGCGGCCCGGATCCGCCTGGGGGGCGACGCCGCAGGCGTCTTGGGGTCCGTCAGCTCACCCGCCGTTTCAACCAGCGCATCAGCGCGCCGAGGCCGGGCAGCTTCTCGTACAACTCTTCGGCCGCGTCCCAGTAGTCGCGGTGCAGCGCGATGCGGCCGTCGCTCGCGAACACCAGATGCGAGCCGCCGCGCACACACTGCTCGCGCTCGGGCGAGAAGCGCCTGAAGCGGAACAGGAAGTCCCAGGTCAGGAAGCACTGGTCGCCCTCGGCGACGATGTCGCGCATGACGAACCGTGGTTCGTGCAGAGCAACGTACATGTGCTGGAAAACGTGGCGGATCGCGCCGACGCCCTGCACTTCGTTGAATGGATCCTTGAAGCGCGCATCGTCGCGGTAGAACTCGCCCAGGCGCGCGATGTCGGCCGGCGTCAGCGCTTCGAACAGCGCGACGATGCGCGCCACGCGCGGGTCCGCATGACGGGCGGTGTTCACAAGCCCGTCGATCGCCGGATCGCCGCGAAGTACAGGCCGTCGGTGAGGTGTTGCAGCGCCTTCAGCCAGAGCGTGAAGCGCTTGGGAAAGTGGATCTCGAAGTTGCCCGCTTCCCAGCCGGCGACGATGTGCCGCGCTGCTTCTTCGGGCGTGATCAGCGCCGGCATCTCGAACTGATTGCCCGCGGTCAGCGGCGTCTCGACGAAACCCGGGTTGATCACCGACACGCCCACCCCCTCGGGCTGCAGATCGAGGTACAGCACTTCGGCCAGATTGATCAACGCAGCCTTGGTCGGTCCATACGCGAGCGCGTTCGGCAGGCCGCGGTAGCCGGCGACGCTGGCCACCAGGCTGATGTGCGCGCTCTGTTTCGCGGCCCCTTGGCGCAGCAACTGCGGCAACACCGCGTCGAGCAGATGGTAGGCGCCGCTGACGTTGACCTGCTGGTGCTTGAGCATCTCGTCGAGGTCGTACGCAGTGGCACGCAGAGCCTTGTAGTGGCCGGCGCAATACACCGCGAGGTCGATGCGGCCGTGGCGCGCAACGATCGCTTTGGCTGCGCTTTGCATCGCGTCTCGATCGGTGGCGTCGAGCGGCATCGCGTGGGCGCCTGCGTGCTTGCGCGCAAAGTCCTCCAAGCGCCGCAGCGTTGCGCGCCGAGACGATCACCGCCGCGCCCGCGCCGTGCAGGCGCTCGGCGGTGGCGCGGCCGATGCCCGTGGAAGCGCCGACCAGCCAGCAGACGCGGCCCTTCCAGTCGGTGATGCGATGGTTCAGCGACATCGTGCGTTCAAGGTTTGGTGAAGGCGAGCGTCACTTCGCCGAGGTAGAGGCCGAACTTGCTCATCGCCGCCTTGTTGAGCATGACGCGATCGTCCATCAGGTACATCCAGTCGTCGAACTGCACTTCGATGACGCGGCCGTCGACGTTCAAGGCGAGCGTGTAGCGCCAGTTCAGCGCGTTGCCGGCGGCGATGCCGACGGCTTCGCCGACAACATCGTCGGCGCGGCCGCTGTACTTGCCGCCGCCGAGATCGGTCAGGCGCCAGACGCGCTTTTCCTTCTTTCCGTCGCTGTAGCTGAAGTCTTCGTCGAGCACGCCCTGGTTGCCGTTCCAGGTGCCCGTCATCTTCACCGTGAAGCGCCGCACTACCTTGCCGGCGCGGTCGGTGAAGATGCCGTGCGCGGTGATCGGGCCGTTGAAGTACGAGCGCAGGTCGAGCCTGGGCGTTTCGCGCGCGTAGTCGGCGGGCGTCGGTGCGCTGGCGCAGGCGGCGAGCGTGGTGAGCGCGGCGGTGGCGAGCAGCGTGGCGAGGGTGCGGCGAGTGGTCATGGGGGTTCGGCGTGAGGTGAGCGCATCCAAAGCCGCCACAACAGGGTCGCGGCAAGCAGCTTGAGGGCGCAGGGCAGGAGGCAGTAGGCCAGCGTCAGTGCGGACAACGCGGTCTCGTCGCGCGCGCCCGGCGTGTAGCCGAAGGCTGCGAGCAGCGGCAGCGCCACGCCGGCGGCCAGCGCGAGGTTCAACTTGACGGCGAAGTTCCACCAGCCGAAGTACGCGCCTTCACCGCGGCCGGCATGGCCGGCGCGCTGAATCACGCCGGCGAGCATCGCGCTCGGCAAGGCCAGATCGGCGCCGAGCGCGAGACCGCTGGCGATGCACACCGCGAGATAGCCGCCGAGGCTGCCGGCGGGCAGCAACGCCGCCCAGACGAACGCGGCGATCGCCAGCAGCATGCCGGCCAGCCACAGCCGCGCCAGCCCGAAACGCGGCACCGCGCGCACCCACAGCGCCATCGACAACGCACCCGCGGCGAAGTAGCTGAACAGGAACAGCGGCTCGTACGCGGCGAGCGCGAGCTTGTCGCGGATGAAAAACAGCACCAGCGTGGCCGGCACCGCGCTGGCAATGCCGTTGACGATGAACACCGTGAGCAGGCGCGCGAAGGCGGGGTTGGCCCACGGCGAAACGTTGATTTCTGTGCTCGGACTCTCGGCCGCCAGGGCTGCATCCGGACGCGGCGCCGCGCGCAGACACACGAGCCCGACCACCAGCGCCAGTGCGAACACCACGCTGGTCGTACCGAGTCCGGCCATGGACGGCAACACGCTGGCAATCAGGACGCCCGCCAGCGCCAGCCCTTCGCGCCAGGCAACGACACGCGTGCGCTGCGTCGCATCGCCGCCCAGGCGCGCGCCCCAGGCCTGGTGCACGACGCTCAACACGCTGTAGGCAAGATAGGTGATCGCCAGGAAGACACCGCACCAAGCCAGCAGCGCGGCGTTGCCTTGCACCGCCGGAAAGAACAGCGCGTGAAACCCCGCCGCGGCGAGCAGCGCAGCCGCGGTGGCAATGACGAAGATGCGCTGCAACGAGTGCGCGAACCACCGATCGGCCGCGCGCCCGATCATCGGATCGGCGACTGCGTCGAGCAGCCGCGCGCCCAGCAGCAGTGCGCCCAGCGCGGCGAGCGGCACGCCGAACTGCGTCGCGTAGTGATTCGGCAGCACCACGTACAGCGGCAGCGCGACGAAGGCCAGCGGCAGGCCGAGGGCGCCGTAGGCCAGGCCCTGCGCGGCGCCGCTCATCACCACGCGCGGCGCTGCGGCCGTTTCTGCGTTCGGGCTTGCGGCGGCCTCGATGCGGTGCAGGGCGGCCATGGCCGAGTTCACGGTGGCGTGCCCAGCAGCGCGGCGCGCAAGGACGGTTGCGAAGTGCGCGGCGACAGCCAGATGCCGAAGAAGAGCTGGGCGAAGCGTGAATCGCGCACCTCGCCGACGGCGCGGCCGTTGACGAAGAAGGCCGCGCCTTCGCCTGGCCGGTGCACGCCGGTGATGCGGTCGCCGGCATGCACGTCGGGGAACAGGCGCTTCATCGCTTCCAGCCAGCGTTGCGCTGTCGGTCTCGCTGAACTCGCCGACGCCCTTCATCTCCTCGATCGAGCGCTCGGCAATCAAGGGCCCGCGCAAGGTGCGCGCATAGCGCAGCTCGAGCGCGAGCGCAGCGGTGTGCGCATCGCGGTCGGTGACGCGCGCGAGCGTCCACAACACCGCGTCGTAGACGTGCAGGCCGAAGTAGCGCAAGCGACCTTGCCCTTGCAGCGTGGCTCCGGGCAACGCCGTGCTGATCTCGGCCGGCGCCGCATTGCCGTTCGCGCGCGCCGTCGCAGGCCCGAGCGCGAGCGCCGCAGCCGTCGCCAGCAGCGCGCGGCGTTCAGGCGCGGCGCAACGTGAACTGCATGACATCGGTGTTGCCTTCGGCGAACGCGGCTTCGCAATACGCGAGATAGAACTCCCAGGTGCGCATGAAGCGTGTGTCGAAGCCGATCGCACGCACGCGTCTTTCTTCAGCCAGGAAGGTCTCGCGCCAGCGCCGCAGCGTCTCGGCATAGTCGGCGCCGAAGGCGAGCTCGTTGACCACTTCGAGCCCGGCCGCGCGCGCCGCCTTGCGGAACTCGCTCGGGCTGGGCAGCAGGCCGCCAGGGAAGATGTATTGCTGGATGAAGTCGGTACCGGCGACGTAGCGCTCGAACAAGTCGTCGCGGATCGTGATGGTCTGCAGGCAGGCGCGGCCGCCGGGCTTCAACTTGTCGCGCAACGTGGCGAAGAAGCCCGGCCAGTATTCGCGGCCGACGGCTTCGAACATCTCGATCGAGGCCACCGCGTCGAACGGCTCGTCGGCGATGTCGCGATAGTCCTGCAGGCGCAGATCGACGCGATCACTCGCCCGCGCGGCGGCGATGCGGCCCTGCGCCCAAGCCAGTTGCTCTTGCGACAGCGTCACGCCCACCACCTGCGCGCCGCGCTCGCTGGCCGCGGTCTCGGCCAGCGCGCCCCAGCCGCAGCCGATCTCCAGCAGTCGCTGGCCCGGCTGCAGGCCGCACTCGTCGAGCGCGCGCCGCACCTTGGCGCGTTGCGCCGCAGGCAGCGGCTGCGTGCGGTCGCCGTCGAACCAGGCGCTCGAGTAGTTCATCGTCTCGTCGAGCCACAAGCGATAGAACGGATTGCCCAGGTCGTAGTGGGCGTGGATGTTCTGCTTGCTGCCGCGCCGCGAGTTGCGGTTGAGCAGGTGCTTGGCACGGTACAGCAGCGCGCCCCACCATGAGCCATAGAAAACGGTCTCGATCGCGCTGCGGTTGGCGACGAACAGCGCGCATCAGCGCGGTGAGGTCATGCGTGCGCCAGTCGCCGGCGATGTAGCTCTCGGCGAAACCGATGTCGCCCGAGCGCAGCGCAGCCGCGCACGCATTCCAGTTGAGCAGGTGGATCGTTGCACTCGGGCCTTGGCTTTCGGCTGTGCCGAACTGCGCGGTCGATCCGTCGGGCAACTGCACGTGCAGCCGGCCGACCGCAAGGCGGCCGAGCAGGCGGAACACGGCGCGCGCCGCCGCGGGGGCGGAGGCGGGCAGCGACGAAGGGGGTGCGGTGAGGGTCGAGGTCTGAGCAGTCATCACACGAAGGAGTTGGAAGAAGCGGCGTCGTCGCTGCCGCGGCTGAGCGCGCTTGGCGGCGCTTGCGGTTTGGTGAAGAAGGGCACGCGCTTGATGGCCAGGCGCAGTGCGTGCCAATGGATGCGCGCGATGACGGAAAGCGTCATCAGCGGCTGGCCGAAGAAGGCGCGCCATTGGCGTTGCGCGGTGGCCGGCGCGAGCGTGCCACCGACGCTGGTCAACAGCAGCGGGCCCTGAGCGTCGTCGTGCTCGATGCGCGCGACGATGCGATCCTCGGTGCGTGCGAAGCGGAAGCGGTAGCTGCCTTCGACGCGGCAGAACGGCGAGACGTGGAAGACCTTGCGCGCCCGCAGTTCGCGTCCGAAGCCCACATCGTTGCCGGCCAGCAGGTAGCAGTGACGCTCGCCGAAGGTGTTGTTGACTTCGGCGACGATCGCCGCGAGCGAGCCGTCGCGGCGGTGGCAGTACCAGAAGCTCACCGGCTTGAAGGCATAGCCGAGCACGCGCGGGTAAGTTTGCAGCCAGACCTCGCCGTCGGCGTCGGTGACGCTTTCGTTCGCGAGCTGCTCTTCGAGCCAGGCCAGGCAATCGACGCGGCCGTCGCCATGGTCGGTGTCGTGGAAGGCGATCAGGCCGAAGCGGTTGCGTGCGAGCGCCGCATCGGGCTGCGCCCGCAGGCGCCGCAGTGGCAGCAGCAGGAAGTAGGTGCGGTAGTCGAAGCCGTGCAGCGTCGGCCGCAGGCGCAGGTGGCGCACGCGGCCGGTGGCGAGAAGGGCGGACGCAGTCATGCGGCGGCCTGCAAGGCCGGTGAATGCGGCTGCGCTGCCCACTGCCTGCGCAAACCCTCGGCCACCGCCAGCCCCGACATCAGCCCGTCTTCGTGAAAGCCGTAGCGCGTCCACGCGCCGCAGAACCAGACGTGCGAGCGGCCCTGGATCGACGCGAGCTCGCGCTGCGCGCGCAGCGCGGCGCGGTCGAACACCGGATGCGAGTAGGTCCACTCGCCCAGGATCGTTTTCGTCGCGAATCGGCCGCAACGGATTCATCGACACGATCACCGGTGTGCGCCACGGCAGCGGCTGCAAGCGGTTGATCAGGTAGTGCAGGCACACGGCGGAGTCTTCACGCGAACGCTCGGCCGCGCGCTCGTAGTTCCAGGCCGCCCAGGCGCGCCGGCGCTGCGGCAGCACGGACGCATCGGTGTGCAGCACGACTCGGTTGGCTTGGTAGCGGATGGCGCCGAGCACCTGCTGTTCGTCGGCCGTCGCATCGGTCAGCAGCGCCAGCGATTGATCGGGGTGAGACGCCAGCACCACGTCGTCGAAGCGTTCCTCGCCGGCATCGGTGCGCACGATCACGCCCGCGTTTGTTGCGCAGTTCGTGCGGCGCAGCGCTCGCACGGGCGTGCGCTGGCGCTTGTCGGAAACGCTGTCGAGCATGCGGGCCACGTAGTGCGTCGAGCCGCCGCGCACCGTGTGCCAGCGCGGCCGGTTCGTCAACTGGATCAGGCCGTGGTTATGGCAGAAGCGGATCATCGTGCCGACCGGAAAGCGCAGCATCTGGTCGGTCGGGCACGACCAGATGCAGCCGATCATCGGCAGGAAGTAGCCGTCGCGAAACGCGCTGCCGAAGGCGTACCGGTCGAGGAAATCGCCGATCGCTTCGTCGAGTTCGGCATCGGCACCGCGTTGCGCCAGCGCGGTCGTCAGCCGGTTGAAGCGCACGATGTCCGCGAGCATCGACCAGAAGCGCGGCGAGATCGCGTTGCGGCGCTGGGCGAACACGCCGTTCAGATCGCTGCCGCACCACTCCCAGCCCGTGGCCGGCGACTGCACCGAGAACGACATCTCCGACGGCGCGGTGACCACGCCGAGTCGTGCGAACAGGTCGATCAGCTGCGGATAGGTGCGCTCGTTGAAGACGAGAAAGCCGGTGTCGACGCCGTGCGTCACGCCCTCCAGCGTGACATCGACGGTGTGCGCATGCCCACCGAACCAGGCGTCGCTTTCGAACAGCGTGACGCGCGCTTCCAGCGCGAGGCCCTGCGCAACGGCGAGCCCGGCGATGCCAGAGCCGACGACCGCGACGCGGCGCATCGGCCTACAACCCCGCCCTGAAACGCAAAGGGGCACCGCGGTTGGCGGTGCCCCTGGAAATAAAGACTGCTGCGCGGCGCCCCGGAGCGAAGGAGGGAGGGAGGGAGGAGGAGGAGAAGCGCTCTGGGATTGCAGCCGGACGAACCAGCAGGCTGCGCAGCATGGAAAGCGTTACCTTCGCATGGACCTGCATTTCAATGGGAAGGTTCCCGAACGAGGTTGCAACGGCTTGTGTCGGAAGCATGGGGCGGGGGGAACGTGAACTGATGAGTTCAGAAATATACCAACAGGTTCCATTGGCGGACTCAGGAGTCCATGACGACGACATGAGCATGTCCGCGCCGCCGCCTTGACCTATAGTAAGGACGAAGTTTGTCTATAGCAAGTACTGGTCAAGGCCGCCATGCAAGCACCCTACACCGCCAAGCCCGTGACCTTGTCGATCGCCGCTGTCGAGCGCGACACCGGTCTGTCCAAGGACACCTTGCGCGTCTGGGAGCGTCGCTACGGCTTCCCGACACCCGATCGCGACACTCTGGGCGAGCGCAGCTATCCGTTCGGTCAGGTCGAACGGCTGCGCACCATCAAGCGCCTGCTCGACGCCGGGCATCGCCCCGGGCGGGTCGTGCCGATGGCGCTGCAAGACCTCGACCGGCTGGCGGCGACGATGGGTGCGCCGGCGGGGCCGCGCGAGGCCGAAGCGGTGCGCGCGGCGGCGCCGGACCTGACGGCGATGCTCGAAGCGCTCGGCCGCAACGACGTCGACAGCCTGCGCCGCCTGCTGGCCCGGGCGCTGTCGCGCGTCGGGCTGGGGCACTTCGTACTCGACGTGGTGGCGCCGCTGAACGTGCAGGTGGGCGAAGCGTGGATGCAGGGCCGGCTCGAGATCTTCCAGGAGCATCTCTACACCGAATCGGTGCAGGTGGTGCTGCGCAATGCGCTGCACCACCTGCCGCCGTCGGGCGCGGGCCGACCGCGGGTGGTTCTGGCCACAGTCTCCGGCGAGCCGCATGGACTGGGCCTGCTGATGGCCGAGGCGGTGCTGGCGCTCGAAGGCTGCCGCTGCATCTCGCTGGGCGTGCAGACGCCGGGCTGGGACATCGTGCGCGCCGCCACGGCGCTGCGACGCCGAAGTCGTCGCCCTGAGCTACACCGGATGCACCAATCCGAACGGCGTGATCGACGGCCTGACCGAGCTGCGCGCCAAGCTGGCGGCGGCCGACCGAGCTGTGGGCTGGCGGCAGCGCGCCGGTGCTGCAGCGGCGCGCGATCGAGGGCGTGCGCGTGATCCCGACGCTGCGACCAGATCGTCGCCGCGCTGGCCGAGTGGCACGAGCGGCATTCGCTCAGCGTCCGAGCGGCCGAGCGAAGCGCTGCCTAGAATCGGCGTGAAACCCGAGGACGGCGTCATGCTCTACCCCGAACTCTTCAAGCAGCTCGAAGCGGTGCGCTGGAACATGGAGCGCGACATCCCGTGGGAGCGCTTCGACGCGTCGCTGCTGTCCGACGAGCAGGCGCAGACGATCAAGATGAACGCCATCACCGAGTGGGCGGCGCTGCCGGCCACCGAGATGTTCCTGCGCGACAACCGCGAGGACAGCGACTTCTCGGCCTTCATGAGCGTCTGGTTCTTCGAGGAGCAGAAGCACTCGCTGGTGCTGATGGAGTACCTGCGGCGCTTCCGCCCCGACCTCGTGCCCACCGAGGACGAGCTGCACGAGGTGCGCTTCGAGTTCGATCCGGCGCCCGCGCTCGAAACGCTGATGCTGCACTTCTGCGGCGAGATCCGCCTGAACCACTGGTACCGCCGCGCCGCCGAGTGGCACACCGAGCCGGTGATCAAGGCCATCTACGAAACCCTGGCGCGCGACGAGGCGCGCCACGGCGGCGCCTACCTGCGCTACATGAAGCGCGCGATGGGCCGCTTCGGCGACGAGGCGCGCGCGCGCCTTCGCCAAGGTCGGCGTGCTGATGGCCTCGGCGCGCCGCACCGCACAGGCGCTGCACCCGACCAACCTGCACGTCAACCAGAAGCTGTTCCCGCGCGACACCGTGCAAAGCCGCGTGCCCGAATCCCGGAGTGGCTCGAGCATTGGCTCGACAAGCAGATCCAGTTCGACGCGGTGTGGGAGAGCAAGGTGGTCGAACGCATCCTGCACAACCTGTCGCTGCTGTTCGAGCGCAGCTTTGCGAGCGTGCAGGAGCTGAACCGCTACCGCAAGGAGCTGGTGCGGCGCTGGCGCCACGGTCGGCGCCCGGCGCGGCTTGACGTGAAGCCCCCAACCTCGCTTGCGCTCGGTACCCCCCGAGGGGGCCGTCCGCCGACGGACCGGCAAAGCCGGATCCGTGGCGGGAAGCTGGGTTGCGTGCTTCACGCCATGGTCAACTGATATCGACCTGCCGATTCAGCGCCGGTTCACCAGCGCCAGGCCGAGCGACCACGGCGCCCAGCGCCACCATCAGCCGCAGCGTCAGCGGCTCGGCCAGCAGCAGCACGCCCGCTGCCAGGCCGAACACCGGCGTCAGCAGCGTGAACGCTGCCAGCCGCGTCGCCGGGTAGTGACGCACGAGCCAGAACCAGGTGAGGTAGCTGGCGAAGGTGACGATCACGGTCTGGAAGGCGAGCGAGCCGAGCGAGGCCGCACCCCACGCAACTGGCCAGCGTTCGCCGGCCAACGCGGCGCCTGCGCCGAGCGCCAGTGCCGACACGGCAAGTTGGTACAGCAGCGTCTTCTCCGCCACGGCGCCGGCCAGCGCGCGTGCCGCGAATCGCCAGCGTGGTCGCGCCCCACAGTCAGGGCCGCGGCGATGCCGAGCGCGTCGCCGAGCCACTGCCGCGGCGGCGCCTGCGCGCCCGGCGTGAAGCCTTCGGCGAAGGCCCAGGCCACACCCGCAAAGGCGACGCCCAGGCCCAGCCACTGCGAGCGCAACGATGCGTTCGCCGCGCGCCACCAGCGGCATCAGCGCGGCGACGACGAAGGGCGACAGGTAGATGAACACCACCATGCGCGACGCGCTGGTGAACTGCAATCCGATGAAGATGCAGGCGAACTCGGCTGCGAACAGCACGCCGGCCAGCAGGCCGCCGCGCAGCGTGCCGTCGCGCTCGAAGAGCGCGATGCCGCGCCCGCGCGCCCAGGCCAGCACCAGCAACGCAGCGCCGCGCGGAGCGCAGTGCAGCCTGCGTCAACGGCGGCACCTCGGCGAGCGCGACCTTGGCCGCCACCTGGTTCAGGCCCCAGAGCATGCAGCAGGCGAGCAGCAGCGCGATGGCGCGTGCGTCGAGTCGATCGTGTCGATCGGCGTCGTGTCATCGCGTTCGTCGCGTCGCGATGTCGGCGATCAACGCGCACACCAGTCCGGCGACGGCACCGCTCGACATGTGCGATCGGCGCGACCGCGAAGTCCCAGCCCGGCAGCGCTTGCGTCGGCGCCGCCCAAGGCCGTTCGAGCACGAGCTTGACGATCAGGCCGAGCATCACCGCCGCGCCGATCACGCGTCGCCGGCCCGGCTCATGCCGCAGCAGGTGCCACGCGGCGATGGCGACGCCGGCATGCAGCACGCCCGACAGGCCGCCGTAGCTGGTCAGCCGCGGCTGCAGCGCCAGCGCCGCATGACGTCAATGGCCAGGCGGCGAGCCAGGCGAGCGTCGCGCGCGGCGGCACGCGCGCCGCCACGCCGAAGGCGCCGACCACGACGCAGCCGAGCAGGTTGGCGCCCAGGTGCAGCGGGCTCCAGTGCACGAAGGCCGCGCTCCACAGCGCGCCAGGGTGCATCGAGCGCACGCGCCGGTTGCCAGTCGAGCGCCTCGCGCGGCGCCGGCCACAGAACAAGCGCGGCCGCGGCAAACAACGCGCTCAGCGCCAACCAGCCACGTCGAGCCGCGCGCCAGCCGCGTCACGCGGCCGGCTCGCCGAAGACTGCGCGCCAGAGCGCCAGCACGGCGTCGCGCTGCGCGCTCATGCATGCGTCGGGAATTGCGTCGGCTGCTCGTCGAGTCGCGCGCGGTGCTGGGCGCGGCGCAGCTCGCGGTAGGCATCGGCCGCGGCGACGCCGACGCCGTCCGGCAAGCAGGCCGACGCTGCTTCGCGCGCTGCAGCAGCGCGATGTTGCCGACGTTGTCGAGCAACTGCGGATGCGCGGCCGGCATGCGCCAGCACCAGGAACTGCACCGCGAATTCGGCGTCCATCATGCCGCCGGCGCTGTGCTTGACGTCGAACAGGCCCGGCCGCACCGGCCGCGCGGCGCGCACCCTTTGGCGCATCGTCAGCACCTCGGCACGCAGCGCGGCCGCGTCGCGCGGCGCTGCCAGCACCTCGCGCCGCACGGCTTCGATGCGCGCGGCCAGCGCCGGGGGTCCGGCGCAGCAGCGGGCCCGCGTCAGCGCCTGGTGCTCCCAGGTCCAGGCCGTGTTGCTGCCGCGGCCGCGCTGGTATTGCTCGAAGGCCGAGACCGAGGTGACGAGCAGCCCCGAGTTGCCGTTGGGTCGCAGTGCGGTGTCGATGTCGAAGAGCTCGCCGGCAGCCGTGCGCACCGTCAACCAGGTGATGAGGCGGCGCACGAACGCGCCGTAGACCTCGAAGGCACGGTCGTTGTCGGGCTCGTCGTGATCGTCGAAGACGAACACCACGTCGAGGTCGCTGCCGTAGCCAAGCTCCTTGCCGCCCAACTTGCCGTACGCAACGATGGCGAACTGCGGTTGCTCGCGATGGCGCTGCCTGAGTTGCGCGCCAGGCCCAGCGCATTGCGCATTCGAGCGTGGCATCGGCCAGCGCCGAAAGATCGTCGGCCGCCTCCTCGACCGTCAGCCGCCCTTCGACATCGCGCACCAGCGTGCGAAAGACCTCGGCGTGATGGGCGCGGCGCAGCGTGTCGAGCAGCGCTTCCTCGCCCGCCTCGCCGGAGCGCTCCCAGGCCTGATGGCGCTCGTCGAGTTCGGCAGCCAGTTCGGCGCGATCGAAGCGCCCGGCCACCATGCGCGCATCGGCGAGCTCGTCGATCACGCCCGGATGCTGCATCAGGTAGCGCATCGGCCAGCGCGCCAGGCCGAGCAGGCGCAAGAGGCGCTGCTGCACTTCGGGCCGCTCGACCAGCAGCGCGAGATAACTCTCGCGCCGCAGCAGCGGCTCGATCCAGTCGATGAAGCGCAGCGCTGCGTCTTCGGTGCAGTGCTGCTGTTGCACGCTCTCGGCGGCGCGCTGCACCAGCCGCGCCAGGCGCTGCTTGCTGGCATCGCGCAGCGACTGCACGCGCGCGCCGGCCGCCCAGCGCCGCGCACGCTCGGCCAGCGTCGGCGGCAGGGTCTCGAGAAACGCTTCGCTGTCGATCGACTGCGGTCCCACGCCACAGACCTTGCAGCCGTTGCCGTTGGCATCCGTGGCGGCAACGCCGCGGCCCTCGTGCAGCAGCGCGTCGAACTCGGTGGCGACGACTTCGCGCACCGCGCCCAGGCATTCGAGCAGTTCGCAGGCATCGGCATCGCACGCCAAGCCGAGCGAGCGCGCGATCCAGTTCAGATCGTCGTCGCGGGCCGGCAGCAGGTGCGTCTGCTGGTCGTCGAGGTATTGGATGCGGTGCTCGATACGGCGCAGGAAGGTGTAGCCATCGGCCAGGCGTTCGGCCGCGGCCGGCTTCATCAGCCCGCGCGCGGACAGGCGTTGCAGCGCCTTCAGCGTCGAGCGCGTGCGGATCTCGGGAAACTGGCCGCCGCGCACCACCAGCAGCAACTGCACGATGAACTCGATCTCGCGGATGCCGCCGCGCGAGAGTTTCACGTCGTTGCTGCGCTCGGGCCGGCCGGCGGCGCGGCGCTGCGCTTCTTCACGAATCTTGCCGTGCAACTGACGCAAGCCTTCGAACACGCCGTAGTCGAGATAGCGCCGATAAACAAAGGGCGTGACCAATTGGCGCAGCGCCAGCGCGCGTCCGGTGACGACCGCGGCACGCGGCGCGACGACACGGCTCTTCAGCCAGGCAAAACGCTCCCACTCGCGGCCCTGTGTCTGCAGGTACTCCTCGAGCATCGCCAGGCTCACCACCGGCGGGCCCGAGTTGCCGTTGGGCCGCAGCGCCAGGTCGACGCGAAAGACGAAGCCGTCATCGGTCACGTCGCCGATCAGCGCATACAAGCCACGCGCCACCTTGGCGAAGTACTCGTGTGCAGAAATGGAGCCCCCCGGCGACTGGGTCGCCGCGCCCCCCGCGGGGGCTCTCGCTGCGGCTTGGGGCGGCCCGGCGCCTGCGCTCGTGCTGATCGGGGCGCCGTCGGTCTGGCCCTCGTCTTCGTAGACGTAGACCAGGTCGATGTCCGACGAAACGTTCAACTCGCGCGCGCCGAGCTTGCCCATGCCGACGATCCACAGGTCGATCGCCTGGCCCTGCGCATTGCGCGGCGCGCCGTGGCGTTGGTCGACGTCGGCGCGCGAGCGCGCCAATGCCGCTTCGAGCGTGGCTTCGGCCAGCGCGGTCATCGCCGTGGTCACGGATGCGAGCGGCGCGCCCTGTTCGACATCGATCACCGCCAGACGTTCCAGCACGACGTGGCGCGCGATGCGCAGCGCCGCCGGCAACTCGTGGCCGCCGCCGAGCAGGGCCTCGATCAGCGCGCTGATCGAGCCGGCCTCGGGCGCGCCCGGCGCCAGCAGCGCGAGGGCTTCGGGCCAGCGCCGGCGCACGCGCTGCACGAAGCGGCTGTGCTCCGCGGCAGCGGTGGGCGGCAGTGTCGGAGTGGTTGCGCTGGTCACAGGTGGCTGCAAAACGCTGTGCTAGATTGCCCCGCGCCTGTCCTCGAAGACCACGCGGCGGACGTTGCAAGCCCTAAGCGCGCGGCCGATCCCGCTGCTGCACTGTCCTTCCGACTGCTGTCTCATCCCTTGTCCTCCAACGCCCACGCTCCCGACGCCGCGGCGCCGCGCATCGAGCGCCGCCGCCACCGCGGCTGGCGTGTGGCTTGGCGCATCGCCTTCACGACCCTGTTCGCGTTGTGGAGCTTATTGCTGCTCGCATGGCTGACGCTGCAGTGGGGCATTGTGCCGCGCATCGGCCAGTGGAAGCCGCAGATCGAGCAGCGTGCCAGCGTCGCGCTCGGCGTGCCCGTGACGATCGGCGCGATCCGGGTTCAATCGTCCGGCTGGATGCCGCTGTTCGAGCTCGACGACGTGGTGCTGGCGCCCCGGCCCGGCAGTGCCGGCAGCGCCGGCGAAGCGCTGCGCCTGCCGCGTGTCAGCGCCGCGCTGTCGGTGCGCTCGATCCTGGGTTGGCAGGTGCGCTTCGAGCAACTGCATGTCGACGGCGCCGCGCTCGAAGTGCGGCGCGACGCGCAGGGCCGCCTCTTCGTCGCCGGCATCGAGATTCGCAGCAGCGCGACCGAGCACGGCGACGACGGCGGCAGCGGCACCGACTGGCTGCTGGCGCAACGCGAAGTCGTGGTGCGCAACGGCAGCGTGCGCTGGATCGACGGGCTGCGCGGTGCAAGGCCGCTGGAGCTGTCGGCCGTTGATCTGGTGCTGCGCAATGGCGTGGCGCGGCACGAGTTGCGCATCGATGCGACGCCGCCGGCTGAAGTCGGCCAGCGCTTCACGCTGCAAGGCGACTTCCGCCAGCCGCTGCTGGTGGCGCGCAGCGACTGGCGACGCTGGAGCGGCACCGCCTACGCCGAGCTGCCGCACACCGACGCCGCCGCGCTGCGGCAGTGGCTGCCGGCGTTGCCGGTGCAGGCGCGGGCGGGCGTGGGGGCGCTGCGGCTGTGGGTCGAAGTCGCCGACGGCCGAGCGCGCTCTGCTCAGGTCGATGTGGCGCTGCGCGACGTGCTCCTGAACTTCCCAGGCAACGAGCAGGCACTGTCGTTGCAGCGCATGCAGGGGCGCATCAGCGCCGAACGACAGGAGCGTACGCTGCGCATCTCGGCGCAGGATCTGGCTTTTGCCAGCGGCGCGCTCCAGGTGGCGCCGGTGCGCTGGGCGCTGCAGCTGCGCGAAAGCGCTGCCGCATCGGCCAACGAGGGCGACGCGCGCGGCGCTGCCTTCGACGGCGGCCAGTTCAGCGCCGATCGCATCGACCTCGGTGCGCTGGCGACGCTTGCAGCGCGGCTGCCGCTCGGCCAAGCGCTGCACAAGCTGCTGGCCGAACTCGCACCGAGCGGCGAGATCCGCGGCCTCGACGCGCGCTGGGACGGGCCGCTCGATGCGCCGCGCAGCTACCAGCTCAAAGCGCAGGCGCAGGGCCTGTCGATCGCAGCGGCGCCGGCCGCGCAAGCGCAGCACATCGGCCGCCCGGGCTGGCGCAACGCCACGCTCGACATCGAAGCCAGCGAGGCCGGCGGCCGGGCACAACTGGCGCTGAACAAGGGTGCGCTGATCCTGCCCGGCGTGTTCGAGCAGCCCGAAGTGGCGTTCGACACGTTCGCCACCAAGGTGGTCTGGCGCGTGACGCCCGGCGGCAACAGCGCGCCGCGCGGCGCTCGAGGTGTCGCTGGCCGAAACCCAGTTCGCCAATGCCGATGCGCAGGGCCGCATCGCCAACGCCGTATGGCGCAGCGGCAGCGGCGCCGGCTTTGCGCGCGGCGGGCGTTTTCCGGGCCAGCTCGAACTCAACGCGCTGCTGACGCAAGGCCGCGCGGCGGCCGTGGCGCGCTACCTGCCGCTGGGCGTACCCGAGAGCGCACGCCGCTACGTGCAGAACGCCGTGCGCGACGGCCGCGTTGCCGAGGCCAAGGTCAGCGTCAAGGGCGACCTGTTCGATTTCCCGTTCGTCCCCTACACGCTGCCCGGTGCGCGTGCGCCGGTGGTGCCCGAAGGCGAGTTCCGCATCGCGGCCAAGGCGCAGGACGTGGAGTTGGCCTATGTGCCCGATCACGACGGCCAGGTCTCGCCGTGGCCGGCGTTTTCGCGCGTCACCGGCGAAATCGTCTTCGACCGCACCGCGATGGAGATCCGCAACGCGCAGGCGCGGCTGTGGGGCGTCGAGCTGACGCAAGTCAACGGCGGCATCCGCGAACTGAGCAAGCCGGTGCTCAAGATCGAAGGCCAGGCGCGCGGCCCGGCTGCGGATCTGCTGCGCTACGTCCACGCTTCGCCGGTGGCGGGCTGGACGCAGAACGTGTTGCGCGAGACCACGGCCAGCGGTACGGCCGAACTCAAGCTCGCGCTCGAACTGCCGATCGCCGAACTCGACCGCAGCAGCGTGCAAGGCGCCGTGCAACTGCTCGGCAACGATGTGCGCATCGCGCGCGGCACGCCGCTGCTGGCGGCGGCCAAGGCGCGCGTGGCGTTCAGCACCAAGGGCTTCTCCGTGGCAGGCGGCAGCGCGCGCGCGTTCGGCGGTGACCTGACGTTCGATGGTGGCTTGCAGCCCGACGGTGCACTGCGCTTCAACGCGCAGGGCGTGGCCAGCGCCGAGGCACTGCGCCAGGCCAGCGAGTTCGGCGCGTTGACGCGGCTGGCGGCGTCGGCCAGCGGCCAGACCCCTTACCGCCTGGCGCTGGGCTTCGTGCGCGGGCGCAGCGAGTTCAGCCTGACCAGCCCGCTCACAGGCTTGGCCATCGACCTGCCCGCGCCGCTGACCAAGCCGGCCGAGGCCACGTGGCCGCTGCGCATCGAGACCCGCGTCGCGACCGAAGGGCCGTTGCGCGACCACCTGCGCATCGAGCTGGGCAGCGTGCTCGCAGCCCAGTACCAGCGCGACCTGTCGCGCGAGGACGGCATGCCGCTGGTCCAGCGCGGCGCCATCGGCGTGCTCGAGCCGATGCCGCCGATGCCAGAGCGCGGCGTGCAGGCGCTGCTGGCACTGCCGGCGGTGGATGGCGATGCCTGGCAGGCGGCGCTCGATCGTGCTTCCGGCGGCGAACCCGCGGCCGCAGCGGCGGCCAGCGCCGTCACCGACGACAGCGCCTACCTGCCGCGCGTCGTCGCGCTGCGCGCGCAATCCATCGTGTCGGCCGGTCGGCGCCTGAACAACCTCGTGCTCGGCGTCAGCCAGGACGGCGGCGCCGACGGCACCTGGCGCGGCAGCATCGATGCCGAGCAGCTCGGCGGCTATGTCGAATACCGGGCAGGGCGCGGCGCGGCCAACCCCGGCCGCGTCTATGCGCGCCTGACGCGCCTGGCGCTGCCGCCGGCAGAAGCCAGCTCGGTCGAGAAGGCGCTGGCCGATGCGCCCGAGGCGGTGCCGGCCCTGGACATCGCGATCGACAACTTCGAGCTGCGCGGCAAGAAGCTCGGCCGCATCGAGCTCGAAGCCACCAACCGCGGCGCACGCGAGTGGCGCCTGACGCGACTGGCGCTGACCAACCCGGAAGCGCGGCTGACCGGCAGCGGCCACTGGCAGGCCGGCGGCGCGCCGCGCATGGTGCTGGACTTCCAGCTCGAGATGGCCGACAGCGGCGCCTTCCTCGACCGGCTCGGGTTTTCCGGCGCCGTCAAGGGCGGCAAGGGCAAGCTCGGCGGCCAGGTGTCGTGGGTCGGCTCGCCGCTCGCGTTTCACGTGCCCAGCCTCGACGGCAAGCTCAACCTGGCGCTGGACAACGGCCAGTTCCTCAAGGCGGGGGCGGGCGCGGCGCGGCTGTTCTCGGTGCTGAGCCTGCAGGCGCTGCCGCGTCGCCTCGCGCTCGACTTCCGCGACGTCTTTCAGGAAGGCTTCGCCTTCGACAACGTCGGCGGCGAATTCACGATCGACGACGGCGTGGCCGCCACGCGCAACCTGCGCCTGCGCGGTGTGCAGGCTGCCGTGCTGATGGAAGGCAGCGCCGATCTGCAGCGCGAAACGCAGGACCTGCGCGTCATCGTCGTGCCCGAGATCAACGCCGGCACGGCGTCGCTGGCGTACGCGGTGATCAACCCGGCGGTCGGCCTGGGCAGCTTCGTCGCCCAGCTCTTCCTGCGGCGCCCGTTGATGGCCGCGAGCACGCGCGAGTTCACGGTGCAGGGCTCGTGGGCCGAGCCCGAAGGTCGAGCGCGTCGAACGCAGGTTCGATGCGCCGCTGCCGGACATGGAGGCCGACGCAGCCCGCGGCGGCGCCGGCGTCGGCGCCGAGGCCGGCGTCGTGAGCGCGGCGTGGGCGGTGCGCGAGTGGCGCGGGCCTGATCTCGCGGTGGCATACGAGCTCTTGTGCGGCAACGGCTGGTCGCATCGTTTGAACGCACGTGTCGAGTGGCTGGCCGAGTCGGTTGCGGCCTCTTTCTTCGCGCACCTGGGCTTCAGCGCCTCGCGCGATGTGATGCAGCGCCGCCGAGGTGAAACACCATGAAGATCGCCGCCCTGCAAACCGTCTCGACGCCCGACGTCGATCGCAACCTCGAAGCCGCCGCGCGGCTGATCGCGCAGGCGTGCGCGCAAGGCGCGCAGCTGGTCGCGCTGCCCGAGTACTTCTGCCTGATGGGGCGGCACGACACCGACAAGCTGGCGCACGCCGAGACGCCGGGCGACGGGCCGATCCAGTCGTTTCTGTCGCAGCAGGCCAAGCAGCACGGCCTGTGGCTGATCGGCGGCACCCTGCCGCTGCGCGCCGACGACGCCCGAGCGCGCACGCAACGCCTGCTGCGTCTTCGGCCCCGACGGCATGCTCGCCGCGCGCTACGACAAGATCCATCTCTTCCGCTTCGAGACCGAGCGCGAGAGCTACGACGAAGCGCGCGTGCTCGAAGCCGGCAGTGCGCCGGTGGCGCTGCAGGCCGGCGCGCTGCGCGTCGGCCTGTCGGTGTGCTACGACCTGCGCTTTCCCGAGCTGTACCGCGCGCTGTGCTCGCCGCCGTGCGATGTGTTGAGCGTGCCGGCGGCCTTCACCTACACGACCGGGCCGCGCGCATTGGGAGCTGCTGCTGCGCGCGCGCGCCGTCGAGAACCAGTGCTACGTGCTGGCCGCGGCGCAGGGCGGCACGCACGAGAACGGCCGCCGCACCTGGGGCCACAGCATGGTGGTCGATCCCTGGGGCGAGGTGCTGGCGGTGCAGCCCGAGGGCGAGGGCGTGGTGATCGCCGAGGTCGATGTCAAGCGGCTGGCGCAGGTGCGGCAGCAGTTGCCGGCGCTGCAGCACCGCAGGCTGTAGGGGCGCAAGCCCCTACAGCCTGCGGCTGAACGTAGCAAACAGCAGCCGTTGACTCTCCGAGTCAACGGCGCCGAACATCATCTGCCGCGCCAGCGCGGCCTTCACGAACGGCAGCTTGTTCAGCGCGGCCAGACCGATGCCGCGCAGCATGTCGATGCCGGGTGCGTTCCAGGTGAAGCTGCGCGCCAGGAAATCGGTGGTGGCGATCAGGGCCCAGCGATCGGGCGCGCGCTGCCAGGCCACACGCGACAAGGCCGCGTCGAGATCGGGCGAGACACGGCTGCGATCGCACGCGTCGCGCAGCGACGTTGCCAGCGAGAAGGCGTCGCGCAGGCCGAGGTTCAGTCCTTGCCCGGCCACCGGGTGCAGCGTCTGCGCGGCATTGCCGATGCGCACCTGGCGGCCGCGCACCAAGCTGCGCTGCGCGGTGAGGCCGAGTGGAAAGCACTTCAGCGGCGAGAGCGACGTGATACGGCCGATGCTGGCATCGAACACCGTGTTGAGCACGGCCAGACGTTGTGCATCGTCGAGATCGCGCACCGGATCGTCGTCGCGCGGCACGCACCACACCAGCGCTGATCGGATGCCGCCAGGCAATGGCAGCAACGCTGCCGGCCCGTGGCGCGTGAAGCGTTCGACCGCCAGGCCGGGCCGTGCGCCTTCGAGCGTCACGGTGCCGACCCACGCGTCCTGGCGGTAGTCGCTCGACAGGTCGGCCAGCGCCTTCTGCTCGCCGAAAACACCGCCTTCGGCCACCACCGCGAGGTCGAAGGCCTCGGCGACGCCGGCATCGACCTCGACGCCGTCGATCAAGTCCTTGAAACCTTGCACCGGCGTGCCGAAGCGACTCGTCAGACGAGAAGGCTCGGCGGCGACGCGCGCTTGCCACGCACGCTGCATCGGCGCCACCAGCGCGCCGTAGCCGAGCACCGCGCCGAGCATCGGCACGCCCAGATCAGCGGCCGACAAACGCACTTCGGGCGAACCGAGCCAACTCGGCACCGCCAGCACCGGCGCCTGCTGCGACACGCCGACTTCGCGGATCGGTTCGGCCCGCGCACCGTCCCAGGCTTCGAGCCGTTCGAGCAACTGGATGCTGCCCAGCGACAGCGCCAGGGCGCGCGCGTCGGCCGACACATCCTTGTCGGCCGGCCGCGCGTCGAACAGGCTGATCTGCGCGCCCGGCAACTGGCGCGCGGCCAGCAGCGCGAGCGCCAGGCCCACCGGGCCGGCGCCGACGACGGCAAGGCGCAAGGTCTTCATGGACCGATCCTAGTACCGACTAGAATCTCGCGCCCCGATGACCTGCGGGTCATCCCCACATCCCTCACGGCGACAGCCGTGCCGGCGCCTTGCAAAGCCCGCGCGCGGCCCCAGTTGCGCCGTTCACTCGACGAGGAAGCTCACGTGTTCATCTCCACCGCCTACGCGCAAACCGCGCCCGCTCCGGCCGCGGGCGGCGCCGAATCGACGCTCTTCAGCCTGCTGCCGCTGGTGCTGATGTTCGTGGTGCTGTACTTCATCATGATCCGGCCGCAGATGAAGCGGCAGAAGGAACACAAGGCGCTGATCGAGGCCCTGGCCAAGGGCGACGAGATCGTCACCGCCGGCGGCCTGCTCGGCAAGGTCAGCAAGTTGAGCGAGTCCTACATCACCATCGAGGCCGGCAACGGCGAGCTGATGGTGCAGCGCACGGCGATCGTGCAGGTGCTGCCCAAGGGCACGATCAAGTAAGCCGCGGCGCGCATCGTCGTGAACCGCTATCCCTGGTGGAAGTACGCGATCATCCTGGTCGCGCTCGTGGTCGGCGCGCTCTACACCGCGCCCAATTTCTTCGGCGAGTCGCCGGCCGTGCAGGTCTCGTCGGCCAAGCCGACGGTCAAGGTCGAGCCCGCGCTGGTTGCGCGCGTGCAGGACGCGTTGAAGGCGGCGAGCATCAACGCCGATTTCGTCCAGCTCGAAGGCAACTCGCTGCGCGCGCGTTTTGCCGACACCGACACGCAGTTCAAGGCGCGTGAAGCGATCGCCAAGGCGCTGATCGCCGACCCGGCCGATCCGTCCTACACCGTGGCGCTGAACCTGGTGTCGCGTTCGCCGCAGTGGATGGCCAAGGTCAACGCCCTGCCGATGTACCTCGGCCTCGATCTGCGCGGCGGCGTGCACTTCCTGATGCAGGTCGACATGAAGGCGGCGCTGACGAAGAAGGCCGAAGCCTTCGCCGGCGACGCGCGCACGCTGCTGCGCGACAAGGGGGTCCGCGCCGCGATCACGCGCGAGGGCAACAACGTCGAGGTGCGCGTGCGCGACCGCGCCGTGGCCGACGCGGCACGCAACCAGCTCAGCGACAACCTGCCCGATCTGGCCTGGCTCGAAACGCCCGAGGGCGACGGCTTCCGGCTCACCGGCACGTTGAAGCCCGAGGCCGGCCGCCGCATCCAGGACCAGGCGGTCAAGCAGAACATCACGACGCTGCACAACCGCGTCAACGAGCTCGGCGTCGCCGAGCCTGTGATCCAGCAGCAGGGCATCGATCGTGTCGTCGTGCAGTTGCCGGGCGTGCAGGACACGGCCCGGGCCGAGGACCTGATCGGCCGCACCGCGACGCTGGAGATGCGCCTGGTGGACGACAGTGCCGAAGCCGCTGCGGCAGCGGTGGGCAGCGGCCCGGTGCCGCTCGGCGCCGAGCGCTATGTCGAGCGCGGCGGCGCGCCGTTGATCCTGAAGCGCCAGGTGATCCTCACCGGCGACAACCTGACCGACGCGCAGGCCGGCATCGACACGCAGGACCAGCAGCCCAAGGTCGATCTCACCGTGGATGCCAAGGGCGCGCGCATCATGCGCGACGTGAGCCGCGAGAACGTCGGCAAGCGCATGGCGATCCTGCTGATCGAGAAGGGCAAGGGCGAGGTCGTCACCGCGCCGGTGATCCGCAGCGAGCTCGGTGCGCGCTTCCAGATCTCGGGCAGCATGACGACGCAGGAAGCCAACGACACGGCGCTGCTGCTGCGCGCCGGCTCGCTGGCTGCGCCGATGGAGATCATCGAGCGGCGCACCATCGGCCCGAGCCTGGGCGCGGAGAACATCGCCAAGGGCTTCGACAGCGTGAAGTACGGCTTCATCGCCATCGCCGGCTTCATGTGCGCCTACTACCTGCTGTTTGGCGTGTTCTCGACCGTGGCACTGGCCTTCAACCTGCTGCTGCTGGTGGCGCTGCTGTCGATGCTGCAGGCGACCCTCACCTTGCCGGGCATCGCCGCGATCGCGCTGACGCTCGGCATGGCGATCGACGCCAACGTGCTGATCAACGAGCGCGTGCGCGAGGAGCTGCGCTCGGGCGTGAGTGCGCAGGTGGCGATCCAGACCGGCTACGAGCGCGCCTGGGGCACCATCCTCGACTCCAACATCACGACGCTGATCGCCGGCCTGGCGCTCTTCGCCTTCGGCTCGGGGCCGGTCAAGGGCTTCGCCGTCGTGCACTGCCTGGGCATCATGACCTCGATGTTCTCGGCGGTGGTGTTCTCACGTGCGCTGGTCAACCTCTGGTACGGGCGACAAAAGAAGCTGAAGGGCGTGTCGATCGGGCAGGTGTGGAAGCCGGGCGCGGCGGCCGGTACTGCTGTGACGCCGGAGGCCTAGGCGATGGAGTTCTTCCGCATCTCCAAAGACATCCCCTTCATGCGCCACGCGCTGGTGCTGAACGCGATCTCGCTCGTCACCTTCCTGGCCGCAGTGTTCTTCCTGGTCACGCGCGGCCTGAACCCATCGATCGAGTTCACCGGCGGCACGGTGATGGAGGTCGAGTACGCGCAGGCGGCCGACCTGGCGAAGACGCGCACGGCGATCGACGCATTGAACTTCGGCGAAGTGCAGGTGCAGAACTTCGGCACCTCGCGCGACGTGCTGATCCGCTTGCCGCTGCGCGGTGATGCCAAGCAGAGCGCGGCTCGCGTCTTCGAAGAGCTGTGCAAGGCCGAGGGCGGCAGCGTGGCGAAGAAGCAGTACACCACGCCGCAGGGCGAACAGGTCAGCCGCGACGCCTGCGGCGCCGGCGACAAGGAGCCGATCAAGCTCTCGCGCACCGAGTTCGTCGGCCCGACGGTCGGCCAGGAACTCGCCCTCGACGGCGCCCTGGCGCTGGCGGTGACGGTGATCGGCATCATGATCTACCTGGCCTTCCGCTTCGAGTGGAAGTTCTCGGTGGCCGGCATCGTCGCCAACCTGCACGACGTGGTCATCATCCTGGGCTTCTTCGCCTTCTTCCAGTGGGAGTTCTCGCTGCCGGTGCTGGCGGCGGTGCTGGCGGTGCTGGGCTACTCGGTCAACGAGTCGGTGGTGATCTTCGACCGCATCCGCGAAACCTTCCGGCGCTTTCGCAAGCTCGAGACGCAGCAGGTGATCGACCACGCCATCACCTCGACCATCAGCCGCACCATCATCACCCACGGCTCGACGCTGATGATGGTGGTGTCGATGCTGGTTTTCGGCGGCCCGACACTGCACCATTTCGCCCTGGCGCTGACCATCGGCATCCTGTTCGGCATCTATTCCTCGGTGTTCGTGGCCGCGGCCATCGTCATGTGGCTGCGCGTCAAACGCGAAGACCTCGTGAAAGCTTCCGCAAAGGGCGGCGATCCGAACGATCCGAACGCCGGCGCCGTGGTCTGAGCACCGGGGGTGCTGGTGTAGAGTGTCTGTAACACTCTCGGCCTTCCTTTTCTCACCACGCGCACATGGCAACCGTCGGCGATGCAGCCAGCTTGGCCTATCAGGCACGGCGCTTGTACACCGAGGAGCTGGTCAAGGGCCTGCCGGCGCTGATCAACGTCGTCCACAACTGGGCGTCGTCGCCCGAGCGCAGCGCCACCACCACCACTGACAGCAAGCAGTTGCAGCGCATCCGCGATCTGGCGGCCGAAATGCGCCAGCGCGGCAGCGCCTGGCATCAAGCCATGGTCGCTGCCCTGCAGGACGCGCTGCACCTGGGCGTTGCGTCCGCTGCCGCCGGCGGCGCCAAGCCCGGGGCGAAGAAGGTGCTGTCGCTGGTCGATGACGTCACCATCGAGCGCGAAATCACCACCTCGCGCCTGGCGCTGGCGGTCATGGACCGTGCCGGAGCCGAGTTCAACGACCTGCGCGCGCGCGTCGCGCTGCTCGAGCGCCGCGAGGAACTCGAAGCCAACGACCTGCTGCGCGCCAACGTGCTGGCACGCTTCGTGGTCGACGGCTGGAGCGACGCCGGCCTGCCCGAGGCGACGCTGCGTGACGTGCAGTCGGTGCTCAACGATGAGCTCTCGACCCTGGTGCAGGAGGCGTACCACGAAGCCAACAGCCTGCTCGTGGCCAATCGGGTGCTCGCCGAGATCGACCTGCGGCCTCTGATCCGCCGCACCCGCGGCGCGGCGGTGACCACCGGCTACTCGGGGTCGGTGCACGAAGAAACGCGGATGATGACGCGCACGGGCGCTGCGATCGGCGCGGTCAGCGCCGCGGCCGACAACGCCAATGCGGTGCTGCAGCGCCTGAACCGCATGATCGAGCGCCAGGTTCCGGCCTTCGCCGAGACCACCAACGTGGGCCAGCGCACGGTCTCGCCGGCGCTCACCGCCGCCATCGGCACTGCGCAGCAGGGCGTGCAGCGCCGCGCGCAAGCCGAGCAGGCACGCGATGACGACACACCCACCGTTTCGCCGGCACTGCTCGAAGAGCTGCAGGCGCGCAAGGCGGCGCTGAAGCGCGCCGCCGAAACGCCGGCCGAGCGGGCCACGATCGAGATCGTCGCGCTGTTGTTCCAGGCCATCCTGACCGAAGAGCGCATCCCGCCGGTGCTGCGCGTCTGGTTCGCGCGCCTGCAGATGCCGGTGCTGCGCGTGGCCGTCGGCGAGCCCGACTTCTTCGCCACCATCGATCATCCGGCGCGGCGCCTGATCGACCGCATGGGCGCCTGCGTGATGGGCTTCGAGAGTTCCGCCGCGGCCATCGCCGGCGCGCTCGAAGGCGAGATCAAGCGCGTGGTGCAGGTCGTCGAGGCCTACCCCGACACCGGCCGGCGCGTCTTTCAGACGGTGCTGACCGAATTCGAGCGCTTCCTCGAGAACTACTTCAAGAGCGAGAACGAGGCCACCAGGAAGGGCGTGTCGCTGGCCCAGCAGGTCGAGCAGCGCGAGACGCTGGCCATCCAGTACACGATCGAGCTGCGCAAGCAGTTGAACGAGGTGCCGGTGCAGGAGGGCATCCGCCAGTTCCTGTTCCAGGTCTGGGCCGACGTGATGGCGATGAGCGCGGTGCGCAACGGCGCCCACAGCGACTCCACCAAAGCGGCGCGCGCCGCGGCGCTGGATCTGATCTGGTCGGCCAGCGCCAAGGTGACGCGCGAGGAGCGCGCCGAAGTCATCCGCAAACTGCCACCGCTGCTGAAGAAGCTGCGCGAGGGCATGGAGTCGGCGGGCGTGCCCGCCGACAAGCGCGATGAACACATCCGCGCCCTCAACGATTCGCTGGCCGCGGCCTTCAACGCCAAGGCCGCGGCAATCTCGCCCGAACGCTTCGAGGAACTGCGCGAGCGCCTCGAAGCGCTGGAAGAGATGCTGCCCGACGCCGGCGACGTGCAACTCGACGAGACCCTGATGCTCGACATCTCCGGCGAGGACAGCAGCGCGCTCGAAGTCGTCGGCGAGGGCGGCTCGATGCCGACGCCGGCGATGCTGTCATGGGCGCGCGAACTTCAGGTCGGCAGCTGGTACATGCTCGAGTACGGCGACAAGACGATGACGGTGCAGCTCGCCTGGCAGGGCATGCGCCGTCACCTCTCGCTGTTCGTCACCTCCACCGGCCGCTGCCTGCTGTTCGAGCAGAACCGGCTTGCGTCCTACCTGCAGGCGGGGCTGCTGCTGCCGGCGCAGGAAGAAGCACTGACGGTGCGCGCCACACGCACGGCGCTGGCAAAAATCGACGCCGATCCAGCTCGACTTCTAAATTGAGGACAGGGCCCTTGGGCCCTGTTGAGAGTTCGCCCTCCGGCGTTAATGCACCACGCGCTCTTCCGGCGCGACGAACAACTCGTCGAGGATCAGCGCGTCGGGCTCTTCGCCCAGGCTCCAGAAGACCATCAGCACGATCACCTTGAGGTCTTCGAGGTCGATCGGATTGGCGCCGACGGCCATGGCGCGATCGACCACCATCTCGCGCATCGGCGGCGGCAGCACGCCGGCGGATTCGAGGAAGGTGATGAAGCCGATCGAATCGTCGCCCAGGCGCTCGTGTTCGAGCGCCGAATAAACGCGGATCGAGGTCGCGCTCTGCTGCCCGCTGACGCTCTGAGCCGCGCCGGCCAGGCCGTCGAGCCAGCTCAGCGCTTCCTGGATCTCGTCGCGCTCGAAACCGGCGGCCGAGAGCTTGCGCGTCAGTTGCGCGTGGTCCGGGCACGCGTCGGGGCGCCAGTAGGTTTCGTAGAGATAGACCAGCACGTCGAACATGATGCAATTCACTATACCGCGCTGGGGCGCTCCGAGTCGCGCTAGCCCGCGTCGCGCCGCTGGAAAAGGCCGCCGGGCAGGCGGGCGACGCGGCCTTCGAGTTCGAGTTCGAGCAGGTGCGCGTTGAGCTCGGCCGCGCTCATGCCGGTGCGCGCGCCGAGCGCGTCGAGCGTGGCCGGGTCGTGGCCGAGGGCTTTCAGCAGCGGCGTGTCCGGGGCCGTCGTCGTCGCGTCCGCAGGCCGCGCTGGGGCCGTTCCCCAGCGCAACTCGCTGCTGATGTCCTCGGCCGATTCGACCAGCTTCGCACCCTGCTTGATCAGGGCATGGCAGCCGCGCGATTGCAGCGAGTGGATCGAGCCGGGGATGGCGAAGACTTCGCGCCCGGCTTCGACCGCAGCGCGCGCGGTCGACAGCGAGCCCGAGGGCAGCGCGGCTTCCACGACGAGCGTGCCGCGCGCCAGGCCGGCGATGATGCGGTTGCGCTGCGGGAAGTTCTCGGCCAGTGGCGGCATGCCGATGCCGAACTCGGTCAGCAGCAGGCCTTGTTGCGCGATGCGGTGCGCCAGCGCGCGGTGGCGCGCCGGGTAGATGCGATCGGCGCCGGTGCCCATCACGGCGATGGTGCTGCCCGCGCCGTCGAGAGCGCCTTCATGTGCCGCGCCGTCGATGCCCAGCGCCAGGCCCGAGATCACCGTCAGCCCGGCCTGTGACAGATGTCGGGCGAAAGCCAGCGCGTTGTCGCGGCCCTGCGCCGTCGGGTTGCGGCTGCCGACGACGGCGATCGACGGTGCCTGCAGCAACTCGGTGCGGCCGTGCGCGTACAGCAGCAGCGGTGGGTCGGCGGTTTCCAGCAGCAGCGGCGGATAGGCCGCGTCGCCGAGCGTGACGACGTGGCGTGCGCCGTCGGCATCGAGCCAGGCGCGCGTGGCGGCGCAGTGCGCGGCGTGGTCGTCGGGCGGTTCGCCCAGCGCGGCAGCACCTTGCTCGCCGATCAGTTCACGCCAGGTGGCGCGGCTTGCGTCGAACACGGCCTGCGGCGAGCCGCAAGCCGCCAGCAGTCGGCGCGCGCCGGAACGGCCAACGCCCGGCGTGCGCAGCAGGCGCAGCCAGGCGTCGAGATCGTCGGGGGCCGTCACGCCGGGCGCGTCAGCGAAGGCGCTCCGGGAGCGGGCAGTGCTACGGTTGCGTGAAGCGGTCGCCGGCGCGCACCGGCTGCTGCACCTGCAGCAGCAGTGCATACGAGACGCGGTCGAAGGTGCGGAAGACGAACATCAGGCCGTGACGTTCGTCGGGCAGCTTGATTTCCTGCGGACGCTCGTTGGTGCGGTCGAGCACGCGCTCGCCGTCGCGCAGCACCGCCAGCACGTGGCCGCGCTCCATGCCGTCGCGTGCGCCGCGATTGATCGCCACGACCTGGTTCTGACCGGCGATCAGTGAATCGCCATAAACCTGCACCACCTGGCCGGCCATCGGCTTGGAGGGCGCACGCGGCGAGAAGCTGGAGAAGTCGCGCGGCGGCACCGTGGCCAGGCGATCGCCGACGCCGACCTCTTCCTTGACGCTCAGGATCTCGAACGTCGCCGGCACCGGCAGCGTCGAGGTGGTGACTGCGGCATCGCGCTTGAACAGGTTGTTCAGCCCCGGCTCGTTGCGCACCTCGGCGCTGCCGGCCTCACGCACGTAGGCTGCGGTGCCGACGAAGCGCGCCTCATAGCCGAGCACTTCCTTGGTGGTCGGGTCGATCAGCGGCGTGGCCTTGCGGAACAGGCGCCAATCGGCGATGCCGCCGAGCTCGCCGCGCACATAGGCGCGGTCGCCGCGGCCCATCAGCACGCGGCTCTCGGGCGCGGCGACGATGCGCGGCGCCTTGTCGAGCTCATCGGCGCTCAGGACCACCCCCTCGTTCAGGAACGGTGCGATCAGGTTCAGCGGAATGGTGGGGATGGCGTTGTCGCCCGCGGCCTCGCCACGTGCGCGCGGCGAGAGCTTGACGGTGCCGTCGGGCTGGCTGCCGTCGGCCACGCGCAGGCGCGCCCGGCCGCCGGACTTGTCGAGCACCAGCACCTGCCCCGGGTAGATCAGGTGCGGGTTGCGGATCTGGTCGAGGTTCATGCCCCAGAGCTGCGGCCAGCGCCACGGCGTCTTCAGGAACAGCTTGGAGATGTCCCACAGCGTGTCGCCGCGCTTGACGGTATGGCTGTCGGGCGCACCCGGCGCCAGGTCTTCGAGCGGCACGCCGGCCTGCGCGACCTGCTGCGCGGTGCTGCGCTGCTGCGGCGTGATCGGATAGTTCTGCGCGAGCGCGCTGCCGCAAGCCAGGGCCAGCACGCTGGCAATCAAGGGAGTGGCGTGGCGCTGAACGTGGCGTCGGATCATGTAGGGGGCTCCCGCAGCCGCGGCGTCAGTGGATGTCACGCCGCGTTATTCGAGTCTCTGAGGTCTTCGAGGTCTCTTCGAACCTTGCACCCACCCGCTTTCGCGAGGCCGGCACAATGCTCACTTGGTTTGGCAGATTCTGCCCCTAAAGCATTGATGCCGCAACGAAACTGCCGTCTGTCGCGCGCTGCCGTGGCACCCTTCACGAATCATGTCCCTGCTGTCGATCCTGCGCTACCCCGACCCGCGTCTGCACACCGTCGCCCGACCCGTCTCCGAGGTCGATGAGCGCATCCGCCGCCTGGTCGATGACCTGCTCGAAACGATGTACGCCAACGACGGCGTCGGCCTGGCGGCCACGCAGGTCGACGTGCACGAGCGTGTCATCGTCATGGACACGTCCGAGAGCCGCGACCAGCCGCGCGTGCTGATCAATCCCGAGCTGATCGCGCGCAGCGAGGAGAGGGTGCAGGGCGAAGAAGGCTGCCTGTCGGTGCCGCAGATCTACGACAGGGTGCAGCGCCACGCCCGGGTCACGCTGCGCGCACTCGGCCGCGACGGCGTGGTCTATGAGCACGAAGCCGAAGGGCTCGAAGCGGTGTGCATCCAGCACGAGATGGATCACCTCGTCGGCAAGGTCTTCGTCGAGTACCTGAGCCCGCTCAAGCGCGAACGCATCAAGACCAAGATGCTGAAGAAGACACGCGACGAGCAGGCGCAACAGCCCCACGCCCGGCCGTTGTGACGATGCGCGTGGCCTTCGCCGGCACGCCCGAGTTCGCGGCGCTGGCCCTGCGCGCGTTGCTGGGGGCACGCTTGGACGTGCCACTGGTGCTGACGCAGCCCGACCGTCCGGCCGGGCGCGGCTTGAAGCTCGCGCCTTCGCCGGTGAAGTTGCTTGCGCAATCACGCGGCATCACCTTGGCGCAGCCGCGCAGTCTGAAGCTCGACGGCAAGTTCGCCGAAGACGCCGCGGCCGCGCGCACCGCGCTCGAAGCCGCGCGGCCCGACGTGCTGGTGGTGGCCGCCTACGGCCTGATCCTGCCGCCCTGGGTGCTGGCGCTGCCGCGCCTGGGCTGCCTGAACATCCACGCCTCGCTGCTGCCGCGCTGGCGCGGTGCGGCGCCGATCCAGCGCGCGATCGAAGCCGGCGACGAACGCGACCGGCATCACCATCATGCAGATGGACGCGGGCCTGGACACCGGCGACATGCTGCTGGTCGAGTCCTTGCCGATCGCCGCTGAAGAGACCAGCGCGACGCTGCACGACAAGCTGGCGCTGCTCGGCGCTCGCCTGATCGTCGAGGCGATCGAAGCCGCGGCCTGCGGCGGCCTGGTGCGAACGGCGCAGCCGGCCGAGGGCGTGACTTACGCGCACAAGATCGACAAGGCGCAGGCGCGCATCGACTGGCATCAGCCGGCCGCGCAGATCGAACGTCGCGTGCGCGCCTTCGATCCGCAACCCGGCTGCTACTTCGAGTTCGAAGGCGAGCCGCTCAAGGTGTGGCGCGCGCGCGTGGTCGAGGGCGGCGCCGCAGCACCGGGCACGGCGAGCACCCTGCGTGACCGATTCACGCTGGCCTGCGGCGACGGCAGCGCGCTCGATCTGCTCGAGGTGCAGCGCCCCGGCGGGCGTCGCCAGCCGGTGGCGGCATTCCTCGCGTCGCGCCGTCCGCGGTAGCGGAAGGCTAAAGGCGGCGGCCTGTTGGGCCGATAACCCACGCATCATGCTGCGCCGTGCCCTGACCCTCGCTGTGATCGCCCTGCCGGGCTTGCTCGCCGGCTGCGACCTGTTCGGCGGCGAGTCGGAGCAGGCGCTGGCCGGGCGCAAGGAAGCCGAGGGCAAGGCCGTCGGCGCCGCTTGCCGCCACGCCGGTCGCGCCATCGAAGACTGCTTCTCAATGAACAAGCGCGCCGACAAGGCCGCAGTCTTCGCCGGCTGGCGCGAGATGAACGACTACATGCGTGACAACAAGGTCGAGACGGTCGCGCCGCAGGGCGTGACGGTGCCGACCGCAGCGCCGGCCGAAGCGCCCGCCGCCACGGCGCCGGTCAAGCCGGCCGACGGCAAAGTCAAGCCCAAGCACACCGAGTCCTGATCGGCGCAACCTGTCGCGCCAGCCTGATCGCAGCACACTGTTGACGCTGCGGCGCTGAAGCGAAGCCGCATTGCCCGCACCGACGCGGACCGGCAACGACCGTAAACACTGCTTGAGTGCACGACGGGTCGGCGGCACACTCTGCGCCCCTACAACCCGCAGGAGTCCCCGACATGACCGTTGCTCGAGTCACCGAGATCATCGCCATCAGCAAGAAGAGCTTCGACGACGCCGTCGCCGTCGGCGTGGCCCGTGCCAACAAGACGTTGAAGAACGTCAAGGGCGCCTGGGTCAAGAACCAGGAAGTCATGGTCGAGAAGGGCAAGGTCACCGGCTACAAGGTGAATCTGAAGGTCACCTTCGTCCTGGCGGATTGACAGCCCCCGGCGCGCGCCGCTTCGCGGCGGTGCGCCGCGCCCCCGAGGGGCTGGCTTGGGAGCGGCCCGACGCAGCGGCCCGCTGGTGATGCGCTCGTGCGGGGACAATCCCCGCATGAGTTCAGAAGGCACCGCGCCGCTGTGGCGCCACCCCGAGTTCGCGCGCGGCTTTCGCGACATGAACGCGGTGTCGCTCGGCATCGCCGCCTGGGGACTGTTGACCGGCGTGGCGATGGCCAAGAGCGGCATGCCGCTGCCGTTGGCATTGTTCATGTCGCTCATCTGCTTCGCCGGCAGCGCGCAGCTCGCAGCCCTGCCGCTGATCACCAGCGGCGCGCCGGCGTGGGTCGTGTGGGCGGCGGCGCTGTGCGTCAACCTGCGCTTCGTCGTTCTCAGCGCCGGCTGGCGACACTACTTGTCAAACCTGCCGCGTGCGCAGCGCTTGCGCATGGCGTACTTCGCGGCGGACCTGAACTACGTGCAGTTCCTCAAGCGCTTTCCCGAACCAAAGCCGTCAGCCGAGAACGTGCCGTACTTCTGGGGTGGCGTGGCCAGCAACTGGCCGGCGTGGCAGGTGCCCTCGCTGGCCGGCATCTTGCTCGCCGATCGGGTGCCGCTTTCCTGGGGCCTGGGCTTCGCCGGCACGCTCGCGTTGTTGGGCATCAGCTACTCGCTGATCCAGCGGCCGAGCGTCATGGCTGGCCGCGGCCGTGGCCGGCAGCGCGGCAGTGGCGACCTATGCGCTGCCGCTCAAGCTCAACTTGCTGGTGGCGATCGCAGCGGCCACGGCGCTGGGGCTGGTGCTGGAGCGAAAGGGGCGATCCTGATGGGCATGGTCGAGGGCATCGTCACCGTGATCGGCATTGCTGCTGATCACGTTTGTCACGCGCGGCTTCTTCCTCTACCCGGAGCGCGAGATCGGTTTGCCGGCGTGGTTCAAGCACGGCCTGCGCTATGCGCCGCTCGCCACCATGTCGGCGATCGTGGTGCCGGAGATCGTGATGACGCAAGGCCAGTTGATTTCAACCTGGCTGGACCCGCGCCTGCCCGCTGTGGCCGTGGCCACGGCCTGGTTCTTCTGGCGGCGCGACATCCTGGGCACCATCGTCTCGGGCACGGCGGTGTTGCTGGCGCTCAAACTGGGCCTGGGCTGGTGATTCCTACAATCGCCGGATGAACATCCTTCGCTTCTCCGACCTGGTGGCGCAGGGCCGCGTGCGCGGCCAGCGCGTCTTCATCCGCGCCGACCTGAACGTGCCGCAGGACGCGAGCGGCAAGATCACCGAGGACACGCGAATCCGCGCCTCGGTGCCGTGCATCCGCATGGCGCTGGACGCCGGCGCCGCGGTGATGGTGACCTCGCACCTCGGCCGCCCGACCGAGGGCGCGTTCAAGCCCGAGGATTCGCTGGCGCCGGTGGCGCAGAGGCTGGCCGAACTGCTCGGCCGCAGCGTGCCGCTGAAGAGCAACTGGGTCGACGGCGTGGATGTGAAGTCCGGCGAGGTCGTCCTGCTCGAGAACTGCCGCGTCAACAAAGGCGAGAAGAAGAACGACGAGGCGCTGGCCCGGAAGATGGCCGCGCTGTGCGATGTCTTCGTGCACGACGCCTTCGGCACCGCGCATCGCGCGGAAGCCTCCACCTACGGCATCGCGCAGTTCGCGAAGGTCGCGTGCGCCGGGCCGCTGCTCGCGGCCGAGATCGATGCCATCACGAAGGCGCTGGCTCAGCCGAAGCGCCCGCTGGTGGCGATCGTTGCCGGCTCCAAGGTCAGTACCAAACTCACGATCCTGCAAAGCCTCGCCGCCAAGGTCGATGGCCTCGTCGTCGGCGGCGGCATCGCCAACACCTTCATGCTCGCGGCCGGCTTGTCGATCGGCAAGAGCCTGGCCGAGCCCGATCTGATCGGCGACGCGAAGAAGGTCATCGACGCGATGAAGGCACGCGGCGCCGAAGTGCCGATCCCGGTGGACGTGGTCTGCGCCAAGAGCTTCGCGGCCGATGCCGCGCCGACGGTGAAGGCGGCCAACGAAGTCGCCGCCGACGACCTGATCCTCGACATCGGCCCGAAGACCGCTGCGCTGCTCGCCGACAAGCTCAAGGCCGCCGGCACCATCGTCTGGAACGGCCCGGTGGGCGTGTTCGAGTTCGACGCATTCGCCCACGGCACCGAGACGATCGCGCGCGCGATTGCCGCGAGCCCGGCGTTCTCGATCGCCGGTGGTGGCGACACGCTGGCCGCCATTGCCAAGTACGGCATCGAGAAGGACATCGGCTATATCTCCACCGGCGGCGGCGCCTTCCTCGAAGTGCTGGAAGGGAAAACACTGCCGGCTTTCGAGATCCTGGAAAAGCGCGCAAACGGGTAGTTCGGGCGTACGCTCTGCTCCACAACGAAGGAGACAGAGCATGGAATCCAAGCCTCTGACCGCGGCCGAACAAGCACTCGCCGACGCCGCCTACGAGTACCACCGCACGCCCACGCGCGGCAAGATTTCGATCGCGCCGACCAAGCCGCTGGCCAACCAGCGCGACCTGTCGTTGGCCTACTCTCCCGGCGTCGCCTACCCGTGCCTGGCGATCGAGGCCGACCCGAAGATGGCCGCGGAGTACACCGCGCGCGGCAACCTCGTCGGCGTCATCACCAACGGCACCGCGGTGCTGGGGCTGGGCAACATCGGCCCGCTCGCTGCCAAGCCGGTGATGGAGGGCAAGGGCTGCCTGTTCAAGAAGTTCGCCGGCATCGATGTCTTCGACATCGAACTCGCCGAGAACGACCCGGACAAGCTGATCGAGCACATCGCCGCGCTCGAGCCGACGCTGGGCGGCATCAATCTCGAAGACATCAAGGCGCCGGAGTGCTTCTACATCGAGAAGAAGCTGAAGGAGCGCATGAACATCCCGGTGTTCCACGACGACCAGCACGGCACGGCCATCATCTCCGGCGCGGCGCTGCTGAACGGGCTCGAGCTGGTGGGCAAGAACATCGCCGAGATCAAACTCGTGTCGTCGGGCGCGGGCGCGGCGGCCATCGCCTGCCTCGATGTCATGGTCGGCCTGGGCGTGAAGCAGGGCAACATCTTCGTCGTCGATTCGCGCGGCGTGATCCAGCACGAGCGCGACGACTTCAAGAGCGGCAAGCTCGACGAGAGCAAGCAGCGCTACTGCCAGAAGACGTCGGCGCGCACGCTGGCCGACGTGATGAAGGGCTGCGACGTCTTCCTCGGCTGCTCCACCGCCGGCGTGGTCACGGCCGAGATGGTGGCGTCGATGGCCGACAAGCCGATCATCCTGGCGCTGGCCAACCCCGAGCCCGAGATCCGGCCCGAACTCGCCAGGCGGCGCGGCCGGATTGCATCATCGCCACCGGGCGTTCGGACTATCCGAACCAGGTCAACAACGTCCTGTGTTTTCCCTACATCTTCCGCGGCGCGCTCGATTGCGGCGCGACGCGCATCACCGAGCCGATGAAACTGGCCTGCGTGCGCGAGATCGCGGCGCTGGCCAAGGCCGAGATCAGCGACGAAGTGGCCGCGGCCTACGCCGGGCAGGAGCTCGCGTTCGGCCCCGACTACATCATCCCCAAGCCCTTCGATTCACGCCTGATCCTGCGCATCGCGCCGGCGGTGGCGAAGGCCGCAGCCGACAGCGGCGTCGCGCTGCGGCCGATCGCCGACCTCGACGCCTACCGTCAATCGCTGACGCGCTTCGTCTACCAGACCGGCCTGGTGATGCGCCCGGTGTTCGCCGCGGCCAAAGCCAAGCCCGCGCGCGTGGCCTATGCCGAGGGCGAGGACGAGCGCGCATTGCGCGCGGTGCAGGTGGTGCTCGACGAAGGCCTGGCCAAGCCGATCCTGATCGGCCGGCCGGCGGTGATCGAGTCGCGCATCGAGCGCGCGGGTTTGCGCCTCAAGCCCGGTCGCGATGTCGAAGTCGTCAACCCGGAGGACGACCCGCGCTATCGCGACTGCTGGGAGGACTACCAGCACCTGATGGGGCGCGAGGGTGTGACGCCGTCGATGGCCAAGGCGGCGCTGCGCCGCTCCAACGCGCTGATCGCGGCGATGCTGTTGCGCCGCGGCGATGCCGACGCCATGCTCTGCGGCCTGGTCGGCCGCTACGACGGCCACTTGCAGAACGTGCGCGACACCATCGGCCTGAAGGCCGGCGCTTCGACCTTCGCCGCGATGAATGCGCTGCTGCTCGACAACCGCACGCTGTTCATCGCCGACACCTTCGTCAACGACGAGCCGAGCGCCGAGCAGTTGGCCGAGATCGCGGTGATGGCGGCTGATGAGTTGCGCCGCTTCGGCATCACGCCGCGCGTGGCCTTCGTCTCGCACTCGATGTTCGGATCATCGACGCGGCCGTCGGCACAACGCATGCGCCGTGCCACCGAGCTGTTCAAGGCGCTTCAACCCGGCACCGCGTGCGACGGCGAAATGCACGGCGACGCCGCGCTCTCGGCCGACATCCGCAAGAGCTTCCTGCCCGACAGCACGCTCGACGGCGAGGCCAACCTGCTGCTGCTGCCCAACATCGACGCCGCCAACATCCTGTTCAACGTGCTCAAGGTGACCGGCGGCCACGGCGTGACGGTCGGCCCAGTGCTGCTCGGCGCGGCGCGGCCGGTGCACATCCTGACGCCGTCATCGACGGTACGGCGCATCGTCAACATGACGGCGCTGGCGGTGGCCGATGCGGGTGCGGCGCTGCGCTGAAGACGCAGGCCAGCGCCGGGCCGCTCCCAAGCGGCCTGCACTCCCCTCGTGGGGCGCGAGCGCAGCGAGCTTGGGGCCGTGAACAGCAGGCCAGCGCCGGGCCGCTCCCAAGCGGCCTGCACTCCCCTCGGGGGGCGCGAGCGCAGCGAGCTTGGGGCCGTGAACAGCAGGCCAGCGCCGGGCCGCTCCCAAGCGGCCTGCACTCCCCTCGGGGGGCGCGAGCGCAGCGAGCTTGGGGCCGTGAACAGCAGGCCAGCGCCGGGCCGCTCCCAAGCGGCCTGCACTCCCCTCGGGGGGCGCGAGCGCAGCGAGCTTGGGGCCGTGAACAGCAGGCCAGCGCCGGGCCGCTCCCAAGCGGCCTGCGCTCCCCTCGGGGGGCGCGAGCGCAGCGAGCTTGGGGCCGTCAGTTACTGCGCCACCGGCGCGTCGTTCAGGATTTCCGCGTAGTTGAACATCGGCAGCGGCGGCGGCAGCTTCAGCTTCTCCGCCACGCTGATGCGGATCTGGTACGAGAAGCGCTTCAGCGTCTCGATCGGCACCGCTTCGGGCGCGACCTTGCCGATCAGGATCTGCTCGACCTTGTGCGCGGTGAACTGGCCGACGCTGTGGTACTTCGAAACCAGCCCCGACAGCGCGCCGGCCTGCATCAGCTGTTCGGTCGAGGCGAACGTGGGCAGGCCGACTTCCATCGCCGCGGGAATGATCACGTCCTGCGCCAGCGTGCCCAGGAAGCTGTCGGGCGGCAGGTACAGCCACTGCGAGCCGCCTTCCTTGAGTTCGCGCACCAGTTCGGCCGCGCCCTCGGCGGTGACCTTGCGCTGCGCATCGAGGCGGAAGGTGCGCGTGATGGTGTCGTAGCCGCGCTCGCGGCCGAGCTTGCGGATCTCGTCGAGCACCACCACCGAGTTGCGCTCGGTCGGCGTGTAGAGCACGCCCAGCTTCTGGTACGGACGGTACGCCGCCATTGCCTGGATCTGCGCTGCCACCGGCGCGACGTGCACGACGTGCTCGACTGCCAGTGGCTGCAGCAGCTCATGACCTACGGCCTGCTGCGCGGGGCGTTCCGGCCGGCCGAGCAGGTGTGCATGCTGCGTGCGCTGTACCGCCAGCGCGGGATGCTGCTGCGCAGCCAGGGCCGGCATGTGCAGCACATGCAAAAGGCGCTGACGCAGATGAACCTCCAGCTCACCAACGTGCTGTCCGACATCGTGGGCGAGAGCGGCCAGAAGATCCTGCGCGCCATCGTCGCCGGTGAGCGTGACGGCCAGGCGTTGGCCGCGATGAAGAATGTGCGCGTGCGCGCCAGCGTCGAGGAGATCGCCAAGAGCCTGCAGGGCAACTGGCGCGCCGAGCACCTGTTCGCGCTCAAACAGGCGCTGGGCGCGTTCGACTTCGTGGGCACGCAGCTGGCCGAGTGCGACACCGAGATCGAGCTGCAGTTGCAGCGCCTGCAAGCTCACGAAGGCGATCCCGCCCGCGGCAAGAAGCGTGGCCGCGCGCGCAATGCGCCGAAGTTCGATCTGCGCACGCAACTGTTCAGGATGTGCGGCGTGGACTTGACGCGCATCGATGGCGTGGACGTGACCACCGCGCTGGCTGTCGTCTCGGAAGTCGGCACCGATCTGTCGCGCTTCCCGACGATCAAGCACTTCACGTCGTGGCTGGGTCTGTGCCCGGGCACCAAGATCACCGGCGGCAAGGTGATGAGCGGCAAGACCAAACGCGTCGTCAATCGCGCCGCTCAGGCCTTGCGCCTGGCCGCTGCTGCGCTGCGCAGCAGCAAGTCGGCGCTGGGCGCGTACTTCCGCAGGATGTGTTCACGCATGGACAAGCCCAAGGCCGTCACCGCCGCGGCCCACAAGATCGCGCGGCTGATCTACACGATGCTGACCAAGGGCGAGGAATACACCGACCAGGGACAGGACTACTACGAGGAGCGCTATCGCGAGCGCGTTCTCCGTGCCCTGCATCAACGTGCCGCCAAGCTGGGCATGCAGATGATCCCCATTGCGCAACCGGCTTGAAAAACACGTTGCCGATCAACTACTTGGGGGGAGTTTCTTAAGAGCCGTCACGGTGCCTGCCCGCAAACAGCGCAAGCGTTGGCGACTGCGGGACTCTTGCGGCATGTGCATGCGACCAATGCTACCCAAGCAGCCGCCGGCATGGGCCGCATGGCCGATGCCGGCCGCAACGCAAGAACCGAGCTGCGCAGGCGCTGCGTACTCGCAGTGCCGGGGCGCAGCGCAACGCTTGCTGTGCCGTCCGCGCACGAGCCCACCGCACCACAAACGGTTGAACTCTCCACGGCTCGCTCTGCGCTGCGCTGGCCGCCGCAGGACGGACAGCCCGGCACGGCCTTGGCCATGCACCGGTGATGCTTGCGCGATGGTGCGCCGGCCGCCGCAGGACGGACGGCCCGCGACTGCGGCACCGCAAGCTTGGAGCCTGTCGATGAAGAAACTTGCTTGCACAAGCAGCGCATTCGAGCGGCACCGGCCCTCGATTGAACAGCACTGCGTTGGCGAGGCTCGGCTGCATGTGACGGCTAACGTTCGACATGAGCGGCGGCCGAAAGCTCGCGAAGCGAGCTTTTGGACGTCCGCTCGATGGAGGTGTTGTGCGAGCCCGGCGTAAACACGCCCGCAAGCCGCGATGCACAGACGCGAGTTGACATGCTCGACGGCGACGAGGAACGAAGCCGGGCGGTCAGCGGCACGGCCCGCACGCCACGCCTGCTTGATGGTTGCGCAAGCACTGCGTTGCCACGCACCGCAGCCGCAACGCATGAGCCGCGCCGCGCGCGACGAGCTTGGCTTTGGCGCCCGCAGGCGCCGCAAGATGAAGACGGCGACGGAACGTTCACCACAGTTGCCTGCACCGCCGAACTGAGCGCTGGCAAACCGCGCAACGCAACCTCAAATCCATGCATGCCCACTGCCACCCTCGCTGACGCACAACGTTCGACATGAGCGGCGGCAAAAAGGCGCAGCCTTTTTGACGTCCGCTCGATGGGAATGCGAAGGGACTTCCCACCTTCTGGCAACGGCGTCGAAGCGCCAAGATTGGTGGTTGTCGAGATCATCAATCTGAAGCCTGTGAAAGGGGAAGTCCGTGGAGCAGATTACACGAGCCGCAGTGGTTGGTGAAGCCCGCCAAGGTGCGATGGTGAGCGCGATCGTTCGTGTCGGCGCCGACCTGGCCAAGCGCGTGATCCAGGTGCACGCCGTCGATGCCGCAGGCCGCATCGTGTGCCGGCGTGCGCTGGCGCGCGACAAGTTCATCGCCTGGTGCGCGCGCCTGCCCGCGGGCTGCATTGTTGCCATGGAGATCAGCTCGGGCGCGCATCACTGGGCGCGCCGGCTCGCCGCGCTTGGGCTGGCGCCGCGGCTGATGAGCGCGCAGCTCGTCGAGCCCTACCGCAGCCAGGGCGCCACCGGCAAGAACGACGCCAACGATGCCGCGGCCATCTGCGAAGCCGCCTCGCGGCCGACGATGCGCTTCGTGCCCGTCAAGTCCGTCGAGCAGCAGTCCATGCTGTGCGTGCACCGCCTGCGCGAAGGCCTGAAGGCCGAGCGCACGGCCTGCATCAACCGCATCCGCGGCTTGCTGGCCGAGTTCGGCCTGGCCTATGCGCAAGGCCCCGAGGCGCTGCGCCGCGTGCTCAGCGACGTGCTCGAAGACGCCAGCCACGAGATGAACACGCTGGCGCGGCGGGTGATCCAGCGCGCGCAGGCGCAGTGGCGCGAACTCGACGAGCACATGGCCTGGTGCGACGAGCGCATCGCGCAGCACGCGCACGACAACCCGATGGTCAAGGCCGCGGCGCGGTTGATGGGCATCGGCGCGGTAGGTGCCAGCGCCGCGGTGGCCACCGTCGATGACTTCAGGCAGTTCAGATGCGGCGCGCAGTTCGGCGCCTGGCTGGGGATCGTGCCGCGCCAGCACTCCAGCGGCGGCAAGACGCAGCTCGGGCGCATCACGCGCCGCGGCGACAGCTACCTCAGGAGCCTGCTGGTGCAGGGAGCGAAGTCGGCGGTGTTCACGGCGCACAAACGCTCGGACCCGATCAGCCGCTGGGCGTTCGCACTGCGCGAGCGCTCGGGCTGGCAGAAGGCCGCGGTGGCGCTGGCCAACAAGAACGCGCGCATCCTGTGGGCGGTGATGACCCGAGGCGATCGCTACGACCCCAACCATGTCAGCGTCAAGCCCGGCGCGGCGCCGGCGCACAGCGTGCCCGCCGCCACGGCGTGATACCCAACCCAATTGGATTGAACTGAATCGATCTTCCTCGCGCAGACGTTCATGACGAAGATGCACTGACAGGTCAGACCGGTGGCAGGCAAGCTCGGCTAACCCCTCGTGGCTCGACAACACTCGATGACCCCGCGATCGGATTGGAGCCCTGCCAAGCGGTTCGCATCTGGGCCCGCACGAACAACGGCGCATCACGCGCTTCGTGCAACAAGGCCGTCTCTAGAGTGGCAGTCTGTTCCTCGTTCAGGCCCTTCGACACCGCTGCGCACTTCGACAACCGACAACCATCACCTCATCGACCATGAAAACCAATACAGCTTGACAAGAAAGGAAGTCCCTCTAAGGGGTTAGGTCGCATTGTGCTGTGCCCTCCGCGCTTTCCACGCTGCTTGGCGAGCCAGCACTTGGCTCAAGCGCTCCGACTGCTCTGGCTGCAACGGCGCGCGCTTTACCTTGCGGAGAATCTCTTGGTACATGTACCCCGACCTAAAGAAGTACGGCCGCAGCTCCAGAAAGCACAGCGCGGCCTCGACAGCGAAAGGTTCAGCGGCGAGTATTCGCGCTGCTGCTCCCTCATACCCACCTGGGAAAGCCAGTTCGTTGTAGCGAGCGTGGAACTCTGCGCATGCGCTTTGCCACTCGCTACGCCCACGATTGCCATTGCCACGGAAGCGAAGCGTTTCGTGGATGCGAGCGCGAAGGCGCGACACCTCCGCTGCGTTCTTATGGATGAGCACCTTTAGCTCCGCGGTGTTCATGCGACCTAACGTTCGACATGAGCGGCAGTCAAAAGGTAGCGAAGCTGCCTTTGACTGTCCGCTCGATGGAGGTGTTGTGCGAGCCCGGCGCCGAAGCGCCCGCAAGCCACGAAGCACAGACGTGAGTTGACGCGCGCAACGCCGACGAGGAAAGAAGCCGGGCGATCAGCGGCACGGCCCGCACGCCACGCCTGCCGAATGGTTGCGCATGCACTGCGTTGCCACGCGCGACGGCCGCCACGCAAGACGGCGCTCGCGCGCGACGAGCTTGGGTTTGGCGCCCGCAGGCGCCGCAAGATGAAGACGGCGACGGAACGTTCACCACAGTTGCCTGCACCGCCGAACTGAGCGACGGCAAACCGCGCAGCGCACCTTCAAAACCACGCATGCCCACTGCCGCCCTCGCTGACGCACTAACTTTGATATCTGGATCAACCCGCCGCATATTGCCACCGCCGCGAGCGGCTCGAGCCTCGCTCGAGGCTAAGCGTAAACGCCAAGCGTGGCCGCTTGCACGGCTGATCTGATCGCGTGATACTGATGTTATGTACAGCTTCATGTTGATGCATAACACCCATGCCTAACCGCTCGCAGCCCGGTGGTCGGTTCGCGCCAGATGCTGCGGATGCGAACGCAACCGAAGCCGCAGGCGCAGGCGCAGGCGCAGGCGCAGACGCAACCGCAACCGCAACCGCGTCCGCAAGCCGCGCACCGCGCCTGCTCGACGAGCTGCGGCGCGCGCTGCGCGGCATGCACTACAGCTTCAGCACCGAGCAGCAGTACGTGCAGTGGGTGCGCGACTTCGTGCGCTTTCATGCGATGCGGCATCCGCGCGGGATGGGGCGCACCGAGGTCGAGGCCTATCTCACGCACCTCGCCGCCGACCGCAACGTCGCGCCGGCCACGCACCGCCAGGCTTTGTCGGCACTGCTGTTCCTCTACCGCCGGCTGCTCGGCATCGATCTGCCGTGGCTCGAAGAGATCGGCCGGCCGCGCATCAAGCGGCGTCTGCCGGTGGTGCTGTCGATCGACCAGGTGCTGGCGCTGCTGCGCGCTTTTCCGGACGAGCCGCCCGAGCTGCTGCTCGTGGCGCAGTTGCTCTACGGCACCGGCATGCGCATCACCGAGGCGCTGCGTCTGCGCATCAAGGATCTGGATTTTTCCCACCGCACGATCATCGTGCGCGAGGGCAAGGGCGGCAAGGACCGCGCGCTGATGCTGCCCGAGTCGCTGCGCCAGCCGCTGCGCGCCCAGCTGATCCGATCCGGAGCGCTGTGGCGGCGCGACCGCGAAGCGCAGCGCGCGGGCGTCTGGATGCCCGACGCGCTCGAGCGCAAGTACCCGCGCGCCGGCCAGACCTGGGCCTGGCACTGGCTCTTCCCGCAGGCTGGCGCTTTGGCGATCGACCCGCGCTCGGGCCTGGAGCGGCGCCATCACCTGCCCGATCAGCGCTTTCAGCGTGCCTTTCGCAAGGCAGTCGCCGCCGCAGGCGTGCCGGCGCAGGCCACGCCGCACACGCTGCGCCACTGCTTTGCCACGCACCTGCTGCAGCGCGGCCAGGACATCCGCACCGTGCAGGCGCTGCTCGGCCACGCCAACGTCAGCACGACGATGATCTACACGCATGTGCTCAAGGTCGGTGGCGGCGGCGTGCGCAGCCCGCTCGATGCGCTGATGCCTTCAGCGCCGTACGCTGCAGCCGAACATCACCGCACTGCGCCTGCCGAAGACGACGGGCGCCATGAAGACGATGGTGATGGCCACTTCGTGCGCCAACCCGCAGCACGCTACGTTGTCACGCCCCTGCCGCGCTCCGCAGCGCGGCAACACCTTTAGCGGAGCGCGCCGCTCACCGCGGCGTCGCAGCACCGGCAGCACCGGCAGCAGCCCACGGCATCTCCCCCCTGACGAACTGCGCCGCTGCGGCGGGCAGCGGCTCGTCGAAGAACATCGGCGTCGGCCGGTCGACCAGCACGCGCCCGGCTTCGAGGTACACCACGCGCGTGCCCAGGCGCTTGGCCTGGCCGAGGTTGTGCGTGCTCATGACGATGGCCACGCCGTCGTCGCGCGCGAACGATTCGATCAGCGCTTCGACCTCGCGCTTGGCGCCGGGGTCCAGGCTGGCCGTCGGCTCGTCGAGGAACAGCACTTCGGGCTTGACGGCCCAGGCGCGCGCCAGCGCCAGGCGCTGCTGCTGGCCGCCGGAGAGCACGCGTGCCGGGCGCTCGCGCTCGTGCGCCAGGCCGACGCGTTCGAGCGCGGCCCGCGCGCGCGCCGCTCGCTCGGCCTCGGGCACGCGCGCCAGCCACAGCGCGATCAGCAGGTTGCGCCACACCGACAGGCGCAGCAGGAAGGGGCGCTGGAACACCATGGCCTGCGTCGGTTCGCGCGCGGCGATGATGCTGGTGTTGGCGGCGCTGACCGTTGCCGCGGTGACGCCGGCTGCGGCGTCACGCGCGCCGGCCTGCGCCGATGCGTTGCGCCGCGCGTCGCCAAGGCCGTCCGGCGGGCGCGCATCGGTCGCGCCCTGCACGACGCGCTGCCCGCTGTGCGCGAGCTGCCCATGCAGCAGGCGCAGCAGCGTGGTCTTGCCGCTGCCGTTGGCGCCAACGAGCATCACGCGCTCGCCCGCGGCAAGGCTGAAGTCAACGTCGGCCAGCGCCACGGTCGATGCGAAGCGCACGCCGGCGCCACGCAGCGCGATCAGCGGCGGCAGTGGTGTCGGCAACGACGGCGCCGTCACGACCGCGCCTCGATCGCCACTCGCGCCGCAGCCGCATCGTGCGCGCCGCGGTCGCGCCGCTGCAGCAGCGCGATCGCCCCGTTGAGCACGCCCACCACGGCGAGCAGCACCAGCCCGAGGCCGAGCGCCAGCGGCAGGTCGCCCTTGCTGGTCTCCAGCGCGATGGTCGTCGTCATGACGCGCGTCACGCCGTCGATGTTGCCGCCGACGATCATCACCGCACCGACTTCGCTCACGGCGCGGCCGAAGGCCGCCAGCGCGATCGTCAGCAGCGCCATGCGCTCGTGCAGCAGCAGCAGGCCGGCGGCGACGATCGGGCGCGCGCCCATCGAGCGCAATTGCTCGCCGTTGCCGCGCCAGGCATCGGCAACGAGCTGTCGCGTCAGCGCCGCCACCACCGGCAGCACCAGGATCGTCTGCGCCACGATCATCGCCGCGGGCGTGAACAGGATGCCGAGCGAGCCGAGCGGCCCGGCGCGCGAGAGCAGCAGGTACACCACCAGCCCCACCACCACCGAGGGCAGCGCCAGCAGCGTGTTCAGCGCCGCGATCAGCGCGCGCTGGCCGGCAAAGCGCGCCACCGCGAGCCAGGCGCCCAGCGCCATGCCGAAGGCCGTGGCGATCAGGCAGGCCGTGCCGCTGACGTACAGCGAGAGCGCGACAACGCGCGCCAGCCGCGCGTCGAAGTGCCACAACAGGTTCAGCGCGCTGGATGCCGCGTCGATGAAGCCGCCTCCCATGCGCGGATTGTTCCACGGCGCGCCGCCGCGACGCGCTGTGGCACAGTGCTGCGCCCCTCCTGCACCTCATGGCCCTCAAATCCACCATCTACAAAGCGCAGCTGTCGGTCGCCGACATGGATCGCGGCGTCTATGCCGACCATGCGCTCACGCTCGCGCTGCACCCGAGCGAAACCGAGGAGCGCTTGATGGTGCGCCTGCTCGCCTTTGCCCTCTTCGCACCGAAGGACGACCACCGCGGCGCGCTGCAGTTCGCGCGCGGCCTGTCGGACACCGACGAGCCCGATCTCTGGCAGCACGATCTTTCGGGCGTGCTGGTGCAGTGGATCGAAGTCGGGCTGCCCGACGAGCGCCGCATGCTCAAGGCCGCGGCGCGCGCCGAAGCCGCCACCTTCATCGCCTATGCCGCGAGCACGCCGGTGTGGTGGGCCGGCGTCAAGAACAAGCTCACGCGCAGCGAGCGCCTGGCCGTGTGGCAGCTGCCCGCTGAACAGAGCCTCGCGCTGGCCGCGCTGGCGCAGCGCTCGATGCAGTTGCAGATCAGCGTGCAGGACGCCACCGTCTGGTGCCACGGCGCCGACGCCAGCGTCGAGCTCGCCCTGCAACCTTTGTTGTCGCCGGCATGAAACTCCTGCTGGCTGCCCTGCTGATCATGACCGTCTCGCTCACCACTGCTGCCATCGCCGACGACGACCCGCACCTCTGGCTCGAAGAGGTGCAGGGCGACAAGGCCCTGCAATGGGTGCGCGAGCGCAACCGCGAATCGCGCGCCGTGCTCGAGAAGCACCCGCGCTTCGAAGCGATGCGCGCGCGCTTCCTCGAGATCCTCGACTCGCGCGAGAAGATCCCTGCCGTCTCGCGCCGCGGGCAATGGCTCTACAACCTGTGGCAGGACGCGGCCAACCCGCGCGGCCTGTGGCGCCGCAGCACGCTGGCCGAGTACCGGCAGCGCGAACCGAAGTGGGAGACGTTGCTCGATCTCGACGCGCTGGGCGCGGCCGAGAAGGAGAACTGGGTGTGGAAAGGCGCCACCTGCTTCGGCCCGGCGTACACGCGCTGCGTGCTCTCGCTGTCGCGCGGCGGCGCCGACGCGACGGTGCAGCGCGAATTCGACACGCAGGCCTTGCGCTTCGTCTCGGCCAAGGACGGCGGCTTCGAATTGCCCGAGGCCAAGTCGTCGATCGAATGGATCGACGAGAACACGGTCTATGTCGCCAGCGACTTCGGTCCCGGCTCGATGACCGATTCCGGCTACCCGCGCATCATCAAGCGCTGGAAGCGCGGCACGCCGCTGGCGCAAGCCGTGACGGTGTTCGAGGGGCAAGCCAAGGACGTGGCGGCGTTCGTCAGCGTCGATCGCACGCCCGGCTTCGAGCGCACCATCGTCGGCCGTTCGACCGATTTCTACAACACCAAGCAGTGGCTGCTGCAGGGCGACAAGCAGGTGGCGCTCGACCACCCGAGCGATGCGCAGTTCGGCTTCTGGCGCGAGCGCGTGCTGATCCAGTTGCGCAGCGATTGGACACTCGGCAACAAGACCTGGCCGCGCGGCTCGCTGCTCGCGGCCGATGCCGCCGCCTACCTCAAAGGCGAACGCGACTTCAGCGCGCTGTTCACGCCCACGGCGACGCGCTCGCTCGAAGGCTTCACCGCCACGCGCAGCCACGTGCTGTTGTCGATCCTCGACAACGTCGCCGGCCGCGTCGAAGCGTGGAAGGCCGATGGCGCGCGCTGGTCAAAGCGTGAAGTCCAGGCGCCCTTCCCCGGCACGCTGCAAGTGCAGGCGCTGCACGACCCGCTGCTCGGCAGCGGCGATGCGCTGGCCGAGCAGTACCTGCTCGAGTACAAGGATTTCCTCACGCCCGATTCGCTGATGCTGGGCTCGACGGCCGGCGACGCGCGCGAAACATTGAAGGCACGGCCGCGCTTCTTCGACAGCGCCGGCATGCGCGTCGAGCAGCGCTTCGCGAAGTCGAAGGACGGTACGCGCGTGCCCTACTTCATCGTCTGGCCCAAGGACGCCAAGGCCGACGGCGACAACCCGACGCTGCTCTACGGCTACGGCGGCTTCGAGGTCTCGCAGCAGCCCTGGTACTCGGGCGCCTTCGGCAGCGCCTGGTACGGCCAGGGCGGCGTGCTGGTGGTGGCCAACATCCGTGGCGGCGGCGAGTACGGCCCGGCCTGGCACCAGGCCGCGGTCGGCGCCGACAAGCAGAAGAGCTACGACGATTTCATCGCCGTGGCCGAAGACCTGATCGCATCGAAGGTAACGTCAGCAAAACGCCTGGGCATCCAAGGCGGCAGCAACGGCGGCCTGCTCGTCGGCGCGGTGATGCTGCAACGCCCCGAGCTCTTCAACGCCGTGGTCTGCCAGGTGCCGCTGCTCGACATGAAGCGCTATCACAAGCTGCTGGCCGGCGCGAGCTGGATGGCCGAATACGGCGACCCCGACAAGCCCGAGGACTGGGCCATCATCTCGCAAGTACAGCCCCTACCAGAACCTGCGCAAAGAATTGAAGCTGCCGAAGACGCTGCTCATCACCAGCACCCGCGATGACCGCGTGCACCCCGGCCACGCGCGCAAGATGGCCGCGCGCATGGCCGAGCAGGGCCATGCGCATCTGTACTACGAGAACATCGAAGGCGGCCACGGCGGCGCGGCCGACAACAAGCAGCGCGCCGACATGATGGCGCTGGAGTTCAGTTTCCTGTGGCAGCAGCTGGGGCGCTGAGTCTCATCAGGCGCAAAGCACGATCCTGCCCAGCGGCCGCCGCGGAACTGGCTTCGCCAGGCCGCTGGCGGCGCCCCCCTGGGGGGGAGCGGCGTCAGCCGCTCCGGGGGGATTCAATCAACCCTTCAACGCAGCCGTGGTCGCGACCTTCTCGACCTTGGCCGCATGGCGCGGGAAGAAGCCCTTGTGCGGCGCGGTGAAGGTGATGGCGTGCAGTTCACCGTTGCGCACCGTGGCCCAGCCGCGGCCGGCGAGCTTGACCTCGTCGGCCTTGCGCACGACGGTGTACTCGAAGCGGTAGCCCTTGCCGCCGAGGAAGTCGGCGGGCTCGAGCTTGTCGAGCGCGAAGCTCGAACCGTCGCGCGAGTACAGGTTGCCGAACATCGTCACCACCTCGTGCGGCTGCATCGCCGCCTTGAAGACGATCGGCTGCGTGTCCTTGCCCTGCTGCACGCTGCCCATCTGCGCGCCGTCCTTCAGGCCGACGTAGAAGTTCATCGTGTCCAGCGCCAGGCCATCGACCGTCCACGTCGCCGCCGCCGGTGCCTGGCCGCTCATGTGCGGCGGCAACTGGTTCCAGGCGACGTCACCCTCCACGCTCAGGCGCTCGGCGAGCACGACGGAGCCGCCGGCCACCTTGGTGATGGGCGCGGCGCAGCCGACGACGAGGGCCGCGGTGGCCAGGGCAAGAAAGAGCTTCTTCATGATTGCAACTCGCTGATGAAAGATTGGATGAGTCCTGCGTCCGCGGCACCCGGTGCCGCCTGCAGGTATTGCTTGAAGGAATCGACGGCGCCGGCCTTGTCGCCGCGCTCGCGCTGCAGGAAGGCAATCGAGCGGTGCGCCACCGCCGGCGCCTGGGCGCTGGCGAGCGCGGCGCGGTAGTCGGTCTCGGCCAGCGCCATGTCGCCGTCCTTGGCGCGCAGGCGATAGGCCTCGCCGCGCGCGTGGCGCAACGAACCGACTTGCGGGCGCGCGCCGCACAGGCGCGTGAAAAGCACAATCGATTCGTCGTACTGCGCGCGCTTCAACTCGTCGTCGAGCAGATCCGGCAGGATCGCGGCGATGGCCTGGTGGTAGCGCTCTTCGCCGCGATCACCACCGGCACCGGCAGCGAGCTTCTCGAGCGTGGCCTGGCGCTCGTCGCTCGGCGGATGGCTGGCGAAGAGCGCATTGCGCTTGGCCGGATCGCCGCCCGCGCCGGCAGACAGCTCGGCGCGCAACTGTTCCCACATCTTGGCGGCCTGCGCCGGGTCATAGCCGGCGCGCTGCATCATGGCCAGGCCCACCGCATCGGCCTCGCGCTCGTGATCGCGCGAGTACTGGCCCATGCCGGCAATGATGGCGAGCTGGCCCAGCAGCCCCGGCACGCCGGCCCAGCCGATCAGGCTCATCGCCGCGGCGCGGCCCTTCAGGTCACGCCAGCGCGCGATGCTGTGGCGCTGCACGAAGTGCGCGATCTCGTGGCCGACGACGCTCGCCAGCTGCGCTTCGTTCTCGGCGCGCAGCAGCAGGCCGCTCCACACCTGCATCATGCCGTTGGGGTACATGCTGGCGTTGAAGAACGGCACGCGCATCGGATAGACGCGGATGTCCTCGATGTGCGGCCCCGACATCTTGGCCACCATGTTCTGCAGGTAGTCGCGCAGCGCGGCGTCGCGAATGACGAAGTGGCTGCGGCGCAGCTTGGCTTCTTCGCGATCGATCACCGCCCACAGGCCGCCTTCGTCGGTGGTGACGTCGGGCCGCGCGAAGCGCTCGGGCATCTGCCAGGCTTGCCAGGCCGAAGGCTCGATCGACTGCGCCAGGGCCGACCCGGCGGCGAGCACGGCGCAATGGGCGCAACCCCAGGCCAGCCAGCGCCGGCGCGACAGCATCGGCGTCATCGGCTGTGCCTACTTCGCAGCCGGAAAGTCCTTGAACAGCGCATCCACCGTGGCCTTGGCGGGCTCGATCTCGCGCAGGTCGCCGGTGGAGCTGACGAGCTGGTTGAACCACAGCACCTGGCCGGTCTCCAGATCGACCAGGGTCGCATAGCCGGTCTGCACGCCGCCGCCCAGCATCACCATGTTGGTACCGCCGGTGGCCACCAGGCTCAGCACGCCCACCACCGCCATCATCGCCTTGCGCTCGGCGCTGGCGTAGCTGTCGCGCACCCAGGTGAAGAGCGCGTAGCGCGCGCCGCTGGCCTGCTGCAGCGGACGCAGCGAGTCGCCGAAGCTCCAGTCGAGCTTGTTGTCCTTGGTCGGCAGCTTGACGAAACCGTGGTGGTGTTGTGCGATCGAGCGTGCCACCGCGGCGTGCAGGTGCAGCAGCTCGGCGTTGTCGTCGGCGGTCTTGCCGTCCATGTCGGCCATGCCGAGCTTCATCGACTGGGCCTTGGCATTGAAGGCGGCCTTCATGTGCTTGATGGCCGACTCGGTCCAGTCGGCCTTGGGCTCGCTGACGCCGCCGCCGGTGACGAGGAACAGTTCCACGTCGAGCGGCGCGACCACCATCTTGGCATCGGCCGGCAACGCGGTGAAGCCCGGCGCCAGGTTGCGCGACTGGGCGGCGACGAGCGTCGCCGTGGCCGACAGCGCCAGCGCCACGGTGAACGAGAACAGGGCGCGACGCATGCCGGGCGCGGTGGCAGACGGGATCAGACGAGTCACTCGAGGCCTCCAGATTTGACGAGCGTGCGCATGCTATCGACGCACACGCGCCGTGCCCGCCGGCATGTGCAGCAACCCGCGGCCGAACGTGCGCGATGGCACACTGCGCTGTCTTTCGCGAAAGCCCCCGCCGATGACGCCAACCATCCACCACAACCCTTCGGCCTCGCGCTTCGAGACCACCGTCGACGGCCACCTCTGCGTCTGCCAGTACCGCATGCTGGGCAAGCTGATGATGTTCACCCACACCGGCGTGCCCGACGTGCTGCGCGGGCGCGGCATCGCGGGCGAGCTGGTGCGCGTGGCGCTCGAGCATGCGCGCGCGCAGGGCTTCAAGGTGCGGCCCGACTGCAGCTATGTCGAGGTCTACATGCAGCGCCATCGCCAGACGCTCGACTTGCTGCCCGAATGAGTCACGCATGGACGCCCAGGCCGCAGACATCCTGCACTTCTGGTTCGGTGAAGGCGACCAGCCGCGCGCGCAGTGGTTCCGCAAGGACGCGGCGTTCGACGCGCTGATCGCCGAGCGCTTCGGCGCTTCGATCGCACAGGCGCTCGACGGCGGCCTGGCCGACTGGGCCGACGCACCCGACACAGCGCTGGCGCGCATCCTGTTGCTCGATCAGTTCACGCGCAACGTCTATCGCGACACGCCGCGCGCCTTCGCCGGCGACGGGCTGGCGCTGGCGGCGGCGCGAGCGATGTTGGCGCGCGGCCATGACCAGGCGCTGCCGCCGCTGCGCCGCGTCTTCGTCTACCTGCCGTTCGAGCATGCCGAGGACCGCGCCGCGCAGCAGCAGTCGCTGGCGCTGTATGCGGCGCTGACTGCTGTCGACGCAAGGCTGGCCGACTTCGAGGACTATGCGCGGCGCCACGCCTTGGTGATCGAGCGCTTCGGGCGCTTTGCGCACCGCAACGCGCTGCTCGGCCGCACATCGACCGCCGAAGAGCTCGCGTTTCTCGATCAGCCGGGTTCGCGCTTCTGACAGCAACTTTCGGGTTTCCCGCGACGGATCCGGCTCCGCCGGTCCGTCCGCGGACGGCCCCCTTGGGGGGTAGCGAGCGCAAGCGAGCTTGGGGGCTCCACTCAGCGCTCGTTGCGCTGGGTCGCTTCCTGCTCGCGAAGCTTGACGCACTCGGCGTGCGCGCTCACGGCCGGGTCGGCGCACTGACGCTTGAGGCACACCAGCATCGACAAGAAATTCCGCTCGCCGCAGCGCGCGCGCGGATCGAGCGGCTCGGCCACCGCGGGGCGCGGGCCGCGGGTGGCGGCCACGTCGGCCACGCGCGGCGTGGCGGCGGCGCCGTCGAGCGGCGGCGTGGCCGCAGCGCGCGGCGCATCGAGCACGCGCACCGCTGCTGCCGAGGCTGCGGCCGCGGCGGCCGGCGGCGACGAGGCTGCGGTCGACGGACGCGGCGCACGCGCGGGCAACACCGACAGGATGGTCTCGGCGGGCTCGGCGCTCGGCGCCGGCGCGGCGGCGGCGGCAGGAACAACCGGACCCGGAGTCGCGACGCGCGCGGGCGCTGGCGCTGGCGCTGCCACCACCGGCCCAGCCGAGGATGGCGGATCGCTGCGCGGCGCGTCGCCGCGCGTGAACCACCACCAGGCCAGCACATTGAGCACCACCAGCCCGGCCAGCACCAGCATCGACGAGCGCTGCGGCAGCAAGGCCGTGTGCGACCCGGGCGCGGATGCGGCCGCGGTCACCGCCGCCGGCAGCGGCAGCGGCGCCGGCGGCGGCGCCATCACCACCGTCGGCTCGTCGGAACGTCGCGCCACCGGGCCTCGTCTCGAGGTCGCCCGGCAACGTCAGGATGTCGACCGTGTCGCGCGAAGCGATGCCGGGGATGGTGCGCTCGCGGCCGACATGTCCCGGCACGGCCATGCGGCCTTCGAGCACGTCGCGCAGCATCTGCACGCTCTGCGGGCGCTGCGCCGGCTTGATCTCGAGCATCCAGTCGATGGTGTCGAGGAAAGTCGGCGAGCAGCCTTCGAGGCCGAGCGCCTTCAGGCGCGGCTGGTCGTCGTGCAGCGCGCGCGACGCTGCCGGCACCGGCTCGCCGCCGGTGAGCAGGAAGTAGATCGTGCCGCCGAGCGCGTACAGGTCGGTCCACGGCCCCTGGCGCATGGCGCTCTGGTCGGCGTACTGCTCGAGCGGCGCGAAGTGCGGCTTCATGATCGAGGTCAGCGCCTTCTGGTTGCCGCCCTCGATGACGCGCCGCGCCGCGCCGAAATCGAGCAGCACCGGTACGCCGTCCTCGCCGATCAGGATGTTGTCGGGCGCGATGTCGCGGTGGAACACGCCTTCCTTGTGCAGCACCTCCAGCGCCGCCAGCACCGCATCGAGCACCTTGCGGCACGGCCCTTCGCCCGGCGCCATCACCATGCCGGCGCGCGTGCGGCGCAGCGTGCGGCCCTTGTAGAAGGGCATCACCATGTAGGCGGTGCCGTTGTCTTCCCAGAAACGGTAGACCTTGACCAGCGACGGGTGATCGAAGCGCGCCAGCATGCGCGCCTCGTTGACGAAGGAGCGCAGGCCCAGGGCGAAGGTATCGGCCATCGACTGCGAACGCACCGACACCGACAGATCGCCGCCACGGCCGGCGAGCGTGCCCGGCATGTACTCCTTCAACGCCACCTCGCGTTCGAGCGCTTGGTCCCAGGCCAGGTAGACGATGCCGAAGCCGCCGCTGCCGAGCACGCTTCTGATCTCGAACTCGGCAATGCGCGCGCCCACCGGCAACGCGGCAGCGTTGTCGGTTCCTGCGGTCGGCAACGCGGCAGCGTTGTCGGTTCCTGCGGTCGGCAACGCAGCGGCGTGGTCGCCAGCAGCGCTGTCGGCGGGGTCCGGGCTCATCAGGTCAGAATATCAGGGTGACCCATGACCTTGCACAGGTCGTGCCCGTGGTCGGGGCCGGGCTGCCAAACATCGCACGCCGTGGTCACCGGCCGACACCCGGCAGCGATGCGGATTGCCCGCGCCGCGCGCAGCCGGTCCAATCGATGACGTTGCCGAGGACGCCCCATCAGCATGCACCCAGCTCTCGATCTGCGCCGCCGCAGCCTGCTCGCGCTGCCCCTGTTCGGTCTCTCGGCCCACGCTGCCGCAGCGACGCTGCTCACCGTCAAGGGCGCGCAGCTCGGGCCGCCCGCCCAGGGCGGCAGCTTCGCCTTCGACCTGGCCGCGCTGCGGCAGTTGGCGCAACGCCAGGTCGTCACCACCACGCCCTGGTACACCAGCAGCAGCGAATTCTCCGGCCCGCTGCTGCGTGATCTGCTCAAGGCCGCGGGCCTGACGGTCGCAGGCACCACCACCCTGCGCTGCACGGCGCTCAACGACTACCGCGTCGAAATCCCGATGGACGATGTGCGGCGTTTCGACGTGGTGGTGGCGCACCTGCTCAACGGCAAGCCGATGTCGGTGCGCGAGAAGGGGCCCCTCTTCGTCATCTACCCGTTCGACGAGCAGCCGCAGCTCAAGACCACCACCTACTTCAGCCGCTGCATCTGGCAGTTGAAGCAGATCGAGGTGACATGAGGCACGAGGAACCCGGATCGTGAGCGCAGCGCCATCTCGCCGCTACGTCGCGGCCGGCGCCCTGGCGCTGCTGCTGGCGCTGGCCGCAGTGGCCTGGACGCAGTGGCGCCAGCAGCGCCTGCTCGACAGCACGGTGCAGTACCAGAACGACTACCTGCAGATCAGCCTGGCGCAACTGCAGGTCGAGTACCTGCGGCTGCACGCCGCGCTGCAGGATGCGGCGCACAGCGCCGCGCCCGATCGCGAAGCGGCGCAGTTGCGCTACGACATCTTCGTCAGCCGGGTCGATCTGCTCGGCACCGAGCGCATGGAACGCGTCGTGCCCGACAAGGCCGAGTTCGGCCGCGTGCTGGCGGGGGTGAGGGGCTTCGTGCAGGCGGCCGACCACCATCTCGGCCCGGGCGTGAACATGCCTTTCGACAGCGCCGCCGCGCGCGCGCTGTTGGCGCGCATGCAGCCCTTGAACGCGCCGATCCACTCGCTCGTCACGGAAACCTCGCACAGCGCCTCGGCGCTGGTGGGCGAGCATTACCGCACGGTGAGCGCGACCAGCCGCTTCGGCGTGCTGTTGACGGTGCTGCTGTCGGGCGTGTCCTGCGGCTTCGCGCTGCTGGCGCTGGCGCTGTGGCGGCGCGAGCTGCAGCGCCGTCGCGAACTCGAATCGCTGACGGTGGAGCTGCGCGATGCGCAACACAAGGCCGAGGACGCGAGCCAGGCCAAGAGCGCGTTCCTGGCCAACATGAGCCACGAGCTGCGCACGCCGTTCCAGGGCCTGCTGGGCATGCTTCAGTTGCTCGACACCAGCACGCTGAGCGCGGCGCAGCACCGTCAGCTGAAAGTGGCGCGCGAATCCGGCGGCCACCTGCTCGACATCTTGAACGACGTGCTCGACTCGGCGCGCCTGGAAGCCGGAACGCTGCGCCTGCACGAGGACGCGGTCTCGGTGCAGGCACTGGCCGCCGACGTGCAGGCGCTGATGACGCCGCCGGCCGCATCCAAGGGCCTGGTGCTGGCCACGCGCGTCGATCCGGCATTGCCCTCGCACCTGATGCTCGACGGCACGCGCGTGCGCCAGGTGCTGTTCAACCTGCTGTCCAACGCCATCAAGTTCACGGATCGCGGCACCATCGGCCTGGAGTTGCGCGCCGAAGCCGCAACGCTGGTGCTGGCGGTGAGCGACAGCGGCATCGGCATGGATGCAGCTACGTTGTCGCGCCTGTTCCAGCGTTTCAGCCAGGGCGACGCTTCGACATCGCGCCGCCACGGCGGCGCCGGCCTCGGCCTGGAGATCTCGCGCAGCCTGGCGCAGCTGATGGGCGGCGACATCGCGGTGCAGAGCACGCCCGGCCAGGGCAGCCGCTTCGAGTTGCGGCTGCCGCTGCGCGCCGCGGCCGACGCCGTCGATGGGGCCGCACCCGTCCGCGGCGCAGAGCGCGCAGGGCCTGCACCTGCTGGTGGCAGAAGACAACGAAGTCAATCGCGAAGTGCTGGCCGCGATGCTCGCGCACCTCGGCCACACGCTGCGCTTTGCGGTCAACGGCCGCGCCGCGCTCGAAGCGGTGCGGCGGGACGACTTCGACGCCGTGCTGATGGACCTGCACATGCCCGAGCTCGACGGCATGGCGGCCACGCGCGCCATCCGCGCCCTGCCCGGCGCGCGCGGCCGGCTGCCGATCGTCGCACTCACGGCCGATGCCTTCGCCGACACGCGCACGCGCTGCCTCGAAGCCGGCATGAACGACTTCCTCACCAAGCCGGTGACGCTGGACGCGCTGGCGCAGGTGCTGGCGCGCACCGCGGCGCCTGCACAAATGGCCGCGGCTGCCAAATAGTTCGCACTCGGCACGTCTCAAGTTCGCCGCGGGCCGCACCGAAAACGGGGCACGGCCCTGATTCACTTCGCGAAACGGGCACGGACCCCGACCGGCAGACCGGCCGGTTCAGGAAACAACCACCGTTATTGGAGTGCCACACCATGCCCATGACCATCAACACCAACCTCGTGTCGCTGAACGCCCAGCGCAACATGTCCACCTCGCAGTCGTCGCTGGCGACTTCGATGCAGCGCCTGTCTTCGGGCCTGCGTGTCAACAGCGCCAAGGACGACGCCGCCGGCCTGGCCATCGCAGAACGCATGAGTGCCCAAGTCAAGGGCATGAACGTCGCGGTGCGCAACGCCAACGACGGCATCTCGATGGCGCAGACGGCTGAAGGCGCGCTCGGCAAAGTCGGCGACATGCTGCAGCGCATGCGCGAACTGGCCGTGCAGTCGGCCAACGCCACCAACAGCACCGAAGACCGCGACAACCTGCAGGCCGAGTACCTGCAGCTCGGCGAGGAAATCACCCGCACCATCGACTCGACGAAGTTCAACGGCCTGGCGATCCTCTCGGCCGATGCCGGCACGCTGGACTTCCAGGTCGGCGCCAACAGCGACGACCAGGTGACGATCACGACCGCCGACCTGTCCGGCGGCGACATCGCCACCGCGGTGGGCGAGAGCATCGACGGCGCCGACAACGTCAATTCGCTGGCAGCCATGGACGCCATCGATACGGCACTGACCGAACTCAACACCGAGCGCGCCAGCCTCGGCGCGGCGCAGAACCGCTTCGAGTCGATCGTCAGCGTGCTGCAGGTCTCGGCCGAGAACCAGTCGGCCGCCCGCGCCCGCATCATGGACGCCGACTTCGCCACGGAAACGGCCAACCTGTCGCGCGCCCAGATCCTGCAGCAGGCCGGCTCGGCGATGGTGGCGCAAGCCAACCAGTTGCCGCAGCAGGTCCTGTCGCTGCTCAGGTAATGGCCCACCCCCGGAGCGGCTGACGCCGCTCCCCCTCGAGGGGGCCGAGGCCCGCGGCTCCAAGCCGACCTACGTCGGCTTGGACGGGCCGAGGGATGGCCGCGTCTCGCGGCCATGCGGCCTGCAAGGCACGCCAGCGGCCTGGCAAAGCCAGATCCGCGGCGGTCGCTGGGAAAGACGCATTGCCCGCCTCGATGTCGCGTCGCGGCGGGCTTCTCTTTTGCGCCGTGTTTGTGCCGCTGTTCCGCCGATCGAAGCCGGCTGCTCCTTCCCACAATGGGCCCAGGCCATTGAACCGCAAGGAGAGCCGACATGCCCCAAACCATCAATACCAACCTCGTCTCGCTCAACGCGCAGCGCAACCTCAACATGTCGCAGGCGTCGCTGGCAACGTCGATGCAGCGCCTGTCCTCGGGCCTGCGCGTCAACAGCGCCAAGGACGACGCCGCCGGACTGGCGATCGCCGAGCGCATGAACACGCAGGTGCGTGGCATGAACGTGGCGATCCGCAACGCCAACGACGCCATCTCGCTGTCGCAGACGGCTGAAGGCGCGCTCGGCAAGATCGGCGACATGCTGCAACGCATGCGCGAGCTGGCGGTTCAGTCGGCCAACGCCACCAACAGCAGCGCCGACCGCGACAACCTGCAGGCCGAATACCTGCAGCTCGGCGAAGAGATCACGCGCACCGTGTCTTCGACCCGATTCAACGGCCAGGCCATCCTCACCACCACCGGCACCTTGAGCTTCCAGGTCGGCGCCGACAGCGGCGACCAGGTCGACCTCGCCACCACCGACCTGTCGGCCGGCGACATCGCCGCGGCCGTGATCGAGACCATCGACGGCACCGACAACACCGCCTCGCTGTCGGCGATGGACGCGATCGACCTGGCGCTGACCGAAGTCAACAACGCGCGCGCCGGCTACGGCGCCACGCAGAACCGTTTCGAGGCGGTGATCGCCACCCTGCAGATCTCGGCCGAGAACCAATCGGCCGCGCGCGCCCGCATCATGGACGCCGACTTCGCCGCCGAGACCGCCAACCTGTCTCGCGCCCAGATCCTGCAGCAGGCCGGCAACGCGATGGTGGCGCAGGCCAACCAGTTGCCGCAGCAGGTGCTGTCGCTGCTGCAACGTTGAATATTTCCTCAAGCCGAAGCCGGCGCGGTCGATAGGTCACTGAATGGCCACCATCTCATCCGCCGGCATCGGCAGCGGGCTCGAACGTCAACAGCATCGTCACGCAGTTGCTGGCGATCGAGCGCCAGCCGCTGGCTGCGCTCGAACGCGAAGAGACGCAGCTCAGCTCGCGACTGTCGGAATTCGGCAAGCTGCAGAGCATGGTCTCGGCCATGCGCGACAAGGCCAGCGCGCTGACCTCGTCCACGCTGTGGCAACGCAGCAGCAGCAGCAGCACCGATGCGGCTTCCGTCAACGTCACCACCAGCAGCGGCGCGGCCGTCGGCGCGTATGCGGTGCAGGTGCAGCAGCTCGCCGCGGCGCAGACCGTGTCGAGCCGCCGCTTCACCGCCGCCGAGACCGCGCCCTTCGCGCCCGGCTCGCTCACCATCGAGCTCGGCACCTGGACCGGCAGCCCCAGCGTCAGCGGCTTCGATGCCAAGGCCGGCGCGAGCGCCGTCACCATCACGCTCGGCGCCGAGGACGACACCCTGGCCGAGGTGCGCGACAAGATCAACGCAGCGAACGCCGGCGTGATCGCTACCGTGATCAACGACGCCGGCGGTTCGCGCCTGGCGATCCGCTCGAAAGACAGCGGTGCCGAGAACGGCTTTCGCATCAGCGCCACCGAGACCAGCGACGACGGCGTGGCCGCCGATGGCCTCTCGGCGCTGGCCTTCGATGCGCGCGTGCCGGCCTCGCCGATGAATTTCAACCAGCGCGCCGCCAACGCGCTGGCAACGATCAACGGCATCGAGGTCGAGTCGGCGAGCAACACGCTGGCCAACGTTTCGGACGGCGTGACGCTGCAGCTGCTGCGCACCACCAGCGCGCCGGTCGAGATCAACGTCGTGTCCGACGGCGCGGCGATGAAGACCGCGGTCGAAGACTTCGTCAAGGCCTACAACGAACTGGCCTCGCACATCGCGGCGCAGACCAAGTACGACGACGTCAGCAAGCGCGGCGGCCCGATGCAGGGCGACAGTCTGGTGCTGGGCATCCAGCGCCAGATGCGCGCGGTCATGGCCAATGCCAGCTCGGCCTCCGCCGTGTTCGGTCGGCTGTCGGACATCGGCATCACGCTGCAGCGCAACGGCACGCTGGCGATCGACAGCGCCAAGCTCGACAACGGCCTGGCCGACCTGCCCGAGCTGCGCAAGCTGCTCGCCACCGACGGTGCCGACAACGCCACGAGCGGCTTCATGCAGCGCTTCGAGGAGCTCGGCGACGTGCTGCTCGGCGCCGACGGCGCGTTCGACAACCGCACCGGCAGCCTGCGCGCGCGCCTGGATCGCAACGACGACCGCCAGGCGCAGATGCAGGCGCGCCTGGAAGCCACCGAGAAGCGCTTGCGCGCGCAGTACACCGCGCTCGATCGCAGCATGGGCCAGCTGAACGGGCTGTCGAGCTACGTGACGCAGCAGATGCAGGCGCTGAACAACTTCTACAACGCCAGAAACAGCGGTTGAACGGCGGGATGACGGGCCTTATCCGGCCTCAAGCGTGACGCCCGAAAGACGATAACCCTGGCAACCCCGCCAGACACTCGTTGCAAAGGTCACCACCGATGTACGCCTCGAACTTCAGCGCCGCACACGCCGCGGCCCGATCCCCCCAAGCCCAGATGTACAGCCGCGTCGGCGTCGAGACCGGCGTCGCCGACGCCTCGCCGCACAAGCTGGTGGCGATGCTGTTCGAAGGCTGGTTCGAATCGATCGCTCGCGCCAAGGCGGCACTGGGCGCCGGCAACACCGAACTCAAGGGCCGCGAGATCGGCCGCGCCGTGCGCATCGTCGAAGAGGGCCTGAAGGCCAGCCTCGACCTCGGTGCCGGCGGTACGCTGGCCGCCGACCTGGCCGACCTCTATGCCTACGTCAACCTGCGCCTGACGCAGGCCAATCTGCGCAACGACGCCGGCGCGCTCGACGAGTGCGCGCGCCTGATGCAGCCGCTGCGCGATGCGTGGTCGTCGATCGCGCCGCAGGCCGATCGCCGCTGACAGGGGTGCCGACCATGAACGCCACGATGACGACGACACCGACGCTGGACCGCCGCCTGCTCGGCTACTACGAAGCGCTGGAGCGCGCCAGCAACGACATGCTGGCCGCCGCACGCGCCGCCGACTGGGACCAGGTGGTCAAGCTCGAAGGCGCCTGCGTGCTGCTGATCGCGCAGTTGAAGCATGCCGCCACCGAACAGAACCTGGCCACCGAGGAAACCAAGCAGAAGAGCCGCATCATGCAGCGCATCCTCGTCAACGACGCCGAGATCCGCACGCTCGCCGAACCCTGGCTGGACGAGCTCGACGAGATGATGGCCGGCAAGTCGCGCACGCTGCATTGATCGATCCGGCGATGGAGCACGCGCCCGTCTTCGACTCGACGCAGCCGACGCCGCTGTCGGCGCTGTCCGGCCGCGCGATCGACGACTTCCGCGTCGCCGATCCGACCGAGATGTGGGCGCTGCTGCGGCGCCTGATCGACGGCGCGGTGGTGGTGCAGTTGTCGGCACCCGGCGGTGCGAGCTACAGCTCGACGCTGTGGTCGGTGGACGCGGTCGCGCGCACCGTCAGCTTCGACGCCGACGCCGCGCATCCGCAGGTGCGCGCGTTGATCGATGCCGGCGAGGCCACCGCGGTGGCCTACCTCGATGCGATCAAGCTGCAGTTCGACCTGCAGGGACTGATGCTGGTGCACGGCCGCGGCGCCAGCACCCTGCAGGCCCTGTGGCCGCAGTGCCTGTTCCGCTTCCAGCGCCGCTCGTTCTTCCGCGTGCGCACGCGCGAGGGCGCGATCGCGCAGGTGCGCCACCCCGTGGCCGGCAGGATGCTGTCGCTGCGCGTGCTCAACGTCAGCGTCGGCGGCTGTGCGCTGGCGCTGCCCGCCGAGATCGAGCCGATCGCGCCGGGCACGGTGTTCGAAGGCGCGCGCCTCGAACTCGACGCCGACACGATGGTGGTGGCGACGCTCACGGTGCAGCACGTCAGCGGCGGCTTCGGCGGCAGCAGCAACGCCTCGCGCCTGGGCTGTTCGTTCGGCGGGCTGGATGCGACCTCGCAGCGCGCGCTGCAGCGCTGCGTCGATCTGACGCAGCGGCGGCAGAAGTTTCTGTTGTTGGGGTGAGGGTCGCGGGTCGGCCCGTTGCCGCTTTTGCATGCGCTCTTCGCACACACCGTGGGGATCGCAAAGCCGCGGGCGGGTGCGCGGCGGCGCTTCGGTGCGGCGGTCGGCGCCTGCGGCGCCGACTTCGCTGCCTTGCTTGCGCACCGGCCTCGGCCCAGCGCATTTGCGCACGATCGCGAACGCACCCATCGGGCCGACTGCGGCCACTCGCGCGTCGCAGTCTTGCCTGCCGCGGGTCGCGGCCTACCTACACCTGCATGTTCATGATGTCGGTATAGGCGCGCACGAACTGGTTGCGCACCGTGAGGGCGGCCTGAAAGCCGATCTGCGCCTTCTGCATCGACACCATCGTCTGCTCCAGGCTGACGGCGGGGTTGTCGAGTTGCAGTTCGCGCTGCAGTCGCGTGGCCTCGTTCTGCTGCGTGCTCACCGACTTCAACGCCTGCGTCATCGCCGCAGCGAAGCCGCCTTCGGGTGCAGCCACCTTCTTTGCAGAAAGCGGCAGTCCATCCACGCCCAACCCGGCGCGTGCAACGGCCTGCGCGAAGTCGAACGGTTTCAACGAACGGATCGGTTCCATGCCCGTCACTGTAGGACTGCACACGCCGCCGTAACGTTTTGAAGTGAACGTCGTTTGACCGACTGTTCGCGCTATAGCCCGCGCACCCCGCGCCGAACAATGGCGACCAGCATGAACACCACCGCCGTTGCCCCTGCTGGAAACCTGGTCGAGCCGAGCGCGATGAATCGCCTCGCTGTACTGCCCGCCGCCGCCAAGATGAAGCTCGGCCTCGGCCTGGCGGGTCTCGTCGCCGTGCTCGCCGCGCTGTCGATCTGGAGTTCGCGCGGCGACTACAAGGTGCTGTACGCCAACCTCAACGAGAAGGACGGCGGCGCCATCATCGCCCAGCTGTCGCAGATGAACATCCCGTACCGCCACGCCGACGGCGGCAACGCGATCCTGGTGCCCGCGGCACAAGTTCACGACGTGCGACTGAAGCTGGCCTCGGCCGGCCTGCCCAAGGGCAGCGTCGTCGGCTTCGAGCTGATGGACAACGCCAAGTTCGGGCAGACGCAGTTCCAGGAGCGACTGACGTTCCAGCGCGGCCTCGAAGGCGAACTGACGCGCTCGATTCTTGCGCTCGGTGCCGTGCAGGCCGCGCGCGTGCACCTGGCGCTGCCGCAGCACAACGGCTTCTTTCGCGAGCAGCAGAAGCCGAGCGCTTCGGTGCTCGTCACCCTGCACCCGGGCCGCGCGCTCGATCGTTCGCAGATCGCCGGCATCGTGCATCTCGTCTCGTCGTCGGTGCCGGAGATGACGACCAAGGCGGTGAGCGTGATCGACCAGAGCGGCGCGCTGCTGTCGGGCCCGAACGAACACGCTCACGGCCAGGGCCTCGATGCGCAGCAGTTGCAGTACGTGCAGCAGATCGAGCAGAGCTACCACAAGCGCGTCATCGACATCCTCGAGCCCATCGTCGGCCGCGACAACCTGCGCGCCACCATCGCCGCCGAGATCGACTTCGCGCAGACCGAATCGACCGCCGAGGAGTTCAAGCCGAACCAGGGCAACAACGCGCCCGCCGCCGTGCGCAGCCTGCAGACCAGCGAGTCGGGCGCGGGTGGACAGGCGACGCCGTCGGGCGTGCCGGGTGCCGCGAGCAACCAGCCTCCCGTGCCGGCCACCGCGCCGATCAACGGCGCCGCGTCGCCCTTGCAGGCCGCGCAAGGTGGCGCCGGCGGCGGCAATTCGCGCCGCGACGCCGTCACCAACTACGAAGTCGACAAGACCGTGCGCGTCACGCGCAACGCCACCGGCAACGTCAAGCGATTGAACGCGGCGGTGGTGGTGAACCATCGCGTCGCCACCGCGGCCAACGGCAAGACCACGAGCACGCCGTTGTCCGCCGACGAAGTGGAGAAGCTGACCTCGCTGGTGCAGGAAGCGATCGGCTTCTCGAAGGACCGCGGCGACTCGATCAAGCTGATCAACGCGCCGTTCAAGGCCGACGCGATTCCAAAGCCCGAAGCGCTGCCGATCTGGAAGCAGGACTGGTTGATCGACCTGGTGCGCAGCGGCGCAACGCCGGCCGCACTCGTGCTGATCGCGCTGATCGCCGTGTTCGGCTTCGTGCGCCCGGCGCTGAAGGCCGCGCTGCCGCCACCGCCCGCACCGCAGCCGGGGAACAAGTTGAACGTCGTCGCCGATGATGCGGTGACCTTGCCCAACGGCAGCGCACCGCTGCTCGAAGCGCCGCGCAGCAACGAACACCTGGCCACGGCACGCACCATCGCCAAGGACAACCCGGCGGCGGTGGCCGGCATCGTGCGCGGCTGGGTCAATGGAGAGCAGACATGAGCGCAGCGCCGGGCCGCCCCAAGCAAGCTCGCATCCCCTCGGGGGATCGACGGCCGACCCCGGCCGGCGAGGGGCTCCAATGAGCGGCGCCCTCGACGAGCAAGGGCTGGAGAACGCCGCCATCCTGCTGATGTCGCTCGGCGAGGAAGAAGCCGCGCAGGTCTTCAGGCATCTCGAGCCGAAGGAAGTGCAGCGCCTGGGCGAGACCATCGCCAAGATGAAGACGATCACGCGCGACAAGGTCGACAGCGTGCTGGAGAAATTCAGCAGCGTCGCGGCCGAACAGAGCGTGCTCGTGGCCGACACCGACGGCTACGTGCGCAACGTGCTGACCAAGGCGCTGGGCAACGACAAGGCCAACCTGCTGCTCGACCGCATCCTGCAGGCGAGCGATGCCGCGGGCATCGACACCCTGAAGTGGATGGACTCGGGCGCCGTGGCCGAGCTGCTGCGCAATGAACACCCGCAGATCGTCGCCGCGATCCTGGTGCACCTGGACAACGACCAGGCGGGCGCCGTGCTCAAGGCCTTGCCCGAGCGCCAGCGCAACGAGGTGCTGGTGCGCATCGCCACGCTCGACGGCATCGAGCCGAGCGCGCTCGCGGATCTGAACGATGTCCTGAGCCGTGTGCTCTCGGGAAGCAGCGGTCAGCGCAAGGCGTCGCTCGGCGGCGTCAAGACCGCTGCCGAGATCATCAATCTGCTCGGCGGCGGGGCCGAGACCGCGGTGCTCGACTTCATCCGCGAGGCCGATGCCGACCTGGCGCAGAAGATCCAGGACAACATGTTCACCTTCGACGACGTCGACCGGGTCGACGACAAGGGCCTGCAGGCGCTGCTCAAGGAAGTGTCGAGCGATTCGCTGGTGGTGGCGCTGAAGGGCGCGAGCGTCGAGTTGCGCGAGCGCATCTTCAAGAACATGAGCAGCCGCGCCGCCGAGACGCTGCGCGAAGACCTCGAGTCGCGCGGCCCGGTGCGCTTGTCGGAGGTCGAGAACGAACAGAAGGAAGTGCTGAAGATCGTGCGCCGCCTGGTCGACGAGGGCCAGATCGTGTTGGGAGGTGGCGGCGATGACGGCTTCGTCTGACGCCAGCAAGGCGGCGGCTGCGGCCGCGCAGTCACGCTTCATCCCGCGCGAGGAGCTCGACGGTTTCGCGGCGTGGCGCCCGCACGCGTTCGATGCGGCCGCACAGGCCAAGGCGCGAGCGCCGCGCGAAGTCGACGTCGCCGCGATCAACAGCGCGCGTCAAGCGGGCTACCAGGACGGCTACCGCGACGGCCTGGTCGCGCTCGAAAGTTTCAAGCAGGCCTTCGCCGCACAGATGGCGGCGCAGCTCGGCACGCTCGTCGCCGCGTTCGACGCCGAATTCGCGCAGCTCGAGACGCAGATGGCGCAGGCCGTGGCCGCGAGCGCGACTGCGCTGGCGCGCCAGGTGGTGCGCAGCGAGTTGACGACGCGGCCGGAGGCCGTCGCCAGCGTCGCAGCGCAGGCGGTCGAGGCGGTGCTGCTCTCGGCCAAGCACATTCGCGTGCAGGTGCATCCGGACGACATGGGCCTCGTGCAGCAGGGTGCGGCCGACGCGCTCGCGGCGCGCGGTGCGCGGCTGATGGCCGATGCGAGCGTGTCGCGCGGCGGCTGCCGCGTCGAGTCCGATCTCGGCCGCATCGACGGCACGATCGAAGCGCGCTGGGCACAGGCGGCCGAGACGCTCGGCCAGCCGATGGCGCTGCGCGACGACGTCATCATCAGTCGCGACGTTGGCGCATGAGGCCTCCCACCCTCACCCCAACCCTCTCCCGCCCTGCGGGAGAGGGAGCAACAGCCAACGCATGAACCCGTTCACCCCCGAGCGCGCACAACGCTGGTCGCGCTACCTGCACGACCTGCGCAATTTCGCCGAGGCGCCGCAATCGCTCGAGATCGAAGGCTCGCTGGTGCGCGTCACCGGCCTCGTGCTCGAAGCCGCCGGCGTGCGCGCACCGGTCGGCGCGGTCTGCGAAGTGCACTGCGACGGCCAACCGCCGGTGCTGGCCGAAGTGGTCGGCTTCTCCGGCGACCGCGCCTACCTCATGCCCACCGGCGAAGTGCACGGCCTGCAGTCGGGCGCGCGCGTGACGCCGCGGCCGGCGCCGCTGGCGCCGCCGAAGCTCGGCTGCGAGAACCACCTGTGGCGGCGTCGCGAAGACCGTGGCCTGCACCTGCCGATCGGCGACGGCCTGCTCGGCCGCGTCGTCGATCCGCACGGCGCACCGATCGATCGCCGCGGCGCCATCGGCAACACGCGCAGCGAGCCGATGCTGCGTCGCCCGATCAACGCGATGGACCGCGACCCGATCCGCCAGCCGCTCGACACCGGCGTGCGCGCCATCAACGCGATGCTCACGGTCGGCCGCGGCCAGCGCATCGGCCTGTTCGCCGGCACCGGCGTGGGAAAGAGCGTGCTGCTCGGCATGATGGCGCGCTACACCGCGGCCGACGTCATCGTCGTCGGCCTCATCGGCGAGCGCGGCCGCGAAGTCAAGGAATTCATCGAGGACATCCTCGAAGCCGAAGGCCTGGCACGCAGCGTCGTCGTCGCCGCGCCGGCCGACGCGCCGCCGCTGGTGCGCATGCAGGGCGCGCACTACGCCACGGCCATCGCCGAGCACTACCGCGACCGCGGCATGCATGTGCTGCTGCTGATGGACTCGCTGACGCGCTACGCGATGGCGCAGCGCGAGATCGCGCTGGCGATCGGCGAACCGCCGGCCACCAAGGGCTACCCGCCTTCGTGTTTTGCCAAGCTGCCGCAGCTGGTCGAGCGCAGCGGCAACGGCCGCGAAGGCTGTGGCTCGATCACCGCCTTCTACACCGTGCTCAGCGAAGGCGACGACCAGCAGGACCCGATCGCCGACGCGGCACGCGGCATCCTCGACGGCCACATCGTGCTGTCGCGCGCGCTCGCCGAGGCCGGGCACTTCCCGGCGATCGACGTCGAGAAGTCGGTGTCGCGCGTGATGACGAGCGTGGCCGACCGCGAGCATGTGCAGCAGGCGCGCAAGGCACGCGCCATGCTGGCCAAGCTGACCAAGGCGCGCGACCTGATCCAGCTCGGCGCCTACACGCCAGGCCACGACGCCGAACTCGACGCCGCGATCCGCGCGCAACCCAAGCTCGCCGCGCTGCTGCAGCAGGACATGCACGACTGCGCGCCGCTGGACGCGAGCCGCGAGCAATTGCTGCATGCGGTGACATGAGCGCCCCGGAGATCACCGTTCGGGCTGAGCTCGTCGAAGCTCTCGGCAGCGCGCCGCTTCGACAGGCTCAGCGCGAACGGACATGCTGATGGACACCCTTGCCACCCTGCTCGAGCAGGCCGAGTCGCAACGCAACATCGCGCTCGCGGCTTTCAACCAGGCGCGCGCCCGCCGCGATGAAGCGCGCACGCAGGCGCAGGAGCTCGAGGCCTACCGCAACGACTACAGCGCGCGCTGGAGCGGCCGGTTCCAGCGCGGCGGCACGGCGCTCGAAGTGATGCGCTCGTACCACCAGTTCGCAGCGCGGCTCGATCTGGCGATTTCGCAACAGGCCCATGCACTGGCCGTGTGCGAGCAGGTGCTGGCGCGCGCCAACGACATGCTGACCGCGCACGAACTGCGCGTGGCTTCGGTGCGCAAGCTGATCGAGCGCCGCCTGCACGATGCACGCGCGCTCGACGCACAGCGCGAGCAGCGCGCCAGCGACGACCTCCGCGCACGTGTCGTGCGCAACCCGTTTGCAGGAACCCAGCTATGAACCACACGATGCTTGCCGCCGTCATGCCCACAACGCCCGGCGCTGCCGGCGCGACGAAGGCCGGCCCTGCCAACGGCAGCAGCGCCGTCAGCGACTTCGCGGGCTGCATGGAGCAGGCGATCGACGCAGCCGCTGCGCAAGAAGCAGCGCCGGCGCCGACGAGCAGCGACGCCGCAGCCGGCAACGCCCCGGTGACGGCCGAAACGCCGGCCGCCGAGCCCGTCGTGACGCCGGCCGCGCCCGACCTGTCGGCGTTGCTGCCCGGGTGGACCGCAGCGCCGCCGCAAGCCGCTGCGATGGCCGCGAGCGCAGACCTCCTGACTGCCGCAGCGGCGGCGATCGAAGCCGCGAGCGCAAGCGCCGCGCTGCGCGCCGGCTCACGCGGCGAGGCGCCGTCGAAGACGCAAGCGCAGGCGGCAACGAACGCGGCACGCGACGCGGCCGCGGTGCATGCGCCGCAGGCCGCCGTTGCAGTCGGCGACGGCGCATCCCCCCACAATGCCGGCGCAATCGCCAACGGCAACACCCCCACGACCCGCAGCCCCGGCGAAGCGCGCAGCGCCGCGCTCGACAGCGCTGCCACGTCGATGACGCCATCGCTGCCCTCCTTGCCTGCCCCCGCGCTCGCGGCGCCGTCGCGAGCCGCCGAACAAGCGGCTGAAAGCAGCGCACACCTCGCCGCCCCGATCGACAGCCCGGCCTTCGCCCCCACCCTCGCGACGCAGGTGCGCTGGTGGGCGCAGGACGGCGTGCAGCAGGCGCAGCTCACGCTCAACCCGGCCGAGATGGGGCCGGTGGCGGTGCGCATCGTCGTGCTCGACGGCCGCGAGGCGCGCATCGACTTCAGCGCCGACTTCGCCGCGACGCGCACTGCCATCGAGGCCGCGCTGCCGGTACTGGCCGCCGCGCTCGACGACAGCGGCCTGAAGCTTTCCGGCGGCGGCGTGCACGACGGCTCCGCGCAACGCCACTCGAACTGGTCGCACGCTCAAAGCGTGATCGATCGCACGACGACGCGCGGCAACGGCAACGCCGCCGAAGCGCTGGCCGCGGCCAGCCCCGGCACCCCGCGCGCTGCCGGCCGCGGCATCGTCGATCTGGTGGCCTAAGTACCCGGTTTCACAATTACGCCCACATGAAATCGCGCCTTTCGACTCATGGCGTTGTTGCAAATCCTCGCGATGCCGCAAGGCATCGCTGTGGTTTGCGCCTAGCCCTGAGCCGAAACGCATCGATTTCATTCGTGGGTGTAATTGTGAAATCGGGTACTAAGCACCGCCTTTTCAGCGCATCGATGCGCAGCCCCATCGCAACAATCACGTTCACAGGAGCCCCGACATGTCTGCTGCCGCAGCAACACCCACCGCCGATGCCGCCGAGGCCGGCGCCGTGCCCGCCAAGGGCAGCAAGAAGAAGCTGATCATCATCGCCGCGGCGCTGACCGTGCTGCTGGCCGGCGGCGGTGGTGCAGCCGCGTTCATGATGAAAAAGCGCGCGGCAGCTGCTGCCGCCGCAGCCGCCGAAGAAGAAGGCGCGGCAGAGAAGACCGTCGACAAACCGGCCAAGGCCGACCTCAAGCACGCGCCCACCTTCGTGCCGCTCGATCCCTTCACCGTCAACCTCGCCGACCGCGAGGCCGAGCGCTATGCGCAAGTCGGCGTCACGCTCGAGCTCGCCGACCCCAAGGCCGGCGACCTGCTCAAGGCCTACATGCCGGCGATCCGCAACAACATCCTGCTGGCGCTCGGCAGCAAGACGGCCGCGCAGTTGAACGACGTCGAAGGCAAGCGCCTGCTGGCTGCCGAGATCCGGCGCGAAGCGCTGCGTCCGCTCGGCTACGACGTGGCGCTGCCGCGTGCCGACGCGGCCGCCGCTCCCGCCGCCAAACCGCAAAAGCCCGCGGCCGACGCCGAAGAAGCGCCGATCCGCGCGGTGCACTTCTCGAACTTCATCGTTCAATAGCCGCGGCAGACGGCGCTGTCGAGGCGCCCGGCGTGCAAGCTCAATCGGCGTGACGCAGCCTGGCAATCCAGCGCGACATCAGCGCGCGTGCCTCGGGCGCACGCTCGACCCAGACGGCGCCGACGCCGAACTCGTAGCCGCGCATCACCGCATACGCCACCTTGACCTCGCCGGCGACTTCGGTGCCGCGCGCCGCGCCGCCCGGGTCCGGCACCTGCACCGCGATCCGCAAGGTCGCGCCCGCGGGCACGGCGTCGCGCGCGATCAGGCCCATGCCGCTGTCGGAGATGTCCTTGATGCGCACGTCGATGCGGCGGCCGTCAGGCAGCTGCAGCGATGCACGCCAGTGCACGGGAAGGCGCGGTTCGCGCCGTGCGTCGACAAGCTGGACGGATCGGTCTTGCATAGAGGAGGTCAAAGAAGATGACCGTGGACGCAACGATGCCAGCATCGGCGTGCGCGCACCGCTCGGAACAGAGCCCTTGCGCCCGTCCTATTCGGTCCTTTCGGCCGCGGGCGACCTGCTGAAATCCCGGCATGAACCAACAGGTCCTGTCCCAGGCCGAAGTCGATGCGCTGCTGCAGGGCGTGGCCGGCGAGAACGACGCACCCGATGCGCAGGACGCGCCGGCGGGCGACGTGCGCACCTACGACCTGGCGAGCCAGGAGCGCATCGTGCGCGCTCGCATGCCGGCGCTGGAGGTGGTCAACGAGCGCTTCGCCCGCAACATCCGCAGCGGCTTGTTCAACCTCATCCGCAAGAGCCCCGAGGTCTCGATCGGCGGCGTCAAGGTGCAGAAGTACAGCGCCTTCCTGCGCGAGCTCGCGGTGCCGACCAACTTCAACATCGTCGGCGTGATGCCGCTGCGCGGCGCGGGCCTGATCGTGTGCGACCCGGCGCTGGTGTTCGCCGTGATCGATTCCCTTTTCGGCGGCGCCGGCAAGTTCCACGCGCACATCGAGGGCCGCGACTTCAGCGCCACCGAGCAGCGCGTGATCGCGCGCCTGGTCGGCATCGTCAGCGCCGAGTACGAGCGCGCCTGGCAGGGCGTCTATCCGCTCAAGCTGGAGTACCAGCGCTCGGAGATGCAGCCGCAGTTCGTGACGATCGCGGCGCCGCGCGAGGTGGTGGTCACCACCAGCTTCAACCTGGAGATCGGCGCAGCCAGCGGCGCCGTGCACTTCTGCCTGCCGTATTCGATGCTCGAGCCGATCCGCGACGTGCTCTACAGCAACAACCTGGGCGACGGCAGCGAGCCCGATCGGCGCTGGGTCAAGCTGCTGGCGCAGGAGCTGCAGTCGGCCGAAGTCGAACTGGTGGCCGATCTGGCCACCGCGCGCGCCACGGTCGAACAACTGCTGGCCTTGAAGGCCGGCGACTTCGTCGAGCTCGATCTCGACCCCGCGATCCAGGCCAAGGTCGACGGCGTGCCCGTCTTCGACTGCCACTACGGCACCACCAACAACCGCTACGCGATCAAGATCGATCGCATGATCGCCAGCTCGGGTCCGGGCTGGCTGGGAGCCAAGCATGTCGGCTGACAACAGCAGCAACGCACAACCAGACGCGATGGCCGGCGAATGGGCCGCGGCCCTGGCCGAGAGCAAGGCCGGTGGCGCCGACGCATCGGCGACCGCCACGACCGCGGTGGAACAGGTCTCGCCCGCGCCGTTCGCCAACTTGTCGAACAGTGCCTCGGGCCTGACCGGCGCCGGCAACGACATCGGCATGGTGCTCGACATTCCGGTACAGCTCACCGTCGAGCTGGGCCGCACGCGCATCCCGATCAAGAACATCCTGCAGCTGGCGCAGGGCTCGGTGGTCGAGCTCGAAACGCTCGCCGGCGAGCCGATGGACGTGCTCGTCAACGGCTATCTGATCGCGCAGGGCGAGGTGGTGGTGGTGAACGACAAGTTCGGCATCCGCCTGACCGACATCGTGACGCCGAGCGAGCGCATGCGCAGGCTGTCGAAATGAGGCCCCCGAGCTCGCTCGCGCTCGCTACCCCCATGGCCCCACAGGGGCCACTGCCTGGCCCTGGGGGCCGTCCGCCGACGGACCGGCAAGTGCGGATCCGCGGCGGGAAGCTGGGTTTGGACGGCCGGACGCGATGACCAGTGGCGCCGTGTTTTCATCACTGCTGTGGTTCATCGCCATCCTGGCGATGATCCCGGTGGCGCTGTGGCTGTTGAAGCGCACGCCCGCGGGTGGCGCGCAAGTGCACGGCCTGATGCGCACGGTGGCGGTGCTGCCGCTGGCACCGGGGCAGCGCATCGTCACCGTCGAAGTCGGCCGCGGCGAGCAGCGCAAGTGGCTGGTGCTGGGCGTTACCGGCACGCAGATCAGCGCGCTGCACGAGATGGCGCCGCAGGATCAGGCGCCCGCTGCGGCCACGCCGATCGGCACGCCGTTTGCACAACTGCTTGATCGCTTCAAACGCCAAGGCGGCTCCGATGCGCGCTAGCGTTTGGACCAAGGCCCTCGCGCTGTCGGTGTTGTCGGCCGTTTCTTCAGCGGCTTTAGCGCAGCAGGCGGGCGCCGGCCCCAACCTGCCGCTGATCATCGGCCAGGGCGCGGGCGGCACGAGCTACTCGGTGCCGATCCAGACCCTGCTGTTCTTCACCGCGCTGAGCTTCCTGCCCGCGGTGCTGCTGCTGATGACGGGCTTCACGCGCATCGTCATCGTGCTGTCGCTGTTGCGCCAGGCGCTGGGCACGCAGGCCGCGCCGCCGAACCAGGTGGTGGTGGGGCTGTCGCTGTTCCTGACCTTCTTCGTCATGGGCCCGACCTTCGACAAGGTCTATGACAACGCCTACAAGCCCTTCACCGAGAACCGCATCAACGCCGAAGAAGCGTTCAAGCGCGGCGAGATCCCGATGCGCGAGTTCATGCTGAAGCAGACGCGCCAGTCCGACCTGATGCTGTTTTCCAAGCTCGCGAAACTGCCCGAAGGCACCCAGGCCGAGACCGTGCCGCTCAAGGTGCTGGTGCCGGCGTTCGTGACGAGCGAACTGAAGAGCGCCTTCCAGATCGGCTTCATGATCTTCATCCCCTTTCTCATCATCGACATGGTGGTGGCGAGCGTGCTGATGAGCCTGGGCATGATGATGCTGAGCCCGGTGCTGGTCGCCCTGCCCTTCAAGCTGATGCTGTTCGTGCTGGCCGACGGCTGGAACCTGCTGCTCGGTTCGCTCGCCGCTTCGTTCGCAACCTAGGTTTCACTTCACGATGGACGCCACCGCAGTCTTCACCGCCGGCCAGCAGGGCCTGCTGATGTTGTTGATGGTCGCCGCGCCGGTGCTGATCGCCGTGCTCGTCGTCGGCCTCATCGTCAGCGTGTTCCAGGCTGCGACCCAGATCAACGAAGCCACGCTCTCGTTCGTGCCGAAGATCATCGCCGCCGTCGTCGTGCTCGCCATCGCCGGGCCTTGGATGATGACGACGCTGGTGGAGTATCTGCAGCGGGTGCTGCTGTCGATACCGGCGGCCGTGGGTTGATGGTCACCTTCACCGAAGCCCAGCTCCTGGCCTGGCTGAGTCCGATCTTCTGGCCTTTCATCCGCGTGCTCGCTCTCTTCTCGGCGATGCCGGTGCTCGGCCAGCGCACGGTGCCGGTGCGCGTGCGCGTCGGCCTGGCGCTTCTGATCGTCGTCGCCGCGCAAGCCTCGCTGCCCGAGATGCCAATCGTCGCCCTCGACTCGCCGCTGGCCTTCGCGCTGATCGCGCAGAACGTGCTGATCGGCTTGACGCTCGGCTTCGCGGTGCGCATCGTCTTCGCCGCGGTCGAGTTCGCGGGTGAACTGATCGGCCTGCAGATGGGCCTGAACTACGCCGGCTTCTTCGACCCCGCCAGCGGCGCGCAGGGCACGGCGACGAGCCGCTTCTTCGGCACCACCATCGGCTTCGTCTTCATCGCCATCAACGCCCACCTGCTGGTGGTGGCGGCGGTGGTGCAGAGCTTCAGCGCCTTCCCGGTCGCCGCCGAGCCCTTCGCCTTCGTGCGCGCGATGCGGCCCGAGACCTGGGGCGCCGAGATCTTCGGCATGGGCCTGTGGATCGCGCTGCCGCTGGTGGGCATGCTGCTCTTCGTCAACCTCGTGCTGGGCATCATCTCGCGTGTCGCTTCGCAGATGAACGTCTTCGCGATCGGCTTTCCGATCACGCTCGGCGTCGGCCTGGTCGGCATCCTGATCACGCTGCCGCTGATGCAGGCACCGTTCGTGATGGCGCTGGAGCGGATGCTGGTGAAGTTTCAGTAGAGCGCATGCTGGCGCGGTTCCAGTGAAAACGGCGGCCGAACGGCCGCCGTTGTCCCTAACCTCGGAGTGCGCCGCTTACTTGCCGATCGTCACCCACTCCCAGACGAAGTAGTTGTCCGCCCGGTGCGAGACCGTGACGTTGCTGCGCGCCGCCCACGGGATCACCTGGCGGTGCAATGGAATCGTGTGCACCTGCTCCTTCCACTCGGTCAACGCCGCGAGGATCAGTTCCTTGCGTTTGGCCGTGTCGGCCTCGACGCTGCTCTTGGCCGCGAGATCGTCGAACTTGGCGTTGCTGCTGCGGCCGTAGTTGTAGAAGCCCACGCCGCTCGGCGGTGCTTGCCAGTTGCGCATCACCGGGGTCAGAGTGGTTTCCGCATCGGTGATCGAGCCGCCCCAACCGAGCATGTACATGCTGGCCTCGAACTTCTCCAGCTTGGGGAAGTAGGTCACGATCGGCTGCGCCACCACCTTCAGCTTGACGCCGATCTTCTCCCACATGGCCGCCAACGCGACGCAGATCTCCTCGTCCTGGACGTAGCGGTTGTTGGGGCAATCGAGCTGCGTCTCGAAACCGTTCGGGTAGCCGGCCTCCGTCAACAGCTGCTTGGCCCGTGCCATGTCGAAGGGCAAGCGCGACTCGATCTTCGGGTCATTGAAGTAGCCTTTCGGCGAAGGCGTGTTTCCACCCGTCGGGAACGACTGGCCGTTCATCAGCTTGGTCTTGATCGTGTCGATGTCGATCGCGTGGTACAGGGCCTGGCGCACGCGCACGTCCTTGAAAGGATTCTTGCCCTTGACGTTGCCATGCTGCAGCTCGTCGCGCTGCTGGTCCATGCCGATGAAGACGACGCGGTTCTCAGGCCCGTCGATCACCTTGACGCCCGGCGAGTTGCGCAGCTTGGCGACATCGCGCGGCGGCGGGTCGAGCACGAAATCGATCTCGCCCGACAGCAGCGCGGCCGTGCGCGTGGCGTCGTTGGAGATCGGCGTGAACACCACCTCCTGCACATTGCCTTCGATCTTTGCCCAGTAGTTCGGATTGCGCTTGAAGGTCGTGCGGATACCGGGCTCGCGCTTGACCAGCATGAAGGCACCGGTGCCGTTGGCATTGAGCACCGCAAAGGTCTCTTCCTTGTTCTTGAAGTCCTGCGGCTTGGCGGCCTTGTTCTTCTCGCTCCACTCCTTGTCCATGATGAACAGGGTCTGGATGTGCTCGAGGAAGATCGGGTTGGGCTTGGCCAGCTCGAACTCGACCGTGTAAGCGTCGACCTTCGTCGCCGTGCCCACCGAGTTGGCGTAGTTCGAGATCTGCAACGTCGGCTCCTTGGCCCGCGCCATCGAGAACAGCACATCGTCGGCGTCGAAGGTGGAGCCGTCGTGGAACTTGACGCCTTGGCGCAGCTTGAAGCGCCACTTCAACGGCGAGACCTGCTCCCACGAAGTCGCCAGGCAAGGCACGAGGTTGAGCTGCTTGTCACGCGTGACCAGGTAGTCATAGACCATCTGGTTGATCGAGTTGGTCAGGCCGTGGTTCTGCGAGTGCGGGTCCATCGTCTGTGTGTCGCCCTGGCTGGCCCAGCGCAGGGTTTGCGCATGCGCCGTGGCGACGAGGCTCAAGGCGGCGGTGGCCGCGGCGGTGAGGAAAAAGCGTTTCATGGCGAATCAATGCTCCTGTCGGGATCAACCGAGGCGGGCAGTGTAGGCAGCGGCCCGCTGGCGGCTGTTGCGGGTTAACGCGAGGCGTTGGCGGTCCACCAGTGCGAAGGCCGCCCGCAGGCGGCCTTCGTCGGCGAGCGCTGCGGCTCAGCGAAAGTACGGTTCCTTCACCGTGCGCACCTCGCCCGGCAATCCACCGATGTATTCCGCCATCGCCTTCAGCTCGGCGTTGCTGAACTGCTTGACCTGCCCGCCCATGATCGCGTTGCTGCGGCCGACCTGGGCGTTGCCTTCGGTCTTGTAGGCCTTGAGCGCCACGTAGAGATAGTCGGCGTGCTGGCCGGCGATCTTGGGGTAGCTCGGGTCGATCGGCTTGCTGAAGTTGGCGCCGTGGCAGGACACGCACGCGCCCTTGGTCAGCAGCGCGGTGACGTGGCTCGACGCGGCCGGTGCGCCGTCGGGCGGCGCCGACGCGGCGGCCGCGCCGCCGTGCTGCTCGTAGAACGCAGCGAGGTCGGCCATGTCCTGATCGGTCAGCGAGGCGGCGATCGCACGCATCGTCGGGTGCTTGCGGTCGCCCTTCTTGTAGGCCGCGAGCGAGGCCGCGATGAACTTCGCGCCCTGGCCCGAGATCATCGGCACCTTGTGGATTTCCGGGAAGCTCGCCTGGTAGCCCTTGATGCCGTGGCAGCCGATGCACATCGCGGCCTTCTTCTCGCCGGCGGCGGCGCTGCCTGCCTTGGCGTCCTGCGCTTGCGCGAACGAGAGGGTTGCGGTCAGCAGGCAGAAGATCAGCGCGCGCTTCATGGTCTGGTCGAGGCGGTCAAAACAGCGGCGGATTATAGGGGGCCTCTATACTGGCCCGATGCCTTCTGCCGCACCTGCCACCGCCAAGTTTCAAGGCAGCGACGCCTACGTCGCCACACCCGACCTGATGCTCGCGGTCAACGCCGCTGTCACGCTGAAGCGCCCGCTGCTGGTCAAGGGCGAACCCGGCACCGGCAAGACGATGCTGGCCGAGCAGGTGGCCACCGCACTGAACATGCCGCTGCTGCAGTGGCACATCAAGAGCACGACCAAGGCGCAGCAGGGGCTGTACGAGTACGACGCGGTGAGCCGGCTGCGCGATTCGCAGCTCGCCGGCAAAGGCGACGAGACGGTCAAGGACATCCGCAACTACATCGTCAAGGGCGTGCTGTGGCAGGCCTTCACGGCCGAGCAGCCGGTGGCGCTGCTGATCGACGAGATCGACAAGGCCGACATCGAATTCCCGAACGACCTGCTGCGCGAACTCGACCGCATGGAGTTCTACGTCTACGAGACGCGCGAGCTGATCAAGGCGGTGCACCGGCCGGTGGTCTTCATCACCAGCAACAACGAGAAGGAGTTGCCCGACGCCTTCCTGCGGCGCTGCTTCTTCCACTACATCAAGTTCCCCGACGCCGACACGATGCGCGCCATCGTCGACGTGCACTTCCCCGGGCTGAAGAAGGAGCTGCTGGCCGCGGCGCTGAAGAACTTCTACGACATCCGCAACCTGCCGGGGTTGAAGAAGAAGCCTTCCACTTCGGAACTGCTCGACTGGTTGAAGCTGCTGGTGGCCGAGGACATCCCGATGGAGGCGCTGCACAGCAAGGACGAGAAGGTGGCGGTGCCGCCGCTGGTGGGCGCGCTGCTGAAGAACGAGCAGGACGTGACGCTGTTCGAGAAGCTGGTGTTCATGCAGCGCCACAACCGCTAGATGGCGCCCCCGAGCTCGCTCGCGCTCGCTACCCCCCGAGGGGGCCGTCCGCCGACGGACCGGCGAAGCCGGATCCGTGGCGGGAAGCTGGACGAATTTCGCCGGGTGCGTCGCGGTGGCGTGGCCTGATCCGTTCGTGCTTGGCGGACCGCACGCCGCGCTGCGGCCGCTCTCGCCCGATCACCATGACGCACTTTGCGACGCCGCACGCGACGGCGAACTCTGGAAGCTCTGGTACACGAGCGTGCCCTCGCCTGAAGGCATGCGCGCCGAGATCGAGCGGCGCCTGAACCTGCCGACGATGTGCCCGTTCACGGTGTTCGACGGCACCGGTCGTGTCGTCGGCATGACCACCTACATGAACACCGATGCGGTCAATCGCCGCGTCGAGATCGGCAGCACCTGGACGGCTGCGACCGTGCAGCGCACGCCGCTGAACACGCAGTGCAAGCGCCTCTTGCTGGCGCATGCGTTCGAGGCGCTGGACTGCATCGCCGTCGAGTTCCGCACCCACCGGCTGAACACGCAGAGCCGCCGCGCCATCGAGCGCCTGGGCGCGCAACTGGATGGCATCCTGCGCTCGCACACGCGCGCCAGCGACGGCTCGCTGCGCGACACAGCGGTGTACAGCATCACGGCCGCCGAGTGGCCCGCCGTGCGTTCGCATCTGGATTGGCAGCTCGCCAAGCCGCGCTGACCGCGCACTCACATCTGGTACATCGCGCTGCGCGCCACCCGAGACGCATGAAGCGGGCGAGTGGCGCGATGTCGGCAGTCGGCCCGTTGGTGCGTTCGCATTTCCGAAATGCGCTCTTCGCCACGCCGTGGGGATCGCAAAGCCGTGGGCGGGTGCGCGTCGGCGCTCGTGCGGCGGTCGGCGCCTCGCGGCGCCGAGGTGCGCTGCGGTGCTCGGGTTTCGGTCGCGCCGCAAACTCGCTGCACTCACTGCGTTCGTTGCGCTCGAACAGATCGCGGCGAGTCAGTTACGAAGCGCGCGGGTACGCGCGCCGACCTAAGCCCTGCGCTTCTCGCCGCCGCACATGCGCCGCCAGCGCGCACCCGCCCACCGCTTTGCGCGGCAGCGGCTGTTCTTGGGTTGGAGAAGGGCCAAGCCCGGGCATCGAGCCCGGTGGCGCCTGCACGCGCGCCGCGGCGCGCGGCAGGCCCAGCCGGGCTCGATGCCCGGCTTGCCTCTTCACTCCACCCAAGAACAGCTGTGCCCGCAAAGCGGCGGGCGGGGCGCAGGCGGGGCGAATGGCGCCGCCGAGAAGGCGAGCCCGGACACAAACAGTCCAGTGGACTGTTTGTGCCTGGCGAGCAGCTGGGCGCTTGCGCCCGGCGCGGCCTGCAAGGCAGGGCTGAGGTCGGCGCGCGTACTCGCGCGCTTCGTGATCTGACTCACCGCGATCTGTTCGAGCGCAACGAACGCAGTGAGCGCAGCGAGTTTCGCGGCGCGACCTGAGACCCGAGCATCGCAGGGAACCTCGCGCAGCGAGGGCGAGCGACGCTTGAGCCCCGACTGCGCACCCGCCCGCCGCCTTTTGCGACCGGCCACGGCGAGCGCATTGCCGACGATCGCGAACGACCCAACGGGCCGACAACGCACGCTCGGCTGCGCTGTAGTTTCACTTCAGGTGCTGATCGTGCTCGAGATCATGGGTGGCTCTCCACGTTGTTGCGCCCGCGCGCCTTGGCGCGGTACAGCGCGCGGTCGGCGCGGCCGATCACGTCCGACACGGTGACGTCGCCGTCGGCCTGCGCGGCCACGCCGATCGACAGCGTGACGCGCAGGTTGTGCGCGCGCACATGGATGTCCTCGTCCTGCATCGCCAGGCGCAGGCGCTCGGCGGCCTGGGCCGCGCCGGCCAGCGTCGATTGCGGCGCGACGATGATGAACTCGTCGCCGCCGTAGCGGCCGACGCTGTCGGCCTGCCGCGCCTGGCCTTCGATCACCGACGCCACGTGCTGCAGCACCTGGTCGCCGACGGCGTGGCCATGCGCGTCGTTGACGGCCTTGAAGAAGTCGACGTCGATCATCAGCACCGCGAAGCCCTCGCCGCCGCGCCCACGCTGGGCCCACAGGTGGTGCAGCGTGGCGTCGATGGAGCTGCGGTTTTCCAGGCCGGTGAGCGCGTCCTGGCGCGAGGCGCGGCGCAGCCGCAGCAGCAGGCGCTGGGTCAGCAGCAGCATGAAGCCGGTGTTGAACAGCGCGGCAGTGAACAGGTACAGCGCCATCACGCCGAAGCTGATGTTGGCGACGACGTGCACTTCCCGAGGCGTGTCGAACGCGAGCGCCTGGGCCACGCCCAGCGACAGCAGCGCCGCCGCGATCAGCAGGCCGGGCACGGTGACGCCGTAGTACGCCGCGCGGCCGAACTCGACGCGCACCGGGATGCGCAGCGTCATCACCGTGCGCGCCAGCAGGTAGCCCTGCACGAGGTAGGTGAGCAGGGTGCGCCACGACGAGCCGGTGGGCCCCAGGTCCATCAGCGCCACCGCTCCGCCGACGACCCCGAGCACGATCAACTGCTCGGTGTCGCTGCTGGGCGCGCGCACGAAGCGATCGAAGCCGCGCCGCATCGAGGCGAAGGCCAACAGCGTCATCAGCGCCGCACCGTTGTAGGCCAGCCAGGTGCGGGGCTCGCCGCGCCCGCCGGCCAGCAGCAGGGCCGCGGCCATCAACAGCAGGAACACGCCCCAGTGGGCGACCGCCCCGTTGTTCTCGCGCAGCATGGCGTTGCACACCACCCAGCCCAGCGCATACAGCGCGAACTGGAAGGTCAGCATCCACATCAGCGGGCCTATGGTGACGACACCACTGCTGCTCATTGCAAACGTTTGTGACGACGGGGGCGGAAGCATAAGTGATGGCAAGCCCGATTGACCGATACTGTCGCGCATCGTGTTGATCGACTTTTTCTACACCCTGCGCGCCGCCAAGCTGAAGGTGTCGGTCAAGGAGTACCTGACGCTGCTCGAAGCGATCCAGGCCGGCGTCATCGGCCCTTCGGTCGACGACTTCTACTACCTGGCGCGCACCTCGCTGGTCAAGGACGAAACCCAGTTCGACAAGTTCGACCGCGCCTTCGCGGCCTACTTCAAGGGTGTCGAGCTGCTCACCGATTTCACCCAGGACGTGCCGCTCGAATGGCTGCGCAAGACGCTCGAGCTCGAACTCTCGGCCGAGGAAAAAGCAGCGATCGAGAAGATGGGCTGGGACGAGCTGATGGAAACGCTGAAGAAGCGCTTCGAGGAACAGAAGGAGCGGCACGAAGGCGGCAGCAAGATGATCGGCACCGGCGGCACCTCGCCCTTCGGCGCCCACGGCTTCAATCCGCAAGGCATCCGCATCGGCCAGCCCGGCGGCAAGAACAAGAGCGCGGTCAAAGTCTGGGATCAGCGCGCCTACAAGGACTACGACGACACCAAGGAATTGGGCACGCGCAACATCAAGGTCGCGCTGCGCCGCCTGCGCCGCTTCGCGCGCGAAGGCAGCGAGCTCGAACTCGACCTCGACGACACCATCCACTGCACCGCGGCCAACGCCGGCCTGCTCGACATCAAGCTCGTGCCGGAGCGCCACAACAAGGTCAAGGTGCTGCTGTTGATGGACGTGGGCGGCACGATGGACGAGCACATCCACCGTGTCGAGGAGCTTTTCTCGGCGGCGAAGTCGGAGTTCAAGCACCTCGAGTTCTATTACTTCCACAACTGCGTCTACGACTTCATGTGGAAGAACAACCGGCGCCGCTTCTCGGAGAAGTTCTCCACCTGGGACGTGATCCGCAAGTACAACCGCGACTACAAGCTGGTGTTCGTCGGCGACGCCACGATGAGTCCGTACGAGATCCTGCAGCCCGGCGGCAGCGTCGAATACAACAACGAGGAACCGGGCGCCGAGTGGTTGAAGCGCCTGACGCAGGCCTTCCCGAAGTTCGCGTGGATCAACCCCGAGCCACAGGGCGTGTGGCAGTACCGGCAGAGCATTTCGATCATTGGGCAGTTGATGAACCAGCGCATGTTTGCGCTGACGCTGGCGGGCCTCGAAGGAGCGATGCGGCTGCTGTCGAAATGAGGCGCGGCGGGTTCATGGCAGCGCTGAAGAAGTCCCCGCGCCGCGCGGGATTTCTTCAGCGCTGTCTTGTCGCCTGCGCTGCGTGGGCGCTCACCGGCTGCGCTGCGCTGCGGCCGGCGACCGACCCGGCGCCGCCGCCATCGGTCGATGTGCGCATCGAAGCGCCCGACGCCTTGCAGCGCCTGCTCGACACGCACCTGGACATCGCACGCCTGGTGCGCGTGGCCGGCGGCGAAGCGATCAGCGAGAACGAGCTGCGGCGCCTGGAAAACGCGACGCCGGCGCAGGCACGCGCGCTGCTCGCCACCGAAGGCTACATGGATGCGGAAGTCAGCACGCGGCGTGAAAGCGGCGCCCGCGACAAGCCGCTGGTGCGCGTCATCGTCGTGCCTGGGGCGCGCACGCAGGTCGGCACGGTCGCGCTGCAGGTGCGCGGCGCGCTCGGTGATGAAGCCGCAGCGGGCGATGCGGCGTCGCGCTCGCTCATCGAACAATGGCGCGCGGCGTGGACGCTGCCCGCCGGCCGGCCCTTTTCCAACATCGCCTGGCGCGATGCCAAGAACAATGCGCTGGCGCGGCTGCGCAGCAGCGGCTATGCCGCGGCGACGTGGCACGAGACGGCCGCCAACGTCGATGCCGACGCGGCGCGCGCCACGCTCACGCTGACGGCCGATTCGGGCCCGCGCTTTCACGTCGGCGAGATCGTCATCGAAGGGCTCGAGCGCCAGGACGCCGCCAGCGTGCGCAACCTCGCCGACTTCAGCAGCGGCGCGGCGGTCACCGAGCAGCGCCTGCTCGACTACCAGGAACGCCTGCAACGCGCGGGCCTGTTCGAAGGCGTGTCGGTCACGCTCGACGCCGACCCCTCTCAAGCCGGCGCAGCCACGGTCACGGTGCGCGTGCGCGAAGCACCGCTGCAGCAGGCCACGGTGGGCGTCGGCGTCTCGGCCAACAGCGGCGCGCGGGTCTCGCTCGAGCACCTGTACCGGCGCCCGTTCGGTCAGCGCGCGACGCTGCGCAACAAGCTCGAGTGGGGCACCAAGCGCGCACTCTGGGAAGGCGAACTCGCTTCGCACGCGCTGCCCGGCCTGTACCGCAACCTGCTCGGCGGCGCCTGGGAATCGATCGAGTCCGACAGCGATCGCGTCTACTCCGCGCGCCTGCGCCTGGGCCGCGCGTACGAGACCCAGCGCAACGAGCGCCTGTGGTTCGTGCAGACCGAGCAGGTGCGGGTGCGGCCGTTCGACATCAGCACGATCGAGGGCCTGGCGGCACGCACCGACACCACCTCGGCCACGCTCAACTTTCACGGCACCTGGCGCAACCTCGACAGCATCGTGCTGCCGACGCGCGGCTTCGCGCTGGCCTTGCAGTCCGGTGGCGGGCGCGTCTTCAGTGCCGACGCCAGCGGCCCGGTGCAGCCCAAGAGCGGCCCGTTCGCGCGGCTGCATCTGCGCGGCCAGGTCTGGCAGCCGCTGGGCGAACGCTGGTACGCACAGGCACGGCTCGAAGTCGGGCAGGTGATCGCGCGCGACGAAGTCCAGGTGCCGGAGACCCAGCGCTTTCGCGCCGGCGGCGATGACTCGGTGCGCGGCTATGCATGGCGCTCGCTGACGCCGCAGCGCGGTGGCGTCGACGTCGGCGGGCGCGTCATCGGCACCGCCAGCGTCGAGATCGCGCGGCCGGTGAGCGAGAAGCTGCCGGCGGTGTGGTGGGCCGCGTTCGTCGATGCCGGCCGCGCTGCCGACAGCTGGAAAGGATTCAACCCCGCGTGGGGTGCGGGTCTGGGCGTGCGCTGGCGCAGCCCCGTCGGGCCGCTGCGCGCGGACCTGGCGTATGGCGATGAAGAGCAGCGCTGGCGGCTGCACTTCTCGGTGGGCATTGCGTTCTGAACGCGATGAGCGACGCGGCCAGCCCTTCGCCAGCACCGGCCCCGCGCCGTGCGCGCTGGTTCGTCGGCGCACTGGCCGTGCTGCTCGGCGCGCTCTTGCTCGGGGCGGCGTTCGTGTCGTGGCTGTTCGGCACCGACAGCGGCAGCGCATGGCTGCTCGCGCGCGCGCCGCAGCTCACGGTGACGCAGCCGAGCGGCCGCCTCTTCGGTGGCGCGTTCGGCGCCGAGCGCATCGAGCTGCGCGACGGTGCGAGGCCGATCACGCTGCATCGCCTGGCCTGGCGCGATGCGCGCTGGGCCTGGCGGCCGCACGACGGCGCGTGGTTCGGTCTCGTCATCGACGCTGCGCGCATCGAGCGCGTGCAGGTCGGTGCCGTCACCGCGAGCGCAGCGGCCGTCGAACCGAAGACATTGCGCCTGCCGTTCGTATCGACCGTCAGCGAGTTGTTCATCGCCGAGCTGCGGATCGACGCGGCGCCGCCACTGCGCGACGTCACGGCGCAGGTCGAACTCGGCCACGACGCAGGGCGCGAGCACCGCGTCGCGGCGCTGGCGTTCAGCACGGATCGCGCGATCGTCAGCGGCAGCGCGCGCATTGCCGCCGATGCGCCCTTCGCGCTCGAAGCGCAGTGGTCAGCGAGCTCGCTGGCCGGTGCCGTTCGGCCTTGGGAAGCCCGCGTCAAGGCTGCCGGCCCGCTCGCCGCCATCGTCGTCGATGCGCGCCTGACGAGTGCGCAGGCGGCGGGCGCGCAGGTCGATGCGCGCGCAACCGTCTCGCCGTTCGCGGCCTGGCCGCTGTCGGCGCTGCAGGCGACCACGCAGGGGCTCGATCTGTCGGCGCTGATCACCGAGGCGCCGCGCACGCTGTTGTCGGGGCAGGCACGCATCGAGACGCGCGGGCTCGACCAGCCGATCAGCGCGAGCGTCAAGCTCGCCAACGCCGAGCCCGGGCGCTGGGACCAGCAGCGCCTGCCGTTGGCCGAGATCGAACTCGAGGTCAGCGGCCGTGCCGATCAGCGCGACCGCCTGACGCTGCATCGCTTCGAGCTGCGTGCACCGGGCGACGGCGGACGCGCATCGGGTCAGGGGCAGTGGCGCGGCGGCACGGCGACGATCGACCTGACGCTGCATGCGCTGAAACCCGCCGCGCTCGACGCGCGCGCGCCGGCGATGACGCTGTCGGGCACGCTCGGCAGCCGCTGGGTCGGCCTGCCCTCGCCCGACGGCACGCCGGCGACGAGCAACATGCTGCAAGTGCAGAGCCAGCTCGCGCTCGACGGCCGGCTCGATGCGAAACGCGGCGACGCGGTTCGTCTCTCCGCCGGGCTGCAAGCGCAGCGTTCGGCCGACGGCTGGCGCGTCGAGCTGCGCGATGCGCAAGCGCGTTCGGGCAGCGCGTTGCTCGAAGCCGCGCTCAATTTCGAGCAGCGCAGCGGCGGCGCATCGACGCTGAACACGCAGGGCCGCGCGCAGGGCTTCGATCCCGCGCCATGGTGGCCGGCCGCGCCGAGCGCACGCCTGAACGGACGCTGGCAGGCCGATCTGCAAATACCCGCGGCGTGGCGTTTGATCAAGGACAGCGCCGCCTCGTGGCTCGCGCTGCGCGGCACGACACAACTCGATCTGCAGGACAGCAGTGTTGCCGGCGTGCCGCTGCAAGCCGCGCTTCGCGCCGATACGGCCAGCGGCAGCGGTTGGAGCGCACAGGCGACGCTGCAAGCCGCCGGCAACCGCGCGCAGGTCAAGGGCCTGCTCGCAACTCGCGCCGACGCCGATCGCTGGCGCGCCGAGATCGACGCGCCGGCGCTGGCCGCACTGCGCCCGCTGATCGCCGCACTCGGCCCAGGCGCAGCCACGCTGGCCGCCATCGAAGGCACTGCCCATGGCGAGATGGAGCTCGAAGGCCGCTGGCCGGCGCTGCGCAGCCGCGGGACGCTGCGCGCCGACAACCTTCGCGCCGCCGCCTTCGGCGCGACGCGCCTGAATGCGCAGTGGCGCGCCGGCGCCGACCGCGACGCACCGCTCGTGCTCGACATCGACGGCCAGCGCATCGTCTGGCAAGCGACCACCCTGCAGACGCTGCGCGCGAAGATCGACGGCACGCTGGCCTCGCACCGCATCGATGTCGATGCCACCAGCGCGCTGCGGCCACCGGCGTGGACCGACGTGATCCTCGGAGCGAGCACCCAGGCACCTTCGCCCACACGCGGCAGCACGATCAAGCTGCGCGGCCAGGCCCGCTGGCAGGCGGGCGCCGCGGCACCCGCCGGTGTGTGGCAGGCCAAGCTCGCCGAACTCGATGCGCGCAACGTCGGCAACAGCGGCGACGACGCGGGCGCGACGACCACGCCGTGGCTGGCCGCACGCGATCTGCAACTGCAACTCGCGCTCGACGCCGCCGGCCGCGTCAGCGAAGCGCGCGCCGAACCCGGCAGCGCGCGCGTGCTCGGCGCGGCGCTGCGCTGGCGCGAAGCAAGCTGGTCGGCCGCAGCGCCGCAGCGCGCGGCGCAGGCCTTGCTCGATGCGCAGCTCGAGCCGATGCCCATCGCGCCCTGGCTCGCGCGTTGGGCGCCCGACGCCGGCTTCGGCGGCGACCTGGCGTTGAAGGGCAGCATCGTCGTGCGCCGCGGCGCCGACTTCGCCGCCGACATCGTCTTCGAGCGCGACAGCGGCGATCTGAGCGTCACCACCGAAGGCGTGACGCAGAGCCTGGGCCTGACGGACTTGCGCCTGTCGATGGTCGCCAACGAAGGCACCTGGCACTTTGCGCAGGCCGTGGCCGGCGCCAACGCCGGTGTGCTCGCCGGCGCGCAGAGCATGCGCCTGCCGCCCACGGCCACCTGGCCCGCGGCCGAGACGCCGATGCAGGGCGTGCTCGAGTGGGGCGTGGCCGACCTCGGCGTGTGGGCGCCGTTCACGCCGCCGGGCTGGCGCGTCGCGGGGCGCCTGCGCACCAGCGCAGCGATCGGCGGCCGCTTCGGCGCGCCCGAGATCGAAGGCCGCATGGAAGGCTCGCAGCTCGCCGTCCGCAACCTGTTGCAGGGCGTGGATGTGCGCGACGGCGAACTCGCGCTCTCGTTGCGCGGCGCCGATGCGCGCATCGAGCGCTTCGTCTTCAAGGGCGGCCAGGGCACGCTGCGCGTTGCCGGCGGCGCCGCGCTCGGCGCCGAGCCCAGGGCCACGCTGCAGCTCGCCGCCGAGCAGTTCCTGGCGCTCGGCCGGAGCGACCGGCGCGTCGTCGCCAGCGGCAACGCCACGCTCGCACTCGATGCACGCTCGCTCGCGCTCGACGGCCAGTTCACCATCGACGAAGGTCTGCTCGACGTGGCGCGAGGCGATGCGCCCACGCTCGACAGCGACATCGCAGTGCGCGGCGGCAAGCAGGCGGCGCGCAAGGCGGCCGAAGAGAAGGCCGAGGCGGAAGAAGCCGCAGCAGCGCCTGCACGCACCCCGCGCGCACTGCGCGACACGCGCGTCGCGGTGCAGCTCGACCTCGGCCAGCGCCTGCGCCTGCGCGGCCGCGGTCTGGACACGCGCCTGACCGGCCGTGTCGCCATCACCGCACCGAACGGGCGGCTGGCGCTCAACGGCCAGGTGCGCGCCGCCGACGGACAGTACGCGGCCTACGGCCAGAAGCTCGAGATCGAGCGCGGCGTCGTCAGCTTCAGCGGCAACGTCGAGAACCCGCGGCTGGACATCCTGGCGGTGCGGCCGAACCTCGACGTGCAGGTCGGCGTGCAGGTCGAAGGCACGGCGCAGGCGCCGCGCGTGCGCCTGGTCAGCACGCCCGAGATGGCCGACTACGACAAGCTCTCATGGCTGGTGCTCGGCCGCGCGCCCGACGGCCTGGGCCGCACCGACACCGCGCTGCTGCAGCGCGCCGCGCTCGCCCTGCTCGCCGGCGAAGGCCAGAGCCTGGATGCGCAACTGCTGGGCAGCATCGGCCTGGACGAGTTTTCGTTCCGGCAGGTCGACAGCGGCGATGTGCGCGAGACCGTCGTCACGCTCGGCAAGCAGTTGTCGCGGCGCTGGTTCGTCGGCTACGAACGCAGCGTCAACGACACCACCGGCACCTGGCAGCTGGTCTATCGCGCGGCGCAGCGCTTCACGCTGCGCGCGCAGTCGGGTGCGGACAAGTCGCTGGATGCGATCTGGACCTGGCGCTGGAACTGAAAACGGCGCGTTTTCAGCGCACGCCGAGCTTGAGCATCAGGCGCAGGTATTCCAGCCGCGCGTTGAGCTGGGTCATCTGGTCGTTCAGCCGCGCCAGCGCGTGCACGCTGTCCTGCAGGGTCATCGGCGGGCGCGGTGGATTGGCCTTCGGCTGCTGCGGTGTGGACATGTCGGGCTCCCTGCTTTTTGCGTCTGGCCCATCGTGACATGCGCAATCCGTCACGCAACCCCGTGCTCGCGGTGCAGAGCGGGCGCGCCCCTCACTTGCCCGCCCCCGGCTGCGGGGCGGCGACGAGCACCAGCTCGGCGGCGAAGCCGGCGGGCATCGGCGGCAATTCGAGCCGCCCGCCGTGCGCCCGCGCCACCAGGTCGGCCAGCATCAGGCCCAGGCCCGTCTGGCCTTCGTAGGCCTGGGCCTGCAACGCCGCGCGCAGCGCAGCCGCTCGCTCGGGCTCGATGCCGCGGCCGTCGTCGGCGAGGCGGACGCGGCCGGGCGCCGGCAACGTCACCTCGACCCGGTGCGCGCCGTGGCGCTGGGCGTTGTCGAGCAGGTTGGACAAGGCAGCGGCAAGCAGGTCGGGGTCGGCATCGACATGCGCCTGGGCATCGACGGTCACCTCCAGCCCCGACACCGGCAGGTGCGCCAGCAGCGCCTCGAGCCGCACGCTCTGGCGCTGCACCTCGGCGCCGATGCGAAACAGGTCGAGCAGCGAGCGCACCACGCGCTGCAGGCGCACCGAGGCGTCGCGCACGCGCTGCAGGCGCGGCTGCGCCTCGGGCGCGCTCTCGCGCAGCGCCACCGCGAGCTGCGCGTCCATGCCCGCCAGCGGCGTGCGCAGGGCATGCGCGGCGTGCGCCGCGACCCTGCGTTCGTGCGCGACGCGCTGCGCCAGGCGCTGGCCGAGCGCGTCGATCGCGCGGTGCATCGGCGCCAGTTCGGCACGCTCGGCGGCACCGAGCGAGGCGCTGGCAGCCAAGGGGTCGTGCGTTGCCAGGCGCTCGCTCAGGCGCTCGATCGGCCGCAGCTCGCGACGCAGGCGCAGGCGCAACCAGACATAGCCGAGCAGGCCGATCGACAGCGCTGCCAGCACGGCGCCCAAGACCACCTCGCGCTGCGCTTCTTGCCGCTCCGCGGCGGTGTGCGCGACGTACACGCGCTGGCCTTCGCGGCCGGTGGCGCTGCCGTAGACGCGCCAGTCGGCCGCGACGCTGAAGCCGGCAACCCCGCCGTTGGCCAGCAGCGGCGCGACCGGTGCGTTCGCCGAGCGGCGCAGCACGCGGCCGTCGGCGCTGACCAGCTGCCAGGCGAACTGGCCTTCGCCCGTGACAGGCACGACCGCATCGCCGGCATCGACCACCGTGACCGCGAGCGCACTGGTCAGACGCCGAGGCCGTGGCTTGCAGCGTTTCGTCGAGCAGTTCATCGACCTCATGCTGCGCGGCCAGCGCCACCGCCAGCGCCACGCCCAGGCTCCACAACAGCGACCACAGGAACAGCGCGTTGGCGACGCGGCTGCGGATCGACGGTAGCCGGCTCATCGCGCCTCGCCGTCGCCGTCGATGCGATAGCCGAGGCCGCGCACCGTCTCGATCAGCTCGCGGCCGAGCTTGCGCCGCAGCGCGGAGACATGCACCTCGAGCGCGTTGCTCGCCAGCTACGCTGTCGAAGCCGAGCACGAGCTTTTCGAGTTCGGCCTTGGGCACGATGCGGCCGGCGCGCAGCACCAGCGCTTCGAGCAGCGCCCATTCGCGCGCGGTGAGCTCGGCGCGCACGCCGTCGCACGTACGCGCAGCGCGCGGCCAGATCGACATCGACGCCGCCGAAGCGGCGCAGCGACTGCGCCGCCACCGGCGCCGGCGCGGCGGCTCACCGCGCGCAGCCGGGCCGCTCAGTTCCTCGGGCGCGAAGGGCTTGACCAGGTAGTCGTCGGCGCCGGCGTCGAGCCCGGTGATGCGGTCGGCCAGGCGGTCGCGCGCGGTCAGCATCAGCGCGGGCGTGGCGTCGCCGCGGCGCCGCCGGGCATCGCAGCCAGTCGACGCCGGAGCCGTCGGGCAATTGCCAATCGACCAGCCAGGCGTCGTAGGGCTCGTCGCGCAGCGCCCGCGTCTGCGGCCAGGCGCTCGCACCAATCGACGCGATGGCCCTCGGCGCGCAGGAAGTCGCGCAGGCCCTCGCCCAGCGTGGCGTCGTCCTCGATCAGCAGCAGGCGCATGGGTCGGATGCGAACGGTAGCACTGCCCTTGCCGGAGCGCTTCAGGCCGCGCTTCAGGCGCGGCCGGCCGCAATCGCGGGTCATGCCCTTCGCCACGATCCTGACAGTTCGCCGCGCTCGACCCTGCTCGGCCGCTGCAGCGTCGCCGCCACCGCGACCAGCTGATGCTGGCCGCCAGCGTGTTCTGGACGCTGGCGCTGAACCGGCCGTTCTTCGCTCGCCGCGCGTGCGCACGCAGACGGCGCGGCGGCGCGGCGCCGTGGCTGTTCGTCGCGGCGCTGGCGCTGATGCTGGTGGCGCTGCACGCGCTGCTGCTCGGCCTGGTCGGCACGCGCCGCACGCTCAAGCCGCTGCTGGCGCTGCTGACGCTGGTGGGCGTGTTCGCGATGCACTACATGCAGGCCTACGGTGTCGTCATCGACCCGTCGATGGCTGCGCAACGCGCTGCACACCGACATCGCCGAAGCGCGCGAGTTGTTGAGCTGGCGCCTGGCGCTGGATCTGCTGCTCTACGCCGTGCTGCCGATTGCGCTGCTGCTGCCGGCGCGCATCGTGCAGCGCAGCCGTGGCGGCGCGCGCTGCGCGAACGCGCCTTGCTGGTCGTCGGCGCGGCGATGGTGCTGGTGGCCGCACTGTTGTGGCAGTTCCAGCCGCTGGCGGCGATGATCGCGCAACCACAAGGAGATGCGCTACCTGGTGACGCCGGCTGAACACGCTGTGGTCGGCGGGCAGCGTGCTCGCTGCCGACGCACGCGGCGCTGCCAAGCCGCGCCAGGCGATCGGCCTGGATGCCGCGCCGGGCCCGGGCTGGGCGACGCGCGAGCGGCCGCGGCTGGTGGTGCTGGTGGTGGGCGAGACCGCGCGCGCTGCCAACTGGGGCCTTTCCGGCTATGCGCGCCAGACCACGCCGCAGCTGGCCGCGCTGCCGTCGCTGCTGAACTTCGCCGACGTCACGGCCTGCGGCACCAGCACCGAGGTGTCGTTGCCCTGCATGTTCGCGCCGGTGGGCCGGCGCGACTACGACGAGGCCCGCATCCGCGGCAGCGAATCGTTGCTGCACGTGGCCGCGCGCGCCGGCGTGGCGGTGCAGTGGCGCGACAACCAGAGCGGCTGCAAAGGCGTGTGCGACGGCCTGCCCAACGACAGCCTCAACCCTGGCAACGCGCCGGGCCTGTGCCAGGGCGAGCGTTGCTGGGACGAGGGCCTGCTGCGCGGCCTCGAAGAACGCCTGGCCGGGCTGCACGGCAAGCCGCGCAGCACGCAACTGCTGGTGCTGCACATGCTGGGCAACCACGGGCCTTCGTACTGGCGGCGCTACCCGCCGGCCTTCGAGCGATTCACGCCGGCCTGCCGCAACGACGACCTGGGGCAGTGCTCGCGAGAGCAGATCGTCAACGCCTACGACAACGCCCTGCTCTACACCGATCACGTGCTGGCGCAGCTCATCGGCCGGCTGGCGGCGCACACCGGCAGCGTCGACAGCGCCATGCTCTACGTCTCCGACCACGGCGAGTCGCTCGGCGAGAAGGGTCTGTTCCTGCACGGCGTGCCGTATGCGATCGCGCCCCGCGAGCAGATGCAAGTGCCGATGGTGTTCTGGACGAGCGAGGGCTTTGCGCGCGACGCAGCGCTCGACGCCAGCTGCCTGCGCAGCCGCGCGCAAGCGCCGGTGCAGCACGACCACCTGTTCCACACGCTGCTCGGCCTGCTCGACGTGCGCAGCTCGCTCTACGAGGGCGCGTTGGACCTGACGCGCGCTTGCCGCACGACGCACTGAACCCCTTCACGTGAGCAAACCCCTTCTCGACAACGGCCCGCGCAGCGACCTGCTGCTGGCGTTGGCCTCGCTCTCCTTGCTGCTGTGGTGGGAGATCAGCGGCCTGGACATGGTGCTGGCGCAGCACTACGGCAGCAGCGACGGCTTCGCGCTGCGCAACCAATGGTGGTTGCAGCGCGTGCTGCACGACGGTGGACGCTGGCTTTCGGGTCTGGCGCTGGCGACCTGCCTGGTCTGGGCCTGGCGCGGCGATGCGGCCGCGATGGCGCGGCGACTGCGCGCGGCCTGGCTCGGCGTCGTCGTGCTCTGCCTCGTCGCCGTGCCGGCGATCAAGCGCCTCAGCAGCACCAGTTGCCCGTGGGATCTGCAGGCCTTCGGTGGTGCGGCCAGCTACGTGCCGCACTGGATGCTGGCCATCGTCGATGGCGGACCGGGGCACTGCTTCCCGTCGGGTCATGCGGTTGCGGCCTTCGCCTTCCTGCCGCTGTATTTCCAATGGCGATCGACCCATGCACGACGTGCACGCGTGCTGCTGGCCGCCACGCTCACAGCCGGTGCGCTCTTCGGTTGGGCGCAACTCGCGCGCGGCGCACACTTTCCGAGCCACACGCTGTGGTCGGCGTGGTTGTGCTGGGCGATCGGCGCAGTGGCCGCGCGTCGCCTCGGCGGCGCTCGCACCGCGGGCCGCGCCGAGTTCGCGCTCGCGCGCTGAGCGCGCGATCAACACGTTCGCGCGCTGAACGCGCGTTCAGAACCGGCAGCCGATAGCGATCTGCACCTGCACCTGCACGGCACTGCTGCCATCGGGCGAGCGGCCGACGCGCGACGGCAGCCGCAGCCGGTTATGACACTCGGCGTTCGCCAGCCCGGCGTTGTCGAGCGCATGCGACAGCGAGTCGTTGCGCCAGCTCAGCGCGTGGTGCTTGCGTGCTCGCGGCCCAAGATGCGGCTGCTCGTCGGGCAGCTCGATCACACGCAGCGACGACAGATCCGCGGCGCGACGCTGCAACCACAACGGCCGCGACGGGGCACTTGCCGCCGCCGCGGGCGGCGTGCTCACTGCCGAACGCAGCAGCGACTCGGCAGTGGCATCGCTGACCGACTGCGCACGCGCCGCGAGGGACAGCACGGCGCAGGCGGCGATGCACAGCGACGCGACGACGGAAGTGCCGGTGTTCATGTGCTCAAGTTAGGCCGCGGCCCTGAAGCGCGCCTGAAGCGCGGGGCCTTTCGAGACCTGAACTCGTGTCAGAGTGACCGCGCGCGGCGCGGCGGCGACTTTTTCGGCATCGCGGCCCCGCGCTCGGCCGCGGCCTGCGCGATCAGCCAGGCTTCGAGCGCGCGCACCGCGGGCCGCGCACGCGCGGCGGGATCGACCACCAGGATGTAGCTGCGCGGCGTCGCCAGCGCCTTGGGCAGCGGCGCGACCAGGCGGCCCTCGCGCAGCAACTCGTCCACCAGCGGCCGGCGGCCGAGCGCGACGCCCTGCCCCGCGACCGCCGCGGCCACCACCTCGTTGTAGCCCGACAGCGACAGGCGCGAGGCCGGTTCGAGATGCGGCAGGCCGATCGCCTGCAGCCACGGCTCCCATTCGATCGGCATGCCGCCGGTGACGCTGGGCTCGAGCTGCAGCAGGGTGTGATGCGCCAGATCCTCGGGCCGGTCGAGCGCAACGCGGCGCAGCAGCTTCGGGCTGCACACCGGCAGCACCGACTCGCCGAACAGTCGCTGCCCCGCCACCTTCTGCGGCTGCCCGTAGCGGATGGCAAGGTCGAAACCTTCGGCAGCGAGCTGGCGCAATTCGAAGCTGGCGTCCAGGCGCACGTCGATGCCGGGATGCTCGCGCGTGAACGACGGCAGGCGCGGGATCAGCCAGAACGAGGCCAGCCCGGGCGTCGTCGTCAACGCCAGCACCTCGCGCCGCGACGGTGCACGCAGCTCGCGCACCGTGGCGCGCAACTGCGCCAGCAGCGTGCTGCAAACCGCGAACAGGCGCGTGCCCTGCTCCGTCAGCGCCAGCGCCCGGTGCGCGCGGCGAAACAGCGGCGTGCCCAGGTCGTCTTCGAGGGCGCGCATCTGCCGGCTCATCGCCGACTGCGTGACGAAGCGCTCGGCCGCGGCCTTGGTGAACGACAGGTGCCGCGCCGCGGCCTCGAACGAGGCCAGCAGGTCGAGCGGGGGCAAGCGGTCGGGCGGCTTGTTTTGCATGCGTGGAGGGAATGTCTGTCGTTCCGAACGGTCGTTTGAACGACACGGCTATGCGGTGCAGTATGGCGGCCATGCAGCGCTGAACGCAAGCATGAGTTCTGAGAATGCATCGCCGCCACCCCAGGAGCCCGTCATGAAGCACTCCCTTGTCCTCGACCGCCACTCGTTTGCCCGGTTGCGCGGGCCGCGCCGCCTGCGGGTGACGCACGGCACTGTCTGGTTGACCATCGACCACGACCCCGACGACCATGTGCTGACCCGCGGCCAGGGCATCGAGCTGCCGGCCGGCGCGCAGGCGCTGGTGCAGGCCCTGGAGGCACCGGCGCGGGCCTGCGTCGAACAGCCCGACGCGTGGTGGCGGCGTCTGCTGCGCGGCACACCGTGGCAGGTGCCGGCATGAACGCCGTCGTTTTGGTCCCCGCGCGGGCCGAGCGCTGGGCCGCTCCCGAGCCGGCCCACATCCCTGGGACCACGAAGGGGCCCGTGCAGGGCCCGGGGATCGTCCGACGTACTCGTCGGTCGAGGGGCCGACAGTTCGGCGCTTTCCGAGCGCGTTGATCGACCGGCTGCATCTGGCCGACGGCCGCGAAGTGGTGGTGCGCCCGGTGCTGGCCTTCGACGCCGCCGCCGAGCAGGACTTCGTGCGCGCGCTGTCGCCGGCGACGAGGCTCAAGCGCTTTCACTTCGGCCTGCGTGAGCTGCCGCCGACGCTGCTGCGGGCGATGACCGAAGTCGATCACGACGAGCATGTGGCGATCGTCGCCGAAGCCTTCGATATCGACGACGACGACACGCCGCGCATCGTCGCCGACGCGCGCTACGTGCGCGGCCCGCGCGACACGCCCTGCCACGAGGCCGAGTTCGCCATCGCGGTGGCCGACGACTGGCAAGGCGTCGGGCTGGGCCGCGAGCTGATGCAACGCCTCGCCCGCCATGCGGCGCGCCGCGGCGTGCGGCGCCTGATCGGCGACGTGCTGCCGGGCAACCGCGCGATGTTCGCCGTCACCGCCGCGCTCGGCGGCGCGTTGGTGGCTTCGCCCAACGGGCCGGGCGTGACGCGCGTGCGCTTCGAGCTGGCGGCGTGCAACGCTGGCTAACTGAGCACGCCGCGAACCAGACGCAGCGTGCGCCCGCAACGCGCCGCCAGTTGCTCGTCGTGCGTCACCAGCACGAACGCGGTGCCGTGCTCGCGCGCCAGCTCCAGCATCAGCCGAAACACGCCGTCGGCGGTTTCGCGATCGAGGTTGCCGGTGGGCTCGTCGGCGAGCACGCAGGCCGGCTGCGTGACGAGCGCGCGCGCGATCGCCACGCGCTGACGCTCGCCGCCGGAAAGCTCCGACGGCCGGTGCTGCACGCGCGCCGCCAGGCCGACCTTGGCGAGCATCGCCGCCGCCGTAGCGCGCGCCGCAGCGAGCGACTCGCGGCGGATGCGCAGCGGCATCGCCACGTTGTCGAGCGCGCTGAACTCCGGCAGCAGATGGTGGAACTGGTAGACGAAGCCGAGGTGCCGGTTGCGCCACACGCCCTGCTCGGCGGCGCTCATGGTCGTGAAGTCGCGGCCCGCCAGTTGCACGCTCCCCGCGCTCGGCGCATCGAGCCCGCCGAGCAGGTGCAGCAGCGTGCTCTTGCCCGAGCCCGAGGCGCCGGCGATGGCCAGGGTTTGGCCCTTGTCGACGGCAAGGTCGACACCGCGCAGCACCTCGACGTCGAGCTCGCCGTCGTGAAAGCGTTTGGACAGGCCCTTGCAGGCGAGCACGGCCGCCGTCGGGTTATTCATAGCGCAGCGCCTCCGCGGGATTGACGCGGCTGGCGCGCCAGCTCGGGTAGAGCGTGGCGACGAAGGCGAGCGCGAGGGACATCAGAACGATCGGCACGATGTCGGCTGCGCGCGGGTCGCTCGGCATGTAGTCGATGAAGTAGATGCTGGCCGGCAGCAAGGACACGGACAAGAGCTTCTCGATGGTCGAGACGATGGCATCGACGTTGACCGCGATCAGCAGGCCGAGCAACACGCCGGCCACCGTGCCGAGCACGCCGGCCGTGGCGCCTTGCGCGACGAAGATGGCCATCACCGAGCGCGGGCTGGCGCCGAGCGTGCGCAGGATGGCGATGTCGCCGCGCTTGTCGGTGACCGTCATGACGAGCGTGGCGACGAGGTTGAAAGCCGCCACCGCAGCGATCAGCAGCAGGATGATGAAGATCATGCGCTTCTGGATCTGCACCGAGGCAAACCAGTTGGCGTTGCTCGCCGTCCAGTCGCGCAGCGCGACGTCGGCCGGCATCGCAGCGGCCAGGCGCTGCGCACTGCGGTGCGCATCGAGGTGGTTCTTCAGTTGAAGCTGCACGCCGGTGGCGGCCTCGACGCCCATGACACGCGCCGCGTCTTGCCAATGCACCAGCGCCCAGGAGCTGTCGTACTGGTGGTGGCCGGATTCGAACAGGCCGGCGATGGTGAAGCGCGTCTGCGTCGGGTTGACGCTCCCCCCCGCGCTGCCCGCAGCACGTTCAGCGGGCCGCGTGACGATGGCCACGTCGTCGCCGACTTTCAAATTCAGTTCCTGTGCCAGCGCGCGGCCCATCAGCATGTTCTGCGCGTGGGCCTGCAGGGCTTTCAACTCGCCCTGGCGCAGCAGGCCGCCGAGCGCGGTGTCGGGCGTTTCTTCCTCGGGCGAAATGCCGCGCACGAGCGCGCCGCGCAGCTCGTCGCCGCGCGCAATGGCGGCATCCAAGGCGATGAAGGGCGAGGCCGCAGCCACGTCATCGCCCAGCGTGTCGCGCGCGGTCTTCGCGATCGCACGCCAGTCGGGCAGCGCCTTGCCATCCGTGGCGGTGATTTCGACGTGCGGTATCACGCGCAGCATGCGGTCACGCACGTCGCGCTGGAAGCCGTTGACCACTGCAGTGGAGACCACGAGCGCGGCCACGCCGAGCGCGATGCCGGTGATCGACACCATCGAGATGAAGCCGATGAAACCGTTGCGCCGCGCGCCGCGCAGGTAGCGCCAGGCGATCTGCCACTCGAAGCCGCAGCTACTCATAGCGCAGCGCCTCGGCCGGGTTGACGCGACTGGCGCGCCAGCTCGGGTACAGGGTCGCGACGAAGGCCAGCGCCAGCGAGATCAGCGTGATCGGCACGATGTCGCTCCACAGGGGCTGGCTCGGCATGCGGCTGATGACGTAGATCGACGACGGCAGGAAGCTGGTGGAGAGCGCGCGCTCGATCGCCGGCACGATGGTACCGATGTTGAACGCGATCAGCAGGCCGAACGCCACGCCGGCGAGCGTGCCGACGATGCCGGCGAGCGCGCCCTGCACGACGAAGATGCCCATCACCGAGCGCGGGCTCGCGCCGAGCGTGCGCAGGATGGCGATGTCGGCGCGCTTGTCGGTAACCGTCATGACGAGCGTCGAGACGAGGTTGAATGCCGCCACCGCGACGATCAGCGTCAGGATGATGAACATCAGGCGCTTCTCGAGCTGCACCGCGTCGAACCAGTTGCGGTTGGTGCGCGTCCAGTCGCGCACGCTGATGTTGTCGGGCATGGCGCGCTCGATGCGCGCGGCGACGTCGCGCGCGGCGTGCAGATCGGCGAGCTTCAGCTGCACGCCCGTCGCGCCTTCGGTACGCAGCAGCCGCGCGGCGTCGTCGAGGTGCACCAGCGCATAGGCGCTGTCGTACTCGTAGTGGCCGCTGTCGAAGGTGCCGACCAGGTTGAACTGGCGCAGCCGCGGCACCACGCCGGCCGGCGTGACCTGGCCGGAAGGCGCCATCACCGTCACCTTGTCGCCGCTGCGCACGCCGAGTTGGCGCGCAAGCTCGATGCCGAGCACGATGTTCCATTCGCCCGGCACCAGCTTTGCGAACGCACCTTCGCGCAGCTGCGCACCCAGCGGCGTGACGCTGGCCTCTTCCGCCGGCACGATGCCGCGCAGCAGTGCACCGCGGAGATCGTCGCCGCGCGCCAGCAGCACCTGCGCCGCGACGAACGGCGCCGCGCCCTGCACCTGCTGCGGCACCGCGGCACGGGCGGCGTCGGCGCTGGCCTTCCAATCGGGCAGCGCGCTGCCTGCGCGGTCGAACAGCTCGACATGCGCGATCACGCTCAGCATGCGGTCGCGCACTTCTTTCTGAAAGCCGTTCATCACCGACAGCACGACGATCAGCGCAGCCACGCCGAGCGCGATGCCGATCATCGAGGTGGCGGAGATGAAGGAGATGAAGCCGTTGCGGCGTCCGGCGCGGCCCGCGCGCACATAGCGCCAGCCGATCTGCCATTCGTAGGGAGTTGCCATGCGGGGCGGATGCTAGCCGACGCGCCATCGCACAGCGCCCCTGATAATCGCTGCAGTGCACCTGATCGTTCCGTTTGCAGCTCCTTTGTCCGACGACGGTCGCGCTGCGCTGTCACGCCTGGCCACGCCGGCGCTCGACGCGCTGCTGGCGCGCTGCAACGAGGCCGGCCGCGACGACGGCGATGAGTACGCGCTCGATGCGCCGCACGAGCGCGCATTGGCTCGCGCCTTCGGCTGGCGCGCCGATGCGTCGCTGCCCTGGGCTGCGCGCCTGGCACGCGCCGACGGCATCGACGTCGGGCAAGCGCCGTGGGGCTTGCTGACGCCGGTCCATTGGCGCGTGGGCACCGAGGCGATCCACCTCGCCGACCCGCGCGCGCTCGCGCTCGACGAAGCGGCATCGCGCGCATTGTTCGATGCGGTGCGGCCCTTGTTCGAGAGCGAAGGCTTCACGCTGGCCTGGGGCGCGCCGCTGCGCTGGTATGCCTCGCATGCGGAACTGGCCGCGTTGCGCTGCGCGTCGCTCGATCGCGTCATCGGCCGCAACGTCGATCGCTGGCTGCCGGCGCAGCCCGAAGCGCGCCGCGTGCGCCGCCTGCAAAGCGAGGTGCAGATGCTCCTGCACACGCACCCGATCAACACGGCGCGCGAAGCCGCGGGCGCGTTGCCGGTGAACTCGTTCTGGTTGTCGGGCTGCGGCGCGCTGCAGGTCGAGGTCGGCCCAGGGCCGGTGCAGGTCGACGATCGACTCAGTGCAGCGGCGCAGGCCGAAGACTGGACGGCGTGGTCGGCGGCGTTCACCGCGCTCGACGCTTCGCTGCTGCCGACGCGGCCGATCGCGCGCGTGACGCTTTGCGGTGAGCGCAGCGCGATGAGCTTCGAGCGCGTCGAGCGCCGCTTGTGGCAGCGCGTGGCGTCGTCGTTCTCGCCGCGGCCGCGGGCTCGCGAGTGGTTGCAGACGCTGTGACGAGCGAAGCGCGAGACGCACCGCCGTCGAGCGTGGAAGTGCGCGATGTGCCGCCGCGCGTGGTCTTCGCGCTCGAACAATCCGGCGTGCACCCGCTGCTGGCACGCCTGTTCGCAGCGCGGGGCGTGAAGACGGCCGAAGAGCTCGACGACGGTCTGGCTCATCTGCTGTCGCCGGCATCGATGAGGGGCGCAGCCGAAGCCGCCGTGCTCTTGGCCGATGCGATCGAACGACAGCGCCGCATCTGCATCGTCGCCGACTACGACTGCGACGGCGCGACGGCTTGCGCCGTGGCGCTGCGCGGCCTGGCGCTGCTCGGCGCAGCGCCGGGCGCGCTCGGCTATGTCGTGCCCGATCGCACCGTGCACGGCTACGGCCTGACGACGGCGATCGTCGATCTGGCGTTGAAGCAATCGCCGCAGCTGCTGGTGACGGTGGACAACGGCATCGCCAGCTTCGAGGGCGTGGCGCATGCGCGCGCGCGCGGGCTCGATGTGCTCGTCACCGATCACCACTTGCCGGCGCTGGTGGACGGCTCCGTCGCGCTGCCCGAAGCGAACTGCATCGTCAACCCGAACCAGCCGGGCTGCGAGTTCGCGAGCAAGTCGATCGCCGGCGTCGGCGTCATGTTCTACGTGCTGCTCGCAACGCGCGCCGAGCTGCGGGCGCGCGGTCGCTTCGATACGGTCGGCGGGCCGGTTCAGCAACCCAAGCTCGATACGCTTCTGGATCTGGTCGCGCTCGGCACCGTCGCCGACGTCGTCAAGCTCGATGCCAACAACCGCCGCCTCGTCGCGCAGGGCATCAAGCGCATCCGCGCCGGGCGCATGAGCGCCGGCGTGGCGGCGCTCTACGCGGTGGCGCAGCGCGAAAGCCTGCGCGCCGCCGCCTTCGACTTCGGCTTCGCCCTCGGGCCGCGCATCAACGCCGCAGGAAGGCTCGCCGACATGACGCTGGGCATCGAGTGCCTGGTCACCGACGACGCACAGCGCGCGAGCGATCTCGCCCAGCAGCTCGACACCATCAACCGCGAGCGGCGCGACGTCGAGGCTGGCATGCGCGAGCAGGCCGAACTCGCTCTCCAACACCTGATGCTGAACTCGGATTCGGGTGAGCCGCCACCCGCGCTCGCTCTGTTCGATCCCGAGTTCCACGAAGGCGTGGTCGGCATCGTCGCCGGCCGATTGAAAGACCGCCTGCACCGCCCGACCTTCGTCTTCGCGCTGGCGCAAGACGGCTCGCTGAAAGGCTCGGGCCGATCGATCCCGGGCTTTCACCTGCGCGACGCGCTCGACCTCGTCGCCAAGCGCCACCCCGGTGTGCTGAAGCGCTTCGGCGGCCATGCGATGGCGGCAGGCTGCACGCTCCACCAAGATGCCTTCGATACTTTCGACGCATCACTGCAGCAAGTCGCGCGTGAATGGCTCGACGCCGCGACGCTGACGCGGCGCACCTTCACCGACGGCCCGCTCGCGCTCGAGTACTTCAACCCCGAGACCGTCGCCACCCTCGACGGCCAGGTCTGGGGCCAGGCTTTCGAGGCCCCCCTGTTTTGCGACGAGGTCGAGGTGCTGCAGCAGCGGCTGGTGGCCGACAAGCACCTGAAGCTGCGCGTCAGGCTCCTGGGCCACGGCAAAGTGATGCGCGACGCCATCTGGTTCGGCCGCGTCGAGCCGGTGGCCGAGCGCGTGCGCCTCGCGTATCGCCTGTCGCTCGACGAATGGAACGGGCAGCAACGGGTGCAGATGGTGATCGAGGCCGCTTCGTAAGCGCTTAACCCTGTTGCGCGCGACAGCGCGTATCAGCATGACCACCTCAACGGAGAAGCCATGCCACGCTTTGTACCTTCTCGCATAGCGCTCGCCGCCGCGGCCCTCGCGCTGCTGATGTCTGACGCTGCTGCACAGAAACCAACACCGGCTGCGGCCGAACGCCGCAGCACCCAGGACGATCAGCAGTCGGTCGCGGTCACGATCTACAACGAAGACCTCGCGCTGGTGAAGGAGGTGCGCAGCGTCACGCTCGACGCCGGCGCCAATCGCATCGCCTTGCGCGATGTCAGCGCGAAGATGCGGCCCGAAACCGCGCTGCTGCGCAGCCTGTCGCATCCGGGCGGCCTGGAGTTGCAGGAGCAGAACTTCGACTTCGACCTGCTGACGCCCGCCAAGCTGCTCGAGAAATACGTCGGCCAGCAGGTGCGCGTGGCGCGCACCGCGCCCAACGGCAGCCGAGGTACTCGAACCCGCGCTCGTGCTCGCGGCCAGCAACGGCGTGGTGCTGAAGATGGGCGACCGCATCGAGACCGGCGTGCCCGGTCGCATCGTCTTCGACGCGGTGCCGGCCAACCTGCGCGACCGGCCGACGCTGGTGTCGCAACTGCGCAGCCAGCGCAGCGGCGCACAGCAACTCGAACTCTCGTACCTGAGTGGCGGCCTGTCGTGGAAGGCCGACTACGTGGCCGAACTCTCGGCCGACGACAGCATGCTCGACCTGAACGGCTGGGTCACGCTGAACAACCGCAGCGGCACCGCCTACCCCAACGCCAAGCTGCAACTCGTGGCCGGCGACGTCAATCGCGTGCGCGACGAGATGCGCGTGCGCCAGCGCGCCGACATGGCCAAGATGGTGGCCGAAACGGCGGCGCCGGCGATGGCGCAGGAAGCGCTGTTCGAGTACCACCTCTACACGCTCGGCCGGCCGACGACGTTGGCCGACAACCAGACCAAGCAGGTGGCATTGCTTTCGGCCGCGGGCGTGCCGGCGAAGAAGGAACTGCTGCTGCAGGGCAGCCCGCACTACTACAGCGATTCGGTCGGCGGCATCGGCACGCGCATCAAGGTGGGCGTGTTCATGGAGTTCGACAACCGCGAGAACGCCAAACTCGGCATGCCGCTGCCCAAGGGCGTGGTGCGCGTCTACAAGCGCGACAGCGCCGGCAACGCGCAGTTCGTCGGCGAGGACGCGATCGACCACACGCCGAAGAACGAGACGGTGCGCCTGAAGCTCGGCAACGCCTTCGACATCACCGCCGACAAGAAGCAGACCGACTTCAAGCGACGCGATCCGGGCCAGCGCGCCTACGAGAGCGCCTACGAGATCGTGCTGCGCAACGCCAAGCGCGAAGCGGTCACGGTCAGCGTGCGCGAGCCGGTGCCGGGCGACTGGAAGATGCTCGAAGAGACGCATTCACACGAGAAGCTCGCCGCCGGCACGGCGCAGTGGCGCATCAGCGTGCCGGCCGGCGGCAGCGCGACGCTGAAGTACCGGGTGTTGACGCGGTGGTGACGAAGGTGCCGCCAACGTGCGCGGTTCAGTAGAGCAGCACAGCGTAGAACCGTCGCCCAATCGGCGACACCAGCAGTACGAACGCGATCAGGTTGAGTGCGACGCTGCCCCAGAACGCTGCTCGAAAGGACGTCTTGATCGACTTGTGCCGCAACACCTGCTGCGCCAGCAGCGCACCCGGCCATCCGCCGAGCAAGCCGATGAGAAGCAGCGTGCTCTCACCAACGCGCCAACTGCCGCGCGCGGCCGCGGACTTGTCGACAGCGTAGGCAGCGAAGGCGATCAGGCTGGCCGCCATGTAGGCGGCAGCCAGCCAGTGCGCGACACCCCAAGTCATGGCCGCAAACAGGTACACGAGAGCGAAGGCCGGGATCGCGAAGAGGGACGCGCCGCCCCACTGTGCCGCGTGCGCTCGTGCGCTCCTCGGCTTGATGCGCGTCGCGCGAACGGGTTCGGCCTGCGCGGCGCGCTTCTTGCCGCCGCGGCTGAGTTCGACGCTGAACGTCACGCGCTGCCCGAGTTCCGGGCGACGCCCGCCATCTCGATAGGCCGTTGCGTGGAGGAAGATTTCCTGGCCACCTTGATCCGGTTCGATGAATCCGAATCCGCGCTCATCGTTCCAGGACTTGATGGTGCCGTCGAATCGCATCCGCAGATGCCTACGCTCTTCAGTTCACCGATACGTCGCCAGATGAATGCTCGTCTCGGTCCCGCGAATCCCCTTCAGCAACCGAATCCGCTCCAGCACCTGCGACAGCTCGGTCATCGTCGATGCACGCAGCTCGGCCAGCAGATCCCAGCGCCCGTTGGTGTCGTGCAGCGCGGCCACGCCGGGCTCGCCGAGCAGGTTGGCGATGACCTCGCGCGTCTGGTTGCCTTGCACGTCGATGCCCATCCAGGCGCGGATCTCGTTGGGCCGCGCATCCGGCCGCAACTGCACTGTGTAGCCGACGATCAGGCCGGATTTCTGCAGCTTGCTCAGGCGGTTGTTGACCGTGCCGCGCGAGACGCCGAGCTTGGCCGCGAGCGTGGCCACCGGCAGCCGCGCGTCCTGGCGCAGCAGGGCGATCAGGCGCTGGTCGGTGCTGTCGAAGCTCGCTTCCCTGGGCATATCGGCATTCTAGTCTGGCGTTTTGTGCAAAATAGCTGCTGATTCGGGACATTTTTGCCGCTTTTGCTTGGCATTGACCTTCGCCAGACTCTCGTCCCATGAACCGCACCATCAACACCACGGCCGCCGCCAACGCCGAGAACACCGACACCCTTTACCTCGGCGCGCCCGATGTCGCGCGCATCGTCGCCAGGAAGGGCCTGCCGGCCTGCATCGCCGCTGTCGCCGAACGCATCCACGCCGACTTCCTGCGCTGGAACGAATTCGACAAGACGCCGCGCGTGGCAAGTCACTCCGACGACGGCGTGATCGAACTGATGCCGGTGTCGGACGCGACTTGGTACTCCTTCAAGTACGTCAACGGCCACCCGAAGAACACGCAGCGCGGCGTTTCCACCGTGATGGCCTTCGGTGTGCTCGCCAACGTCGCCACCGGCGCACCGCGCCTGCTCAGTGAACTGACGCTCGCCACCGCGATCCGCACCGCGGCGATGTCTGCCTTGGCCGCACGCACGCTGGCGCGCAAGAACAGCCGCGTCATGGCGCTCATCGGCAACGGCGCGCAGAGCGAGTTCCAGGCGATTGCGTTTCGCGATCTCGTCGGCATCACCACACTGCGGCTGTACGACGTGGACGCTCGTGCCACCGCCAAGCTGCTGCACAACCTGCAAGGCCAGCGCCTGGACCTCGTGGTGTGCAAGAGTGCGGCCGAAGCGCTGCGCGGCGCCGACATCGTCACCACCATCACGGCCGACAAGCAGCGCGCCACCATCGTCACGCCCGAGATGATCGAACCCGGCATGCATCTCAACGCCGTCGGCGGCGACTGCCCCGGCAAGACCGAACTGCACGCCGACGTGCTGCGCGGCGCGGCGGTGTTCGTCGAGTACGAGCGGCAGACGCGCATCGAGGGCGATCTGCAGCAGATGCCGGCCGACTTCGCCGTCACCGAGCTGTGGCGCGTGCTCGCGCTGCAGGCCGCGGGCCGCACCAGCGTCGAGCAGGTGACGGTGTTCGATTCGGTCGGCTTCGCGCTCGAGGACTACTCTGCCCTGCACTTCCTGCACGACGCGGCGCGAGAGTTCGGCATCGGCGCAGCGATTCAGCTCGTGCCGCGCCAGAGCGACCCGAAGGATCTGTTCGCAACGATCGGCCACGCCGGCGGCGCTTCGCTCGTGTCGGGCGCACATCGCATCGCGGCTGCCTGACGAAAAGGCGTCCATCCAGGCAGAGTGCTAGCACGTCGCGGCTGGACTCCGCCCGATTCGCCGAGCGGGCGCGACGGCCGTGAGCGCTGGCGCCTGAGCGCCCGTCAGTCCCGTTGGGCCTTGCCCGACGGATCGGGCTGCGCCAGGCTGCGGCGTTGCGCCTCGTAGGCCTGCGCGAAGGCGCTGGCAAAGACGACGTCGAACTTGTCTTCGACCTCGCGTGCGATGGTCGCATGCTGCTCGGCGTAGCGTTCCCAGAGCTTGGCCTTGCGGCTGCCGGCGAGCACGTTGTCCCACAGGCCCTTGTCGTCCAGGCGCGCCTCGAGCACCACCGGATCGAAGCGGTCGAGCACGGCAGTCAGGGCGGCACGCATGCCGGCCAGCAACGCGACCTCGTGCGCGCGCAAGTCGTCGAAGGCGTCGCGCACCCCCTCCAGCGGCGGCACGAAGCCGCGCTGCGGCGCTGACAGCAGCAGCGCCAGCGCCGCATCGGTGTCGGGCGCGAACTTGAGCGGGTTGTTCTCGCGCACCTGGAGTTGCGTCGCGTCGGCGCCGAGTTCGCGCTTGGCGATGGCCCGTGCCGCGAGCAGGCCGAGCGCGCCGCTGACGCAGGCGCGCAACAGCCCACCGACCAGTTCGGCCTGCGCCGCAGCCGAGCGCGGCGGCGTCGCCGGCGCAGACAGGCCCAGCCCGGCGTAGAGGGCGGCGGTCAGCGCATCGGCGTCGGCCGTCGGTGGCCGGGCTGCCGCCGCGCGTGCCACCACGGGCATGCGCGGCCCGGCGCCCGTCGGCTCGCCGACGAGCAGGTCGACGGGCACCGGCGCCGCCCCCAGCAGGTCGCCGAACACGCTCGGCGTCGCCGTCTTCGGCCGCAGCAAGAGCATCGAATCGTCGCCCGGTGACACCGCGTCTTCCTCGGAGCCGACAGCCTCGGCCTCCAGCTCGAACGGACCGATGCGGATGTGGGCGCCGGGCTCGAGCGGGCAATCGACGCCCGGCACCATCGGCACGCCGTCGAGTTCGACCAGGAGGCTGGAACTGATCAGGCGCAGCGTGTTGTGCCCTTCGCGGCAGCTCACCTGCAAATGCCGGCGCGAGATGCGGCGCAGCGGGTCCGGCAGCACCAGCGTGCAGTCGGCGCCGCGGCCGATGTCGCCCCCGGCATCGCCGAACAGGCCCTCCAGCTTCGAGGCCGGCGCCTCGCCGGCCTGTGACACGAGACGGATCGCGATCATGGCAAACAGGTCGGCTCCTCGCCGGATCGATGATAGCGCCGCCCTGGCTCGCCCTAGGGGGAGGGCGCGCGCCAACCCCTAGAGCCGCAGGCAAGCGCCGTTGTGCAGTACGCCGCCTCAGGTTATAGATCGGCCTGCGCTCGGAACGGAGGAATGCTGAGGACCATGCGTTTGCTGCTGATTGTTGCAATGCTGCTGTCGCCGCTGGCGGCGGCCGCTCAGGATCTGGGCACCGTCACCATCGTCGAGGGCCAGGTCCAGGTCTTTCGCGGCCTGGGTCGCCTGCATGCCGCCGAAGGCGTGCGTCTTGCCGCGGGCGACATCGTCGAGACGGCGCCGGCGACCTTCGCCCAGATCGAACTGGCCGATCGCACGGTGATCCAGGTCGGGCCTTCGACGCGACTGATGTTCCAGGCGGCCACGCAGCGCCCGAAGGCCGAGCAGGGGCTGTACCTGCTCGACGGCTGGCTCAAGCGCATGACCGGCAAGCGCGAGAACGCCAGCCGACCGGGCTTGGATCTGCGCGCGCCGAGTTTCGAACTGCCCGACAGTGCTGCGGTGGCCGTGCTCCACAGCACACCGTCCGAGCTGAAGGTGTTCGTCGAGTCCGGCGAATTGCGCCTGAGCGAACGGCAAAAGGGCGCATCAGCGGCGGTCAACCTGCGAGCCGGCTCCTTCTATCTGCGCAAGCTGCCGGCTCCGGGCAGCGTCGCCACGGGCATGCCGCCGGGTTTTGTCGAGGCGCTGCCGCGCGCGTTTCGCGACAACCTGCCGCTGCGCGGCGAGCGCTTTCGCGAGCGTGCAGTGACGCCGCGCGATGCGCCGGCGTTGGCCTACGCCGATGTCGAGCACTGGCTCAAGGCCGAGCCGGCCGTCCGCCGCCCACTCATGCAGCGCTGGCGCAGCAAGATCGCCGAAGCGCCGTTTCGCGCCGCGCTGGTGGCTAATTTGTCATCGCACCCCGAGTGGGACCCGATCCTGTTCCCCGAGAAGTACAAGCCCAAGATCGTCGTGCCGCCGCGCCCGCCGGTCGATGCGGCCGCGCGCGCGGCCAGCGCGCCGAACTGACGATGCTGCGGCCACGGCCTCTTGCAGCACCCACGCCACCCCACCTGTCGATACGGAGATCGCCATGAAGCTGTTGTTCAAGTTCAACCTGGTGTTCCTGCTGGTCTTCGCCCTCGGCTTGGCGGCGACGGGCTACGTGTCGTGGGCGCTGCTGGAGCGCAACGCGCGCGAAGAGATCGCGCAGAGCGCGCGCTTGCTGATGGATACCGCCATCGCGACCCGAAGCTACACCAACAAGCAGGTCGGTCCCCTGCTCGAAACGCAGATGAAGTACACCTTCCTGCCGCAGTCGATCGCGGCCTACGCCGCCCATGAAGTCTTCAACGACGTGCGTGGCAAGCACACCGAGTACAGCTACAAGGAAGCGACGCTGAATCCGACCAATCCGCAGCACCGCGCGGTCGATTGGGAGGCCGACGTGATCTCGCAGTTCCGCAACGACAAGGATCGCAAGGAGCTGGTCGGCGAGCGCGAGACGCCGACCGGGCGCTCTTTCTACGTGGCCCGGCCGTTTCGCATCACCGACCCGACCTGCCTGCGCTGCCACAGCACCGTCGAGGCCGCGCCCAAGACCATGATCGACCGCTACGGCACGGCCAACGGCTTCGGCTGGTTGCTCAACGACGTCATCGGCGCGCAGATCATCTCGGTGCCGACGCAGGTACCGTTGACCCGCGCCAAGGAAGCCTTTACCGTCTTCATGACGTCGGTCGGGGCGGTCTTCGCCGTCATCGGCCTCTTGCTCAACCTGATGCTGTGGCTGCTGGTGCTCCGGCCGATCGGCATGCTGTCGCGCTTTGCCGACCGCGTCAGCCTGGGCGAGCTCGAGATCCCGGAGTACAAGCGCAGCGCGAGCGACGAGATCGGCGTGCTGGCGCGCTCGATCGCCCGTATGCGCACGAGCATGGTCCAGGCCATGAAGATGCTGGAGAGTTGAGGAGCCGATGGCACAGCCGATCCCACAGCGCCTTGGCAAGTACCCGATCACCGGCGTGATCGGGCGCGGCGCGATGGGCGTCGTCTATCGCGGTGTCGACCCGGTGATCAAGCGCGCGGTGGCGATCAAGACCATCCGCAAGGAGCTGGTCGAGGGCGACGAGCACACCGAGGCCATGTCCGACCGCTTCCGGCACGAGGCGCAGGCCGCCGGCAGGCTGAGCCACCCCGGAATCGTCGCCGTCTACGAGTACGGCGAGGACGCGCAGCATGCCTTCATCGCGATGGAGTACGTCGAAGGCAACAGCCTGCGCGAGTACCTGGCCCGCGACACCGGCTTCGACGAGCGCGACAGCGTCAGCATCATGGCGCAGCTGCTCGACGCGCTGCAGTTCGCGCACGACCACTCGGTGTGGCACCGCGACATCAAGCCGGCCAACATCATGGTCATGAGCAACGGCCGCTCAAGATCACCGACTTCGGCATCGCGCGCATCGAGTCGAGCGACTTCACGAAGACCAACGTCGTCATGGGCACGCCGGGCTTCATCGCGCCCGAGCTCTACCTGGGACGCGAGATCGACCACCGCGTCGACATCTTCTCGGCCGGCGTGCTCTTCTATCACCTGCTGGCCGGTCGCCCGCCTTTCTCGGGCCGGCCCGAGGCAGTGATGCACAACGTCTGCTATCACGACCCGCCGGCGCCGTCGAGCATCGACGCGCGCCGCAGCTGGCCGCAGTACGACGCCGTGGTGGCGCGCGCGCTGGAGAAGCTTCCCGACAGCCGCTACCCGAGCGCCGCCGAGTTCCGCAGCGCGATCCTGGCCGAGTACGCACAGCCGCTGCACAGCACGCTGTCGGACGCCACCATCATCCCAGCGACGCGCAAGGCTACCTCGGGCGGGTCGCCGTCGCAGGCGCAGGGCACGCCGGCCCCGGGTGGATCAGCTGCGGGCAGCGCCCCGCCCGCGGCGGCCACCAGCACGCCGACGGCGGGCGCCACCAGCACGCCGCCGCCCACCGGCTGGAGCGCGCCGGTGCTGGCCGGCGTGGAAATGACGCTGGCACGCTTCGTCGGCCCGGTCGCACGCGCACTGGTGCGCCGCGCGGCAAAGACCTGCAAGGACATCCCGTCGCTGACCGTGGCGCTGCTGCCCAGCATCGAGCAGCCCGAGGACCAGGACGCCTTCGTGCATGCCGTCACCGGGGGCCCGGTCGCGGCGTTGCGCACGCGTATCGGCATGGACCAGACGCTGGCCGGCGCCCTGCCGTCCGATGCCGCGCCCGCGGTGACCGGCGTGGACCCACCGCTGACGCCGGCCGAACTCGACCACGCCACGCGCGTGCTGACGCAGTACATCGGCCCGATCGCACGCGTGGTGACCAAGCGCGCGGCGGCCGGGGGCGCGAGCCGGCGCCAGTTCCTGCATCAGGTCGCGCAGACGCTGGATACCGACGCCAAGCGCGAACGCTTCCTGCGCGAAGCGACGATCCCAGGCATCTGAACTTCACGCCGCAAGGACGGCAGATGCGACCCATCGAGCGCGGCAACCCAGCGGCCCCGGAACCTGAGCCGCCACTGCGCATGCCCGCACCGGGGGGCTTGGCCACGGTGGTGATGAAGCGGGCGCAGCCGCAGGCAGCGCCGCATGCGGGCCTCGAGCTGCAGCGCCTGGTGGCCGGCGTCAATCCGCTGCTCGGCGCTGCGGCGACGCTGCTGGCGCTGGCCGAGCAGTTGCGCAATACCGCCACCCACGACGACCCGGCAGGCCTGCGGCGCCAACTGTTGCAGCAGGTGGTGCAGTTCGAGACCGCCGCAGCCGCGCGCGGCGTGGCGCGTCCCAAGGTCACCGCGGCGCGCTACCTGCTGTGCAGCTTTCTCGACGAGGTGATCGCCGCAACGCCCTGGGGCGAGGCCAGCGCCGAGCGCAGCTTGTTGCAGGAGTTCCACGAGGAGCGCTCGGGCGCCGACAAGGCCTTCCAGCTGCTCGAACGCCTCGGCCAGGAGCCGGCCGACAACGCCGACCTGCTGGAACTGTTCTACATCTGCCTGCGCTTGGGCTTCGAGGGCCGCTACCGCGGAGTGCCGGAAGGCAGGGTCCAGCTCGAAGCCATTGCCACTCGGGTGCTCGATGTGGTGCGGCCGGATGCCGCGACGCCGGCGCGCTCGCGCAGCTTGTCCGAACCCGACCAGGGCGTTGCCCACCAGCGCCTGCTCGCCCCCGCACTGCTGCCGCCCTGGCTGCTGGCGCTGCTGGCCGGTGGCGTGCTGCTCGGCCTCGTCCTGGTGCTCGGCGCGCGCCTGGACTCGATGGCGCAACCGGTCTTTCGCCGCCTGCTGGCGCTGCCGCCCGCGCTGCAACTTCAAGCGCGTGGCGACGCCGTCGCGCGCGCGCGTCTCGCGCCACGGCTGCAGCCGGAGATCGCGCAAGGCGCGCTGGCGGTGCGCGACGAGGCGCTGCGCTCGGTGGTCACGCTGCCGGCCGATGCCCTGTTCGTGGCCGGCAGCGCGCGCATCGAACCGGGGCAGCTGGCGCTGCTGCAACGCGTGGCCCAGGCGCTGAACGAGACCTTGAAGGACGCGCCGGGGCAGGTGGCGGTGATCGGCCACAGCGACAACGTCGCCGTGGCCTCGTTGCAGTTTCCCTCGGCCTGGCATCTGTCCCACGAGCGCGCGCGCGCAGTGCTGGCTCGACTGGTCGAGCACGGCATCGCGCCGCAGCGCGTGCGCGCCGAGGGGCGCGCCGACGCCGAGCCGCTCGTGTCCCCACAGGACGCCGCGGCACGCGCCAGCAATCGCCGCGTCGAGATCGAGCTGCGGCTGGCTCGCCCCGAGGCACCGGCTCCATGAAAGCGCCCGCCCGGCCCGGTTTGCGCGCGCTGCTGGCCTTGCTCGGGCTGATCGTGGCGGCAGCGTTGCTGTGGTACGTCGGACCGCTGGTGGCCGTCGCCGGCGCGGTGCCGCTGGCGGGCGAGCCGGCGCGCTGGGCCGCCATCGGCGTGCTCGTCGCGCTGGTCGTCGCGCGCGAGCTCTGGCGCGTGCTGCTCGCGTCGCGGCGCAGCCGCCGCCTCCTTGACGGCCTGGTCGCCGGCGCGGCCGTGGCACAGGGCACGACCGGCGGTGCAGCAGGGGCGCCACCCAAGAAAGCAGGTGCGGCCGAGGTGGCGCTGCTGTCACAACGCTTCGAGCAGGCCGTGGCGACGCTGCGCCGCACGCGCCTGGGTAGCGGTCGCGGAGGGCGCCGGCCGGCCTGGCTCGGCGCGCTCGGCGGCCGGGCCACGCTCGATCAACTGCCCTGGTACATCCTGATCGGCGCGCCGGGCGCCGGCAAGACCACCGCCCTGATCAACTCCGGGCTCGACTTCCCGCTCGCGCGCACCCTCGGTGCCCCGGTGGTGCAGGGCGTGGGCGGCACGCGCAACTGCGACTGGTGGTTCACCAGCGAGGCGGTGCTGCTCGACACCGCCGGCCGCTACAGCACGCACGACAGCGATCACGCGGCCGACCGCGCGGCCTGGTTCGGCTTTCTCGACCTGTTGCTGCGCCATCGGCCGCGGCGGCCGATCAACGGCGTGCTGCTGACCCTGAGCGCGAGCGATCTGCTTGGCGCCAGCCCGGTGCAGGCGCGCGCGCATGCCGCGGCGCTGCGCGAGCGCATCGAGGAGCTGCACGCCAAGCTCGGCATCGCCTTTCCGATCTACGTGCTGGTGACCAAGCTCGACTTGCTCGCGGGCTTCATGGAGTTCTTCGCCGACTTCGACAAGGACGAGCGCGCGCAGGTCTGGGGCATCACCTTCCCCTACCGCGACGATTCGACGCGCGACGGCCCGGGCTCGCGCCTGGCGAGCGACTTCGGCGCGCTCGAAAAGCGCCTGAACGAGCGCCTGCTCGACCAGTTGCGCGGCGAGAACGACCGGGCGCGCCGCGCCGCCATCTTCGCCTTTCCGCAGCAGTGGCCAGTCCTGCGCCAGGCGCTGTTCGAGTTCCTGCAATCGATGCTCGGCGAGCTGCGTGCCGAGCTCAAGCCATGCGTGCGCGGCGTCTACTTCACCAGCGCCACGCAGGAGGGCACGCCGATGGACCGCGCGCTCGGCGGCCTGGTGCGCGCGCTGGGTTTGCAGGGCCGCGCCCTGGCGCCCTCGCACCCGAGCGGCAAGACCTTTTTCATGACGCGGCTGCTGCGCGACGTGGTCTTCGCCGAGTCGGGGCTGGCCGGCACGAATCTGCGCTGGCGCCGCCAGCGCACGCTGATCGCGGGCGGCTTGGCGGGCCTGGGCGTTTGCGCCGCGGCGGCCGCGGGCTTGCTGTCGTGGCAGGCCTATGCCGACACGCGCCAGCGCATCGCGGCGCTCGACCAGCAACTGCCGGTGCTCGAAAGCACGGTGGTGGGCGCCGCGCGCGCGCCCGCCACCGACTTGACGGCCCTGCTGCCGCCACTCGACGCCCTCGCGGCCCTCGGGCCGGAGGGGGCCGACACGCCAGCGCCCAATGCCCTGCAGCGCAGTGCGCGCACGGTCGGCCTGGACCGCAGCGAGATGCTGCTCGCCGCGGCCGGCGACAGCTACCAGCGCACGCTGCGCGAGGCCTTGCTGCCGCGCATCGCCGCGCGCCTGGAGCAGCGCCTGCGGGCAGGGCAGCGCGAGCATGTCGAGCTGATCTACGACACGCTCAAGGCCTACCTGATGCTGTTCGGCGGCCGGAACTTCGACCGCGCCGCGCTGCGTGCCTATCTGCTTGCCGACTGGGACGCCACGCTGCCGGCGAGCGTGACCAGCGCGCAGCGCGACGCCTTGCGCCGCCATCTCGATCGCTTGCTGGCCAGCGGCGAAGTCGGCGCGCCCTCGAACGCCGATCCGCAGTTGATCGCCCAGGCGCGTGCCCTCGTTGCCAGCGTGCCCCTGGCGCAGCGCGCCTACCAACGCCTGAAGCAGTCGGGCGCCGATGCGCCGCCCTTCACGCTCGAGTCGAGCGCCGGGGTCGGCGCGCGCCGCGTGTTGGTCCGCGCCGGCGGCGAGCCTGCCAGCGAAGCGGTGCCGGCGCTGTACTCGCGCGCCGTGTTCGAGCAGACCTTGCCTGAACGCACGCGCGAGGTCTTGCGCCAGTTGGTGCGCGAGCAGCCCTGGGTGCTCGGCCGCAGCGAGGCCGGCGCGCCGGATGGCGCTGCACTCGGCTGTCGAGGTGCGGCGCCTGTACCTGGCCGAGTACGCCTTGCGCTGGCAGCAGTTCCTCGCCGGCGTGCGGCTGGCGCCGACCGCCACGCTGGCGGCAAGCGCGGAACTGGCCGCCACGCTGGCACGGCCCGACTCGCCGCTGCTCGCGCTGCTGCGCGCTGCGGCGAACGAAACCGCGCTCACGCCAACGGCCGGTGCGAGCGATGCGCTCGGCGGGCGCTTTGCCGCACTGCGCCAGTACGTGTCGGGGCAAGCGGCGCCGATCGATGCGACCCAGTCGCTGCTGGGCAAGCTGGCGACGCACCTGCGCGCGGTCGAAGACGCGCTGGCGCGCAAAGCAGTGCCGCCCGCCGGCGACGTCGCGGCCGAACTGGCTGCGGCCGCCGAGGCCGCGCCCGAGCCGGTGCGCGCCATGCTGATGCAGTTGTCGAGCGCGGCCACCGCGCTGCTCTTCACGGCCGTGCGCGAGCCGCTGTCGCGCCAGGTGGCGGGCGAGATCGCCCCGGCGTGCAGTCGCAGCATCGCCGGGCGCTACCCGATGGCGCGCAGCGCGGGCGAAGAGATCTCGCGCGAAGAGTTCAGCCGCAGCTTCGGCGCCGGCGGCTTGTTCGACGACTTCGTGCAGCGCCACCTGCTGGCCCATCTCGACACCAAGGGCGCCGCGTGGGCGCTGCGCGGCGCTGCGGACCGCACCGACGGCGCCGAAGCCTTGCAGCAGTTCCAGCGCGCGCAGGCGATCCGCGAGGCCTTCTTCCGCGAAGGCGGCCGGCGCCTGGGCGTGCGCCTGGAGTTTCGCGCACTCGAACTCGACCCCGGCATCGGAGAGTTCATGCTCGACGTCGACGGCCAGGCGCTGCGCTTTCGCCGCAGCGGCGAGGCCGCGCAGAGCCTGCAATGGCCAGGGCCGGGCGACAGCGGCCGCGTGCACCTGCAGATCACGCCCGTGGGCGGCAACACCGGCTCCGGCTTCACCTTCGCCGGCCCCTGGGCGCTGTACCGCATGCTCGACCGCGTGCGCAGCGAGCCCGGTGCGTCGGCGGATCGCACGCTGCTGACCTTCGACGTCGAAGGCCGCAAGGCGCGCTTCGAAGTCAGAAGCAGCGGCGGCGCCAACCCGATGAACCGCCAGTTGCTGGAGCAATTCAGGTGTCCGGGGCGGTTGTGAGCGCCGCCGGGCCGCTCCCAAGGGGCTCGCTCCCCCTCGGGGGGATCGGCTCGCAGCGCCGCAGGGGGCTCCAATGAACCACGACGCGCCGGGCTGGTTCGGCAAGATTCCGAACCTGGGCGACTTCGCTTCGCGCCGCCTGTCCGACGAGTTCATCCTGCGCTGGGACGGCTGGCTGCAAGAAAGCCTGGCCCACACCCGCAGCGAACTCGGGCGGGCATGGTCCGACGCCTACCTGGTAGCGCCGATCCGGCGCTTCTGGCTCGGACCGGACTTGCTCGATCGCCAAGCCTGGGCGGGGCTGCTGATGCCCAGCGTGGATCGCGTCGGCCGCTACTTCCCGCTCACGCTCGCACAGCCATGTCCAACGCTGGCGGGCGCGCTCGCTGCGCGGGTCTGGTTCGCAGCGCTCGACGAGGCTGCGCGTCGCGTGCTCAATGTCGCCTACAGCGCCGATGAACTCGAGGGCGACCTGCAAACCATCGCCGCGCTCGACCCCGGCCAGCCCGACGCCGCCGACGAGCAGCTCGCGCGCACGCTGCTGCAGCGCTGCTCGGGCCCGCGTTCGTGCAGCGTCTGGTGGTGCCGGCCCGCCGGCGGCGCTGACGAGCGCATCGGCTTTCTGTGCTTCCCCGGATTGCCGCCGGCCGCACAATTCGCATCGATGCTGAGTGTCACGTCATGAGAGCCGAAGTGCTTCGTCGGTTGCTGTTCGCGCTGGCGCTGCTGCTGTGCGCCACCGCGCCGGCGGCCGAACGCATGCGCGGCATTGCTGTCACTGAAGAGCGCATCGCGCTGGTGATCGGCAACGCGGCCTACCGCAACGACCCGCTCGACAACCCGGTCAACGACGCACGCCTGGTGGCACAGTCGCTGCGCCAGGCCGGCTTCGCGGTGCGCGTTCACGAAAACCTCGACCGCCGTGCGCTGGTCGAGGCGCTGCGCGACTTCGGCGACCGCCTGGGCGAGAACACGATCGCCGCGCTGTACTACGCCGGTCACGGCCTGCAACTGCGCGACCGCAACTTCATGATCCCGGTCGATGCCGAGATCCGCAGCGAGGACGAGATCCCGATCGCCGGGGTCGATGTCGGCTTCCTGCTCGGGCGCATGGCCACGGCGCGCAGCCGCATCAACCTCGTCGTCCTCGACGCCTGCCGCAACAACCCCTTCGCCGGCAAGGGCGGCAACACGGCGCAGGGCCTGGCGCAAATGGACGCGCCGGTGGGGACGCTGCTGGCGTTCGCGACCGCACCGGGCAAGCTCGCGGCCGACAGCGGCGGCGGTGCCAACAGCCTGTACGCCGCCAACTTCGCGCAGCACCTGTTGACGCCGGGCCTGCCGGTCGAGCATGTCTTCAAGCGCGTGCGCGAAGCGGTGGTGCGCGCCACGCGCGAACAGCAGGTGCCCTGGGAAAGTTCGTCGCTGCAGGGCGAGTTCGCCTTCATTCCGGGCGCAACGACCAGCGCGCAATCGAACAGCCCCGAGGTCGAGGCCGCCGGCGAAATCGCGTTCTGGAACAGCATCCTGTCCGCGCAGCGCGCCGACGAGTACCGTGCCTACCTGCGCCAGTACCCGAATGGGCGCTTCGCGGCGCTGGCGCAGGCGCGCGTGGCCTCTTACGCCCCCGCGCCCGCGCTGGCGGCCCTGGCGCGCGCGGACACCCTGCCGCGCGTCGGCGACACCTGGCGCTATCGCGTGCAGGACCAGTTCCGCATCGGCGACCTGTTCCTCACGGCCAGGGTCGATGCCGTCGGCCCCGACGGTGTGGCCGAGACCTGGACCACCACCTCCGACGCCAAGTTGCGGACCACGCGCGTGTCGCTCGACCCCGGCTTTGCCGCGCTGCCCGGCTGGACCCTGACGCCGCCCGAGTTCTCGCCCTACCTGCAGGCCGCCGGCGGCCTGACACGCGGCAAGGCGCTGCCCGAGCTGCCGTGGCGCATCGAGCAAGGCACCGTGCCGCTGCGCGGCCGCGTCGAAGGCGAGGAGGAAGTCGAGGTGGCGGCCGGACGCTTTCGCGCCGTCAAGCTGGTGCTGCGCGGCCAGCTCGCGCCGCGCGGGGCGGGACGCGCCGGCCTGATGACCAGCGACCTCGTCGTCTGGTACTCGCCGCAGGCGCGGCGCATGGTGAAGTACACCGTCTCGACCAGTGTCGGCGGCGCGGTGCGCGAGGCCACGACCTTCGAGCTGGCCGAGTTCAAGCTCAACTGAGCGCCCCGACCCGCCTCCCGCGGGGTCCCAAGCAAATTGGCGAAGCCGCATTGCGGCTGAGAGCTCGGCGCTGGCGGCGGGCGCGGCCCGCATGACGCGTCTTGAACCGATCCGGCAGCGGGCGCAACACAAGCCGGCACGTCACGCGCTACCGCGGGCGTGCTCCGCCGCTGCCCCTTCTGTTGAGGAGTGACCCCATGCCGTCGAAGCCCAAGACAAAACGCCCCTCGCCCGATGCCTACGACCATCTGTGGCCGCTGCTGCCGGTGTTCATCGCGTTCGCCGCGGCGATCGTGGTCATCGCCGTCACCGACCTCGGCCCTGAGCCGACGACGGCCGGCCAGGCCGTGCGCGCCGGAGCGAAGTCATGAAAAGCCGCGCCAGCCGAGCCTACGACCACTGGTGGGCTCAGCTGCTGCCGCTGCTCGTGGCCGCCGTCGCCGTGCTCGCAGCCGCCGCAGTCGTCATCGACTGAACCGAAAGTCTGTGAACCGTTGCGGCGCCGGCCGCAACCCAAGGGTATCCAGGCCACCAACCCCGTCAGGAGCACGCCATGCAAACCACCCGCTACCAACCACTGACCCGCTACGCCACCGTCCAGGCTCTGGCCGGCGCGGCGATCGTCACGGCAAGCGTGCTCGGCGCCATCGCGTTGATGGTCGAGCAGGCCACGTCCACGCCCTGGCTGCCGGCCGAACAGGCTGGCCTGATCGCGCACTGCGACGCCATGACCGCGACGACCGAACGCCGCGCCTGCGTGCAGGCGGCAGTGGCCCGACGCGACCAGACGCGCCTGGCCGACGCACGCCGCTGACCCGGCGCAGGGGCGCCCATTGCCGGGCGCCCCAACAAGGTCGGTCTCGGCCGACCGTTCGGTGCAGATCAAATCCACACTTGACAAGCGACGCCCCTCAGCGGCGCCACCGCGACCGCTCGGGCCGAACTTTGTCGAAGGGCTTGCACCCGCCCTCGTCATGAGCGTCCTTCGACAGGCTCAGCACGATCGGAATTCGAAGCGCAATCGCCCTGCACAGGGCGAACGGTGCCGAGCTTCGTCGTCGCTCGAGGCAGCGGCGCAGCACGCAGCGCAGCAGCGCAGCAGTTTTGAACCGTGCGCCAGGGCGCCGCAACTCAAGGGTGAACTCGATCCACCCCTGACAGCGAAAGCCCACCATGAACGCCACCCTCCAGACCACGCCAGCCAGCGCCCGCTACGAACTGCGCTTCGTCTCGCTGTTCGACGAGGGCCGCGGTCTGTCCTTCCCCTGCGACGCCGAAGGCCATGTCGACCTCGATGCGCTGAGCGAGAAGGCCCGCTTGAACTACTTCTACGCACGCACCGTGATCGGCCGCGAAGTCTCGCTGCCGGCACTGCGGGTGCTGCACTGACATCATGAACGCCAGCATCCAGACCTCGCATGCCGCCGCCGGCTACGAACTGCGCTTCTGCTCGCTGTTCGACGAGGGCCGCGGCCTGTCCTTCCCCTGCGACGCGCAAGGCCAGGTCGATCTCGACGCGTTGAGCGAGCGCGCGCGGCTGAACTACCTGTACGCGCGCACGGTGATCGGCCGCGAGTTCACGATGCCGGCGCTGCGCCGCCGGCACGCGACGCTGCATTGAAGCGGCCCGCACGCGGCGCCGGCGTACCATCGAACGACCGCGCGCACGCACCCGGACCCGCGATGATCAGGCTGCCCTTCCTGTTGAGCTTGTTGACGCTGACGCTCGCCGCCTGCGTCGCTGCGCCGCGGGCCACGCCGACGGCGCCAGCAGCCAGCACGGAGTCTGCGCCGGCCGCCGCGCACGCGCGATTCCGCGGAAGCCCCGCGCACGCGCGATTCCGCTGAGGCCCCGCGCACGCGCGGGGGTGGCGACGGCGGCTGCCCCGCCGAGTTCTCCGGCACCTGCTACCCGGTGTGGTTCGGCACCAACCGCCGGCCGCTCGATCCGTCCGACCCCGGCAAGGGATTCGGCACCGAGTTCGACGAGCGCATCCACTTCGGCAAGCGCATCGTGCGCATCCCCTCCAGCCATCGCACCGGCGAACTCGGCTCGCCGCTGTGGAAGCGCGTGCTGCTGCAGGTCGACGATCGAATCACCGTCGACCCGGCCACCGCCATGCCGCGCGACGCCTTCGAGCGCGACGTGCGCAAGTTCCTGGCCGGGCTCGATGCGAGCGACCGCAACGTGCTGGTCTACATCCACGGCTTCAACACCAGCTTCGACGACGCCGCGCGGCGTGCGGCGCAACTCGGCTTCGACCTGAAGGTGCCGGGCATGACGGTGCTCTACAGCTGGCCCTCGCGCGGCAGCCTCTCGGCCTACGTCGCCGACCTGTCGGCCATCGAGGCCAGCGAAGCGCAGATCGCCGACTTCCTCATCGCCGTGTCGGCGCTGGCCGATCGCGGCAAGGTCCACATCATCGCCCACAGCATGGGCAACCGCGGCCTGCTGCGCGCGCTGCACCGCGCCACCACGCAGGCGGCGCTGCGCGCGGGCACGCGCTTCGGACAGATCTTTTTGTCGGCGCCCGACATCAGCATTGCCGCGTTTCGCCAGCTCGCCAGCGTCTATCCGCAAGTCGCCGAGCGCACCACCTTGTACGTCGCTGACCAAGACCGGGCGCTGGCCGCGCTGGAGTGGATGACCGAAGGCGGCCGGGTCGGCGGCGCGCCACCGGTGCTGGTGCTGCCCGGCATCGACACCGTGCGCGTGCGCGGCGCGAGCCTGTTCCGCCTGGGCCACAGCTACTTCGCCGAGGAGCCCGACGTGCTGCGCGACATTCGCGCCCAGCTCTATTGGCGCGAGGCGCCCGAGCGCCGCCGCGCACGCTTCGGCTGGCCGGTGCCCGACGACGCACCGGAGTCGCGCGGCGCCTGGGTCATCGGGCGTTGAGCGGGCGCTGATCGGGCGTTGCGGCAGCGCTCAGCGTGTGAGCGGCCTCAGGACCACGCGGGACCCGGTCGAGGTCTCGGCGATGATCGAGCCGTCCTCGGCCACCGCGCGCGGGCTCGAGATCAGCACTCCGGGTGGCCTTTTCGGCGTCAGGTCGTTCAGGTCGAGCATGCCGGAGCTTGCTGTCCAGACGAAAGCGCGCTTCTCGCTCGTCGTCGCGGTGAAATGGAACGACTCGCCGAACACTTGACCATCATGGGTGACGAAGAGTGCGCGCGAGCTCGTGTTGTCGCCGTAAGGCGGCAGCGTACCGAGGTCGACCAGGCCGGTGGCAGCACTCCACGCGAAAGCATGTTCGCTCGAAGGGCTGAAGTTGCGCCGCTGCGCGTAGCCCACGACCTGCCCGGACGCATTGACCGCGGTGGGCTGGGTGCTGTTTCCGCCGAGGTTACCCAGGATGACGTAGCTGCCCGGCGGCGACCACGAGAATGCGTGCCGCCTTCCGTCGGAAGCGACATCGGTGCCGACGACCTGCCCCAACGTCGGATCGACGGCATCCGCACTCGACCCGATGCCGCTGCCGAGGCCGACCATGCCGCCACCCGGTGTCCAGACGAACGCGCGAAACCTGCCGGGGGACGAGCTGTATTCGGACGAACCGACGACCTGGCCCGATGCGGTGATGGCGTGCGCGATGGAATTCATTCCCCCCAACGTACCCAGGTCAACCATGCCGCCGACCGGCGTCCACACGAACGCATGCCCGGCTTCGCTCGCCAGATTCGCAGCGCCGACCACCTGACCCGCGTCGTTGACTGAGAATGCCTGCGAGAGGCTGCCGCCCAGCGTGCCGAGGTTGACCAGCCCCGCAGCGGGGGTCCAGGAGAACGCCCTGAAGCTGCCGCCGGCGTCCTGGGCGTCGCCCACCACCTGCCCCGCCGCGTTGATGGCCGCGGCGTAGGACCACGTCCCGAAGGACAACTCGACCATGCCGCCGGCAGCCGTCCAGGAGAACGCGCGGAAGTCGGCGTCGCCGGGAGCGTTCGAGACCCCGATCACCTGGCCCGACGCATTGGCGCCCCGGACGCTCGCCACGGTCCCGCCCAGGGTGCCGAGGTCGGTGAACTTGCGGTCCGCATAAAACCAAGCGCGGTCGCCTGCGCTGCGCGGCGAAACCCACGTACCCGCCACCCCGTTCGACCCCGCGAAGTAGGCCGAATTCGCGACCCGTGGGCCGCGGTCGAGGCTCGTGATGCTGTAGGTCTGCGCCCATGCGCCCGCTTGCAAGGCCATCAAGACCAGGGCTGCACCTGCGGCACGAAGAGATAGCGATGTCATCGAGGCTCCGATCGAAACTGGGGAGCTGCCGATTATTAATGACATCGTTTGCCGACGACTCCCTCGACACCGGGGGTCCGTCTGCGTGCTTCGCAGAATGCGCGCCCATGCCGCGAAGCAACTAAAACCCGCCTTAAGCGGGAATGGCTGCGCCCTTTGCTGGTGCAACACCGGAGGCGCGCACGGGCATGCGCCTTGCAGAATGCGGGGGTTTTGTCATCCACGAAAGACGCCCGACATGTTCCTTGCCCTGCCCTCGATCGCCCGCCGCGCGCTGCTCGCCGTCGGCGCCGCGCTGTTCGCCCTGCCCGCCGCGGCGCAAACGCCAATCAAGTTCCAGCTCGACTGGCGCTTCGAAGGGCCGGCCGCGTTGTTCCTCGCGTCTGATGTCAAGGGCCACTACAAGGCCGCGGGCCTCGCCGTCACCATCGATGCCGGCAACGGCAGCGGCGGCACGGTGCAGCGCGTGGCCTCGGGCACCTACGACATGGGCTTCGCCGACCTGGCCGCGCTGATGGAGTTCCACGCCAACAACCCGGATGCGCCGAACAAGCCGGTGGCGGTGATGATGGTCTACAACAACACGCCGGCGGCGGTGCTGGCGTTGAAGAAGAGCGGCATCAAGAGCCCCGCCGATCTCAACGGCAAGAAGCTGGGCGCGCCGGTGTTCGACGCCGGCCGTCGCGGCTGGCCGATCTTCGCCAAGGTCAACAACGTGCAGAACGTCGCCTGGACCAGCATGGACCCGCCGTTGCGCGAAACCATGCTGGCGCGCGGCGATGTCGATGCCATCACCGGCTTTTCCTTCACCTCGCTGCTCAACCTCGAAGCGCGAAACGTCAAGGCCGAAGACGTGGTGATCCTGCCGTACGCGGCGCACGGCGTGAAGCTCTACGGCAACGTCATCATCGCCAGCCCGAAGATGATCAAGGAACAGCCGCAGGCGGTGAAGGCTTTCCTCGCCGCGTTCACCAAGGGGGCGAAGGAGGTGATGGCCAATCCGGATGCTTCGATCGACTACGTGAAGGCGCGCGACGGCATCATCAACGTCGATCTCGAAAAGCGGCGCCTGCGCATGGCGATCGACGCCGTGGTCGCCAGCCCCGACGCGCGAAGCGAAGGCTTCGGCGTGATCGTGCCGGGACGGCTGGCGCTAATGGCGTCGCAGGTCAGCGATGCGTTCGCGACGAAGACGCGTGTCGATGCGGGCGCGGTGTGGAGCGACGCCTACCTGCCGAGCAAGGCGGAGTTGAACGTGTTGCCGCCGGCCAAGAAGTAGCCGGCCCGTGTCGTTCGTCGACTTCAAGAACGTCTGGCTCGCCTACAACGACGAACTGCTGGCCAGGCAGCAGTTCGCCGTCGAGGACATCTCGCTGCAGTTGAACGTCGGCGAGTTCATCGCCATCGTCGGGCCATCGGGTTGCGGCAAGAGCACATTCATGAAGCTCGCCACCGGGCTGAAGATGCCGAGCAAGGGCTCGATCGCCATCGGCGGCGCGGCGGTCACCGGCCCGCTCAAGATCAGCGGCATGGCCTTCCAGGCGCCGAGCCTGCTGCCGTGGCGCACCACGCTCGACAACGTGCTGCTGCCGCTGGAGATCGTCGAGCCTTACCGCTCGAACTTCAAGAGCAGGAAGAGCGAGTACGCCGACAAGGCGCGCGAACTGCTGAAATCCGTCGGCCTCGCGGGCTACGAAGACAAGTTCCCGTGGCAGCTGTCCGGCGGCATGCAGCAGCGTGCGTCGATCTGCCGCGCGCTGGTGCACGAGCCGAAGATGCTGCTGCTCGACGAGCCCTTCGGCGCGCTCGACGCCTTCACGCGCGAAGAGCTGTGGTGCAACCTGCGCGACTTGCAGGCGGCCAAGAAATTCAACGTCATCCTCGTCACGCACGACCTGCGCGAGAGCGTGTTCCTCGCCGACACGGTGTACGTGATGAGCAAGAGCCCGGGCCGCTTCGTGCAGCGCCGCGAGATCGATTTGCCGCGTCCGCGCGATCTGGAGATCACCTACACGCCGCAGTTCACCGACATCGTGCACGAGCTGCGCGGGCACATCGGGGCGATCAGGAAAACATGAGATGAGCTTCGAGCACAAACCACAAACGTCGGTTCACGGCCCGTTGCCGACTTTGAATGCGCGCTTTGCGCACACCGTGGGGATCGCAAAGCCGTGGGCGGGTGCGCGCTGGCGCTTCGGTGCGGCGGTCGGCGCCTGCGGCGCCGACTTCGCTGCGGTGCTCGGGTTTCGGTCGCGCCGCATAACTCGCTGCGCTCACTGCGTTCGCTGCGCTCGAACAGATGCGGCGAGTCAGTTCACGAAGCGCGCGCGTACGCGCGCCGACCGAAACCCTGGCCTTGCAGGCCGCGCTGGGCGCAAGCGCCCAGCCGCTCGCCAGGCACGAACAGTCCACTGGACTGTTCGTGTCCGGGCTCGCCTCCTCGCCGCCGCACAGGCGCGCCACCGCGCACCCGCCCACGGCTTTGCGAGGCAGCACCTGTTCTTGGTTGGAGAAAGACCCCAGCCGGGCATCGAGCCCGGCTGGCGCCTGCACGCGCGCCTGCGGCGCGCGGCAAGCCACGGGCTCGATGCCCGCGGCTTGCCCTTCACTCCTCCCCAAGAACGACGGTTGCCGCAAGGCGGCGGGCGGGGCGCAGGCGGGGCGAATGGCGCCGCCGAGAAGCGCAGGGCTGAGGTCGGCGCGCGTACCCGCGCGCTTCGTGATCTGACTCACCGCGAGTGTTCGAGCGCAACGAACGCAGTGAGTGCAGCGAGTTTCGCGGTGCGACCTCAGACCGAGCATCGCAGGGAACCCTCGCGCAGCGAGGGCGAGCGCCGCTTGAGCCCCGACTGCGCCCCGCCCGCCGCCTTGCTTGCGCACCGGCCTCGGCCCAGCGCATTGCGGACGATCGCGAACGCACCCAACGGGCCGGTTGCGCACGCCGACCCCGCTCGCTTCATGCGCCTGACAAGCCACCGAGCGCACGGCGGCCACTGACATGCGCATCACCAAGACTGTCGAACGCTGGTCGCCGCTGATCGTGCTCGCGGCCTTTCTGCTGCTGTGGCAGTTGATCGTCACGCTGTTCAAGGTGCCCGAGTTCATCTTCCCGAGCCCGCTGCAGATCGCGCGCGAGTTCATCGAGTTCAAGGGCCCGCTGCTCGAAGCGGCGTGGAAGACCTTCTGGGTGACGATGCTCGGCTTCGGCATCGCCATTGCCGTCGGCGTGATGCTCGGCTTTCTCATCGGCAGCTCGCGCCTGGCGTACACCGCGCTCTACCCGCTGATGGTCGCCTTCAACGCGGTGCCGAAAGCCGCGATCGTGCCGATCCTCGTCGTCTGGTTCGGCATCGGCCTGGGCCCCGGCATCCTCACGGCCTTCCTGATCTCGTTCTTCCCGATCACGGTCAACATCGCCACCGGCCTGGCCACGCTCGAGCCCGAACTCGAAGACGTGCTGCGCGTGCTCGGCGCCAAGCGCTGGGACGTGCTCGTCAAGGTCGGCCTGCCGCGCTCGATGCCCTACTTCTACGCGTCGCTCAAGGTCGCGATCACGCTCGCCTTCGTCGGCACCGTGCTGGCCGAGATGACCGCCGGCGATTCGGGTATCGGCTACCTCATCAGCTCGGCCGGCAGCCAGCAGCGCACGCCGCTCGCGTTTGCCGGGCTGGTCACCATCGGCGTGATGGCGATGGCGATGTACGAGCTGTTCTCGTGGGTCGAGAAGCGCACCACGGGGTGGGCGCATCGGGGGTCGCAGGCGGGGTGATCTGATGAGAACGAGCTTGTTCTCGGTCTTCGTGGTGGTTGAGGGGAATCACTTGACGAGTCTGACCGCTGAGACCCGACGAGAGCCGCCATTCGGCCAGAATAGGTTCTGCTTCATATCCCAGGAGGCTACATGGATCAGCCGGACCCCAATCAAGCGCTCAAGCGAAAGATCATGTGGAAAGTTTGGGTATGTCTGCGGCAAAACGTTCGTATTCGTCCATGACAGGCACCTCGTGAGTTGTTGAGGCCCGCAGTCTTCCTTGTAGAGATGTCGTTTGCTCTTGGGGATCGGCGTCCGCACACCTCCAGAAAGTGCGCGACTCGCAATCCCCAGTTGATCTCCGACTCCGGGAGCGAGAGCTACCAGGGACTCAACCTCCGCGTCAAGCCGCCTGAGCCCCCGCTTGCTGCGCCTTCAACCGCAGCAACAACCCATGCAGCATCTCCGTGGACAGCCCATGCAGCACCAGCCGGTACCCCGCGCGCAGCGTGCTCTCCGGCACCAGCGGGTGCTTGTTGTTGAGCATCACCAGGTGCTCAGGCATGCCGGTGAGCTTGGCGCAGTAGATACCCAGCGTCTCGTCGAGTTGCAGCGAGTTGCTGGCGCGCCAGAAGTCGTTGTCGGTGAGCAGCAGCTGGTAGGCCGGCGTGAAGATCTCGATCGCGGTTTGCAGGTCGATGAAGTTGGTGCGGCCGCGCGGCATGTCGGCGAGTTGCACCGGGCAGGGGTTGACCATCGACAGGTCGAGCTTCGGCGGCGGCGCGATGTCGCGACCCTGCTCCTGCAGCGCGCGGTTCAGATAGATCACGAAGTTGAAGAGATTCAGGTCGTGCTGAAGGAACAGGTTGTCCTTCAAGTCGTCGATCACGATCGGCCGCAGCGGACGTGACGGGATCTGCACGCCGGCATTGCCGGCGATGAAGGCCAGGATGTCGCTGCCAAAATGGAAGTGGCGCAGGATCATCCAGTTGGCCTGCGGCGAGACCCAGCCCTTCAGGCCTTCGGCCAGCACCTTGTGCAGGAAGCGCGGCGCCTGCCAGCTCTTGGGCAGCAGCGCCTTGATGAGCTGGAACACAACGATGCAGGTGCGCGCGAGAGGGCGCACCACCGGCATCAGGAACTGGCGCGAGCGCGAGGCCGAGTCTGCCAGCCAGGCCTGCTTGATGTCGTCGGCGAGCGGCGAGCTCTTGTCGAGATACAGCGCCAGCCACGGGCTCGGGTCGGCCGGGTTGTGGTCGTCGAGGATGAAGTTGGGCAGGGTCTTCATGCGGAGCACGCATCTTCCCATTGCATCAGGTACAGCCGCGCAGTGCGGCGCGCGGTGGCGATGATGTCGGCGTCGGCTTGGCCGCTCGGATCGGCGGCGAGCACGAGTTGCGCCGCGCGCAGCCAGCGTGCGAGATGGTTCTCGTCGTTGGCGCCGTGGTAGGCGAGAAAGCGAAAGGCCTTGGGCGACAACTTCAACTGCGCTTGCAGCAGCGGCAGCAGCGCCGGGATGATGCGCTGGCCCGTGCCTTCGATGATGTAGATCGCGCCGAGCAGGCCCACCGGGCTCGGCGTCGCCGCCTTCGCATGCAGGTAGCTGTTGAGCGCTTCACCGCCGGGGCTGCGGCGCAGCGCATCGATGCTGTCTTCGCGGCCACCGGCGCTGCGGTAGTCGTCGAACAGGATCTTGAAGTCGAACTGCTCTTCGCTCGCATGCGTCTCGACGATCGCTGCGAGCGCCTCGTACGGCGCGCGCATGCTCGCCACGGCCTCGCGCATCCAGCGGCTGCCTTCGCGCACCTGCGGGATCCAGCTTTCCATCCAGCGCACGTAGCCCTCGGTCGTGAAGCGGCGCTGCGTGATCGACTGCACCAGCGGCGTTCGCCACGCCGCCGAGCGGTAGTCGTGCCAGACCTGGGCCAGCGACTGCAGCAGGCGCGCAAGACGCGGGTCGCTCGCCGACGCGGCGTCGTGCGGCGCGGCGATGGTCGTTGCCGCGGGCACCGCCGCATCGCCGCGTCCGGGCCGCTCCACTTCGAACAGCGCATACGCCACCGTGAAGCGCCCTGACTCGGGCACGAAGCAGAAGATCTGCTCGCCCTCCTTCAGCTCGCGCGTGCGCACGAACTCCGAGAGCATCACGAACAGGCTGGCCGCGCCGGTGTTGCCGCGCGTGGCGAGATTGGTCCACCAGCGCTCCTGCGGAATGGCGAGTTGTGCGGCCTGCATCAGCTCATCGACGACCGGGCGGAAACGCTCCGACGAGTAGTGGCAGAGAAAGTGATCGACGCGTTGCGGATCGACCAGGCCGCGCTGCACCAGGCCGGCGTACTCATGGATCGCGATGTCGAACAGGTTGGGCAGCAGGCGGATGTCCTGGCGCAACGCCAGCGCGCCGTCGGCCTCGGCCGCGCCGCTGCTGTCGTAGTCGAGGTAGCTGCGCGTGCCTTCGAGGTTCAGGCCGAGCTGCATGCACACCGGGTGGTCGCCGGAGAAGGACTTCTGGTGCACCCATTTCAGGCGCAGGCGCGGCGCGTCGTCGGGCAGTTCGTCGCGGTGGCACAGCACCAGCGCCGCGGCACCGTCGGAGAGCATCCAGCGCAGGAAGTGCGAATTGAAGTCGGCGTCGTACCCGCGCGGCGCGAACCGCGACGACTTGAACATGCGCGACGGCAGGTCGCTGCCCACCGCCAGCGCGCGCCGCGCGTCGCGTTGTTGCACCTGCCCGGCGGCAAACGCGAGTGCGCCCAGGCTGGCGGCGCAGACGCCGACGCTGGTGTGGGTGGCCATCGGCGGCGCGCCGAGTTCGCCCTGCACCATGTTGGCGAAGCCCGGCATGATCGAATCGCCGCCGCTCGTGCCGCAGGCCAGCAGGTCGATCTGCTGCAGCCCGCAGTTCGCATCGGCGAGTGCGGCGCGCACCGCGGCCGCGGCCATCTGCGCATTGCTCTCGCGCGTGCGGCCGTCGGCATCGATCGCGTAGTGGCGCGTGCGGATGCCGTTCTCGGCCAGGATGCGCTGCTTGATGCGCCCGGAGATGCGGTTGATCGGTGCAATGAAGGCATCCATCGCGTCGTTGTCGATCGGCTCGCCCGGCAGGTGAAAGCCGGTGCCGGCGATGAAGACGTCGTTGTAGAGCGTGGGCATGAGGTCAGTGGTTCTCAGGGTCGCATCAGCGAGCGGCTGCGAAAGCGCGGCAGCAGCGCGCCCAGCGCCATCACGCGCAGCAGGTAGAGCACGACGCTGCGTTCCTGCAGCGCAGGATGCAGCTTCGCTTGCAACGCACGGTGCAGTGCCGGCATGCGGCTCCAATGTGCGCGCGCATGTTCGTGGTGGGCGGTATGAAAGCCGATGTTGAAGTACAGCGCGTTGACCGCGCCGGTGAAGTTGCGCGCGTAGTGCCAACGCGAGGCGCCGTCGGCATGGGCGTGCTGCAGGTAGTTGGCGCCGAGCAGCGCGTGCATCGCGATGAGCTGAGGCAGCGCCACGTAGAGCAGCGCGCTGTGCCAGTCGATCGCCAGCAGCGCGAACCACGACACGCCCACGAGCGTGTACTGCAGCAGAGCCCAGCGCCACACACCGGGTTTGCGACACCGCATGCGCATCAGGTGCGCGATGAAGTGCGGGTACAGCGCGCAGCCGGCCTGCACGGGATGCAGCAGCCAGCCGAACGCGTCGTTGCGGTCCCCGCCGCCGAAGCGGTAGGTGCGCGCCCAGTCGCCCGCGCCGTGGCGATGGCGATGGTGGTTGGCGTTGTGCGTGGCGGCGAAGGCGTAGGTCGGATGGCCCTGCAGCACGGCCAGCCACAAGTCGGTCGCGCGATTGATGCGGCGCGCGTGCCACATCGGCCGGTGCGCATGGTGATGGTGGATGACGCCGATGCCGATCCACAGCGTGACCATCGCCGCGTACAGCCACGCATCGAAGCCGTGCTGCCATTGCCGCAACGCGAGCGCCGGCACGACGACGAGGTAGGCCACGCTCTGCAGGTCGCGCGCATGGCGCAGGCCGAAGGTCATTGCGCCGCCCCTTGCCGCGCTTCGCGCGCCAGGCCGGCCGCGATGACCGCCTGCGCTGCATCGTGCGGCAGCTGCGTGCCGAGCGCGCGGTCCATGAAGGTGAAGAGGAAGCCATAGTTGCCGCGGTGGCAGGCGTGGTGCAGGTGATGGTCCTGCGCGTTCGACAACCAGCGCCAGCGCCTGGGCAGCGCGCTGAAGTTGGCGTGGCCGATGACGTTGTAGGTGAGCGAGAGCACGGGCAGCAGCGCCAGCGCCGCCGGCGTGAACGACCACACCAGCATCGGCGGCAGCAGCACGCTGCCGAGCAGCAGTGCCTCCACCGGATGGAAGGCGTAGGTCGACCAGGGTGTCGTCACGATCGACTGGTGGTGCGCGGCGTGCACGGCGCGCAGCAGCGTCGGGTGGTGCAGCGTGCGATGGATGGCGTAGAAGTGGAAGTCGTTCCAGACCAGCAGCGCCGCCAGCTCGACGAGCACACGCAGCGGCGGGTTGGCCGGATGCAGCGTGGCCCAGGACTGCACCAGCATCCACCACGGCACAAGCAGGCCGACGCCGAAGATCACGATCGACACCGCGCTCTGGCGCCACTCGCGCTCCACCTGCCCGGCCGGCACGCGGCGCGCATCGAGCACGCGGGCACGCCCGCGCGCCAGCAGTGCAGCGCGCACGCCGCAAGCGATCAAGCCCGCGGCGAGATAGATCGCAGCGAAGTACGCAACACCGCCGAGCGCGACGGCAGCAGCAGGCCAGGATGAGAGGTCGTGCATGGGTCTTCGAAGCAGGCGCGAGTGTGCCTTGGGGTTGCCGCGCTTCGCGGCACGCGCGCGCGCTGCCTGGCGAAAAGTCACGGCGTATCGCCGGTGTGCACCGCCGGGTGCGCTATAAGCGACGCATGCCGCCGCCGCTGACCGATGCGCAGACGCTGGCCGCGCTGCGCCGCGCCAACGCGGTGGCGAGCGCGGCGCTGCAGGCCGGGCATCACCCCTTCGGTGCGCTGCTGCTCGATGCCGACGGCGAAACCGTGCTGCTCGAACAAGGCAACGTCAGCACGGTCGAGCACGCCGAGTCGGTGCTCGCGCGCAACGCTGCGGCTCGATGGTCGCCCGAGCATCTGTGGCACTGCACGCTCGTCACCACCGTCGAACCGTGCGCGATGTGCGCCGGCACCTTGTACTGGGCCCACATCGGCCGCCTGGTCTATGGCATGAGCGAGCGCGGCCTGCTCCAACTCACCGGCAACCACGCCGAGAACCCGACGCTGGACCTGCCGTGCCGAGACGTCTTCGCGCGCGGGCAGAAGGCGATCGAGGTGATCGGCCCGGTGGCCGAGGTCGAAGACGAGATCGCGGCGCTGCACCGCCGCTTCTGGGGCCGGCCGTGACGCCGCGCCTCAGGGCGGGGGCGGTTCCCCGTCGCGCAGCACGTACACCATCCCGCGCGAGCGGCCCAGCGTCGGCGACACCACAGCGTCGAAGAACGCCGGATCGATCACGACGCAGCCGGCGCGACAGCGGTTACCACCCCACGTCACACGATCAGTGATCGAAGTCCCAAGGCCTGGGAGGCACCCCAGGCCGCGGCTTGCGGAAAGACCTGTTGCAGGCCCTTGACCTCCGGCAGCACATAGACCACTGCCCGCTGGCCGCCCAAGGTCGGCCAGACAACGGTATCGAAGAAGGCCGTCGGCACGTTGATGCAGCCATAGCTGATGCGGTTGTCTTCGGTCGTCGCCGTGGCCAGCCGTTCGAGGCGGCGCTCGCGCGGGTCGGTGGCGCGAACGCGATGCATCGACACCGCGGCCTGGTAGTCGATCCAGATCACGGTTTCGTTCAACAGGTTGCGGCCCGACGCCACATCGAAGCGGCCGGCGGGCGTGGTGCGCTCTTCCGGCCGCACCTGTTCGATCTTGCGCTGGCCGATGCCGGGCACGCTGTCGTCGCCCGGCGCGTGGCCCAGCAGCACCGGCGTCTGGCCGCGCAGGCGCCCGCCGCTGTCGAACACGTACAGATGCGTGCGGTGCTTGTCGATCACCGCGAACGGCGCGTCGGCGTGGTTGCGGCTGGCCACGGCCCAGCCGGCCACGGTTCGCACGTCCATCGGCGCGCTGATCTCGCCGAAATCGACCTGGCGCAGCGGCAACGATGGCGCCGCGGGCACGCCCGGCGCCGGCAGCGCAGACTCGCCTTTGCGCAGCCACCCCACCAGAGGCAGCGCCAGCACGGCCACCAGCGCGCCGACGACGGCACCCTGCGTCACGCCGGCGCGCAGTTCCTTTTTCTGCTGCGGGTTCATCGTTCCTCCTCGCGACAGCGCGCGCAGCCGCTTTGATACGGCTGCGCGCGCAGGGCGATCAACGCAAGCGCGATCAGTTGCGGTCGGCTTGCGGCGCGGGCTCGCTGGCCATCGGCTGCGAGGGGCTCGACGAGGGCGTCGTGCTCGAGGGTGTCGTGCTCGAGGACGACGGCGTCGTGCTCGAAGACGAGTCCTTGCTGCTCGGCGCCGCGGTCGGCGCGCTCTGGCTGGTCGTCTCGGCCGTCGCGGGCACGCCCATGCTCGGATCGGTCCGGCCCGGCGTCACGGTGGTGCTGTTGGGCGGCGTCGCGGTGGACGGGGTGCCAGCAGTCGAAGGCTGCGTCGGCGTCACCGACGTGTCCGGCGCATTGGTGGCCTGGGCATACGCAAAGCCGATGCCGGCCGCCAGCGCGACCGCGGTCACGGCACTCGACAGGGTTTGGATCTTGGACATGAACATCTCCTGGATGATTGCGATACCGCGGACGGCACGCGTGGGACAACGGCCCGGCATGCGCCTGACCTGGGTTCAATGTAGGCAGCGCAGCGGCCCGCACCCGTCGGCCGTTCGCGCTGCAGCGCGTAGGACCTTCCCGTCGGACGACGCCGGCCCTTACATGTCGGGGCCTAAACTGCGCGCCCCTGATGCACCACGAAACCGTCGAATGACCTGGCACGGCCATCTCGACCTCGACTACCGGCTCGACCGCGACGGCGCGCGCACGATCGCGCACGACCGCCACGATGGCCCACTGCGCGTGCTCAAGGCGCTGTACCCCGAAGGGCCGCGCGTGTGCCAGCACGTGCTGGTGCACCCCCCGGGCGGCATCGCCGGCGGCGATCGGCTCGATGTCGAGATCACGGTCGAGCCCGGCGCGCATGCGCTGATCACCACGCCCGGCGCGACGCGCTACTACCGCAGCAGCGGCGCGGCGGCGCTGCAGGCGGTGCAGATGCACGTGCAGCGCGAGGCGCGGCTGGAATGGCTGCCGATGGCGAGCATCGCCTACGACGGCTGCATCGCCGAGAACCGCGTGCGCTTCGTGCTCGATGCCGGCGCGCAGATGATCGGCATCGATCTGCTCGTGCTCGGCTTGCCGGCGTCGGCTGCGCCGTTCGCGCGTGGCCGCTTCACGCAGCATCTCGAATGGCCCGGGCACTGGCTCGAACGCGGCGTGATCGATGCGAGCGACGTGCGCCTGCTGCAATCGCCGCTCGGCCTGGGAGGCCACGACGTGATCGCCACGCTGTGGTGCGCCGGCGGCAGCAGCTTCACCTCGGCGCAACGCGACGCACTGCTCGACGCCGCGCGCGACGGCGCCGATACCTTCGAAGGCAGCACCTCGCCGACACCCGGCCTGGTGCTGTGGCGCGCGCTCGGTGATGCGGTCGAGCCACTCTGGCAGCGCGCGATCAGCGTGCGCGCACGCTGGCGGCAAGTGTGCTGGGGCCTTGCCGACGCGCCGCCGCGGGTCTGGACGACGTAGCGCGGGCTGCTACGGCAGCCAGGTGGCACGCACGACGGTGCGGCCCGACTGCGGCGCATTGCTCTTGAACAGGCGGATGACCACCTGCCCGGCGTCGATCTCGACCAGCCCGTGGTTGCGGCGCGCGGCGCCGACGACGACGGCGTCTCGCACCGCCGCGCCCGACGAGGTGGCCTCGTGCAGCGGGAACCAGCCCGGCCCGTTGCTGAAGGCATCGATCGCGTTGCGGTGGATGTCGCCGCTGAGCATCAGGATGCGCTGGCGCTTGGCCAGGCCCATCAACCACGCCAGATCCTTGGTGTAGCGCTGGTAGCCGCCGATCGTCGAGCCGCTGGCCCAGAGATGGATAGCGTCGGGGGCGGCCTCGATGGCGCGCTTGAAGGCGTTCTTCTGCGCCTGACCGAAGATCGTGCGCTTCGATTCGGCGACCAGGAAGGTGGCGCTGCGATGCGTGCGGCCATCGCTCAAGTGCAGCCGGATATCCGGTGCCAGCGCCACGCTGGGGGTCGCGAGCGGCGGCTGCTGCATGTTCCAGAACACCGAGTCGCCGGCGTGCGCCGGGAAGCTTCCCGGCGCGAGTTTCTGATCGAGCGCGGCGCGAAAGGCCTCGAACAGCGCCGTCACGAAACGGATCTTGCCGCCGTGCATCACCAGCGTGTTGGTCTCGGCGCCGTTGGCGTTGTCCCAGAGGAAGTCGTGGTCGTCCCAGATGGCGTGCACGCTGCCGGCCGGCATGGCGGCCACGAGCGCGCGCAACTGCGGCTGCGCGATCAGCTCGGCATAACGCGCGTAGGCGTGCTGCGCGAAGCTCCAGTCGTCCATGTCGCGCGGGTGCAGCGGCGTGGTGACGTCGAAGTAGGCCGAATCGCCGAGCAGCACCAGATGATCCGGCGGCTGCGCGGCGATCCAGTCCCAAACCGGCTGCTGCGGGAACCCCCCGGTGTAGATGCACGAAGCGAACGCGATGCGCATGGTGTGCTCCTGCTGGAATCGTTCAGACGTTCAGCGGCGCCGCGATCTCGCAAGGCAGCGGGCCGGTCGCCGGCATGCCGTGCGCGCCGATCTGGCCCCACTCGGCGAGCACCTTCTCGGCCACACGCAGGGCCACCGCCGAGATCGTGAGCGCCGGGTTGACGCCGAGCGCGGTCGGCAGCACCGAGCCGTCGGTGATGTACAGGCCCGTGTGGAAACCGCCACCGGCCGAGGCCTGGCGGAAAACGCGTCCGGCGTCATCGACGACGCCGCGCTCCACGCTCTCGGCCATGCGGCAGCCGCCGAGCGGGTGCGAGGTCAGCACCGAACGGTCGGTGAACGGAATCTTCACGTCCGACAGCGGCCCGAGGAAGCGGGCCTGCCTGCCATCAGGGCGCAGTTGCGCCGCGAACTTGTCGAGCGTGCCGCGGATCTGCTCGTAGATGGGGTCCTCGTGGAAGCGGCGGGCATCGGGCATGTCCAGGCGCAGGCGATCGTTCTCGAGGCGAAAGCGTCCGTTGGCGAGGTCCTTGCCCTGGGCGACGATGCACATCATGTTCGAGGTCAGCTCGTCTTCGGCCTCGGGCCGGTCGGCGCTGAGGTCGGCGCCGTCGTGCGGTGGACGCGGCGGATAGGTTCGCCTCGGGCGCTGCGTGAAGATCTGCTGCGCCGCCTTCAGGGCCTGGCCGAGCGCGGCCACGTAGCGTTCGATGCCATCGTCTTCGGCGAGCCGGCGGATCACCGGCATGCCATGGCCGGCCAACGCGCTGAGCGCGCGCGGCACGCCCTGGTCCTCGATCTGGTGGAAGCCGTCGGCACGCGCCTTGTCGGCATTGAACTGGGCGTACGAGGTGGTCACCGGGCCGAAGGTCAGGTTGACACGCTCCCGGGTCTCGGGCAGGAACGCGATGTAGTCGCCGTTGGGCGAGAAGCCGTCGCCGAGCGCCGCGCTCAGGCCGCGCAGTCCGAAGGCGCCGCCACTCTCGGCCGCGCGCTGCTGGCAGCGCAGCATCAGCTCGGCGCTGCCCAGGCTGCCGGCCGCGACGATCACGCGATCGGCCGACAGCACCCGCGGGGGCGTCGGCGCGGCCGGATCGTCCGGGCGGCGCTGGCGCCAGTGCACCAGGTAGCCGCCGCCTGCGCGCTCGGACAGCAGGTCCACCTGCGCCAGGGCGCGCAGCTCCATCCCCACGGTCTTGAACAGGCACTCGCCGCGATCGGGCAGCGCGCGGTCGATCGAAGCGGTGCTGACCGCGCCCCAGACGGCGCGCATCAGCTGCTTGTTCAGCGTCTGCCCGGCACCGGGCAGGCAGCCGATGTTGCAGCGGCCGTGGCGCTCGCAGACGTTGGTTGCTTCTCTTCGCAGCGCCTTCTGGCGGTCGGCGCTGGCCTGTTCGGCGCGGGCGAGCAGCTTCGGCGGCGGCGCGAAATCCATGTCGTTGATCGACAGCTCGACCGAGCCGTAGTTGTCGGTCAGCGACGCCATCGCGCTCTGGAAGATCCGCGCGCGGTCGATCAGTTCGCCCTGGCGCTCGGTGAGCGGCCGTCCGTAATCCTTGATCTTGATCTGCCAGATCACGCGGTTGCGGTCGGCGCGCTGCAGCGATGGCGGCGCGACGGCGATCGACGCCGGCGTGATGCCCGGCACGCGCATCAGGATCTGGCTCGGCCCGGTCAGCGGCGACGGCGGCGATGCCTTGACGCCGAACAGCGTCTCGACGCCGACGCCGACGGCCGTGAGCGCCGTCGCGTAGAGGCGGTCGCGCTGCGTCGCCGCGGCGGCGCCGCGCCAGGCGGCGGGCCAGCGCGGATCGTCGAACAGGGTCTCGGGCGGACGCAGCAGGATCTTCGAGTAGATCAGCGAGCCGCCGCCGACGCCGCTGGCGCGCAGCACCGAGACGCCGTCGTTGCGCAGGTTGAACAGGCCGCGCTTGCCGATCGGCACGAAGTCGAACAGGCCCTGCGGACGCAGCTCGGTATGGCGGCAGCGGCCGATCAGATCAACCATGCCGCGCACATCGGACAGCGAGCTCCACTCCTGCGTCGGCTGTTTGCGCGCGAGCAGGAAATCGCGTGTCTTGACCTGCTTGTCCTGAACCGTCTCGGTCGACGTCGTCCACCACGTGCCGCGCTCGAGCATCAGGATGCGCAGCGGCCGCGCCGCTGGCTTGCCGGCAGCACGCAGCTGCTCCAGCGCGTAGGCGATCCAGAGTGCACTGATCGAGCCGCCGAAGCCGCTGCCGATGACGACCAGGTCGAAGTGCTCGCCGGGCGGCGGCGGCGACGCGGCCGGCGTCGTGCCGCAGCCGGGCAGCCAGGGCAAGGCGGCGCCGGCGAGGCCGAAGCGGCCGAGCAGATCGACGAACGAGCGGCGCGTGGCCATGGGGCTCCCGGCGACATTGGGGCGTGGAATGTAGCTACGGGCGCGCGAGGGTGGATACCCCTAGGCTGGCGCGGCCTCCACCTTTGGAAGTAAGAACGGGTCACCCTCACCGACTCAACCCAAGGCCGCGAACGAAAGGACAAGCCATGCCCATCGAAACTTTCGACGCCATCGTCGTCGGCGCCGGCCAGGCCGGCCCGGCCCTGGCCGCGCGCTGCAGCCGCGAAGGCCTGCGCACCGCGATCATCGAGCGCGGGCCGTTCGGCGGTACCTGCGTCAACGTCGGCTGCATCCCGACCAAGACGCTGGTGGCGAGCGCGCGCGCGATGCACCTGGCGCGGCGCGGGGCGGAGTTCGGTTTCTCGGCCGGCGAGATCCGCGCCGACATGGCGCGCATCAAGGCGCGCAAGGACGGCATCGTCAAATCCTCGCGCGAAGGCGTCGAGGGCTGGATGCGCGGGCTGGCCAACACCGAAGTCATCGTCGGGCAGGCGCACTTCACGGCGCCGCGCACGCTGCGCGTCGGCGCGCGCGAGCTGAGCGCACCGCGCATCTTCCTCAACGTCGGCGGGCGCGCGCTGGTGCCCGACCTGCCGGGCGTCGGCGAGGTGACCACGCTCGACAACCGCACGGTGATGGAACTGACCGAGTTGCCCGAGCACCTGGTGATCGTCGGCGGCAGCTACATCGGCCTCGAATTCGCGCACCTGATGCGGCGCTTCGGTTCGCAAGTGACGGTGGTCGAACGCTCGCCACGCCTGCTGCCGCGCGAGGACGAGGACGTGGCCGACGGCGTGCGCGCCATCCTCGAAGCCGAAGGCATCCGCATCGACACCGGCGCCGAGTGCCTCTCGCTCACGCGCCAGGGCAGCCGCGTCGCCATCGGCGCCGAGTGCGCGAAGGACATGCCGCCGGTGGCCGGCACGCATGTGCTGCTGGCGGTGGGCCGCGTGCCCAACACCGACGGCATCGGCCTGGACGCTGCCGGCATCGACACCGACGCCCGCGGCTACATCGTGGTCGACGATCAATGCCGCAGCGTCAGCGCCGAGGGCGTGTGGGCCGTGGGCGACTGCAACGGCCGCGGCGCCTTCACCCACACCGCGTGGAACGACCACGAGATCGTCGTCGCCAACCTCTTCGACAACGACGCGCGCCGCATCGGCGAGCGCATCGGCTGCTATGCCCTGTTCATCGACCCGCCGCTGGCGCGCATCGGCGCGAGCGAGGCCGAGGTGCGCGCCTCGGGCAAGACAGCGCTGCGCGCCAAGATGCCGATGCAGCGCGTCGGCCGCGCGCGCGAGTCCGGCGAGACGCAGGGCTTCATGAAGGTGGTGGTCGATGCGCAAACGCGCCGCCTGCTCGGCGCCGCGATCCTCGGCCACAACGGCGATGAGGTGATCCACTCGCTGCTCGACATGATGGCCGCCGGCCAGACGGTGGATGCAATCGCGCGCACGATGCACATCCACCCGACGGTGTCGGAGCTGGTGCCGACCTTGCTGCAGCAATTGAAGCCGATGGGCTGAGGCCAAGGCCGGCAGCCCGCCGGCCCCGGACCGCGACGCTCAGCCCTTCGCCTTGCCGGTCAACAGCCGATCCACCAGCAGCGCGCGGGCGCGCCGCTGCTCTTCGCTGCCCTGGCGGTGCAGCAGCGACTCGGCAACCTCGTAGCCGTAGAGCACGAAGGCGCGCGAACGCGCCTCGCCGCTCGCAAAACCCAGCGCCGAGAAGAGTTGCACGTGATACGCGATGCGGCTGGCGTCGGCCTCATCGACCGCGGCACGCGCCAGATCGTCGCGCCGCGCCCAGGCGCGGATGGCGAGTTCGATGCGCGCCGCGCGTGCCGCCGCACGGCCGCGAAACGGCAGCGAGATGACGTCGCGAATCTGTTGGCGCGCATCGGTGTGGGCGCGCTCCAGGCGCGCCGTGAGCTGCTCGGTGGCGCGCTCGCGCCAGGCGGCGAGCACGCGGCGCAGCAGGTCTTCGCGGTCGCGGAAATGCCAGTAGAAGCTGCCGCGCGTGACGCCGAGCTGCTGCGCCAGCACATCGACGCGCACATGGTCGATGCCTTGATCGACCAGCACCTGCGTCGCGGCCTCGACCCAGGCTTCGGGCGTGAGCTGGGCGCGCTCGCTGTCTGCCGCAGAGACACGGGCAGCCGAGGCGCGGACGGCAGCGCTGCGGGGCCGCGGGGGCTTGGCCGGCGGGGTCTTCAGGGCAGTCGGCATCGTGGCTGAAATGATGCCATACACGACTGTATGGAAACTCGGGAATACCCGGACCCCTGACGGGACCCGCGCCCCTACCATTCACTCCAAACACATACACATGTGTATGGAGTCAGCATGCCCACTCCCGGCTTCTTCGACGACCCCGACCAACTGGCGCCGCCGCGCACCGTCAGAACCGATCTCGGCGGCGGTGCCTTCACGCTGCAGCACCCGGAGCCGCTGGGCGCCTATGCGCGCTGCGTCGGCGAGTGGCTCGAACGCTGGGCACGCGAGACGCCCCAGGCGCCGGCGTTTGCCGAGCCCGCAGCCGGCGGCGCGTGGACCACGCTGTCGTGGCTCGAATTGCGCCAGCGGGTCGGCGCGGTGGCGCAGTCGCTGCTCGACCTGAAGCTGCCGGCCAAGCGGCCGGTGGTCGTGCTCTCCGACAACGCGCTCGATCACCTGGTGCTGATGCTCGCTTCGATGCATGTCGGCCGCGCGGTCTGCACCGTCAGCAGCGGCTACTGCCGTCTGGCGCAGGGCGAGTTCTCGAAGATCCACGGCATCCTGCAGGCGCTGCAGCCGGCGCTGGTCTATGCCTCGGACGCCGCGGTCTATGGGCCCGCGCTGCGCGGCTGCGGCGTCGACCTCGCGGCCGTCGTCTTCAGCCACGGGTGCCGAAGGTCATGCCGGCGCGCTGCCCTTCTCGCGCCTGCAGGCCACCGCCGAAACGCCCGCCGTGCGCGCCGCCTTCGAGGCCGTCACGCCCGACACCCATGCCAAGTACCTGCTGACCTCGGGCTCGACCGGCCATCCCAAGGTGGTGATCAACACCCACCGCATGCTCTGCGCCAACCAGCAGATGCTGGCGCAGACGCTGCGCTTCCTCGATCACAGCAAGCCGGTGCTGCTCGACTGGCTGCCGTGGAGCCACACCTTCGGCGGCAATCACAACGTCAACATGGTGCTGCGCAACGGCGGCACGATGTACATCGACGACGGCAAACCGCTGCCCGGCGCGATCGACAAAACGCTGGCGCACTTGCGCGAAGTGCAGCCCACGGTCTACTTCAACGTGCCGCGCGGCTACGAGATGATGTTGCCCGCCCTCGAAGCCGATGCCGCACTCGCGCGCCGCTTCTTCGGCCCGCTGAAGATGGTCTTCTACGCCGGCGCCGGCATGCCCGAAGCCACCTGGAAGCGGCTCGAAGCAGCCGCTTCCAAGGTGCGCGACGAGCCGCTGTGGCTGACGACGAGCTGGGGCTCGACCGAAACCTCGCCGGCCATCACCTTCGCCAACTGGAAGCTCGACCGACCGGGCGTGATCGGCCTGCCGATGCCGGGTGCCGTTGTCAAGTTCCTGCCCAACGGCGGCAAGCTCGAGATGCGCATCAAGGGCGACCACATCTTCCCCGGCTACCGCGACAACGAAGCAGCGACGAAGGACGCCTTCGACGACGAGGGCTTCTACAAGATCGGCGATGCCGGCTACCTGCGCCACGAAGACGACCCCGCCTCGGGCATCGTCTTCAACGGCCGCGTCGCCGAAGACTTCAAGCTCACCAGCGGCACCTGGGTGTCGGTCGGCACGCTGCGCGTGCACGTGGTCAATGCGCTCGCACCCCTGGCCACCGACGTGGTGATCACCGGCCACGACCGCAGCGAGATCGGCGCGCTGGTGTTCGCCAGCGATGCCGCGCGCGCGCTTGCCGCCCGAGACACTGGCCGAGCGCATCGGTGCCGGCCTGCGCGCGCTGAAGGCCACGGGCGCCGGGTCGTCGCAAACGCCGACGCGCGCGCTGGTGCTGCCCGACGCGCCCAGCATGGCGGCCGGCGAGATCACGGACAAGGGCTACATCAACCAGCGCCTGACGCTGCAACGCCGCGCTGCCGACGTCGAGGCGCTGTACGCCGCGCCGCTCGACGCCCGCGTCATCCGCCCTTGATATACCGCGCGTTAGGACACCCATGACACTCGAAGCCCTGAACGCCAAGAGCGGCCCGCTCGCCGCGCTGCCGCTGCTCACACTCGAACGCGCCGGCCCGGTGCTGCACGTCCGATTGAACCGCCCCGCCAAGCGCAACTCGATCAGCGACGAGCTGCTGGCGCAACTGCACACCGTCTTCGTCAACATCCCCAAGGACATCCGCGTCGCGCTGCTCAGCGGCGAAGGCGAGCACTTCTGCGCGGGGCTCGATCTGAGCGAAGTCAGCGAGCGCACAGTCGCCGAAGGCATGACGCACTCGCGCGCCTGGCATGCCTGCTTCGACGCCATCCAGTACGGGCCGGTGCCGGTGATCGCGGTGCTGCACGGCGCCGTCGTCGGCGGCGGGCTCGAACTGGCCGCCTCGGCCCACCTTCGCGTCGCCGAGGCCTCGGCCTTCTACGGCCTGCCCGAAGGCACGCGTGGCATCTTCCTCGGCGGCGGCGGCTCGGTGCGCATCACGCGCCTGATCGGCGCGGCGCGCGTCACCGACATGATGCTCACCGGCCGCGTCATCGACGCCGCCGACGGCGAGCGCCTCGGCTTCGCGCAATACCTCGTGGCCGAGGGCCAGGGACTGGCGCGGGCATTGGAGCTGGCGCGCAAGATCGCCGCCAACGCGCCGCTGTCGAACTACGCGATCACGCAGGCGCTGCCGCGCATCGCCGACCTGCCGGCCGCCGACGGCCTGTTCATGGAGTCGCTGATCTCATCGATCGCGCAGGGCGACGAAGCGGCCAAGGAGCGCGTGCGTGCCTTCCTCGAAAAGCGCGCGCACAAGGTCAGCAAGCCAGGCGGCGCATGAAGACCGCCTACCCACACCACCCACACCATCCACCTGGAGACACCTCGATGATCACCACACGCCGCCAATTCATGACGCAAGCCAGCGCGGGCGCCGCGCTCGCCGCAGGCTGGCCCGCCGCCCAGGCGCAGCCGGTGGAGCAGGTGAAGATCCTCTACGGGTTTCCGGCCGGCAGCGCCGGCGACATCGTGGCGCGGCGCGTCGCCGACAAGCTCGCCGGCAGCGCTTACTCCAAGCTCCCCGGCGTCGTCGAGAACAAGACCGGCGCCGGCGGACGCATTGCGCTCGATGCCCTCAAGCAGGCCGCAGCCGACGGCACCACGCTGTGCATGACGCCCTACTCGGCGACGTCGATCTATCCGCATGTCTATACCAAGATGAGCTACGACGCCGAGAAGGACTTCGTCGCCGTCTCGACCTCGGCGATCATCCACCACGGTCTGGCCATCGGCCCGCTGGTGCCGGCCAGCGTCAAGACGGTGAAGGATTTTCTGGCCTGGGCCAAGGCCAATCCCAAGGACGCGAGCTACGGTTCGCCCGCCGCCGGATCGACGCCGCACTTCATCGGCGCGCTGCTTGGCCTGAACACCGGCACCGACTTGAAGCACATCCCCTACCGCGGCTCGGTGCCCGGGGTCACCGACGTCGTCGGTGGCCAGATCGCCTCGATGGTCACGCCCAGCGGCGACTTCCTGGCCAATCACAAGGCGGGCAAGCTGCGCGTCATCGCCACGTCGGGCGCCAAACGCTCGCCGTTCTTCCCCGACGTGGCCACCTTCGCCGAGCAGGGCTTGGCCGACCTGACGGTCGAGGAGTGGTTCGGCTTCTACGCGCCGGCGCGCACGCCGCCGGCGATGCTGGCCGCCGCCAACGCGGCGATCAACAACGCACTGAAGGACACGTCGGTGATCGAGGGCATCGCGACCGTCGGCCTGATCACGCAGGGCTCGACGGCGCAGGAGATGGCGGCGAGCCAGAAGCGCGAGTTCGAGCGCTGGGGCCCGCTGGTGAAGAAAATCGGCTTCACTGCAGAGTCCTGAAGGCCGCGGCGATGGCCTACGAGTACATCGCGCCGCTGCAAGACATGCGCTTCGTCATCGAGCGCGTGCTCGACGCATCGGCGTCGTGGGCGCGCTGCGAAGCCTTCGCCGACGTCGATCTCGACACCGCCGCCGCGGTGCTCGAGGAAGCCGCGCGCTTCACCAGCGAAGTGGTGCTGCCGACCAACTCGCCCGGCGATCTCGAAGGCTGCACGCTCGACGCTGAAGGCGCGGTGCGCACGCCCAAGGGCTACCGCGAAGCCTATCGCGCGCTGGTCGAAGGCGGCTGGCCCGCCCTGCCCTGCGATCCGCAATGGGGTGGCCAGGGCCTGCCGCTGCTGGTCGATGCCGCGGTGCGCGAAATGATGGTGGCGTGCAACCACGCCTGGACCATGTACCCCGACCTGCTGCATGGCGCCTACGAGACGATCAAGGGCCATGCGAGCGATGAGTTGAAGGACCGCTATCTCGCCAAGGTCGCGAGCGGCGAGTGGCTCGCAGCGATGGCGCTCACCGAACCCAGCGCCGGCACCGACCTCGGCGTGCTGCGCACCAAGGCCGCGCCGCAGGCCGACGGCTCGCTGCGCATTTCGGGCAACAAGATCTTCATCAGCGGCGGCGAGCACGACCTCACCGACAACATCGTGCATCTGGTGCTGTGCCGTCTGCCGGATGCGCCGCCGGGCACCAAGGGCGTTTCGCTCGCGCTGGTGCCGAAGCTTCTTCCCGACGGCACGCGCAATGCCATGCACTGCGACGGCATCGAGAAGAAGATGGGCATCAAGGGCAGTGCCACCTGCGCGATGCGCTACGACGGCGCGACCGGGTGGCTCGTCGGCGAGCCCAACCGTGGCTTGGCGGCCATGTTCCTGATGATGAACTCGGCGCGCCTGCACGTCGGCCTGCAGGGCCTCGGCCACCAGGAGATGTCGACGCAGAACGCGCTGCGTTATGCCCACGAGCGCGTGCAGATGGGCGTGCCGATCGTGCAGCATGCGGCGGTACGGCACCTGCTGCTGCGCGCGCAGGCGATGTGCGAAGGCCAGCGCGTCATCGCCTACAAGGCAGCGCTGGCGATCGACGAATCGCACCACCACGCCGATGCCGCGCAGCGCGCCGCGGCCGGCAAGCTCGCGGCGCTGCTGACGCCGATCGTCAAGGCCTTCGGCACGCACCACGGCTTTCACACCGCCGCGGCGATGCAGCAGGTCTTCGGCGGCTACGGCTACGTGCACGAGTACGGCATCGAGCAGCAGGTGCGCGATTCGCGCATCGCCATGATCTACGAAGGCACGAACGAAGTGCAGGCCATCGACCTGCTGCAGCGCAAGGTGCTGGCCGACGGCGGCAAGGGGTTGTTCGCGCTGCTCGACGAGTGCGAAGCCGAAGCGGCGCGCGCCGCACCCGAGTTCGCCGCGCCGCTGCGCGAGGCCTGCGTCACGGCACGTACTGCAAGCGCCGCGCTGATCGACGGTGCGAAGTCCAACCGCGAATGGGCTTTGCGCGCTGCCGACGACTACCTGTTCGCCCTGGCGCACACGCTGCTGGCCTGGGCCTTTGCTGCCAGCGCACGCGCTGCGGCCGGCGAAGCCGATGCCTCGTGGGCGCAAGCCAAGATCGAGCGCATGCGCTACGGCATGCAGTGGCTGCTGCCGCAGGGCGCGATGCACTGGTCGCGTGTGGCCGCGGCGCGCGACTGGGCGCTGCCGACGCTGTCCTGACGAGACCCAGGCGCAAGCGCCGTCAGATCGACACCCGCCGCCTCACCCCATCGCCTTCCATCGCCTTGCCGCGCCCGCGCATGACGATCTCGCCGCGCTCCATCACCAGGTACTGATCGGCGAGTTCGGCGGCGAAGTCGTAGTACTGCTCGACCAGCACGATGGCCATCGTCTTGCGGTCCGCGAGCAGGCGGATGACGCGGCCGATCTCCTTGATGATGCTCGGCTGGATGCCTTCGGTGGGCTCGTCGAGCAGCAACAGCTTCGGGCCGGCCGCGAGCGCGCGCGCGATCGCGAGTTGCTGTTGCTGGCCGCCGGAGAGGTCGCCGCCGCGGCGGCGGATCATCTGCTTCAGCACCGGGAAGAGTTCGAACAACTCGCTCGGGATCGGCGTGCCACCGGACTTGGAGGCCAGGCCCATGCGCAGGTTGTCCTCGACCGTGAGGCGGCCGAAGATTTCGCGGCCCTGCGGCACATAGCCGACGCCGGCGCGCACGCGGTCGTAGGACGCGGCGCGCGTGATGTCGCGGCCGTCGAGGGCGATGGTCCCGGACTTGACGGGCGTCAGGCCCATCAGGCTCTTCAGCAGCGTGGTCTTGCCGACGCCGTTGCGGCCGAGCACGACCGTGACCTCGCCGACCTTCGCGTCGAACGACAGGTTGCGCAGGATGTGGCTGCCGCCGTAGTACTGGTTGAGGGCTTCGACCTTGAGCATGTTCATCGGCCGAGATAGACCTCGACGACTTTCTGATTCGCTTGCACGTCGGCGAGCATCCCCTCGGCCAGCACGCTGCCCTCGTGCAGCACCGTCACCTTCTTCCTGCCCTGCGTCAGCTGGTCGACGAACTTCATGTCGTGCTCGACGACCACCAGCGAGTGTTCGCCTTCGAGACTCAGGAAGAGTTCTGCGGTGCGCTCGGTTTCTTCGTCCGTCATGCCGGCCACCGGCTCATCCAGCAGCAGCAGCTTGGGGTTCTGCATCAGCAGCATGCCGATCTCCAGCCACTGCTTCTGCCCGTGGCTCAACAAGCCGGCCGTGCGCTGCGCTTCTTCCTTGAGGTGGATGCGCGTGAGCACGGAGCCGATGCGATCCAGCTGCTCGCCGCTCAATCGCGAGAACAGCGATGCGCGCACACGCCGATCCGCGGCCAGCGCGAGTTCGAGGTTCTCGAACACCGTGAGCGGCTCATAGACCGTGGGCTTCTGGAACTTGCGGCCGATGCCGATCTGCGCGATGTCGGGCTCCTTCAAGCGCAGCAGATCGATGTTGGAGCCGAAGCTGATGCTGCCGGCGTCGGGCCGGGTCTTGCCGGTGATGCAATCCATCATCGTCGTCTTGCCCGCGCCGTTGGGGCCGATGATGCAGCGCAGCTCGCCGACGTTGACGGCGAGCGAGAGCGCGTTCAGGGCCTTGAAGCCGTCGAAGCTGACGGTCACGTCGTCGAGGTACAGCGCCACGCCGTGCGCGAAATCGGGGATGCCGGCGCGCAGCACGCGGCCGTAGGCAGCGCTGCGGTCGCCGGACATGTCCTTCAGTTCGGCCTGGCGCTGCGCCATCCTTTCGCGGCGGCGCGTGCCTTCTTCCATCAGGTCAGGCGTCATGCACGACCTCTTTCCCGGTGCTGTCCGTCGTCATGACTTCCTGCGCCTCAAAAAACCGACAAGACCGTTCGGCAGGAACAGCGTCACCGCGATGAACAGCGCGCCGAGGAAGTACAGCCAGATTTCCGGAAATGCCGCGGTGAAGAAACTCTTCGCGCCATTGACGAAGAAGGCGCCGACGATCGGGCCGATCAGCGTGCCGCGCCCACCCACGGCCGCCCAGATCGCCATCTCGATGCCGGCGGCCGGGCTCATCTCGCTCGGGTTGATGATGCCGACCTGCGGCACGTAGAGCGCACCGGCGATGGCGCACATCACGGCCGAGAGCGTCCAGATCGCGAGCTTGTAGGCCACGGGGTCGTAGCCGCTGAACATGACGCGCGTCTCGGCGTCGCGGATGGCCTGCAGCACGCGGCCGAACTTGCTGCCGACGATGGCGCGGCCCATGACGAAGAAGCCGATCAGCGCCACGCCGCTGATCACGCACAACAGCACGCGCATCTGCGAATCGATCGGCGCGCCGAGGATGCGCTTGAAATCGGTGAAGCCGTTGTTGCCGCCGAAGCCCGTCTCGTTGCGGAAGAACAGCAGCATCGCGGCAAAGGTCAGCGCCTGCGTGATGATGGAGAAGTACACGCCCTTGATGCGCGAGCGGAAGGCGAAGAAGCCGAAGACGAAGGCCAGCAGCCCGGGCACGAGGATCACCAGCAGCATCTGCCCGATGAAGGAGTCACTCAACGCCCAGTGCCACGGCAGCTCCTTCCAGTTGAGGAACACCATGAAGTCGGGCAGGTCCGACTGGTACTGCCCTTCGCGGCCGATCTGGCGCATCAGGTACATGCCCATGCCGTAGCCGCCGAGCGCGAAGAACAGGCCGTGGCCGAGCGAGAGGATGCCGGCGAAACCCCAGATCAGATCGATCGCCAGCGCGCAGATGGCGTAGCAGGCGATCTTGCCGATCAGGCTGACGTAGAAGTCGGACAGGTGCAGCGCCGCTGCCTTGCGCAACGACGAGGTTGAGCACCGGCAGGCCGACGGCGACGATCAGCAGTGCAAACAGCAACGCCCGTCCATTGCCGACCGGTGAACAACCCGCCGTTCGGGCTGAGCTTGTCGAAGCCCTGCTGCGCAACGAGCCCTTCGAGAGGCTCAGGGCGAACGGCGGCTTGGCTCATGCTTCAGCGCTCCGGCCCTTGAGCGCAAACAGGCCCGATGGCCGCTTCTGGATGAAGAGCACGATGACGACGAGCACCATGATCTTGGCGAGCACGGCGCCCTGCCAGCCTTCGAGCAACTTCGTCAGTACACCGAGGCCGAGACCGGCGACGACCGCGCCCCACAACTGGCCGACGCCGCCGAGCACCACCACCATGAAGGCATCGACGATGTAGCTCTGGCCGAGATCGGGGCCGACGTTGCCGACCTGCGCCAACGCGCAGCCGGCGAGCCCCGCGATGCCGGCGCCGAGCGCGAACGCATAGGTATCGACGCGCGCGGTGTTGACGCCCATGCAGGCGGCCATCGGCCGGTTCTGCGTGACGCCGCGCACGAACAGGCCGAGTCGCGTCTTCGCCACCAGCAGCGCGACCGACGCGAGCACCAGCGCCGCAAACGCAAGGATGGCGATGCGGTTGAACGGCAGCGTCAGGTTCGGCAGCACCAGCAGGCCGCCCGACAGCCACGACGGGTTTTCCACCGGCACGTTCTGCGCGCCGAAGAACGAGCGCACCGTCTGCATCAGGATCAGGCTGATGCCCCAGGTGGCGAGCAGCGTCTCGAGCGGCCGGCCGTAGAGCCAGCGGATGACGCTGCGCTCCATCAGCGCGCCGACCAGCGCCGCGGCGAGAAACGAAACGGGAATGGCCGCCGCGACGTACCAGCCGAAGGCGCCGGGCGCATGGGCCTTGAACAGGTTCTGCACCACGTAGGTGGCATACGCGCCGATCATCATCAGCTCGCCGTGCGCCATGTTGATGACGCCCATCAGGCCGTAGGTGATGGCCAGGCCGAGCGCGACCAGCAGCAGGATCGAGCCGAGCGAAACGCCGGTGAAGAGCACGCCCAGGCGCTCGCCCCAGGCCAGCCGCGAGCGCACCGCGTCGAGCGAGGTCTTCAGCACCGCCTTGACCTCGGCGTCGGTCTCGGTCTGCTCGCGCTCGGCCAGCAGCGAGCGCGTCGCCGGCGACGGATTGGCCGCGAGTTGCGTTACGGCTTCGAGGCGCCTGGCTTTGTCGTCGGAGGAGATCAGCACGGCTGCGCGCAGCAGCGTGAGCTGCTCCTTCAGCGCAGCATCGCTCTCGGCGGACAGTGCCTTTTCGATCAAGGGCAGCTTGCCCTGGTCCGCATCCTGGCCGCGCAGCGCCGCGATCGCCGCTTCGCGCGCGGCGCGATCCGGCGACAGCAGCGACAAGGACGCGAGTGCGGCTTCGAGCTCGCCGCGCATGCGGTTGTTGTTGATCACCTCCTCGGCGCCGTCGGGCAGGGTCGCGACAGCGCCGCCGACGGCGTCGGTGACCTTGTCGCCACGCACAATGAACGCGCGGCCGCCGGCCGTTTGCACCTCGTCGGCGAGCAGCGCCTGCACGAAGGGCGCGAGCGTCGCATCGCCGCTGGCCGCCACTTCGTTCAACGCCGCGATGCGATCGTCGCTTTCGCCCGCAGCGATGCGAAACGCCTGCTCCGGCGTGAGCGCGCAGACGCTGCAGGCGAAGACAAACAAAAGGCCTCCGAGGAGGCCCTTCAGCCCGAACATGGAAGCGGCCCTTACTTCTTGGCCGCCATCATCACCGGCTCGTTCTTCTTGCCCTTGTTCTCGGCGATGTAGTCGCTCCACGGATCGGCCGCCACCGGGCCCGGCGTCTTCCACACCACCTTGAACTGTCCGTCGGCCTGGACCTCGCCGATGAACACGCTCTTGTGCAGGTGATGGTTCTTCTCGTCCATCTTCGAGGTGATGCCCGAGGGCGCCTTGTAGGTCTGGCCGGCCATCGCCGCGATCACCTTGTCGGTGTCGGTGCTCTTGGCCTTCTCGACGGCCTGCTTCCACATGTAGATGCCCAGGTACGTGGCTTCCATCGGGTCGTTCGTCAGCGCCTTGTCCTTGTGGCCGGCGACGCCCTTGGCCTTGGCGTACGCGCTCCACTTCTTGATGAACTCATCGTTGGCCGGCGCCTTGATCGACTGGAAGTAGTTCCATGCCGCGAGGTGGCCGACCAGCGGCTTGGTGTCGACGCCGCGCAGTTCCTCTTCACCGACGGAGAAGGCGACGACGGGAACGTCCTTGGCCTTCAGGCCCTGGTTGCCGAGCTCCTTGTAGAAGGGCACGTTGGAGTCGCCGTTGATGGTGGACACCACCGCGGTCTTCTTGCCCTCGCTCGAGAACTTCTTGATCTTGGCGATGATCGACTGGTAGTCGGCATGGCCGAAGGGGGTGTACTCCTCCATGATGTCGGCGTCGGCCACGCCCTTGGCCTTCAAGAAGGCGCGCAGGATCTTGTTGGTGGTGCGCGGATAGACGTAATCCGTGCCGAGCAACACCCAGCGCTTGGCGTTGCCGCCGTCCTTGCTCATCAGGTATTCGACGGCCGGGATCGCCTGCTGGTTCGGCGCCGCGCCGGTGTAGAAGACGTTCTTCGAGAGCTCTTCGCCTTCGTACTGCACCGGGTAGAACAGCAGCGAGTTGGTTTCCTCGAACACCGGCAGCACGCTCTTGCGCGAGACGCTGGTCCAGCAGCCGAAGGTGACGGCCACTTTGTCCTGCGTGATCAGCTGCTTGGCCTTCTCGGCGAAGAGCGGCCAGTTCGATGCCGGATCGACGACGACGGGCTCGAGCTTCTTGCCCAGGACGCCGCCCTTGGCGTTGATCTCTTCGATGGCCATCAGCACGGTGTCCTTCAACACCGTCTCGGAAATCGCCATCGTTCCCGACAGCGAATGCAGCACGCCGACCTTGATCGTGTTCTGCGCGAAGGCGGGGCTGAGCGCACCGCCGGCGAGCATCGCCGCGGCGAGGGTTTTCAGGGTGCTGCGACGTGCAGCGGCAAATGAGCGCATGGGTTCTCCGTCCTGTGCGTGGGGTTGGGTGGTAGCGTCGCACTCGTTCGCAACCTGCGTGCCAACCCCCGAGCGTTGCTGGCATCCAACCTGCAAGAATGATGGACATGAAACCCCCAAGCTCACTTTCGTTCGCTGCCCCCGAGGGGGCGCTCAGTGGCTTCGGAACGGCCGGGCGCCACTGAGATGGACCTGACCCCGCGCGAAAAAGACAAGCTGCTGATCTTCACCGCCGCGCTGCTGGCAGAGCGTCGGCGCGCGCGCGGCTTGAAGCTCAACGTGCCGGAATCGATCGCGCTGATCAGCGCGGCCATCATGGAAGGCGCGCGCGACGGCAAGACCGTGGCGGCGCTGATGAGCGAAGGCAAAACCGTGCTCGCGCGCAGCGACGTGATGGACGGCGTGGCCGAGATGATTCCGGAGATCCAGGTCGAGGCGACCTTCCCCGACGGCACCAAACTGGTGACCGTGCACCAACCGATTGCCTGAAGGAGTTCGAGATGCGCACCGTTTTAGCGAGCCTTGCGCTCGCGGCTTGCACCGCAGCGTCGGCCCACGAGGGCCACGGCGCCATCGACTTCCACTGGCATGGCGGCGACGCGCTGTGGCTGTTGCTGATGGCCGTGGCGGTGTGTGTGTGGCTGTGGCAGCGCGGCCGGCAATGATCCCGGGCGAACTTTTCACCGATGGCGCTGATCTGGTGCTCAACGCGGGCCGGCGCAGCACCACGCTGGTGGTGCACAACCGCGGCGACCGGCCGATCCAGGTGGGATCGCACTATCACTTCGCCGAGACGAATCCGGCGCTGGCGTTCGATCGCGCGGCAGCGCGCGGCATGCGGCTGAACATTGCATCCGGCACAGCCGTGCGCTTCGAGCCGGGGCAGCAGCGCACGGTGGATCTGGTGGACTACGCGGGCGCACGCCTTGTGTTCGGCTTTCGCGGCGATGTGATGGGCAAGCTCTGATGGCAAAGGCAACGATCGGCCGCCGCGCCTATGCGGAAATGTTCGGCCCGACCACGGGCGATCGCATTCGCCTCGCCGACACCGCGTTGATCGCCGAAGTCGAACGCGACTTCTGCACCTATGGCGAGGAAGTGAAGTTCGGCGGCGGCAAGACGATTCGCGACGGCATGGGCCAGTCGCAAGTGGTCAACGGCCCGGGCGCGCGCGAAGCCTGTGATTGCGTCATCACCAACGCGCTGATCATCGACCACTGGGGCATCGTCAAGGCCGACATCGGCATCAAGGGTCAACGTATCGCAGCCATCGGCAAAGCCGGCAACCCGGATGTGCAGCCGGGCGTGGACATCGTCATCGGCCCGGGCACCGAGATCATTGCCGGCGAAGGGCTGATCGTCACCGCCGGGGGCATCGACAGCCACATCCACTTCATCTGCCCGCAGCAGATCGAAGAAGCGTTGAGTTCGGGCATCACGACCATGCTCGGCGGCGGCACCGGCCCGGCCACCGGCACTTTCGCCACGACCTGCACGCCGGGGCCGGAGAACATCGCGATGATGCTGCGCGCGGCCGATGCGTTCGCGATGAACCTCGGCTTTCTCGGCAAGGGCAATGCGAGCCGGCCCGAAGCGCTGCGCCAGCAGATCGAGGCCGGCGCCATCGGCCTGAAGCTGCACGAAGACTGGGGCACGACGCCGGCGGCGATCGACCAATGTCTCGCCGTCGCCGACGAAACCGACACGCAGGTCTCGATCCACAGCGACACGCTCAACGAAAGCGGCTTCGTCGAGGACACGATCGCAGCCACGAAGGGACGCACGCTCTGCGCCTTTCACACCGAGGGCGCGGGCGGCGGCCATGCGCCGGACATCCTGCGCGTCGTCGGCGAGTCGAACTTCCTGCCGAGTTCGACCAATCCGACGATGCCGTTCACCGTCAACACCGTCGATGAGCACCTCGACATGCTGATGGTGTGCCACCACCTCGACGCCTCGATCGCCGAAGACCTGGCGTTTGCCGAAAGCCGCATCCGCAAAGAGACAATCGCGGCCGAAGACATCCTGCACGACCTCGGCGCGATCAGCATGATGAGCAGCGACAGCCAGGCAATGGGGCGTGTGGGCGAAGTCATCATCCGCACCTGGCAGACGGCACACAAGATGAAGCTGCAGCGCGGCGCGTTGACCGGCGACAGCGAGCGCAATGACAACACGCGCATCAAGCGCTACGTCGCCAAGATACACGATCAACCCGGCCATCGCCAACGGCATCGCCCACGAAGTCGGCAGCATCGAAGTCGGCAAGTGGGCCGACCTCGTCTTCTGGCGGCCGGCGTTCTTCGGCGTCAAGCCGTCGCTCGTGTTGAAGGGCGGCTTCATCGCCGCGGCGCTGATGGGCGACGCCAACGCCAGCATCCCGACGCCGCAACCGGTGCACATGCGGCCGATGTTCGGCAGCTTCGGTGGTGCCATCACGCGCACGTCGCTGACCTTCGTCAGTCAGGCCGCACTCGCCTCGGGCGCGGCCGAAGCGTATGGTCTGCACAAGCGCCTGGCCGCGGTGGCCGGCTGCCGTTCGGTGCGCAAGCAGCACATGGTGCACAACGCCTACACACCGTCGATGCAGATCGACGCGCAGACGTATGAAGTGCGCGCCGACGGCGAGTTGCTCACCTGCGAGCCGGCAACAGTGCTGCCGATGGCGCAGCGCTACTTCCTGTTCTGAAGCTCGCGGCTCTACACTTCGGGCATGTCTAGTGCCGCCGTTGCCCAGCGTCTGAGCGCGCAAGAGTTTCTTGCTTGGGACACCACGCAGACGCAGCGCCACGAGTTCATTGCCGGCGAGGTGTTCGCAATGGCGGGCGCGAGCGAGGCCCATGTCACAACCGCCGGAAACCTGTACGTGACCTTGCGCCGGCACTTGAGCGGCACGCCGTGCCGTACCTTCATCACCGACATGAAGCTGCAGGTCCAGGCAGCCGACGCCTATTTCTACCCCAACGTCATGGTCACGTGCAGCGCCACCGATGCCACGAGCCCGAACATCAAACGCGAACCGGTGTTGTTGGCCGAAGTGCTCTCGCCCACCACCGCGGCCTATGACCGCGGCGACAAGTTCACTGCCTACCGGCGCATTGCGTCCTTGCGCGAATACCTGCTCATCGACCCCGACTCGCGCCGCGTCGAGCTCTATCGTCTGGGCGCCGACAACCTGTGGGTGCTGCACCCCGCCGAGCCGGATACCGACGTGCAACTCGACTCGGTCAAGCTGACACTCACGCCCTTGGCGCTGTGGGCCGAGATGCCGCCGACGCCAACGCGCTGACGTTCGCCGGTTCGCTTCAGCAGTCGCCGGGCGCGATGCGCGCGATCGTCGCGCGCAGCCAGCGCTGCGCCGCATCGCGCTCGTGCCGGCGGTGCCACAGCAGGCCGATCTCGACGCGCGGCATTTCGAACGGCAGCGCCGTGACGTGCAGCGCATCGGCCGCGCCGCTGGCCTGCACATAGCGCCGCGGCAGCACGCCGAGCAGGTCGGTGCTGCACAGCACCTGCACCGCGGCAGCGTACTGGCCGAGCATCAATGCCACGCGGCGCGTGCGACCGAGGCCCGCCAGTTTCTCGTCGACGAAACCGTGTGGCCGGCCCGCGAACGACACGCGCACGTGCGCGGCGGCGCAGTAGTCGTCGAGCGTCAGCAGATCGCGATCGGCCAGCGGGTGCTCGCGCCGCATCGCGCAGACGTAGTCGCAGTCGTAGAGCGGTTCGAGCGCCGTCTCGCCCTGGCCCAGCGCCGCGGTCAAGGCGCGCGCCACGTCGGGAAAGAAGCCGATGGCCGCATCGATGCCGCCGCGTTCGAGCAGTGCGCGCGGATCGCGCGTCGTCAGCGGCTCGACCTGCAGCGACACGCGCGAGTGTTCGACAGCGGCGAGCAGCCGCGGCAGGATCACCGCGGCGGTGGCATCGGCCATCGCCAGCGTGAAGCGGCGCTCGTCGTGCGCCAGGTCGAACGCCTGCGGGTCGAACAGGTCGCGCAAGCCCGACAGCGATTCGCGGATCGCCGGCCAGATCGCCTCGGCCTGCGGTGTCGGCGTCACTCCCGTCGAGCTCGGCACGAACAGCTCCTCGTCGATGGCCTCGCGCAGTCGGCGCAGCGCATTGCTGACGGCGGGCTGCGTCATCGCCAGCTGTTCGGCGGCGCGCGTGACGTTGCGCTCGACCATCACCGCATCGAAGACGCGCAGCAGGTTCAGGTCCAGGGTGCGGAAGTTCATAGGTGGGTGCCAGGCCGCCCGAAACACCCATGCGCCCCATCGAGGGGCAGCGAGCTTGGGGGCGTAGGTGCCATTCGTGAGGTTTTCAACGGGGTATTCGCAGGTTTGATGCCCGGATTCTGAACCGGAATTTCACAAACATCAGCGTAAACCCTAATCTTTGTCCTGTGAGCCAATCCGGCTCGTAACCGAAGGAAGGGCAAAGACATGGCAACTCAAGAGGTTCGCATCATCGTTCCGCCCCAAGTGACGGCGCCGCGTGGCGCCGTGTGGGCGGCTGCCGCAGCCGTCTGGTTGGTGCAGAAGCTGCGCCAGCTGCGGTCGCCCGGACGGGGAGCTGCGCGATGAACGCCGCCGCACCGATCAGCAGCCAGCGGCCCATCGCCTATCGCCGGCAGACGCCCACCGTCTGGCAGGCCATCGGCAGCGCCATCTGGCAAACGCTGCACGGCGTCGGCCAGCGCCGCGCCGCACGCGACCTGCGCGAGCTGGCACGGCGCTGGGATGCCATCGATCCGGCCATGGCGCAGCAACTGCGCGAGGCCGCCGACTACGACACCCTCTCGATCAAGGAAACATCATGACCACGCATATCGCCAACCTGTCGCCGCTGTCGCGCTACGGCGCAATGTTCGAGCGTTGGGCGCAGCGCTTGCGCGCCGCCGACCGCGCTGCGGGCAGCGACGACCCCGTCGCCGAAGCCGCGTCGGTGCGCGCACTGGCCGACAGCTATCGCCGCTCGGATCCGGGCTTTGCAAGCGACCTGTACGCCGCAGCCGATCGCCATGAAAACGCGGCCGAGGCGGCAGCGGCGCGACGCCTGAGCTGAAGAACGCGCCTCAGGCCACGCCGCCCTGCACCGGCTGGCCTGAGGCGCGCCAGCGCAACATGCCGCCGGCGAGGTTGGCCACCGCGCCGAATCCGGCCTTGCCCAGCAGCACCGCTGCCTGCGCCGAGCGCGCTCCCGAGCGGCAGACGGTGACGACCGGCCGAGTGCAGTCGAGTTCAGCATGACGCGTGGCGAGGTCGGCCAGCGGCATCAGCCTGGCACCACGGATGTGGCCGAGTGGCCCGAGAAATTCGGCCTGCTCGCGAACGTCGACCACCTGCACCTGCACGCGATCAACCACCTCCTCCAGCGTGGCCGGGTCGATCTCCCACAGCCCGGCGAAGGTCCACGTCAGCGGCGCCCACGCCGGCTCGGCAGGCAACGGTGCGCGGCTGTCGGGCTCGCCGCAGCGCAGGTTGGCCGGCACGGCGATCTCCATCAGCTTCGGATGCGGCAGGCCGAGCGAGTTCATGTAGCCGACGAAATCGCCCAGGCTGCTGTCGCCGCCGAAGCGCGGGTTGAAGCAGCGCTCCTCTTCGACGCTGGTCACCGTCACGCCCTTGTAGTCGTGCGCCGGGTAGAGCAGGCAATGCGCCGGCAGGCCCAGCAGCTGTTCGTGCACCGAGCGGTACAGGCGCTCGGCGCTGCCCTGCTGGAAGTCGGTGCGGCCGCAACCGCGGATGAGCAGCGCATCGCCGGAAAACGCCATCGATTCGTCGTCGAGCACGAAGCTCAGGCAGCCATCGGTGTGGCCCGGCGTGGCACGCACCTGCAAGTGACGCGTGCCGAAGGCGACCTCATCGCCGTGCGCGAGCGCCCGGTCCAGACCGTGTGCGCCGCCGGCCGCGGCGCCGAGGATGCGACTGCCCAGGCGCTGCTTGAGCAGCCAAGCGCCGGTGACGTGATCGGCATGCACATGGGTTTCGAGCGTGGCTGCGAGGTTCAGCCCGAGTTCGCGCAGCAGCGCGATGTCGCGCCGCACATGCTCGAACACCGGGTCGATGAGCAGCGCCGTGCGGCTCGCGGCATCGCCGAGCAGGTAGGTGTAGGTCGACGAGGTGGCGTCGAAGAGCTGGCGGAAGACGAGCACGCGTGGATGCTGCCACGCGCGGGCGCTCAGCGCACGGTCGGCGCGGACATCGCCATGACGCGGCGCAAGACATCGGCCGCGCGCGGCTGCGTGCTCGACGCCCATTGCCCGAAGCTGTCACGCGCGGCGGCGCCGTAGCGCCGCAACAGCCACCAGCCGACGACGGCGAGAAGGCCGAGCACGAGCGCTGTGCGCAGGCCCTTGGCCAGCGCGATCACGGTGGCGATGCCCATGCCCAGCGCCACCCACTGGAACCACCAATGGCCGGGCGAGGTCATGGCGTTGATCAGGGCGCACAGGCCGACGATGAACAGCGCCTTGAAAGGCATGGTGACGGCACGGGTCAGGTCACGGATCGGTCTCATGGCAGCACTCCAGTGGGTGTGGAAGCGATCGTGCCGCCCTGACCGTTGCCGGTCGCGCGACATGCGATGAATCGACGACACGCGGCGCGAATTGCGGCGCAGCAGGAATCAGCGGGGCCGGCCGTGCTGGCGCAGCCAGCGCGCGAACGTGGCTTCGTCCATCTGGCCGGCGGCGACGGCTAGCATGGTCAAGGTGGCATCGGCCTGCGGCGCGGTCAGGCGCCAGCCATTGAGGTGCAGGAACATGCCGACCGCCAGGAACGCCGCCCGCTTGTTGCCATCGATGAAGGCGTGGTTCTTGGCGAGGCCGACACCGTACGCCGCTGCCATCTCATGCACCTCAGGCGCGCCGTAGGCCGCAAGGTTGAGCGGTCGTGCCAGCGCGGACTCGAGGAGACCCTCGTCGCGCAGACCGGCCGCGCCGCCGTGCTCGGCCAGGCTCTCGTCGTGCAGCAGTTCGAGCGCGCGCCGGTCGATCCAGCGCCACGAGTCGTTCACTTCGCGAGCTGATGAAAGGTATCGCGGTACTCGCGCATGAACTCGCGGCCGGCGTCGAGCTGTTCGTCGAGCGCCGGGTCGTAAGGCGTCAACATCACGCCGTTGGCCGCATCGGTGACGAACACCGTGTCGCCCTTTTCGAGCTTGAGCCGCGCCAGCACTTCCTTGGGCAGGATGAGGCCCACGGAGTTGCCGATCTGGGTGAGCTTGAGTGCGGTCATGATGGTTGCCCGGCGGTCGCGTTGTTATAACGTTCGTTATACTAGCCGCGTTCCCCTCGACCGGCAAGGCACACAGCGATGCTCAGCGTGAACAAGCTCATCCCCGGCGGTCGCGGCCTGGCCGCGGTGCTGCTCAAACGCGCATCGAGCATCGAACTCGACTGGGACCTGCGCCAGAAGAGCCGCTTCGACGCCACCGATTCCGCCGGCCGCCATCTCGGCATCTTCCTGGCGCGCGGCAGCGTGCTGCGAGGTGGCGACGTGCTGGTGGCCGAAGACGGCTCGCTGGTGCGCGTGATCGCTGCGCCGCAGGCGGTGCTGCGCGTCACGGCCTGCGCCGAGCACGGCAGCGCGCTCGACCTGCCGCGCGCCGCGTACCACCTGGGCAACCGCCATGTCGCGCTCGAAGTCCGGGCCGATCACCTGCAGCTCGAACCCGACCCGGTGCTGGCCGACATGCTGCGCGCGATGCACCTGATCGTGCGCGAGGTGCAGGCGCCGTTCGAGCCCGAAGGCGGCGCCTATGCCAGCGCGCACGCGCATGGGCACGAGGGTCATGACCATCACGGTCACGACCACGCCCACCACCACCACGAATGACGCCGGCCGCGCTGCTCGGCCTGCTGCGCCTGGCTTCGCCGGCGCTGCCGGTGGGCGGCTTCAGCTACTCCGAAGCGCTCGAAGCCGCGGTCGATGCCGGCCTGGTTCACGACGAAGCCAGCGCCGCGCAGTGGCTGTCGGACCAACTGCACCTGGCGCAGGCGCGCAGCGACCTGCCGCTGGTGGCCGCCGCGCACCGCGCATGGCAGCATCACGACGCCGCGCGCATCGCGCAACTCAACACCTGGCTGCTGAGCACGCGCGAAACCGCCGAGCTGCGCGCGCAGAGCGGGCAGATGGGCCGCTCGATGCTCGATTGGCTGCGCCAGCAGCCAGCCGACGACGATGCGCGCGTGACGACGCTCGCCGCGCTCGCCCCTGTACCGACCTGGCCGATCGCCTTCGCCCTTGGCGCGGTGCAGTGCGGCGCCGACACGCACGAGACCGTGCTGGCCTGCGGTTTCGCCTGGGCCGAGAACCAGGTGCAGGCCGCTTTGAAGGCGGTTCCCCTGGGTCAGCGCGCGGGCCAGCGCATCCTGGCGCGATTGGCGCAAGAATTGGAGCCCTTGGCGCAAACTGCGCTGACGCTGGACGACGACCAGCGTCAGGTCTTCGCGCCGCTGCTGGCGATTGCTTCGTCGCAACACGAAACCCAGTACTCGAGGCTGTTCCGTTCATGAGTCTTGCGCAGCACCAATCTGGACGGGCCGAGCGCGCGGCCGCTCCGAAGCCGGCCCGCGTTCCCTCGGGGGACCGGCCGATGTATTCATCGGACGAGGGGCTCACATGACTCAACGAACCAAGAAACTGCCGCCGTTGCGCGTGGGCGTCGGCGGCCCGGTGGGCTCGGGCAAGACCACGCTCGTCGAAAAGCTGTGCAAGCAGATGCGCGCGCGCTGGGATCTCGTCGTCGTCACCAACGACATCTACACCAAGGAAGACCAGCGCCTGCTCACCGTCGCCGGCGCGCTCGAGCCCGAGCGCATCGTCGGCGTCGAGACCGGGGGTTGTCCGCACACCGCGATCCGCGAAGATGCGTCGATCAACCTCGAAGCGGTCGATCGCATGCTGGAGAAGTTTCCCGACGCTGACATCGTCTTCATCGAGTCCGGCGGCGACAACCTCGCCGCCACCTTCAGCCCGGAGCTGTCCGATCTCACCATCTACGTGATCGACGTTGCCGGCGGCGAGAAGATTCCGAGGAAAGGCGGCCCCGGCATCACCAAGAGCGACCTGCTCGTCATCAACAAGATCGATCTCGCGCCGCATGTCGGTGCCGACCTCGCCGTGATGGAAGCCGACACGCAGCGCATGCGGCCCGCGCACGCCGATCGCCGCCCCTATGTCATGACGAACCTGCACAGCGGCAGCGGTCTGGACAGCGTCGTGCGCTTTATCGAGCAGCGTGGCCTGCTGGTGAGTTGAACACCGCCCCATGAGTCCCGCTCCGCTGCCGCCCGACGAAGCCCAACGTCTGGCGCGCCTGCGCGCACTGGCGGTGCTCGACTCGGCGCCCGAGCCGATGTTCGAAAGCCTGGCGCGGTTGGCGGCGCAGATCGCCGGCACGCCGATCGCGCTGGTCAGCCTGTTGGACTCGAGACGACAGTGGTTCAAAGCCAACCTCGGCCTGCCCGGCGTGCAGGAGACGCCGCGCAACGTCGCCTTCTGCGCCCACGCCATCCTCGGCCGTGACGTGATGGAGGTCAACGACGCGCGCAACGACCCGCGCTTTGCCGACAACCCGCTGGTCACCGGCCCGCCCGGCATCTGCTTTTACGCCGGGGCACCGCTGGTACTGCCCGGCGGCGAGCGCGTGGGCACGTTGTGCGTGATCGACCGCGCGCCGCGACGGCTCGATCCATCGCAGCGAGCGCAGCTTGCCGAATTGGCGCACGCGGTGGTGCAGGCCCTGCTGCTGCGCGAGCGCGCACTCGGCCAGGCGCTGGGCGCGCAGAGCGCGGTCGAGTCGGAACTGGCCGGCCATGTGCGCGCGCTGAGTTCGATCCTCGACCGCTTGCCGCTGTCGGTCTCGGTATGGGACCGGCAGTTCCGCAACGCCTATGCCAACGCGCGGGTGCAGCAGCGCTTCGGGCGCAGCGCCGCTTCGCTGCTCGGCACGCACCTGTCGGAGATGATCGGCGCCACCGCCTTCAACGCGCATCGCGCCTATAACGAGGCCGTGCTCGCCGGGCAACCACAGTCGTTCGAGGCGCAGATCCCGCGTCGCGGCGGCATGTATCCGCAGCAGGTGCACCTGGTGCCGCTGCGCGGCGCGGACGAGCGGGTCGAGGGCTACGTCGCCATGGTGCGCGACCAATGGGACCAGAGCGCGATGGACGCGGCACAGCGCGCGCTGGCCGACAGCGAGCGCAAGTTCCGGACCCTGTCCGACGCCTCGCCGCTGGGCGTCTTCCACACCGACGCGCACGGCCGCTGCACCTACACCAATGCACGCTGGCAGTCGATGTTTGGCTTGTCGATCGAGCAGAGCCTGGGCGAAGGCTGGACTGGGACGCTGCATCCGCAAGACCGCGAGCCGGTGTTCGCCGAGTGGCAAGCCGCCGCCGCCGAAGGCCGCGAGTTCGCGATGGAGTTTCGCGTGCAGCGCGCCGACGGCAGCGTGCGCCAGGTGCACTCGCTGGCGCGTTCGATCAGCGGCGACGACGGCGCGATCACCGGCTTCGTCGGCACGGTGCAGGACGTGACCGAACGCACGCGACGCGCAGCGGCGCCTGCGCGACAGCGAGGACTTTCTCGACCGCACCGGCCGCATCGCCGGCATCGGCGGCTGGGAGTTGTGCCTGCTGGACGGCACCATGAAGTGGTCCGACCAGACCTGCCGCATCCACGATGTCGAGCCGGGGCACCGGCCGACGTTCGCCGAAGCCGTGAGCTACTACGCCCCGGAGGCGCGCGCCGCGCTGCGCGAAGCCCTGGACCGGCTCGATCGCCGACGGCACGCCCTTCGACCTCGAACTACCGATGATCACCGCCCAGGGCCGCCACATCTGGGTGCGGTCGATCGGCGAGATCGCTTATGCCAACGGTGCCCCGCTGCGTGCCTTCGGCGCCTTCCAGGACGTGACCTGGCGCCACGACGCCGAACGCGCGCTGCGCGACGGCAACCGCCTGCTGACGCAGCTCTACGAGCAGACGCCGGCGATGATGCATTCGATCGACGTCGACGGCATGCTGTTGTCGGTGTCGGACCGCTGGCTCGATGTGATGGGCTACACGCGCGAGGAGGTGATCGGGCGGCGCGCGCTCGATTTCTTCACCGATGAATCGCGGCGCAAGCGCGAGCACGATCTGAATCAGCTCTGGCTCACGGGCCGCCACACCAGCGGCGTGCTGCAGGTGGAGCGCCGCGATCGCCGGGTGCTCGACATCGTCGCCTCGGCGATCGTGCAGTACGACGAAGCCGGCCACGCCCTGCGCGCGCTGGTGGTCACCGACGACATCACCGAGCTGTCGGCGCGCACCGCCGAGCTGCGCCGCGAGCAGGTGCAGCGCGCCGACGTCGAACGCTACGCCGCCGAGCTCGACGCGCTGCTGGCCGAGCGCAGCGAGATGCTCAACGTGCTCGCTCACGAGGTGCGCCAGCCGCTGAACAACGCTTCAGCGGCGCTGCAAAGCGCGGCGGCGGCGCTGGCCGAGGTGGAGCGCACGCGGTCGACGCCGCCGAGCGCCTGCAGCCGTGCCCAGGGCGTGATGCATGCCGTGATGTCGGGCGTGGACAACACGCTGGCGGTGGCGGCGCTGCTCGGTCAGGGCGGCGGCCACGGCCAGCCGGCGGCGCCGCTCGAAACCGATATCGACATCGACATGCTGCTGGCGGTGGCGGTCGGCCGACATGCCGCTGGCCGAGCGCGACCGCGTGCGCATCGAGCGCGTCGCCGACACACGCACCGCGTCGATGGACATGGGCCTGCTGCGCCTGGCGTTGCGCAACCTGCTGGCCAACGCGCTGCGCTACTCAGCGCCGGGCTCGGCCGTGACGCTGCGCGTGTCCGATTCCGACGAGCCGCTGGCGCTGGTGCTCGACGTGATCGACAACGGCCCCGGCATCCAGCCCGAACTGCTGCCGCGCCTGTTCGAACGCGGCACGCGCGGCCGCGCGACGCCGCCGGGCGTGCCAGCCACGGGCCTGGGCCTGTACATCGTGCGCCGCGCGCTCGAGTTGCAGGGCGGCCGTGCCGAACTGGTGGCCACCGGCAGCGCCGGCACCACCATGCGGCTGTGGATCGCGCAGCGCCGGCGAGCGCCGGGCCGCTGCCGGTCAGACAGTCGTCAGCGGCGCGCGGAACCAGTAGCCGACGCGCGAACGCGACTGCAGCGGCACCAGCATCGGCGTGGCGCGCTCGATGCGGCGGCGCAAGCGATAGATGATCGCGTTCAGGCCGTTGTCGCCGTCGTCGTCGCTCTCGCGGCCGAGGCGCCTTGGACAGCGCCTCGCGCGTCACCGTCTGCGCCGCCGGCTTCGAGAAAGCATTCGAGCACGATCATGTCGGCATCGCACAAGGCGACGCGCGCGCCGTCGGGCACGAGCAGCTCGTGCACCTCGCGATCGAGCTTCCACGCGCTTGGTCGGTGCTGACATCACGGCCGGCGCGGCGCTGCACGGCCTGGATGGCGAGCGAGACCTGGTCGAACTGCACCGGCTTGGCCAGGTACATGTCGGCACCTGCGGTCATGACGCTGGCGAAGACTTCGGGGCCGAGCCGCCCCGAGACGACCAACAGCCCGGCGTCGCTGCGGCGGCGGATGACCTTGATCAGCTCGACGCCATCGACGCCGGGCAGCATCAGGTCGACCAGGTAGAAGTCGTAGCGGTGCGAGTCGTTGTCGGCGAGCAGGGTGTTGCTGTCGTCGAAGACGCTGACGTCGATGCCTTCGCCGCGCAGGTGCTGCGCGAGGTACTCCGAATACTCGGCGTCGTCGTCGATGAGGGCGAGGGTGCGGGGTAGCATGGCACCGGATTGTGCCGCGAACCCGGCCGGGAGCGCACGCTATCCTGTCCAACAACCCCCTATGTACGTCCAGTACTTCGGCCTCAAGCACGAGCCCTTCTCGATCGCTCCCGACCCGCGTTACCTCTTCATGAGCGAGCGCCATCGGGAGGCGTTGGCGCACCTGCTGTACGGCGTCAAGGGCGGCGGCGGCGGCTTCGTGCTGCTCACCGGCGAGATCGGCGCCGGCAAGACAACCGTTTGCCGCTGCCTGCTCGAACAGATTCCCAAGCGCTGCAACGTCGCCTACATCTTCAATCCGAAACTGACCGCGCTCGAACTGCTGAAGACGGTGTGCGAGGAGTTCCACGTGCCGGTGGAGGCGGCGCCGGCCGGCAGCGCGCTCACGGCCAAGGACTACCTCGACCCGTTCAACAGGTTTCTGCTCGAAACCCATGCCGTCGGCCTGAACAACGTGCTGATCATCGACGAGGCGCAAAACCTCGCGGCCGACGTGCTCGAGCAGTTGCGCCTGCTGACGAATCTCGAGACCAACGAGCGCAAGCTGCTGCAGATCGTGCTGATCGGCCAGCCCGAGCTGCGCGCGATGCTGCACCGGCCCGAGCTGGAGCAGGTGGCGCAGCGCGTGATCGCCCGCTATCACCTGGACGCGCTGTCGGAGGAAGAGACCCACCAGTACCTGCGCCATCGTCTGGCCATCGCCGGCCTGACATCGGCGATGCCGTTCTCGCAGCGCGCGATGCAGAGCATCCACGTGGCCGCGCGCGGCGTGCCGCGGCGCATCAACCTGGTGGCCGACCGCGCCCTGCTCGGCGCCTATGCCGAGAGCGTTCCGCGTGTCGACAAGCGCATCGTCGACAAGGCCGCGGCCGAGGTCTTCGGCGCCGAGCGCCGCGTCGACCGCATCGAGGGCCTGCGCCGTCTCGGGCCCTGGGCGCTGGGACTGGGCGGACTCACCGCGGGCTTGGCGCTGGCGGGCCTCACGGCTTGGCTCTGGCCGCGCGGGAACGATCTGCCCGCGCCGAGCGCTGCAGCATCGGCACCTGCACTCTCCGCCGCAGCATCCAGCGCGGCGGCGGCATCGGCGCCGACCGTCGTCAGCGACGGCATCAGCAGCAGCAACGGCGTGGCCGCGGCGCTGCCCGACGCCGCGGCATCGGCACCGCTGTTTCTCACCGCCGCCGAAGTCATCGCGCGCAGCGCCTGGCGCAGCGAGGCCGAAGCCTGGCGCGAACTGGCGCCGCTGTGGGGCATCGCCCTGCCAGACAGCGCAGCCGACCCCTGCGCCGTGGCCCAACGTGCGCAGTGGCAATGCTGGCGCGGCACCACAGCGGGCCTGCCGCTGGTGCGCCAGCTCGACCGGCCCGGCATCATCACGCTGCGCGACGAGCAGGGCCGCAGCGCCCACGCCCTGCTGCTGGCGCTGTCCCCGCGCGCCGCCACGTTGCGCCTGGGCCGCGACACCATCGACGTCACGCTGGTGTCGCTGGCCAACCTGTGGCAGGGCGACTTCGCCACTTACTGGCGCGCGCCCGAGGGCTACGGCGCGATCCTCTTGCCCGGCATGCGCGGCCGCGCGGTCGATGCGCTCGCGGCGCAGCTCGCCACCGTGCGCGGCGCGACAGCGCCGACAGGACCCGCCGTGTTCGACAAGGCGCTGCTGGCGCACCTCGTCGTCTTCCAGCGCGCGCAGGGTCTGGTTGCCGACGGCCGCGCCGGGCCCACCACCTTCATGCAGCTCGCGCGCGCAGCCGGCAGCGCGCAACGCGAGCCGCACCTCTTGCGCTGAGAAGCTGTGAACGAACCCACCACGCCCGCTCATAAGGCAACCTCCGCGCCGTTGGCGCTCCGGTATGAGCGCTTTGGAGCGGCCACGCGCGCTCATGCCGCCAAAACGCGGCCACTCGTCGTTGCAAATGCTCGCCGCAGCACGAGCTGCGGCTGTGCTTTGCGTCTAGATTGGTCGCGTTTTGGCGTCCTGCTCGGACGCGCCGGGTTCATTCACAGCTTCTGAGTGGAGACGATGCGTTGAGCTACATCCTCGATGCCCTGAAGAAGGCCGACGCCGAGCGCGAACGCGCTGCCGTGCCCGGCCTGCACGCCCATCCGCAGGACGGCTTGTCGAGCAGCGACGAGCGCGAGGGCGGCGTGCCCTGGGTGCCGCTGGCGATCGGCGCGATCGTCGTGCTCGGCGGCGCGCTGGCCTGGGTGCTGCTGGCTGATCGCGGTGTGCGCACGCCGCCGCTGGAGGCGACGGCACCGGCATCGCCAACGCCGCCTGCTGCACCGGCGGCGACGATGTCGCCGCCACGCCCTGTCCCCGCCGCGACGGCGCCAGCACCGCCGGCCGCACGCGCGCACGACGACGACGACAGCGCCGCCGGCACCGGCCGCCGCGCCCGCTGCGACACCCGCGCCACCATCGGCTGCGGCCGAAGCGGCGCGCACGCCCACCGTCGTTGTCAGCCCACCGCCTCCACCGCCTTCGCCGCCGCCGACGGCGACAACGTCGCCGTCACCCGCGGCCGCCCCTGCAGCGGCCGCCACGCCCCCAGCCAAAGCCGCCGAAGCGCGCCTGCCCACGTTGGCGGAGTTGCCGCCCGACGTGCGCGCCGGCTTGCCGCCGCTGGCGATCAGCGGCGCGGTCTATTCACCGACGCCGTCGGCGCGCATGGTCTTCATCAACGGCCAGGTGCTGCGCGAAGGCGATGCCGTCGTCAACGGCGTGGTGCTCGAACGCATCGGCGCGTCGGCCAGCGTGCTGTCGGTGCGCGGGACGAAGTTCGAGATCAGGCACTGATTCACCCACCCCCGGAGCGGCTTCGCCGCTCCCCCTCGAGGGGGAGCCGCCAGCGGCCTGGCAAAGCCAGATCCGCGGCGGCTGCTCGGCGGCCATGCCGACACCGTCGTCGCTCACACGCCCGCAGCCTGCAGCGCATCTCGGTACAGAGCCACGTAGCGCTGCGCCGCCGCGTTCCAGCCGAAGTGCTGCGCCATCGCGCGCTGGCGCACCACGCGCCAATCGCGCGGGCGCTGCCACAGCGTGAAGGCGCGGCGCAGCGCGCGCTGCAGATCGTCGGCCTCGAAGCGCTCGAAGACGAAGCCGGTGGCGCGCGCATCGGCCATGTCTTCGAGCGTGCAGTCCACCACCGTGTCGGCCAGGCCGCCGGTGCGACGCACCAGCGGCAGGCTGCCGTAGCGCAGCGCGTACATCTGCGTCAGGCCGCAGGGCTCGAAGCGCGAAGGCACCAGCGTGACGTCGCTGCCGGCGAAGATGCGGTGCGACAGCGCCTCGTCGTAGCCCTGGCGCAGCGCGACGTGCCGCGGATGCTTGGCCGCCGCGGCGCGAAACGCCGCTTCGAGCGCGGCGTCGCCGCTGCCCAGCACGACGAGCTGCCCGCCGCGCTCGACGATCTCGTCGATCGTCTCGACGACGAGCTGCAGGCCCTTCTGCTCGGTCAGACGGCTGACCGCGGTGAACAGCGGCGCCGCGTCCTGCACCTCGATGCCGCATTCGCGTTGCAGCGCCGCCTTGCACTGCGCCTTGCCTGCGATGCGCTGCGCGCTGTAGTGCGCGGCGATCGGCAGCGTCGTGCGCCGGGTTCCACACGGCTTCATCGACGCCGTTGAGCACGCCGCTGACGACGCTGCTGCGCTCGCGCAGCAGGCCGTCGAGGCCGGCGCCGAATTCGTCGGTCTGGATCTCGCGCGCGTAGGTCGGGCTGACGGTGGTGATGCGGTCGGCGTAGTGCAGCGCCGCCTTCATGAACGACCACTGGCCGTGGAACTCGACGCCCTGGACGCCGAAGGCCTGCGCCGGCAGGCCGAGCTCGTCGAAGGCGCCGCGCGCGAACACGCCCTGGTAGGCGAGGTTGTGGATCGTGAAGACGCTGGCCGCCGCGCTCTTGCCGGCCGCGCGCGCGAAGGCGTTGTACGCGGGAGCGAGGCCCGCATGCCAGTCGTGCGCGTGCAGCAGCTGCGGGCGCCAGTCGGCGTGCGCGCCTTCGGCCAGGCGCGCGGCGGCCAGGCCGAGCAGCGCGAAGCGGCGCTGGTTGTCGGCAAACGCATGGCCGGCGCCGTCGCCGTAGGGCGTGCCGGGCCGCGCGTACAGCGCATCGTGCCTCAGCAGCAGCGCCTTGACGCCCGCCAGCGACGGCGCATCGAGCACGCCTTCAACCAGCTCGGCGGCCGTGCCGCCCCAGGGCAGCGCCACGCTGGCGACGACGCGCGGCTCGCGCAGCACCTTCATCAGCGCCGGCAGCCCCGGCAGCAGCACGCGCGCTTCGTCGCCGCCGGCAGCGAGCGCGGCCGGCAGCGCACCGAGCACGTCGGCCAGGCCGCCGGTCTTGACGAAGGGGTAGATCTCGGCGCCGACGTGCAGAACCTGCATCAGGTGCGGTCCCGCTCCTGCCCGAGGCAGCCGAGCATCTCGCGCGTGATCAGGCACACGCCGCTGGCGGTGCGCTCGAAGCGCTGCGCATCGAGCACTGCGTCCTCGCCGACCACCAGACCTTCGGGCAGGACGCAGCCGCGATCGATCACCACGTTCTTGATGCGGCAGTTGCGCTCGATCGTCACGCCCGGCAGCACCACCGCGGACTCGACGTTGCAGAACGAATGGATGCGCACGTTGGAGAACAGCACCGAGTTGGCGACATGCGAGCCGCTGACGATGCAGCCGCCGGAGACGATGGTGTTGACCGTCATGCCGTGCATGCCGTTCTTGTCGGGGATGAACTTGGCCGGCGGCAATTGGCGCTGGTAGGTCCAGATCGGCCAGTCGGTGTCGTAGATGTCGAGCTCCGGGTTGATCGACGCCAGGTCGAGGTTGGCCGCACCAGAACGCGTCGATCGTGCCGACGTCGCGCCAGTACGGCGGCGCGCCGTTGGGGTTGCGGATGCAGCTCATCGAGAACGGATGCGCCAGCGCGCGGCCCTCGCCCACGGTGCGCGGGATCACGTCCTTGCCGAAGTCGTGGCTCGACTGCGGGTTGGCCAGGTCTTCCTCGAGCAGCTTGTAGAGGTAGTTGGCATCGAAGACGTAGATGCCCATGCTCGCCAGGGACATGTCGTCGTGACCGGGCATCGGCGGCGGGTCGGCCGGCTTCTCGACGAAGCTCGTGATCTTGCGCGAGTCGTCCACCGCCATCACGCCGAAAGCGCTGGCCTCGGCGCGCGGCACCTCGATGCAGCCCACGGTACAACCGGCGCCGGACTCGACGTGGTCCTTCAGCATCAGCGAGTAGTCCATCTTGTAGATGTGATCGCCGGCCAGCACCACGACGTACTCGGGGTTCGAGCCCTGGATGATGTCCAGGTTCTGGTAACACCGCGTCGGCCGTGCCGCGGTACCAGTGCTCTTCGTCGACCCGCTGCTGCGCCGGCAGCAGATCGACCACCTCGTTCAGTTCGGCGCGCAGGAAGCTCCAGCCGCGCTGCAGGTGGCGCAACAGCGAATGCGATTTGTACTGCGTCACCACGCCGATGCGGCGGATGCCGGAGTTGACGCAGTTGGACAGCGCGAAATCGACGATGCGGAACTTGCCGCCGAAGTACACCGCCGGCTTGGCGCGCTTGTCGGTGAGCTGCTTCAGGCGCGAGCCGCGTCCGCCGGCCAGCACCAGGGCCACGGTACGGCGCACCAGCTGGTGCGGTTGCGCTGCGGGCTGCTGTGAGCGCTCGTGCGGCTCGGGCTGGCGTCGGGCATGGCGGTCTCCTGCTTTCCTGTCGAAACATTCTGCGCCCACGCGCACGCCGCCAGGGTCAGGGCGAACGCACAAATGCCGGCTACCATGCGCGCTGCTTTCCCAACACCACAGGAGCGGACCATGGGTTTGATGTCTTTCATGAAGGAAGCCGGTGAGAAACTGTTCGGCATCGGCCAGGCCAAGGCGGCCGAAGCCGCGGTCAAGTCGGCGCCGACGCCCGAGAACGTGGCGGCGATGAGCGATGCGGCCGGCAAGGCGATCGCCGACTACATCGGCACGCAGGGCCTGAACGTCAACGGCCTGGACGTGGCCTTCGATGCCCCCAGCGGCACCGTCACCGTCGCCGGCTCGGTGGCCGACCAGGCCACCAAGGAAAAGGTGCTGCTGTGCTGCGGCAACGTGGCCGGCGTCGGCGCCGTCAACGACATGCTGACGGTCGACTCGCCCGAGCCCGAGTCGCAATGGCACACCGTGGTCAGCGGCGACAACCTGTCCAAGATCGCCAAGAAGTTCTACGGCGACGCCAACAAGTACCCGGTGATCTTCGAGGCCAACAAGCCGATGCTGAAGCATCCGGACAAGATCTACCCGGGGCAGCTGCTGCGCATTCCGCCGCAATGAGCCCCTGGGGCCGGGCCAGCCCGGCCCACCCCCCGTGGGGGGTTCAAGCAAAGTGGCAACGCCACGTTTGCTCGAGAGTCGTTTCGGCGACGCGCTGTGCACCGCACCGCGCGTCGCCCGTTGTGGCTCGGTGCTCGCTGGGCACTCAACAGGAGACAAGCATGTTCGCTTCTTCGATCGCGCGCGGCCGCGCCTGGGCCATGCGTGTGCTGGCCGCGGTGATGCTCGTCGCCGGCAGTCCCGTCTGGGCCACCGACTTCGACACCGGCTATCGCGACGGCTATCACAACGTGCCGTACCGCGATCGCGACGGCAACAGGCTCTATGCCGAAGGATTCAAGGCCGGCGAGAAGCGGCGTCAGTCCGGCGCCGACGCCGGATCGAACTACGACCGCGGCTACCGCGACGGCCTTAACGGCCTGCCCTACGGCGATCGCGACGGCAACAGGGACTACGCCGGCGGCTACCGCGCCGCCGAAGCGCAGAGGAAGAGCGGCGCCACCGCCGGCGGTTCCGACTACGACAACGGCTTTCGCGACGGCTACGCCCGCCAGGCGCGCCGCGCCAACGCCAGCCGCACTTACGCTGCGGGCTACCAGGCCGGTGAAGCGCGACGCCAGCCCGCGGTGGTGGCCGCGCCGGTCGTGCCCGCCGCGCCCGCGGTTTTGCTGGGCGGTGCCGACTACGAGGTCGGCTTTCGCGACGCGTTGAACAACGAGCCGGCGCGCGAGCGCGACCGCGGCAACCGCGCGTATGTCAACGGCTATCGCGCCGGCCAGGCCAAGCGCGTGGCGATCGGTGCACCGCCCAACGGCCCCGACTATGCCGCCGGCTACCAGGACGGCTACAACCGGCAGCCGCTGCGCGAAAGTGATCGCAAGAACAAGGGGTATGCGGCGGGTTTCCGCGCCGGGCAGTCCGACCGCAGCGCCTTGCTCGCCGGCAAGCCGGCCGGCGCCGTACCGGCCGCTGAGCCGGCATTGCCGCCGCCGATCGTCTACGACCGTTGAACGAGCAACCGGCAGGTCACAGCGGCGCCAGCGCGCCCATCGCTTCGCCCATGCGGATCGCGCCTGCCGGCTGCCACGAGGCGCTGAACATCAGCGGCCCGTTCGGGAACAACAGCACCACCGTCGAGCCGAGCAGGAAGCGGCCCATCTCGTCGCCCTGCTCGAGCACGACGGCCTTGTCGCCGTCGTAGCGCCAGTCGCGCACGCGGCCCGGCCGCGGCGGGTTGACCACGCCGTGCCAGACGGTGGCCATGCTGCCGACGATGGTCGCGCCGACCAGCACCAAGACGAACGGTCCGCGTGCGCCGTCGAAGACGCAGACCACGCGCTCGTTGCGTGCGAACAGGCCGGGCACGCCGCGCGCCGTCGTCGGGTTCACCGAGAACAGATCGCCCGGCACATGGATCATGCGGCGCAGCGTGCCGGCGCACGGCATGTGGATGCGGTGGTAGTCCTTCGGGCTGAGATAGAGCGTGGCGAAGTGGCCGTTCAGAAACGGCCTTGCCAACTCGGCATCGCCGCCCACCAGCGCCTGCACGGTGTAGGTGTGGCCCTTGGCTTGAACGATGGCGTCGCCGTCGATCGCGCCGAGCTGGCTGATCGCGCCATCGACCGGGCTGACGAGATCGGCGCGCGCGATCGGGCGTGCGCTCGGCGCGAGGGCGCGCGTGAAGAACTCGTTGAAGGTCGCGTACGCGGCAGGATCGGGATGGGCCGCTTCGGCCATATTGACGCGGTAGCGGTCGATGAACCAGCGGATCACGCGCGTCGTCATCGCACCGCCGCGCGCGCCGGCGAGATCGCCCATCAGCAGCGTCAGCGCGCGCTTGGGCAGCAGGTACTGCGGCAGGACCGCCATCCGATCGGACACCAGAGGCCCGAGCGCGTCGGTGGGATCAGACATCAATGCAGGCCAGCGCCGGGCCGCTCCCAAGCGGCCTGCGCTCCCCTCGGGGGGCGCGAGCGCAGCGAGCTTGGGGTCGTCATTTCAGTGGCGCGAGTTCACGCAGCGCCTTGATCGCGCCGTAGCCGATCGCCGCGCCGAAGCGCTTGGCAAAGCGCTCGGCCAGATTGTCGTGAGTCGTGTAGTCGATGATCTCTTCGGCCTTGATGACTTCGCGCGCGACGAAGTCGAGGTTGCCGGTCTTGTCCGCCAGGCCGAGCTTGATGGCCTCTTCGCCGTTCCAGAACAGGCCCGAGAACGTCTCCTTGTTCTCCTTCAGCTTGTCGCCGCGGCCTGTCCTGACGACGGTGATGAACTGCTGGTGGATCTGGTCGATCATCGCCTTGGCATAGGCGGTGTGCTTCTCGTTCTGCGGCGAGAACGGATCGAGCATGCCCTTGTTCTCGCCGGCGGTGAGCAGGCGGCGCTCGACGCCGAGCTTTTCCATCGTGCCGATGAAGCCGAAGCCGTCCATCAGCACGCCGATCGAGCCGACGAGGCTGGCCTTGTCGACGTAGATCTCGTCGGCCGCGACCGCGATGTAGTACGCGCCCGAGGCACAGATCTCCTCGACCACCGCATACACCTTCTTGTTGTGCTTGGCCTTGAGGCGCTTGATCTCGTCGTTGACGATGCCCGACTGCACCGGGCTGCCGCCGGGCGAATTGATGCGCATGACGATGGCCTGCGAGCCCTTGTCCTCGAAGGCGTTCTTCAGCGCGGCGTTGATGCGCTCGGCGCTGGCCTCGGTGTCGGGCGCGATCTCGCCGCGCACCTCCACCAGCGCCGTGTGCGGCCCGCCGGTGGCCGAGGCATGGTTGCGCGCCACGAACACACCCCACAGCAGCGCCAGCGCGATGCCCAGCCACGCCAGGCGGAAGAAGACGCGCCAGCGGCGTTCGCTACGGCGGTCTTGCATCAGCTCGCGGGCCACGGTTTCGAGCGAGGCTTGCATCGGCTCGCGCTGTCCCGCGGTGGTGGTCGGTCGGGGCGGCGCCGTCGGCGTCGGTTCGGTGGGCAGTTCGTTGTCAGGGCTCATGTTGCGGACCTGCTGGTGGAGTTGGCACGCCCGCGTCGAAGACGACCGGCGCGATGTCGCGCGAAGGATACCAATGCACCTGCCCGTCGCTTTCAACGACGCGCACCGCCATCAAGCGCCCGCGCCCGCAGGGCCCGCCCAGGCAGTGGCCGCTCTGCGGCGAATACATCGCGCCGTGCACCGAGCAGACGATCGTGTTGCGCTCGGCGTCGAGGAACTGGCCGGGGTTCCAGTCGAGCTCGGTCGGCACATGCGCGCAGCGGTTGATGTAGGCGACGACCTGTGCCGTCGATGCGCAGCGCGAAAGCGCGCGCCGGCTGGCGCCAGAGCATCACGTCGAAGAGCACGCCGTCGCCGCGTTCGATCAGCGCGTCGCTGCGGCACAAGGGTTGCGGCTCATCCATGCGCGATCAGCCAGTCGTGCAGCTCGCGCGTGCTGTGCGCGATGTGCAGCGGCGCGAATTCGGCAAAGGTCTCGTGCTCGTGCGCGCCGAACGACACCGCCACGCTGGGCGTGCCGGCGTTGCGCGCCAAGAGCAGGTCGTGCGTGGTGTCGCCGATCATCAGCGTGCGCTCGGGCTCGGTGCCGAACTCGTGCATCAGTTCGAGCAGCATCATCGGGTGCGGTTTCGATGCGGTCTCGTCGGCGGTGCGCGTCGCGTCGAAGAGGCCCTGCAGTTGCGAGTGGGCGAGCGCGTCATCGAGGCCGCGCCGGCCCTTGCCGGTGGCCACGCCAAGGCGATGCTCTCGCGCCTTCAAGGACCGCAGCATCTCGATCGTGCCCGGGAACAGGCTCAGCTCGTGCTGGCTCGCGACGTAGTGGTGGCGGTAGCGGTTGCCGAGCTCGGGGTAGCGCGACTCGGGCAGGCCGGGCGCGACATGGCGCAGCGCATCCTGCAGGCCCAGACCGATGACGTAGGCCGCGTCGACGGCGCTGGGCTGCGGCGCGCCGACATCGGTGCACGCGTTCTGGATGCAGCGCACGATCAGCGCAGTGGAATCGAACAAGGTGCCGTCCCAGTCGAAGACGATCAGGTCGAATCTCGACGGCGCTGTCATCAGGGCGCCCGACAGCTGAAGTTCGCGGCGTCTTCCGCATTGCCGCTGCCGTTGTAGTGCGCGTACTGCGGGTAGGGGCACAAGGGCCGCGTGCGGCCGGGGAAGACCGCAGAGCCGCCGGCGACGATGCGCTGCGGCGCCTGGCCTTTCTCGACCCACTCGACGAGCGCGCCCAGGCCGTCCCAGCTGTCGGTGCCGGCGCCGCCCTGGCAGTGGCCCATGCCCGGAATCAGGAACAGGCGCGCGAAGTCGTTCGTGGCCGCGCCGTGCCGCGCATTCAGGCGCTGCAGGTAGTCGACCATCTCGAGCGGCGAGAAGATCGGATCGGCCATGCCGTGCGCGAACAGCAGCTTGCCGCCGCGCGCGCGATAGCCGGCGAGCTCGACGTCGTCGGCCGTGTCGAACATCCACGAGTGCGCCTCCATGCGCGGCGGGTCGCGGTCGAAGTTGAAGTTGAAGACGGTCAGCGCGCGGTCCGGCGGAGTGACGAAATAGCCTTGCAGCGCGTCCTGCATCAGCAGCACATGGCGCGAGTTCGGCGCCGCGGTGGTGGAGCTGCCGAGCTTCCACGCGCGCCAGTCGTTCTGAGCGTGACCGATGCCGGCGTCCCACGGCCAGGGGAAATACAGCGCGCGACCGCTGCCATCCACCGGGCCGGCGATGGCCTTGCGCAACGCGCCGGCCTGGCTCGGCGCCAGGCACGACGGCGTCTTGTCGCGCTCGCTGGCGCACGCGAGGCCGTGCGGGTCGAACCTGCACGCCGCGGGGTTGGACACGACGCCGTCGGCGATGCCGTCGGCTGCGTCGCACGCATCCAGGATGCCCTTGCGCACGAGGCCGAGATCGGCGTCGCTGAAGGCGCGGCTGAGCACGGCCTTGCCATCGGCGTCGTTGGGCGCGATGGCGGCGAAGACCTGCGTGTCCCACGCCGCGGCGATGGTCGCGCCCTTGGATACGCGCATCGCCGGCGCGATCGCGATGACGCCGTCGAAGTGCTGCGGAAAGCGCTGCGTGAACATCATGCCCTGGCGCCCACCGCCCGAGCAGCCGATGAAGTACGAGCGCTCGGCCGGCTTGGCGTAGTGGCGGCGCACGATCTCCTTGGCCGTGAGCGCGACCTTGTCGTGCGCGTTGTAGGCATTGTCGACACGCGCCACCGGGTCGAGCCCGAAGTTGCCTTCCGGGCCTTGATGGCCGGCGTCGGTGGTGACGACGGCAAAGCCGCGGTTGAGCGCATAGCCCGGCGCGGCCTGCGGCCCGACGGCCGGCCGCACGACGCCGTCGTTGCCGCCGCCCCCCTGGTAGAGCAGGCGGCCGTTCCATTGCGCCGGCAGCCGCATCTCGAAGCCGATGTGAAAGGCGCGGCCGCCGACGCCCATGCGCTCGTTCATGCGGCCGGCGATGCGGCAGTGCGCGGCGAGCAGCGGCCCGGCGCTGATGTTGGGTGGACGCATGGCGCCGGCGGCCACGGCTTCGGCATCGGTGATGCGCACGCCGGGCAGAGCGAAGGCGACAGCGGCGGTGGTGCAGGTCGGATCGGCAGGGGCTGCAGTCGATGCCGAGCTCGATGCGGGCAGCGTCGGCGACACGCACGCCGGCAGCAGCGCCGCCGCGCAGCACGCGGCAAGCCGGGTCGGCATGGAAGCAGGGATTCGTTTCATGTGGAGGGTCTTTCGTCGAACAAGATCAGCTGCGCTCTGCCGCCAGCGCTTTGAGCAAACGGGCGCAATCGCTGGGCAGCGGTGCGTCGAGCGCCAGTCGCTGCCCGGTCGCCGGATGATCGATCGCGAGGTGCCGCGCGTGCAAGAACATGCGGCCGAAGCGATGCGCGCCGCGCGCCATCACGCGGTTGGCGCCGAAGTCGCCGTACTTCGGGTCGCCGACGATCGGATGACCCTCATGCGCCAGGTGCACGCGAATCTGGTGGGTGCGGCCGGTCTTCAGCGTCACCTCGAGCAGCGTGTGCCCGGCAAGACGCTGAGCCACCTTGACCAGCGTGATCGAGCGGCGGGCCTGGTCATGATCGAGGGACACCGCATGCACGTGGCGCTCGCCCTGCGCGTCGAGCGACTTGTGCAAGGCCACGTCGATCACCTTCTTGCTGGCCGGCCAGGCGCCTGCGACCAGCGCGGCGTAGACCTTGACCGTACCGCGCTCGCGGAACTGGTCCTGCACGTTCGTCAGCGCGCTGCGCTTCTTGGCCAACAAGAGCACGCCCGACGTTTCCTTGTCGAGGCGATGCACCAGCTCCAGAAACTTCGCCTGCGGGCGCGCGCGCCGCAACTGCTCGATCACGCCGAAGCTCACGCCCGAGCCGCCGTGCACCGCCACGCCGGCGGGCTTGTCGATGGCCAGCAGGTGCTCGTCTTCGAACAGCAGCGCGAACTCGCGCGGAGGCACCGCCGCTTCGTCCTTCGGCTCGGCGGTGCGCACCGGCGGCACCCGCACTTCATCGCCCAGCGCCAAGCGCGTGTCGGCCGCAGCCCGGCCCTTGTTCAGCCGCACTTCGCCCGAGCGGATGACGCGATAGACGAGCGTCTTGGGCACGCCCTTCAACACCCGCATCAGGAAATTGTCGAGCCTTTGGCCTTCGCCGCCTTCATCGACGACCAGGCGGCGGACCTGCGGGGCGGGTTTGGCCCCTATAATGGTTTCGACCACGTTGTCGTCGCAAGTGCTTGATCCGCCGAGAGTTTAGCGGTCGCGCCCACAGCAACGTGGAGGTGATGCAACACCCGCTGCGCGCCGCGGGCCGAGAGCCACAAGTGTTCCGGCAGCCGCGCGATGCGAGTGGCAGAGAAGCGCGAATCCAACCCACGGTTGACTCGGTCAGCCGCGACAAAAGAACAAGGTTTGTCGGTGCAGGCTCCCAAAGCCTGCACCCGCGTCCAACCCTCCGGACCATGACGTTCCCGCCCGCCAACACCTGCAGCCCGCGCGCACACGATGCGTTCGCGGGCCGGTCGGCCGTGCGCGAACGCGGGCTCGCCAGGGCTGCGACGCACGCGCCAACGCCGCAGCCGCGCTGATCCGCTCGGCAACGAGCGCCCCAGCGAGGCCGCGGTCCAGGGCGGTTCCTTGGTGGGGTTTGCGCTTCTCGTGCATCGACTGTGTGAAAGAGTCGATAGGAGAACACGCAACATGAAGCGCATGCTGATCAATGCGACGCAGCCCGAAGAGCGTCGCCTGGCCATCGTCGAGGGCCAGAAACTGCTCGATTTCGAAACCGAGATCGAAGGGCGCGAACAGCGCAAGGGCAACATCTACAAGGCGGTGGTGACGCGCGTCGAGCCGTCGCTCGAAGCCTGCTTCGTCGATTACGGCGAAGACCGCCACGGCTTCCTGCCGTTCAAGGAAATCTCCAAGACCTACTTCAGGGAAGGCGTGAGCGTTCGCGACGCCAAGATCCAGGACGTCATCTCCAACGGCAGCGAACTGCTGGTGCAGGTGGAGAAGGAAGAGCGCGGCAACAAGGGCGCGGCGCTCACCACCTTCGTCTCGCTGGCCGGCCGCTACCTGGTGCTGATGCCCAACAACCCGCGCGGCGGCGGCGTCTCGCGCCGCATCGAGGGCGAAGACCGCGAGGAGCTGAAGGAAAACCTCGACCAGCTCGACTACCCGAAGGGCATGTCGCTGATCGCGCGCACCGCCGGCATCGGCCGCACCGCGCCCGAGCTGCAGTGGGATCTGAACTACATGCTCAAGCTCTGGGAGGCGATCGACGGCGCCGCCAAGGCCGGCAAGGGCGCGTTCCTGATCTACCAGGAAAGTCGAGCCTCGTCATCCGCGCGATCCGCGACTACTTCACCGCCGACATCGGCGAGATCCTGATCGACACCGACGACATCTTCGATCAGGCGCACGCAGTTCATGAACCACGTGATGCCGGAGACGGCCAATCAAGCGTCAAGCGCTACCGCGACGACGCGTCGCTGTTCTCGCGCTTCCAGATCGAGCACCAGATCGAGACCGCGTTCTCGCGCACGGTGAACCTGCCCTAGCGGCGGCGCGATCGTGATCGACCACACCGAAGCGCTGGTCTCCATCGACGTCAACTCGGCGCGCGCCACGCGCGGCAGCGACATCGAAGAGACCGCGACGCGCACCAACCTCGAAGCCGCCGACGAGATCGCGCGCCAGATGCGGCTGCGCGACCTGGGCGGCCTGCTGGTGATCGACTTCATCGACATGGAAGAGTCGAAGAACCGGCGCGATGTGGAGCAGCGCCTGCGCGAGGCGATGAAGTTCGACCGCGCGCGCGTGCAGTACAGCGCGATCAGCAAGTTCGGCCTGCTCGAACTGTCGCGGCAACGCCTGCGCCCGGCGTTGTCCGAAGGCAGCCACATCACCTGCCCGCGCTGCAACGGCACCGGCCACATCCGCGACACGGAAAGCTCCGCGCTGCAGATCCTGCGCATGGTTCAGGAAGAAGCGCTGAAGGACAACACCGCCGCGGTGCATGTGCAGGTGCCGGTGGAAGTGACCTCCTTCCTGCTCAACGAGAAGCGCAGCGAGATCACCAAGATCGAACTCAAGCAGCGCGTCAACGTGCTGCTGATCCCGAACCCGCACATCGAGACGCCCAACTACAAGCTCGAACGCCTGCGCCACGACGATCCGCGCCTCGATGCCTACAAGGCCTCCTACACGATGATCGAGGAGCCGGACGACGAAGTCGGCATCACGCGCCGGCGCGACGCCAACGAGAAGGGCAAGGCCAAGCAGGAGCCTGTCATCAAGGGCGTGTTGCCGGATCAGCCGGCACCGCCTCCCGCGCCGAAGGTCGAACCGGTGCCGGTGCCGGTGGCCGTTGCACCGGCGGCGGTGCCTGCCGCGGTGGTGGCTGCTGCGCCGCAAGCCGGTGGCGGCTTCTTCTCCTGGGTCAAGAAGCTCTTCGGCAGCGAAGAGCAAGCAGTCGTCAAGGCAGCGCCGGTGGCGGCGGCCGTTGCGGCCGCGCCGATCGACACCAAGTCCAAGGCCGGCGAGCGCGATGGCCGTGGCCAGCGTGGTGGCCGCGGCGAACGGGGTGAGCGCGGCGAACGTGGCGGCGAGGGCCGCCGTGACGGCCGGCGCGACGGTCGACGCGATGGTCGGGCAGACGGCCGAGCCGAGGGCCGCGACAGTCGCGAAGGCCGTGAGCAACGCGAGCCGCGCGAAGCGCGTGAGCCCCGCGAGTCACGTGATGGCCGCGAAGCACCGCGCGGCGACAACCGCCGCAGCGAAGCCCCACGCGACCAGCCGCCGCGCGACAACCGCGAGCCGCGCGAAGCACGTGAGCCGCGCGAGCCGCGTGAGGCCCGCCCGCCGCGCGGCGAAGGCCGGCGCAACGAAGCGCCTGCCAAGCCGATGGTTGCGGAGTCAGCGGCAGACACCGCCGACCTGAACCTGATCGAAGCCGGCACAACGCCGCTCGTCGCCGCACCGATGGCCCTGGCCGACGGCGCTGCCGATGGCGCGGCCAACGGCGAGCGCGACGGCGCGCGTCGCCGCCGTCGCCGTGGCGGTCGCGGCCGCAATCGCGGCGAGGGCACGGGTCAGGACAACGCCGCCAACGGCAGCGACGACGCGCAGCTCGAAGCCACTGACTTGTCAGACAGCTTCGACGTTGCCACGCCCGCGGCGCCGGCGCAGCCAAGCATGCCCTTGGCCGAAGCTGTCGTCGAGGTGGCTGCCGAAGTGCCGCAGCCGCTGCCCACCACGCGGCCGATCGTGGTCCCGCGAACCGACGCCGACCCGACGCCAACGCCGACGCGCACGTCGTGCCGAACCCTACCGCCTGCCGATTGACCAGCTCAACGCCGTGGCCAGCGCCGCCGGCCTCGAGTGGGTGCACTCCGACGACGGCAAGGTGCGTGCGGCGCAAGCCGCGATCTCCGCCGAGCCGAGAGCGCCGCATGTGCCGCGCGAGCCGAAGCCGCCGGTGGCGATCGACGACGGCCCGCTGATCCTGGTCGAGACGAAGAAGGATCTGTCGCAGATCCGCTTGCCGTTCGACAACAACGCCTGATCTGAAGCGCGCGCGAACGCGCGCTTCAGGCCGGCAGCAGCTGCAGCTCGGCGTCGCCGCGCAGATAGACCAGGCAATCGCTGGCGGCCTGGACCATGCCGTGGTTCAGGCCGGCCGGCGCCAACTGGAACTCGCGCTCGCGCAGCAGGATGTCGCCGACGAAGAGCTCGCCTTCGATCATCAGGCACTCTTCGTCGCGGTCGTGCCCGTGCGCCGGCACCGCGGCACCGACTTGCGCACGCACGATGTACGACGCAGCACTGCCGGCCTGCCACAGCAGGCGGCGGCGGATGCCAGGGGCAAAGACCTCCCACTGCGCCTGACGCTCGCGCGACGTGCCCGCGGGCGACGGCTCGCCGCCGTTGTCGCGCAGGTAGAGGGTCGCGCCCGCGGCGCTGGCGATCAGCGGCTCGTGCGCCGCGGCGGCCAGGCCGTGGTGATCGAGCGTGTCCAGCGCCAGGCCATCGAGCGTTGCACTGCCCGCCACCACCAGCCATTCGCTGTGACGACCGGTCAGGCCGAGGCCCGACGCGAGTCGCGCGCCGGGCTGCAGCTCGATCATCGCGAGCCGCTGCGGCTCGCCGGGACGGCGCGCGCGCGTGCTATCGGCCTGGTACATCCAGCGCACCAGCACGCCGTCGGCCCATGCCTGCGCCGGCACGCGGCGCTGTCGCACCGTGACCATGCCGCGATGCCGCTCGGCGCTGTCGGCGACGCGGCCGAGCAGGCGCTCGCGCACGTGGCCGGGCACGACGCAGGCATCCGCCGGCGCGCGCGCGGACAAGGCGTCGTTGAGCAGGTCGATCGCCTCGTCGAGCTCGGCGCGATCGCGCAGGGCCAGGACGTTCGATGCTTTGGCGTTCATGAGGATGATGGCTCCAGGGTCGTTGATTCGTCGTCGGCGAGCTGCGCGCGCAGCAGGTTCAGCGTGCGCCGGATGTGCGACTTGACGGTGCCCAGCGCCAGGCCGGTCTGCTCGGCGATCTCCTCGTGCGTGCAGCCGCGAAAGAAGGCCAGCGACAGCAACTGGCGCGGCAGCGGCTCGAGCCGCGCCAGCAGCGCGTGCAGCCGCGCGTGGTGCTGCGAGGCGCCGACCAGGTCGAAGGGATCGTCGCTGCGCTCGGGCGCTGCCGCCAGCGACTCGAGCGCCGCGTCGTCCTCGACCGCGACCTCGCTGGCGCGCACGCGTTCGTTGCGGCGCAGCGCGTCGATGGCACGGCTGCGCGCAATCGCCAGCAGCCAGGCCAGCACCCTGCCGCGCTCGGCATCGAAGCGCGGCGCCTCGCGCCAGACCTGCCAGAACACGTCTTCGACCACTTCCTCGGCGACGGCGCCGACGCGCACGATGCGCAGCACCAGGGCGTGGACACGGCCGACGGTCGCTTCGTACAGCCGCGCCAGCGAAGGCTCATGCTGGTCGCACACGCGCTGCACGAGCGCGGCGAGCTGGCCGTCGTCGAGCGAGGCAGCGAAGCAGGCCGTGGCATCTGTTGCCGGCCGCTGCGGCTCGTCGCCGTGCTCGTCGCCATCGACGGCATCGGCCGGCCACGGGCTCCAGGGCGAATCGCTCGCCAGCGTGGCGGCCATGCTCATGGAAATCGTCCGTTCATCGATCGGCTCTCCTCGACGCTGACGGGCCCCGCCGAGTTGTCAACGGCGGGACTCGAACTGTACGGGGAGCTACGAGCGAGCGGCGCGCCTGGATGCAGCGCGAGTCAACGCTCAACAGCGGAAGGTGTAACGCCGGGCGCCGCTGCCGTCGTCGCCTTCGATCAGCAGCGTGCGTTGCGCCAGGCCGACGGTGAGCGCGATCCAGGTGCGGTCGCGGTACCAGCGCATCGCCAGCAGATCGTCGCTGCCGCCCTGCAACTCGAAAGTGCCGGCGAAGGCCGGGTGCTGGTTGCGCAGCTTCATCAGGTCGAGCAAATCCTGCACGACTGGGCGTTGCAACGCAGCATCGATCTCGGCGCGGCTGTAGTGATGGCGGTTGATGTCGCGGCCGACGTTCGAGCGCGCCAGCAGCGCCATGTCGTTCTCGCCGGCGAGCAGGCCGACGTAATAGACCTGCGGCACGCCCGGCAGGAAGAACTGGATCGCGCGCGCGACGAGATACGCACGGTCGTTGCGCGCGAGCGCGTCGTAGAAGGTGCAGTTGACTTGATAGAGATCGAGGTTCGAGGCTGCGGCGCCGGTGGCCTGGCGGCTTTGGCCGCCGCTGTTGGCGTGAATCGTCTCGACCAGCGCGTCGAGCTCGGCCGGCGGCACCAGCCCGGGACTGCCCGCACGATCGGCGGCATCGGCGCCGATGTCGATGATGCCGATGCCGTCATGCGTGTCGAGCACCGTCAGCGCGTTGTTCGGGCGCATGCCGATCCAGCGCTTCAATGGCACGGCGGTCTGGTTGAAGAGCGCATGCAGCACCAGCGGCGGCAGCGCGAAGTCATAGACCCAATCGACGCGCTGGGCGATCTCGATCTGGCGCTGATAGTACGAGTGCACCTCGACCAGCACTTCGATGCCCAGCGCCTTGGCGCGGTCGGCGAAGGCAGCGATGAAGTCGAAGGTCTCGGGCAGCATGAAGCAGCTCGTGCCGGCCTTCTTGATGGCGTAGCCCACGGCGTCGAGCCGCACCATGCGCACGCCGTTGCCAGCGAAGGTCTGCAGGATGCCGTCGAGGTACGCCCCGCCCTGTGCATGCTGCACGTCGATGTCGAGCTGCTGCGGCGTGAAGGTGGTCCAGAGGATCTTCTTCTCACCGTTGTCGAGCGTGGCGACCGAGAACGGCAGGCCCGGGCGCGGGCGGTAGAGGGCGAGCAACTGCAACTCGGTGGCGCCCTGGGGGAAGACCGAATCCATCGTCAGGAACAGGCCGGCGTAGGGCGAGCTCTTGCCATGCTTGCTGTAGTCGAGGAACTGCGGCGATCGCGATGAGACGTGGTTGACGATGACGTCGCCCATCACCTCGACCGTCGCGCTCAATGCCTTGATGTCGCTCCACGTTCCCAGGCGGGGGTCGACCTGCGTGTGATCGATCGGATCGAACCCGGCATCGGCGCCGTCGATCGGATGGAAGAAGGGCAGCAGGTGCACGCCGCCGAAGGCGCCAGCCAGAGGGCCTTGCAGCAGGGCCGTGAGTTCGTGCAGGCCGCCGCCGCCGAGGCGATCGACGTACGTGATCAGCTGGACCTGGTTTTTCATTACTGCTTTGAATCCGCCGTGCGCACGAACAGCACGCAGACCGCGGCGATGATGAGCAAGGTGCCCGCCAGCTTGATCACGTTGGCCGGATTGCCGCCGAGCAGCGGGCCGTAGTAGAGCGGCAGCGTCACCGCCTGGATCAGCATCGGGATGACGATGAACATGTTGAAGATGCCCATGTACACACCCGCGCGCTCGGGCGGGATGCTGCCGGCCAGCAGCACGTAGGGGTTGCCCATGATCGAGCCCCAGGCCAGGCCGACGCCGATCATCGGGATGAACAGCAGCGCCTTGGACTCGATCGACGGGATCGCCCACATGCCGATGCCGGCCAGCGTCAGGCACACGGCATGCACCGGCTTGGCGCCGAGCCGCTTGGTGAACGGCACCATCGCGAACGCGGCGACGAAGGCGATGAAGTTGTAGAAGCCGCCGATCTGGCCGTTCAGCAGGCCGGCATCGCGAAAGCCCACGGAGGCGGCGTCGCTGCGTGCCGAACATGGTCAAGGCCAGCGCCGCGACGATGTACTGCCAGTAGCAGACCATGCCGTACCACTGGAACAGCTTCATCCACCAGAGCTGGCGCATCGCCGTGGGCATGTCCTTGAAGGCATCGACGATCTCGTTGAAGGTGGCCGCCGATGCCATGCGGTTTGGCGCGCAGCGCGTTCTTCTCTTCCTCGCTCATCGGCAGCTCGGGCACCGTCTTCACCGACCAGTACACCGTGGTGAACGACAGCAGCGCGCCGATCAGGAAGGCCGCGACCGTGATGTGCGGAATGTTGTTGGCGTTGACCGCGTCCTTGTTCATGCCGAAGAAGACCAGCAGCGACGGCGCGAGGTAGGCCATCGTCTGCGCCAGCCCGGTGAACGCGCTCTGCGTCAGGAAGCCCAGCGAATGCTGGTTCTTGTTGAGGCGGTCGCTGACGTAGGCGCGGTAGGGCTCCATCGTCACGTTGTTGGCGGCGTCCAGGATCCACAGCAGGCCGGCGGCGAACCACAGCGTCGGCGAGAACGGCATCGCCAGCAGGCCGAGGCTGCACAGGATCGCGCCGATCAGGAAGTACGGCGTGCGCCGGCCCCAGCGCGAGACCGTGCGGTCGCTCATCGCGCCGATGATCGGCTGCACCAGCAGGCCCGTCATCGGCCCGGCCAGCCACAGCAGCGGCAGGTTGGCCTCGTCCGCGCCGAGGTAGGCGTAGATCGGGCTCATGTTGGCCTGCTGCAGACCAAAGCTGAACTGGATGCCGAAGAAGCCGACATTCATGTTCAGGATCTGCCAGAACGACAGATGCGGTTTCACGGCTGTGCTCATGGTCGTGGCCCGCGACTGGTCGGGACGGCAAGGTTCGAGCGCGCGATTGTGCCCCTGTGCAAACGTTTGCGCTCAGGTGTTTCCCCGAAGCTGCAATCGTTTGCTGATTGGATTGCGTGGCGGGGTCGCGTCGAGCCGATGTGACAATGCTCTGCAACCATGCCTGCATCTTCTCCTCGATCCAAAGCCGCAGCGTCCACCGCGCCGAAAACGGCCGACGCACCCAACGGCCAGCGCCGCCTGCAGATGGCCGACATCGCGCGGCTGGCCGGCGTCTCGGTGGCGACGGTGTCGCGCGCACTCGCCGGCAGCGAGCGCATCAACGTCGATACGCGCACGCGCATCACCGAGCTGGCGCGCTCGCTCAACTACACCATCAACGTCGGCGCGCAGAACCTGCGGCTGCGCCACAACCGCACCGTCGGCCTGGTGGTGCCGCTGGACAGCCGCACGCGCCAGCACCTGACCGACCCGTTCTTTCTCGGCCTGGTCGGCTCGATCGCCGACGCGCTGACCGAACGCGGCTACGACGTGCTGCTGTCGCGCGTCGATGCCGAGCGGCTCGACCATGCCGCGCATCTGGTGGACACCGGCCGCGCCATCGGCGTCATCCTGATCGGGCAGTGGCACCACCACGACCAGTTGAACCAGTTGGCGCTGCGACGGCTGCCGATCGTGGTCTGGGGCGCACACATGCCGGGGCAGCTCTACTGCACCGTCGGCAGCGACAACGCCGCCGGCGGACGCCTGGCCACCCAGCACCTGCTCGACCAGGGCTGCCGCCGCATCCTCTTCGTCGGCGATACCGATCTGCCCGAAGTGGCACAGCGCTTCGACGGCTACCGCGCCGCGCTCGCCGAGCGCGGCATCGCGAGCAGCGACGACAGCCTGCTGCTGCGTGCACCCTTCGCCGGCGACCTGGCACGGCCGCTGATCGAGGCGCGCGTGGCCGAACGCAGGCACCGCTTCGACGGCGTCTTCGCCTGCTCCGACCTGCTCGCCATGACCACGGTCGCGGCACTGACGGCCGCCGGCATCGAAGTGCCGACGGCGATGCCGGTGGTGGGCTACGACGATGTCGAGATGGCGCGGCACTTCCATCCTCCGCTGACGACGATCCGCCAGTCGATCGATCTGGCCGGGCCGGCCATGGTCGATGCGCTCGACCAGTTGCTGGCGGGTGCCAGTGCGCCATCGGTGCGCCTGGCCACCGAACTGGTGGTGCGCAAGACGAGCCGTGCGCTGAAGCGCTCGCGCTGAAAGTTGGACACACGCGCGCTGAAGTCGAAACGCTCGCGCTGAACGCGCAGGTCGGTCGCGGCGGGCGCGCAACAGCGGCCTCGGGTTTGTCCGAATCGCGCTGCCCAACTCGCGTTATCCCTAGTGTGCAATCGTTTGCCATCGGGTGACCATTCGCCAAGATCGGCGGTGCGCCCTGCCCGCCGCCCGCCCGCGTCATCCAAAGCCCCACTCGACCCCGAGGAGACTCCATGAAGAAGACCCGCCAGAACCACGGCGCCCCCGCCCTCACCCGCATTGCGGCGCTGGTGGCGTCGTCGGCGTTCGCCAGCCTGCTCGCACCCGCCGTGCACGCCCAGCAGGCCGCTGCGCCGGCACCCGCCGGCCCGAGCACGCAGAGCGCCGATGCCACCAATCTCGAACGCATCGTCATTACCGCCACCAGCCAGGCCAAGTCGAAGCTGCGCAGCTCGGTCTCGGTGACCGACGTGGATCAGGAGCAGATCAAGAACTTCGGCGCCCGCACCGAAGCCGAAGTGATGCTGCTGATCCCCGGCATCCGCACCGATGCCACCGCCGGCCCCGGCGGCAACGCCAACATCTCGGTGCGCGGCCTGCCCATCGCCTCGGGCGGCTCGAAGTACGTGCAGCTGCAGGAAGACGGTTTGCCGACGGTGCAGTTCGGCGACATGAACTTCTCGAACAACGACTACTGGATCCGCTTCGACAACAACGTCGACAGCATCCAGACGCTGCGCGGCGGCTCGTCGTCGGTGTTCGCGTCGCACGCCCCTGGCGCGGTGCATCAACTACATCAGCAAGACCGGCAAGCAGGCCGGCGGCGAGGTCGGCCTGACGCGCGGCCTCAACTACGACGAGACCCGCTTCGACGGCAACTACGGCGGCAAGCTGGCGCCGGACCTGTACTTCCACTTCGGCGGCTACTACCGCCAGGGCGAAGGTGCGCGCCACTACACCGACAACGCGCTGCTGGGCTATCAGTTCAAGGGCAACCTGACCAAGGAGTTCAACGGCGGCAAGGGCTACTTCCGCGTCAACTTCAAGGTGCTCGACGAGCATGCGCCGACGACGCCGCAGACCTTCCTCACCGCCAAGCTGAACGGCACCACCTTCGGCAGCTTCGCGCGGACGCCGGGCTACGACGGCACGCGCGACTCGCAGTACTCGATCTACAACGCGCACCGTGCCCGGCATCGACCCGATCACGCGGCAGCGCCAGACAGCACGTCGCTGCACGGACGGCATCACGGTCAACTCCAAGTCGATCGGCTTCGAGTTCCACAACGAGCTGGCCAACGGCTTTTCCGTGGACAACAAGTTCCGCAAGTCCACCAACTCCGGTGCGTTCCAGGCGCAGTTCTGGGACGTCAAGACTCTCGGCGCTTTCCTGGGCACGTCGACCAACGAGGTGCGGTTCTTCAACGGCCCGCTGGCCGGACAGGTGGCAACGTCGGCGAATCTGCAAGACGGGCCTGGTCTCCAACAGCGCCGCCATCAACACCCAGACGCCCGACATGGGCAACCTGGTCAACGACCTGTCTGTCAGCAAGCAGTTCAAGCTCGATGCGGCAACGCTCGACTTGCGCGGCGGCCTGTTCTTCTCGCGCCAGAACGTCGTCCAGCGCTGGATGATCAGCGAGCGCGTGGTCGAAGTGGGCCGCAATGGTGCGGTCCTCGACGTCTTCGACGATCGCCGGCAATGCCCTCACCACCGCCGGCCTGACCGGCTACAACAACCAGTGGGGTGGTGCTGCGCCCGCGACATCGACGCCACGTTCACGACCACGGCGCCGTACGCCGCATTGAGCGCCGCGGTCGGCGAATCTGGATCTCGATGTGGGCGTGCGCCGCGAATCGTTCAAGGCCAACGGCAGCTACGCGGCCGGCACCGGCGCAGGCATTCGACGTTGACGGCAACGGCACGGCCGATCCCGGGCGCCGAGCAGCAGCGTGTACCTGATCGACCCGAGCGCCGCCGCGCGGCCTGGTCAACTACAAGATCAACTACACCAACTACTCGGCCGGCGCCAACTACCGCCTCACGCAGGACCTGAGCGCCTTCGTGCGCCACAGCAAGGGCAACCGCGCCATCGCCGACCGCCTGCTGTTCTCGGCGAACATCAACGCGGCGACCGGCCTGCTCAGCCCCGGCGGCGGCGAGACCGCGGCGCTGGCACCGGTGAAGCAGTCGGAGCTGGGCCTGAAGATGCGCGGCACCACCGGCTTCGTCAACTACGGCGTCGTCGGCCACCTACTTCCACTCGACCACCACCGAATTCGACTTCGACCAGACTCGCCAGGACGTCGATCCCAACCTGCCCAACTTCGGGCCCGAAGCTGAACAGTCAAGAGCTACAAGGCCGATGGTCTCGAGCTGGAGACCGCGGCGCTCGGTCGGCAACCTCGGCCTGAACGTCAACATCGTGTACTCCAACGAGAAGATCACCGCCGACCTCGGCGTTCCCGGCAACTGTCGGCAAGACCTCCGGTGGCGTGCCGAAGTGGCGCTACACCATCTCGCCGCGCTATGCCATCGGCAACGCGGTCGTCGGCGCCACGATCCGCGGCCAGGGCAAGGTGTTCTCTGGTGACGACAACGTCAACACCATCGACGGCCACTTCATCGTCAACGCCTTCGTCAACTACGAGTTCGGCAACGGCATCACGGCCGCGCTGAACGTCAACAACCTGTTCGACAAGGTGTACCCGACCGGCGGCGGCGGCTTCGTCGGCGGCTCGACCACTGTCTTTGGAGCCGGCGTCGAGACCGGTCGCACCATCAACGCGTCGGTTCGCTACGCGTTCTAATCGGCACGCTCTCTGCGTCGAGGGCGGCACCTCGCCAAGGGTGCCGCCTTTTTTCATGGTGGAGAGGTCTTGAATGGAAACGGCTGACCGCAGGCTGAGAAGCATCGTCATCGTCGGCGGCGGCTCGGCCGGCTGGATGACGGCCGCGGCGCTGTCCAAGGCGGTCTCGCCGCGCTGCGCGATCACGGTGATCGAGTCCGACGAGATCGGCATCGTCGGCGTCGGCGAAGCCACGATTCCGCCGATCAAGCTGTTCAACCAGGTCGCGGGCATCGACGAGGCCGAGTTCATGAAGCGCACGCAGGGCAGCTTCAAGCTCGGCATCCAGTTCGTCGATTGGGCGAAGAAGGGCCACCGCTACTTCCACCCCTTCGGCCCGCACGGCGTGCCGTTCGACATGGCGCCGCTGCACCAGTACTGGCTGCGCAGCCGCAGACAAGCCCGGATGCACCCGGCATCGACGAGTACTCGATGGCCTGGGCCGCGGCCAGCCGCAACCGCTTCGCGCCGGCCGCATGGCCGATCCGCGCAACGTGCATGTCCACCTTCGACTACGCCTACCACTTCGACGCCGGCCTGTACGCGCGCTACCTGCGCGAGGTCTGCGAAGCGCGCGGCGTGGTGCGGCAGGAAGGCAAGATCGTCAAGACCGACGCTGCGTGTCGGCGACGGCTTCGTCGAGAGCGTGACGCTGCAGGACGGCCGCACGATCGCCGGCGACCTCTTCATCGACTGCTCGGGCTTTCGCGGCCTGCTGATCGAAGAGGCGCTGGCCACCGGCTACGAAGACTGGACGCCACTGGCTGCCCTGCGACCGCGCGATGGCCGTGCCCTGCGCGCGCGCCGGCGACTTCACGCCCTACACGCGCTCGACCGCGCGCGACGCCGGCTGGCAATGGCGCATCCCGCTGCAGCACCGCACCGGCAACGGCTATGTGTACTGCAGCCAGCTTCCTCAGCGACGACGAGGCCGCGGCGACGCTGCTCGCCAATCTCGACGGGCAAGCGCTTGCCGAGCCGCGCCCGCTGCGCTTCGTCACCGGCCGGCGCAAGAAATTCTGGAACAGGAACGTCGTCGCCATCGGCCTGGCCAGCGGTTTCATGGAGCCGCTCGAATCGACCAGCCTGCACCTCGTGCAGTCGGCGGTGTCGCGCCTGCTGGCGCTGTTCCCCGACCGCGACTTCGACCCGCTGGTGATCGACGAATACAACCGCATCGGCGTGCTGGAGTTCGAGCGCATCCGCGACTTCCTGATCCTGCACTACAAGCTGACCGAGCGCGACGACACGCCGCTGTGGCGCTACTGCGCGGCGATGGAGATTCCCGACGACGCTGCAGTGGAAGATCGACCACTTCCGCCGCTTCGGCCGCCTGGTCAGCGACGGCAACGACTTGTTCGGCCCCGCGAGCTGGCTGGCGGTGCACATCGGCCAGCTCAACTGGCCGCAGCGCCACGATCCGCTGGTCGATCTGCGCGGCACCGACGGCGACGCGATCCTCGAGCGCATCCGCGAGGCGATGGTGCAGGCGGCGCAGGGCGATGCCGACGCATGCCGACTTCGTGCGCCAGCACTGCAACGCGGAGGTGCAGTGAGCAGGCGGCGCTGGCTTGCCGGCTGCGGTGCGGCGTGGCGGGCCTCTTGGTCGCGTACTTCGCCTTCGTCCCGCCCCGGTCCACGCCGCCGCTGGCCGTCGCCGTGCCTGCGCGGCCCGAGCCGCCGGCGCCGGCCGTTGCGGATGCGGGGCCGCCGCCCCGCACGATCGCAAGCGCCCCGGCCGCGCCGTTGGCGGCGGCGCCGGCGCCACAGCGGCAGATCGACCTGACCTGCCGCGAAGACGAGATCCCCGTTGTCCAAAGCGAGACACCTGATCTGATGGACAGGCGAGCCGCCATGCTCGCCGGCCAGCAGTTGCTTCGAGAGGTCCGCACCAGTCTTGCCGCCGCAGGTGATTCCAAATCAAGGGCGCTCGCGTTGTTCCTCGCCGCAATGGACCACTCGTTCGATCCGAAGGAGTGCGAAGGCAACGACTGCAGCACCCCGTTCAACGCCCAAGCGCAAGTCGCCGCGCGCGCGGCCTCGGATCTCGCCGTCCTGGCTCAGGACACGAAGCTGCCGCAGGCCTATGCCTGGGCGCTGAGTGCTTGCGGCAGCAAGGCGGCCGATGCGACCCTGTACCCGGCGTGCGCCAACGTCTCGGCGCAGCACTGGGCCGACGCCGCACCGAACAACGCCTGGCCCTGGTTGTTGCTGGCCACCGAAGCGCAGCGCCGCAGTGACCCTTCTGGTCTCGAGTCGGCGATGCACCGCGCCTCGCTGGCCGGCGACTGGCGCCATCCCGGCGACGAGGCGCGCCAGATGTTGGTGACCCATTTGCCGAGACGGTCAGCAGCACCACGGTCCTGAGTGCGTTGACGGGCGTCAGCTTCCTCCATGCCGAGAAGGCCGGCATGGACGCCGTACACCGTTACTGCGGCGTGAGCCAGGATGCCAATCGCGCACAAACCTGCACCCGGCTGGCGGCTGGCTTGTTGAGCAGCGCCAACGATCTGAGGCAACTGAGCATCGCCATCAAGGTCGGCGAACGCTCGGGCTCGCCCGCTGACCTGTTGGCCAAGGCGGAGTCGCAGCGAGCCGCCGCGACGGCGAACATGCAATCGACAGTCGATCTGTGGCGCGACCCGCGCCGCCAGTGCCCCTTCTTCCAGGTACAGGCCCGCGTGGCGATTCGATCGGCCGACATCGGCGAGCTGGCTGCCATTGCGGAACAGTTCCGCGCGCCTTCGCATCGAGGCCGCTGACGCGCGTTTGCCCGTGCATCCGACCCAACCCTCGAACCCCGCTGCTGAAGCCCCACCGCCGCGCTGGCTGCCACCGAGCCTGCGCGCCACCGCCGCGCCGAGACGCTCACCGGCTGGCTGCTCGTGTTGCCGGCCTTCGTCGGCTTCCTGCTCTTCTACGCCTGGCCGACGCTGCGTGCGCTGGGCGTGAGCTTCACAGACTGGAACCTGCTGCGCCCGGCCCACTTCGTCGGCCTGGACAACTACGCCGCGATGCTGGAGGACGACAAGTTCTGGAACGGCATGAAGCTCGCAGGCTGGTATGCGCTGCTCAACATCCCGCTGCAGACGGTGCTCGGCCTGGGCCTGGCGGTGGCGATGGATCGGCTGACCAAATCGCTCTTCGTCAAGTCGGTGGTGCTGTTGCCGTACCTGCTGTCGAACGTGCTGGTGGCGATGATCTGGGTGTGGATGCTCGATCCGGTGCTGGGCATCGTCAACCACACGATCGCCGCGCTCGGACTCGAACGCCAACCCTTCTTCGGCGGCGCCGATCAGGCGCTGCTGACGGTGGCGGCGGTCAACGTCTGGCGCCACATGGGCCTGGTGGCGATGCTGTTCTTGGCCGGGCTGCAGAACATCCCGCGCAATCTGTACGAAGCCGCTGCGCTCGAAGGCGCGAGCGAGTGGCAGATGTTCATGCGCGTCACGCTGCCGCTGCTGCGCCCGGTGATGGTGTTCGTGCTCGTCACCAGCGTCACCGGCTCCTTCCAGATCTTCGACACCATCGCCGTCACCACCAGCGGCGGCCCACTCGATTCGACGCGCGTCATCGTCCACTACATCGTGCAGAACGCCTTCAGCTTCTACAAGATGGGCTATGCCTCGGCGATGTCGATGGCGCTGGCCTTGGTGATGGTGGCCTACACGGTCATTCAGATGCGCATCCTGCGCGCGAATGAAAGCGATCTGGCATGAGTGGCGTCTCGTGGCGAACGTCGGCTGTCGGCCCGTTGTGTGCGTTCGCGATCGTGCGCAAATGCTCTGTGTTGTGGCCGGTGCGCAAGCAAGGCGGCGGGCGGGGCGCAGTCGGGGCTCAAGCGGCGCTCGCCCTCGCTGCGCGAGGGTGCCCTGCGATGCTCGGTCTGAGGTCGCACCGCGAAACTCGCTGCACTCACTGCGTTCGTTGCGCTCGAACACTCGCGGTGAGTCAGATCACGAAGCGCGCGGGTACGCGCGCCGACCTCAGCCCTGCGCTTCTCGGCGGCGCCATTCGCCCCGCCTGCGCCCCGCCCGCCGCCTTGCGGGGAGAGCCGTTCTTGGGGTGGAGTGAGGGGCAAGCCGCGGGCATCGAGCCCGTGGCTTGCCGCGCGCCGCAGGCGCGCGTGCAGGCGCCAGCCGGGCTCGATGCCCGGCTGGGGTCTTTCTCCAACAAAGAGCTGAACGTTCCTCGCAAAGCCGTGGGCGGGTGCGCGCTGGCGCGCCTGTGCGGCGGCGAGGAGCGGAGGGTTTCGGTCGGCGCGCGTACCCGCGCGCTTCGTCAACTGACTCGCCGCATCTGTTCGAGCGCAGCGAACGCAGTGAGCGCAGCGAGTTATGCGGCGCAACCGAAACCCGAGCACCGCAGCGAAGTCGGCGCCGCAGGCGCCGACCGCCGCACCGAAGCGCCAGCGCGCACCCGCCCGCGGCTTTGCGATCCCCACGGTGTATGCGCAAAGCGCGCATTCAAAGTCGGCAATGGGCCGATCCCCGACGCCGGGGACCAATGAAATGAAACCCGGCCGCCTCTTCGCCTGGACCGCACTTGCGCTGATGCTCGTCATCACGCTGCTGCCCTTGTGGATGACGATCAAGACCGCGCTCGTGCCCAACGCCACGCTGTTCGAACAGTCGGCCACGCTGCTGCCCGACGGTGCCACGCTCGACAACTTCAGGCGCGTGCTCGGCCTGGTCAGCCCCGAGGAGAGCGTCGCCCTCGGCGGCTCGGGCGCGGACATCAACTTCGCGCGCGCGCTCGGCAACTCGCTGCTGTTCACCGCCATCGTCGTCGTGCTGCAGATCGGCTTCGCTTCGATGGCGGCCTATGCCTTCGCGCGCTTGCGCTTCCCGGGCCGCAACCTGCTGTTCGCCCTCTTCGTCGGCTCGATGATGGTGCCCGGCGTCGTCACCTTCATTCCCAACTTCGTGCTGATGAAGGAGTTCGGCCTGCTCAACACCATGGCCGGCATGGTCGCGCCGTTCTGCCTGATGCAGGGCTTTTCGGTGTTCTTCCTGCGCCAGTTCTTCCTCTCGATCCCGCGCGACCTGGAAGAAGCCGCGCTGCTCGACGGCGCCAGCCACTTCTACGTGTTCTGGCGCATCGTGCTGCCGCTGTCGCTGGCGCCGATCGCCACCATCGCCATGCTCACCGGCATCAACATGTGGAACGAATTCTTCTGGCCCTACCTCGTGGCCAAGGACGAGAGCCTGCAGGTGCTGCCGGTGGCGCTGCAGACCTTCAAGACGCAGACGCCGCAAGGCCAGCCCGACTGGACCGGCCTGATGGCCGCGGCGACGATCGCAGTGCTGCCCACCGTGGTGCTGCTGGTCGCGCTCGGCCGGCGCGTCGTCGAGTCGGTGCAGTTCAGCGGCGGCAAGTGATGCGGCGACTTCTCGCACTCACCCTGGCGCTCGGCGCAAGCAGCGCCTTCGCCGGCCAGGTGCGCTACATGCTGTGGGACTCGTCGCAGCTGCCCGCCTACCGTCAGTGCGCGAGCGATTTCGCGAAGAAGCACCCGGGCACGACGATCCGCATCATGCAGGCCGGCTGGGACGATTACTGGACAGCCATCTCCACCGGCTTCATCGCCGAGTCCGCGCCGGATGTCTTCACCAACCACCTGAGCAAGTACCCGGAGTTCGTCGCCAACGAACTGCTGGTCGACGTGGCGCCGCTGATCCGCCGCGACGCGCTCGACGTGTCGATCTATCCGAAGGCGCTGCTCAACGTCTGGGGCCGCGACGGCAAGCAGTACGGCCTGCCGAAGGATTGGGACACGATCGCGCTGATGGTCAACATGACGCAGGCGAAGAAGGCCGGCGTCACGCTGGCCGAGTTGCAGTCGATGACGTGGAACCCGAAAGACGGCGGCAGCTTCGAGCAGGTGGCCAAGCGGCTCACGCTCGATGCGCAGGGCGGCAACGCCGCCAACCCTGCGTTCGACAAGAAGAACGTCGCGATGTACGGCTACCAGACGCCGGGCGGCATCGGCATGGCCGGGCAGACGCAGTGGAGCCACTTCGCCGTCACCAACGGCTTCGCCTTTCAGACCAGGACCTGGGCCGTGCCCTACCGCTTCGACGACCCGAAGCTCGCCGAGACCATCGACTGGCTCTCGACCTTGCCGGGCAAGGGCGTGTCGGCGTCGTACGAATACATGCGCAGCCTCGGCGCCGATGCGATGTTCATCGCGGGCAAGGTGGCGATGATCCCCGACGGTTCATGGACCATCGGTTTCTACGCCGCCAAGACAAAGTTCGAGACGGCGTGGGTGCCGCTGCCCAAAGGCCCGAACGGCCAGCGCGCCAGCATGCTCAACGGCCTGGCCGATTCGATGTGGGTCGGCTCCAAGGTCAAGGAAGAAGCCTGGCAGTGGATGAAGTACCTCGCGTCGGCCGACTGCCAGAGCGTGGTCGCCGGCCACGGCGTGGTCTTCCCCGCGATCAACGGCATGGCCGAGAAGGCGCTCGAAGTGCATCGGCGCAAGGGCATCGATGCCTCGGCCTTCCTGACGATGGCCAACGGGCAGACCTTCCTGACGCCGATCGCCGAGCACGGCGCGCAAGCCAACGAGCTGATCAAGGGCGCGATCGAATCGGTGCTGCTCGGCAAGCAGGCCGCGGCCCCGGCGCTGAAGGAGGCGAACACGAAAGTCAACAAGCTCTTCGAGCCGCGGAGCGGTCCGCGGTGAGCGCCTTGCCCTGGAGTCTCGATGGCTGACATCGCGCTGCGTTCGATCCAGAAGTCCTACGGCGCCGTGCCGGTGATCCGCAACGTCGATCTGCATGTCGCCGACGGCGAGTTCTGCGTCTTCGTCGGGCCCTCGGGCTGCGGCAAGAGCACGCTGCTGCGCATGATCGCGGGGCTCGAAGACATCAGCGGCGGCGACCTGCTGATCGGCGGTGCGCGCGTCAACGACGTGTCGCCGGCCAAGCGCGGCGTGGCGATGGTGTTCCAGAGCTACGCCCTGTTCCCGCACCTGACGGTGCGCGAGAACATGTCGTTCGGCCTGAAGCTCGCCAAGCTGGCGCGCGCCGACATCGAGCGCAAGGTCGGCGACGCGGCGCGCGTGCTGCAGCTCGAGGCCCTGCTCGATCGCAAGCCCAGACAGCTTTCGGGCGGACAGCGCCAGCGCGTCGCCATCGGCCGCGCCATCGTGCGCGAGCCCGGCGTGTTTCTGTTCGACGAGCCGCTGTCGAACCTCGACGCCGCGCTGCGCGTGCAGACGCGCTTCGAGATCGCCAAGCTGCACCACGACTACGGCCGCGCCAGCATGATCTACGTCACGCACGACCAGGTCGAGGCGATGACGCTGGCCGACCGCATCCTGCTGCTCAACGCCGGCGAAGCGGTGCAGCGCGAAGGCAGTGTCGCGCAGTGCGGATCGCCGCTCGATCTCTACCACCGGCCGCGCTCGCTGTTCGTCGCCGGCTTCATCGGCTCGCCGAAGATGAACTTCCTGCCGGGGCGTTTGTTGAAGGCCGATGCCGATCGCGCCACGATCGAGCTGGCGTCGGGCGAAGTGCTGCAGGCCGCGGTCGATGCGCGACGCCTGGCGCTGCGCTCGTCCGTCACGCTCGGCCTGCGACCCGAGCATGCCGAACTCGGCAACGGCACGCAGCATCTGGTGCGGCCGGTGCTGTGGCAGGAGCGTCTGGGCGAGTCCACCTCGCTGTACCTCGACAGCGGTAAGGCCGGCAGCCCGTGGACCGTGAAGGCTTCGGGCAACGCGCATGCGGAGCCGGGCCAGCGCATCGCCTTTGGCCTGCCGCCGGCGGCGCTGCACTTGTTCGACGATCAGGGCCTCGCGCTCGAACGGTGCGTGGCCGACAGCGACATCACATTGCCGACAGCAGCATGAATACCTTCATTGTCCTGCACGGCCGCACCAGCAGCGTGGTGCTCGAAGCGCACGCCGACGAGGCGCCGCTGTGGCGCTACTGGGGTCCGCGTCTTCCCGACGACACGCTGCCCGCCACGCCCTTGCGCGACACACGCCCGCTGCCGAGCTTCACGCTCGACTTCGACCAGCCGCTGACGCTCGCGCCGACCTTCGGCGTCGGCTGGTTCGGCCAGAGCGCGCTGCTCGCGCACCGCGACGGCCGCGACTTCGCGCAAGCCTTCACGCGCTGCGAAGTCGAGTGGATCGAGCCGCAGCGGCAGGTCAGGCTGCATCTGACCGATGCCGTGGCGTCGCTGCGCCTCACCGTGAGTCTGTCGCTCGACGCGCACGACGTGCTGATCGTGCGCAGCGATCTCACCAACACCGGCACGCGCGCGCTCGACGTGCAATCGCTTGCCGCGGCCACGTTGCCGCTGCCCGGCCATGCCGAGCACGTGCGCTCCTACGCCGGCCAGCACATGCACGAGTTCCTGCTGCAGGTCGATCCACTCTCGCGCAGCCTGTGGCGACGCGAGAGCCGGCGCGGCCGCACCTCGCACGATTGTTTTCCCGGCGCGGTGGTCACCACGCCCGGCGCGACCGAACATCACGGCCTGGTCTTCGGCGCGCACCTGGCATGGTCCGGGAACCACCAGCAGACCATCGAGTGGCTGCCCGATGGCCTGTACCAATGGCAGCTCGGCGAGTGGTTGGCGCCGGGCGAAGGCTTGCTCGCACCCGGCGCTGTGCTGCACACGCCCGAGGTGGTGGCGAGCTGCTCGAACGAAGGCTTCAACGGCCTGGCCGCCAACTTCCACGCCGAGCTGCGTTCGCGCCTGCAGTGGCCCGGCGGCGCGATGCGCGCGCGGCCGGTGCACCTGAACACCTGGGAAGGTTTCTACTTCGACGTCTATCCCGACAAGGTGAAGGAACTGGCGACGGCCGCCGCCGCGGTCGGCATCGAACGCTTCGTGCTCGACGACGGCTGGTTCCACGGCCGCCATCACGACCGTGCCGCGCTCGGCGACTGGTGGCCGGATGCGACGAAGTTTCCGCAGGGACTCGGCGACCTGATCGCGCATGTCAACGCGCTCGGCATGGAGTTCGGCCTGTGGGTCGAGCCCGAGATGGTCAACCCGGACAGCGATCTCTATCGCGCGCATCCCGACTGGGCGCTGCACCTGCAGGGCCGGCCGCTGCTGACCGCGCGCAACCAGCTCGTGCTCGACATCGCGCGCCCCGAGGCCGCGAACTACCTGTTCGACAAGATCTCGGCGCTGCTGACCGCACACCCGATCGGCTACCTCAAGTGGGACCACAACCGCGACCTCACGACCGCCGGGCTGCGCGACGGATCATCCGGCTACCGCGCGCAGGTGCATGCGGTCTATGCGCTGATGGCGCGGATTCGGGCCGCACACCCCAACGTCGAGATCGAAAGCTGCTCCGGCGGCGGCGGGCGTATCGACTTCGCGGTGCTGCGCCACACGCACCGCGTCTGGACCAGCGACTGCATCGACGCGCTGTCGCGCGTCGAGATCCAGCGCGGCTTCCTGCAGTTCTTCCCGCCCGAGATCATGGGCGCGCATGTGGGCACCGCGCCGGCGCACACCACCGGCCGCACGCAGAGCATGGCGTTTCGCGCGGCGGTGGCGCTGCCGGGGCACTTCGGTGTCGAGCTCGACGTGCGGCAGCTCGGTGAGGCGCAGGCGCGCACGCTGCGCAGCTGGATCGCGCTCTACAAGCAACTGCGCGAGCGGCTGCACGCCGGCCGCGTCTGGCAAGGCGCTGGCGAAGACAGCCTGGTCTGGCAGGCGCATGGCGACGCGGCAGCGCACGACGTGCTGCTGCTGGCCTACCGACCGCAACCGAGCAGTCAGCGCTACTCGCCACCGTTGCGCTTGCCGATGCTCGATGCGAGCAAGCGCTACCGCGTGCGCGAGGTCTTGCCCGAAGGCACTGAGCGGCCGAGCGGTCGCCACCACACGGCGCCGTTCTTCGATGCGATCAACACGGTCGAGGGCCTCACGGTCGATGGCGCGTGGCTCGTGAACGCCGGCCTGCCGATGCCGCGCGTCAATGCCGAGACGGCGTTCATCGTGCGGCTGGAGGCGCTATCGAAGTGAAAGGCCGACGCCCACAGAGAAAGTCTGGATTCGGCCCGTTGTGTGCGTTCGCGATCGTCCGCAAATGCGCTGTGCCGTGGCCGGTGCGCAAGCAAGGCGGCGGGCGGGGCGCAGTCGGGGCTCAAGCGGCGCTCGCCCTCGCTGCGCGAGGGTGCCCTGCGATGCTCGGTCTGAGGTCGCACCGCGAAACTCGCTGCACTCACTGCGTTCGTTGCGCTCGAACACTCGCGGTGAGTCAGATCACGAAGCGCGCGGGTACGCGCGCCGACCTCAGCCCTGTGCTTCTCGGCGGCGCCATTCGCCCCGCCTGCGCCCCGCCCGCCGCCTTGCGCGGAACAGTCGTTCTTGGGGTGGAGTGAGGGGCAAGCCGCGGGCATCGAGCCCGTGGCTTGCCGCGCGCCGCAGGCGCGCGTGCAGGCGCCAGCCGGGCTCGATGCCCGGCTGGGGTCTTTCTCCAACCAAGAACAGGGCTGCCTCGCAAAGCCGTGGGCGGGTGCGCGCTGGCGCGCCTGTGCGGCGGCGAGGAGCGGAGGGTTTCGGTCGGCGCGCGTACGCGCGCGCTTCGTCAACTGACTCGCCGCATCTGTTCGAGCGCAGCGAACGCAGTGAGCGAAGCGAGTTATGCGGCGCGACCGAAACCCGAGCACCGCAGCGAAGTCGGCGCCGCAGGCGCCGACCGCCGCACCGAAGCGCCAGCGCGCACCCGCCCACGGCTTTGCGATCCCCACGGTGTATGCGCAAAGCGCGCATTCAAAGTCGGCAATGGACCGACTGCCGACGCATCCCACGCATGAGATGAGCCAGAACTTCGACATCGGCAATCACTCGCATCGCCGCCGCAACCCGCTGACCGGCCAGTGGGTGCTGGTCTCGCCGCATCGCGGCAAGCGACCGTGGCAGGGACGCGAGGAAACGACAGCCGACGAGACCATGCCCGCCTACGAGCCGACATGCTATCTGTGCCCGGGCAACCGCCGCGTCAGCGGCGACGTCAACCCGGCGTATCCGGGCACCTTCGTCTTCACCAACGACCACGCGGCTTTGCTTGCCGACGTGCCGGACGCGCCACAGGGAAAGGACACGCTGTTCGCCCTGCAGCCCGCGCGCGGCACCAGCCGCGTCGTCTGCTTCTCGCCCGACCACGCGCGCACGTTGCCCGAGCTGCCGGCGGCAGTCATCGTCGGCGTGATCGACACCTGGTGCGAACAGACCGAGGAGCTCGGCCGCAGCCACACCTGGGTGCAGGTGTTCGAGAACAAGGGCGCGTTGATGGGCTGTTCGCAGCCGCATCCGCATGGCCAGATCTGGGCCACCGACTACCTGCCCAATGAGCCCGCCGCGGAAGACCGCGAGCAGCGTGCGTACTTCGCTGGTCACGGCCGGCCGCTGCTGCAGGACGTGGCCGAACGCGAAGTGGCGGCGGGCGAGCGCGTCGTGCTGCAAAGCGAGCATTGGCTCGCCCTCGTGCCGTTCTGGGCGACCTGGCCGTTCGAGACGCTGCTGCTGCCGCGCTTTGCCGTGCAGCGCCTGCCCCAGCTCGACGCAGCGCAACGCGCCGACCTGGCCGAGATGCTCAAGCGCCTGACCACGCGCTACGACAACCTGTTCGCCACCTCGTTTCCCTATTCGATGGGCTGGCACGGCGCACCCTTCGACGATCGCGAGGCCGCGCCGTGGCAACTGCATGCGCACTTCTATCCGCCGCTGCTGCGCTCGGCCACGGTGCGCAAGTTCATGGTCGGCTTCGAGATGCTGGCCGAAGCGCAGCGCGATCTCACGCCCGAGCAGGCGGCCGAGCGCCTGCGCGCGCTGCCCGACCGTCACTACAAGGACTCTTGCGCATGAAGCCCCTGCTGCAGCGCGTCGTCGCCGCGTTCGCCGACGCCTACGGCGGCCCGCCCGATGGGGTGGTGCGCGCTCCCGGCCGCGTCAACCTGATCGGCGAACACACCGACTACAACGACGGCTTCGTGCTGCCCTGCGCCATCGACTACGAGACGCAGGTGGCCGCGGCGCGGCGTGACGACCGGCTGCTGCGCGTGGTGGCCGCCGACTACGGTGATGCGGTCGATGAGTTTCGCGTCGATGCGCCGATCGCGCCGCGCGCCGACGCGCCCTGGGCCAACTACGTGCGCGGCGTCGTCGCGATGTTGCAGCAGCGTGGTTTTGCCTTGCGAGGCGCCGAACTGGCGATCGCCGGCAACGTGCCGCAGGGTGCGGGGCTGTCGTCGTCGGCCGCGCTCGAAGTGGCGGTGCTGCATGCGCTGAACACGCTGCAGGCGCTGGGGCTTGACGCCACCGAGACCGCACTGCTGGCCCAGCGCGCCGAAAACGAGTTCGTCGGCTGCCAGTGCGGCGTGATGGACCAGCTCATCAGCGCACGCGGCCGCGCCGGCCATGCACTGCTGATCGACTGCCGCTCGCACGAAGTGCGCGCAGTGCCGCTGCCGTCGGATCTGGCGGTGATGATCGTGCACTCGCGAGTCGCGCGCGGACTCGTGGACAGCGCCTACAACGAGCGCCGACAGCAATGCGAAACCGCAGCGCGCCACTTCGGCGTGAGAGCCCTGCGCGATGTCGATGCCACCGCGCTCGATCGCGGCGCTGCCGGGCTCGATGCGCTGGTGCTGCGCCGCGCGCGGCATGTCGTCACGGAGAACGCGCGCACCTTGCAGGCTGCCGATGCGCTCGCGGCGAACGACCTGCCCCGGCTGGGTACATTGATGGCCGAGTCGCACCGCTCGATGCGCGATCACTTCGAGATCACGGTGCCGGCCATCGACCGCCTCGTCGAGATCGCGCAGGCCGCGATCGGCGAGCACGGCGGAGCGCGCATGACAGGCGGCGGCTTCGGCGGCTGCATCGTCGCGTTGATGCCGACCGGACACGTGGCTGCCGTGCAAAGGGCGATCGAAGCGCAGTACCGCGCGCCCAGCGGCGAAGCAGCGCGGGTCTGGGTCTGTCAGGCGCGCGACGGCGTCAGTGCGGTCAACCCCGGCGGGTGATCAGGGCAGGCAATCGAGCGCGCGACGGTACACCGCGTCGTGCATCAGATCGTCCCAGGTCAGCGGCGCAGTCTTGGGCAGCAGCGCAAGGCGGCGCGCGTCGCTGTGCGAATCGAGTTCGACACGACCGGCATCGACCGCGCGCTGCAATCCGCTGATCAGCTCATCGACCGCAGCGCCGCCATCGACGCTCTGGTTGCACAGCAGCACCATGTCGCAGCCGGCGTTGAGAGCGACCGCTGCGGCGTCGGCGTAGCTCACGTCGCGGCCATCGACGCGGCGCGCGCCTTCCATGCTCAAGTCGTCGGAAAAAATCGCGCCGGTGAAGCCGAGCTGAGCGCGCAGGATGTCGTTCAACCAGCGTGGTGAAAAGCCCGCCGGCCGCGCATCGACCTTGGGGTAGATCACGTGCGCCGGCATCACGCTCTGCAGGCTGGTCGAGAGCCAGCCGTAGGGGGCGGCATCGTCGCCGAGGATCGCCTTCAAGGTGCGCTTGTCGATCGGCACATCGACGTGCGAATCGGCAGCGACAAAGCCGTGCCCCGGAAAGTGCTTGCCGCACGCCGCCATGCCCGCTTGCAGCAGGCCGTGCATCACGCTCTTGGCGAGCATCGTGACGACGCGCGCGTCGCGATGAAAGGCGCGGTCGCCGATCACGCCCGACGGGCCGTGGTCGAGGTCGAGCACCGGCGTGAACGACAGGTCGACGCCGCAGGCGCGCAATTCGGCGGCGAGCACGTGACCGCAGGCGGTGGCAGCGTCGGTGGCTTGCAGCGCGTCGCGCATCCACAGCTCGCCCAACGCACGCATCGGCGGCAGGTGCGTGAAGCCGTCGGTCTTGAAGCGCTGCACGCGGCCACCTTCGTGATCGACGCAGATCAGCAGGTCTTCGCGCAGCGCCTTGATCTCGGCGCAAAGCGCAGTGAGCTGGCGCCGGTCCTTCCAGTTGCGCGCAAAGAAGATCAGGCCGCCGATCAGCGGATGCTTCAAGCGCGCGCGGTCGGCGTCGGTCAGCACCGTGCCGGCGATGTCGATGATCAGCGGGGAGGCGTCACTCATGTCTTCTTCTCGACGACGACAAAGGCGCAAGCGTAGCTGCTTTCGTCGCTGACGCTGACATGCGCGACGAGACCCTGCGCATCGAACCAGTCGCGCAACGCACCGTGCAGCCGGATCTCGGGCTTGCCGCTCGTGGCCTTGACGATCTCGCAATCGCGCCAGGTCATCGGCACGCGCATGCCCAGGCCGATGGCTTTGGAGAACGCCTCCTTGGCCGAGAAGCGCGTCGCCAGGTACGCCACGCCGCGCGCTTCGGCCCGGGCGCGGCGCTCGCGAAAGACTTCGATCTCGTGCGGACCCAGCACCTTCAACGCAAAGCGCTCGCCGCGTCGCGCGAGCGTGGCGGCGACGCGCGTGACATCGCAGATGTCGGTGCCGATGCCGTAGATCATGGTCCGCCGCCGGGCCGCCCCAAGGCGGACGCTCGACCTTGGGGGGCCGACGCCGCAGGCGTCTTGGGGGTCATGCGTAGGCCCGCTGGATGCAGCGCTGGTAGTCGCGCACGGTTTCGGCGTAGCCGAGCTCGAGCGCATCGGCGATCAGGGCATGGCCGATCGACACCTCCTGCACGCCGGGCACGGCGCGCAGAAAGTCGGTGAGGTTGTCGCGGTTCAGGTCGTGGCCGGCGTTGATGCCCAGGCCGGCGGCCAATGCGGCGCGCGCCGCGGCGGCGTAGCGTTGCAGTTGCGCCGCCTGCTGCGGCGTGCCGTGCGCCGCGGCGTAGGGCTCGGTGTAGAGCTCGATGCGGTCGGCGCCGATGGCGGCCACGTGCGCCATCGCCTCGGCCTCCGGGTCCATGAACAGGCTGACGCGCACGCCCAGCGCCTGCGCCTCGCGCACCAGCGGCGCGACGCTCGGCAGATCGGCGATCGCAAAGCCGTGGTCACTGGTGAACTGGCCCGGCGCGTCGGGCACGAAGGTGGTCTGGTGCGGACGGTGCTCGCGCACGAAGTCCATCAGGTTGTCGAAAGGGTTGCCTTCGATGTTGAACTCGGCCTGTGGCCACTGCTTCATCAGCGCCGCGAGTTCGCTCACGTCGGCCGCGCGGATGTGGCGCGCGTCGGGCCGCGGGTGCACGGTGATGCCCTGCGCGCCCGCCTGCAGGCACAGCGTGGCCGCGCGCAGCACGCTCGGGATGCCGAGGTGGCGCGTGTTGCGCAGGTGCGCGACCTTGTTGACGTTGACCGACAACGAGCAGCGCGCGTGTCGGTCGTGGGCTTCGGGGGCCATGAGTGGATTCATCGCGGGTTCAGCGGCCGTTGAGCAAGGGTTGCAGTTCGCGCATCACTTCGCGCGTGCGCAGCGCGGCCCCGCCCAGATGGTACGCAAGCGCCTGCCGCAGTTGCTTGCGCAGCGCCGGCTCGACGGGGCGGCAGGCGGCGCGCAGCGCGTCGAGGTCGCGCGCGACGCAGGCAGCGTGCAGTGCTGCGAGCGCAGCGCCATCGACGGCCGCGTCGTCGTCGCTGCGCGCCTCGATCAGGCCCTGCTCGGGGCGCAGGGTGTAGCGCTGTGCTGCTTGAACAAGCTGCTGCGTGGCCGTGGTGCGCGACAAGTCCGGCAGGTGCCCGGTCTCGGCCAGCAGCACGAGCTCGAAGGCGCGCAGCGCGACGGCTTCATCAGCGCTGCCCAGGTGCGGCAGCGTGGCGGCGTAGGCATCCCACAGCGCCGGGTGCGGGTCGTCGCGCGCCAGCAGCTTCATCAGCAGTTCGTTGAGGTAGAAGCCGGCGAGCAGCGCCTCGCCCCCCGTGACGCCGCCCGTGAGCGGCGTACCGCCACCCCACTCGGCGCCGCGCAGGTTGTGGATCTCGCTCGTCGACTCGTCGCGCACGCGGCCGAAGGCGACGTGGATGCGCTGGAACGGCATCAACACCGCACGCAGGTTCGAGGTGGGCCGCTTCGCGCCCTTGGCGGCGACGGCCACGCGGCCGACGTCGCGCGTGAACAGATCGAGGATCAAGCTCGACTCGCTCCAGTCGTAGCGGTGCAGCACGAAAGCCGGCTGTTGCGCGCCGGCCCTCACCGGCAAACCCCCGTGCTTCGCGCTGCGGTGCGAGCTCGCCGGCCACGGAGCAGCCCCTTCGGTGCCGCGGGAACGGCCGGGTGGGGGGTCATCAGGCAAGCTGCGCGCCGTTGCCGCTCCGGTGTGAGCGCTTTGGAGCGGCCACGCGAACTCACGCCGCCAGGGCCTGCTCGCGCCCGAGCGCGAGCACCGCGTCGAGCATGCCGCGGTTGGCCAACTGGTCAGCGCGGCTGAGGCTTTCGAACGCCGCTTGCAGCAGTTGCGCGTGATGCGCCAGCTCGGCCGATTCGCGGCGCGCCTGGTGCACGCGCGCCATCGCTTCGTGCGCATAGAACATCTCGTAGGGCGGCGCCTTGTGGTGCAGGCACACCGCCAGGCACTGCGCGGCGTGGCGCCAGGCTTCGTCGTGCAGGCCGGCCGAGAGGTGCGTGATGGCCAGACCGTAGTCGGCGCGCTCGATCTCGAGCCAGGTGCCGGCGCGCGCCCAGTGCTCGCGGCTGGCCGCGGCCAGGCGCAGCATGGCCTCGGTCTGCTCGGTGCTGCGGCGCGCGCCCAGCTCGTTCAGCTCCCAGGTCATGTTGTTGCACGCGATGGCCAGCGGGCGGTGGTCTTGCGGCGTGGCGTTGGGCAGTGCAGCCAAGCGAGCACCCGCACTGGCGATGAGCTGCAGCGCGCGCTCGACCTGGCCGCGGCCCAGGCACAGCGATGCGGCGGCGGCTTCGGCGCGCAGGGCTTGCGCGGCGTCGAGGCCGTCGAGCGCACTCGCGCGCTCCTGGCCGATGTCGAGCGTCGCCGCGGCCACGCGCAGCGCCGACTGCACGCTGTCGTCGGCCAGCCCATGCGTGCGCAGTGCTTCCAGACGCCAGCGTGCGTCGTCGAAGCGGCCGAGATGCTCGCCGAGCAGGTGCACGACGATGCGCACCAGCTGCGCCACCTGGCCCGGCGTCTGCGGCGGCGGCGTGCGCATTCGCAGGCGCCGCGCCACTGCGTCGCTGCGCGTGGCGTGGTCGGCCCAGGCGCGGGCCATGAAGCTGTCGAAGCGTTTGGTGGCGGTGCTACTCGTAGCCATAGCTGCGCAGATGCTCCTCGTTGGCGGCCCAGCCGCTGCGGACCTTGACCCAGAGCTCGAGGAAGACCTTGGCCTCGAGCAGGCGCTCGAGTTCCTGGCGCGCTTCGCTGCCGATGCGCTTCAGGCGCTCGCCGCCCTCGCCGATGATCATGCCCTTGTGCGCTTCGCGTTCGACGACGATGGTGGCGGCGATTCTCCTGAGGTTTCCGTCCTCTTCGAACTTGTCGATCACCACCGTGCAGCTGTAGGGCAGCTCGTCGCCGGTGAGGCGAAACAGTTTCTCGCGGATCAGTTCACTGGCGAGGAAGCGTTCGCTGCGATCGGTGAGTTCATCTTCGCCGTAGAACCAGGCTTGCTCGGGCAGGTAGGGCGCGACGATCGACAGCAGCCGCGTCGCATCGTCCTCGCGCGTGGCGGTGAGCGGCACGAACTCGGTGAAGTCGCGGCGCTCGCGCATCGACGCCAGCCAGGGCAGCACGTCGTCGCGGCGCTTCATGCGGTCGAGCTTGTTGGCGACGAGCAGCACCGGCTTGTCGGGCGGCAGCAGTGCCAGCACCTTGGCGTCGTCGAGCGTGAACTTGCCGGCCTCGACGCAGAAGAGCACCAGGTCCACGTCCGAAAGCACGCTGCGCACGGTGCGATTCAAGCTGCGGTTGAGCGCGCTGCCGTGCTTGGTCTGAAAACCGGGCGTGTCGACGAACACGCACTGCGCCGCGCCCTGCGTGCGGATGCCGGTGATGCGGTGGCGCGTCGTCTGCGCCTTGTCGGAGGTGATGCTGATCTTCTGGCCGACGAGTGCGTTGAGCAGCGTGCTCTTGCCGACGTTGGGGCGGCCGACGATGGCGATCAGTCCGCAGCGCTGCGGCAGGGTGGGGTCAGACTGCAATTGGCTTGGCAGCCAGGGGTCACGATCTCAGCGGACCACCCGGCTTGTCGCTGGCTTTGAGGCTGACGAGCATACGCCGGGCGGCGTCCTGCTCGGCGGCGCGGCGCGACTTGCCCTCGCCATGCTCGGCCAGGCCGAGGGCCGGCACGGCGCATTCGACGTCGAAGGTCTGCGCATGCGACTGGCCGCGCGTGGCGACGATGCGGTAAGCCGGCACCGAGAGCTTGCGCGCCTGAAGCCACTCTTGCAGCTCGGTCTTGGCGTCCTTGCTCCAGCTGTCGACCTCGGTGCCGGCGATGACTTCGCCGAACAGGCGCTCGACCAGGGCCTGCGCCGCGCCGTAGCCGGCATCGAGGAAGGCCGCGCCGATCAGCGCTTCGAGCGCATCGGCCAGGATCGATGGGCGGCGTGCCCCGCCGCCGCGCGCCTCGCCTTCGGAGACGCGCAAGACCTCGGGCAGGTTCAGCGCCAGCGCGACGCGCGCCAGGCTGTCCTCGCGCACCAGGTGCGCACGCACGCGCGTCAGATCGCCTTCGTCGGAGGCGCCGAAGCGCGCATACAGCAGGGCCGAGATCGCCGTCTGCAGCACCGCGTCGCCGAGGAATTCAAGGCGCTCGTTGTGCTCGGCGCCGGCGCTGCGGTGCGTCAGCGCGCGTTGCAGCAGCGCAGCGTCGGCAAAGTCGATGGCCGAGGCGGCGCTGGAGCGCTGCAAGAGATTCCACTAGTTCGAACGTCCTTCGCCGCTGTACTTGATCAGCAGGTAGACCGGCTCGAACAGCGGAATCTCCTTGTTGTACTCGAAGCGGATCACGACCTTGTCGTTCTCCTTGGTGATCTGCAGGTCCTTCGGCCCGATGCTCGAGATCGAATACTCGACCTGCGTCTGGCGCTGGAAGGCGTTGCGCGCTTCGGCCACGGTGGGGGGCGACTCCTGCGCGATCTTCGTCACCGCGCGCTGGATGGTGGTGTACTCGTTGACCGTCGGCAGCACGCGAATGACCACCAGAGCGACCATCGCCACGAGCACGCCCCAGAACAGCAGGCCGATCAAGGTAAGGCCGCGCTGGCTCCGCTGGGTTCGCAACATGGATGATTCTCCGGGCTCTTGTTCGGCAAGCGCCGTCAGTGGAAGGCGCCGATACGGCCGAGGTTACCGAAATTCATCCACACGAAGAAGGCCCGACCCTTGAGATTTCGGTCCGGCACGAAGCCCCAGTAGCGAGAATCGACGGAATTGTCACGGTTGTCGCCCATGACGAAGTAGTGTCCAACCGGCACCTTGCAGCTCACGCCTTCGGCGCTGTAGCGGCAAGCGTCGCGGTTGGGGAACTGTTCGGCGCCCGGCACGAAGGGCGGCCGGTCGGCGCGCAGCAGGATGCGGTGATCGACGCCCACCAGGTTTTCGCGCTGCTGCTGGGTGTAGGACCGCCCCTCTTCGTCGAAGTAGTCGGGCAACGCGGTCGCCTCGATCGGCTTGCCGTTGATGGTGAGCTTCTTGTTCAGCCAGGCCACTTCGTCGCCGGGCAGGCCGACGACGCGCTTGATGTAGTCGATGCGAGGGTCGGGCGGGTAGCGAAAGACGACAACGTCGCCACGTGCGGGCTCGCTGGTGGCCACCATCTTCTTGTCCAGCACCGGCAGGCGGATGCCGTAAGCGAACTTCTTCACCAGGATCAGGTCGCCCGACTCCAGCGTCGGCAACATCGAGCCCGAGGGGATCTTGAACGGCTCGAACAGGAAGGAACGCAACAGGAAGACGATCAGGATCACCGGGAACAGGCCGGCCGTCCAGTCGAGCCACCAGGGCTGGGCCAGGATCTTTGCGCGCGCTTCGTCGGTGAAGCTGTTGTCGACTTTCTCGATGCCCTGCTTGGCCAGGTCCACGCGCCGCGCCGCGATGTCGGCTTGCGCCTTGGCAGCCGCCCTGACGCGCGCCGGCGCAAAGTACAAGCGCTCGGCCAGCCAGTAGAAGAAGGTCACGAGCGTGAGCAGGAACAGCAGCAGCGAGAAGTCGCCGATCCAGCGGTCGGTGAACCAGCCACCGAGGTAGACCACCAGCGCGCCGTACAGCAGCGCCGTCAAGGTTCCCATGAGACCCATCAATCGTCCACCTGAAGTATGGCCAGGAACGCTTCCTGCGGCACCTCGACGGTACCGATCTGCTTCATGCGTTTCTTGCCGGCCTTTTGTTTTTCGAGCAGCTTCTTCTTGCGCGTGATGTCGCCGCCGTAGCATTTTGCCAGCACGTTCTTGCGCAGCGCCTTGACGTCTTCGCGCGCGATGATGTTGGCGCCGATGGTGGCCTGGATCGCCACGTCGTACATCTGCCGCGGGATGAGCTTGCGCATCTTGGCGGCGACGGCGCGGCCGCGCAGCTGGCTCTGTGCGCGGTGCACGATCATCGCCAGCGGATCGACCTTGTCGCCGTTGATCAGGATATCGACCTTCACCACGTCGGCGGCGCGGTACTCCTTGAACGCGTAGTCCATGCTGGCGTAGCCGCGGCTGACGCTCTTCAACTTGTCGAAGAAGTCCAGCACGATCTCGGCCAGCGGCAGCTCGTAGCTCAGGTGCACCTGTTTGCCGTGGTAGGCCATGTTGAGCTGGATGCCGCGCTTCTGGTTGGCCAGGGTCATCACCGGGCCGACGCTGTCCTGCGGCATGTAGAGCTGCACGGTGACGATCGGCTCGCGGATTTCGAGGATGCGGCCGAGGTCCGGCATCTTGCTCGGGTTCTCGATCTGGATCACCTCGCCGTCGTTCAGCTCGACCTCGTAGACCACCGACGGCGCGGTCGTCACCAGATCCTGATCGAACTCGCGCTCCAGGCGCTCCTGCACGATCTCCATGTGCAGCAGGCCGAGGAAGCCGCAGCGAAAACCGAACCCCAGGGCCTGGCTGACCTCGGGTTCGTAGCGCAGGCTGCTGTCGTTGAGCTTCAACTTCTCCAGCGCGTCGCGCAGCTGGTCGTACTCGCTGGCCTCCGTCGGGTACAGGCCAGCGAAGACCTGCGGCTGGATTTCCTTGAAGCCCGGCAGCGCTTCGCTCGCCGGGCCGGCGTTGTTGGGCAGCTTCTTCTCGAGCGTGATGGTGTCGCCGACCTTGGCCGCCTGCAGTTCCTTGATGCCCGCGATCAGGAAGCCGACCTCGCCGGCACGCAACTCGTCGCGCGGCTCGGACTTGGGCGTGAAGACGCCGAGTTGCTCCAGCGGATAGACGGCGTTGGTGGCCATCATGCGGATGCGGTCGCCTTTGCGCAGCACGCCATCGACCACCCGCGCCAGCATGACGACGCCGACGTAGTTGTCGAACCAGCTGTCGATGATCATCGCGCGCGGCGGACCTTCGGCATTGCCGCGCGGCGCGGGCATGCGCTCGATCACTGCTTCGAGAATCTCCTCGATGCCCTGGCCGGTCTTGGCCGAACACGGGATCGCGCGGCTGGCATCGATGCCGATCACGTCCTCGATCTCGGCCTTGGCGGTCTCGGGATCGGCCTGCGGCAGGTCCATCTTGTTGAGCACCGGCACCACTTCAACGTGCAGTTCGAGCGCGGTGTAGCAGTTGGCCACCGTCTGCGCCTCGACACCCTGACTGGCATCGACCACCAGCAACGCGCCCTCGCACGCCGACAGCGATCGGCTGACCTCGTAGCTGAAGTCGACATGCCCGGGCGTGTCGATCAGGTTGAGGTTGTAGGTGCGGCCGTTCTGCGCCTTGTATTGCAACGCCGCGGTCTGCGCCTTGATCGTTATGCCGCGCTCGCGTTCGATGTCCATCGAATCGAGCACCTGCTCTTCCATCTCGCGATCGGAAAGTCCGCCGCATCGCTGGATGATCCGGTCGGCCAAGGTGCTCTTGCCGTGGTCGATGTGGGCGATGATCGAGAAGTTGCGAATGTGGTCCATTGAATCCAGGGCACAACGGGCAAGCCGTTGCGTCGTAGGCTAACTTCGCTACGCGAGGTTGAGGGCAGCGAGGCTGCCCGGCCGAAGACATAAAAAAAGGCGCGTCGAAGAGTGGACGCGCCTTCCAACAAAACGTATGGCAACTGCTTGTTGGGCCTTCATTGTAGCCACGGCCCCCCCGCCGAGACCCGCATCAACTCTCGTTTTTTCGTCGTTGCAGGGTACCAACAAGGAAATTCATCCACAGCTTACCCACAAAGCGGTGTGGATGCCCTGGGGACAGTTTCAGGCCGCGCGACTCCACCTGGAAAACGCCTGAAACACTCAGTTGCTCAAGCGGATTATAGGCATTGAAACCCTTAATCCGGCATCAAGTGAATGAGTGCTCACAATTTTCTTGAGCGTTCGTCGCGCGCGTCTTCCCATCGGGGGAAAGACCCGCGGCGGCACTCAACGGGGAGAAGGCCGGATGACGAAGTAGTTGGTCCAGTCGCCGCGCCGCACCATCACGCTCGCGGCCTTGCTCTTGTCGAGCTTGGCGATTTGCGCATTGAACTGCTTGACATCGACCACCTCGACGTTGTCGAGCGTGACGACGACATCGCCCTCGCGCAGGCCGGCGCGCGCAGCAGCGCCTTCCACGGACTCGACGCGCACGCCGCCGCGCAGCTTGAGATCCTTCTTCTGCGCATCGGTGAGATCGGCAACTGCCATGCCGATCGCCGTCTTGGCAGCGGGTACGGGCGTTTCGGTCGCGGCCTGCGCCGTGCGACGCGGCCGATCGGGCTCGAACTCAGCCACGGTGACGCCGACTTCCTTGGTCTGGCCGCGGCGGAACAGTTGCAGTTGGCTCTTCGCACCGGGTTTGGTGGCGCCGATCAGGCGCGGCAGGTCGCCCGACTTCTCCACTGTTCTGCCATCGACGCGCAGGATGATGTCGCCGGCTTCGACGCCGGCCTTGTCCGCCGGCAGTCCCGCTTCGACGCCTTGAACAAGCGCGCCACGCGGCGCACCCAGCCCGATGGCTTCGGCCACTTCCTTGGTCACCGGCGCGATCGACACGCCGATGCGGCCGCGGACGACGCGGCCGGTGGCTCGCAGTTGATCGGCCACGCGCATCGCCTCGTCGATCGGAATGGCGAAGCTGATGCCCATGAAGCCGCCCGAGCGGCTGTAGATCTGCGAGTTGATGCCCACCACCTCGCCTTTCATGTTGAGCAGCGGGCCGCCGGAGTTGCCGGGGTTGATGGCGACGTCGGTCTGGATCATGGGCAGGTAGTCGCCGGTGTCGCGCTGCTTGGCGCTGACGATGCCGGCCGTCACCGTGTTGTCCAGGCCGAACGGCGCGCCGATGGCCATCACCCAAGCGCCGACCTTGAGCACGCCGACGTCGCCGATCTTCACCGTCGGCAGGCCAGCGGCTTCGATCTTGACGATAGCAACATCGGTGCGGCGGTCGCTGCCGATGATCTTGGCCTTCAACTCACGCTTGTCGGTCAGCGTGACGATGACTTCGTCGGCGCCGTCGACGACGTGCGCATTGGTCATCACGTAGCCGTCGGCCGAAAGGATGAAGCCCGAGCCGACACCGCGCGGCTGCGTATCGCCGTCGCCGTCGGGCTGCTGCGGCCCACCGCGCCGCGGCTGCCCCGGAATGTTGGGCATGCGCTCGGGCAACGGGATGCCGAAGCGGCGGAAGAACTCGCGCATCTGCTCGTCGATCTCGCCGCACCGACCGCCACCGCCACCGCCTGACGATGCTTCGTTGCCGCCGCGCCGCTCGGCCGTTCGGATGTTGACCACCGCCGGACCAACGCGCTCGACCAGTTCGGTGAAGTCGGGCAGCTCACGCAAGGCGGTCTGCGCTTGCGCCACCAGCGGCGTGGACAAGGACGCCGCAATCAGTGCGGCAGCAAATAGGGCTTTCATGGGCATGCTTCTTTGCAGAGAGAGAGAGTTCGATCGAAGGGTACAGCGCGCCGGCGCGGCGCGGCGATGACAAGGTCAACGGGGCTTGCGTTCGAGCGCGGCGGCGAACTGCCTGAGCGTGGCCATCGGCACGTCGCCGATCGCGGTGACCCAGAACGAGCCGTGCGCCTGCATCCAGGAGTGGGTCGCGCCTGATGCCACCGCTCCCGAACGATGCCGATCGGCGCGGTGCGGCTCGATGAACAGCGAGACATGCGTCAGGCCGTCGGTGAAGATGGCCTGCAGCACTTCGGCTGGCGCCGGATCGATGTCGCCGGCCGCGGCGTCGAGGTGGCGCTTGACGCAACGGCTCGGCTGGAACCCCGCCACCGGCGTCTTCGAGCTGCCAACCCTCGGCTTCGAGCGAAGTGCGCTGCGACACCGGTCGTTGCAGGCGCCAGCCGTCGATCTTCTTCAGCGCCGCCTGCACCGTCTGCGGCCGGGTCTTGCTGCCGATGGTCACGTCGCTGAAGGCGCTGGTCTCCAGCACGCGGCCATCGGATGCGAGCACATCGGCGCGCAACAGCAGGCCGCTGGCTCGATCGGCCCACAGACGCTGCGCGAAGCGCGCGCCGTCGCGCGGCCGCAGCAGGAACACGGCAGCGTCGAGGCCGGCGATGCGCCCCGGCGCTTCGGCAACCATGTCATAGCGCTCGAACAGTTGTTCTTCGCTGCCTGACAGCACGGCCGGAAACGGCTGCACCGTGTCGCGCTGCTCCAGCCGCGCGATCTTGTGCGTCGGCCACAGCGTCAACACCTGGTCGTTGTGTCGCAGCACGCGCCGCGGTTGGCCGTCGAGCACATCGACTCGTTCGAACGAGTGTCTGCCTTCGCAGTAGTGCGTCAGTCGCGAACTCGACATGGCGCCGTCGGCCGTGACCACCAGCGTGCCCTCGTAGTTGCTCTGCGTGGCTGCGTTGTGCATGCGCAGCAGCCACTGCCGCGCCTCGGCAGCGCCGACGACCTTGTCGCCGGCCCATGCGGACTGCGCCGCCGCCAGCAAGGCCACAGCGGCCAGCAGCGCCAGGCCACGACCCTTGTGCAAAAGCGCGCGCCGCACTCAGCGCCCCGGCGCGGCCACCGCCGCCTGACGCACCACGCCGCCGGGCGCGACCTGCAGCGCGCCGTTGGCGTACTGCCGGTGCGCCGCCAGGTAGCGATCGAGTTCGGCGCTGCGCAGCATCGTCGGCGCGTTCTCGACCACGATCGGCGCGGGCGGCCTCTCGGCCATAGCCGCACGCACGACGGGCGCAGGCGCCGGTGTGGCCGCCACCACGCCGCCGCGATCGGCGGGCGCCACGTCGGCAACCCGCGTCACCACCAGTGCGCCCGCCACAGCGGCGAAGCCGGCTGCGACGGCGGCGGGCATCAGCCATGCGCGCGCCCGGCGCTTCTCGGCAAAGTTCGTTGCCAGCGCCGGCATCGGCGCCAGCACCGCCGGCTCCCTTTTCAACTGCTCGCGCAGCCGCGTCAGCATGCGCGCGTCGTGTGCCGCGTCGGCGCGATGCTCGTCGCTGCGCATCAGATCGCCGATCAGGTGATAGGCATGCCAGTCGGAGCGCGCTGCGGCATCGCTGCGCCACGAGCCGCAGGCAGCATCGCAAGCGCCGGCATCGCCGTCCATCAATGCCGAAAGGGCTGCGCGGCGTTGCTCGGGGTTCGGGTTCTGATCGGTGGACATGGTCGTCGTCTCCGCGCGCGCTACCAGCGCTCGCCTTCTTTGGTGCCCAACAGCGGGCGCAGTCTGGTTGCGATCGCCTCGCGGGCACGAAAAATCCGTGACCGCACGGTTCCGATCGGGCAATTCATCACGTCGGCGATCTCTTCGTAACTCAAGCCTTCAATTTCGCGCAGCACGATCGCCTGGCGCAACTCTTCGCTCAGGGCATCGATGGCCGCATTGACCGTGGCAGCGATCTCCTTGCTGGCCAACACGGCCTCGGGCGTCTCGCCGTCGCTTAGTTCGTTCTCCGCGCGCGAAGGTTCCTCGCCCTCGTCGCTGGAAACCAGGCCAGACTCGAGCATCACCGGGTCGCGCTTCTTGTCCACCAGCGCCTTCTTCGCGGTGTTGACGGCGATCCGGTACAGCCAGGTGTAAAAGGCGCTCTCGCCACGGAACTTCGGCAGCGCACGCCAGGCGCGGATGAAGGTTTCCTGGGCGATATCGGGCACCAGGTCGACGTCGCGCACCATGCGCCCGATCAGGCGTTCGATGCGACGCTGGTACTTGACCACCAGCATTTCGAAGGCACTGGTCTCACCGCGCTTGGCGCGTTCGACGAGCAGGGCATCGGCGTCCGATTGTTCGGTCATCGCCGGCTCACGCCAAGGGGTCGGCCGGGCGGCGCGCATACAAGGCGGCGCGCAATGCGGCCCAGCGCCCGACGCATGCGGTGCGCGACGCCGCCAGCCATCGCGGTCGGCCGGCACTCGGCTCGAAGCGCAGCAGCATCCACCGATCGAGATCGATCACGGCGTGCGCCTGGCCGGCGCTGCCGAGCCACTGCCACTGCGCTCCGTCCCAGACAAGATCTCCGGCGCCTTGCGAGCGGTGCGAGCGCCACGCCGCGAGCGCGCCGGCCAACGCGGCCATCAGCAATGCGAGGGGCAGCGCAGCGATCTCCGACACAAGCAGAATCCAACCCAGCGCATTGCCCACCGCTGCTCCAACGCAAGCGCCGATGATGACCGGCCAAGCCCAGCCGCGGCCGAGGCTGACCCGCAGCGGCGGCGCGGGGTGCACGTCGTCTCAGGCGCGGCGGAACAGCAGCGTGCCGTTGGTGCCGCCGAAGCCGAAGTTGTTCTTGGCGGCGACCTCGATCTTCATTTCGCGCGCGGCATTGGCGCAGTAGTCCAGGTCGCACTCCGGATCCTGGTTGAAGATGTTGATCGTCGGCGGGCTGAGCTGGTGGTGCACCGCCAGCACGGTGAAGACCGACTCGATGCCGCCGGCGCCGCCGAGCAGATGGCCGGTCATCGACTTGGTGGAGTTCACCACCATCTTTTTCGCGTGATCGCCGAAGGCCAGCTTGATCGCATTCGTCTCGTTCAGGTCGCCCAGCGGCGTGCTCGTGCCGTGGGCGTTGAGGTACTGCACCGCGTCGGCGTTCATGCCGGCGTTGCGCAGCGCGGCCTTCATCGAACGCTTCGGGCCATCGACGTTCGGCGCGGTCATATGAAACGCATCGGCGCCCATGCCGAAGCCTGCCAGCTCGGCGTAGATCTTCGCACCGCGCTTCTTGGCGTGTTCGTACTCCTCGAGCACGAGCACGCCGCCGCCTTCGCCGAGCACGAAGCCGTCGCGGTCTTTGTCCCAAGGGCGCGAAGCGGTGGCCGGGTCGTCATTGCGCGTCGAGAGCGCGCGCGCAGCGGCAAAGCCGCCGATGCCCAGCGGCGAGACCGTGCTCTCGGCGCCGCCGGCGACCATGATGTCGGCGTCGCCGTACTCGATCAGGCGCCCGGCCTCGCCGATGCAATGCAAGCCCGTCGTGCACGCCGTGACGATCGCCAGGTTCGGTCCCTTGAACCCGTAGTGGATCGAGACATGACCCGAGATCATGTTGATGATCGAGGCCGGCACGAAGAACGGCGAGATGCGGCGCGGCCCGCGCGTGCGGTACTCCTCGTGCGTCTGCTCGATCATCGGCAAGCCACCGATGCCCGAGCCCACCATCACGCCGATGCGCTCGGCCTGGTCCTCGCTCAGCTCATCGCCGCTCTTCAATCCCGCATCGCGCACCGCCTGGATCGACGCCGCCATCCCGTAATGGATGAAGGTGTCCATGTGGCGCGCCTCTTTCGCCGGGAAGTACTCCTCGACGTTGAAGCCCTTGACCTCGCCGGCAAAGCGGCAGGCCAGCGCCGAAGCGTCGAACTTCGTCACGTTGGCGATGCCCGTCTTGCCGGCCACGAGATTGGCCCAGCCCTCAGCCACGCTGTTGCCCACCGGGCTGATCAGCCCGAGGCCGGTGACGACGACGCGGCGACGGGTCACTGCAGCACCCTCGCGCTGCACGCGGCCCCGCCCAGCGGGACGGAGCACTCGCTTCGGAGCGGCCGGGCGCTCGTGCTCATCGGCTCAAGCAGCCTTCTGGTGGCTCTTCGCGTAGTCGATGGCGAGTTGCACCGTCGTGATCTTCTCGGCCTCTTCGTCCGGAATCTCGATGCCGAACTCGTCCTCGAGGGCCATCACCAGTTCCACCGTGTCGAGCGAATCGGCGCCGAGATCGGCGACAAAGGCCTTCTCGTTGCTGACATCGGTCTCAGGCACGCCGAGTTGTTCGGCAACGATCTTCTTCACACGGGCTTCGATATCGCTCATTGACTCCTCCAGGAGTGAGGGGGAAACGCAAAACGGCTGCGGATTCTACGCGGGCACCAAGGAATGAAGGGCCGCTCCCGAGTTCCTTGCCCCCTCGGGGGGCAGGCCGGGCTCAGCCCGGCCTCGGGGGCACTGCTTTAACGGCTCAGTTCATGAACATGCCGCCGTTGACGTGCAACTCCGCGCCGGTGATGTAGCCCGCTTCGGCCGAACACAGAAAGGCCACGGTAGCAGCGATCTCCTCCGGCGTGCCAAGCCGGCCGAGCGGAATCTGCGCCAGCAGCGCGGCCTTCTGGGCCTCGGGCAGGTTGCCGGTCATGTCGGTGGCGATGAAACCCGGAGCCACGCAGTTGACAGTGATGTTGCGGCTGCCGAGTTCTTTTGCAAGGGCGCGCGTCATGCCGGCCACACCGGCTTTGGCCGCCGCGTAGTTGGCCTGGCCGGCATTGCCCGAGGCGCCGACCACCGACGTGATGTTGACGATGCGACCATAGCGCTGCTTCATCATCGTGCGCATCACGGCGCGGCTGGCGCGAAAGACCGCCTTCAGGTTGGTGTCGTGCACCGCGTCCCAGTCTTCGTCTTTCATGCGCATGGACAGGTTGTCGCGCGTGATGCCGGCGTTGTTGACGAGGATGTGCAGGCCGCCGTGCTGCTTGACAACAGCCTCAACCACCGCGTCGAGCGCCGCACCGTCGGTGACGTCGAGGACGATGCCCTGGCCGTTGAACGGCGCCAGCGCTTCGCCGATGCCGGCCGCGCCGGCTTCGCTGGTGGCCGTGCCGATCACCTTGGCGCCACGCTGCGCCAGCGCCAGGGCGATCGCACGGCCGATGCCGCGCGACGCTCCGGTGACGAAAGCGATCTGGTCTTTCATGCGACCTCCGGCCGGGCCGCCCCAAAGGAGGTCTGCGCCCCCTCGGGGGGCCGCGAACGCAGTGAGCTCGGGGGCTTCATGTCAGTGTCTTGGCTTCGGTCAATGAGGCCGGATCGAAGATCGCCGCGCTCGCCGCTTCGGCATCGATGCGCTTGACCATGCCTGCCAGCACCTTGCCCGGCCCGCACTCGATCACCGCCACCGCACCGCGTGCACGCAGCGCCTGCACGACTTCGACCCAGCGCACGGCGCCGAAGGCCTGGCGATACAGCGCGTCGCGGATCGCCGCGGCGTCGCTGGGCGACGCGACATCGATGTTGTTGACCAGCGCGATGCGCGGCACGGCCAGCGTCACGCCGGCGAGCCTCTCGCGCAAGCGCTCGGCCGCAGGCTTCATCAACGCGCAGTGGAACGGCGCCGACACCGCCAGCGGCAGCGCGCGCTTCGCGCCCTTGGCCTTGAGCAGTTCGCAGGCGGCGGCCACGCCGGCCTTGCCGCCGGAGATCACGGTCTGCTTCGGGTCGTTGAAGTTGGCCGCTTCGACGACATCGCCGCTCACGGTCGCTGCTTCGGCGCAACCGTCGCGCACGGCCTGCGCGTCGAGGCCGAGGATCGCCGCCATCGCGCCCGCGCCCACCGGCACCGCCTCCTGCATCGCCTGCGCACGAAAGCGCACCAGCGGCAAGGCGTCGGCCAGCGTCAGCACGCCGGCGGCGACGAGCGCGCTGTACTCGCCGAGCGAGTGGCCCGCCACCGCGATCGGCTCGGCACCGCCCTCGGCGCGCCAGGCGCGCCAGCAGGCGACTGCCGCCGTCAGCATCACCGGCTGGGTGTTGGTGGTGAGGTCGAGCGCTTCCTTCGGACCCTCGCGAATGAGTTTGCCGATGTCTTCGCCGAGCGCGGCCGAGGCCTCGCTCAAGGTTTCGCGCACCGCAGCGTGATCGCCCCACGCCTCCAGCATGCCCACCGCTTGCGAGCCCTGCCCCGGAAAGACAAACGCGAAAGTGCCCATCTTCAGAACTCCACCAGCGCCGCACCCCAGGTGAAGCCGCCGCCGACGCCTTCGAGCATCAGCTTGTGGCCCCGCCGGATGCGGCCATCGCGCACGGCGGCGTCGAGCGCCAGCGGGATGGACGCGGCCGAGGTGTTGCCGTGCTCGTCGACAGTGACGATCAGCTTGTCGGCAGGCAGCTTCAGCTTCTTCGCGGTGCCTTGCATGATGCGGATATTGGCCTGGTGCGGAATCAGGTAGTCGATGTCGGCCTCGGTCTTGCCGGCCTTGGCCAGCACCGAGCGCGCCACGCTTTCGAGCACGCCCACCGCCAACTTGAACACGGCCTGGCCGTCCATCTTCAGGGTCGGGTCGCCGATGACCTTGCCGCCTGCGATCGTGCCCGGCGTGCACAGGATGCCGGCATGGCGGCCGTCGGCATGCAGCTCGCTGGCGAGGATGCCGGGCTCGTTGCTGGCTTCGAGCACCACCGCGCCGGCGCCGTCGCCGAACAGCACGCAGGTGGTGCGATCGTTGAAATCGAGGATGCGCGAGAACACTTCGGCGCCGATCACCAGCGCGCACTTGGCGCTGCCGGTGCGGATCAGCGCGTCGGCCACCGTCAGCGCATAGATGAAGCCCGAACACACCGCCTGCAGGTCGAAGGCCGGGCTGCCGTTGGCGATGCCGAGCTTGGCCTGCAGGATCGCCGCGGTCGAGGGGAACACCATGTCCGGCGTCGAGGTGGCGACGACGATCAGGTCCACGTCTTCGGTCTTGCGGCCGGCGGCCTCGAGCGCAGCGCGCGCCGCCGGCAGCGCGAGCTCGCTGCAGACCACGCCGTCGGCAGCAAAGTGGCGCGCGCGGATGCCGGTGCGCTCGACGATCCAGTCATCGGACGTCTCGACGCCGCGCGTGGCCAGATCGGCCGCGAGCTCGGCGTTGGTCAGGCGGCGCGGCGGCAGGTGGCTGCCGGTGCCGGTGATGCGCGAATAGCGAGGAGCTGAACTCACGTGAAACCTGCGCGCTGACGCGCTTCGGAACGAGCCCCTTCGGACGGCCGGGCGGGGCTCATGCGGCCTGCGGCGCGGCCGAATCGCTCGCGGGCAGCGCCTGCATCGTTTCGGCGATGCGGTCGTGCACGCGGTCGAGCAGCCGGTTGCGCGCAGCATCATATGCGCGCGTCAGCGCATGCTCGAAGGCGTAGGCATCGGCCGAGCCGTGGCTCTTGAAGACCAGGCCCTTCAGCCCCAGGAGCGCCGCGCCGTTGTAGCGGCGGTGATCGACGCGGTGCTTGAAGTGCTTCAGCACCGGCCATGCCACTGCGCCGGCCAGCTTGGTGAAGGCGTTGCGGTTGAATTCCTGCTTGATGAAGTCGCCCAGCATCGAGGCCAGGCCCTCGCTCGCCTTCAACACGACGTTGCCGACGAAGCCGTCGCAGACGACGATGTCGGTCGTGCCCTTGAAGATGTCGTTGCCCTCGACGTTGCCGTGAAAGACGATGTGGCCGTCGGCGGCCGCGGCGCGCAACAGCTCGCCGGCGCGCTTGATGACGTCGCTGCCCTTGATCGCTTCTTCGCCGATGTTGAGCAGCCCCACCGTCGGGTCTTCCTTGCCCTCCACCGCCGAGACCAGCGCACCGCCCATCACGGCAAACTGCAGCAGGTGCTCGGGCGTGCAATCGACGTTGGCGCCGAGATCGAGCACGGTGGTGAAGCCGTCGCGGCGATTGGGCATCACCGTCGCAATCGCCGGCCGGTCGATGCCTTCCATCGTCTTCAACAGGTAGCGCGCCACGGCCATCAGCGCACCGGTGTTGCCGGCGGAGATACAGGCGTGCGCCGGCTCGGCGGCAACGTCAGCCTTGAGCTGCGCGATCGCCACCCGCATCGACGAGTCTTTCTTGCGACGCAGCGCGGTCTCGACGGCGTCGTCCATCGTCACCACTTCGCTGCACGCGACGACTCGGGTGCGCGGCCACGTGCGCGCGGGAGCGATCGCATCGACCAGTCCCACGATGACCAGTTCGGCCTGCGGATGCTTGTCGAGGAAGGCCCGACACGCCGGCAGCGTGGTCGAGGGCCCGTGATCGCCGCCCATCGCATCGACGGCCAGCCGGACCAGCGGCAGGGGAGGCAGCGCCGAGTGCAAGGGCGTCAGGCGGCAGGGCGGCCCGCTCTTGCTGGCGAACAGCTCAGGCGTCGGCCTTGGTCTTCAGCACCTTGCGGCCACGGTAAAAGCCGGTCGGGCTGATGTGGTGGCGCAGATGCGTTTCGCCGGTGGTCGGCTCGACTGCGATGCCCGGCGTGCCCAGGGCATTGTGCGAGCGGTGCATGCCGCGCTTGGACGGCGACTTCTTGTTCTGTTGAACGGCCATGTGAGGTCTCCCCTGCGCAGGCCGCGGCTCGGCTGCTCGGAAGGATCAAGTCGGTGGATCGGGCGCGCGGCACAGTGCCCCACGCGAAAAGCCGCGGATTGTAGCAGCGCCACCTTGGTCAGTGACTGCTGCCCCGCTTCAGCGCCGCCAGGGCAGCGAACGGGTTCTCGGGTTTGGCGTCCTGCGGCGCTTCCTCGGGCTGCCACGGCACCGGGCAGCTCTCGTGCTTGGGCACCAGCGGCAGCGCCAGCAGCAATTCGTCCTCGACCAGCGCGCGCAGATCGAAACGCGGCGATGCGGCGAGCACGTCGTCCTCGCTCTCGGCATCGAGCGCCGCGGCTTCCTCCTCGGTAGGCACGAAGCGGAAGGCGCGATCGACGTGCAGCGGCAGCAGCACCGGCTGCAGGCAGCGCTGGCATTCGCGCGCCACGCTGGCATCGGCTTGCAGGTGCAGCCAGGTCTGCGGCGCCGCGCTGTGCACCCGTCGTTGCTCGAAGTGCGCCGTCCAGGCGACGGCCAGATCGCCGTCGCCGCCGCCATGCAGGCGCTGCAACGATGCCAGCGGCCAGCGGCCAGCCAGCGTTGCCCCCTCGGCAGCGGCAGCGCCGATGTCGAGTCGCAAGGGGTCGTGCGCGCGTTTCATCGTCGCGCGAGTTTAGGCGCAGGGGACAATGCAGCCATGACCCGCCCGCGCCTGATCCTGGCCTCGACATCGCGCTACCGGCGCGAGCTGCTGCTGCGGCTGCGCGTGCCCTTCGAGCTGCGCTCGCCGGGGGTCGATGAGACGCCGCGTGAGGGCGAGCCGCCGGCAGCGCTGGCCCTGCGACTGGCTGTGGCCAAGGCGCAGGCCGTCGCGCAGACCGAGCCCGATGCGGTGATCATCGGCAGCGACCAGGTCGCCGATCTCGACGGCCGGCCGATCGGCAAGCCGCACGACCACGATCGGGCACGTGCGCAACTCGCCGCGATGAGCGGCCAGCGCGTGGCCTTCCACACCGCGGTGGCCGTGGTGCGGCGCGACCGCAACTTCGAGCGCGTGCTGCTGGCGCCGGTGACGGTGCGCTTTCGGCAGCTGGGCGCCGACGAGATCGAGCGCTACCTGCGACTGGACCAGCCTTACGACTGCGCCGGCAGTGCCAAGAGCGAGTCGCTCGGCGTGGCGCTGCTCGAGGCGATCGACTCCGACGACCCGACCGCCCTGATCGGCCTGCCGCTGATGCGCACCTGCGCGCTGCTGCGCGAGGCGGGGCTCGATCCGCTGCTGCACGCCGAATGACGACCGGCGCGCTGCTGCTCGTGCCCAACGCGCTCGACCTGGGCGCGCCGCAGGCAACGCCGATCGACGATGTGCTCGGCGCCGAGGTGCTGACAACCGCGGCGCGCCTGTCGCACTGGGTGGCCGAAGATGCCAAGGCGGCGCGCGCCTTTCTCAAGCGCGTTGCGCAGCGCTACGCTCTGGCGCAGGCGCTGCAAACGATCGACGTGCAGGAACTGCCGCGGCCGCCGAAAGGCCGCAACGAAGCGCCGGATCCACGCAGCTTCGAGCGGCTGCTCGCACCCGCATTGCAGGGCCACGACATCGGTCTGCTCAGCGACGCCGGCCTGCCCGCCGTGGCCGACCCCGGCGCGCTGCTCGTCGCTGCGGCGCATGCCGCAGGGGTGCGCGTGTGGCCGCTGCCCGGCGCGAGTTCGCTGATGCTGGCGCTGGCGGCGAGCGGGCTGCAGGGCCAGCGCTTCGCCTTCGCCGGCTACCTGCCGACCGACAGCACGCAACGCGCGTCGCGCATGCGCGCGCTCGAAGCCGCTTCGCGCCGCGAGCAGCAAACGCAGATCGCTATCGAGACGCCGTACCGCAATGCTGCATTGGCCGCCGCCCTGATCGAGACGCTGCAACCCGCGACGCGCCTGTCGATCGCCTGCGGCGTCACCCTCCGCGGCGGCTGGTGCGTGACGCGCACAGTGAGCGCCTGGCGCGCCGCGCCGCCGGCCTTCGCCGACAAACACCTACCGGCGGTGTTTCTTTGGCTCGCCGATTGAGCCGCGCGTGAAGCGCCACGCCAGCGCGATCCCCACCGCGTCGGCAGCCACATCGCTCAACGACGCAGAGCGCCCGGTCGGCGCCAGGTGCTGCGCCACCTCGATGCTGATGCCATAACCCAGCAGGCCCAGCACCAACGGCCAGCCCGCGGCAAAGCCGGCGCGCCGCGACAGCAGCCAAAGCACGATGAAGTAAAGCGCGTGCGCGATCAGGTCCGAGTGCAGGAACAGCTTCTCGGGGTTGAGGTTGGACTTCAGCGGGCGGATCGCGAACAGCACCCCGACCACCATCACTGCGAACAACAGCGCGCGCCAGCGCTGCGGCGTCATCCTTTGCCGCCGCCGAGCAGCGAGGCCACCTTCTTCTTCGGCCGGATGTTGGACGTGCGCAGGTTCGGCGCCGGCCTGGCTTCGGCCTCCCACGCCGCCGGCACCTGCGAATCGGGTGCTTCGTAGGGGCGGTCGAAGAACGGATCGACCGGCGCAGCACTGCGGCGCGGCTCGCGCGGCGCGTCACGCCAGCGCGGCGCCTCGTCCTCGCGCTCCTCGCGCGCGCGCGGCGGCGGGCGGCGCGGCCGGTCGTCGTCGAGCTCGAACGGTTCGATCTCGATCTTCTTCTTGATCAGCCTTTCGATGTCCGACACCAGGCGCGTGTCGTCGCGCGTCACCAGCGTGATCGCCAGGCCCGACGCGCCGGCGCGGCCGGTGCGGCCGATGCGGTGCACGTAGTCTTCGGCATTGAACGGCACGTCGAAGTTGAAGACCGCCGGCAAGTCGGCGATATCGAGACCGCGCGCCGCAACGTCGGTGGCCACCAGCAGCTCGACCTCACCGGCCTTGAACGCGGCCAGCGACTTCAGGCGCTCGTCCTGGCTCTTGTCGCCGTGCAGCGCCGCGGTCTTCAGGCCGTCGCGCTCGAACGAGCGCGCCAGTCGCGCCGCGCCGAGCTTGGAATTGACGAAGACCAGCGCCTGCGACAGCGAGCGCTGGCGCAGCGACTGGCGCACCGCGCTCCGCTTGTCGTCGTCGGTGATGCTGTAGAAATGCTGCTCGACGGTCGATGCCGTGGCGTTGCGCTGCGCCACTTCCACCGTCTCCGGGTTTTGCAGGTAGCTCTGCGCGAGCTTGCGAATCTCGGGCGAGAAGGTGGCCGAGAACAGCAGCGTCTGGCGCTGCTTGGGCAGGTACGAAAGGATGCGCTGCAGATCCGGCAGGAAGCCGATGTCGAGCATGCGATCGGCCTCGTCGAGCACCACGTACTCCACCTGATGCAGCGCGCAGTTCTTGGCCTCGATGTGGTCGAGCAGCCGGCCCGGCGTGGCGATCAGCACCTCGACGCCGGCCTTCAACTCGGCCGTCTGCGGCTTCATGTCGACGCCACCGAAGACGACCATCGACCGCAGGTTGGTTCGCTTGGCGTACTTGGCCACGTTGTCCGCGACCTGCACCGCCAGCTCGCGCGTGGGCGTCAGCACCAGAGCGCGCACCGGGTGGCGCGCCGGCGACGCACTCGCGTTCTCGTGATTCATCATGCGCTGCAGGAGCGGCAGCGTGAAGGCCGCGGTCTTGCCGGTGCCGGTCTGCGCCGCGCCCATCACGTCGCGGCCGTCGAGCACGATCGGAATCGCCTTGGCCTGGATCGGCGTCATCGACGTGTAGCCGCTGTCGGCCACGGCCGCGAGCAGCTTGGGGTCGAGGGCGAGGGAGTCGAAGCGCCCCGCTTCGCTGGGGGTCTGTTCTGGGTTCACCCCGGGATTATCGGCTGCGCCGGGTCACCATCCAGCGCGGGGCCCGAAAACGCACGATCCGCCAGTACAGCCAGACATAGCCGAAGCCGAAGACCAGGATGCAGCCGGCCAGGATCGGCGTGCTGTCGTACCAGAGCATGGCGGGCAACACCGACAGCGAGCACAGCAGCCACAGGTAGGGCGATGTCATCGAGTTGCGCAGCGCATTCTGATGCGGCGTGGCATCGCGTGCCGACCAGCGCAGGAAGCGGCGGTAGATCAGGCTGTGCAGGTGCGCCGCGTCCGGCTTGCCCACCGGCTCGCCGCGCAGCCACTTGCGGCGGTAGATCGAAAACAGCGTCTCGAACACCGGGTAGATGCACAGCAGCAGCGGAAACATCGGCGACAGGCCGTCGTTGCGATGCAGCAGCAGGATCGCCAGCTCGGCGAGATAGAAGCCGAGAAAGTAGGCGCCGCCGTCGCCGAGGAACACCAGCCCGGCCGGAAAGTTCAGCGCAAAAAACCCGAGCACCGCACCGATGCCGGCCAGGGCCAGCCAGAGGATCAGCGTGTCGTCGAGCTGGAACGCCACGTACGCCAGGCCCGCCAGCATCAACACCACGCACATCGATGCGAGTCCGTTGAAGCCGTCGATGATGTTGACCGCATTGGCCACGCCGGCGACGACGAAGGCCGTGACCGCGGCCGCGCCGAGCGGGAAACCGACGATCCAGTCGAGGCCGGGGATCGCAGTGCGGGTGATCACCGCGTTGCACAGCCACACCGCCAGCACCGCCGAGAGCGCCGCGAAGAACAGGCGCCGGCGCGGGCTCTGCGACTTGGTGAAGTCTTCGGCCAGGCCGGCGGCGAAGGCCGGCACGGCGCACACCATCAGCCACTGCGCAGTGCTGCCCTGCGCCTTGTCGTGGCTCGCGATCCAGCCCACGCCGAGGAGCACCCCGACGACGATGCCCGCGCCGCCGATGCGCGGCACCGGCCGGTGGTGAAACTTCTGCGGCCCGTCGAGCTGGTGATCCCCGGCCACCTGCGACAGGCTCTCTGCACTGCGCACCACCCACAGCGTGACGGCGAACGAGGCCACGAAAGGCAGAAGCAGGAGCCACATGTCGGCTTCAGTGTAGCCAGCACCCTGCGACGAACGCGCCGCGGCCCGCCGCTAGAATCGCCCGCCATCGACGATCACCCTGCTTGATGCCCGGCACGGGCGCAACAGGGCCAAGGCGCGGGGCAACCCCATCGCCGAATCGTTTCCCGTGGCTCGAGATCGTTCATGCGTCGACTGCCCCTTCACGACATCCTGCCTGGCCTGTTCGGCCTGGTGTTGACTTGCGCAGCGCTGCCGGCCGCGGCGCAGCTGCCGCCGTCGTCGACCCAGCCGACGACGCAATCCACACCCCAGAGCAGCGGCGGCGCGGCTGCCGTGCCGAGCACCGACCCCACGTCGGGCCCGATCCGTCTGCGTCAGCCGGCACCGCCGCCCGACAGCATCGACCCGCGCGCGGCGTCGATGCAGCGCGAGCGAGCCATCCTGCCCCAACGCGTCGAGCCGGCGCCCTACGTGCCCAGCGAATTCGAGCAGTTCGTGCAGCGCGTGGCGGGTGACCCGAAGCCGCCGATCCGCCGCTTCGGCGCCGAGCTGGTGACGCTGGAGCAAGACCAGCCGTCGGAGCCGAGCCCGCTGGTCCCGCCGGACTACGCGCTCAAGACCGGCGACGAGATCCTCGTCACGCTCTGGGGCTCGGTCGATGCCGACGTGCGCCTGGTGGTGGACCGCAGCGGCCGCGTCACGATCCCGCGCGTCGGCCCCGTGATGTTGGCCGGCGTGCGCAACGCCGATCTGCCGACGGTGATCAGCGAGCGGGTGGCCCAGGTGTTCCGCAACTTCCGCTTGAGCGTCTCGATCGGCGCCTTGCGCGCACAGCGCGTCTACATCAGCGGCTTCGTGACGCGACCCGGCATCTACAACGTCAGCCCGCTGGCAACCGTCACCCAGGCGCTGCTGCAGGCCGGCGGCCCGTCGGCGGCAGGCAGCTTTCGCGCCATTGAGTTGCGACGTGGCCGCGAGCGTGTGGCCGAACTCGATCTCTATGACTTCCTGCTGCGCGGCGACCGCGGCGCCGACCGTCTGCTGCAGGCCGACGATGTGATCCATGTCGGCGCGCTGGGCACGCAGGTGGCGCTGATCGGCAGCGTCAACCGGCCGGCGGTGTTCGAGCTCAAGATCGGCGAGACGCTGAACGATTTGCTGCGCATGGCCGGCGGCTTCTCGGCGATCGGTGACCGCAGCCGCCTCGCGCTCGAACGCCTGGACGAGCGCGCCAGCACGCGCATCACCGAGTTGCCGATGCCCGCATCGTCGAACGCTGCGCTGACAAGCGGTGACGTGCTGCGCGCCTTCAGCGCCGTCAACGTCTCGCTGCCGGTGCAGCGCCAGAACAAGCGCGTGCGCATCGAAGGCGAAGTGCTGCGTCCGGGCGAGTACGTGCTGCCGGCGCAAAGCAGCATCGCCGACGCGCTGGCGCAGGCCGGCGGCCTGACCGCCGCGGCCTTCCCCTTCGGCACCGAGTTCACGCGCGAAAGCGTGCGTGCGACTCAGCAGCAGAACTACGACCGCGCGCTGCGCGACCTCGAAGTCGATCTGGCGCGCAACGCCTCGACCCAGCGCGCCGCCAATGCGACCGAAGAAGCCGTGCAGTTTGCTTCGCGCGATGCCGCCAACACGCGTCTGGTGGCGTCGCTGCGGGCCTTGCGTCCGAACGGCCGGATCGTGCTGCAACTGGCACCCGGCGCGCGCGAGCTGCCGCCGCTGGCGCTGGAAGACGGCGACCGGCTCTACGTGCCGCCGCGTCCCAGCTCGGTCGGCGTGTTCGGCTCGGTCTTCAACGGCGGCAACTACCTGCACGACCAGGGCCGCCTGATCAACGACTACCTCGGCCTGGCGGGAGGACCGACGCGCGGCGCCGACACCTCGAGCAGCTTCGTCATCCGCGCCAACGGCAGTGTGGTCAGCGGACGCCAGCGCGGCGGCGGCTGGATCGGCGGCGGCTCGTTGGACGGACTCGCCGCAGAGCCGGGCGACACCGTGTTCGTGCCGGAGGAGATCAACAAGACGACCTTCGTGCAAGGCGCCAAGGACTGGACGCAGATCCTCTACCAGTTCGGCCTGGGCATTGCGGGCATCGTGGCGGCGACGAGATGACGAGCGCGCAGGACCCGACCGACACCGCAACACGCAACGCTGCCGCTGACGATGGGGATCCCGGCTGGCTCGAGTTGGCGCTGCCCTTGGCGCAGAACCTCAAGCTGTTGATCCTCGGCTCGCTGGTCGTCGGTTTGGCCGCGCTCGGCATCTCGTTCCTGTTGCCCAAGGTCTACACATCTCGCACCCTGTTCCTGCCGCCGCAGCAACAACAGCAGAGTTCGATGGCGTCGGCCATCACGCAGCTCGGCGCGCTCTCGGGCCTGGCCGGCCTGGCGCCGGCGCTGAAGAGTCCGGCCGATCAGTACGTGTCGCTGCTGCAGAGCACGGTCGTCGCCGACCGTCTGATCGACGAGTTCCAGCTGACCCAGGTCTATGGCGTGCGCTTTCGCTTCGAAGCGCGCAAGCAGCTGGCGGACAACTCGCGCATCCTGCTCGGCCGCAAGGACGGCCTGATCACCGTGGAGGTCGAGGACGAAGACGCGCAGCGCGCCGCCGCCATGTCCAACCGCTACGTCGATGAACTGCGCCGCCTCACCGGCCAACTGGCGCTGACCGATGCGCAGCAACGGCGCGTCTTCTTCGAGAGCCAGTTGACGCAGTCGCGCGATCGCCTGATCAAGGCCCAGCAGTCGCTGCAGGCCAGCGGCTTCTCGCAGAGTGCGCTGCGCGCCGACGCGCGCGCTTCCGCCGAGGGCTATGCGCGACTGCGCGCCGAGGCCACCGCCGTCGAAGTCCGACTGCAGGCGCTGCGCCGCAACCTCGCCGACGACACTCCGGAAGTGCAGCAGTCCTTGTCGGCTTTGTCGACGCTGCGTGCACAACTGACCAAGCTGGAGCAGAGCAGCGACCTCAACGGCGCACCCGACTACGTCAGCAAGTTCCGCGAGTTCAAGTACCAGGAAGCGCTGTTCGAGATGTTCGCGCGCCAGTACGAATTGGCGCGTCTGGACGAAAGCCGCGAGGGCGCCTTGATCCAGGTGGTGGACGAGGCCCGACCGGCCGAATGGAAGACGCGGCCCAAGCATGGTCTGGTGGCAGTGGCCGCGACCTTGGGGGCAGCACTCGTGCTGGCGGTTTTCGTCCTGGCGCGTCACGCCTGGCGCGTTGCCCTGCGCCGGCCCTCGACCGCGGCCAAGGCGGCGGCGCTGCGCACTGCGCTCGGCCGACACTGACGGCTCGGCGGTTGCGATGAAGCAAGTCCTCGTCGGCAGCGGCAAGGCCTGGGCCGCCGAGGTGCCGGCGCGCACCGGCCTACGCGCATGTCCGGCTGCCGCTGTACCAGCGCGCACGCAAGGTGGGTTGCACCCAACCTGCTGCCAAATGACAGGGGTTTACGTGCCCTGACATCTTGTCTCAGTTGCGGGTTAAAGAGACCCTTGCGCATCGCGTGCCTACTCCCGGGTCCACTTGTGTGTCTCTGTCGCGAGGTGTAATGTCAGCGTGGATATTGCCGACCGCTCGGTCGAAGACGTGGCTCGTCGCCAGACTTCTCATGCCCTTGCTGGTCGCTGCGCAGGCAGGCTGGCGGGCGTGTACCCACGATTGTGGATGCCGAGCAAGACTTCGGCACCGTGGCGAACGGACAAATCGACATCAGACCAAGCGGCCCATTGGTGGATGCCGAGCGAGACTTCGGCGCCGTGGGGGACGGAAAAACCGACAACGAACCTGCCTTGCAGGCGGCCCTCGATCACGCAGCCGCAACTGGGGGCGGAACGGTCGTGCTGCGGGCCGGGACATATGGCATCGCACGTCCACTCGTGTTGCGTTCGCGAGTCCACCTTGCGGGGCAGGGTCGCGGAAGAACCATCGTGCGTTCGCTCAACAACACCTTTGGCAAGAACCTTCCAGTACGGACGTCTGGGCCGCCGTCGCCATGGTCGGTGCCGACCAGGCATCTGTCTCCGCGCTGACCGTTGACCTCGCGAGTGCGGGTACCCACGCCAACGGCATAGCCCTGCTGCCCACGGGCAAGAGCTTCGAAGGCACGCCCAGCACCAACTGCGCAGTCTTTGAAACCGAAGTCCTGGGCGGCGGCAACTACCACGCCTACATGATCTGGAACCTACGCGGCCGAGGCATCCGCATCGTCGGAAACGTCGTCGATGGTGGGATCCGGCAGCCCGTTCTCGGGAGCCAGCAAGAGGGAATCGAGTCCTACGGCGGAAAGGACGTGCTCATCCACGGCAACGTCATCCGCAACATTGGCAACACGGCGCTCAACTTTGGATCTGCGGGGCTTCCCGACACAGCTGTTGAACGTCTAGTTGTATCTGACAACGTCGTCACCAATGCTGCACGTGGTCTGAACATCGGGCCATGGATCGCAGCGACAGGTGCGGCGCAGAATGTCTCGGATGTGCGCATCGAGCGCAACGAGTTCGTGCAGCTCTGGCGGATGGGCCTTTATGTCGGCGTTATCGACGGCACCTGGATCCGCGACCTGCGGATCGCCACGAACCGAGTGACTAACGTCGGCTTTCCGGAGGGCGCCAACGCTATCGGCATCCACTTCAACGGTCCGCCCGTACCCTCTGGCGATCCAGCCGGAGAGAACATCGTCGTCGAGCAGAACGTCATCGAAACGTCCGAGGCAGCAATTCTGTGGGAGTTCTCGTCACCTTTTTGCCGAATGTCGTTCTCGAAGGCAACACGATCCGCGGCATCGAAACTGTCGGACAAGAGGATAGTGCGCGTGCCCTGAACTGCAGAGAATGTTCATTGCGCGCTTACACTCGCGCGCCAGGCGCGAGACCGACGCGCCGGGCCTGGCGCATGTGGCCATCAGCTCGGCCTTGGCCGCCTCGTCGGACACGACTTGTCGTCACTCTTATGCCCGACGACAGTCGGCGGGCCAGCTCTTGCATTGCGTCTGACATCACGTTCCCGCGTTCACCTACGTGGGAGCGTAGGCTGTCAGGCGACCGCACCTCGATCAAGGACGCAGTTCATTGCGCTCATTGCGCACAACGACGTGCGCAATCGGGCTGCCGCCGCTGCCGCGCTACTGGGTGCACACCTGCGGGTCACTTGTGCGACCTTCCCTAGCTAGCTACTTTGCGGCGCAGAATTGATTGGACGAGCTGAGCGGCTAACGCGCGACGAGATGGATCCGACTCCCGTCGGGTCCCGAGGAGCACCTCGGCGCGTCGCTCAATTTGCAGCGGTCATTCTGGCGCCGGCGGCGTTCAGGGCCTGCCCGATGTTGATCAGGTTGTCGGCGATCACCCCCAGCCCGACCCAGCGTCTCATGCCGTCCTCGCCTTTGTAGCGACAGCGGTTGAGCCCGTGCCGGCGCTTGAGCAGGCTGATCCGTCCTTCGCAACCGGTGCGCCAGCGCTGGGCATTGCGGAACCACCGTTTGCGCTCGAGCAGCCGGCGCTGCGGACTCTTGCTGCTGCGGTTGGGCATCGAGATGCGCTTGACGCCGAGTTCGCGTGCAGCTGCCTCGTTGGCGGCCGAGAAGAAGCCCGCGTCGGTCGTCATCAGCTTGGGCGCATGGCCGAACTGCTGCTTGTGAAGCTCGATCGTCGCGACCACCAGATCGGAGTCGGCCGGACGCCGGTCGTAAACCTCGTAGTGGGTCACGATCTGCTGCTCGGCCTCCTGGATCTTGACCATCTTGCCGAACTCCGTGGGCTTGCCGGCTTTGCCTTTGCGGATGATCTCGGTGTACGGTTCGAACAGGCTGACGATCTTGCCGGGCGAATGGGTGTTGCCGTGGTTGATGCGCTGGCGAGTCTGGCGCATCACCTGTTGCACCCGCGGCAGCATCGTCTCGATGTATGTAGGCGCGATGGCCCTCCAGCGTCATCTGTTGCAGCAGATCGACCGAGCGCTTGCAGCCCGAGGCCACCTCCTTGGCGAAGCGCTTGGCTTGTCCGGCGACGCGGCCGCTGATTGCCAGTAGCCTGCGGTAGCACTGCTGCAGACGCTGCTTGCCCTGGTCGCTGCGACTGCGTGCGGCCCGCCCGATCTGGATCAGGCATCGCTGGGTGCTGCGCGAGCGGTCACGCAGCACGGCGCCCACGGCGCCGGCGAGTTTGGTGATCTTCTTCATCGTGCGCGTCAGCACACGCACGCCGTCGCCCAACAGCGAAGCGTCGGTTGGGTAGTGGATGTTGGTCTCGACCACGGTCGTATCGACTCTCATGCGACGGCCCTCCACGATCCCGCACTCGCGGCTGATGGTCACCACCCGTTGGTGCAGCCGCTCGACCACCGCTGGCCCCAGTGCCAAGCCGATCCTGCCCAGCGTCTTCGCATCAGGCACCTTGCCGGCGCCCACATGCGTGAACTGCCGATAGACCAGGTTGGCACGCACCTCGCGCTCGAGCGCGCCGTAATCAATACTCCAGTTGCGCACATGCTTGAGCACCAGCAGCCGCAGCACCACATCGGCAGGCGTGCCGCGGCGCCCGCGGGTGCGGCTGTGCGTCCAGCGCCTCGCCAGCGCATCGAAGACCAACTCGACAAGCTGCTCGTCGGCCAGCAGTTCATCGACCTGCCGCATCCAGCCTTCCCAGAGCGCGGCAACATCTTCGGCGATCGGGCCGCCGCCCGATGGGAGGGGGCAGCGGCTGCGCTCGATCACCGGGCGCTCTTGGATCGCGCCTTGGCGCGGGCTGCCTTGGTTCGCTGCTTGTCGCGGTCGAGCGAACGCAGGAAGCGCTCGCGGTTGTTGCCGGCCAGCTCAGCGCCAATCTCCTGGAAGCGCAGCCAGGCTTGGTGCGAGTCGCGCAGTGCCGGTGCGTAATCGGGCGGAACGTACACCGAATGCGCTTTGCCGTCAGCGCTGAACTTGAGATACAGGTGCGGACCATGCCGGCGCAGCGGATCCCAGGCACAGGCACAGCTCGGGTCGCCGCACTGGCGCGTGACCTCCGACAGCGAGCCCTGGATCATCGCCAGCGCTGCTTCACCGAGCTTAGCAAGTGATGCTTCCTTACCCATTTTGATGGTTAAGGTACTCCCCCACATCGGCCTGTCAAGCGGATCAACTGCAAAGGCGGAGCGATGAAGCCCGCGGGGGCCAGAGCCGGTGGCGTTCGTGCAACAAACCGTTCAGCTACGGCGCGCGCCGCGGGGTGAAGGGTCCCGACTTTTGCGCCGCAAAGTAGCTAGGGCCGGGTTCAGTCCACAGGACGGGTCAAAACTGATTCGGTGCGGGCGCGCAGGAACTGGGGAATCTTGCGGATGTTCTTGCACAGCAACGTGGTCAGTCCGCCTACGCGGTGGCGCCGCATGGCGCCGCAGGTCTTCGCGGCTCTTGCGCCACAACGCGGAGACCGACCGATTGCTGGCACCGCCCGTTCGCATGTGCACCAGCACCCCTGGCACCTGCGCTACCGTGATCTCGGGTTGCATCAGCACGCGGAGCATGAACTCGTAGTCGGCCGCGATGCTCAAGCTAGCGTCGAACCGGCCGACGCGCTCCAGGACGGATCGGCCGACATAGAAGGTCGGATGCGGCGGCATCCAGCCGCTCGCCAGCGCACCGCGAGTGAACGAGCCGCTGCGCCAGCGACGGACGACGCGGGCCGTGTCGCCGGCGCTCACATAGACGAGATCCGAGTACAGCGCCTCGCACCCCGTGCGACACGCGGCGCCACGAGCCGCGCTGGCGCGGGGTCCGCGAGCATGTCGTCGGCGTTGAGGAAACCAACGTAGTCCCCGCGCGCGAGGGCCAAGCCCTTGTTCATCGCGTCGTAGATGCCGCGGTCGGGGCTCCGACACGGCCTGGCGTCCGCGACGGCTGTAGGCCTGGACGATCTCATGCGTGCCGTCCGTGGAGGCGCCATCGACGACGATGTGTTCGATGTGCGGCCAGCTCTGCGCGTCCACCGAGCGCAACGCGTCTTCGATGGTGGCGTCGCTGTTGCGGCAGACGGTCACGATGGAGATCAGCGGCGGGCTGCTCATGCTCGCTTCACGAGGCCGCGCCGAAAACGATCAATGCCTTCTTCGTAGGCATCGAGCATGGCTGTCGTCACCGAGCCCCAGGTGTAGTGCTCGGCGACGAGCGCGCGGCCGGCTCGCCCCATCGAGCCCAGGCGATCGGACCGCGAGAGCAGGTCTCGCAGCGCCGATTCGAGAGCGTCGACCGTCGGCTCGACGATGTGGCCGGCGCCGACCTCGCCCACAGCCGGGAAGAAACAGCGCGGCGAGATCAGGACGGCGGTCTCATGCGCCAGCGCCTCGAGGATCGCCATCGAGAACCCCTCCGCATCGGAAGGCAGGCAGAAAAGATCCGCGCGATGCAGGAGCGCACTCTTCCGCTCGCCCGTCACCATGCCGGGAAACCTCACTCGCCGAGCCAGCCCCGCGGCGTGCGCGCTCTTCTCGAAATGGTGCTCGATGCCGAACTCGTCGGGGCCAGCCAGCACGAGAAGCGCATCCGGATGGCTTGCCGCAATGCGCTCGAAGGCATCCAGCAAGCGGTCTGCGCCCTTGATGGGGTGAAGTCGCCCATGAACAGCACCACGCGGTGCTGCGGCTCGATCCCGAATTCACGCGCGGCGAGCGCATCCGATGCCTCGGTGCGGGGTTGTGGAAGGTCGATGCCGTTGGGGATGACTCTGCACGGTGTCGCACACCGAGCGCGGCGTAGCTGTCGCGTTCGGCGTCCGTCAAGGCGATCAGCGTCGTCGCGCGGCGAAGGATCGGCACTTCGATGAGCGACAGGTAGATCGACTTCTTCAAGGCCCGGAACTTGAGCCGCTCCGGGTCGAACACGCCTCGTTGGTGGTAGAAGAGTGGGACTGTCGATCGGAAGGCGGCACGCGCGGTAGCCAGCGTCGGATAGATGAATGGCATGTGCGTGTGCATCACGTCCGACCGTGGAGCGATGTCCGCAGCGCCTCTGGCATCTGCGGCGCGTACAGTGTCCCGATCGACTGGGACACGTACTTGAGCCGCGGCAGGTACTGCTTCAAAGCCTCCTGCCGCCGAAAGTAGCGCACCTGAACGCCATCGACATCCACGACCCGGTCCGTCGGCACGTCGAGATCCTGATCCAGATTGGAGTTGGTCGTGAACACGGTCACCTCGTGTCCGCGCCGCACGAGGGACTCGGCAAGCGACGACACCGAAACGACGGGTCCACCGACACGCCACGCCGGCTTGTAGCCCGGCACGCTGAAGAGGATCCTCATCGTGCGCCCGACCGGGATTGCATCTCGCCGCGTACCATGAAGCGCCCGCCGAGCTTGGTGCCGATGAAGCCGCATCCGCCTGTGACCAAGACGCGCGTCATGGCGGAGCGCCGGCCCTTTCAGGCGCCGTGGCGGCGGCGTCCGGCGCCGTCGCTTCGGATGCCGGACGACGGCCACGGCCGATGACCCCGTTGGGTCCGTATTCGACCACCACGTCGACGAAGCCGGCGTCAGCAAACCAGCGTCGCACCTGCGGGATGCTTCGAGGGTGGTCATGGGCCGGCGAGTACATGTCGAAGGTGTCCAGGATGGCCCACTCTCGATTCAGCTCGTAGGGCAGTTCCAAGTGCGAGTACTCGACGATAGGCAGCAGCCGCGCGCCGAACTTGCCGCCGATCCGCGCAGCAGGATCGACAGCGGCAACAGAGAGTTGCACCGCGCTCTCGACCCAGCCGGAAGAGAGCCTGCTGCGGGATTCGCTTGTGATGGGCCGCAGCAGGTACTTCCAGGCGATCAGCGATCGCCAACGCCGCGAGTAGACGTCCACCGCGAGCTCGCCGCCCGGCTTGACGTAGCGGGCGAGGCTCGCGAACGAACGCTCGGGGTCAGGCGTGTGCTGTAGCACGCCCAGGCACATCACCTTGTCGAAGTGCTGCTCGGGCAGTGGAATGTCGTAGATGCTTGCTTGGAACAGGTTGAGGTTCGCGGCCTTGCCGTTTGAGGCCATGTTGGCGTCCACCGCGCTGGACAGATCGAAGGAGAACAGCGTTGCGCCGGTGCCGAGCAGCACTTCAGTGAAGCGGCCCGCACCGGAGCCGGCTTCGAGAATCGCACGCCCCGCATGTCCTTCGGCCACTGCGTGACGTGGAACAGCCGATTCGCCGTCAGCGGTTTGCCGGTGTAGCTGTCGAGTTGGGTCTTGCGGAACTTGTTCCACTGAAATCCAAACGACTCGGCGTACTGGTCGTCGGCACGAAGCGCGGCACGCCGTCGCGCACGGCGTAGGCGATCTCGCAACCTTGGCACTTGATCGTGCCTTGTTGAGGTCGCGTCGCTGCCGCGTCCACTGGCGCCACAGCTCGAGCGAGCCTGACTTGGCACTTGGGGCAGCGATAGGTCTTCAGTTCCTCGACATTCATAGTGATGCGATTTCTCTTGCGGGAATCGAGAGGCGAGTTCGCGGATATAGGGCAAGGTAGGCGCGCGCGGCCTCTCGATCGACCAGACTTGCGACCTCCGTGGCGGCCGCGGCACGCAGTTGGCGGCCAGATCGCCGGCGTCGTCGAGCACTGCGTCGATGGCGCGCGCGATGTCGTCGGACGGAGGCTCGGATCGCAGAACTGGGCCATTGTGTCGTCCAGGATTTCGCGGTGCTGGGGGATCGCGGAAACTACCAGCGGGCAGCCGATCGCCATCGCTTCGAGCACAGTGTTCGGGTTACCTTCGAAGTGGCTCACCGAAACGAAGACGCTGGCGCGGCGCATCCAGCGCCAGAGTTCGGGCGTAAATCCCGCCAGCCGCACGCGGTCGCGTCGCGCGCATGGCTTGACCTGTCGGCTCAGCGGCGCATGCATAGGTCCGTCGCCGAAAAGTACGGCAGCGCAGTCGGGGTGGCGATCCAGTACCTGGTCGAGTGCCAGCAGCAGCTGGCGAAATTCTTCTCGGCAGTCAGACGACCGGCGAACAGCACGATGCGGGCATTCCGCCGGCAACCCGATCGTTTCGGGCGAGGCTGGCGCGGGCGCCCGGATGGCCGGACAGCGCCAGCCCGTTGCGGATCACGCGGCTCGCGCACGGGCCTCCAGTAGTCCACGCCGCCTCTGCGAATTGGCGACCAAGGCCGTAGCGAGCTGACCGACCGCCTGCGCAGGCGGTTTTTCCAGCCATCGGAATAGGCCGGCGCGGAAGAGCGCTCGCTCAAAACGAACGGCGTGCGTGTCAATCGTGCCGCCACGCCGGCGAAGACATCCATCTGCGGCAGCCAGGTCTGCACCAGGTCGGGCCGCAGATCGCGAATGAGCCGACCAGCTTCAGCAAGATGCGCGGGTCGTGATTGCCGCTGCAGGCAATCGGGTGCAGGCGCACTCGCGAAGCGAGCAGCGGCGCCAGGTTCACGCCGGGGTGCACGTAGGTTACGTGCGTGTCGCACGCCAAGGCGACAGAGTTCGGGTGCCAGCAGGGATAGCTGGCGCTCGGCGCCGCCGCCCACGAACGATGGAATCGCGTGCAGGACGGTCAAGGTCATTGCGCGGCCGGTCGCGCCACGATGAAGGCGCCTTTGATGGATCGCGATACCGCTGGACGCGCGTCTCGATACCCTACGACGCTTTGCCAGCGCAGTTGCGTGTACACGCCTGACGCCCTTTTCTTCGATGCCTTTCACGGCGTCCCCGAAGCTCTCCATGTCCCGCCCTGCTGGAAGCGCCCGAGGGGTCTGAATGGCGGTCCGCTGCGCGTCCGTCGTGGCGCGTTGGAGGACGAGGAAGCAGACGCGTACTTCCAAGGCGCCCGTGAGCCGGACCGCCACCAGCAGTGGCAACACCTGAAAAAAGAATCGCGGGAAGACCGAGAAGGTCGTGTCGCGAAGCGCCTGGTAGGCGAGAACGACGAACCATGTATAGACGAAGGCCCGTACCAGCGAGAGCTATGATGCAGGCAGGCGCCGCGGACCCGCGAAAAGCATATCCGAGCAGCAGTCCGCGGACAAAGCTTCCGTCGGGCCGAACCCAGCGTCGCTTCGGCGATCGCGCCGAAGGCAAGCCCGCCCCCGGCCTCGCTGTAGTCCGGGATAGAAGGTGGAGACGTAGAACGCCGCCGGGTCCAGTTTCAGGTCTCCGACGAACTGCTGGGGAACGAAGCGGAGCAGGTCGACCGGTAGATGCCGACACGAAGCGCGCCCAGGTCGATGTCCTTGACCCGGTCTAGCAGGTCCGAGGGAGTTGTAGAAGACCGACAGAAACTCGCCGCCCTGCAACAGGTACAGGCTCGAGAGGCCTTCGGAGGCGACGTTCGATTGCCGGATCGCGCCGGCGACTAAGAAGAGCAGCACCCCGCCGGCGCCTACCAACGTGATCGTGCGGAACCGCAGGCCAGGGTCGTACAGCGAGCGTGCCACCAGGTAGGCCAGGCGCTCAAAAAGGCCTGGCTGCGGCTACCGCCGCCGGCGATGGCGACCACGATCTGGGCGACGACGAGAAAGCCACGACGCGGTGAAGCCGGGGATCCTCGCGATCACGACGACGATCGCGAGGATTGACGCCGCGAGTTCGCTCGCCACCAGGATCCCGAACAACTGCCGAACGATACAAGGTTGGTCGGCCAGTTCGAGTACGAGCCCAGGTAGTCATCCGCTGTCTGGACGCCAGTACCGCCGCGCCACCAGGATCGTCAGCTTTATCCCGACCAGTAGCAGCGCGACATGCGACATCGCGCGAACTCGACCATTGCGCCTGTTCGGGCTGTGCGAGCCTGAACCGACGGCGGTGACTCGGTAAGCGCCCGCGAAGCCTGCGAGAAACAGCAAGTACATTGCTCCGACCTGTACGACATCGGCATCGGCGGGCTTACTTCTGCCGTCCAACCGCTCGTCGTGCACTGAGCCGATATCCAAGCCAGCGAGCAGAATGCCCAGGATCGGAAATGCCGAGTACATGAAGGCGATCCAGACCAGCACCAAACCGAGATCCAGTGGCCGCGGCAAACGTGGGCGCACGCCCGAATACGCCCATCACTGAAAGATGATGGTTATCGCGAGCAGTCCAATGCACAGAGCGATGAGCATGCCGTCAGCATCAAGGCCAAGTAGCCCAGGGAATCGCGTTCAAGTGCGTCACCATCGCAGGCGCTTCGGTAGCGGAAGCCGGCCATGCCGCCGCACCGGCGCATGCCTCCTCGCGTCGGCGTGCCAGGCCTGGAACATCAGCACGTTCCACAAGTAGGTGCTCCGGTCGAAGCTGCCGCCCACATGCTGCGTCCACATGACACTCACCTTGTCGGCATCGAGCAGGCCGTCGGCGCGCAGCCGGGCAGGATCGAGCAGGTCGGATGCCCAGGCTCGCAACGGTCCGCGCAACCACTGCGCGGTGGGAATCGAGAATCCGGCCTTGGGCCGTTCGATCAAGGTCCGGGGGAACATAGCGATCGAGCACGCGCCGCAGGATCCACTTGCCCTGCCCCTCCCGCAGCAGCACCCGCTCCGGCAGCGCTGCCGCCAACTCGGCCACGCGGTGGTCCAGCAGCGGCGCGCGCGACTCCAGGCCCGCGCTCATCGCTGCTCGATCGACCTTGACCAGCAGGTCATCGGGAAGGTATTGATGAGGCGTCCCAATCGCGCATCTTCTGGATGTCCGTGCCGGAGCTGAGCCATCGCGATGCTTCCGGGATGCGTTCGCCATCCGTCTGGCAGCACGAGCCGCTCCTCTGGCGGCCATTGAGTCAGCAGGCGAACATACATCTCTTCAAGCGTGAGTGCCGCAAGCATTCGGCCCAACCGATGGACGCGTCGGCCATTGACGGCATGGCACGCGAAGGGCTAGCATGAGACGAGGCCGTCCCAGGCTCGCGAGGAGGGCCATTGAAGCAAGGCGCCGACGCCCGCGCGCAGTTGGCGCGGAGCGCGATGCATGCGCCCCCACAACGCAGCCCCGATGACATACCGAGGGTAGCCCGCAAAGAGCTCGTCGCCTCCGTCTCCCGACAGAGACACGGTCACGTGGCGGCGCGTCAGCGCGCGACACTAGGACCGTAGGAACCTGCGACGAGTCCGCGAACGGCTCGTCGTAGATCGCGGCAGGTCGGGAATCACCGTTGCGGCATCTGCCGCACTGACATACAACTCCGTATGGTCCGTGCCAAGGTGCGTTGCCACTGCCTTGGCGTATGGCGCTTCGTCGAAGGCCTTCTCGTGAAACCCAATGGTGAACGTGCGCACGCGCTGGCGGCTCTGCGCCTGCATCAGTGCCACCACCGAGCTCGAGTCCACACCGCCGGAGAGGAACGCCCCCAGCGGGACATCCGCAACCATCTGGAGCGCGACGGATGCTCGCAATCGCTCGTGGAGTCTTTCCACGAGTTCCTCGTCGTTGGACCTTGCAAGTTCTTCGACGAGGTTTCATGGCCGTCGCCGCAAAGCTCCCAATAAGGCCTGCGGCGCTCCGCGATCCGTCGGTTCGACGGCAACGAGTGACCTGCCGGTAGTTTCTTAAGCCCCGGTAGATGCTGCGCGGCGCAGGCACGTAGCCGAACTGCATGAACTCGGTCAGTGCCTGGGCATCGACCGCCGGCGAAGCACGGCCGAGGGCATCGAAGGCCTTGAGCTCGGAGGCGAACGCAAAGCCGCTCGGTGTCGGCCGAAGTACAGCGGCTTCTCGCCGAGCCGGTCTCGAGCGAGCGTCAGCGTTGCGGTTTTGCGATCCCACAAAGCAACCGCGAACATGCCCACCGTTCGGCGCAGCGCTGTCTCGATCCCCCAGGCCTCCACGGCCGCCAGCAGAACCTCCGTGTCCGAGTGGCCGCGCCAATGTGGCGCCTTCCGGTACGCTCCAGTTCGCTTCGCAATGCCTCGAAGTTGTAGATCTCACCGTTGTAGACGACGACGTAGCGCCCGCCGCCGACTGCATCGGCTGGTGGCCGTGCGGCGATAAGTCGATGATCGACAGCCGCCGGTGGGCCAGTCCGATGCAACGATTCGAATCGGTCCAGTAGCCTTCATCGTCAGGACCACGATGCCGAATGGCACCCGCCATCCGCCGAATCGCCTCGTCAATGTCCATGCCAGAGGGGGGCTGGAGCAGGCCTGCGATACCACACATGTCAGCGGCGCTCCGACGTGGCGCCTTGCGCCGCTCGGCGGACTTCCAGCACGACCAGCGGACAGAGCGAACGGATGTCCATCGGCTGCAGGTGAGCCATGAAGTTCAGCAGCCAGGACATTGCCTTGCCTTGCGTGCCCCACCTTGTGGGCAGCGAGACCAACCATGGTGAAAAGCGCCCAAACGGGTAGCCGCAAGCAGTCAGGTCGGGGGCGGTCGGGGCCAACGAGAGCATGCCCGCTGGACTCATGATGTCCAGGTTGTGAATCTCTAGGTTCGCGGGATCGCACTGCTTCTGCCACGACAGATAGGCGCCGCTGTAGTTGGGGACCGCGATAACAGCAACGCCGCCGGGCGCGAGCAGTGCCACGTGCGCAGCCACCATCGGGCGCGGATCGTCGAAGTGCTCAACGAGCCCGCAGCTAAAGACAAGGTCGAAGCTTCCGGCCTGAAAGCTGGTCTGGGTCGCGTCCTCGCAACGGATGTCAGCGGCGATGCCGAGCCCGCCGGTGAGCCAACGCGCTGCTTCTGCACCGGTCGGCGAGTAGTCGATGCCGCTCACCGCCGCGCCCGTCTCGCGACCTACCCATGACATGATCTTGCCTGGCGCGCAACCGAGTTCCGCGTAACGCATGCCGGGGCGAACGTATCGCTTAAGCAAGCGCATGACGTTCCGGGTCCCGATGTCCAGCCCGGACGGGAACCTCATGCGCGGCCGATCGGGCCCAGGCCGACTCCCAGTGATCAAGCCCGGTCTTGTCGTTGGCGCTCATGAGCTCGCCTCCCGGATGAGGCCAGCCGCCCGATGCAGAAGGTGCCCGATTCGATAGTCACGCATGACTCGCCGATAGGCGTTGCGGGCGATCCGCTCCCGCTGAACGTCATGCTGAAGGTAGTAGCGGATCTTGTCGATGAGGTCATCGGCGTCGCGATAGCTGCGAATCTCGTCGCCTTCGGAAAAGAATGCGCCGAGGTGCTCGTCGCCATCAGAGAGTTGCATGACACCGTTGGCAGGAAGTTCGAACAGTCGGTAGCTGCCGACCGTGTACTTGCCGCGATTGTGCAGATTGAAGCCCAGCTTCGCCCGATGATAGAGGGAGACATAGGCGGACTGATGTATCGGACGAACCCAGCCTGGCATGCCGTAGCGGAGATTGAAATACAGGTTCTTCTTGAGTGAAGCCAACCCGTGAATCCGGCAGCTCGGTCCGAGCGCCTTCTTGACCTGAGCCAGGAACGGCATCTTCCCGACATGGAGGGCGCCGACGAACACGACGTTGATGTCGCGTTTGAGCGCGAGCAACCGCTCCTCGGACAGCCGGCTATCGAACGCAGCGTCGAAGACGCCGAGCGGCCAGAATGCCACCTTTCGCGCGCCGATGTAGCGCAGCTTGTCCTCCATGCACATGTCGCGGCTGTACGCGGGGCTGTGATAGAGCACAAGGTCGTAGGCGTGCGCGTACGCGAAGTCTCGGTCGTACGCCGAGATCGGGCCATCAGCGATGCGCAGCGTCTTGAACACCGAGAGCGTACGCAGCCAGTCGGGGTGGTAAGGCGGACAGGTGTCGACGACCAGCACGTCGATCCGCTCGTCACGCACCAGCGCCTTGACATCCGCGTACAGGCGCATCAGCCCTGGATCGCGCGCGTAGTACAGGTTGTCCAACTGTTGCGCTCGCAGATAGCTGGCCGTGCTGACGTACGGGTCGTGGTTGAACGGAACGAAGGTGACACTTTGGTCCGAGGCTGCGGCGATTTCACTCTTCCAGAAGGCCGCCTCTGCACCGCGCTTGTTGAACGAGTAGAGGATCTTCACCGCCCCTCCAGCGCAACGCCCGCCCTGGATGCCTCATGGCGCCGGGATCGCATCACGAAGTTGTGGCTGGGCAGCCAATCCTTGTTCCGGTACTGCTCGAGCAGATCGAAGTGCGCCTCGAAGCGCCGGCAAATATCGTCGAGGCGGAATCCGCGATAGCCGATCTCCCAATAGTGCTGGCCGCCGCAGTACTTGGCTCTCGCTCCATCCGGACGATCCCAGAATCGCCGCAAGTCGATGACGGAAGCCCAGTTGATGCCCTTGAATCCCGGGATCAGCCTCAGCAAAGCATGCCGGCCTGCGACCGGCAGGTAGACGATGGCATGTCGGCCCACGCGCGCCAGCTCCGACAGCGCAGCCTCCAGGTATGCGAGCGGCAGGTGCTCGAGCACGTGCGATGCGATGACAACGTCGAATTGCGCATCGCCGAACATCGACATGTCGTGGCAACTGCCGATCACGTCGGGGTTGAAGGTCTGGTCGATGTCGAAGGTCGTGACGCGGCACTTGCGCCAGCGCAGCACCTGCGTGTCCAGACCCTGGCCGGGCCCGATGATCAGCACCGACGGCTGCGCACCGATCCACTTCGTCACGTCGCGATACTGGTAGTACGAATTGACGAAGTTCGAAAGGTGCAGCTCATTGGCCCATGCCTCGCGGTCGAGGGGCATCACGTCGGGACGGGGCGACTCTTGCGGCGTCATGAACTTATTGATGTCCTCAGGGTGCGCCATGGGGCAACGCGGCTGCGGCGTGCTGCCGAGCAGCAATCAATGTGGCGCCCAGACCGATCGCCTGGGCGACGAGGTAAGCGCCTGCAGCCCCGACGACGCCATGCGTCGGGATGACGGTGGCGGCGAGCGCGAGATAGGCGATGTCGCGAGGCATGGCTATCAGGAAGAAGGATTGCCACATTCGACCGGCCGACTGCACCAGCTGATACGCCGTCGTAGCCAACAGTTCGGGCACGACCGAAGCCAGCAGCAGCACGAGCACCCACTTGCCTGCGGCAAAGTCCCTGCCATAGATGTGCAGCACCGGTTCAGCCGCCAGCGCCAGCGCCAGCACGAAAAACGTCGCGAATGACAGGTTCAGCCAAAGCCCGGACCAGAACACATCGCGGTATCCAGCAGCCTCGTCCTGCCCTTTCAGGCGACTCAACACCGAGAAGCTGACCGCGTTCAGTAGTGACGGCACCTGAAGCACCGTCAGTCGCACTTGGTGGCTGGCGCTCAGCAGGGCGACAACGGCCATGCCGTCAGGGAGCTGGGCAACCCGCACGGTCACCAGCCACAGGCACGGCATCGTCACCAACCCGGCAAGCCCTGCCGGCAACGCGAAGTGCCAGACCATTCGCCAGTCGTCCGGGCAAAGCCTGTCGAACACAGGAATCCGATGCTCCCGGCAAACCGTGCCCAGCAAGACCGCGAAGGCCGCGAACCGGAAGGCACTCGCGGCGACGAAACCCAGCAACGCACCATCAAGGCCTGCGAGCCATGCTCCCGCGGCGCTGAGGGCGACGTGAGCCATGCCGGCAATGGTGGCGACCCTGCCGAGCTGCATGAATGCACCGAAGCCCTGCAACGCACCGAACTGATACGAAACCGACACCTGAAAGAACGCGGCCAAAGCCACCAGCAGCACCGCCGACTCGAGATCTGGACGTTGAAGGACTTCGCGGCTCAGCAATCCGGCCGCCGCCATCATCAACAACGACGCGAGCACCCCCGTCGCGAGCGTGAAGTCCCGGCACATGCGAAGCACTCGCGCGACACGCTGGGGGTTGCCCGCGAGGTTCTCACCCACGAACTTTGCCGCGACAAGGCCCGTGCCGCCTTGGGCGATCGCCGCAACGGTCATCACTGTTGCAACCAGCACCGCGTAGGCGCCGAACGATGTCAGCCCCAGGATGCGGGCCACGATGATGGACGAGAGCAGAACCGAGCCTTGCAGCGACACAGCCGCCAGAAGACTCCAGTACAGCCCTCCAGCCAGCCGGTGGCGGAAGGTTGCTAGAACCCTGCCGATCATCGTTGCGTGCCGGGTGTGCCGTAGTAGTCGCGATACCAGGCGACGAAGCGCGCGACTCCGTCTCGCACCGGCGTGCCGGCGTGAAGCCGACCCAGGCGTCGAGCAGCGTCGACATCGGCATAGGTGGCCGGCACGTCGCCGTGCTTGCATCGGCAGCAGGTTCTTGCGTGCCGTCCGGCCGACGCGCTTGCTCGATGGCCTCGATGAAGTCCATCAGCTGGCACCGGTTGTTGTTGCCGATGTTGAACACGCGATACGGCGCGTTGCTGGTTGCCGGGTCGGGCGCGTCGGATCCAGTGGCTGGGTCCGGCGCCGCGACCCGATCGATTGACGCGGACGACGCCCTCGACGATGTCGTCGATGTAGGTGAAGTCGCGCTGCATGCTTGCCGTGGTTGAACACGTCGATCGGCCGTGCCCTCGAGGATCGCCTTGGTGAACAGGAACAGCGCCATGTCGGGCCGGCCCCACGGGCCATACACCGTGAAGAAGCGCAGGCCGGTGGTCGGCAGGCCGTACAGGTGGCTGTAGGTGTGCGCCATCAGTTCGTTGGCCTTCTTCGTGGCCGCGTAGAGGCTGACCGGATGGTCGACGTTGTGCGTGCTCCGAGAACGGCATCGTCGTGTTGCCGCCGTAGACGCTGGAGCTCGAGCGCGTAGACGAGGTGCTCACCTTCGTGTGCCGGCAGCCTTCGAGCACGTTGACGAAGCCGACCAGGTTGCTGTCGACGTAGGCGTGCGGATTCTGGAGCGAGTAGCGCACGCCGGCCTGGGCGGCCAGATGGATCACGCGGTCGAATCGCTCGCTGGCAGAACAGCGCCGCCATGCCGGCGCGGTCGGCGAGATCGAGCTGGACGAAGCGAAACCCGTGGCCGGCCCTGCAGCCGCGCGAGGCGGGCCTCGCTTGAGCGTGACGTCGTAGTAGTCGTTCAGGTTGTCGAGGCCGACCACCTCGTCGCCGCGCGCGAGCAGGCGCAGCGACAGTGGCATGCCGATGAAGCCGGCAGCGCCGGTGACGAGAACCTTCATGCTACGGACACCAAACTCGATCAATACCTGGTTTCGCTCGCACCGATCGGCATGAACGCCCGATCGAGCCGCGCCGCGCCAGAGCTTGCGCACCGGCAACCACGCCAACAGCCGCCGCTCCTGATGCTCTCGCAATCACAATCACCATCCCAAAGCAGACCGTTGGCCGGCAGACGGTGGAATTGTCCACCACAACGCTGCCGCGATCCGCGACAAAAACTCAATGCTTGTTGAGCATCGTTCGAGAGATGCTCGCTCGATCTCAGGAGACCCTTCGTGCCGCTGCCCACCGCTCCCCTCGTCGACGTCATCGCCGGCGCCCGCCCCAACTTCATGAAGATCGCGCCGATCCTGCGCGCGATCCAGGCGCGCCGCGCCGCGGGCAGCGCGGCTGCGCTACCGCCTCGTGCACACCGGCCAGCACTACGACGCGCGCATGTCGGGCGAGTTCTTCACGCAGCTCGGCATTCCCGAGCCCGACGTCAACCTCGAGGTCGGCTCGGGCACGCAGGCCGAGCAGACGGCGGCCATCATGACGCGCTACGAGAAGTTGTTGCTCGACGCGCGCAGTGACTGCTGCCTCGTCGTCGGCGACGTCACCTCGACCATGGCCTGCGCCATCGCCGCGCAGAAGCTGTGCGTGCCGGTGGCGCATGTCGAAGGCGGCATCCGCTCGGGCGACTGGACCATGCCCGAGGAGATCAACCGCCTGGTCACCGACTCGATCACCAACTGGTTCTTCACCACCAGCGAAGTCGCCAACGCCAACCTGCGCCAGGCCGGCGTCGGCGACGACGCCATCTTCTTCGTCGGCAACACGATGATCGACACGCTGCTGGCCAACATGCAGCGCCTGCGCCCGCCGCCGTTCTGGGCCGAGGCCGGCCTGCAGCCCGGCGGCTACTTCGTGATGACGCTGCACCGCCCGGCCAACGTCGATGACGCTGGCGGCTTCGCGCGCCTGCTCCATGCCGTGGGCGAAGCGGCGCGCGGCCTGCCGGTGGTGTTCCCGGTGCATCCGCGCACCGCCAAGACGCTGGCCGCGCTGCCGCAGCGCCCGGCCGGGTTGATGACCGTCGAGGCGCAGCCGTATCTCGAATTCAACTACCTCGTGCGCCACGCCAAGGGCGTGATCACCGACCGCGGCGGCATCACCGAAGAGACCACCGTGATGGGCGTGCCCTGCATCACGCTGCGCGACAGCACCGAGCGGCCGGAGACGGTGACGCTCGGCACCAACGAGCTGATCGGCACCGACCCCGCAGCGCTGAAGCCGACGCTGGACAAGCTCTTTGCCGGCGAATGGAAGAAGGGCCGCGTGCCCGAACTCTGGGACGGCCGCACGGGCGAGCGCATCGCCGAGATCCTGGACCGCCTGCTGGCGCGATAGCGCGCAGCGGCTCAGCCGCGCCCGTACGTATCCTCGTAGCGCACGATGTCGTCCTCTCCCAGGTACGACCCCGATTGCACCTCGATGATCTCGAGCGGCACCTTGCCCGGGTTGGTGAGGCGGTGCTTCTGGCCGATCGGGATGTAGGTGCTCTCGTTCTCGGACAGCAGGATCACGCGCTCGCCGTTGACGATCTCGGCCGTGCCCGAGACCACCACCCAGTGCTCGGCGCGGTGGTGGTGCATCTGCAGGCTCAGGCTGGCGCCGGGCTTGACCATGATGCGCTTGACCTGAAAGCGCGGGCCGGCGTCGATGCTGTCGTACCAGCCCCAGGGGCGATGCACCTTGCGGTGCAGCTGCTTTTCGCTGCGGCCCTGCTGTTCGAGCGCGCCGACGATGGCCTTGACCTCCTGGCTGCGCTCGCGGTCGGCGACGAGCACGGCGTCGGCCGTCTCGACGACGATCAGGTTGTCCACGCCCACCAGACTGACGAGCCGGCCCGACGAATGCACCAGGCAATCGCGGCTGCCGGAGATCAGCGCGTCGCCGAGCGCGGCGTTGCCCGCTGCGTCCTTGGCCGCGACCTGCCACACCGCGTCCCAGGCGCCGAGGTCGTTCCAGCCCGCGGCCAGCGGCACCATGCGGATGTCGATGCCGCTGCCGGGGCAGTGCTCCATCACCGCGTAGTCGATCGACTCGGACGGCACGAGAGCGAACTCGGCGGCGCCGGGGCGCACGAAGCGCTGGTCGGTCTTGCGCGCGGCCCAGGCCTTGCGCGTGGCTTCGAGGATGTCGGGGCGGAAACGCTTCAAGGCCTCGAGCCAGGTCGAGGCGCGCAGCACGAACATGCCGGCGTTCCAGCTGTAGTTGCCGTCGGCGAGGTAGCGTTCGGCCGTGATCAGGTCGGGCTTCTCGACGAACTGCGTGACGACGCGCGCGGCGCCTTTGTCCGGCGCACTCTTGATGTAGCCGTAGCCCGTCTCGGGGCGATCGGGCGTGATGCCCAGCACCACCACCGCACCATTGGCCGCGGCGCGGATCGCGCCGTGCATCGCCTGCGCGAACGCCGCCGCATCGGGAATGACGTGATCGGCCGGCGTCACCACCAGCACCGGATCGGCATTGCCTTCGACGGCGGCGAGCGCCGCCAGCGTCATCGCCGGCGCGGTGTTGCGGCCCGACGGTTCGAGCAGCAGTTGTCCGGCGTCGTGGCCGAGTTCGCGCAACTGATCCAGCGCCATGAAGCGGTGCTCTTCGTTGCCGACCGTGAACGGCGCGGCAACGTCGAAGGCCTCGCTGCGCAGACCCTGCAGCCGATCGATCGCCTGCTGGTACAGGCTCTTCTTGTCGCTCGTCAGCACGAGGAATTGTTTTGGATAGGCCGCGCGCGACAGCGGCCACAGCCGCGTGCCGCTGCCGCCGGCCATCACCACGGGTTGAACGGAGATCTTGTTGGGGTTCATGAGTGCTTCAGGAGAAAGTGTCGGCTTGTGCCAGCGACGACGCCGCGGCGTCCTTGGCGGCGAGCAGCGGCGTCATGCCCAGATCGGGCCAGTCGATGCCGATCGAAGGGTCGTTCCAGATGATCGCGCGCTCGCAGTCCTTGGCGTAGTAGTCGGTCGTCTTGTAGAGGAAGTGCGTGTCGTCTTCGAGCGAGAGGAAGCCGTGGGCGAAGCCGGGCGGGATCCAGAGTTGGCGTTGATCGGCAGCACTCAATGTCAGGCCGAACCAGCGGCCGAAGGTCGGCGAGCCGCGGCGAATGTCCAGCGCCACGTCGTACGCGCTGCCGCGCACCACGCGCACCAGCTTGCCCTGCGCATGCGGTTCGAGCTGGTAGTGCAGCCCGCGCAGCACGCCCTTGCTCGAACGCGAATGGTTGTCCTGCACGAAGTCGACGTGATGGCCGACGGCCGCGTCGAAGGCGCGCTGGTTGAAGCTTTCGAGAAAGTAGCCGCGGTCGTCGCCGAAGACTTTCGGCTCGAGGATCAAGACGCCCGCCAGTGGCGCTGCCGTGACTTTCATCAATACACCTTGTCGGCCAGCAGCTTGAGCAGGTACTGGCCGTAGCCGTTCTTGGCCAGCGGCCGCGCCAGCGCCTCGAGCTGCGCCGCATCGATCCAGCCGTTGCGAAACGCGATCTCCTCGGGACACGCCACCTTCAGGCCCTGGCGCTTCTCGAGCGTGGCGATGAACTGGCCGGCTTCGAGCAGGCTGTCGTGCGTGCCGGTGTCGAGCCACGCATAGCCGCGGCCCATGATCTCGACCGCGAGCTGATCCTGTCGCAGGTAGGTGGCGTTGACTTCGGTGATCTCGAGTTCGCCGCGCGCGCTCGGTTTGATCGATGCGGCGATGTCGCAGACCTGCGCGTCGTAGAAGTACAGGCCGGTGACCGCGTAGCTGCTTTTCGGCTGCCTGGGCTTTTCTTCGATCGACAGTGCGCGCTGCGCATCGTCGAACTCGACCACACCGTAGCGTTCGGGGTCGGTGACGTGATAGGCGAAGACGCTGGCGCCCTTGTCGCGTTGCATCGCGCCGCCGAGCAGCGCATGGAAATCGTGGCCGTAGAAGAGGTTGTCGCCGAGCACCAGTGCGCTCGGCTTCGCATCGACGAAACGGCGGCCGAGGATGAAGGCCTGCGCCAGACCGTCGGGGCTGGGCTGCACGCAGTACGACAGGTTCATGCCCCAGCGCGCGCCGTCGCCGAGCAAGGCTTCGAAGCGCGGCGTGTCCTGCGGTGTGCTGATGACGAGCACGTCGCGGATGCCGGCCAGCATCAAGGTGGACAGCGGGTAATACACCATCGGCTTGTCGTACACCGGCAGCAATTGCTTGCTCATCGCCAGCGTGGCCGGATGCAGCCGCGTGCCGGAACCGCCGGCCAGGATGATGCCCTTGCGTTGTGTGGCTGGCGCTGTCGTCACTTTGCGTACGCCTCCCGGAGCATGCGTTCGACGCCCGCTTGCCAGTCCGGCAGAAGCAGGCCGAAGGACTCGCGCAGCTTGCGCGTGTCGAGCCGCGAATTGAGTGGGCGCTGGGCCGGTGTCGGGTAGCCGCTGGTGGGCACGGGCTTGATCGCGTCGGCCGCGACCTTGATCGGCAGGCCGTTGGCGCGCGCCCACTCGACGACGAAACGCGCGTACTCGAACCAGTTGGTCTCGCCAGCCGCCACGCAGTGGTAGGTTCCGGCCAGGGCTGCGTTGGCGCGACAGGCGCGGATCGCATGCGCGGTGACGTCGGCCAGCAGCTCGGCGCCGGTGGGCGCGCCGAACTGGTCGTCGATCACCGCCAGCGACTCGCGCTCGCTCGCCAGCCGGATCATCGTGCGCGCGAAGTTGCCGCCGCGCGCCGCATAGACCCAGCTCGTGCGCAGGATCAGGTGCGCGCAGCCGCTCGTGCGGATGTGCTGCTCGGCGTCGAGCTTGGTGCGGCCGTAGACCGACAGCGGCGCGGTCGGCGCGTCTTCATCGCGCGCTGCGCTGCCGCTGCCGTCGAAGACATAGTCGGTGCTGTAGTGCACGAGCAGCGCGCCGATCGCCTTGGCTTCGGTCGCGAGCACACGCGGGCCTTCGGCATTGAGCAGCGCGGCGAAGTCGGGCTCGCTCTCGGCCTTGTCCACCGCGGTGTGCGCAGCGGCATTGACGATCACGTCCGGGCGCAGCGCGCGCACGGTGTCGACGAGCCGCGCCGGGCGCGCGAAATCGGCGTGGAAGTCGGTGCTGTCGAAATCGAGCGCGATCAGTTCGCCGAGTGTCGCCAGCGATCGCTGCAGTTCCCAGCCGACCTGGCCGCCTTTGCCGAAGAGAACGATCTTCATCGGCAAAGCCCGCCCGGCCGCCCGAAGGGCGCTGCGCGCCCCAAGGGCCACCCAGTGGCCCCTGCGGGGCCAAGGGGGCAGCGAACAAGGTGAGCTTGGGGGCTCATCTTGCCTCGTAATTCTTCGCGACCCACTCGCGGTAGTGGCCGCTTTGCACGCCGGCCACCCAGTCGGCATGGTCGAGGTACCACTGCACCGTCTTGCGGATGCCGGTGTCGAAGGTCTCCGCCGGCCGCCAGCCGAGTTCACGCTCGATCTTGCGCGCGTCGATGGCATAGCGGCGGTCGTGACCGGGGCGGTCCTTGACGTAAGTGACGAGCCGCGAGTACGAGCCGTCGGCGCTCGGCCGCAACTCGTCGAGCAGCGCGCAGATGGTCTTGACGATCTCGATGTTGGGCTTCTCGTTCCAGCCGCCGACGTTGTAGGTTTCGCCGACACGGCCCGCTGCCAACACCGTGCGGATCGCGCTGCAATGGTCGCGCACGTAGAGCCAGTCGCGGATCTGCATGCCGTCGCCGTACACCGGCAGCGGCTTGCCGGCCAGGGCGTTGACGATCATCAGCGGGATCAGCTTCTCCGGGAAGTGATAGGGCCCGTAGTTGTTGGAGCAGTTGGTGGTCAGCACCGGCAGGCCGTAGGTGTGGTGCCAGGCGCGCACCAGGTGGTCGCTCGCCGCCTTGCTCGCTGAATACGGGCTGTTCGGTTCGTAAGCGTGGGCCTCGGTGAAGGCCGGCGCAGCGGGCGCGAGCGAGCCGTAGACCTCGTCGGTGGAGACATGCAGGAAGCGAAAGGCTTGCTTCGCGTCAGCACCGAGCGCGCTCCAGTGCGCGCGCGCCGCTTCGAGCAGCGTGAAGGTGCCTTGCACGTTGGTACGCACGAATTCGCCCGGGCCGTGGATGCTGCGATCGACGTGGCTTTCGGCGGCGAAGTGCAGCACTGCGCGCGGCTGATGCTCGGCAAGCAAGCGGTCGATCAGCGCACGCTCGCCGATGTCGCCCTGGACGAAGACATGCCGCGCGTCGCCGCGCAGCGCGTCGAGGTTGTGCAGGTTGCCGGCGTAGGTGAGCGCATCGAGATTGACGACGCGCTCGTCGCCGTGCGCCAGCCAGTCGAGCACGAAGTTGCTGCCGATGAATCCGGCGCCGCCGGTAACGAGGAGAGTCATGTTTTGAACGCGGCTTCGAGGCCGGGGCGCAGTATGCCTCGCGCCCCTGGCGGCGAGGCGGCCGTGACAGCGAGTCCGGTACTTTTGCGCGTACCGCCCCGCGAACGCGAGGGGGCGAGGCTAGGATCGGCAACATGAAGATCACCGTCATCGGCACTGGGTATGTCGGCCTGGTCACCGGCGCCTGCCTCGCGGAAATGGGCAATCACGTGGTCGGCCTCGACGTCGATGCGGAAAAGATCCGCGTGCTCGAGTCCGGCGCGATCCCGATCCACGAGCCCGGCCTGCTCGAGTACGTGCAGCGCAACGCCGCCGCCGGCCGCCTGCAGTTCACCACCGACGTTGCGCGCGCCGTGGCCCACGGCACGCTGCTGTTCATCGCCGTGGGCACGCCGCCGGAGGAAGACGGCTCGGCCGACCTGCGCCACGTGCTGGGCGCGGCGCGCTCGGTCGGGCGATTGATGAGCGACTACAAGGTGGTCATCAACAAGAGCACCGTGCCCGTGGGCACCGCGCAGAAGGTGCAGTCGGCGATCGACGAAGAACTGGCTGCGCGCGGCGTGAAGCTGCCGTTTGCCGTGGTCTCGAACCCGGAGTTCCTGAAGGAAGGCGCGGCCGTCGCCGATTTCCTGCGGCCTGATCGCGTCGTCATCGGCGCCGACGACGAGCGCGCGACGCTGCTGATGCGATCGCTCTACGCTCCCTTCGTGCGCAACCGCGACCGCATCTTCGTCATGGACGTGCGCAGCGCCGAACTCACCAAGTACGCCGCCAACGCGATGCTGGCCACGCGCATCAGCTTCATGAACGAGCTGTCGCGGCTGGCCGAACGCGTTGGCGCCGACATCGAACTGGTGCGCCAGGGCATCGGCGCCGATCCGCGCATCGGCCTGCAGTTCCTCTACGCCGGCGCAGGCTACGGCGGTTCGTGCTTTCCGAAGGACGTGCAGGCACTGATCAAGACGTTGGCCGCGGCCGGAGCGACCTCGCGCATCCTCGACGCGGTCGAGGCGGTGAACCAGTCGCAGAAGCTCGTGCTGGCCGAGAAGGTCACCGCGCGCCTGGGGCAGGACCTGAGAGGCAAGGTGTTCGCGCTCTGGGGCCTGGCCTTCAAGCCCAACACCGACGACATGCGCGAGGCGCCGAGCCTCCAAGTCATCGCCGAGCTGACGAAGCGCGGCGCGCGCATCCAGGCCTACGACCCGGTGGCCAACGCGCAAGCGCGGCGCGTGCTCGCCGGCAACCAGACGCTCGCCATCGTCGACAGCGCAGCCGCCGCGATCAACGGCGCCGACGCGTTGATCATCGTCACCGAATGGCGCGAGTTCCGCACGCCCGATTTCGACGAGCTCGCACGCCAACTCTCGCTGCGCCTGATCTTCGACGGCCGCAACCTGTACGAACCGAAAGCGATGGCGGCGTTCGGTCTCGAGTACCACGGCATCGGCCGGCCGAGCGTGATCGCCGAGTGAGGGCCACCTAGAATTCGCCCTCTTCGAGAAGGCGAACATGGACGACGACGACAACCAGCTGATCACCGAACGCCGCGACAAGCTCGCCGCCCTGCGCGAGCGCGCCAAGGCTCAGGGCATCGCGGCATTTCCCAACGACTTCAAGCCGCGCCATCACGCCGCCGAGCTGCACCGCCGCTACGGCGACGTCGCCAACGAAGCGCTCGAACCGCAGGCGGTGCAGGTGGCGGTGGCCGGCCGCATGATGTTGAAGCGCGTCATGGGCAAGGCGTGTTTTGCGACGCTGCAGGACGCTTCGGGCCGCATTCAGCTGTACGTCACGCAGGACGCGGTCGGTGCCGAGACGCTGGCCGACTTCAAGGCCTGGGATCTGGGCGACATCGTTGGCTGCGAGGGCGTCCTGTTTCGCACCAAGAGCGGCGAGCTCTCGGTCAAGGCGAGCTCGATCCGGCTGCTCACCAAAAGCCTGCGCCCGCTGCCCGACAAGTTCCACGGCATGACCGACCAGGAACAGAAGTACCGCCAGCGCTACGTCGATCTGATGACCGACGATGCCGCGCGCGCGCGCTTCGTCGCGCGCAGCAAGGCGGTGGCGTCGATCCGCGGCTTCATGGTCGAGCACGGTTTTCTCGAAGTCGAGACGCCGATGCTGCATCCGATCCCGGGTGGCGCCAATGCCAAGCCCTTCGTGACTCACCACAATGCGCTGGATCAACAAATGTTCCTGCGCATTGCGCCAGAGTTGTACCTGAAGCGCCTGCTGGTCGGCGGCTTCGAGCGCGTCTTCGAGATCAACCGCAACTTCCGCAACGAAGGCATCTCGGTGCGGCACAACCCCGAGTTCACGATGATGGAGTTCTATGCCGCGTACTGGCATCACGGCGACGTCATGGACTTCACCGAGCAGGTGTTGCGCCACGCCGCACGGCAAGCCGCGGGCACGGCCACGCTCAGCTACGCCGGCCGCGAGGTTGATCTGGACCGGCCGTTCGAGCGCCTGTCGGTGCGCGACTCGCTCGTCGAGCATGCCGGCTTGTCCGCCGCCGAGGCCGACGACGCCGATGCGCTGCACGCCAAGCTGAAAGCCCTGGGTGAAGAGCCGCCCAAGCACTGGGGCCTGGCCGAGTTGCAGTTCGGCCTGTTCGAAGCCGCGGTCGAGGACAAGCTCTGGAACCCGACCTTCATCACCGACTACCCGGTGGAAGTGAGTCCGCTGGCACGCGCATCGGACACCAACCCGGCGATCACCGAACGCTTCGAGCTGTTCATCACCGGGCGCGAAGTCGCCAACGGTTTCTCGGAGTTGAACGATGCCGAGGACCAGGCCGCGCGCTTCGCTTCGCAGGCGAAGAACAAGGATGCCGGCGACGAAGAGGCGATGTTCTACGACGCCGACTTCATCCGCGCGCTCGAATACGGCATGCCGCCCGCCGGTGGCTGCGGCATCGGCATCGATCGCCTCGTCATGCTGTTGACCGACAGCCCGAGCATCCGCGACGTGCTGCTGTTTCCCGCGTTGCGCCGAGAGTCGTGAGGATGAGCCCGCGCCTCGATTCGTTGCAGGCGATCGAGGACGCGCTGTGGCGCGAGCTCGAGGCTGCGCCGCACGACAGGCTGCACCCGTGGCGCACGCCGGTGCTCGCCACCACCGACGGCCGCAGCGGCGATGCGCGCACGGTGGTGCTGCGCGAAACCGATCGCGATCGCGCCGTGCTGCTGTGCTACAGCGATGCGCGCAGCGCCAAGGTCGCGCAGGCGCGCGCGTTTCCCGAAGGCATGCTGGTGCTGTGGTCGCCGGCGCTGGACTGGCAGCTGCGCGTGCGCGTGCGCATCAACGTCGCCACCGACGGCCTCGATCTGTCGTCGCGCTGGGCGCAGTTGAAGCTGACGCCGGCCGCGCAGGACTACCTGTCGATGCAGCCCCCCGGCAGCGCACTCGGCAGCGCACTCGACACCGCCCTCGCAGCGCGCGGCGAGCGAGCGCATTTCGCGATGCTGCAAGCGCACGTGCTGTCGATCGACTGGCTCGAACTCGATGCGCAGCGCGGCCATCGGCGCGCACGCTTTGGCGGCGAAACCACGCCGCAGTGGCTGCAGGCTTAGTCCCTTTCCCAAGGACCCCCACACAAATTCCGCGCCTCTCGGGCCATGGCGGCGACAGGCCGACCCGATCGCCAGGTCGCACGCGAGATGGTGCAGCGGGCATAGCGGACAAGCAGGCATGGCGGGCATAAACTCCGAGGGCACCTGATCGTGGTCGTGCGTTGCATCGAAGGAGCAGCCGCATGGTTAGACAGAACCTGACAGCGATGTGGGCAGTGGCGGCCGCGCTCCAAGCAGCTTGCGGCGGCGGCGCACCCCACCAGGCCGAGCAAACTCCCGATTACGGAGTGCCGGCGACGCCACGCGCGCTGGAACCCGCGCCAGCGGCAACGCCAACGCCAGCGGCACCGGCACCGGCACCACCAGCACCAGCACCAGCGACGGCGGTGCGCGCGACCACCCACGCGGTGACGCTGTCTTGGACGGTGCCGACGGTCAACACCGATGGCACTGCGTTGGTGGATTTGGTCGGATGGACAGTGCGCTACGGCACAGATGCGACGAACCTGTCGACGACGAAGCTGATCAACAATGCTTCGACAACGACGCTCACCATCGATGGGCTCGCCGCGCGCACCTACTACTTCGAAGTCAGGACGCGAAACGCGGCGGGCGTCGAAAGCGCACCATCGGCCGTCGTGAAAGTCACGCTGCCCTGAGCCGAGCGCCCGTCAGGCTGTCAAAAAGCACCCCAGGTCCTTAGGCTGTTAAACAAGTCTCGCTACAAATCCGCGCGCGCTCGAGGTCGTCGCCCAACGCGACGGCACAAGCCGCGAAGATGGCGTTGCTGTCACACGCAACTCCACAACGAGACAATGACCAACGACTGGATTCACCATCCCATCTACACCCGGCTGATGGCGCCGTGCGAGCCGTTTGCCCGGCACGCCCTGCTGCACAGCATCGAGCTGGAACTGGTGCGGCTCGAATGCTGCCCGAAGCTGGCGGCGCGCGTCACGCACTTCGTGGAGCGCGGCGTGCCGTACTTCGCTCCGGCCGATGCGCACTACCGCGACTGGGCGGCCAAGGCCGCGGCGCTGTGGGACGAGCTGCATGCACGCAGCGGCTCGGAGCAGGAAGTCTCGCTGGTCTGAAACAACGCTTTGCTCAGGGAAGACAAAGGGCGCCGCGGCGCCCTTTGTCTTTTTTGTTCCGCGCTACCTTCGTTCGTCGTCAGGACTTCGACTTCTTCGCCTCGTCCAGGCGCTTGGCCAGGTCCGCGCCCGACATCGCGCCGGGCACACGATTGCCGTTCTCGAAGATGATCGCCGGCGTGCCGTTGATGCTGTGCTTGCTGGCCGAAGGCCGGTGTTGCGCTGGATCGCAGCGTGTCGCACTGGCCCATCGCGCTCGGCGGCGCGACGCCGTCGAGCATCCAGTCGCGCCAGGTCTTCATCGCGTCCTTCGCGCACCAGATCGTCGCGCGACTTGTCGTGCGAATCGGGGCCGAGCATCGGGTAGACGAAGGTGTAGATGGTCACGTCCTTGAGCGCCGCCAGGTCGCGCTCCAGGCGCTTGCAGTAGCCGCAGTTCGGGTCGCCGAAGACCACCAGCTTGCGCGCGCCGTTGCCCTGCTTGAGACGATCGCGTCCTTCAGCGGCAGCTTGTCGAACGTCGATCGCGGTCAGCTTGTCGATGCGCGCCTGCGTCAGGTTGCGCTTGGTCTTGGTGTCGATCGACTCGCCCTGCGAGCACGTGGCTGCCGTCGGCGTCGGTATAGAGCACCTCGGTGCCGATGCGCACTTCCCAGGCCGGCGATCGGCGTCTTCGTCACCTCGTCGATCTTCGGAAACTCGGGCAGGCGCTGCGCCAGGTTCTTGCGGATCACCGCCTCGTCGGCAGCCGCACAGAAGGACAGTGCCAGGCCGAGCGGCAGCAGCAAGTGGCGAATGGTCGGCGTCATGGAGGCGGTCTCGTCGAAAGGAAGCATCATTGTCCCAGGGCTCGGGCGGCAAGCCAACGCTTGATCGGCGCGGCAGCGATTTACAAGACCCAGTCCGCGGTTGCGAAGTTCCCGCGCCCACGGCGCCGGGTGTGCGAAAAGTCGCAGCAGGCCGTCGGTGAGCGCGGCCATCGCCTGCACCGGCAAGGCGCGCTCGCGCGCATAGCGTTCGAGCAGAACGGCGTCGCCCGGCGTGCGCCAGGGCTCGCGCGCGGCCAGCACGCGGCTCAGCGCATCGACGTCGCCCAGCCCCAGGTTCAGGCCCTGCCCGGCCAGCGGATGCACCACATGCGCAGCGTCACCCACCAGCACCCAGCCCGGGCCGTGCACGGGAACGGCTCGCGCCAGCGTCAGCGGCCACGACGCGCGCGCGCTGGCCAGCTGCAGCGTGCCGGCGTCGCCGCCCGTCGCGCGCATCAGCTCGGCCTCGAACTCGGCATCGGACAGTGCCAGCAGCGACTGTGCCCGCTCCTGCGGCAGCGACCAGACCAGCGCCAGGCCGTGCTCGCGGCGCGGCCGGTCGATCGGCAGCAGAGCGAGCACGTCGGGCGCATGGAACCACTGCCGCGCCACGCCGGCATGCGGCAGATCGGTGCCCAGGCGTGCGGCAATCGCACGCTGGCCGTAGTCGTGGCTTTCGACAATCACGCCGAGCTGCTCGCGCGTGCTCGATGCCTTGCCTTCGGCCAGCACCAGCAGCGATGCCGGCAGTGCGTCGGCGCTGACGCGCACATGCGGCGCATAGCGCAGCGCCGCGGCCAGTTCGGCTTCGAGCGCAGCGGCATCGACGATCCAGGCCAGCTCGCGCACCTGCTGCTGCCACGCCGAGAAGCGCAGCAGCGCAGCAGCGTCGTCACCGCGCACGCGCATGTCGAAGACGGCAGTACGCGCATCGGCAGGCATTGCTTCCCAGACCTTGAGCGATTGCAGCAGCGCCACCGACGCCGCATTCAGAGCGTAGGCTCGCACGTCCTCGCGCGCACCGGCATGCTCGGCGGGCGCGGCCAGCGCGACTGACAGCCCCTGTCGCGACAGCGACAGCGCCAGGGCACGGCCGACGATGCCGGCGCCGCGGATGCACACATCGACCCATTTGTCACTACTTTGCATTGATTTGCATTTTAGGGAGCGCGGGGCTGCAACCTGCTGCACCTTTCACGTTCCAATGGCGCTATGTCGAAATGGATGAAACGCACGGCTGTCGTGGTCGGCGCGGTCGCGGCGCTGGCTGCCTTCGGGGCCGGCGTGTTCGTCGCCACTTTCGACGCCAACCAGTACAAATCGGTGGCGATCGACTGGATGAAGACCGAGCGCCAGCGCACGCTCGCGATCGACGGGCCGGTCGATCTCTCGGTGTTTCCGCGCCTGGCGGTCAAGGTGTCGAAGCTGCGGCTGTCCGAGCGCGGACGCAGCCGATGAATTCGCCGCGATCGACCAGGCGGCGCTGTCGCTGCAGTGGCTGCCGCTGCTGCGCAAGCAGTTCGTGGTCAACAGCGTGAGCGCGCGCGGCGTGCGCGCACTCGTCACGCGCGATGCCAAAGGCGTGCGCAACATCGACGACCTGCTCGGCGCACCCGCCAAGGACGGCAGCGCCGCGAGCAGCGAGAAGACAGCGCCGATGCGCTTCGAAGTCGGCTCGGTGCAACTCGACGATGCGCGCCTGGCGCTGCGCGACGCGCAGGCGCAGCTCACCGGCACAGCGACGCTCGACACCTTCAAGAGTGGCCGCCTGGCCAGCGGCGTCGAGACGCCGCTGCAGTTCCAGACCACCGTCACGCTCGAAAAACCGCAGGCGCTGCGCCTGACCTTCGACGGCAAGGCGGCGCTGACCTTCGATGCCGCCAGCGGCGCCGTCGCGCTGCGCGACACCACGCTCAAGGTCGGCGGCGACACCGAAGCCGTGAAGGAGTTGCACGCCGTCGTCTCCGGCAACCTGGCCTGGGACGGCAGCGCGCTCACCGCCGGGCCGATCGACGTGGCCCTGTCCGACGCCAAGACCGCAGGCGCGACGCTCGGCGCCTCCACGCTCAAGGCGCAGCGCCTGGTCTACAGCCCGGGCACGAAAAAGCTCGAGCTCGACGCGCTGCGCATGGCGCTGTCGGGCAAGCAGGCCACCAACCCGTTCGACGCCACGCTCGACTGGCCGCAGCTTTCGATCGACGGTGAGCAGTTGAAGGGCAGTGGCTTCTCCGGCCGCCTCAAGCTCGACGGCAAGACCTCGCTGCTGGGGCGCTTCGAATCGGGCGCGCCCAGCGGCAACTTCGATGCGCTGCGCCTGCCCGGCTTCGTCGTCAAGCTGGAGGGCGCGAGTGGTCCGCGCAAGATCGACGGCCAGCTGAAGTCGAACCTGCTGCTGCGCCCGGGTCGCAACGCCGCCACTTTCGAACGCATCGAGCTGCGCGCCAACCTCGTCGAGCCCGGCCTGCAGCCGCTGGCGCTGAACGTCGCAGGCAATGCCGGCGTCGATGCGCGAGGCGCACAGTGGGCTCTGCAGGGCGCGCTCAACAACAACCGCTTCGAGAGCAACGGCAGCGCCAGCTTTGCTGCCAACGTGCCTGCCCTGCAGGCGACGGCGCGCTTCGACCGGCTCGACTTGAACCAGGTGCTGGCCGCCAGCCCCGCTGCGGCCGCGTCGGCAGCCGAGCCGGCGGCACCGGCCGACACGCCGGTGCCCTTGGATGGGCTCACGGCACTCAACGGCCGCTTCGCATTGAGCGCCGGGCAGTTGAAGTTTCGCCAATACGACGTGGCCGATGCCAAGCTCGAGGCCTCGCTCGACAACGGCGTGCTGCGCATCAGCCGCCTTGCGGGCAGCGCCTGGGGCGGCAGCATCGACGGCAGCGGCACGGCCGATGCCAAGAGCAAGCGCATCGGCGTCAAGCTCGTCGCCAACGGCGTGAATGCGAACGCGCTGCTCAAGGATGTGGCCGGCAAGGATCTGCTCGAAGGCACCGGCCGCGTCAGCGCCGATGTCACCACCAGCGGCGCGACGCTCGGCGCCTTGCGCTCCAACCTCGCCGGCGCGGCAGCATTGCAGTTGCGCGACGGCGCGGTCAAGGGCGTGAACCTGGCGCGCACGCTGCGCCAGGCCAAGGCCGCGCTGTCGATGAAGCAGGATGCGGTCACCAAGGCCAGCGCCGCCGAGAAGACCGACTTCTCCGAACTCACGGCGAGCGCGCGCATCGAAGGCGGCGTCGCGCGCAGCGACGACCTCGACCTGAAGAGCCCGTTCCTGCGCATCGGCGGTACCGGCAACTTCGACATCGGCGCCGGCCGCATCGACTACACCGCGCGCGCCACCGTCGCGCCCACCAGCACCGGGCAGGACGGAGCGGAACTGGCCGCGTTGCGCAGCGTGACGGTGCCGGTGCGCTTGAGCGGTCCGTTCGAGGCGATCGACTGGAACATCCAGTGGTCGGGCGTGGCCGCCGCGGCGCTGGAGAACAAGCTGAAGGACAAGCTCGCCGAGAAGCTCGGGATGACCAAACCCGGCGAGAGCGAGGCCGCGGCGAGCGCGCCGCTGCCGGCCAAGCGCACCGAAGACAAGATCAAGGACAGGTTGAAGGGTTTGTTCGGCAAATAATGCGCGCATGCGCATTGCCCAGCTCTTCATCCATCCCATCAAGTCCTGCGCCGGCATCGCCGTCGATGAAGCCGCGCTGATCGACACCGGCTTCGAGTACGACCGCGAGTGGATGGTGGTGCATCGAGACGACGGCGCGTTCGTCTCGCAGCGCGAGCTGCCGCGCATGGCGCTGATCCGCCCGACCCTGCGCGCGAGCGACCTGGTGCTGCGCGCGCCGGGCATGCTGGCACTGCATTTGCGGCTCGACGCGGTCGAAGGCGACTGCCGCGTGCGCGTCTGGGACGATGAGTTGGGTGCCTTCGACATGGGCGATCTCGCCGCGCAGTGGTTCAGCGATTTCCTCGGCCGGCCGCTGCGGTTGGCGCGATTCGATCCCGATGCCATCCGCCTGGCCAAAGCCCAGTGGACCGGCGCCATCGAAGCGCGCACGGCGTTCAGCGACGGCTTTCCGCTGTTGGTGACCTCGACCGCTTCGCTGGCCGAACTCAACCGCCGCTTGGCTGTCGGCGGCCGCGACGAGGTGACGATGCAGCGCTTTCGGCCCAACATCGTGCTCGACGGTGTGGCCGACGCGCACGGCGAAGACTTCATCGACACGTTGACGCTCGACTCACCCGACGGCCCGGTGATCGTCAAGCTGGTCAAGCCCTGCGGGCGTTGCACCATCCCCAACGTCGACCCGGCCAGCGCCGAACAAGGCCATGCCGTGGCCGACACGATGAGCGCCTATCGCGCCGAGCCGCGCATCGATGGCGCGCTCGCCTTCGGCCAGAACGCGGTGCTGCTGTCGGGTGTGGGTCATCGCCTGCGCGTCGGTACAGCGGCGCAGGCCGAACTGCGCTTCGCTTGAGATGATCAACACGCACCGGCTGCCGACCTGGCAGCTGTTCGCCGTCGCGGTCGCGATCTGGAGCACGACCTGGCACGCCATCCTCTACCAGCTCGCGCACACCACACCCGAGGCCGGCGTGACGCTGCGCTTCGCGCTCGCCGGCGTGATCGCGTTGATCATCGCCGTCGCGCGCGGCGACCGTTGGCGCTGCACATGGCGCGAGCATGGGCTGCTCGCCTTCCAGGGCATGTTCCTGTATTCGGTGTCGTACCTGGCCGTCTATCACGCCGAGAAGCATGTGCCTTCGGGCCTGGTGGCGGTGGGCTACTCGGCATCCCCGTTGCTCGCCGGCGTCGGTGCGTGGCTGTTGTGGCGTGCGCCGCTCACGCCGCGTTTTTTGGGTGGCGGCGTGCTCTGCGTCGTCGGAGTGACGCTGATTTTCTGGCCGGAGTTCGGGCACGTCGCCGAAGCCGCGTCCACCACGCGCGGCGCCGTCTTCACGGTTGCCGCGGTGCTGCTGTCGGCCGTGGGCAGCCTGGCCGCCAGCCGCAATGCGCGGCACGGCCTGCCGTTCTGGGCCGCGCTGGGGTGGGGCATGTTGTACGGCGCGGCGCTGTCGTTCGCGGTGGTGCTCGCCGGTGGCCAGGGCATGACGTTGCCGACGGCATGGTCGTGGTGGCTGTCGCTGGCCTACCTCGCGCTGGCCGGCTCCGTGATCGCGTTCGCCTGCTTCCTCACGCTGCAGCAACGCATCGGGCCCGGCGCGGCCTCGACCGTCGGCGTCATGACGCCGGTGTTCGCGCTGGTGGTGTCGGCCCTGTTCGAGGGCTTCCGTCCGGTGCTGTTGACCTGGCTCGGTGCGGCGCTGGCGGCGGCGGGTAACCTGCTGATCCTCGGACCGAAGGGGCGCGCCAAGGCGTAGCGGCCGCTACAGTCTCGGGCGGGAGGAACCGCCATGCAACAGCCCTGGCCCGACGAGGTCGGCGACGACGACGACCACGACAACGCCCCTGCTGCACGACCCGCGCAGAGCCATTGGTGGCGCGAAGCGCTGCGCAGCAGCGTCTTCCTCGCGCCGCGCTGGCAAGGGCTGCAGGCGACGCCGGCGCTGGTGCTCGGCCTGCTGCTGGCAGGGACGCTGCTGTGGGTGATTGCCCACCGCCTGCACATCGTCGGCCCGGCGACGTTTTACTGGCAGGCCTTGTTCGCCGGCTGGTTCGTCACCGTGGTGTTGATCGGCGTGTCCTGGCTGCTGGCACCGCGCGAGACCGGCGCGCCGACGGATGCTGCACGCGCGCCGGACGCCGCTACGCTGTTCGCGCTGCTGCTGGCAACGTGGTTGGCGTGCGACCTGATCGTCTTGGTCGCGATGACGCCACTGGAGCGACTGGGCGTGGTCGGACCGCACCTCGGCGACAGCTGGGCGGCGTGGCTGGCGTGGGGCCTGCCGTTGTTGTGGTCGCTCGGCATCGTCGCCGTGCTGCTGTGGCGCAGCGGTCATGGGTCGGCGCGCATGCGCGCCGGCACGGTGGTGGCGGTGACGGCTGCGGTGCTCGTGTCGCAGTGGGCTCAGCCGATGCAGCCTTGGTACCCGGCCCGAGACGACGTGGCCGACGCAAGAGGCGATGCGGCCTCGCGCTTCGAGTGGACGCCAGCGCTGCTCGAAGCGCAGGCGCAGACGCTGAAGCAGCGACTCGATGCCCTGCCGGCGCAACGCCCCGGCGTGGTCGATCTCTACGCGCTGACGTTTGCGCCCTACGCCGCCGAAGACGTGTTCCTGCGCGAGAGCCGTCTCGTCGCCGAGGTGATGGACAGCCGCTTCGGTGCGCAGCAGCGCAGCCTGCAGCTGATCAACCACCAAAGCACAGCGGCGGAGTGGCCCTGGGCCACGCCGCTCAACCTGGAGCGTGCGATCGCCCGCATCGCGCAGCGAATGGACCGCGACGAGGACCTGCTGTTCATTCACCTCACTTCGCACGGTGCGAAGTCGGGCAAGCTGTCGGCCTGGTTCTGGCCGATCCGGATCGACGAGCTGACGCCGCAGCAGCTCAAGACCGCGCTCGATTCAGCCGGCGTGCGTTTTCGGGTGATCTCCGTGTCGGCCTGCTATGCCGGCAGCTGGATCGCGCCGCTGGCCGACGACAACACGCTGGTCATGACGGCGGCCGATGCCGAGCACACATCCTACGGTTGCGGCCGCGGCTCGGAACTCACCTACTTCGGACGCGCGGTCTACGACGAGGCGCTGCGCAATACCTGGTCGTTCGAGTCGGCGCTGGCCACGGCGCGCGGCGTGATCGAGCAGCGCGAGAAGACGGCGGGCAAGAAGGACGGCTTCTCGAATCCGCAGATCCATGTCGGCGTGCACATCCGAGAACGGCTCGGCGTGCTCGCGCAGCAGCGCGCCGCCGAAGGCAAGTAGTTCAGGGGCACCGAGGACGGCAGCGCGGCTCAGGGCCGGCGCGTGCAAATGAGCGCGGCTCTCAGGGGTGCCGCGCAGGCAACGGAATGAACTCGCTCTCGCCCGGCACCTGCGGGAACTCGGCGTTGGGCTGGGCGGCCCAGTCCTCGGCCGCCTGCACGATGCGCTCCTTGCGCGAGGACACGAAGTTCCACCACATGAAGCGGTGGCCGAGCGGCTGCCCGCCGATCAGCACGCAGCGCGCGGCGTGCTCGGGTGAGTGCAGGCGCACCGTCATTCCTTCGGGCAGCACGGCCATCGTGCGCGGCGCGAGCGGCGTGTCGTCGAGCATGCAGGCGCCATCGACCGCGTAGACCGCTCGCTCGAGCGCAAGATCGGCCGGAAGATCGATTGCCGCGCCGCGCGCGACTTGCAGATCGATGTACAACGTCGGCGAGCGCGTCGGTACAGGCGACGTCACCCCGAAGGCCGAACCGACGAGCACGCGTGCGGCAACGCCGCCCCAGGCCCAGCGCGGGATCATCGGCTCGGGTGTGTGGCTGAACGCCGGTCGGGTCTCTTCGTCGGCCGCCGGCAGCGCCGCCCACAACTGCAGGCCGTGGCTGCGCCGCGCCACGCCGCGCAGATCGTCGGGCGTGCGCTCGGAGTGCACGATGCCGCGGCCGGCCGTCATCCAGTTGATCGCGCCGGGCTCGATGCGCTGCACCACGCCGCTGGAATCGCGGTGCTGCATCGCCCCCTCGAACAAATACGTGACCGTGGCCAGGCCGATGTGCGGGTGTGGCCGCACGTCGTGGTTGTCCTCGGGGCGCGCGTCGATCGGGCCGAAGTGATCGAAGAACACGAACGGACCGACGGCTGCGCGTTGCATCGACGGCAGCAGTCGGGCGACGACGAATCCACCGCCGAGATCCTTGTCATGCGAGCGCAGCAGCTGCATGTTTGCAATCGTAGGCCCACCTACAATTCGCGCCTTTCCCCGAGCGAAAAACCATGAGCCTGCAATGCGGCATCGTGGGCTTGCCCAATGTCGGCAAGTCCACCCTTTTCAACGCGCTGACCAAGGCCGGCATCGCCGCGGAGAACTATCCGTTCTGCACGATCGAGCCGAATGTCGGCGTGGTCGAGTTGCCCGATGTACGGCTCGCGCAACTGGCGGCGATCGTCAAGCCCGAGCGCGTGGTGCCGGCGATCGTCGAGTTCGTCGACATCGCCGGGCTGGTGGCCGGCGCAAGCAAGGGCGAGGGCCTCGGCAACCAGTTCCTTTCGCACATCCGCGAGACCGATGCCATCGTCAACGTCGTGCGCTGCTTCGACGATGCCAACGTGATCCACGTCTCGGGCAAGGTCGATCCGATCTCCGACATCGAGGTGATCCAGACCGAGCTCTGCCTGGCCGATCTCGCCACCGTCGAGAAGACCTTGGCGCGCACCGTCAAGGTCGCCAAGGCCGGCGGCGACAAGGAAGCGCAGCGCCTGGTCGAGGTGCTGAAGAAGTGCGACGCCGCGTTGAACCAGGGCCTGCCGGTGCGCGGCATCGATTTCAGCAAGGAAGAGCGCGTGGTGCTGAAGCCGCTGTGCCTGATCACCGCCAAGCCCGCCATGTTCGTCGCCAACGTTTCGGAACACGGCTTCGAGAACAACCCGTACCTGGATCGACTGAACGAGGTCGCGGCCAAACAGAATGCGCCGGTGGTGGCGATCTGCGCCAAGACCGAGGCCGAACTGGCCGACATGAGCGACGAGGACAAGACGATGTTCCTCGCCGAGATGGGCCAGACCGAGCCCGGCCTGAACCGCCTGATCCGCGCGGCCTTCAAGCTGCTCGGCCTGCAGACCTACTTCACCGCCGGCGTGAAGGAAGTGCGCGCCTGGACGATCCACGTCGGCGACACCGCGCCGCAGGCCGCCGGCGTGATCCACACCGACTTCGAGCGCGGCTTCATCCGCGCGCAGACCATCGCCTTCGACGACTTCATCGCCTGCAAAGGCGAACAAGGCGCGAAGGACGCCGGCAAGATGCGCGCCGAGGGCAAGGAGTACGTCGTGCAGGACGGTGACGTGATGAACTTCCTGTTCAACGTGTGAACGCTGTTGCGCCCATTGCGCGGCCTGCGCGCGCTGCCCACCGCGGTGAGCAGCCTCCGGCGGTGTGGGTTGTCTTCGCGATCACCTTCGTCGCTTATCTCGCGACGGCGCGGCTCGGACTGTTGCTGGCGCTGCCGCCGAGCAATGCCTCGCCCTTGTTCCCGGCGGCCGGTGTCGGTTTGGCCGCGGCCTTCGTCTGGGGGCGCTGGGCGATCGCCGCGGTGGCAGTGGCGGCGTTCGTCGCCAACCTGTGGCATGTCTCGAACATCGCGGCGCTGACGACCAGCGTGGTGGCGACGTGGCTGGGTACTGCCGGCGGCGCCGCGCTGCAGGCCTATGTCGGAGCAGCGCTGGTGCGCCGTTTCGTTTCGCAGCCGCTGCTGCTGTCGGAGCCGGCGGACCTGGCGCGCTTCATGTTGATGGTGGCGCCGCTGGCCTGCCTGACAAGCGCGAGCGTGGCCGTGGTGGTGCTGCTGGCCGGCGGCACGATCGACGCGGCTGCCGCGCTGCCGACATGGGCCGCCTGGTGGGCCGGCGACACCCTGGGTGTATTGATCGGCGCGCCGATCGCCTGGGCCTTCATCGCCGCGCCGCGCGACGCCTGGGCGCCACGGCGCTGGGCGGCGGCGCTGCCGTTGGCGCTGGGCACCGCGGTGATGGCGCTGGGCATCAACGCATCGATGCGTGCCGAGGAAGTGGCGGTGCAGCGCGCCTTCCAGCGCGACGCCGACAACGCGCTCAACGCCGTGACCGCCGGCTTGCGCGCGCCCTTGCATGCGCTCGAAGCCATGCGCGGGCTGGCCGAAGCCGCGCCGGGGCTGGACCGGGAAACGTTTGCCCGCAGCGTCGCGGCCTGGCGCGTCGATGCGCCCGGCTTGGCGGCACTGGGCTTGTCCGAGCGTGTCGAGCGCGCCGAGCGCGCCGCCTTCGAGGCGCGCGAACAAGCCAGCGGTGCGCCGTCGTACCGCATCAGCGAACGCTGGCCGCCGGGCCAGACGCCCGCAGTCGACGACTGGCTGATGGCGATCCGCTTCATCGAACCGCTCGACACCAACAGCGCCGCGCTCGGCGTGAATGCGCGCTCGGTGCCACGCGCGCGCGAAGCGATCGACATCGCCGCGCGCAGCGGCCGCCCCGCCACCACCGCCAGCTTCACGCTCAGCCAGGGCGGGCATGGCGTGGTCGTCTATCAGGCGCTGTACCGCGGCGAGCCGAGCACCGACGACGAGCGCCAGCGCGCGCTGCGCGGCGTCGTCTTCGCCGCGCTGCGACCCGGCCGATCTGCTGCGCGTGCTGGCCGAACGTCTGCCGCCGACTTTGAGCTTGTGCTTGCTCGACAGCAACGCCCCCGCCGATCAGCGCGTGCTCGCCGGCGCCGGCGGTTGCGATGCGCCGGGTGACAGCACGACGATGCCCTCACGCGTCATACCGCTGCCGTTTGCAGGCCGCCAGTGGGATCTGCGCCTGACCAGCAGCGCCGGCCGCAGTGGCAGCGGCGTGCGCACCTGGCCGCTGGCCCTCGTCAGCCTGGCGAGCGCAGCGATGCTGGGCGCGCTGCTGCTCACCATCACCGGCCGCGCGCGCCGCATCGAAGCGGCCGTGGTCGAGCGCACCGCCGAACTCGAGCAGCGCAGCAGCGAGCTTCAGGCTGAAGCGGCGCAGCGCCAGCGCACCGCCGTGGCCTTGCGCGAGAGCCAGCAACGCCTGCGCAACATCCTCGACCACGCCCCCATCGGCGTGGCCTACACCGACACCGAGGGCCGCATCCGCGAGGCCAACCCCTACCTGCGCGAGCTGCTCGGCACGACCGCCGAACGCCTCACCGGCATGCCGATGGTGCGGCTGCTGCACAGCGACGACCGCGACGCCGAGTCGGCCGCGCGCGAACGCCTGCTGGCCGGCGAAACGCCGATGGCGCGCGCGCAGTGGCGCTTCACCACCGCCGACGACCGGATCATCGCCACCCGCGCTTCGATCAGCGTGCTGCGCAGCGGCAAGGACAACGAGCCGCGGCGCATGGTCTGGGTGATCGAGGACATCACCGAACACCTGGCGCTCGAAGAAGCGCAGCGCGCGCGCGAAGGCGCCGAAGCCGCGAACCGCGCCAAGAGCGAGTTCCTGTCGCGCATGAGCCATGAGCTGCGCACGCCGCTGAACGCGCTGCTCGGTTTTTCGCAGCTGCTCGAACTCGATCGCAAGCAGCCGCTGGCGCCGCACCAGCTCGACTGGACGTCGCAGATGCGCCACGCCGGCTGGCACCTGCTGCACATGATCAACGACACGCTCGACCTGTCGCGCATCGAGTCGGGCCATGTCGAGCTGGAGCCGCGCACGCTCGACCTGCAGGAGCTGGTGGAGTCGGCGCGCGCGCTCGTGCAGCAAGCGGGCGACAAGCGCCGCGTGCGCATCGAGACGCACCTCGGGCTGGGCGCGCGTGCGGCCATCGGCGACGCGACGCGGGTCAAGCAGATCCTGACCAACCTGCTGTCCAACGCGGTCAAGTACAACGTCGAGGGCGGCAGCGTCGTCGTCGCCAGCCGCCTTGCCGACGATGGCCGCATCGCGCTCGAACGTCATCGACACCGGCGCCGGCATGAACCCGCAGCAGCTGGCGCAACTGTTCCAGCCCTTCAACCGCCTCGGCCAGGAGCACGGGCCGGTCGAGGGCACCGGCATCGGCCTGGTGATCAGCCTGCGCCTGGCCGAACTGATGGGTGGCACGCTGCGGGCGCAGTCGAGCGTCGGCATGGGCTCGACTTTCACGCTCGAGTTGCCACGTGCTGCGGTCGCGTCGGCGCCTTCGCAGGTGGTCGAGGGAGAGCGCATCGAACCGGCGGCGTATCGAAGGCGCGTCATCCATTACGTCGAGGACAACGAGACCAATGCCGAAGTGATGCGCGGCATCCTGGCGCTGCGGCCACAGGTCGAACTGGAGGTGTCGGCGCTGGGCCTGGACGGACTGGCAGCGATCAAGCGGCGCCATCCCAGCCTGGTGCTGCTCGACATGCAGTTGCCCGACATCGACGGCCTGGAACTTCTGCGCCACCTGCAGGCCGGCGCCGACACCTCGGACATCCCGGTGATCGTGGTCTCGGCCGACGCCACCGAAGCCCGGATTTCACTGGCCATCGCCGCCGGCGCCACGCACTACCTCACGAAACCGGTGAATGTGCCGATGCTTCTGGCCGCCGTTGACAGCCTGCTCGACCAGCTGGACACCCACTTTGGTTGAGTTGTGTGCGCACACTCTCCGTGTATTGTACGATTTTAAGGCGTTTGGCTTGTTCACAACCTCAGTCAGCACTCCCTGAACGAGAGTGCTAATATTTCGGAACCCGAGCTTCTCGGAGTGCTCCAAGACCGCATGAACGCTGCTGCCCTGCCCCTGTCGCCGTCCGCACAAACCCTGGCCGTCCGCAATCCGTGGGCGCTGGTGCCGTCGCTCGGCAACCTCGACGCCTACATCTCGGCCGTCAACCGCATTCCGCTGCTCACGCCGCAGGAGGAAGGCGAGTTCGCGCGCAAGCTGCGCGACGACGGCGATCTCGAAGCAGCCGGGAAGATGGTGCTGTCGCACCTGCGCCTGGTGGTTTCGGTCTCGCGCCAGTACCTCGGCTACGGCCTGCCGCAGGGCGACCTGATCCAGGAAGGCAACGTCGGCCTGATGAAGGCCGTCAAGCGCTTCGACCCGGAACAGGGCGTGCGCCTGGTGAGCTACGCGCTGCACTGGATCAGGGCCGAAATCCACGAATACATCCTGAAGAACTGGCGCATCGTGCGCCTGGCGACCACCAAGGCGCAGCGCAAGCTGTTCTTCAACCTGCGCTCGATGAAGGCGGCGTTGAAGGGCAGCGCCGAAGACGGCCAGACGCACCGCAACACGCTGACGCCCGAGCAGGCCGAGCGCATGGCGCGCGAGTTGAACGTCAAGCCCGAAGAAGTGCTCGAGATGGAAACGCGCATGGCCGGCGGCGACGTCGCGCTCGAGCCGCAGGGCGATGACGACGGCGAAGAAACCTTCGCACCGATCGCCTACCTCGCCGACGAAGCCAACGAGCCGACGCGCGTGCTGGAAGCGCGGCGGCGCGACGCGCTGTCCGGCGACGGCATCACGCGCGCGCTCGACGTGCTCGATGCGCGCAGCCGCCGCATCGTCGAAGAGCGCTGGCTCAAGGTCAATGACGATGCGTCGGGCGGCATGACGCTGCACGAACTCGCCGCCGAGTACGGCGTCTCCGCCGAACGTATCCGCCAGATCGAAGTCGCGGCGATGAAGAAGATGCGCGGAGCGCTGGAAACCGCGTAGTCGACAGCCCCAAGCTCGCTTCGCTCGCGCCCCCCGAGGGGAGCGAAGGCCGCTTGGGAGCGGCCCGGCGCTGGATAACTGACAGCCCCAAGCTCGCTTCGCTCGCGCCCCCCGAGGGGAGCGAAGGCCGCTTGGGAGCGGCCCGGCGCTGGCCTTCAGGCCTCCGCCAGCAACAGCTTCAGATCGTCGAGCCACGACTCGACGCCGCCGCCGTAGCGCACGAACAGGCGCACCTGGCCCTTGGGATCGAAGACGAACGATCCCGCGGTGTGGTCGATGCTGTAGCTGCCCTCGGTCTTGCCCGGGTTCTTGGCAAAGAAGATCTTGAAGCTGCGCGCCGCGGCCTGCGTTTCTTCGAGCGTGCCGCGCAGGGCGACGATGTCGCCGCCGAAGGGCTTGACGTATTCCTTCAACACCGCCGGCGTGTCGCGCTCGGGATCGACGGTGACGAACACCGGCTGCACTTTCGCGCCGGCGGCGCCGAGCTTGCTGCGCACGTCGGCGATCTCGGCCAGCGTCGTCGGGCACACGTCCGGGCACTGCGCGAAGCCGAAGAACACGATCACGACCTTGCCTTTGAACTCGGCCAGCGTGCGCGGCTTGCCGTCGACATCCGGCAGCGACAGCGCCTTGGCGTACTCGGCGCCGGTGATGTCGATGTTCTTGAAGGCGGGCTTGGGCTTTTCGGCGCTGCACGCGACGAGCGCGGCGGCTGAAAGCAGGATCAATCGTCGTTTCATCGGATCGGAATGTAGTGGTCCAGCAGCAGCGCGGCGAACAGCCACGCCAGGTACCAGATGGAATAGCGGAAGGTGCGCCGCGCCAGCGCTTCGCTGTAGGCGCGCCACAGGCGCACCGCCAGCACGATGAAGCCCGCGCCGAGCGCGACGGCAGCGGTGAGATAGACCAGGCCGCTCATGCCCTGGATGAAAGGCAGCAGCGTCGCCGCGAACAGCACCAGCGTGTACAGCAGGATCTGCAATCGCGTGAAGGCATTGCCATGCGTCACCGGCAGCATCGGCAGCCCGGCGCGCGCATAGTCGTCGGCGCGGTAGAGCGCCAGTGCCCAGAAGTGCGGCGGCGTCCAGACGAAGATGATCAGCACCAGAAGCCAGGCCTCGGCGCCAAGCTCGCCGCGCATCGCCGCCCAGCCCAGGAGGGGCGGCATCGCGCCCGAAGCGCCGCCGATGACGATGTTCTGCGGCGTCGCCGGCTTGAGCAGCACGGTGTAGATCACGGCGTAGCCGACGAAGGTGGCAAGCGTCAGCAGCATCGTCAGCGCGTTGACGCGCCACCACAGCAGCGCGCAGCCGGCCGCGCACAGCGCGCCCGAGAACAGCAGCGTGTGCGTGTTGGTCAGCTCGCCGCGCGCGGTGGGCCGCCATGCGGTGCGCGCCATGCGAGCGTCGATGCGCTGCTCGACGAGGCAGTTGAAGGCCGCGGCCGCTGCGGCGACGAGCCAGATGCCGGCCGAGGCGAAGGCGACGCGCGGCCAGTTTGGCCAGCCGGGCTCGGCCAGCAGCATGCCGATCAATGCGCAGAACACGATCAACTGCACCACGCGCGGCTTGGTCAGCACGTAGAACTGGCGCAGCCGCGAAGGCGCGCTTGCGATCGAGGCAGCAGCGGCGGTGTTCATGTCACGCGGTGATTTTCGTACACCGGCCAGCCGGGTGCGTGAGTCGGTGCGCGTGCGCGCGAAAGCAAGTGCGCGCGCGACAGCAGCAGCGCCAGCAGCACGGCGAGCACCGCCGCGCCGCCGGTGTGCAGCAGCGCGGCGACAATCGGCCAGCCGAGCACGACGTTGGAAAGGCCCGTGGCAAGTTGCAGCGCGGCCAGCGCCGCGATGCCGGCGCCGAAACGCCGCAGCGCGCGCTCTTGCGCGGCAATCAGGCGCCACGCCAGCCATGCCATCGCGCCGAGCACGACGATCGCCGCGATGCGGTGCGTCATGTGGATGGCGGTCAGCGCCTCGAACGGCAGGTACGCGCCGGCGGCGGTCTGGCCGAGCGCGCGCTGCACTGTGAAGGCATGCGCGAAGTCCATCGGCGGCCACCACTGGCCTTGGCACAGCGGAAACTCGCGGCAGGCCAGGACCGCGTAATTGGTGCTGACCCAGCCGCCGAGCGCGATCTGCACGACGACGAGTGCGGCAGTGAGCCACGCCAGCAGCGACAGCCCAAGCGGCAAGCGCAGCGGCTTCGGCGCGAACACCTGGTCCTGCAGCGCGAGCAGCACCAGGAGGCCGATGCCGCCGAGCAGGTGCAGCGTGACGATGGCCGGGTACAGCTTCATCGTCACCGTGAGCGCGCCGAACGCGCCTTGCGCGATCACCCAGGCGAGCGTGAACGTCGGCCACCACGGCCAGAGCGATGTCGAGCCCGCGAGCCGCAGGCGCCACGCCATCGCCGTCATGACGACGATCAGCACACCCACGGCCGTGGCGAGGTAGCGGTGCAGCATCTCGACCCAGGCCTTGCCGTGCGTCACCGGGCCGCTCGGTTGTGCACTCTGCGCTGCTGCAATTTCCTGGCGCGCGCCGAGCGGGCTCGCGCTGCCGTAGCAGCCGGGCCAGTCGGGGCAGCCGAGGCCGGAGTCGCTCAAGCGCGTGAAGGCGCCGAACAGCACCAGGTCGAAGGTCAGGAACAGCGTGAACAGGGTCAGCGCATGCAGACGCTTGCCCGGCGACGCGCCGCGATGGCGCAGCGCGATCCACAGCAGCGGGCCGAGCGCGATGGCGCTGCCCAGCAGCGCCATGCGCACCAGCGGCGACCAATCGACGAGCGGCTGCATGTTCATGGGAACAGGACGCGCGGGCCAGCGCCGGGCCGCTCCCAAGCGTCCGGCCCGCGCCTCCAAGGGCCACGCAGAGGCCCCTGACGGGGCCGGGGGGAGTGCTTGCGAAGCAAGCGAGAGGCTGTCATCTCCCTGGCGTGTCCCACGACGCCGACGCGCGCAGCACACGCTCGATGTCGCGCTTGAACTTCGTCGGCTCGACCTGGGGCGGTGCGCGCATCATCCAGCGCCCCATCGGATCGATCAGGTACAGGTGCGCGTCGAGCGATTCGCCGGGCGCCGGCGCCAGCCACTGCGCGAGATCGGTCGCGTTGACGCGCAGCACTTGCGTGGCCGGCGGCGCCGCGAGCGCAGCGCGCAGCTCGGGCCTGATCGGCGTGCTGTCGGTGACGAGCCAGAGCTTGTCGATGCGCGCTCGCTCGCGACCCGTCATCTCGCGCAACTGGCGCTGCGCGAACAAGCGCTTCTCGCAGTCGCTGTCGCAGGCCGCGGGCGCCGCCACCACCAGAAGCCACTGCCCGCGCAGCGTGCGCGCATCGACGCCGCGGCCATCCAAATCGAGCAGCGACAGCGCTGCAGGCATCTCGCGCGCCGGCTCGATCAGCGTGGCGTAGTTGCTGCGGCCTTCGGGGCGCAGCACGTAGTAGGTGAAGTACGACGCGATCACCGGCGCCGCGCAAGCCAGCACGACGAGCAGCAGCTTCCAGCGGCCGCTCGCGGTGCGGCGCTGCGTCGCGTCGGCCGCGAGATCGAGCCGCGGCATCGAGTGCACGCTCAGTTGCAGCGGCTCAGCGGCGCTGTCGGCGGGGTTGGATGAACTGGAACCAGACATAGAGGATGACGACGAGCGCCGACAAGCCGAACCATTGGAAGGCATAGCCCTGATGCTTGGCCACGCCCGTGGCCGGTGCGGGCCACTCGCGCTGCAGGCTGTCCGCAGGCGCTGCGGGCGGCAACTGCAGCAGCGATACGGGCACCATGCGCAAACCAGTTTCGCCGGCGAGCTTGTCGAGGTCGAGATTTTGCCGGATGCGCCCGCGGTCTTCGCCGGCGAACTCGTAGAGCCGCGCCGGCGGTGGGGCGATGCGGCCGGTGACGGTGACCGTGCCTTGCGCGAGCGCGGGCGCATCGACCCGCGTGCGCTCGTTCGCATCGCGCGCGACCCAGCCGCGCTGCACCAGCATGGCACGGCCGTCGCCGAGCAGCAGCGGCGTGATCACGAAGAAGCCCGGCCGTCCGAACATCTGGCGGTTGTCGAGATAGACGGTGTGCGTCGCCGACCAGCGGCCCTGCAGCTCGATGTGGCGGTGGTGCAGCGCCGCGGCTGACGCAGCGTCGTCGGGCAAGAGCTCTGCGCCGCGCAGCGCCGGCTGCTGCGCGCGTGCATCGATCGCATCTTGCAGCGCGCTCTTCTCGGCCGCACGCGAGAGCTGCCAGACACCCAGACGCGCGGTCAGCAGCGCGGCCATCAAGGCCGCCAGCGTGACCAGCACGAAACGCGCGCGCGCGCTCATGGCTCGGTGCTGCAGCGACAATGGACCATGTCCGTCGTCATCGTCATCGCGTTGCTCGCCATACTGGGCGCGCTCGCCAGCGCCGGCATCTTCATGTTGAAGCGCCCGAAAGAAGGCGCGACGCCGGCCGAAGGCGACAAGCGCATGGCGCGCGCGCTGGCGGTTCGGGTCGGGCTGTCGGTGGCGATCTTCCTGCTCATCCTGCTGGCGTGGAAGCTCGGCTGGATCGCGCCCAAGGGCTTGCCGATCGGACGTTGAAGGGGCCGCTGACCGCAGGAGAGCGCCGCGAGGCGCTCAAAGACAAAGAGCGCCGCGAGGCGCTCTTTGCGTTGCGATCGTGCGTTGCCGTCACAACCAGTAGACGAGGATGTACAGCCCCAGCCACACCACGTCGACGAAGTGCCAGTACCAGGCGGCGCCCTCGAAGCCGAAGTGGCGCTGCGGCGTGAAGTGGCCCTTCATGATGCGCAGCGTGATGAAGGTCAGCATCAGCGCGCCGACGCAGACGTGAAAGCCGTGAAAGCCCGTCAGCATGAAGAATGTCGAGCCGTAGATGCCCGATGACAGCTTCAGGTTGAGGTCGCTGTAGGCATGCGCGTACTCATAGGCCTGAACGCCGAGGAAGGTGACGCCCAGCACCACCGTGATCCACATCCAAAGGATCGTCTTGGCGCGATGGTTGGCGACGAGCGCGTGATGCGCGATCGTCAGCGTGACTCCCGAGGTCAGCAGCAGCGCGGTGTTGATCGTCGGCAGCCAGAACGGCCCCATCGTCGCGAAGGGCTCGACGGTGCCGGCCGGCGACGCCGTCATGCCCGGCGAATTCGACGGCCACACCGCCTTGAAGTCGGGCCACAGCACCTGGTGGTCGAGGTCGCCCAGCATCGGCAGCGCGAACACGCGCGCCCAGTACAGCGCGCCGAAGAACGCGGCGAAGAACATCACTTCGCTGAAGATGAACCAGGCCATGCTCCAGCGGAAAGACACATCGACGCGATCGCTGTAGAGCTTGCCTTCGGACTCGCCGATGGCCTGGCTGAACCACTGGAACATGATCACCGCCCACAGCGCGAGGCCGCCGAAGACGAGGAACTTGCCCCAGCCCGCGCCGTTGACCCATTGGGCGCCGCCGAAGATCATCATCAGCATCGCCGTGGCCACCAGCGCCGGATGGCGCGAAGGCTGCGGGATGAAGTAGTGCGGCGTGCCGCCTGCGGTGTGTGTAGCTCCGGCCATGATGTTGTTCAGTTGTTCCTCGAATTCCTCAACCGGCAGCAGCGATGCCGCTGCCGATCACCCACTTCACGATCACCACCAGCACCAGCACGAACAGCACGGCGCAGACGATGCCGACGACGATGAGGTGCTGCGGCTTGAGTTCGGCCACGTCACGCTCGTAGTCGCTGCCCTTGCGTACGCCGAAGAACGACCACGCGACTGCTTTGAACGTGCGCGCGATGTTCACAGGCTGGCGACCTTGCTCCCGGCGCCGACGGCGCCGGCCACTTTGCCTTTGACCTCGAAGAAGGTGTACGACAGGGTAATCGTCGTCACGTCCTTCGGCAGCCGCGGATCGATCACGAAGGCCACCGGCCATTGCTTCTTCTCGCCCGGCGCCAGCGTGTATTCATTGAAGCAGAAGCACTCCAGCTTGTTGAAATGCGGGCTGGCCTGCATCGGGGCGTAGCTCGGGATCGCCTGCGCGGCCATCGTCCGGTTCTGCACGTTCTGGAACTCGTACATCACGGTGGCGAGTTCGCCCGGATGCACCGTGATCGAGCGCTGTGCCGGCTTGAAGTCCCAAGGGCCGCGCGCGTTGGCGTCGAACTCGATCGTGATCGTGCGCGTTCGATCGACCTGCGAGTTCAGCCGAATGTCTTTCTTGCGTTCTTCGCCCGAAGACAGCACGTTGATACCGAGCGCGTTGCAGATCGCGCGGTAGATCGGCACCAGCGCGTAGCCGAAGCCGAACATCAGCGCAGCGATCACGGCCAGCTTGACCACGAGCTGGCGGTTGTCGTGGAGCAGGCGGCGCCTCATCCGAGCAGCGTCAACTTCGCGACGAAGCCGAGCGCGAAAGCCAGCGCAACCGACGCCAGGATCAATCCGAGGCGTCGATTGGCTCTGCGTTGTTCGTCGCTCAGTGCCATCTCAGTACCGCCCGGCCGTTCCGAAGGTACTGTGCGCCCCCTCGGGCCACGCAGTGGACCCTGCGGGTCCATGGGGCCGCGAACGCAGTGAGCTTGGGGGCTTCATTACCCGAGCACCTTGGTGGCGGCATTGTTCAGCTTGGGCGGCGTCTCGAAGGTGTGCCACGGCGCGGGCGAAGGCACTTCCCACTCCAGGCCCTCGGCGCCGGCGCCGTCGGGGTCGTTCCACGGGCGCTGCGGGGCCTTCTGCCCCTTGCCCTGCATGCACGGCAGCACCACGAAGACGAAGAAGTAGACCTGCGCCAGCCCGAAGCCGAAAGCACCGACGGAGGCCAGCGCGTTGAAGTCGGCGAACTGCATCGGGTAGTCGGCATAGCGGCGCGGCATGCCGGCAAGACCCAGGAAGTGCATCGGGAAGAAGGTGACGTTGAAGAAGATCAACGAAGCCCAGAAGTGGATCTTGCCGCGCGTCTCGTTGTACATCACGCCGCACCACTTCGGGCTCCAGTAGTAGAAGCCGGCGAAGAGACCGAAGAGCGAACCCGCCACCAGCACGTAGTGGAAGTGCGCGACGACGTAATAGGTGTCCTGCAGCTGGATGTCCACCGGCGCCATCGACAGGATCAGCCCCGTGAAGCCGCCCATCGTGAAGACGAAGATGAAACCCACCGCGAACAGCATCGGCGTCTCGAAGGTCATCGAGCCGCGCCACATGGTGGCGATCCAGTTGAAGACCTTCACGCCCGTGGGCACCGCGATCAGCATCGTCGCGTACATGAAGAACAGCTGCCCGGTCACCGGCATGCCGGTGGTGAACATGTGGTGGGCCCAGACGATGAACGACAGGATCGCGATCGAGGCCGTGGCATAGACCATCGAGGTGTAGCCGAACAGCTTCTTGCGCGCGAACGCCGGGATGATGGCGCTGACGATGCCGAAGGCCGGCAGGATCATGATGTAGACCTCGGGGTGGCCGAAGAACCAGAAGATGTGCTGGTACATCACCGGGTCGCCGCCGCCGGCGGGGTTGAAGAAGCTGGTGCCGAAGTGGCGGTCGGTCAGCGTCATCGTGATCGCACCGGCGAGCACCGGCATGACCGCGATCAGCAGGTAGGCGGTGATCAGCCAGGTCCAGCAGAACAGCGGCATCTTCATCAGCGTCATGCCGGGCGCGCGCATGTTCAGGATGGTGACGATGATGTTGATCGAGCCCATGATCGAGCTCGCGCCCATGATGTGCATCGCGAAGATGCCGGCGTCCATCGACGGGCCCATCTGCAGCGTCAGCGGCGCGTAGAGCGTCCAGCCGGCCGACGGCGCACCGCCGGGCATGAAGAACGAGCCGACGAGCATCATGGCGGCCGGGATCAGCAGCCAGAAGCTGAGGTTGTTCATGCGCGCGAAGGCCATGTCCGCGGCGCCGACCTGCAGCGGGATCATCCAGTTCGCGAAGCCGACGAAGGCCGGCATGATCGCGCCGAAGACCATGATCAGGCCGTGCATCGTGGTGAACTGGTTGAACAGCTCCGGGTTGACGAACTGCAGGCCCGGCTGGAACAGCTCGAGGCGGATGCCGAGCGCCAGGATGCCGCCCACCATCAGCATCGTGAAGCTGAACAGCAGGTACATCGTGCCGATGTCCTTGTGGTTGGTGGCGAAGAGCCAGCGCCGCCAGCCGTAAGGATGGTGGGCGTGATCGTCGTGGTGGTCGTGCGGCGCCGCGTGGCCGTGGGGAAGAACTGCGCTCATGTTTCGATGCTCCTGTTCAGCTCGCGGACACGATGTCCACACGGCGCGCCTGCGCTGGCGTGGCACCACTACCGGCATCGACCTGCGCCGGCTTGCGCAACTCGATGCGCGCAGCCTCGATGCCGCCCTTGGTCAGCGCGTCGCGCACGGCGAAGGCGCGCTGCTTGGCGAGCTCGGCGTTCTTGGCTGCGCTGCCGCTCGAATCGACAAAGCCCGACAGCGCGACCTTGGCGTCGGGCTTGGCCTTGAGCACCTCCACCGCCTTGGCGATCGCCCGCTGCGCCGTGGCGTCGAGGTTGCTCTTGCCGACGGCGAACAGCACCGACAGCGGCAGGCCCTCTGCCGCCGCTGCGGCCGGCGCGGCTGCAGCCGCAGGCGCTGCGACAGCAGCGGGCGCAACGGCTGCGCCCGCTGCAGCGAACTGCACCGTGCCGCCGCCGCGAATCGTCGCCACTTCCGCCGGCTGCACCAGCTTGCCGGTCTGGTTGCTCCAGGCGTTCTTGGTGTAGGTGGCAACGGCCGCAAGGTCGGTGTCGGACAACTGCTTCCACGCCGGCATCGCACCGTTGTTGGCCCCGTTGAGCAGGGTCTGGATCTGCTTCAAGGGGTCGTTGAGCACGATCGCGCTGCCATCGAGCGCCTTGATCGGGCCGGCGCCCTTGCCCGTGGCCTGGTGGCAGGCCACGCAGTTGGTGGCGTAGACCTTCTCGCCGCGCGCCACCAGATCGCTCAACACCCAGACCTTGTTCGGGTCGTCGGCCGCGGCCTTCAACGCCGCCATCTTCTCGCCGGCCCACTTCGAGTACTGCTCGGCCGTCACCACCTTGACGTGGATCGGCATGTACGCATGTTCCTTGCCGCACAGCTCGGCGCACTGGCCGTAGAAGTCGCCGGTCTTCTCGGCGCGAAACCAGGCGTCGCGCACGAAGCCGGGAATCGCATCCTGCTTGACGCCGAAGGAGGGCACCATCCAGGCGTGGATCACGTCGTTGGCGGTGGTGATGATGCGGATCTTCTTGTCCACCGGCACCACCAGCGGGTTGTCGACCTTGAGCAGGTAGTCGTCGGTGGGCGGCGGCTTGCCGCTGCTGCTCATCTCACGCTGCGCGACGTCGAGCGTGGAGACGAAGCCGATGCCTTCGCCCTCGCCCTTCAGGTAGTCGTAGCCCCACTTCCACTGGTAGCCGGTGGCCTTGATCGTGAGATCGGCGCTGGTCGTGTCCTTCATCGCCACCACCGCCTTGGTCGCGGGCCAGGCCATCGCGATGACGATGAAGAACGGGATCACCGTCCAGATGATCTCGACCGTGGTGCTCTCATGGAAGTTGGCCGCCTTGGCGCCCAGGCTCTTGCGGTGCTTCAGCAGCGAGTAAAACATGACGCCGAAGACGAGCACGAACAGCACCAGGCAGAAGCCCATGATGTAGTAGTGCAGCCAGATCAGCTCGCCGGCGATCTTGGTCACCGGCGGGTGCAGGTCGAGTTGGTTGACCGCCGGACCGCCGGGCAGGTTGTTCACCGCCAGCGCGGCGCTCGCGGCACACGCCGCCGTCAGCGCCGAGCCGGTTCGCGCCGCCAGGCGCAGCCACTGCTTCAAGCCGATCATTGTTTTCTCTGGGTTGCTGTTGATTCGTTCGAGCCTTCGGCCGCCGACGGCCGATGCGCACGCAGGGCGATGCGCAGTTCCCGCGCCAGGGTCGGCCTCAGCTCCGGGCGCAGGTAGCGGCCGATGCGCGCAGTGTGACCATCGCCGGCGACTTCAATCAAGGAGCGGTCGCTGGACAGGGGCTCGACACGCACCCAAGCCGCGCGAAACTCGCTGCGATCGGTGTGCGCGCCGTGCTGGTGTTCGACGCACAGCGCCGGGCCGGCTCAGCGTGATGCGCTCGTGATCCAGCGCGTGGCGCGCATACAGCAGCAGCGCCGCGCCCACCAGCAGCAATTCGACGCCGGCAAAGACCAGCACCGGCGACGCGCCGACCCAGGCGAAGCCGCCGGCGATCGCCAGCGACGCTGCGCACAGCGACAGGTAGACGCCGAAAAGCTGTCGCGGCGTGATCGAACAGTTGCGCTTGAGCAACCACTCGATGCGCGCGCCGGCGCCCTCGCCGCGCCACTCGGCGCCAATGCGCCATGCCGCGGCAGCAGTGCCGGCAGCGCGTGGCCAGGGGGCGGGGGCGACGGAAGAGTTCATGAGAAGTCAGGATCGCGGTGCCGACAGGAAGCGAGTGCCCCCGCGGACAGCGCGGAATTCTAACGGACCGATCCCCCACCGCGCCCCGCACGCGCCATGCGCTGCAGTTGCTCGGCCGACACGCGCGTTTCATTTCCGGCCGCGACGCGCGGCGGCGGCTTGAAGGCATGGCCGTAGACGATCTCGAACTCGAGCGCGATGCGGCCTTCGGCGCCGGCGCGCTCGGCCAGCGCCGCCTCGAGCCGCGCGCGCCAGCGTGGCGTGCGCAGGCCGGCGTGGCGCGCAGGATCGGCGTTGGCGCCGAGCGTGCGCAACTCGCCGAGCAGCGCCGCGGGCGTGGCCCAGGTCAGGCGCAACAGTTCCTGGTCCATCACCGGGTCGGCGAAACCGGCGCGCACCAGCATGTCGCCAAGGTCGTGCATGTCGACGAAGGGCGCATGCGGCGAGCCCCACCCCGCCGCGCCGTAGATCGCGCGCAGCGACTTCAGGGTGTCGGGGCCGAGGGTCGAGAACATCAGGAAGCCATCGACCGAAAGCGCGTGCTGCCACTGCGCCAGCGCCGCGCCGGGGTCTGCGAGCGTGTGCAGCATCATGTTGGCCCACACCAGTTGCGCGCTTTCGGCCGGCACTGCCGCTGCATCGATGGTCGTGGCTGCTGCACCGCGCAGGCGCGCCCACCAGCCCGGCGGCTGCGGCGCACCCGCGATCGGCTCGACGCGCACGACGCGCGCCTTCGGATAGGCCGCGCGCAACAACTCAGCGCTCGAACCCGCGCGCGACCACCAGTCGATCAGCGTGCCCGGCGCCTGCTTGACCACCGGCAGGCGCTCGGCCATGCGGCGCGCGACCTCGCCGTGCAGCCACGGTGGCTCGGCAGCCTGCGCGATGCGGCGCTGCGCGCGCGCCAGCGCCAGGCGGTCGATCGCGCGCGCGGTCTCCGGCATCAGCCCAAAGCCTGCTCGAACGCGATCAGGTTGCCGTCCGGGTCGCGCGCCACGAACCAGCGCGTGCCGAGCGAGGCGTCGAAGCTCGAAGGCTCGACGAAGACGTGATCGAAGCGGTCGTTGGCGGCCATCCGCGTCTCCAATCTGAACCTCGATAAAGTCGCTGGCGATGTTCGATCTTCCCATGAGCGTTCCGACACAGTGCGCCGTCTGCCGCGGGTGGAGCGCGCAGCGCCTGTGCGCCGATTGCCTGCAGCGCCACGCTGTGCAGCGCCCGCGATGCCACGGTTGCGCACTGCCCCTGTTGGCAGGCCTTGCGCTCTGCGGCGCCTGCATCGCCGCGCCGCTGCCGTTCGCCCGCACCGTGGCCGCAGTGGACTATGCGTTTCCGTGGAGCGGGCTCGTCACCGCCCTCAAGTTCCACGCCGCACTCGACCTCGCCGATGCGCTGGCGCGGCTGCTGGCCGAGGCGGTGCGCTCGAGCGGTGCGGCGCTACCGGCGCTCGTGCTGCCGCTGCCGCTGGGCCGCGAGCGCCTGGCCGAGCGCGGCATGAACCAGGCCTGGGAGTTGGCGCGGCGCGTCGCGGTGCGGCTGCAACTGCAGGCTCGGCCGCATCTGCTCGAACGCCGCGTCGAGACGCCGCACCTGGCGGACTTGCCGCGCGACGAACGTGCGAAAGCCATTCGCGGCGCTTTCGCAACGGCGCCGGGCGCATCGACCATTCTGCACGGCAAGGACGTTGCACTCATCGACGACGTCATGACCACCGGCGCGACCGCGGCCGAAGCGGCACGCGCGCTGCTGGCCGGCGGCGCTGCGTCGGTGCAGGTGTGGGTGTTGGCGAGGACGGCGTGATGGCATGGCGGCTCGATTGTGTCGGGCGAGCGTCTAAGAACGGCCCGTTGTGTACGTTGGCGATCGTCCGCAAATGCGCTGGGCCTGAGGCCGGTGCGCAAGCAAGGCGGCGGGCGGGGCGCAGTCGGGGCTCAAGCGGCGCTCGCCCTCGCTGCGCGAGGGTTCCCTGCGATGCTCGGTCTGAGGTCGCACCGCGAAACTCGCTGCACTCACTGCGTTCGTTGCGCTCGAACACTCGCGGTGAGTCAGATCACGAAGCGCGCGGGTACGCGCGCCGACCTCAGCCCTGTGCTTCTCGGCGGCGCCATTCGCCCCGCCTGCGCCCCGCCCGCCGCCTTGCGGGAACAGCCGTTCTTGGGGTGGAGTGAAAGGCAAGCCGCGGGCATCGAGCCCGTGGCTTGCCGCGCGCCGCAGGCGCGCGTGCAGGCGCCAGCCGGGCTCGATGCCCGGCTGGGGTCTTTCTCCAACAAAGAGCTGAACGTTGCCTCGCAAAGCCGTGGGCGGGTGCGCGGTGGCGCGCCTGTGCGGCGGCGAGGAGCGGAGGGTTTCGGTCGGCGCGCGTACTCGCGCGCTTCGTCAACTGACTCGCCGCATCTGTTCGAGCGCAGCGAACGCAGTGAGCGCAGCGAGTTATGCGGCGCGACCGAAACCCGAGCACCGCAGCGAAGTCGGCGCCGCAGGCGCCGACCGCCGCACCGAAGCGCCAGCGCGCACCCGCCCACGGCTTTGCGATCCCCACGGTGTGCGCAAAGCCCGCATTGAAAGTCGGCAACCGGCCGAGTCCCGCCGCTCACGCAGCCCCTCACCATTGACATGTTCAACATCGTCCTCGTCCACCCCGAAATCCCGCCCAACACCGGCAACGTCATTCGGCTGGCGGCCAACACCGGCTGCGCGCTGCACCTGATCGAGCCGCTCGGGTTTTCGATGGACGACAAGCAGTTGCAGCGCGCCGGGCTCGATTACCACGAGACCGCGAACGTGCGGCGTCACGCCTCGTGGCCGGCTTTCGTGCAGGCCGAGCAGCCCGATGCGCAGCGCCTCTTCGCCTTCACCACGCGCGCCACGCGCTCGTTCGCGAGCGTGGCCTGGCAGCGCGGCGACTGGATCGTCTTCGGCAGCGAAACCGCCGGCCTGCCCGACAGCCTTCGCGAGAGCTTCGCGTCCGAGCAGCGCCTGCGCCTGCCGATGCGCGCCGGCCAGCGCAGCCTGAACCTGAGCAACGCCGTCGCGGTCGCGGTGTTCGAGGCCTGGCGGCAGTGCGGCTTCGACGGCGGGACGTAGGCGCGTCGCCTGAAGCGCAGCGCTGCCTGAGTTCCTCAATTCCGTCAGCGAAGGCGCAGCGGCGCCTGGTACGGCCCGATCTCCGGGTACGGGCAATACAGCACCTCGCCGCTCACTTCGATCGCCGTCGTCGCCGCGACCAGCTCCTCCAGCGCGACGCGCAGTTCGAGCCGCGCCAGATTCGCGCCGGCGCAGAAGTGCGCGCCGCGGCCGAAGGCCAGGTGCTCGGCGATGTTGTCGCGGCCCAGCACGAAGCGATCGGGATCGGCGAACACGCTCTCGTCGCGATTCGCGCTGGCATAGGTCAGCGCCACCGGCTCGCCGGCGGCGATGCGTGCGTCCGCCGATCGTCACGTCGCGCGCGGCGTGCGCGCGAAGCCGCGGTACGGCGTGTACAGGCGCAGGAACTCCTCCACCGCGGCGGTGCACAGCGCCGGCTGCGGCGCGCAGCCGCGCATGCAGCGCGCGGTCGCGCGCGAGGTGCAGCGCGATGCTGCCGATCATCACCATCGGCGCGACGATGCCCACCACCAGCACCTGGCGCACCGTGCCGACGATCATCTCGTCGGGCAGCGCCGTCTCGCCTTGCGGGCCGGCCACGCGCGTGGCGAGCAGCGCGCCCACCGGATCGTCGTCGCCCGGCCAGGGCTGGGCCTTGCGGCGCGCGATCAGCTCGCGTGCCATGTCGTAGAGCACGACGCTGGTGTCCTTCATCGCGTCGTTGTCGAAGGCCTGCACCGCGCGGATGAAGGCCGGCCCGGCCTGCATCAGGCGCTCGACCAGGTCGTCTTCGAGGTGCATCCAGTGGGCGAACACGCGCACCGGAAAGCGGCCGCCGAACTCGCCGCAGATGTCGCCGTGGCCGCGCTCGATCATCGGCCGCAGCGTCTCGCGGATCGTCGCGCGCACCACCGGCTCCAGCAGCGCCACGCGCTCGGGCGTCAGCAAGCCGCGCCAGCGCCACGCGGTACGGCGTCTGCTCGGGCGGGTCCAGGTGCAGCGGCGGGCGGCGGCCGGTCGAGGCGACCTTCGGCACGACGTTCTGCACCGTCGTCGTGAAGGCGGCGTGGTCGGCCGCCGCGCGCGCGATGTCGGCATGCCGCGTCAGCATCCAGAAGCCGCCGAGCGCGTCGGTGTGCGCCACCGGGCAGCGCTTGCGCAAGTCGGCGTACAGCGCCTGCGCGTCGTCGAGGCTCTCGCCGGGCGTGACGTTGAAGTCCTGCATCACGACTCGGCGCTGAAGCCGATCTTCTTCACCCACACCTTCCATTCGGCCGAGTCGGCACCGATCATCTCGACCAGCGTCTGCGGCGTGCTCGACGCGACCTCCAGGCCGAGCGCCGCGGCCGTGTCGATCAGATCCTTCTGCTCGAGCGCGAGCTTGAGATAGGCGGCGACGCGCGTCACCGTCGCGCTCGAAGCGCCGCGCGGCATGAACATGCCGAACCACTCGCGCCCGGTGATCGGCATGCCTTGCTCGCGGTAGGTCGCCACCGCCGGCAAGCAGCGGGCTGCGCGCCGCGCCGGTGACGGCGAGCACGCGCACGCCGCTCGCCAAATGCTGCGTCAGCGCGCCGATCGGCGACGACATCGCCGCGATCTGGCCGCCGCGCATGTCCTGGATGCCCGGCACCGAGCCCTTGTACGGAATGTGGCGCAGCGGCGCGCCGAACTGCTTGGCCGCGGCCGCGACGATCAGGTGCGGCACCGAGCCCGGCGCCGGCGAGCCGTAGGTCGCCTTGTCGGGATTGGCCTTGGCCCAGGTCATGAACTCGCGCAGGTTGCTCACCGCCGTCGGCACAGCGGGCCCGACGGCCAGACCGAAGCTGGTGAAGGCCAGCAGTGAGATCGGCGTGAAGTCGGCCTGCGGGTCGTACGGCAGCTTCGGGTAGGTGTGCGGATAGACCGAGAAGAAGGTCGAAGGCGTCATCAGCAGCGTGCTGCCATCGGCCGGCGCATCACGCACCGCCATCAGCGCGATCTGCCCGCCGGCGCCGGGCTTGTTCTCGACGATCACCGAGCCGGCATAGCCGCCGCGCATCTTCTCCGCGAGCTTGCGCAGGAAGCTGTCGCCGGCGCCGCCGGGCGGCGCGCCCATCAGCACCTTGGCGATGGGCAGGGTCTGCGAGTGCGAGGGCCAAGCCGCTGCACCGAGGGTGGCGGCAAGGACGTGACGTTGGTCGAGCATGGTGCAGTCTCCTCGTGAGACGGCAACTCTAGTCCACTGAAGCACTGAAATCGGTTCGGCGCTGTCCACGCGATACGGGCGCGCTGCGGCGTTGCAAATGCTCGCGATGCCTATGGGCATCGCTGCGCTTTGCGCCTTGCATCGCATCCCGTCTCGCGCGTCCCTCGCCGCCCATTTCAATGATTCAGCGGACTCAGCTTTCCGCGCGCGCGTCGCGCCCCATCAGCGCTTCGAGCGCGGCGCGCGGTGTCATCGCGCCTTCGAGCACCGCCGCCACCGCCTGCGATATCGGCATCTCGACGCCGGCTGCGTGCGCGCGTTGCAGCACCACCGGTGCGCTGAACACGCCTTCGGCGACGTGGCCCAATTCGGTCAGGATCTGCGCCAACGGCACGCCCTGTGCCAGGCGCAGCCCGACCTGCCGGTTGCGCGAAAGGTCGCCGGTGGCGGTGAGCACCAGATCGCCCAGGCCCGACAGGCCCATGAAGGTCTCGGTCCGCGCGCCGAGCGCAACGCCCAGGCGCGTCATCTCGGCCAGGCCGCGCGTGATGAGCGCGGCGCGCGCGTTCAGGCCGAGCGCCATGCCGTCGGCGATGCCGGTGGCGATCGCCATCACGTTCTTCACCGCGCCGCCGATCTCGACGCCGATCGGGTCGGTGCTGGTGTAGATGCGCAGCGTCTCGCTGTGGAAGACCGCGGCAGCATCGTCGGCAAGTGCGGCGTCGATGCTGGCGGCGACGAGCGCCGTCGGCTGCGCCCGTGCCACTTCCTGTGCGAAGCTCGGGCCGGAGAGCACGCCGGCACGCAAGTCGGGCCGCAGCGCCGCGGCGATCTCGTGGCCCAGCGCGCCGCTGACGGCTTCGAAGCCCTTGCACAGCCAGAGACAGCGCGCGCTGTTCGGCAAGGCTGCCAGCATCTCGCGCAGAGCCGACATCGGCGTGGCGATGACGAACAAGCCTGCTTGCCCATGCGCCAGCGCGTGCGACAGAACAGCGCCGATCGAAAGCGCATCCGGCAGCGTCGCGCCCGGCAGGTAGCGTGCGTTGTCGCGCGTGGCCTGCATCGCTTGCGCCTGTTGCGCATCGCGCACCCACAGCAGCACGTCATGCCGCTGCGCCGCCGCGATGGCCAGCGCCGTGCCCCACGCACCACCGCCGAGGATCGTGACGTTCATGCGAACGTCGCCGTTCAGCGCCGCCGGGCCGCCCCAAGTCGCTGAAGCGCCCCTCGGGGGCCGCGAGCGCAGCGAGCTGGGGGCCGGCTCACTTCAGTTCAGGCTGGCCGCGCCGCCGTTGCCCTGCGCTGCCATCTGCTGCTGCTGCGCCTCGTACATCGCCTGGAAGTTGACTTCGGTCAGCAGCACCGGCGGAAAGCCGGCGCGGGTGCAAACATCCGAGACGATGGCGCGCAGGTACGGATAGACCATGCCCGGGCAGGCGATGCCGAGAATCGGCTGCATCTGCTCGCCGAGGTTGCGCAGCTCGAAGATGCCGGCCTGCTTGGCCTCGATCAGGAACATCGTGCGCTCGGCCACCTTGGTGGTGACGGTGGCGGTGACGCAGACTTCGAAGATGCCGTCGGCCACGGTCTCGGCCGAGACCGCGAGGTTGATGTCGACATTCGGCTGCTGCTGCTCGAGCAGGATCTGCGGCGAGTTCGGCTGCTCCAGCGACAGGTCCTTCAGGTACATGCGCTGGATGTTGAAGACGGGGTTGGTGTCCGGGGCGTCGGTGGCCATGATGCGAAGGCTTCCAATGAACGCAACCCGCCGAGGGTGGCGGGTTGATGCGAGGCGCGGATTATGCCGCCGTGCCCTGCAACAGCGGCAGCAGCTCGCCCTTGCGGTCGAGCGCGATCAGGTCGTCGCAGCCGCCCACATGCGTGGCGCCGATGAAGATCTGCGGCACGGTGCGCTGTCCGGTGACCTGCATCATCTGCTCACGCTGCGCCGCATCGAGATCGATGCGGATCTCCTCGATCGCGGCGACACCGCGTTGCTTCAACAGCGCCTTGGCGCGCTGGCAGAACGGGCAGACCTGGGTGGTGTACATGCGCACGGGGTTCATGGCGCGTATTGTTTCGCAGACTGCGCGGCGCCGCTGGCGGGTTGCCGCAACACCCGGCTCAGGCTGCGGACTTCTGCACGCACAGCAGGCCAGCGCCGGGCCGCTCCCAAGCGGCCTGCGCTCCCCTCGGGGGACGCGAGCGCAGCGAGCTCGGGGCCGTCGATCTACGCTGCGGACTTCTCCACGGGCAAGTTGGCTTCACGCCAGGCCGCAAACCCGCCAGCCAGCGACTGCGCCTTCTCGTAGCCGGCCTTGCGCAGCAGGCTCGCCGCGCGCGACGCGCGCGAGCCGGTGGGGCACACCAGCACGAGCGGCAGCGCCTTGTTGCTCGGCAGTTCCTTCGAGCCCTCGATCTTGCCGTCCATCTTCGACAGCGGCAGGTTGCGCGCGCCGTTGGGGTGGCCCTTGGCAAACTCTTCGGGCTCGCTGACGTCGATCAGCACCGCCTTCTCGCGGTTGATCAGCCGCACCGCTTCGTTAGTGCCGACGCTGCCGGCGCCGACGTGGCCCTTGAAGTTCGGCCACAGCAGGAAGAAGCCCGAGACCAGGGCAGTCAGGAGCAACATCCAATTCGGCGTCGTCAACAGAAACTCGAGCACGGCAGATCACGCAGGCAGCAAGGGGCGCGAATCATACAATCCGCCCCTCGCCAGACCCGCCGTTGTTGCCATGCACAAGCTCGTCCTCATTCGCCACGGCGAATCGACCTGGAACCTCGAGAACCGCTTCACCGGCTGGACCGACGTGCCGCTGACCGACACCGGCGTAGCGCAGGCGCGCGAGTCGGGTCGGCTGTTGAAGGAGGCCGGCTACGAGTTCGACCGCGCCATCACCTCGGTCTTGAAGCGCGCCATCTGGACGTTGTGGCATGCGCTCGACGTGATGGACCGAACCTGGCTGCCCGTCACCAACGACTGGCGCCTGAACGAGCGCCACTACGGCGCCTTGCAGGGCCTCAACAAGTCCGACATGGCCAGGCAGTACGGCGACGAGCAGGTGCTGATCTGGCGCCGCAGCTACGACACGCCGCCGCCGGCGCTGGAGCCGAGCGACCCGCGCAGCGAACGCGCCGACCTGCGCTACGCTCAGCTCGCGCCCGGCCAGGTGCCGCTGACCGAATGCCTGAAGGACACGGTGGCGCGCGTGCTGCCTTGCTGGCACGACACGCTGGCGCCGGCGATCAAGAGCGGCCAGCGCCTGCTGATCGCCGCGCACGGCAACTCGATGCGCGCGCTGGTGAAGTACCTGGACGGCATCGGCGATGCCGAGATCGTCGGCCTGAACATACCCAACGGCATTCCGCTGGTGTATGAGCTGGATGCGGCGTTGAAGCCGATCCGGCACTACTACCTGGGTGATCCGGAAGTGGCGGCGAAGGCGGCTGCGGCGGTGGCGGCGCAGGGCAAACGCGCTTAGTCAGGCCGGCAGCTCCGCCGCGATCGTCTGACGCAAGTGCTCCGCCAGCGCGCGCCGATCGGCATGCGCCGTACCTTGCGCCGTCAGCACCTTCACCTCGACGTTCAACCCGCGCGAACAGACGAAGCGCCACGCGCTTTGCGCCAGCGTGGTCTCGCCGAGAAAGTGCGCCAGCGGGCTGATCGCGTGCTCGGCGTCGAAAAAGCGCAGCACCACCGGTTGCACCGGCGTCTCGGTCGCCACTGCGGCCTGCAGCAGGTTGGCGTGGAACGGCAGCAGCGTGCGACCGTCGCCGGTGGTGCCTTCGGGGAACACCGCCACGCTGTCGCCGGCCTTCAACGCATCGGCCATCTGGTGCACCACGCGCAGCGCGTCGCGCTTCTTCTCGCGTTCGATGTAGAGCGTGCCGGCACCCGTCACCAGCCGGCCGATCAGCGGCCAGTGCTTGACGTCGGACTTCGAGACGAAGTGCGCCTCGGGAATCACCGCGTGGATCGCCGCGATGTCGAGCCACGACACGTGATTGGCGACGATCAGCTTGGCGCCCGGCCGTGGCGTGCCCTTGATGTGCAGCGTGATGCCGATCAAGCGCAGCAGCTTGGCCGACCACCACTGGATGCGCGCGTGGCGTTGCGCTGCGCCGTAGGCATCGAAGCGCAGCCGGATGACGGCCAGGCCGTGCACGCCGTGCAGCAGCAGGCGCGCGATGCGCCACGCGCCGACGAAGCCTCTCATCAACGTTCGAACGCGACGCTGCCGGCCACCAGCGTCGTGCGAACGCGCCCCGGCAACTCGAACCCGCTGGTGGCAAACGCAAACGGCGTGTGCTTGCCCTGGCTCAGCAGCGCGCCGTCGCTGACCTGCCAGCGCGCCTGTGCATCGAAGACGCAGACATCGGCGACGCCGCCTTCGAGCAAACGTCCGGCGCTGGCCGCCAGCGTGCCGATGGCGGCGCCGAGCACGCGCACCGGTTCGCTGGTGATGCGCGCCAGCGTCGCCGGCAGCGCCAGGCCGCGCTGCGTGCCCCAGTGCAGCGCCAGGCCGAGCAGCAGCTCGAGCCCGGTGGCGCCGGGCGTGGCTTCGGCGAAAGGCAGCGTTTTTTCGTCGGCCGCGATCGGTGTGTGGTCCGACACCAGCGCATCGATCGTGCCGTCGGCAAGCGCCGCCTGCAGCGCGTCGCGGTCGCGCTGCTGGCGTACGGGAGGCGAGAGGCGCAGCGCCGGATTGAAGAAACCGATGTCGATGTCGGTGAGATGCAGCGAGTTGATGCTGACGTCGGCCGTGACCGGCAGACCCTCAGCCCTGGCGCGGCGCAGCAGCTCGACGCCGGCCGCGCTCGACAGGCGCTGCAGATGCACGCGCGCGCCGGTGACACGCATCAGCTCGAAGATGGTGAAGAGCGCCACCGTCTCGGCCGCCACCGGCACGCCGGCCAGACCCAGGCGCGTCGCCACCGCGCCGCTCGCCGCCACGCCTTGGCCGAGCCACGCATCCTGCGGCCGCAGCCACACCGTGTAGCCGAACGTGGCGGCGTACTGCAGCGCGCGCTGCAAGGTCAGCGTGTTGGTCATGCGCGCGTCGGCCTGCGAAAAGCCGACGCAGCCGGACTCGGTGAGTTCGGCCATCTCCGTCAGCGCCTCGCCTTGCAGACCGCGCGTCAGCGCACCGAGCGGGAAAACGCGGCAGCGCGAGAGCTTGCGGGCGCGGAACTTCAGCATCTCGACGAGGCCCGGTTCGTCCAGCGGCGGATCGGTGTCGGGCGGGCACACCAGGCTCGTCACGCCGCCGGCCGCCGCCGCTGCGAGTTCGCTTTCCAACATGCCCTCGTGCTCATGGCCGGGCTCGCGCAGGCGCGCGGCGAGATCGACCAGGCCGGGCGCGACAACGAGGCCGCTGGCGTCGATCGTGCGTTCGGCGTCGAAGTCGTTGACTTCGCCGATGCGCACGATGCGATCGCCGGCGATGGCGAGGTCTCCGACGCGATCGAGCCCGCTCGCGGGGTCGATCAGGCGGCCGTTGCGAATCAGCAGCTTCATGCGACGTTGCCTGCAATGGTCGACATCACCGCCATGCGCACCGCAATCCCGAACGTCACCTGCGGCAGGATCACGCTGGCACGGCCGTCGGCCACCGACGAGTCGATCTCGACGCCGCGGTTGATGGGGCCCGGGTGCATCACGATCGCGTCGGCCTTGGCGAGCGCGAGCTTGTCGGCCGTCAAACCGAAGCGCTTGAAGTACTCGCCCGCGCTCGGCAGCAGCGAGCCGCTCATGCGCTCGTTCTGCAGGCGCAGCATGATGATGACGTCGGCGTCGCGCATGCCTTCGACCATGTCGTGGCAGACGCGCACGCCCATGCCGGCGAGGTCGTTCGGCACGAGGGTCTTCGGGCCGACGGCGCGGATCTCGGCGGCGCCGAGCGTCGTCAGCGCATGGATGTCCGAGCGCGCCACGCGCGAATGCACGATGTCGCCGACGATCGCCACCGTGAGCTGGCTGAAGTCGCCCTTGAAGTGGCGGATCGTGTACATGTCGAGCAGCCCCTGCGTCGGGTGCGCATGGCGGCCGTCGCCGGCGTTGACGACGTGCACGTGCGGCGCGCAGTGCTGGGCGATCAGGTACGGCGCGCCCGATTCGCTGTGGCGCACGACGAACATGTCGGCGTGCATCGCCGAGAGGTTGGCGATGGTGTCGAGCAGGCTCTCGCCCTTGGCCGTGCTGCTGCGCGCGATGTCGAGGTTGATGACGTTGGCCGACAGTCGCTTGGCCGCGATCTCGAAGGTCGTGCGCGTGCGCGTGCTGTTCTCGAAGAACAGGTTGAACACGCTCTTGCCGCGCAGCAGCGGCACCTTCTTCACGTCGCGGTCGTTGACCGACAGGAAGGTGCCGGCAGTGTCGAGGATCTGCGTCAGCACGGCCTTGGGCAGGCCCTCGATCGACAGCAGGTGGATCAGCTCGCCGTGGGCGTTGAGCTGCGGGTTGCGGCGCGACAGCATCAGCGCGAGCCTTCGGCTTGGACGCGAAAGGCGAAGCGCCCGCCCTCGCCTTGCGCGAGCGAGAGCCGTTGCTCGGGCGCGAGCGTGACGCGCGCGGCCGCGAACGACGGCTGGATCGGCAGCTCGCGCCCGCCGCGATCGACCAGCACGGCGAGTGCAACGCTGGCCGGGCGGCCGAAATCGAACAGCTCGTTCAACACGGCGCGGACGGTGCGGCCGGTGAAGAGCACGTCGTCGATCAGCACGAGATGGCGGCCGTCGATGGCGAAGGGCAGCTTGGTGGCGCCGGCGCCTGCGGCCAGGCCGCGCGCGCCGAAGTCGTCGCGGTGCAGCGTGCTGCTGATGACACCGGCTTCGCCCGGCAACTGCAAGTCGGCGTGCAGGCGCGCCGCGAGCCACGCGCCACCCGACCAGATGCCCACCAGCGCCGCCTCCGGCCGCTCGGCCACCAGCCGGCGCACGCCGTCGCGCAGCGTGCCGTAGAGCGCTTCGGCGTCGAGAGTCAGAGTCATGTGGACCCCTCGTCCAACGAGTACGTTGGCCGATCCCCCGAGGGGATGCGGGCCGGCTTGGGAGCGGCCCGGCGCTCGGCCCACGTGGCGGCTGCGGTTGCGTTCATCTGTCGCGAAGAAACTGTTCGAGTATCAGCGCCGCCGCGGCGGCATCGGCATCGGCCGCGCCTTGCGAGCGCGCCTCGACCGTCGTGTAGCGCTCATCGACCTCGTGCACCGGCAGGCCGAAGCGGCCGGCCAGCTGGCGCGCGAAGCGCTGGGCGCGACGCGTATTGTCGTGCGCCGCGCCGTCGGGGTGGAACGGCACGCCGACGACCAGTGCGGCGGGCTGCCACTGCGCGATCAGCGTGCCGATCGCTGCAAAGCGCGCATCGCCTTCGTTCTTGATCGTCGTCAGCGGCGCAGCGCTGCGCGTGACGCTGTTGCCCGAGGCCACACCGACGCGCTTCGCGCTGAAATCGAAAGAAAGAAGGGTCTGGGGAGGAACAGGCGGCTGGCGCCGCTCATTGGGCCCCCTGAGCCCTTCGGGCTTCCCCCCGAGGGGGCGCGAGCGGCTCCGGAGCGGCCGCGCGCCGCTCATTGCAGCCCCCTGAGCCCTTCGGGCTTCCCCCCGAGGGGGCGCGAGCGGCTCCGGAGCGGCCGCGCGCCGCTCATGCGTGCCCCGCCTCCTGGCTCAGCATGTGCGGATCGATGCCCAGCAGCGACACCGCCTTCTGGTAGCGCTGCTCGATCGGCGTGTCGAAGATGACGCGCGGATCGGCATCGACCGTCAGCCAGCCGTTGCGCGAGATCTCGTCTTCGAGCTGGCCGGCACCCCAGCCGCTGTAGCCCAGCGTCACCAGCAGCTTCTTCGGCCCGGCGCCGTCGGCGAGCGCTTCGAGCACGTCCTTGCTGGTCGTCATGTCGAGGCTGCCACCGGCGATCGACAGCGTCGAGTTGTAGGGGCTGTCGGCCTCGCTCTGGCGCTCGTGCAGCACGAAGCCGCGCTCGGTCTGCACCGGGCCGCCGAAGTACACCGGCGTGTCGGCGATGTCGTCGCGGTGCAGTTGCAGCTCGACCTTCTCGAACAGGTTCTTCAGCTTGATGTCCACCGGCTTGTTGATCACCAGGCCGAGCGCGCCCTTCTCGGTGTGCTCGCACAGGTAGACCACGGAGCCGGCAAACGTCGGGTCGGCCATGCCCGGCATGGCAATCAGGAACTGGTTGGTGAGGTTGATGCGGCCCGCGCCGTGAAAACGCGACATACGTCACGATTCTAGTGGCCCGGACCTATCGCTCCGTGAGAAATTCCCGCAAGCTTTGACCCCGGCCTGGGGGAGCGCCACGTGCGGATCCGACGGGAGAGGTCGCGTCGTCGTTGGGGCGTCGCGTGATGTGGATCACGGCGGGACGAGAAGATGAGCTTTGAACCGGAGCGTTTGAGCGCGCGCCTCATCGGTGCGCGCAGCGAGAGGCTGGCACTGCGCGAGCCGCAACTGGGCGACGCGATCGATCTGTTCGAGGCGACGCGCCACCCGCAGTTCAACAAGCACCTGATGTGGGACGCACCGCCCGACATGGCCGCCGTGAGCCAGCGTCTGCAGCGCGTCATCGAACGCGCCGCCGCCGGCGTCTGCGCCGCGTTCTCGGCGATCGACCGGGCCACCGGCCGATGGGTGGCGCTGTTCCGCTTCGAGCCGCGCATGGAAACCACCTGGGCCGAGCTCGGCCTGTGGTCGCACCCCGACTTCTGGGGGGCCGGCCACGGCGAGGAGGTGACGCGCCTGGCGATCGAGCAGGCCTTCGTCAAGAGCGGGCTCGAGGGCGTGGTGGCCTGCGCGCAGCCGGCCCACAAGGTGTCGATGCGCCTGCTCGAACGCTGCGGGCTGGAGCCGCTCGGCCTGGAGCCGCGCGCCCACGAAAGCGGCTACGACGTGCCGCTGATGCGCATGCTGATGACGCGCACGCGCTGGTCGTGGCTGCGCACCGAATCGATCTCGGGCTGGATGCCGGAGCCGGTGGAGGTGCTGGAGCCGATCGAGCGTCCGTTCGGTCTTCGGCTGGCGACGCAGTGACGCGCTGAGCCGCTGAGCCGCTGAGCCGCTGAGCCGATAAGCTCGCGCCGGTGAGCAAACCCGCCGGCAGGCACGACAAGCCCCTGGACCGCGCGCTGGTCTGGCTGCGCCGCGACCTGCGCACCGACGACAACGCGGCGCTCTACCACGCGCTGAAGGCGGCGCGGCAGGTGTGGGTGGCCTTCGTCTTCGACCGCGCCATCCTCGACGCGCTGCCGCGCGCCGACCGCCGCGTCGAGTTCATCACCGACAGCCTGGCCGAGCTCGATGCGCAACTGCGCCGCCTCGGCGAACGTGCCGGCGTGCCTGGCGTTGGGCTGCTGGTTCGCCACGGCCGCGCCGGCGACGAGTTGCCGAGGCTGGCGCAAGCCTTGCGGGTGCAGGCGGTGTACTGCAATCACGACGATGAGCCGTATGCGCAGCAGCGGGACGCCGCGGTGCGCGGCGCGCTGGCCGACAGCGGCATCGCCCTGCACAGCAGCAAGGATCACGTGATCTTCGAGCGCGACGAGGTGCTCACCCTTTCGGGCGGAACCTACAGCGTGTTCACACCCTACAAGAACGCGTGGCTGAAGAAGCTCGACGGCTTCTACCTCAGCGCCTACCCGGTCGAGCGCTACGCCGACGCGCTCGCGGCGGCGCCCGCGGGGGTGCACAGCGGCGTGCCGACGCTCGAAGGCATCGGCTTCGAACGCACCAACCTCGCCGCGCTCAAGTTGCCGGCCGGCGCGAGCGGCGCACAGACCCTGTTCGACGACTACCTGCACCGCATCGACGACTACGACAAGACGCGCGACTTTCCGGCAATCAAGGGCCCGAGCTATCTGTCGACGCACCTGCGCTTCGGCACGGTCTCGATCCGCCAGCTGGCGCTCGCCGCCTGGCAGCGCATGCGCGACGGATCGCGTGGCGCCGAAGTGTGGTTGTCGGAACTGGTCTGGCGCGACTTCTACCACCAGGTGCTGCACCACCATCCGCACGTCGTCGGTCACAGCTTCAAGCGCGAGTACGACGCCATCAAGTGGGAGCACGGCAAACACGCCGACCAGCACTTCGCTGCGTGGTGCGAGGGCCGCACCGGCTACCCGCTGGTCGATGCCGCGATGCACCAGATCAACCAGACCGGCTACATGCACAACCGCCTGCGCATGGTGGTGGCGAGCTTTTTGACGAAGGACCTCGGCATCGACTGGCGGCGCGGCGAAGCGTATTTCGCCTTGCACCTGAACGACTTCGACCTTGCCGCCAACAACGGCGGCTGGCAGTGGGCAGCATCGAGCGGCTGCGATGCGCAACCCTACTTCCGCATCTTCAACCCGGTGAGTCAGAGCGAGAAATTCGATGCGCAGGGCAAGTTCATCCGGCGCTACCTGCCGCAAATCGCCCAGCTGCCCGACAAGCTGATCCACGCGCCGTGGCTGGCGCGGCCGGTGGATCTGGCGGCGGCAGGCATCGAGCTGGGCAAGACGTATCCCGCACCGATCGTCGATCACGCCGCAGCACGCGAGAAGACTTTGCAGCGCTATGCGGTGGTGAAAACCGCACAACGTTGAGCTGCGTGCGCCTCTTTCCGGGACCGAGCCCCCTAGCTTTCGCCCCCTAGTCTGCAGCCCAAATACCCCCTTCAGGGCGAATGACCTGCGCGGCATTGCTTCCTATCCTGACTGCCATGCCCTCGACAACGCAGGGTCAGGAGAGAACAGGTGGCACATGCTCAGGGAAAAGTTGCACGCGCGGCGCTGTACATCGCATTGACGGTGGCGCTGCTCGGCGCGGTCGCGCTGCCGGCGCTCGCGGCGGAGTCGCGGCCGTTGTTGACGATCGCCGACGGCCCGGTGCAGGTCGTGCGCGGCGCGCTCAAGTTCGACGCGGCCGAGGGCCTGGCGCTGGCCGAAGACGACATCGTGCGCACCACGGCGGCGACGCGCGTGGCGCGCATCGAGTTCAGCGACGGCCGCGTGCTCGATCTCGGCCCGGCCACGCAAGTGCTGTTGCCGTCGGCACGCGTCGCCCAGGCCCAGGGCTGGGCGGGCGCGACGGCGCTGGTGGCGCAGGGCTGGGCCAAGCTGACGGCCGGCGCCGCGGCGGCGCGGCTGGTCACACTGCATCTCGTGGCAGCGACCGATGCGCGCGGCGCGGTCCTGACGCAAGGCGCGGGCGACGGCAGCGCGCTGGCCTTTGCCGAATCGCGCGGCCTGACGCTGATGCCGCGCGGCGGCGACGGTGCCGAAGTGCTGCTGCGCGAAGGCGAGGGCTGGACGCGCAGCGCTGCCGGCGCCGTGCGCGTGAGTTCACGCGCCACCGGCCTGAACGAAATGCCCCGCGCGCTGGCCGATACGCTGCCGCGACGCGCGGCGCTGTTTGACGGTGCCGTGCGCGAGCCCGGCGAGACCACGCCGATCGACGCGGCCGATCTCTCCGCGTGGTCGGCTGAACCCAAGCTGATGGCGCTGCTGCAGCCGGCGAGCGCCGGCGCGCGGTCAGCGCCGGCTGCCCGTACCGGCGTGGTCGCCTCGGCCGCTCGCGCCAAGCCGCGCCGCATCGCGCGCGCGCTGCCGCCGCTGCGCAGCGCCGTCGTCGCCACCAGCAGCGCGCCGCTCTCGCTGCCACCCACCGTGTTCCTGAACGCCGAACCCGTGGCCACCGTGCATTTGCCGGCCATGCCGGGCCATGCGCGCAACCCGTAAATCGCGAAAGATCCCCGATGAAACTGCTCGTCAAGTTCAACCTCGTCTTCATCGCCGTCTTCCTCGCCAGCCTGGCGGCGGTGGGCGCGATCACGCAGGCGCTGCTCGAGCGCCATGCGCGCGACGAGGTACTGCAGCACGCACGCTTCCTGCTCGAAAAAGCGCTGGCGGTGCGCTCCTACACCTCGACGCAGGTCGCGCCGCTGCTGGAGACGCAGATGAAGTACGGCTTCCTGCCGCAATCGGTGCCGGCGTTTTCGGCCACCGAAGTGCTGGGCAAGCTGCAGAAGGCGTTTCCCGACTACAGCTATAAGGAAGCGACGCTGAACCCGACGAATCCGCGCGACCGCGCGCTGGCGTGGGAGGCCAACGTCATCGGCGAATTCAAGAAGGCGCCCGAGAGCAAGGAGTTCATCGGCACGCGCGAGACGCCCTCCGGCCCGGCCCTGTACATCGCGCGTCCGATCCGTATCAGCGACGGCGCCTGCCTGCGCTGCCACAGCACGGTGGACAACGCGCCGCGCACGCTGGTCGACAAGTACGGCCCGGCCAACGGCTTCGGCTGGCAGCTGCACGAAGTGGTGGGCGCGCAAGTGGTGTCGGTGCCGATGGCCGTGCCGTTGGCGCGCTCGCGCTCGACGTGGCGCAACTTCATGGCGCTGGTCGGCGCCGTCTTCGTCGTCACCGGCGCAGCGCTGAACACGCTGCTGTGGGCGATGGTGATCCGCCCGGTGACGCGCATGGCGGCGCTGGCCGAGCGCGTCAGCCTCGGTGAAGCCGACGTGCCGGCCTTCGACATCAGCGGCCAGGACGAGATCGGCGGCCTGGCGCGATCGTTCACGCGCATGCGGCGCAGCCTGACCAAGGCGGTGTCGATGCTCGAGCAGCCCTGAGCCGGATCGTCGTGAGCGCCGTCCTCGCTTCACCTTTCATCGCGCCGCAGCCCGCTGCCGCGTCGCTGCCGGCGCGCATCGGCCCGTACGAGATCACGGGCAAGCTCGGCGAAGGCACGATGGGCGTGGTCTTTGCCGCGCTCGACCCGCGCCTGAAGCGCAAGGTCGCGCTGAAGACGGTGCGCCCGCAAGAGCCGGGCTCGAGCGCGGCCGCGGCCGCGTTGCGTCGCCTGCAGCATGAAGCGCAGGCGGCGGCGCGGCTGTCGCACCCGGGCATCGTCGCCATCTACGAGTACGGCGAAGAAGACGGCCAGGCCTTCATCGCGATGGAGCACGTGGCGGGCACACCGCTGCTGTGGGCCACGTCGCGGACCGAGCGACTGAACGAAGACGACGTGCTGTGCCTGATGGTGCAGCTGCTGGCCGCGCTTCAATGCGCGCACGACCAGGGCGTGTGGCACCGCGACATCAAGCCGGCCAACCTGATGCTGACGCGCGAAGGGCGCCTGAAGATCGCCGACTTCGGCATCGCGCGCATCGACGCCGCGTCGGCCACGCGCGAAGCCGGTGCGGCCGGCACGCCCGGCTACATGGCGCCCGAGTGCTACGCCGGCACCGGCGTCGATCAGCGCAGCGACCTCTACGCCTGCGGCGTCGTGCTCTACGAATTGCTCGCCGGCGTGCGGCCGTTTCGCGGTGGCCCCGATGCGGTCAAGACGCAGACGCTGCAGGCCCCGCCGCCGGCGCTGCCCGCGTCGTCGCCATTCGAGGCGGTGCTGCGGCGCGCGCTGGCCAAGGACGCGAGCCAGCGTCCTGCCAGTGCCGACGAGATGCGTCAGGCCCTGATGGCCGCGGCGCGGCGCCCGGTGGGCAACGCGCTGTCGGCCCAGGCGATGCGGCTGCTGGTGCCGGCGCAGTCGGTCGAAGCACCATCGGCGCGCATGGCGGCGGCGGCGGCGGTCGAAGCGCCGTCGGCACGCATGGTGTCGGCACAGTCGGTCGAAGCGCCGTCGGCGCGCATGGCGCCGACGCCGGTGCGCGAAGGGCCGTCGGCACCCGTTGCGCCCGCGCCGTCGGGCGCAGAAGCGCCGACGCGCATCGCGCCGGCGCTGATCGACGCCGTGGCAGCGCTGCTGGCCGAAGAACTCGGCCCGCTGGCGCAGCACCTGGCGCGACGCGCCGCGGCACGCAGCGACAGTGCCGGCGCGCTCGTCATGCGCCTGGCCAACGAGGCCCTGCCGGCCGCGAGCCGGCCGAACTTCATCGAACGCGCGCGTGCCGTGCTGCCGCCGACCGAGATCGCGGTAGCGCCGGCAGCATCGCCTGCCCTCGCAGCACCGCCGCTGCTCGGCGAAACGCCGCTCGAACCGCGCCTGCTCGACGCCGCCCGCGCGATGCTCGCCGAACAGATGGGGCCGCTCGCGTCCACGCTGGTGCAGCGCGCAGCACGCAACGGCGCCACGCGCGAGCAGTTCATCGAACGCCTGGCGGCGCTGGCAACCGATGCCGACGCCGACCCGGGCGAGTGCGGGCGGCTGACCGAGGCGCTGTGCCGGCTGCGTTAGACCCGCTTCACGCAAGCGCGACGTAGTCCTGCGTCCGGCGACTCGCGTGAGTCACTCGACGCGATCAGCGCCGGCAGTGCTGCTTCTCGCACGGCATGCCGTCGCGATTGCCGTCCATCTTCATGCCGGGGCAGTTCTGCAGGAACCACTTGGCTTCTTCGCACGAGCTCATCTGCGAGCAGTAGCTGCGGCCGTCGCAGCGACGGGCCGATGCGAGCACGACGGCAGGCGCCGTTGCGACCGGCACCGTTGCGGCCGGCAACGTCGCCGCCGTTGCCGCGGCCGGCACGGCGCGATCGTGGCCGGCGTGCTTGGAAGCCGCGCTCTCGCACTCCCCATGCCGCTGCCGGAACTCGCGCGGCATCACCGCCCCGCCCTCGGCATGCACGCCGCGCTTCAGCGCGATCGCCATGCGCTCCTCGGCCACATAGGGCCCGCGGTCGTACTTGAAGCGCATGCTCCAGGCGTGACCGTCGCGCACCATCCGGTCACCAACGTCGACCGTGCCGTCGAACACCTTGCCGACGGTGCGGCCCCAGTCGTCCCGGGTCGCCACGCGCACGCTGACGTTGCGGTGCAGCGCCAGCTTGACCAGCGCCTGCGTCGCTTCCACGCCGCCCGGCTGACAGCTCTCGGGCGCGTCGATGCCTTCGATGCGTACCACCACCGGCTCGCTCTCGGCCGCGGTCTTGATCCAGAGCGTGTCGCCGTCGACGATGCGGCTGACCTGGCCGGCGATCTCGGTCGGCCCGGGCGGCCTTGTTTCCTTCTTCGGCTTCGTCGCGGCTTGAACAGCGTGAACAGCGCCGATGCACAGCGCTGCGCAGAAGATCGAGACGATGAGACTTTTCATAACGCAACTCCCAAGGAAAACACGCCGGCCAGCCACCAGGCGAACAGGCCGAGCAACGACAACCAGATGAAGACGATCAGCAACACGCCCCACCACAGGCGCGGCAACTTGTCGGCGCTGGCCTCGGCTTCGGCCATGCGCGCCGCCCACAGGTGCGACGGCGTCAGGCGCACCGCCAGCGCAATGCCCATCGGCACCAGCACGATGTCGTCGAGCAGGCCGATCACCGGAATGAAGTCCGGAATCAGATCGATCGGACTCAAGGCGTAGGCCAGCACCAGCAAGGCAATCAGCTTGGGCAGGCGCGGTGTGTCGCGATGCCGAACGAGTTTCCACAGCGCCAGCAAGCGCGTCGCGAGGCGCGCTTTGTTGGCGTGGTGGGCGATTCGTTTGAGCACGGTGGTGGTCACGCCGATTGTGGCTTCCGGCGCGCGGCGCGGCGCGCTGCGGCACGCGGCTCGGCCGCGTCGTTCGTGTCATCGAGCACGGTCGATCCGTCGAGCACAGCCTGAGCCCCCGTGCCGTCGAGCACGGCCTGAGCCCCCGTGCCGTCGAGCACGGCCTGAGCATTCGCCAGGATGCGCCGCAAGCGGTCGGCCAGCTTCTCGGTGGACAGCTCTTCGCGAAAGCGCTCGACCATCAGCGGCAGCGCGAACGGGCTCGGCGTGCGCAGCTCGACCCAGTCGACGCGCTGCGCTGCCATGCGCTTCAAGGTGCGGCGCAGGCGGTCGAGCTCGAGCTCCTGCGACAGCACCTCGCGCTCGGCCTGCGTCAGCAACTGGTTGCTGGCGTCGTATTTGCGGAACACCTCCCAGAACAGGCTCGACGAAGCCTGCAGCTGCTTCGCGCTCTTGGCCGCACCGGGGTAGCCGGTGAAGATGAGACCGGCGACGCGCGCGATCTCGCGAAAGCGCCGCTGCGCGAGTTCACCCGAGTTCAGGCTCGCCAGCACATCGCTCATCAGCTCGCGTGTACTGAAGGCGCGGCCGTCGAGCAGCGGCGCGGGATCGACCGGCTGCACCGCCAGCAACTCGATACCGAAGTCGTTGATCGACAGCGAGAAGGTGTTGGGCGAGAAGCGCGACAGGCGCCACGCCAGCAACTGCGCCAGGCCCATGTGCACGTGGCGCCCGCCGAAGGGGTAGAGGAAGAGGTGATGGCCTTCGCGCGAACTGAACTGCTCGATCAGCAGCGCGCCCGTTCGCGGCAGGCGCGACAAGCGCGCCTGCGTCGTCAGCATCGGCTGCGCGGCCTGCATCTCGGGCTCGAGGAAGTCGCCCTGAAAACTTGGCGCCCCCAGCTCGCCTTCGGCTCGCGCCGCCCGTGGGTCTGTGCCGTGGTCGCCGAGCGGCCCGGCGGGCGCGGCCTCGTCGAGCAAGGCTTGAACCATGTCCGTCATGGCCTCGGACAACGCCATCTTCGTGCCGCCCCAGGCCGGAACGATGCCCTTGTTCTTCGTCGCCTTGCGCACATACGCGGTCATGTCCTGCGTGCGCACGTACTCGAGCACGCGGCCGGCGAAGACGAAGCAGTCGCCGGACTTCAGCCGCGCGATGAAGCCTTCTTCGACCGTGCCGATGCGCCCGCCCGACAACCACGCCACCTGCATCGCGGCGTCGCTGACGATGGTGCCGACTTGCAGACGGTGGCGATGTGCGATGCCGCGATCGGTCACGCGATAGACGCCGTCGTCGCCGCGTACGACGCGGTGGTACTGCGGGTAGGCGCCCAGGCTCGCGCCGCCGCGCTCGACGAAGGCCAGGCACCAGTCGAACTCGTCGCGCGTCAGGTCGCGGTAGGCGAAGGCGCTGCGCACTTCGTCGAAGAGCGCGTTGGCATCGAAGCCCCCACGGACCCGACCATCGGGTCCGATGTCGGACCCGAGCGCCACGGTGACCATGTGCTGCACCAACACATCCAGCGGCTTTTCCGGCGACTCGCGCGACTCGACGCGCCCGACCAGGGCCGCGCGCCGCGCCGCTGCGGCCTCGACCAGTTCGAGCGTGTTCGTCGGCACCAGCGTGACCCGGCTGACCCGCCCTGGCGCATGGCCGCTGCGCCCCGCGCGCTGCAGCAGCCGCGCCACGCCCTTCGGGCTGCCGATCTGCAGCACGCGCTCGACCGGCAGGAAATCCACGCCGAGGTCCAGGCTCGAACGTCGCCACCACCGCTTTCAGCGAGCCGCCCTTCAAACCGGCTTCGACCCAGGCCCGCACTTCCTTGTCGAGCGAGCCGTGGTGCAGCGCGATCTGCCCGGCCCATTCGGGGCGCGCCGCCAGCAGCAACTGGTACCAGATCTCGGCCTGCGAGCGCACGTTGGTGAAGACCAGCGTGGTGCCCGACGATCGTTCGATCTCTTCGACCACCGGCTGCTGCATCTGCGCGCCGAGGTGGCCGCCCCACGAGAAGCGACCCGGCTCTTTCGGCAGCAGCGTGTCGATGACGATGCGCTTGTCGGTGCGGCCCTGCACCAGCGCGCCATCCTCACCACAGAGCGTTCGCATCGCATCGTCGAGGTTGCCGAGCGTTGCCGACAGGCCCCAGGCTGCGAGCTGCGGGTTCCAGCGTTTCAAGCGCGCGATCGCCAACTGCACCTGCACGCCGCGCTTGTTGCCGATGAGTTCGTGCCACTCGTCGACGATCACGGTATGCACGTTGGCGAGATCGCTCGCTGCACGTTCGCGCGTCAGCATCAGGCTCAAGGACTCGGGCGTGGTGACGAGCGCCGTCGGCATGCGCCGGTCCTGCTTGGCGCGCTCGCCCGGGCTCGTATCGCCGGTGCGCTGACCGACGCTGACGGCGGGCATCACATCGGCCAGCGGCAGTTGCAATGCGCGCGTGGTATCGGCGGCAAGCGCGCGCATGGGTGTGATCCACAGCACCTGCAAGCCGCTCGTTGGTTGCGCGCGCGCCAACGCGCCGAACCACACCGCATACGTTTTGCCGCTGCCGGTGTTGGCATGCAGCAGGCCCGACCGGCCGCCGGTCATCGCTGCCCAGACCTCGCGCTGGAAGTCGAACGCCTGCCAGCGCTGGGCCGCGAACCAGGGATCGAACGAGGTGGGGATGGACATGCGGTGCGCACCGACTCTAGCGTCGGGACCGATGGACAGCGCCAGCGACGACCTCAACGCGACGCAGTGGGTGGCCGTGCTGCTGCACCCTGAACGGCCTGCACCGGGGCGGCTACGCGCGGTAGCCCTCGGCAGGCTGCCTGCCCGCGTCGCCACTCTCGAAGCGGACCGCGCCGCAATTGCAGCGGCCTGTCATGACTGTCTCTCCAGAACGGTCGGGTATCTGGACGCCGCCACGGCGCCCGGCGCGCTCACGATCCAACCTTCCAGCGGATCCACCCCCACCGGCATCCCATACCCCGCCTGCCCGCTTGCCCACGCCGCCTGCACCAGGCACAGCAGCGCGTCGAGCCGGTCGCCGCTCGCATCGGCCGCGAGCGAGTCGCGCTGCGCGTGGCTCATCGCGACGCGCAGACCGAGCCGCGTGCGGCCCTGCTCCAGCGCTTCGAGCAGGTCCTTGCGCGCGATCAGACGCTCGGGCGTCTGCTTGGCCTTGTCATCACTCTTGTACGAGCGCGCGCCGATGAGTTCGCGCGCCAGCAGCCCGGGATAGGCTTCGAGCGCGACACGCGTGCGGTCGCCGTCGTGCAGCGCCGGCAGGTGCACGCCGGCCGCGACCAGGCGCGGCACGCCGGCGTGCAGCATGAAGGCCACCGGCGGATTCACCCACTTCATCGACGGGCTCGACCCCGCCGGGCCGTCGCAGGCGCGGTGCGCGAACTTCGCACCGGCCGGCCGCGCCGCGCAGAACGCGGCGAAGGTGTCGCGGATGGCTGTGCGGTCGAGCGCGGCGTAGTGGTGCAGCAGCGGCAGCCACTGGCGCGGCCAGCCGAGCGTCTCGATCAGTTCACGCGGCAGGCCGAACGGCAAGTCGAATCCGCCCAGCCAGGGCCCGGGCTCGCGCAGCAGCGCATCGAAGGCGGCGAAATCGGCCAGCGCATCGACGCGCTGCAGCGCCAGGCGCGCGCCGTGCAGCACGCCGCGCGCGGCCGTGATCGGCTTGCGCCGAGTCGGCGCGCTGGTGAAATCGATGCCGAGCAGCCGCAGGGACGAAGACACTCAGCGAAACACCACGGTCTTGTTGCGGTCGATCAGCACGCGCCGCTCGGCATGCCACTTCACCGCACGCGCCAGCACCGCGCACTCGACGTCGCGGCCGATCGCGGTGAGCTCGGCGGGGTCGTGCGAGTGATCGACGCGCGCGATGTCCTGCTCGACGATCGGGCCCTCGTCGAGGTCGGCGGTGACGTAGTGCGCCGTCGCGCCGATGATCTTGACGCCGCGCTCGAAGGCCTGCCGGTAGGGCTGCGCGCCCTTGAAGCTCGGCAGGAACGAGTGGTGGATGTTGATGGCGCGGCCGGCCAGGCGCGTGCACAGGTCGTTGGACAGGATCTGCATGTAGCGCGCGAGCACGATCAGGTCGATGCGCTCGGCCTCGATCAGTTGCAGCAGCTGGGCCTCGGCTGCCGCTTTGCTGTCGGCGGTGACCGCGACGTGATGAAACGGCAGCCCGTAGGACGCCACCAGCGACTCGAAGTCGCGGTGGTTCGAGACCACGGCGACGATGTCCAGCGGCATCACCCCGCTGCGCCACCGAAACAGCAGGTCGTTCAGGCAATGACCGAACTGCGACACCAGGATGGCGCAGCGCATGCGCTGCGCAGCGGGCGCCAGCGCCCAGTGCGTCGCGGCAAAACGCTCGCCCAGGGGCGCGAGCGCGGCGTGCAGCGCGTCGCGTGTGCGATCGGGCGCGTCGAAGGCCACGCGCATGAAGAACAGGCCCGTGCCAGCGTCGTTGAACTGCTGCGCCTCGGTGATGTTCGCGCCTTCGGCGGCGAGCGCGCCGGTGACGGCATGGACGATGCCGGCGCGATCCGGGCAGGCGAGCGTGAGGATGAAGGCCGCGGCGGCGGGTGTGGTCATGCAGCGCAGTGTGCCCGAGGGACGCGCGCATCCGGCCGGATGGACACGAACCGGCGATCGTGTTGCGGCGCCTGTGACGCGGTCAGCGCGGCGGCGCCGCCGTGTCGCCACCGATGCGGCGCCAAAGCCACGGCAGGAAGCGATCGAGATCGGGGCGCGAGCCGACCTGTTCGGGCAGCGGCAGCGCGCGCAGCGGGCTGGCCCGTTCGGCGACCGCAAAGCGGAAGGTGTACGCCGGCTCCTGGCCCATGCGCAGATCGGTGATCAGCACGCGCCCGCCTTGCTGGCGCAGCGCATAGAAGCCGCGGCTGAACGCGGCGATGCGCTCGTAGCCGTCGATGCCGCGCAACTGGCGGCTCGATCGCGGTGCCGCGCTCGAAGCGGTCGAAAGCGATCGTGCTTTCGCGGTCGAGCAGCGAGTAGAAGCCTTCGAGGTATTGCTCGCGCTGCATCACGACCACGCGCCACGCCACCGAGTTGAAGGCGGTGGGCGTGACCAGCACGCGCTCGGCGGCGATGCCTTGGCGCGTCAGCGTGTTGCGCACGACCTGGCTCACATGCTGCTGCGCGATCACACCCCAGCCGAGGTACAGCGTGCTCAACGCGAGGCCGAGCGCGTTGGCGCGCAGCCGCGTCGTCACCAACGCGATCCCGGTGCCGACGAGCAGCGGCAGCGTGTACAGCGGGTCGATGATGAAGACGCTGCCAACGCCGAACGGGTGGTTCGTGAACGGCAGGCCGAGCTGTGTGCCATAGACCGTCATCGCATCGAGCAGCGGATGCGTGATCAGCGCCAGCCACATCGCGAGCCACCAACGTCGCCAGTGCGGCCACTCGCGGTGCAGCCGCGCCACCGCCGCCGCAAACGGCAGCGAAAACAAGGTCAACCAGAACAGTGCGTGCGTCTGCGCACGGTGCAGCACCATGTTGCGCACGGCGTCGCCGTGGTCGATGAAGACATCGAGGTCCGGCAGCGTGCCGGCCACCGCGCCCCACAGCGCGGACTTCCACAGCGCGGTGCGCCGGCCCATCACCGCCACGCCGACGGCAGCGCCGAGCGCGATCTGCGACACCGAGTCCATGGTCACATTGTGGCGGCGAGCGGCCCGCCGTGGGCGAGGTCGAGCGCGGAGCGAACGCCGGCTACTGCGTGCGCTTGCAGCGCTGTTCGTACTGGGCCTGGAAGCGCGCGAGGTCTTCCTTCTCGCCGGCGTTGAGCGTTTCGATGCGGCGGCGCTTGTTGCTGAGGCTGCGCAGAAGCTCGTCGCATTGAGCCGCATGGCGCACGCCGAGCGCTGCAGTCTGCTGGCTGGCGGTGCGCGCAGCCCGGTCGTCCTCGCGAAGGCGCTTCTGGTCATCGCTGGCTCGCGACCGCGCGTCACGCTCGTCTTCCGAACACTTGCGCTGATATTCCTTGCGCAGATCGGCGATCACGCCGTGCGGTACGCCGCGATTGGGGCCCGTGCGAATACCTTCGCTGATGCTCGCGCACTCGGCACCCAGATACTTCACGTGCTCTTCGGCATCACCGAGCGAGCGTTGCTGCGGCAGCGATCGCGTGTAGGTGGGGAGCGAGGCGCTGCCGTACTGGCGCAGCACCGTGCCGCCAGGCGCCGGCGCTTCCGCACACGGCACGCTCGACGACACGACCCGGCCATTGACCGCACAAGCGGTGCGCCCGCTTTGCGCTGCCGCCCACGGCGACGCCAACGACAGCAGTACGACGACACCACCGATCCACACGCGCGCAAACAACACGGTCCACCCCGCCCTTCACTCACTCGATCCGGGAATGTAGAGGCCGCGGTGGACGAATCCGGTCGATGCGACACGCCCGAGCGCGCGGTTCGAGATTCAGTTCACGCCGCGCAAGCCGGCTGCGTTGCGCGCGACACACGACTTTGCGTGTGCCGCTACGCCGACGCCAGCGCGATCACGCCCAGCGCGATGCACGCCGCGCCGGCGATGCGCAGCGCGCGGTCGCCCTCGCCGAGCAGGCGTCCGCCGATCAGCGCGGCGAACAGCATCGAGACCTCCCGGGCCGGCGCCACATGCGACAGTGGCGCCATCGTCACTGCATACAGCACGAGGATGTAGGCCAGGGGGCCGAGCACGGCGACGACAAGCGCATGCTTCCACTGCGCACGCCAGGCCGGCGCGAAGCCGGCACGATCACGCAGCACCGGCAGCGCCAGCAGCGGCACGCGCAGCACATTGCCGACGTAGTCCACCAGTACCGGACCGATCAACAGCACCTTCACGGCATAGCCGTCGATGACGGTGTAGCAGGCGATGAGTGCACCGGTGGCCGCGCCCCAGCGCACGCCGGCCATGGCCTTGTCGTGAGCGTCGCCGCGGCCGCAGAACAGCTTCGTACCGCCGGCGATCAGGAACACTCCGGCGCACACCGCGAGGATGCCGAGCCCACCCAGGAGCGTGATGACTTCACCGAGGATCAACACCGCGCCCACCGATGCCAGCAACGGTCCGCTGCCGCGCGCCACCGGGTACACGACCGTCAGATCGGCCTTGCGGTAGCCGGTGAGCAGCACGGAGAAATACAGCACGTGCACAACGGCGCTCGCGCCGAGCACGCCCCACTCGACGCTGCCCCAGCGCTGCCATTCGTTCAAGCCGAACCACGCAGCCACCGGCGTCCACAACACGACGGTCATCACCACCGACACGAAGGCGAAGTGGTGGTTGCCGCCGGCCTTCTTGGCGGCGATGTTCCACAGCGCATGCAACAGCGCGGCGCTCAGCACGAGGGCCAGGGCAATGGGCGGCATGCGCCCATTGTCATGGCCGCTCAAGGCATCTTGGCTTCGATCCTGATGGACGCGTACCAGGCCGCAAGCGCGTCGATGTCGGCGTCGCTCAAAGGCTTGGCGACGACGTTCATCACCTCGTGCGAGCGCTTGCCGCTGCGATAGGCCTTCATCTGCTCGGCGATGTAGATCGCGGGCTGGCCGGCGAGGTGCGGCGCGTTGGGCAAGGTCGACAGTCCGTTGCTGCCATGACATGTGCCGCATGCCTGCGCCGCCGCCGGCGCCTTGCTCTGCGCCGAAGCGAGGCAAGGCAGGAGCAAGACAGCCGCCACGGCTTGCACCGCGGCGGCCTTCGTCAGCTTCATGGCTTGTACGAGATGCGGTAGATCGCGCCGGCGTAGTCGTCGGAGACCAGCAGCGAGCCGTCCTTCCACACCGCCACGTCGACCGGACGGCCGCGGTAGCTGCCGGTGTCGGAGTCGAGGAAGCCTTCTGCAAACACGGTGCTCTTGTCCGCCGTGCCGTCGGCCTTGAGCGAAACGAAGTTGATCAGGCCGCCGCTGGCCTTGGTGCGATTCCACGAGCCGTGCGCGGCGACGAAGACGCCGCCCTGATAGGCCGCGGGAAACTGCTTGCCGTTGTAGAAGGTCATGCCGAGCTGCGCCTGGTGCGCAGGGAACTCGATCTGCGGCTTGGTCCATTGCGCCGGCGCTTTCATGTCCTTCAGGTCGGGCGCCGCAGCGGTGCCGGCGATCTGCACGCTGTTGCCGTGGATGAACGGATACCCGAAGTGCTCGCCGCCGCCGCCGGGACGGGTGATGCGGTTCAACTCACCGGGTGGCGTGTCGTCGCCCATGCCGTCGGTCTGGTTGTCGGTGAACCAGACGGTCTTGTCCTTCGGGTTGATGTCCATGCCCACCGAGTTGCGCACGCCCTTGGCCACGACTTCTTTCTTGCTCCCGTCGAACGGGTTCATGCGCACCATGCCGCCGATGCCGAGCTTCTCGTACAGATCGACCTTGTCCTTGCCCTGCACGTTGAAGGGCTGGCCGAGCGTGATGTAGAGCTGGCCGTCGTCACTGACGCGGCAGGTGCGCGCACCGTGGTTGAAGCTTTCTTCGTCCGGCGGGATCAACTTGCCCTGCGCCTGGACCTCGATCACCGCAACGTCCGGGCCTTCGTAGAAGAACTCGGCGGCCGGGAAGTTGAGCACCCGGTTGTGCTCGACGACGATGAGAAAGCCGTCTTTCGTCCAGCACACGCCGTTGGGCACCTTGAAGCCCAGACCAGGCGCGAACGACTTCACTTCGTCGGCGACGTGATCGGAGTTGCGGTCGGTGACGGCATACACGCTGGTCTTCCTCGTGCCGACGAACAGCATGTTGGTGCTCGGGCCGACGGCCATGTGGCGTGCGTCAGGCACGATCGCGAACAGTTCGATCCTGAAGCCCTCGGGCATCTTGATGCGCTTCAGGTTCTCGCGGATCGCCGCAGCGTTGGCGCCGCCCTGCGGCACGACGGGAATGTTCAGGTCGGTGGTGGCGACGCGCAACTGCTTCATCTTCTCGAGCGCCTGTTGCGCCAGAGCGTTGCTGCTGGCCAGAGCGAGCACGACCGCCAAAGCGGTCGCGCAGCGGGAGTACTGCTTCATGTTGAATGTCTCCGGTGGTGTTGTTGGCATCGGCATGCCCCGCGGCACGCCGGTGCGCAATGTAGGTCGGGGCGGGCAGCCCGTGTAGGTAGCCCCATACTGCATGGGGTCGATACCGATATGGACGCGATGAATCCCGTTCTCGTCGAGGCCTGGCGCGGCGACATCGTCGAATCGTTCCATCGTGGAGCATTCGCGGTGGTCGATGCGGGCGGCGCGGTGGTCGCCGCCGTCGGCGACATCGAGCGCCCGGTGTATCCGCGCTCGGCCATCAAGTTGCTGCAGGCCTTGCCGCTGGTGGAAAGCGGCGCGGCCGATCGCTTCGGCCTGACGCCGGCCGAGCTGGCGCTGGCCTGCGCCTCGCACCAGGGCGAAGTCGAGCATGTGCGCAGCGCTGCATCCATGTTGTCCAAGGCGGGGCTGGACGCGAGCGCGCTCGAGTGCGGCGCGCACTGGCCGTACAGCGACGCCTCGCAGCAAGCGCTGGCCGCTGCGGGTGCGACCCCCTCTGCACTGCACAACAACTGTTCGGGCAAGCACGCCGGCTTCGTCTGCCTCGGCTGCATGTTGGCGGGCGAACGCGATCGGCGCACCTTCCTCGCCGGCTATGTCGAGCCGCAGCATGCGCTGATGCGCGAAGTCGGCGCCGCGATCGAAAGCGTGACCGGTTGCTCGCTGGCTGCCGCGCCGCGCGCCATCGACGGCTGTTCGATCCCGACCTACGCCCTGCCCTTGCGCCGACTGGCGCATGCGTTCGCGCGCGTTGCCGGCGGCCAGGGTTTGACACCGGGCCGCGCCGCGGCGGCGCGACGCCTGCGCGCGGCGATGGCGGCGGCACCGTTCATGGTCGGTGGCAGCGGACGCGTCGATACCGAGGTGATGTCGACGTTCGGCGAACGCGTGTTCTGCAAGGTCGGCGCCGAGGGCATGTACTGTGCCGGCCTGCCCGATGCCGGCTGGGGCATCGCGCTGAAGATGGACGACGGCAACACCGCGCGCGCCTGCGAGGTGGCGATCTGCGCCGTGCTGCAGGCCCTGGGCGTGGCGCGCGGCGAAACCGAGCGGGCGCTGCTCGCGCGCCTGTCGAACGTGACTTTGCGCAACTGGCGCAACACCGCCTTCGGCCGCCTGGCCGCCGCCTCCGAACTGCGTCGCACTTTGCCCCAGGTCAGTGCCTGAAAGCGCCACGCAGCGTGACACATTGCCGCCGGCTCGCGACGCCGCCCGACCAGAATTGCGGCCACTCATCATGTCGATCTCACGCCGCGCGCCCCCGCAAAAGTATGTCCCGAGCAACTCGGGGCTGATGGACTTCGAGCCGTGCACGATCGAAGAGGCGCGCGCGGCCCTTGACGAGGCCGACAAGGCGATGGCCTCGCTGATCAGCCCGGCGTACTGGGCCAAGGTGCGGCGCCCACCCAGCCCGAAGGACCGCGCGCTCACCGGCCAGAGTCTGGCGTGGCTGGCGAAGGTGCCCGAGGAAGTGCGGCCGAACGTGACGGTGGAGCGCTATCCGCGCGTCGTCAACGCGCTGGTCGAGGTCTGGCGCGATCCGAAGGAGCGTGACCAGGCGTTCGAGAGCCTGCTCAACGACAAGCGTCCCGGCCGGCGTGGATTCCCGACCGATGTCGAGCGTGAGCTCTCGACCTTGTGGCTGTACTCGAGCGCACTGCCGCGATGAGGGACGAGGCCGTGATCGAAGCGGTGGCTGCGCCGTTGGTGATCGAACCCGTCGATCCGATGCACTTGCAAGCGCTGGCGCTGCTGGCCGAGGCAGGGCGTGAAGCGCGCTCGCTCTATCCGGAACTGTTCGCTCCCGGCAGCCCGGCGCCGACCAACGGCCCACTGGGCGAGCGCGAGGTCTATCTGCTGGCGTGGCGCGAGGGAGTGGCCGTGGGCTGCGGCGCGCTGCGGCGCCTGGACGCCCACCGCGGCGAATTGCGCCGCATGTTCGTGACCATGAGTGCGCGCCGCGATGGCATCGGCCGCACGCTGCTGGCTCGACTCGAAGCCGATGCACTGGCGCTGGGCTACCGTCGCCTGGTGCTGGAGACCGGCATGCGCCAGAAGCCGGCGATGGCGCTGTACCGCGCGGCCGGCTGGCGCCGCATCCCCGCGTACGGCAACTTCGCGGGCGACCCGACGAGCGTGTGCTTCGGCAAGACGCTACGCTGAGGGATGGACCCAGTTTCGCGCGGCGGGCCGAGCGCCGGGCCGCTCCCAAGCCGGCGCGTGTCCGCCCGGGGGACCGTCCGGCGTGCTCGCCGGACGAGGGGCTGACAGTGAGCCTGCGCTGGCTGCTTTTCTCGTTCGACGGCCGCATCGGCCGGCGCACCTGGTGGTTGTGGGGCGTCGCGGCGATGGTCGGCATGGCGCTGTACCTGACCGTCGTGCTGCGAGTGGCCGGCGCGTCGCAGAACATCACCGACGGCATCGTCAACCTGCTGCTGGCGTGGCCGGCGCTCGCCATCAGCGTCAAGCGCTGGCATGACCGCGACAAGCGCGGCTGGTGGGTGCTGGTGGTCCTGGTGCCGGTGATCGGCTGGATCTGGGCGGTGATCGAGAACGGCTTGCTGCCCGGCACGCGCGGCGCGAATCGATTCGGCGGCCTACCCGATGGCAGTTCCTGCGCGCACTCTCCAAGCGAACGCCGTGGATCGGGCTTTGCCCGGCCACCGGCGTTGCCCCTTGAGGGGGAGCGGCGCAGCCGCTCCGGGGGTGGTCAATAACGCCCGGAAAGACCCGCCACGCGCATCACCCAATGCGCGGCCCAGGCCACGAAGCCGCGGCGCAGCGTCGCCAGCCAGCCACGCGGCACCGGCGGCGCGGTGACTTCGCGCGACACCGCCAGCGCCTGCTCGAAGGCCGTCGACAACGCGGCCGAGAAGCGCGCATCGCGCACCACGACATTGGCTTCGAGATTGAGCAGCAGCGACAGCGGGTCGATGTTGGAGCTGCCGACGGTGGCCCAGTCGTCGTCGGCCAGCGCCACCTTGGCATGCAGAAACGCGGGCGTGTACTCGAAGATGCGCAGGCCGTGGCTCAGCATCTCGTCGTACAGCACCTGCGCGGCCAGCGCCGCCATGCGGTAGTCGACCTTGCCCTGCAGCAGCAGCCGCACCTGCACGCCGCGGCGCGCCGCATTGCGCAGCGTGCGGCGGAAGATGCGGCCGGGATAGAAGTAGGGGCAGACGATGTCGATGCGCGTGCGCGCGCTTTCGAGCGCATCGATGTAGCTGCGCTCGATGGCGCGGCGCTGGCGCAGGTTGTCGCGCACGACGAAGGCCACGCGCACCTGGTGCACGGTGGCACCGGGATCGACGCCGCCCGGCCGGCGCACGATGCGCAACTGCTGGAGCAGCGAGCGTGCGCCGGCCAGCGGCTCGGCACTGCGTGCCAGCGACAGCAGCTCCTCGCGCCACTCGTGGCCGAAGGCGGCGCGCGTCCACATCGCGCGCGCGGTCTGCGCCATGGTCTGCACCACCGGCCCGCGCAGGCCGACGGCGAAGTCCAGCCGCGGCGCTGTCGCGCGGCCGTGGCGCAGATCGAGCCGGTCGTCGATGATGTTGATGCCGCCGACGAAGCCGTGCTCGTCATCCACCGCGAGCAGCTTCTGGTGCAGGCGCCGCAGCTGGCCCGGCTGCATGTAGGCCGTCCAGCGATCGAGCGGGCGGAACACGGCGAGCGCGACGGCGCTGCCTTCGAACCACTGCTTCAACGTGGCCAGGCTGGCAAACGAGCCGAAGCCATCGATCACGACACGCACGCGCACGCCGCGGCCGGCGGCGGCGATCAGCGCATCGGCCATCGCGCGCGCCGCGTCGTCGTGGTGAAAGATGTACGTCGCCAGCCAGACGTCCTGGCGCGCCGCGGCGATGGCCGCGCACATCGCCGGAAACAGCTCGTCGCCGCCGCGCAGCAGCGTGATGTCGTTGCCGCTGCTGTATGGCTCGGTGGTCGTCGTCGGGTGGACGCCGCGGATCGGGCTTTGCCCGTCCGCTGGCGTTGCCCCCTCGAGGGGGAGCGGCGAAGCCGCTCCGGGGGTGGGCGTCATGCCGCCATCTCGAACTCGGCCACCAGCGGCAGGTGGTCGGACATGCGCGCCCAGGCCGCGCCGCGTGGCACGTGGGTGAATCGACAAGCCAGGCCGCGCGTGTAGATGCGATCGAGCGCGAACACCGGCACGCGCGACGGAAAGGTCGGCTTCGCGCGCACTCCGGCTGCGCGTTCGAGGCCGAGCGAGCGCATCGGCGCGTCAAGGCGCCCGCCCCAGTCGTTGAAATCGCCGGCGACGATCAGCGCATCGCCACGCGGCACGGCGACGTCGAGGTAGGCGGCGAGCAGCCGCACCTGGCGCAGGCGGCTCGAGTGGATCAACCCGAGGTGCGCCACCACCGCATGCACCGTGCCGCCATGCCACTGCACCGGCACGTGCAGCAGCCCGCGCTGCTCGAAGCGATGATCGCTGACATCGTGATGACCGACGTCGCCCAGCGGCCAGCGCGACAGCAGCGCATTGCCATGCTCGCCGTGGCGCGTGATCGCGTTGCTGCGGTAGGCCACGGCGTAGCCCTCGGGCGCGAGGAACTCGGCCTGGCCCTCGGCAGGCCAGCCGAACCAGGTGCGCTCGAAGCGCCGCGCGTCGGGCGCGTTGTACAGCCGCACCTCCTGCAGGAACACCAGGTCAGCGTCGAGCGATTCGATGCCCAGGCCGAGGTTGTGGATCTCCAGGCGTTTGCGCAAACCGATACCACGCACCCCCTTGTGGATGTTGTAGGTCGCAACACGCAACCGCGTTTCGCCGCCGCCGGGCGGCAACTGGCTGGGCAACGTGCGGCGGATCATGCGCCGGTCGGCCTCGCCGGGCCGCCCCAAGTTGCCGGCGCTCCCCTTGGGGGACGCGAACGCAGTGAGCTTCGAGCCGTCATGACGAGAAGCGGGGCAACATCAGCACCGCCTCGGCGTTGCTCGGCGAGAAGCAGCGATCGGCGGCCTCGCGCCACGGCAGCCAGGCGTGTGCAATGTGCTCGCGCGGATTCAGGCGCACCGGCGTGCCCGCGGGCACCGTCAGGCCGAACACATGCTCGGTGTTGTGCGTCACGCCTGGCGCGTAGCGGTGACGCCACACCGGGTAGATCTCGTAGACGTTGCTCAGGCCCCAATCGCGCAGCGTCACACGCGGCACGGCGGCGCCGCCGATCTCGATGCCCGTCTCTTCTGCCACCTCGCGCTCGCAAGTCAGCACCAGCGGCTCATCGACGCTGTCTTTCGAACCAGTGACGCTTTGCCAGTAGCCGGGCTTGTCGGCACGCTCGATCAGCAACACTTCGAGAGCGGGCGTGTGGATGACGACGAGCACCGACTCGGGAATCTTGTAGGCCACGGCAAGAAAAAAGGCGCGGGGCAGTTCCCGCGCCTTGATTCTGCCGAATCGGGCCTCAGGCCAGCGCCGGGCCGCCCCAAGCCTGCCTTGGGGTCGTCATGACTGCCCGGCGCCCGGATTGCGCAGCCGGATGTGCAGCTCGCGCAACTGCTTCTCGTCCACCGGCCCCGGCGCGTTGGTCAGCAGGTCCTGCGCGCGCTGCGTCTTCGGGAAGGCGATGACATCGCGCAGGCTGTCGGCACCGGTCATCAGCATGACGAAGCGATCCAGCCCGATGGCGATGCCGCCGTGCGGCGGCGCGCCGTACTGCAACGCGTCGAGCAGGAAGCCGAACTTGAGCTTGGCCTCTTCGGCGTTGATCTTGAGCGCACGAAAGACCTTGCTCTGCACTTCCTCGCGGTGGATCCGCACCGAGCCGCCGCCGAGTTCGATGCCGTTCAGCACCACGTCGTAGGCCTTGGCGATGCAGCGGCCGGGATCGGTCTCGAGCCAGTCCTCGTGACCGTCCTTCGGGCTGGTGAAGGGATGATGCACCGCATTCCAGCGGTCGGCCTGATCGTCGTGCTCGAACATCGGGAAGTCGATCACCCACAGCGGCTCCCAATCGCCGTGAGCCAGGCCCTTGGTCCTGCCGAACTCGCTGTGCCCGACCTTGACGCGCAGCGCGCCGATGGCGTCGTTGACGACCTTGGCCTTGTCGGCGCCGAAGAAGAGCAGGTCGCCGTTGCGCGCGCCGGTGCGCTCCATCACTGCGGCCAGCGCGCGGTCGTGCAGGTTCTTGACGATCGGTGATTGCAAGCCGTCACGACCGGCGCCGGCTTCGTTGACCTTGATCCAGGCCAGGCCCTTGGCGCCGTAGATCTTGACGAACTCGGTGTAGCCGTCGATCTCGCCGCGGCTCATCTCGGCGCCGCCGGGCACGCGCAGTGCGACGACGCGGCCCTCCGCGTGGTTGGCCGGCCCGGAGAAGACCTTGAAGTCGACGTCCTTCATCACGTCGGTGAGCTCGGTGAACTCCAGCTTGACGCGCAGGTCGGGCTTGTCGGAGCCGTACAGCCGCATCGCATCGCCCCAGGTCATCACGGGAAAGGCCGGCAGCTCGACGCCGATGGCGTGATGGAAGGTGCTGCGGATCATGCCCTCGAACATCGTGCGGATCTCTTCCTCGGTGAGGAAGGAGGTTTCGATGTCGATCTGCGTGAACTCGGGTTGGCGGTCGGAGCGCAGGTCTTCGTCGCGGAAGCACTTGGTGATCTGGTAGTAGCGGTCGAAGCCGGCCACCATCAGCAACTGCTTGAACAACTGCGGCGACTGCGGCAGCGCGAAGAACATGCCGTCATGCACGCGGCTGGGCACGAGGTAGTCGCGCGCGCCCTCGGGCGTGCTCTTGGTCAGCATCGGCGTTTCGATGTCGATGAAGCCGTTGGCGTCGAGGAACTTGCGCACCTCCATCGCCACGCGGTAGCGCAGCATCATGTTGCGCTGCATCTGCGGCCGGCGCAGATCCAGCACGCGGTGCGTCAGGCGCACCGTCTCCGACAGGTTCTCGTCGTCGAGCTGGAACGGCGGCGTCACGCTCGGGTTGAGGACTTCGAGCTCGTGCGCCAGCACTTCGATCTTGCCGCTGGCCAGGTTCGAGTTTTCTTTGTCGGCCGGACGGGCGCGGACCTTGCCGATCACCTTCAGGCAGAACTCGTTGCGCACCCCTTCGGCGGTGGCAAAGGTCTCGGCACGATCGGGGTCGCAGACGACCTGCACCAGGCCCTCACGGTCGCGCAGCTCGATGAAGATGACGCCGCCGTGGTCGCGGCGGCGATGCGCCCAACCCACCAGCGTCACGGTCTGGCCCATCAGCGCTTCGCTGACCAGGCCGCAGTAGGTGGTTCTCATGTCAGTACCGCCCGGCCGTCCGAAGGGACTGACGCTCCCCTCTGGGGACGCGAACGAAGTGAGCTGGGGGTCGTTTCATTTCATGAACTCCGCGGAACGGGCGGCGCCACGACGCCCATCGAGATGATGTACTTCAGCGCTTCATCGACGCTCATGCGCAGCTCGATCACGTCGGCGCGCGGCACCATCAGGAAGAAGCCCGAGGTCGGGTTCGGCGTGGTCGGAACGTACAGGCTCAAGTAGTCGGCGCTCAAATGCAGGCCCGCCTCGCCGCCGGGCCTGCCGGTGACGAAGGCGATGGTCCACGAGCCCTGGCGCGGGTACTGCACCAGCACCGCTTCGCGAAAGGCGTTGCCCGACGACGAGAACAGCGTGTCGCTGACCTGCTTGACCGAGCTGTAGATCGACTTGACGATCGGGATGCGGTGCAGGATGCGGCCGCCCTGGCGCAGCCACCACTGGCCGACCATGTTGGCGGCGAAGACGCCGGTGGTCAGCAGCAGCGCGACGACCACGATCAGGCCCAAACCCGGCACGTGGCGCAAGGCCTCGAGCGGCGCGTGCGCCGCGGCCGGCAGCACCGTCTGCGTGGCGGTGAGGAACCAGCCGAAGACATCGGCGACGATGCCCAGCACCGCGTGCAGCACCCAGATCGTGACGGTCAGCGGCAGCCAGACCAGCAGGCCGGCGATCAGGTACTTCCTCATGACGACGAGCTCGACGGCGGCGGTGACGGCGCGGGTGCGGCGGGCGTTGATGCTGCGGGCGCGGCAACCGGGTCAGCCGCGGGCTTGGCGTCGGTCTTGGTGTCAGTCTTGCCGTCGCTCTTGCCGTCGGCGGTTTTCTCCGCGACCTTGTCGGCCTTCTTGTTGGCGCCCTCGCGGAAATCGGTGACGTACCAGCCCGAACCCTTCAACTGGAAGCCCGCGGCCGTGACCTGCTTTTCGAAGCGCGGCGCGCCGCACGACGGACACGCCACGAGCGGCGCATCGGACAGTTTTTGCAGGACGTCCTTCGCATGGCCGCAGGCGGCGCAGCGATAGGCGTAGATCGGCATGGTGCGGCCCTGGGCGAAAAGGCGCGGATTATAGAAGGCGCCCCCCTGACGAGCCGACTTGCGAGCCGCGCCCGCGGCCTCGTCTTCAGTGGTGTCTGGCAGCGTGCGAGTGCCCTGGATGCTGCGCCGCCTTCAGCGCAGCCTCCATCGAGTGGCCCTTGTTGCCGATGATCTGTGGTGCGAGCGATCCCATCAGCATGCCAATGATCGACGCGAAGAAGCCCACCAGATTCGGCGGCACCATCGCCTCGGCTGCAACGGTGTTGGCGGCCAGCCATGTACCGATGCCCAGGATGATCGAGAACAGCGCGCCCTGCGTCGTCGCCTTCTTCCAGTAAGCCCCCGCCACGAGCGGGATGAAGGCGCCGGCCAGCGTCACGTTGTAGGCGTTCTGCACCATCTCGTACATCGTGCTCTTGCTGTTCAACGCAAACAGCAGCGCACCGGCGGTGAAGGTGACGAGGATGATGCGCGTGTTCAGCAGCAGTTGCTTGTCGCCCATGTGCGGCACGAAGGGGCGCAGCACGTTCTCCGAGAACAGCGCCGAGGGTGCGAGCAGCGCGCCGCTGGCGGTGGAAAGAATGGCCGACAGCAGCGCGCCGAAGAACATGATCTGCGCCCACAGCGGCATCTTGCCCAGTACCAGGTCGGGAAGGATGCGCTGGATGTCGCGCGCGTCTTCGGCGTTGAAGAGTTCCTTGATCGCCGGGTCGGCCGACGATCGCGGCGTAGGCGATGAAGATCGGCACGAAGGCGAAGCAGAAGTAGATCAGCGCGCCGATGAGGGTGCCGCGCACCGCCGTGTTCTCGTCCTTGGCGCTGGTCATGCGCTGGAACACGTCCTGCTGCGGCACCGAGCCGAAGGCGAACGCGAAGAAGGCGCCGGCCATGGCCCACCACTTGGCCGCGTCCATGTCGGCGGGAAACATCACCAGCTTGCCGTCGGCCGCGGCCTGCGAGATCACCTTGCCGGCGCCACCGGCCAGGTCGCCGACGAGCAAGGCCACCAGCGTCAGGCCGATCAGGATCACGACCGTCTGGAACAGGTCGGTGAAGGCCACCGACCACATGCCGCCGAAGATGGTGTAGATCAGCACCACGGCCGCGCCGATCATGATGGCCGTGCTCAGATCGATCGCGCCGCCCGACAGCGTGGCGATGACCAGGCCCAGCGCCGTCATCTGCGCCGAGGTCCAGCCGAGGTAGGAGAGCACGATGGCGACGCTCGTCAACACCTCCACGCCCTTGCCGTAGCGCTGCTTGTAGAAGTCGCCGATCGTCAGCAGGTTCATGCGGTAGAACAGCCGCGCGAACAAAAGGGCTGCGATCACCAGGCAGACCGACGCGCCGAACGGGTCGCCCGGAATGCCGTTCAGGCCGTCCTTGGCGAAGGTGGCCGACACCGACAGCACCGTCTCGGCGCCGAACCAGGTGGCGAACACCGTCGCCACGTTCATGTACAGCGGCAGCGAACGGCCGGCAACCAGGAAGTCCTTGGCGCCATGCACGCGCCGCGCCGCGATCAGGCCAATGGCGATGGTGACCAGCAGGTAGGCGACGACGAAGGTGATCAGCAAGACGGGCTCCGCAGGATTGGCAATGGGCCAAGCGGGCGCGAGTTTAGGCGCGAACGACGACGACGCGAATCCGGGTCAGCGCCAACCCGGCGACAGACGCAGCAAGACCTGGGCCACCAGCAGGCCGAGAACGAAGCCCGCGCCCACCCAGAGCACCGCGCGCAGCAGCCGATTTGTGCGGCGCTGCTCCGTCAGCAATGTCTGCAGCGCCTGCGAATCCTCGCGCGGCTGCAGCGCGGCATGCAGCATCCGGGGCAACTCGGGCAACAGCTTGGCGTAGCGCGGCACTTCGTCCTTGAGGCGCTGCGTCAACCCTTCCATGCCGATCTGCTCGCCCATCCAGCGCTCGAGAAAGGGCTTGGCCGTGCTCCACAGGTCGAGCTCCGGATCGAGTTGCCGGCCGAGCCCTTCGACGTTGAGCAGGGTCTTCTGCAGCAGCACGAGTTGCGGCTGGATCTGCACGTTGAAGCGGCGCGAGGTCTGGAACAGGCGCAGCAGCACCTGGCCGAGCGAGATGTCTTTCAGCGGCCGGTCGAACAGCGGTTCGCAAACGGTGCGGATCGCGCTCTCCAGCGCATCGATGCGCGTGGCCGCCGGCACCCAGCCACTTTCGAGGTGCAGCTCGGCGACGCGCTTGTAGTCGCGGCGAAAGAAGGCGAGGAAGTTTTGCGCGAGGTAGTCGCGGTCGTTGTCGGTGAGCGTGCCGACGATGCCGAAATCGAGCGCGATGTAGCGGCCGAAGGTGGCGCGTTCGACGCTGACCTGGATGTTGCCCGGGTGCATGTCGGCGTGGAAGAAGCCGTCGCGGAAGACTTGCGTGAAGAAGATCGTCACGCCGTCGCGCGCCAGGCGCTTCAGATCGACGCCGGCGGCCAGCAAGCGCCTCGGTGCGGCTGATCGGGATGCCGCTCATGCGCTGCATCACCATGACGTTGGGCGTGCACCAGTCCCAGTGCATCTCCGGGATCTCGACCAGCGCCAGCCCGGCCATGTTGCGACGCAGTTGCGACGCGTTGGCGGCTTCGCGCACCAGATCGAGCTCGTCGTGCAGGTAGATGTCGAACTCGGCCACCACCTCGCGCGGCTTCAGGCGCTTGGCATCTTCGCCGCCGACACGCTCGACCCAGCTGGCCAGGCGATGCAGCAGCGCCGTGTCGTCGTCGATGGCGCGCAGCATGCCTGGGCGCAACACCTTGACCGCGACCTCGCGCCCGTCCTTCAACACTGCGAAGTGCACTTGCGCGATCGACGCGCTGGCCACCGGCTCGGCGTCGAAGCTGGCGAAGACCTCACCCACCGGTTTGCCGAAGGCGCGCTCGACGATGGCCATCGAGCGCGCGCCGGGAAACGGCGGCACGTTGTCCTGCAGTTGCGCGAGCTCGTCGGCGATGTCCGTCGGCAACAAGTCGCGCCGCGTCGACAGCACCTGGCCGAACTTGACAAAGATCGGGCCCAGACGCTCGAAGGCCTGGCGCAAGCGCACGCCGCGCGGCTCGCGCAGGTCGCGGCCGAAGGCGGCGATGCGCGCCAGTGCCCGAACCCAGCGCTGCTTCAGGCCCGACAGCGCGATGTCGTCGATGCCGAAGCGCAGCAGGGTCAGGGCGATGAAGAGGGCACGCGCAAGCTGCCTCATTGCGCCAGCTGCCTCATTGCCAGCTGCCTCATTGCGCCGACGGCCTCATCGCGCGGCGCCACCGGCCTGCGGCGCTTGCTGCGCCGCGAACATGCGGCGCAGGCTGCCGGCGCCGGCGCGGCCCACGCTCATCACCAGGCGGGCCGGTGTCGGGCCGAGCGCCTGGGCCAGGTCGGCCTCGATGTCCCAGCGCAGGTTGTCCACCAGCCAGTGCATGTCGGCTGCGAGGTCGGCATCGCCGTCGATTCGCACGCGCGGCGCCGCGTTGCCGGCGAGCAGATCGAGCAGTTGCGGCGGCGTCGGCACCGACAGGCGCAGGGTCAGATCGCCGGGCTCGTCGCCAGCGTGGTTGTCGCTGTCGAAAAGGCCGGCCGGCGTGATCAGCACGCGCATGGGCGGCGGCTTCGGCAGCCAGCCCGGCACGTCGGCAGCCTCGACGCGCAGGCGGCGGCCGGCGTGCGGCTTGAGCATGTCGAGCGCGGCAGCCTCGCGCGAGATGACATGGTTGATCAGCAGCAGCACGCGCGCCTGCACCGCCGGCAACATCAACTCGCGAACTGTTTGCAACATTTGCACGGATTGTAGGCAGCACCCTCGCAGCACCCCGTGATGGCGGGTCCGGCCGCGCTCGGCGTTTGGGCGACAATCTGAACCAGCGCAAGCAACCCGCGGCAGTCGTCGCGCTCGGTTCTTGCTTCCCTTGCCGTCCGGCCGCCCTCATCGCCCGTCGATGTTCCAAGATCGCAGCTACAAACGAACCTTCTACAGCGCACCGCAGTCGGTGACGTCGCTGGTCGCGGCCATCCTCGAACCGACGCTGATCGTGCTGGTGTACCTGGCGAGCGCGCTCTGGTACCGCGAGCCGATCATGCGCCCCGACCTGGTGCTGTGCCTGCTGGTGTTCGCGCTGACCTTCCCGGGACGCAACCGCTACAAGGAAGGGCTGCTCAACGCCGCCACCGACATCGTCGCTTCGTGGATCACGCTGCTGGCGATCCTGTTCCTGTGCGCCTACGCGACGGACAGCATGCACTTCTTCGACCGCGGCGTGCTGCTGACCTGGGCGCTGCTGACGCCACCGGTGCAGTGGCTGGCGATGTGGATCGGGCGCGCCATCCTGCGCCGCCGCGCCTCGGACGCGATGCACCGCAAGACGGCCGTGGTGATCGGCGCCGGGCTGCTCGGCGTCAAGGTCGCCACCGCGCTGCAGGGCGACCGCGAGGAAGGCCGCGAATTCATCGGCTGGTTCGACGACCGCACCGACGAGCGCCTGGCCGGAGAGACCAGCAGCCGCATGCTCGGCGGGTTGAAGGAAGCCGCGCCCTACATCCGCGCCCACGGCGTCAAGGAAGTGTTCATCACGCTGCCGCTGGGCTCGCAGCCGCGCATCCTGGAGTTGCTCGAAAGCATCCAGGGCACGACGGCATCGCTGTTCTTCGTGCCCGACGTCTTCGGCATCAGCATCATCCAGGGCCGCCTGCAGGACATGAACGGCGTGCCGGTGGTGGGCATCTGCGAGACGCCGTTCACCGGCACCAACGAACTGGTCAAGCGCGTGTCCGATGTCGTCCTGGCGATACTCATCCTGCTGCTGATCTCGCCGCTGCTGCTGGCCATCAGCCTGGGCGTCAAGCTCAGTTCACCCGGACCGGCGATCTTCCGCCAGAAGCGCAACGGCCTGGACGGCGGCGAGATCACGGTCTACAAGTTCCGCTCGATGCGCGCCCAGGACAACGGGGCGGTGGTCGCGCAGGCCACCAAGGACGACCCGCGCATCACGCGCTTCGGTGCTTTCCTGCGCAAGACCTCGCTCGACGAGCTGCCGCAGTTCTTCAACGTGCTGCAGGGGCGCATGAGCATCGTCGGGCCGCGCCCGCATGCCGTCGCGCACAACGAGCTCTACCGCGAGCTGATCAGCGCCTACATGGTGCGGCACAAGGTCAAGCCCGGCATCACCGGCTGGGCCCAGGTCAACGGCCTGCGCGGCGAGACCGAGACGGTCGACAAGATGAAAGCACGCGTCGAATACGATCTGGAATACCTGCGCAACTGGTCGCTCGGCCTCGATCTGCAGATCATCGTGCGCACCATCCGCGTGCTGTTCTTCGATCGCAACGCCTACTGAGGGACCACCCCGGAGCGGCTTTGCCGCTTCCCCTCGAGGGGCAACGCCAGCGGCCCGGCAAAGCCGGTTCCGCGGCGTTCGCTGGGTTGGCTTACGTGGCGATCCGACACGTCAAGCACAATGGAACTCTGACAAAAACCAGCACAGGAGCCCGCCTCATGCCCAACGCCCGTGCCCATCGCCTCTTGTTCATCGCCTGCCTGGCCGCGCACGGCGCGGCCGGCGCGCAGGTCACGCCGACGCCCAATCCCGATCGCCCCTGGTATGTTTTCGCGCAGCAGGAGTTCGAGGTCCGCACGAATGCGTTGAGCGGCCCGAGCGGCAGCGAAGTCAACGACACCATCTGGACGACGTCGCTCGGCGGCGGCGTCAATGCGCGCTTCGGCCGCCAGCGCGCCTACGGCAACGCGACGCTCAGCCACACGCGCTACACCAAGACCGACGGCGTCAACGGCCAGGGCTACAACGTCGACGCCGGCCTCAACTGGGAGACGCTGTACAACCTGTCGGGCAGCTTCAGCGCTGCCGCGGGCCGGCGCCAGGCCGACTTCAACACCGGCATCAACACCCTGATCCTGAAGAACAACGAGACCTTCGAGGAATTGCGCGCGCGCGCGCTCTGGGGCGGCGTCAGCCTGCTGGGCATCGAAGCCACCACAGGCTTTCGGCGCGTCGGTTTTTCCGCGCCCGAGTTCGCTGCTCGTGAGTACGAGCAGGGCAACGTCAGCGCCGGCGTCATCTACCGGCCGAGCAGCGCGCTGTCGCTGGGCTCGGGCCTGGCGGTGCAGTACACCGACTACGACGTGCCGCTTTTCGGCCAGACCGAACCCGAAAGCAGCAAGCGGCGCGAGCTGTACGTCAGCGCCGACTGGACGGCCACCGGCGCCAGCAACGTCGGCGCGCGCCTGAACTTCGGCAAGACCGATTTCGACCGTGCCAACGCCGAAGACTTCTCCGGCCTCACCGGATCTGTCTATTGGCGCTGGCGCCCCACCGGCCGCACCGCCGTGTCCACCACCCTGAGCCGCGATACCGGTCAGGAATCGGGCTTTCAGCGTTTGCTCAACGGCGACCGCACGCGCTTGTCGGCCACCGACTTCAGCCGCGTCACCAACCTGCTGGCCGTCGGCGTCAACTACGAGCTCACCGGCAAGATCATGCTCAACGGCAACCTGAGCCATGCGCGGCGCAGCCTGGTGGATTCGTTGAGCCGTGGCAAAGGCAACGACAACACCACACTGGCATCCGTGCGCGCCGACTGGGCGGCCACGCGCATCATCACCGTGGGCTGCGAGATCGGTCACGAGACGCGTTCGGCGTCGGGCTTTGGCTCGTTCGACTACAGCGGCAGCCACTTCGGCTGCCTCGGTCGCGTCATGCTCGACTGAACATGCCGCCCAGCTCGCTTGTGCTCGCTGCCCCCGTGGCGCCGAAGGGGCCACTCCGTGCCCTTGGGCGCTCAGTGGCTTCGGGCGGCCGGTGCCTGATGCCCCGCCCCACCGTCCTTCTCACCGGCGCCACCGGCTACATCGGCTCCCACACCTGGCTGCGCCTGGCGGCGGCGGGCTTCCAGGTGGTCGGCATCGACAACTTCGTCAACAGCTCGCCGCGCGTGCTGGAGCGGCTGCGCACGCTGCTCGGCGTGGCGCCGGTGTTCGAGCAGGCCGATGTCTGCGACGCTGCGGCGATGACGCAAGTCGTGCAGCGTCATCGCATCGACGCGGCGATCCACTTCGCCGCGCTCAAGGCGGTGGGCGAATCGGTGCAAAAGCCGCTCGACTATTACCGCAACAACCTGGGGGGCCTGCTGGCCGTGTGCGATGCGCTCGGGGCGCACGGCGCCAAGCGCTTCGTCTTCTCCAGCAGCGCCACGGTCTACGGTGAGCCGAAGTCGCTGCCGATCGCCGAAGACGCGCCCTTGGCCGCCACCAACCCCTACGGTCAGACCAAGCTGATGGCCGAACAGATGCTGGCCGATTTGCAGCGCGCCGACCCGGCCTGGCGCATCGCCAGCCTGCGCTACTTCAACCCGGTGGGCGCGCACGAAAGCGGCACGATCGGCGAAGACCCGCGCGGTGTGCCCAACAACCTGATGCCCTATGTCGCGCAGGTCGCTGTCGGCCGGCGTCCGCACCTGCAGGTCTTCGGCAACGACTACGACACGGCCGACGGCACCGGCGTGCGCGACTACATCCACGTGGTCGACCTGGCCGACGGCCATGTCGCTGCGCTGTCACGCCTGCTCGACCAGGACGGCTCGATGACGCTGAACCTGGGCACCGGCCATGGGGCCAGCGTGCTCGACCTCGTCAAGGCCTACGAGCGCGCCAGCGGGCGCGACATCCCCTACGTCATCGCACCACGCCGCGCCGGCGACGTGGCGGCGTGCTACGCCGACCCGAGCCTGGCCACCGCCACGCTCGGCTGGCAGGCGCGACGCGATCTCAACCAGATGTGCGCCGACAGCTGGCGCTGGCAGTCCACGCACCCCGAAGGTTTCGGCGGCAGCTGAAGCATCACGGACCGAGAGGCAATCGCGCTTTCCGCCGGCCAGCGCGCGGCCGCTCCGAAGCGGCCGGCGACCCCCGCGGGGGGTGGCCTCAGGAACTCCTGCGGCCGGGGGCTCCATCCACCCAGCGCGCGGCCGCTCCGAAGCGGCCGGAGACCCCCGCGGGGGGTGGCCTCAGGTACTCCTGCGGCCGGGGGCTCGATTTCAGGCGCGCGGACGCTGCTGCTGGTGGCGCATCAGCATCGACAGCTCGGCCTGCACCGTCGCCGGGAAGCCGCGGCGGCCGCCGCGGTAGTCGTTGATCATGTGATCGAGCACGCGCATGCACAACGGCGCATCGTCCCAGGATTCGGCGATTGCATTGACCACACGCGGGAAGTGCTCGCAGGTGGTGTGCGGCCGGATCGGCACCGGCAGCGCCACCACCCAGTCCATCGCGGTGCCCGTCAGCGCCCGATCCGAGGGCAGGGCACCGCGCCGCTTCTGATCCCAGAAACCGGGCGTGGTCTGCTGCATGGCGGACAGGCCGGCGGGCAATTCATCCAGCGCACGACGGGCTTCGTCGAAATCGGTGATCTCGAAGTCGAGCGCATCCAAGGTTGGCTTGGAGGAAGGGGGGTTGCTCATGGCTCGCGGGGCAGAATGTTGCACGCGTTACGTGGTTGCGATTCTTGGCGCAGCCGGCGCCGGACGCAAGTCCCTCGAACTGGCGGGCTGCTGCACCTTGGCGGGCGTTGGCGAGGCGCACCATACCGCGTGGATGGGCGTGTGCACATTGCACGAAGGGGTTTCGGCCCCCCGAAGCGAGGCGACGGGGTGGGTAAACTCTAGTGCAAGGAATCGCGGCGAACTGCAGTGCGCAGCTTGGCCGCAGCGCCGAACGACCGGCGCCCCAACAGCGGCGACAGATTCGTCTGCACCCCGAGGAACACAGGACATGCCCTTGCACCGCTTTGATGCCATCTCGCTGAGGCTGCCCGCCGCGGCCGCGGCATTGCTGCTGGCTGCCTGCGGCGCCAAGGACCCGAGCGTCACGCAGACTGCGGCGCGCGTCAACAAGGACGAGATCACGGTGCACCAGATCTCCGCGCTGCTGGCGCAGCAGCCGGTGCGGTCGGAGCAGGTGGCGCAGGCCGAGCGCCAGATCCTCGAGCGCCTGATCAACCGACAGCTCGCCGTGCAACAGGCCGCCGAACGCAAGATCGACCGCGAACCGAAAGTGCTTCAGGCGATCGAATCGGCACGCCAGGAAGTCATCGCCCGCGCCTACGCCGACAAACTGGCCGAAGGCGCACCGCGTCCGACCACTGCCGACATCAAGAAGTACTACGACGAAAATCCGATGCTGTTCGCGCAGCGCAAGATCTACCAGTTTCAGGAATTTGCGATCGAAGCCGACGTCTCGCAGATCGAAGCCTTGAAGGCGGCGATGCCGGCGATGAAGACCGGCGACGATCTGGCCGCGCACCTGAAGACCGCCAACCTGAAGTTCACGGCGAGCCAGGCCGTGCGCGCTGCCGAGCAGCTGCCGCTGTCGGTGCTGCCGGCGCTGGCCCGCCTGGCCGATGGCCAGGCGCTGCTCAACCCAACGCCCGGCGGCGCCCAGCTCATCGTGCTCAAGGCCTCGCGCTCGCAGCCGGTCGACGAGTCCGGCGCATCGCGGGCAATCGAGCAGTTCCTGATCAACGAACAGAAGCGCAAGCTGCTGGCCGACGACCTGAAGGCGCTGCGCGCCGGCGCGCGCATCGAGTACCAGGGGCGCTATGCGGCATCGGCGCCGCTGCCCGCCGACCTGACGTTGCCGCCGACGGCGGCCGAGGCCGCGGCTTCGGCGGTGGGCCTGGATCGGCCTGCTGTCAACCTGACGCCCGGCCCCGACGCTGGCAGCGTCGGGGCGGCCGCCAGCCAGGCGAACGGCATCGACCCATCCACCGTCAACAAAGGGCTCGGCTTGAAATGAACAACACCAGCACCAGCACCGACACCGCTCGATCGATTTCGCGTCGGCGCTTCGCCGTCGCGCCCCTGGCCGCAGCCTGCGCCGTGGCCCTGGCGCCCGCGTCGCTGTGGGCGCAGCCGGCCGGCAACGCGCAGTACCGCCTGGCGGCGGGCGACATCATCCGCATCTCGGTCTATCAGAGCGCCGACCTGACCCTGGAGACGCGCTTGACCGAGGCCGGCACCATTTCCTATCCGCTGCTGGGCAGTGTCGCCTTGGCCGGGCTGACGGTGACCGAGGCCGAGAAGCGCATCGCCGACGGCCTGCGCAGCGGCAACTTCGTCAAGCAGCCGCAGGTCTCGGTCGCGGTGCAGCAGGTGCGCGGCAACCAGGTCTCGGTGCTCGGCCAGGTCGGCAAGCCGGGGCGCTACCCGCTCGAGACCGGCAACGTGCAGTTGACCGACATGATCGCCACGGCCGGCGGCATCGTCGGCGGCGGTGCCGACCAGATCGTGGTGGTGGGCACGCGCAACGGCCAGCCCTACCGCGTCGAGGTCGACCTGCCGTCGGTGTTCGGCCCGAACCGCCGCGCCAACGACCTGACGCTGCAAAACGGCGACGTGGTCTGGGTCGATCGCGCGCCGACGATCTACATGTACGGCGAAGTGCAGAAACCCGGTTCGATGCGCCTGGAACGCGGCATGACCGTGATGCAGGCGCTGGCCTCGGCCGGCGGCCTGACGCAGCGCGGCACCGAGCGCGGACTGCGCGTGCACCGGCGCGATGCCCAAGGCCAGGTGCGCATCGTCGAACCGACCATGACCGACAAATTGCAGGCCGACGACATCGTCTACATCCGCGAGTCGGTGTTCTAAGCCGGCGTCACACACAAACGAGGGAGCCCACCATGAACCTGCGCCAAATCTTGCTGATCCTGCGCCTGCGCTGGTGGGTGGTCGTCGGCACGCTGCTGGCCGCCGCCGGCCTGGCACTGGGCGTGAGCCTGCTGATGCCCAAGCAATACACCGCCGAGACGGCGCTGCTGCTCGACAGACCGATCGACCCGCTGATGGCGACGCTGGCGCCGAACTTCACCAACCCCGCGTTCATGGCAACGCAGATCGAGATCATCCAGAGCGAGCGCGTCGCCGGCCAGGTCGTCAAGATGCTGGGCCTGGCGAACAACGCCAAGGCCGTCGAGCAGTGGCGCCAGGAAACCGAGGGCCGCGTTCCGCTCGAGACCTACTTCGGCACGCTGCTGCAGCGTGGCCTGAAGGTCGAGCCCGGCCGCGGCAGCAGTCTGCTGACGATCTCGTTCACCGGCTCCGATCCGAAGTTCGCCGCGGCCGGCGCCAACACCTTCGCCCGCGCCTATTTCGAAGTCACCTCCGTGCTCAACCCAACGCGCGAGTACGCCAAGTTCTTCGACGAGCGCATCAAATTGTTGCGCAGCGAGCTCGAGAGCTCGCAGGAAAGGCTGTCGAGCTTTCAGCAGAAGCGGGGCATCGTCGTCACCAACGAGCGCATGAACCTCGAGGACACGCGCCTGACGAGTCTCGAGGCCGCCCTGGCAGCGGCGCAGACCGAGCAGGCCGATGCATCCAGCCGCACCATCGACACCAGCGACACCTCGGCCGCGGTGCTGGCCAGCGGCGCGGTGCAGACGCTCAAGGGCGAGCTGGGGCGTGCTCAGGCGCAACTCATCGAGGTCAGCGCCAAATTCGGCGCCAGCCACCCGCAGCGCATCGAACTCGAAGCGCGCGTGGCCGAATTGCGTCAGCAGCTCAGCGTCGAGGTTCGCCGTGTCTCCGGCGGCACCAACAGCGTCAGTCGCGTCGCTGGCCAGAAGCTGACCGAGCTGAGGAACCTGGTCGAGAATCAGAAGAAGCTGGTGCTCAACCTGCGCTCGCAGCGCGACGAAGCCTCGGTGCTGCTGCGCGACGTCGATACCGCGCAGCGCGCCTACGACGCGGTGGCGCAGCGCCGCACCCAGCTTGCCAACGAAGCGCAGGCCGATCAGACGTCGGCGCGCGTGTTGAGCCCGGCGACCGAGCCGCTGCGGCCGTCCAAGCCCAACCTGGTCGAAGAACTCGATGGTGGGCGTGATCCTGGGCCTGCTCGGCGGCGTCGGCCTGGCCTTCCTGCTCGAATACATCGACCGCCGCGTGCGCAGCGCCGACGATCTGATGGCCTATGGCGACGTGCCGGTGCTGGGCGTGATGTCCAACACCCCGGGTCGTCAGCGTTTCGCACCGCGCCTGGCACAAAACCGTCGCCCCGCCTTGCCGGCGCCGCAGCTCACCTTCGAAGGGGGCTCACCATGACGCCGGTGACGATGCTGTCGACCAAGGTCCGCAACGCCGATCGATCGATCGGCGCGATCCTGATCGACGCCGGCCGCCTGACGGCGCAGGACGCCGAGCGCATCATCAACTTCCAGAAGCAGACCGACCTGCGCTTCGGCGAGGCCGGCATCGAGCTCGGACTGATCAGCGAAGGCGACGTGCTGTATGCGCTGTCGCTGCAGTTCGACTACCCGTACCTGCAACCGGGCCCGAACAAGCCGATCAGCCCCGAGGTGGTGGCAGCCTACAAGCCGTTCTCGGCAGAAGGCGAAGGCCTGCGCGCGCTGCGCAGCCAGTTGCAGTTGCGCTGGTTCGACGCCAAGGGCGCCAACACCAGCCTGGCGATCGTCGGTGCGAGCCGCGGCGAAGGCCGCAGCTACCTGGCCGCCAACCTCGCCGTCACGTTCGCGCAACTCGGCGAACGCACCTTGCTGATCGACGCCGACATGCGCACGCCGCGCCAGCACAAGCTGTTCAAGATCGAGAACCAGACCGGCCTGTCGAACCTGCTGGCCGGACGCATGCAGGACCAGGTGGTGACCTTCGTGCACGGCATCCCGGGCCTGGCGGTGCTGCCTTCGGGGCCGACTCCGCCGAACCCGGGCGAGCTGTTGAGCCGCCCGGCACTGCCGCGCATCCTGCAGCAGAGCATGTCGACCTTCGACGTCGTGCTGATTGACACGCCCGCGATCGAACAGGGACCCGACGCGCTGCTGCTGGCGCGCGGCGCCGGCGCGTCGTTGATGGTGGCGCGCACCAACCTCACGCGCACCGCGCAGTTCGACGATGCGGTAGCGGCGATGGCCGAGAGCAACGTTTTCATTGTCGGCTCGGTGCTGGTCGATGTGGCGGCACGCCGCAACGCTTCGCAAGCGGCTGAAAGCTGAACCATGACAGCGGCGACGGAGGCCGCGCGGCCGCTGCAATCCTGGCTGGGGGTCGCTGCGGGCCTGGCTGCCCTGCTCTTGCCGAGCTGGTGGGACGCGGCGCACAGCCTGTGGCAAACCGATGAACTGGCGCATGCGCCGCTGATCCTGGCGATCAGCGCCTGGCTCTTCTGGCAGGTGCGCCAGGCCGTGTTGCAGGCGCCGGACGCGACGCGCGGAGGCTGGGGCTGGCTGCTGCTGGCCTTGGGCCTGGCGCTGTATGCGCTGGGCCGCACGGCCGGCGTCTCCAGCGTCGAGTTCGCATCGCAAGTCGTCGTGGTCGCCGCGGTGCTGTTGTTGCTGAAGGGCGGCGCAGGCCTGCGCCGCGCCTGGTTCGCGGTGTTCTTCCTGATCTTCATGGTGCCGCTGCCCGGCACCCTGGTCGATGCGCTGACCGAGCCGCTCAAGCATTGGATCTCGATGATCGTGGTCGAGACGCTGCATGCCGTCGGCTACCCGATCGGTCGCAGCGGCGTGGTCATCACGGTCGGCCCCTACGAACTGCTGGTGGCCGACGCCTGCTCCGGCCTGAACTCGATGTTCAGCCTGGCCGCGCTCGGCGCCCTCTTCATCCACGTCGTCGGCCGCCAGGGCCGCCTGCACACCGCACTGCTCGTCGCCGCCATCGTGCCGATCGCCTTCGCGGCCAACATCGTGCGGGTCATCTCGCTGGTGCTCGTGACTTACCACTTCGGCGACGCCGCCGGCCAGGGCTTCCTGCATGGCGCGGCCGGCATCGTGCTCCTGCTCGCCGCACTGGCCGCGTTCTTCGCGCTCGACGCCGGCCTGCTGCGCTGGCTGCCGCACGCCCGGCGGGAGCGCTCAGGATGAGCGAGCACTTCGTCGCGCTGTCCTACATCCTGGCGATGGCCGGGCTGAGCTTCGTCGTCATGGCCAAGCCGATGACGGCGCGCCTGATGACGGCCGCGGATTTCGCGCGCCGCCGCAACCTCTGGTTTGCGGTCACGCTCATCACCTTCCTGGCGCACAGCTTCTGGCTGGCGCTGTTGCTGAGTGCGGTGGTGGTGGCGATCGGCTCGCGCCGCGAGACCAACCCGGTGGCGATGTACTGCGCGCTGTTGTTCGCAGTGCCGCAGTTCGACATGCAGATCCCGGGCCTGGGCCTGGTCAACCAGCTGTTCGAGATCAACCATGCCCGCACCATGGCGCTGGCGCTGCTGCTGCCGGCGGCGTTGCGCCTGCTCAACCGCGAGCGCGTGCCGAACCCGCGACTGCGCATCGCCGACACCTTGTTCCTCGCCTACTTCGGCTACGTCTTCGTCGTCAACACCACGGCCGAATCGATCACCGGCTTGATGCGACACGTGGTCTTTTTCCTGCTCGATCACGCGCTGCTGTACTACGTCGTCACGCGCAGCGTCGCGAGCCGCGCGCGCCTGCTCGAACGTCATGGCCTGCTTCGCGATGGGACTGGCGGTGATGGGCGTCATCGGCGCCTTCGAGACCGCGCGCCACTGGCTGCTCTACGAAAGCCTGCGCATACCGCTGGGCGTGCCGTTGGCCGAGATCGGCACCTACCTGGTACGCGAGACCGACGACGGCGGCTTGCTGCGCTCCTACACCACCTCCGGCCACGCCATCGTCTTCGGCTTCATGTGCATGCTCGCGTTGACCTTCCACCTCGCGCTGTCGCGCCACTACGCGCCACGCTGGCTCGGCGCGGCGGTGGTGGCGATGCTGTTCGCGGGCTTTGTCGCTCCGGTGTCGCGCGGCCCGTGGCTGGCCGGCGCCATCGCCATCGCGCTCGGCCTGTCGTTCGGCGCCGGCGCCAGGCAACGCCTGGCCTGGATGGCAGCGCTGCTGCCGCTCGTGATCGTCGGCCTGTTGCTGCATCCGCAGGGACAGAAGATCGTCGACCTGCTGCCCTTCGTCGGCTCGGTCGAGACCGGCAACATCACCTACCGCACCCTGTTGATCGACCGCGCCATGATCGTGTTCTGGCAGAACCCGATCTTCGGCTCGCTGCAGTTCCTCTACAACCCGGTGCTCGAAGAGATGCGTCAGGGGCAGGGCATCATCGACATCGTCAACTCCTACCTCGGCGTCGCGCTGGCCTACGGCCTGGTGGGCCTGCTGCTGTTCGTCGCACCCTTGCTCTATGCGCTGGTCGCGTGCTGGGCGGTCAGCCGCAGCGCGGCGCGCAGCGATGCCGACACCGAGGCCGTCGGCCGGGCGCTGGCCACGGCGATGCTGTCCGTGCTCCTGGCCATCGGCGCGGTCAGCCACATTTTCCAGCTGCCGGTCGTGCAATGGTGGTTGTTCAGCCTTTGCGTGGCCTTCGCCACGCATGCGCCCGCGTGGCAACGCGCCGCCGCGGCGCGGCCGGCATCAGCCACTGCAGCGCCGCCGCGCATGGCCATGGCACGGCAACACGGCTCGCGTCCGACGTGACGCAGCCCCGGGCTTGCGGGGCGCCGCGCGCACGATTGCACGCGGCGGCGACACCACCCCGGCACGCGTTCGGCGCGCCGATCAAAATCGGGTCCTCACTGCCGAACCCGACCGACGCCGACGCGCCCGCGTTGCCTGATGCGCCGTGACCACCGCCGAACAACTGATGACGCCCAACGCCGCCAGCGCACCGAAGCCGCGCGCGCCACTGAAGGAACGCATGTTGCGCGCCAGCAGCTGGAGCGTGTTCGCCTACGGCTGCACGTTGCTGCTGCGCATGGGCAGCAGCCTGATCATGACGCGGCTGCTCGCCCCCGAAGCCTTCGGTCTGGTGGCCCTGGTCGGCACCATCGGTTCCGTGGCCTCGCTGTTGTCGGACATCGGCATCCGCCAGGCCGTCGTGCACAGCCAGCACGGCGACGATGCGCGCATGCTCGACACGGCATGGACGATGCAGATCGTGCGCGGCGTCTCGATCTGGCTCGTGTGCTGCCTGATCGCGCTCGGCTTGTACGTCGCTCAGCAGGCCGGCTTGCTCGTCGGCGTCTCGGTCTATGCCGCGCCGTTGCTGCCGCCGCTGCTGGCGGTGGGCAGCTTCGTCACCGTGATCACCGGGTTCGAGACCACCAAGCGTTTCACGGCCGACCGTCGCATCGAACAGAAGCGCGTCGTCCTGATCGAACTGGCGTCGATGATCGTCGGCGTCGTCATCACCATCACGATCGGATACTTCGCGCGCACCGTGTGGGCCATCGTCATCGGCGGCACCGTCACTGCGCTGTGCGCGTGCATCGCCGGCCACCGGCTGCTCCACGGCCATGCCAACCGCATGGCCTGGAACCCTGACTTTGCGCGCCAGATCGTCGACTACGGCAAGTGGATCCTGGCATCGTCGCTGCTCTACGTGCTGGCGTACCAGGGCGACAAGCTGCTGCTGGCGCTGTGGGTGACGCCGGCGGTTCTGGGCTGTTTTGCCATCGGCCAGAACCTGGCGCAGTTGATGGAGCTCGCCGTGGGCCGAGTCTTCACCCAGGTCGCCGCGCCTGCTTTCGGCGACGTCGCGCGCAACAACCCCGAGCGCATGCGCGAGGTCTACCTGCGCATGCGCTTGCCCTTCGACCTGATCTTCGTCACCAGCGCAGGCCTGCTGTTTGCCATCGGGCCGTCGCTGGTCGCACTGATGTACGACCCGCGCTACGCCGAGGCCGGAATCATTCTGCAGATCCTGTCGTTCGCGCTCATCTTCGGGCGCTACGGCGTGTCGACCAGCGCCTACCTCGCGCTGCAGGCGCCGCATGCCCAGGCGGTGATGAACCTGGTGCGCATGATCGCCTTCTTCTGCATCGTGCCCCTGTCGTACTCTGCATTCGGCGTGCACGGCGCGTACTGGGCGATCGCACTGCACACTCTGGCCTGCATTCCGGTGATCTGGTGGTTCGACAAACGTTATGGCCTGTTGAGCTGGCGCCACGAGGCGCTGACGCTGGCGGCGTGGCCCGTCGGCTGGGCGGTGGGCGCCGCTCTTGTCGCCATCGCGAGCCGGGTTCTGCACTAGGAAGAGCTTCGACATGCTCGCCTGCGACGAAGGCGAAGCGCTGCGCCCGGGCCAGGCGGGTGCGCTGTTTCCTGCGCTGGGACGTGTTGCTCTTTATGACATCGCGCGACGGCCCGGGTGCCGGAGACTCGGCGCGACTCAACGAAGGCGATCCGCCCGGGCGACGCCGCATGATGACCACCCCGATCGAGGTTCGTGACCAAAAAGCCGGACGCATCTTGAAGCTGCCTGCAACCACCTTGCTGCTTTGGCGCGCCAGCTCCAGGCTGGCGTTTGAACGACCTCGTCGGTAGGCAGACCCGGTGCAGATCACGATCGGGATGCTCGCCCACAACGAGAGCGGAACGATCGCACGCACGATCGCCTCGCTGCTCGAGCAATCCGTCTTCAGGCCCGTCGACGCTGCCTTGCCCGACGCGCGCTGGGAAATCATCGTCGTCCCCAACGGCTGCAAGGACGACACGCATGCGCGCGCCGAGCAGGCGCTGCAGGCGGGCTGCGCCGGCCGCCGCAACGTCGCCTGGCGCGTCGTCGGCCTCGAACGACCCGGCAAGAGCAACGCCTGGAACCGGCTGGTGCATGAGATCGCCGCGCCGGGCACCGACATCTTCGTCATGGTCGACGCGGACATCGAGTTCGGCCACATCGACACCATCGCCAATTGCGTGCAGCGCCTGCTCAGCGACAGCCATGCCCGGGCCGTCGTCGATCTGCCGCTGAAGGACTTCCACCGCAAGAGCCGCCACACCTTGCTGGAGTCCTTGTCGCTGCGCGCGTCGAGGGAACGGGTCACCGATGCCCTGCCGGGGATCGCGGGCTCGTTCTACGTGATGTGGGCGCAGCGAATGCGCGGCATCTGGATGCCCGCGGACTTGTCGGTCGAGGACGGATTCCTGTATGTCATGGTCATCACCGATGACTTTCGCCAAGCGCCCGACGCTTCGCGCGTGGTGCGCGCAGCCAACGCCACTCACTACTACAAAGGTCTGACCCGTCTTCGCGACATCGTCGACCACGAAGCGCGGCTGCTCGTCGGCACCGTGCTCAACGCTTTCCTGTGTTGGGACGTGCTGCTGTTCATGACACCGCGCGAAGGCACCGGCGCCGGCGCCGGCGAGGTCGTGCGTGCTCTCAACCAGCAGGATCCGACCTGGTACCGCCGCATGATGATCAACCAGATCGAGATTCGTGGCCTCTGGATTCTGCGGCTCGAGCACCTGTGGCGGCGCCTGCCCGAGTGGCGGGCGCTGCCGCTGGGTCGTCGCGTGGCCAAACTTCCCGGGCTGCTGGCCTGGATGGCATTCGATGTGGTTGTCATGTGGCGAGCCAACCGCAAGTTGGTGGGGCGCGCGATCGGCTATTGGTAGCCTGGCCTTCGGTCGCGGCGCTGCGCCAGTCGCAACGATGGAAGGTGTGCAATCCGACCACCCCGAGGCGGGCGTGACCGAGGCACGACAAGCGCACGCTGGCACGATGCCGTTGAGAGGACAATCGAGTCCTCTACGGCCCGAGCCGACATCGCCCGACCCGACATGCACTCCGTGACCCTTCCCATCGACAGCAGCGACGGCCTGCGCATGGACGCGCAGGAAGCGCGCGGCCTAGGCACCCTGCTGGCCGACGACTACCGCAACGCCGATCCGTTCCCGCACATCGTCGTCGACAACATCCTGCCGGATGCGCTGATCCGCCGCATCTTCGAACACTTCCCGAAAGAAAAGCTCGACGACGACGTCGTCTTCGACATCGGCTACGGCGGCCATCACAAGCGCCAGGTCATGCCCGAGCAGTGCGACGCCTACGTGCGTCAGTTCTTCCACTTCATGAACTCGCAGCCGATGCTGCAGTTCCTCGAAGGCCTGACCGGCATCGAAGCGCTGCTGCCCGACCCGTACTTCCAAGGCGGCGGTTTCCACGAGACCTCGCGCGGCGGCAAGCTCGGCGTGCATGCGGACTTTCGCATCCATGAGCAGTTGAACGTGCAGCGCCGCATCAACCTGCTGATCTACCTCAACGAGACCTGGGACGACGCCTGGAAAGGCCAGCTCGAGTTGTGGGACCAGAAGATGACCGAGTGCCGCGCCCGCGTCTCCCCGCTGTGGAACCGCTGCGTCGTCTTCTCCACCGACGCCGACACCTGGCACGGCCACCCCGACGAGCTGCTCGTACCGGAGCACGTCAAGCGGCGCTCGATTGCGCTCTACTACTACACCGCCTCGAAGAACGTCTATAACGAAGTGCCGAACCTGTCGACCATGTACCAGGCGCGGCCGACCGACAACGCCGCCATCCAGAAGGAAGCGCGCAAGTTCAAGACCGAAGAGTACCTGCGCGACTGGATGCCACCGGTGATGCTGCGCGGCCTCTACAAGGCGCGCCGTGGCGTCGCCAAGGTGGCGCGCGGCCTGCGCGGTGCCTGAACAACCGCCGCCGGCGGCGGCACGCGCCACCGGCTCCAACATGCGCATTGCCTACCTGATCAACCAATACCCCAAGGTCAGCCACAGCTTCATCCGCCGCGAGATCCTGGCGCTGGAGCGCGCCGGCGTGGAGGTCACGCGCATTTCGGTGCGCGGCTGGGACGACATCGCCGCCGACGTGGCCGACGAAGCCGAGAAGACGCGCACGCGTTACCTGCTGCAAGGCGGGCTCGCGCCGTTGTTCATGGCGGTGCTGTCGAGCCTGGTGACGCGCCCCGTCGCCTTCGCCGCCGCGCTCGTCAGCGCCTTGCGCTTTGCGCGCGGCTCGCTGCGCCCGCTGCCGCTGCACCTGGTCTACCTCGCCGAGGCCTGCCTGCTGCGGCGCTGGCTGCGCGCGTCCGGTTGCGATCACCTGCATGCGCACTTCGGCACCAATGCCACCGAAGTCGCCTATCTGTGCCAGCGCCTGGGCGGCCCCGGCTTCAGCTTCACCGTGCATGGGCCCGAAGAGTTCGACATGCCCGCGGCGCTGCACATCGCGCGCAAGGTCAGGCGCGCGCGCTTCGTCGTCGCCATCAGCTCGTTCGGCCGCAGCCAGCTGATGCGCTGGATCGACGCCGCCGACTGGGCCAAGGTGCGCGTCGTGCACTGCGGCCTGGACGGCGAGTTCTTGGCGCAGACGCTGACGCCGCCGCCGCGCACGCCGCGCCTGGTCTGCGTCGGGCGCCTGTGCGAGCAGAAAGGCCAGTTGCTGCTGTTGCGTGCGCTGCACCGGCTGCGCGAACAAGGCACGCGTGTCGATCTGGTGCTGGCCGGCGACGGCGAGATGCGGCCCGAGGTCGAGGCGCTGATCGCCGAGCTCGGCATCGCCGATCAGGTGCGCATCACCGGCTGGATCGGCGGCGACACGGTGCGCCAGGAGATCCTCGAAGCGCGCGCGCTGGTGCTGCCGAGTTTTGCCGAGGGCCTGCCCGTCGTGCTGATGGAGGCGATGGCGCTCGGCCGCCCGGTCATCTCGACCTACATCGCCGGCATTCCGGAACTGGTCAACGACGGCGTGCATGGTTGGCTGATTCCCGCCGGCGACGTGCAGGCCCTGGCCGACGCCATGCGCCAGGTGCTGCAACACGACCAGCAGGCCCTGACCGAGATCGGCCTGCGCGCGCATGAGCGCGCCGCGGCGCGGCACTCGATCGACACCGAGGCGCGCAAGCTGGCAACGCATTTCCGCGCCGCCACGGCAGCGGCCTGAGCGCACACGATGATCGATGCCGTGCTGCCCTGGGCGCTGGCTGCGCTGTGCACGCTCGCATCCTTGCCGGTGCTGGTGCTCGCGCTTCAGGTGCTGCTCGCCGCCGGCGCGCGTCGCCGCGAGCACGGCCCGCGTGACGCGCGACGCAGGCATCGACCTCGCGGTGCTGATCCCGGCGCACAACGAAGCTGCCGGCATCGAAGCGACCTTGCGCTGCCTGCAGGCTCAATTGCAACGCAGCGACCGCCTGATCGTCATCGCCGACAACTGCAGCGACGACACCGCCGCCGTGGCGCGCACTGCCGGCGCGCAGGTGATCGAGCGCCAGCACGCGACGCAGCGCGGCAAGGGCTACGCGCTCGACTTCGGCGTGCGCCATCTCGCTGCGAACCGGCCGCCGCAGGTCGTGCTGCTGGTCGATGCCGATTGCCTGATCGATGCCGGCGCGGTCGATACGCTGCTCGCGGCTTGCGCCGGCAGCGGGCGACCCGTGCAGGCGCTGTACGAAATGACCGCACCCGCCGGCGCGGGACTGCGCGCGCGCGTCTCGGCGTTTGCCTGGCGCGTGCGCAACCGCGTGCGGCCGCTCGGCTGGTGGCGCATCGGCGCGCCCTGTCAGCTGATGGGCACCGGCATGGCGTTCCCCTGGGCGCTGCTGCACGACGCGCCGCTGGCTTCGGGCAACATCGTCGAGGACGTGCAGCTCGGCGTCGACCTGGCACTGCGCCGCGCGCCGCCGCTGTTCGTGCCCGACGCGCGCGTGAGCAGCGAGTTCCCGTCCGCCGACGACGCGGCCGCAGCGCAGCGCCGGCGCTGGGAGCACGGCAACCTGGCCCTGATGCTGCGCCACGGCCCACGCCTGCTGCTGGCCGCGTTGGCGCGCGCCGACTGGCGTCTGGCGGCGATGGCCGCCGACCTGATGGTGCCGCCGCTCGCGCTGCTGGTGCAGCTGCAGCTCGGGCTGCTGCTGCTCGGCGCACTGGCGCTCGCCATCGGCGCGGGCGCGTTGCCGCTGCTGATCAGCGCTGCCGCGCTGGCGCTGCTGGTGCTCGCGATCCTGCTGTCGTGGCACGTTGCAGGACGCGACGTCATCGCGCTGTCCGAACTGTTGCTCACCGCACCGGCCTACGCGCTGCGCAAGCTGCCGATGTACGTCGCCTTCCTGTGGAAACGCGAGTCGAACTGGGTGCGGGCCAAGCGTGAAGGTGAGTGAGATCGAAGGCGCGCACCTGGCAAGAGCGGCACGGGCCGGCGCGGCACCCGACACGCTGCTCGTGCCGGCCACCGCCGAGCGGCGCGAACTCGACCTCGGCCGCGACGTGCACGCGCTGCTCGGCTTGGTGTTCGACCGCATCGATCTGGACGGCACCGCCGCTCACATCCGCCACTGCATCGCCACGCGGCGGCGCTGTTTTCTCTCGACCCCCAACGTCAACTTCGCCGTCGCGGCGATGCAGGACAGCGCTTTCCGCGGCTCGGTGCTGCGCAGCGACCTGAGTGTGGCCGACGGCTTTCCGATCGTGCGCGTGGCGCGCGCGATGGGCATCGAGCTGCCGGGCCGCGTCGCCGGCGCCGATCTCTTCGAGCGCCTGCAGGCAGCGGGCCGCTCGGCGCAGCGGCCGCCGATCCGGCTGTACCTGTTCGGCGGGCCACCGGGCATCGGCGCGCGTGCCGCGGCGCGGCTGAATGCGCAGGCCGGCGGCTTCGAATGCGTCGGCCATGACGAAGGCGGCTTCGGCGATGTCGAAGCGATGAGTGCACCAGCCACGATCGACCGGATCAACGCCAGCGACGCCGACTTCGTGCTGGTCGCGCTCGGCGCGAAGAAGGGCCAGGCCTGGATCGAGCGCAACCGCGAGCGCCTGCGAGCGCCGGTGCTGTGCCACCTCGGCGCGGTCATCAACTTCGCCGCCGACAGCGTGGCGCGAGCGCCGGCGTGGATGCAGCGCAGCGGCCTGGAGTGGATCTGGCGCATCGTGCAGGAGCCGCAGCTGTGGCGGCGCTACTGGGACGACGGCCGCGTGCTGCTGCGCGCGCTCACGACACAGGCGATGCGCTCGAAGCGTCGTGCGGCGGGCGCGGGTCAGCCGACACGCTTCGAGCTCGCGCGCCCGAGCCGTAACGCAGGGGTGGTCGCGCTGTCGGGTGACTGGCAAGGCCCGATCGGCCAAGCCGAGCAACAAACGCTGCGACTGACCCTGGCAACATTACTGCGCGAGGGCGTGCGCGTCGAGTTCGATCTGAGTGCCGCGCCGGCCCTCGGCAGCGCCCTGCTCGGCCTGATCGCGCTGATCGACGCCTGGCAGGTCACGCCGCGGGCGCTGCGCGCGGCCACGCTGACCGATCCGGCGCTGCACGCTGCACTGCGCGCCCACGGCGCGCAGCACCTGACCGCGTAAGCCTCAGCGCGGCGCCGGGAACCAGTAGGTCGCGTCGCTGCCGGCGTCGTAGTAGAACGGATTGTCCTGCGACTGCGACGAAAAGCGGCCGACGCAGCGCTCGAGCAGGCCGTTGCCGCCACCCTGGTAGGCGGCGAAGGCGGAGCAGTACTGCTCGCGCATCAGCGCCTGGCACTGCGGCATCGATGGCGTCACCGCGCTGTTGTAGTGGCTGGACACCGATTGCCAAGCCGTCTGCTGCAGCGAGCGCGCCTGCTCGGCGCTGATGCCCGACGGCGCCCAGGCACCGACCGGCGAGCGGCGATAGACCGACGCATACGTCACCAGCGCCATGTAGTACGAGCCGGCGGACGTGAGGTGCACGTCGTCGCTGAACAGGTTTTGCATCGTCTCCCGCACGCTGCCGCCCGACACCCCGGCCAGGCCGCTGCGCGTCGCCTGTTCGACCAGGTTGGCCAGGGCCAGACCCGCCGGCAGATAGGCCATGCGGTCGGAGCGGCCGGACGCCGCCAGCGACTGGTTGACGCGTGCGGCGGCGCACTGCCACGCCGGCGCCGCAGCGCGCTCATAGGCAATCCACTCGCTCGGATCGTTCTTGTTCTTGACGGCAAGCCACGCGTGATAAAGATAAGTGTTGCCGCGCGCATTTCCGGCGACCAGCCGCTCGTGGAAGTGACGCGCATAGCGCACCGTGTCCTCGTACATCAGCACGTTGAGCAGGTCGTGGCGCTCGGCCAGCACCAAGGTGTCGTAGCGCTCGCCGCCCAGCGTCTGCGGGTTGGCAAGCTCGGCGGCGATGTCCAGGCCCGAGCCGTTGCGATTCTTGCCGCTGCGGTAACCCGAGAAGCTGGCGTCGTTGGTGTTGTCGCCGCGGGTTCGAACGCGGATCGGCGAGCCGAGTGCGATCTGCTGGTTCCACACCATCGACGTGCCCAGGCTCTGCGCGATCGAAGCCATGGATGAACCCAGCGGGTCGTCGGTCAGGCTGTGGCCGGAAATCATGACGCGCGCTGAACCCAGGGTGTTGCCGAGCGTGGCCGGTGCGGGGGCCGGCGCAGGTGCAGGGGCCGGTGCGGGCGCAGGGGCCGGTGCGGGTGCGGGTGCGGGTGCAGGAGCCGACGCAGGTGCAGGAGACGGCGCAGGTGCAGGAGACGGCGCAGGTGCAGGAGACGGTGCGGGTGCAGGAGCCGGCGCAGGTGCTGGAGCCGGTGCAGCAGGCGCCGATCCGGCCGACACCTCGCAGCGCTTGACCTGCGAGACGGCTGGGTCGCCGCCGAAGAAGCCGTTGGTACAGGTGGCCGAGCCAGCCACCGTGCGCTCGACCCACTGCCCGCCGGCGCCGTAGCGCACGACGCGGGCGTCGGCGACGCGGAAGGCCTCGTTCTCATGGGCGACGAAGGCCCAATCGGTCGTCGTCGAAGCCGGCGCGCCTGCCGGGGCGCTCACGGCCGGTGTCGACTCGACACCAACGTCGGCCGCACCGGCGTTGTCGCCGCCTCCTCCACCACAACCCGCCAACAACACCGCAACCGAAGAAAAGAGCAAGTGAAACGACTTCAAGAGTTTGTTCTCGATGTTTGGTCAGACCCAACGACGCCGCCGCCTCCTCCCGAGGGGTCGTGCGCCACGCAGAAACGGAAATCACGGTCGACAAGCGACCAGAAAATGCTAGTGCGTTGTCCGGGCTGGATGTGTCTTCAACTGTTTGCTTTTGGTGAGCAATGGCAGCCTTCGCCCGTTGCGTGAGATTTGCCCTGGATTCGATCAACTGCCTTGCAGTACCACGCTCAACGCCTGGTAGATGGCATCGTCGGACTCGGCGGCCACGCGCGACAGGTTCGGATACCCCCACCCGCCCTGCACCTTGAACCAGACGAGGTGATTGGCGCGGTCCTGCCACAGCCGGTTGCCGTTGCCGGCGATGACGTCAGCCAGACTTTGTACCGGCACGAACGCGCGCGTCGTGCTCGGCTCGGGCGGCGTCTGACGCGACATTTCGTAACCACCGACGGTGTGGCCGGTTGCCGTGACGTTGCCGTCGAAGGCCACGGCCATGACGAACGAGTCGCTGCTTCGGTAGGCGTTGCCCACGGTCATCGCAAACCAGCGCGGGCTGGGTTTGCCGGGGAATCTGAGGACGTAGCGCCCGCCCGGCCTGGCCGCGAAGTGGCGCATGTTGCCGAACATGGTGCTGGTGGCACCGTCGGCGACGTTCCACGTGCCGATGCTCTGGCCGTTGTTGTCTTGCCGCGTGACGTCGATGGGCGCCAGGAAGTTGAAGCGGCTCATGTCGAAATCGGTCTGGAAGCTGCCGACGCCGTAGTACTCGCCGGCGCAGCTCTGGCCGTTGCGGCCCGCGGGCGCGACGGCCGTGCAGGCGGCGCCGGCCGTCAGGAAGGGGTGGTCGATGACCCAGTAGTTGTTTTGGGACCCCAGTAGCCGTGCGGATCCCACAGCGCGCCGGCGTAGGTCCAGTGGCGGTTGGCCAGCGCCTGGCCGTCGAGATTGGGCGGCAGGGTGCGGTAACCGGGGTGGCTGGCGATGAGGCGGTTGTTGGCATTGCGCAGGGTGCCTTTGTCGACAGCGCGGGTGTAGTAGTCGTTGCTGCGGAAGGCGCCGCTGCTCTTGCCTTGCACGTACTCGAAGGCGACGACGGTGTTGTCGCGCATCGCATACGTCGAGTGGTAGGTGGCGAAGGCCGAAGGCGGCTCGAACGTCTTGCGGGTAGCTCGTGTGGTTCAGGCTCTTGCCGACGAGCAGCGAGCGGCTGATGACGCCGTCGTCACCGGCCCCGCCGAAATGCACGCCGACGTTGTCGGCCGTGATCCATTCGCTGTAGTCGGGCTTGCCGATGCGGTTCCAGAATCCCGCACCGCTCGCGCCCGGCGAATGGGCGCTGTTCTTGTAAGCGGTGTTGCGCTTCAACGCAGCGCGAATCTGGTTGTCCCAGGTGTTCTCGCTGCCATCGACCGTCGGCAGGTACTTGTTGGGTGTCACGTTGCCGGCTTCGTCGGCGGGCGCCCAGTCCATGTTGATGCCGGGCTGGCCGTTGGAGTGCGCGACGTTGTCGTCGAACACGCCGAACGGCAGGCGGTCCGGCAGCATCGCGACGTTGGCGCTCGGGCCGGTGGGCTTGCGCGGGAAGGCCAGCCAGAAACCGTTGCCTTGCGCATCGCCGGCGAGGTTGCCGCGCACCGTGTTGTCCGGGTTGGTCAGCCAGAAGCCGGAAGCGCCGGCCTGGAACACCGGCAGCTCATGCGCCTTCAGCGCCTTGCCTTGTGCCGGGCTGCGGATCATCAGCGCCAGGTTGCCTTCGATCAGGTTGCGGCGCTCGACCGCGTCTTCGAGGAAGTAGGCGTGGCCGGCAACGTCGTGGCAGATGTTGTTGTTGACCTGCACGCCGTTGGTGGCGTGGATGACGATGCAGCGCTGCGACGATTGCCAGACGGCGCTGTTGCTGATGCGGTGGCCGGTGGCGTCGCCCAGCAGGCTGCCGTTGGCGTAGCTCAGCATGTGCCAGTGCATCGGGTAGCGGCCCAGGGTGCCGCTCTGGCCCATGCGGCGCATCTCGACGCCATCGATCACGACCTGGCTGCGCAGGTTCATCACCATGACGTGGCCGCCGAAGCCGTTGCTTCGCCAGGCCGCGTCGTCGATGCCCTGGATGACGATGTTGCGACTCAGGTTGGCGACGGGCGCGCGCTCGTCGAGCACGCTCGGTGCGGGCGCTGCCGGCGGCGTGTAGCCGGCCTCGGGTACGAGGCTCATGCCGTTGCTGGTGGCGTACTGCAGGCGCCCCCAGCGCGCGGCGGCCAGGCTGTTGCGGCTGCTGAGTTTGTTGCCGGCGGCGTTGGCGGCGAGTTCGAGGCGTTCGGTCGAAGCGAAGCCGTAGAAGTCGCTCGGGCCGACGGCGATGGTGTCGCCGGCGCGCCAGTTGCTGGCTGCGGCCAGCGTCAGGGCGTTGGCGCCGGCCTGAGCGTGATCGCCCAGACGCGTCCAGGCGGGTTGGGGCACCGCGCCATGCAGCTCGAGGCGGCCGCCCTGCACGTTCAAGCCGCGCGCGATGCCGTTGTTGCCACCGGCCACAGGCTGGCCGGTGAGCGTGATCGTGGCGCGGTTCAGGTGCGGTGCGTCGGCCTTGCCGATCAGCAGCGCACCGCTGACCTGGATCGCCGCGGCCTTGAGTTCGACGTCGGCCGCGGCAAAGCGCAGCGTGCCTTCGATGCTCAGGTTGCCCAAGTCGGCGGTGTTGGTGTCGAGGACCACCGTGGCGCCGGCCGGCACCACCACTTGGGCGCCGGCAGCCGGCACCTCTCCGCCCCAGGTGGACGCGGCGCTCCAGCGCAGCTCACCCGGCGCGACCGTCACCGGCCCGCTCGGCGGCAGCGGGATCGGCGCGGGCGCCGGCTCGGTCGGTGCCGGTGGCGGCGGCGCGGCAGGGTCGGGCGTCTGCGGCGCTGTCGCGTACTGCACCTGAAGCGTCTTCGCGCTGACGTTGCCGGCTTTGTCGTAGGCACGGATGACGATGCTGTTGCTGCCTTCGGCCAGGGCCATCGCGGGCACGCTCCACTGCACCGATGCCGCGGCAGCATCCTGCTGCGCGATGCCGTTGCCGCCGCGGTCATTGACCCAGGTCACACGCGCAACGATGCGGTCGTCCTGCGCGGTGCCGGCGATGAGCAGTGACGACTGCGTCGTCTGGAATGTGCTTTCGTCGGGCGTGGCGACCCGCAGCGTCGGTGCGCCGCGATCGCGCCGCGCTTCGAGTTCTTCGCGCCCGACGGCGTTGGGATCGTCGTCGCCTCCCCAGCAGCCAGCGAGCAGCAGGCCGGCGATCAGGGGCCAGGGGGCCAGGCGGCAGCGAGCAAGGTTCGTCGATGTCATGGAGGAGGCACCTGTCGATGAGCGATGCACATCGACCGGGCCACCTCCTGCAGCGCTCCCTGGCGCTGTCCGGCGACTTCTGGCGAGTCACGCGGTCGTGTTCATCGATGCACCCGAGCAAGGTAGAGGTCGGGTGACCACCGGCTGTAATGGCGCCGATGCGACGCTGCATTTCGCTTCTCGAAAGGAGCGCGAAAAATCGCACAGCACTCGCGCACGAATCGAGGCCTGGGGCTTGCGTCGGTGGAGAAGTCCTGCACGGGCGCGCGGCGCGATCGGCCGACGCGCGCGGCAACGAGCTTGTTGCCCGCCCTTACAGCGAGGTCAGGGCGGCGTGAACTACGAACGCGTGATCAGGCGACGTCGAGCCCGGCCAGGCGCGCGCGCGCCAGCGGCGTGCAGGCGCCGAGCAAGGCGCGCACGAAGTCGCCCTGTCGCCGCCAGGCGCGCTGCGCGTCGGCGTCGATCGACGAGACGCGAAAGAGCAGGCCGTCGGGCACCTGGCCGGTGAGCGTCAGGCGCAGGCTCTGCAGGCGCTGCTGCCAGGCCGACGCGTTGGTGCGGCCGGCGAAGGCGAACCAGTACATCACCGGCTCGTGACGCGGGCCGAGCACGGTGCGCAGCGTGCGCATCGGGATGCGGCCATGCTCGGTGTCGAGCACCGCGTCGCTCACATCGATCAGCTTGAAGCCCTGCGCCGGGTAGCAGACCTCGGGCTTGTGGGCGCGCAGCGTGCCGCGCTGGTCGCCGCCGTAGGCGATCGACAGCATCACCTGGTAGCCGTCGCCCGCGGCATAGACGCGCGTCAGGATCTCGTTGTAGATCGAGGCCAGCATGTCCTGCGTCTGCGCGCTGACGATGCTCGGCGCGGCGGGCAGCTCGCGCCAGCCGACGAACTGCGCCGGCACGATGCGCGCCAACTGCGGCGGCGTCGCCTTGCGGCCGTCGGCCAGCGCCATGCGCGCGGCCGCGGTGAGGCCGGCCACGGAGGCCATCGCACCAGCGATCAACAGGCTTCGTCGGGTCGGCGTCATGAGTCGGTGGGTCGCGGTCGGAAACGTCGGCTTACGTTGTGGCGCATTATCTCGGCGCAGCGTTGCGTGCGACGACGCGCCACCGCAACGTCCGGGGCCGATCGCAGCACTCGCAGGGCGCTGCCACGGCCGCAGCGGAACAAAATCACAACTCGGCGACGCGTGCGGACACAAACGCAGGCAGGTGTGCGATCGAGGGGGTCGGCAGCACCGGCCGCACGAGAATAATCCGTCGAACCCGCAGCTTGCACATGACCCGAACGTCCGTCCCTGCTGAAAAACAAGCGGTCCTGATCGGCGGCGAAGCGTTGCTGATCGAATGCGCGCGCACGCTCGTCACGCAAGGCTTCGGCATCGTGGCCGTGGTGTCGTCGCAGGCGACGATCCAACGCTGGGCGAAGACGCAGGGCCTGCCCTGCTTCGAAAAGCCCGCCGACCTGCACCGCGCCGACGCGCCGCGCGGTTTCGGCTGGTTGTTCTGCATCACCCACCTCGAAGTGATTGCGCCCGAGGTGCTGGCGCTGGCCACGCACGGCGCCGTCAACTTCCACGACGGGCCGCTGCCCGAGTACGCCGGCCTGAACACGCCGGTGTGGTCCCTGCTCAACGGCGAGGCCGAGCACGGCGTCACCTGGCACCTGATGACCGATCGGGTCGACCGCGGCGACATCCTGGCGCAGCGCCGCTTCGGACTGGCCGCTGACGAGACCGCGTTGACGCTGAACACGCGCTGCTTCGAAGCCGGCATCGAAAGCTTCGAGCAGGTGGCGCGCGGCCTGGCGGCCGGCACCCTGGTGGCGCGCGCACAAGCCACGCCGCCGCAACGGCTGTACCGACGCAAGGACCGACCGCTGGCCGTGATCGACGGCACGGGCAGCGCGGCCGATGCCGCACGCCTGGTGCGCGCGCTCGACTTCGGCACCTACGCCAACCCGGTGGCCAGCGCCAAGCTGCTGACGCCGCGCGGCACGCTGCTGGTCAGCCGTGTCGAGGTCAGCGAGCAACGCAGCACGCAGGCGCCGGGCAGCATCGTCGCCGTCGATGCGCAGGCGATCACCATCGCCACCACCGACAACGACCTGCGCCTGACGGGCTTGCAACGCACCTGCGGCAGCGCCGTCGATGCGCCGAGCGCGGCCGACGCGCATGGCCTGCACGTCGGCGCACGGCTCGTCGCTGCCCATGCAGCGCTGCGTGCGCAGCTCGACGCCCGCGCCGCGCACGAGCCGTTCTGGCAACACCTGCTCGAGACGCAGGACGCTCTCGATCTGCCGCTGATCGATCACGCCGCGCTGTCCGTGCCGGCTGCGCACCAGCTACTCGACATGAGCTTGCCTGCGACGCTGCGCGCGCTGTCGGCGCCGCAACGCTTGGCCTCGGTGCTGGCGTGGCTTGCGCGCAGTACCGACAAGACCGGCTTTGATGTCGGCTGCGCACTGCAACCCGGCGCCGACGAACAGCCGGGCCTGTGGGCGCCGCAGCGCCCGTGGCGCGCCGAGGTGGACTTCGCACGCGGCCTCGACCGGTTGAGCGCGCACTGCGCGCAGCAACAGCAGGAGATGCAGCGCCGCGGCACCTACTTGACCGACCTGGTGGCGCGTCGCCCCGCCCTGCGCGCGCGCGCCGCGCAACAGCGTGATCCGCGCGTGCTGCCGGTGGCGCTGGCCGAAGTCGATCGCCTCGACGATGCGCGTGCGCAAGCCGGCAATCACCTGACGATCGCGCTGCTGAACGACGGTTCTGCCGCGCGCTGGCTCTACGACAGCGCAGGCATCCACGTCGCGCAGGTCGCGCATTTGCAGCAGCAATGGCTGGCGTTGGCAACGGCCGCCGCGGCCACACCCGAGCGCGCGCTCGGCGAGCTGCCGCTGATGGACGCGGCATTGCAGCAGCAGGTGTTGCGCGACTGGAATCACACGCGCGCAGTGGCGCCGCTCGAAGCCTGCGTGCACCGCCTGTTCGAGCAGCAAGCGCAACGCACGCCGCAACGCATCGCACTCGTCGCCAACCGCGTCGAGATCAGCTACGCCGAACTCGATGCGCGCGCCAACCGTGTCGCGGCGCAACTCGTCGCGCTCGGCATCGGCCCCGACCAGCGCGTCGGCCTGTGCCTGGCGCGCGGCATCGAACTGATCGTCGGCCTGCTCGCCATTCACAAGGCCGGCGGCGCATACGTGCCGCTCGATCCGGCCTACCCGCGCGAGCGCATCGGCTACATGCTCGACGACGCACAGGCCGCGGTGCTGCTCACGGACGGCGCCCACGCCGCTCTGTTCGACAACACCAGCGCGCGCACGCTGCTGATCGAAGACGCGCTCGGCGCGCCGCAGCCGACGGCAGGCATCGACGGCGGCGCCAGGCCCGAGCACCTGGCCTACGTCATCTATACCTCGGGCTCGACCGGCAAGCCCAAGGGCGTCATGGTCGAGCACCGCAACGTCGTCAACTTCTTTGCGGGCATGGATCAGCACCTCGACGCCGAGGCCGCCGGCGTCTGGCTCGCAGTCACCAGCCTGTCGTTCGACATCTCGGTGCTGGAGCTGTGCTGGACACTGGCGCGCGGCTATCGCGTCGTCATCGCGAGCGAAGAACAAAAGCTCGGCGCGGGCGCGAGCGCCACCGCGCGCGGCGCGCACGCCGCGCGGCCGCTCGACTTCAGCCTCTTCTACTTCTCCGCCGACGAGAACGAGAACGCGCAGGACAAGTACCGCCTCTTGCTCGAAGGCGCGAAGTTCGCCGACAAGAACGGCTTCGCCGCGGTGTGGACGCCCGAGCGCCACTTCCACGCCTTCGGCGGCCTGTACCCGAACCCGGCGGTGACCGGCGCGGCGGTGGCCGCGGTGACCGAGCGCGTGGGCATCCGCGCCGGCAGCGTCGTGCTGCCGCTGCACCATCCGGCGCGGGTCGCCGAGGAGTGGTCGGTGGTCGACAACATCTCCAAGGGTCGCGTCGGCATCTCGTTCGCGTCCGGCTGGCAGCCCAACGACTTCGCGCTGATGCCCGGCAACTACGCCGACAACAAGGACGTGATGCTGCGCAACATCGAGGTCGTGCGCCGACTCTGGCGCGGCGAAGCGCTCGCGTTCGACGGGCCGCTGGGCAAACCGGTCGAGCTGCGCACGCTGCCGCGGCCGGTACAGAAGGAGCTGCCGTACTGGGTGACTGCCGCCGGCAACCCGCAGACCTTCATCGACGCCGGCCGGATCGGCGCCAAGGTGCTGACGCACCTGCTCGGCCAGAGCGTCGAGGAACTCGCGCAGAAGATCGCCGCGTACCGCAAGGCCTGGAAGGAAGCCGGCCACCCGGGCGAAGGTTTCGTCTCGCTGATGCTGCACAGCTTCGTCGGCCCCGACATGGCCGAGGTGCGCGCGACAGTGAGGCAGCCGCTGATCGAGTACCTGAGGACCTCGCTGGACCTCGTCAAGCAATACGCCTGGAGCTTCCCCGCCTTCAAACGCCGCGAGGGCATGGATGCGAAGGACCAGGGCAGTCTCGACCTGCAAAGTCTGAGCGCCGACGAGATGGACGCGCTGCTCGAATACTCGTTCGAGCGCTACTTCGACGACAGCGGCCTGTTCGGCACGCCCGAGTCTTGCCTTTCGATGATCGACCGCATCAAGGCCGTCGGCGTCGACGAGGTCGCTTGCCTGATCGACTTCGGCGTCGCCACGGACACCGTGCTCGCGCACCTGCCGCACCTGAACGCGCTGCGCGAAAAATCGATGCCGGCCGCGAGCGGCGATGCCTCGCTCGCCGACCTGATGCAGCGCCATCGCGTCACGCATCTGCAGTGCACGCCGTCGATGGCGCGCATGCTCGCGGCCGACGACGCAGCGCGCGCGGGCCTGGCGCAGCTCGACTGCATGATGGTCGGCGGCGAAGCCTTCCCGCCCGCACTCGCGCGCGACCTGGCAGGTCTGGTGCGCGGCAAGGTCATGAACATGTACGGCCCGACCGAGACGACGATCTGGTCGACGGTGCACGGCGTCGACCGCGCTCACAGCGGCGTCATCCCGCTCGGCAAGCCGATCGCCAACCAGCAGGTCTACGTGCTCGACTCGCGGCAGCAAGCGCTGCCGCCGGGCGTGCCCGGCGAGCTCGCCATCGGCGGCGCCGGTGTCGTGCGCGGCTACTTCGAGCGCGCCGAGCTGACGGCCGAGCGCTTCGTGCCCGACGCGATCAGCGGCCACGGCCGCCTCTACCGCACCGGTGATCTCGTGCGTTGGCGCCAGAACGATGACGGCAGCGGCGTGCTCGAGTTCCTCGGCCGCCTCGACCATCAGGTGAAGCTGCGCGGCTTTCGCATCGAGCTCGGCGAGATCGAGGCCGCGCTCGCCGAGCAGCGCGGCATCGCACAAGCGGTGGTGATGGCGCGCGAGGATCAGCCCGGCGATGCGAAGCTCGTCGCCTACCTCGTCACGCAACACGCCGCGACGATCGACGCCGGCGCGCTGCGCGAAGCCCTGCGCGAGACCCTGCCCGACTTCATGGTGCCGCAGGCTTTCGTCGTGCTCGACGCGTTCCCGCAGACGCCCAACGGCAAGATCGACCGCAAGGCCCTGCCCGCACCCGACGCGGGCGCCGCGCCGCTCACGACAACCGAGTACGTGGCGCCGGCCGGCGAGCTCGAAGACCGCATCGCCGAAGTCTGGCAAGACGTGCTCAAGCTCGATCAGGTGGGCACGCGCGACAACTTCTTCGACCTCGGCGGCCACTCGCTGCTGGCGGTGACGGCGCATCGGCGCCTGAAGGAGCTCCTGCAGCGCGAGCTTTCGATCACGGATATCTTCCGCTTCCCGACGATCCAGAGTCTGGCCGCGTACTTGGCCGATGGCACTTCCGGCGGCGCGCAGCAAGGCAGCGATCGGGCCCAGGGCCGGCGCGCTGCGATGCAACGCCGGCAGCAGCAACGCAGCGCCGCACCGACGACAACCACGACACGCTGATCCTCTCTTGTCCCGCTTCGCGATGAGTTCCTCCCACCACAACGCCCCCTCACTCGACACCGACATCGCCATCGTCGGCATGGCGGGCCGCTTCCCGGGCGCGCGCTCGATCGACGAGTACTGGCACAACCTGCGCGACGGCGTCGAATCGCTCAGCACATTCACGGAAAGCGAACTGATCGCCGCCGGCGTCGATGCCGACGACCTCGCCGACCCGAACTACGTTCGCGTCGGCGCGGTGCTGCCGCAGATGGAGGAGTTCGACGCGCGCTTCTTCGGCTTCTCGCCACGCGAAGCGGCGATCATGGATCCGCAGCACCGCCACTTCCTCGAAGTGGCGTGGGAGGCGCTGGAGAACGCCGGCCACATGCCGAGCCACTTCGGCGGCTCGATCGGCGTCTTCGGCGGCTCGGGCCACAACGCCTACATGCCGCTCAACCTGCTCACCAATCCGAAGCTGATGCAGCAGGTCGGCTTCTTCCTCGTGCGCCACACCGGCAACGACAAGGACTTCCTCACCACCCGCGTCTCCTACCAGCTGAACCTGCGCGGCCCGAGCGTCAACGTGCAGACCGCCTGCTCGACCTCGCTGGTGGCGATCCACATGGGCGTGCAGAGCCTGCTCAACGGCGAGTGCGACATGGCGCTGGCCGGCGGCGTCACGATCGAGCTGCCGCACCGCCGCGGCTACGTCTACCGCGAGGACGAGATCCTCTCGCCCGACGGTCATTGCCGCGCCTTCGATGCTGCGAGCAAAGGCACGGTCTTCGGCAGCGGCGTCGGCGTCGTCGTGCTGCGGCGCCTGAGCGATGCGATCGCCGACGGCGACCACATCCACGCCGTCATCCACGGCTCGGCCGTCAACAACGACGGCTCGCAGAAGGTCGGCTACATCGCGCCGAGCGTCGATGGCCAGGCGCAGGCGATCGCCGAAGCGCTCGCCATCGCCAACGTACCCGCCGACAGCATCGGCTACGTCGAGGCGCACGGCACCGGCACGCCCGTCGGCGACCCGATCGAGGTCGCGGCGCTGACGCAGGCTTATCGGCAGAGCACCGACAAGACGGGTTACTGCGCAATCGGCTCGGTCAAGGCCAACATCGGCCATATCGACACCGCGGCCGGCGTCGCCAGCGTCATCGCCGTGGCCAAGGCGCTGCAGGCCGGCGAGATCCCGCCGCTGCTGCACTTCACGAGCGGCAACCCGGCCTGCGACTTCGAGCGCACCCCGTTCTATCTCAACGCCGAGCGCATCGCGTGGAACGCAGCGCCCGGCCTGCCGCGCCGCGCCGGCGTGAGCTCGCTCGGCGTCGGCGGCACCAACGCCCACATCGTGATGGAAGAGGCGCCGCCGCGCGCGCCGTCATCGGCGCCGGCGCGGCGCTTGCAGCTGCTGGTGCAGTCGGCGCGCTCGATCAAGTCGCTCGACGCTGCGAGCCTCGCGCTGGCCGAGCACTTCGAGCGCGCGGCCGCAGCATCGACCTCGCCGATGTCGCCTACACGCTGCAGGCCGGCCGCCAGCGCGATGAGCCTGCGCCGCGTCGTCGTCGCCGACAGCGCGCAGGCCGCCGCACAAGCGCTGCGCGACACGCAGCACGCGATCACCGAGACGGCGTCGGATGCGCCGCGCAGCGTCGCCTTCATGTTCGCCGGCGGCGGCGCGCAGCATCCGAACATGGGCGCCGGCTTGTATGCGAGCGAGCCGGTGTACCGGCGCGCGCGTCGACGAGTGCCTCGCGATCCTGCAAGTCGCAGCTCAACCTCGACCTGAAGCCGCTGCTCTTCCCCGCGCCGGGCAACGAAGACGCCGCGGCCGAGCAACTGCAGCGCCCGTCGCTGGCCCTGCCCGCGCTGCTCACCGCGCAGATCGCACAAGCGCGGCTGTGGCAGTCGTGGGGGATCGAGCCCGCCGCGATGATCGGCCACAGCATGGGCGAGTACACGGCCGCGCATCTGGCCGGCGTGTTCACGCTGGCCGATGCGCTGGCGCTGGTCGAGCTGCGCGGCCGGCTGTTCGAGACCTTGCCCGAAGGCGCGATGCTGAGCGTGCCGCTGCCGAGGCCGAACTCGCGCCGTTGCTGACCGCCGACCTCTCCATCGGTGTCATCAACGGCCCGCAGTTGTGCGTCGCGTCGGGCCCGGTGGCGTCGATCGAAGCCTTGCAGCGTCGCCTCGCCGAAATGGAGATCGAGGCCGCGCGCGTGCGCATCGACGTCGCCGCGCACTCGCCGATGCTCGAGCCGATCCTCGCAAAGTTCGGCGCCTTCCTGCGCGGCATCGCGATGCGCGCACCGACGATTCCCTTCGTCTCCAACCTGTCGGGCGCGATGATCACCGCGGCCGAAGCCACCAGCGCCGACTACTGGGTGCGCCACCTGCGCCACACCGTGCGCTTTGCCGACGGATTGCAGCAACTGCTCGGCGACGAGACGCGTGCGCTGCTCGAAGTCGGCCCCGGCCGCACGCTCTCGAGCCTGGCGCGCAGTCACCCGGCGCGAAAACCAGCGCAGCCGGTGGTCGCGTCGATGCGCCACGCCGACGATGCGCTCGACGACCAGGCCCTCATGCTCGGCGCGTTCGGGCGGCTGTGGGCCAGCGGCGTCGATGTGAATTTGGGCAAGCTGCGCGGTGACGACGAACGACGGCTGCGCATCGAGCTGCCGACCTATTGCTTCGATCACCAGCGCCACTGGATCGAGCCCGGCAAGACCGGAGAGCTCGCGCCCGAAGACCGGTCGCTGCACAAGCGCAAGGACATCGCGCAGTGGTTCTACCAGCCGGTGTGGCAACGTGCGCCGGCACTGCCGGCCGTGGCGCCGCACCAAGGCACGACGCCGCGCCGCACCCTCGTCCTGTCGGACGGCTCGGCCTTTGCCGAACGCCTCGCGCAACGATTGCGCGACGCCGGCGACGAAGTCATCGTCGCGGCTGCCGGCCGCGCCTGGCGCGAAGAAGGCCCGCGCCGCTACACGCTCGAAGCGAAGAACGCCGATCACATCGAGCGCCTGTTCGCGGCCGTGCTCGCCGTCGAGCCGCCGCCCTCGCGCATCGTGCATTTGTGGAACCTCGGCACGCACGATGTCGAGGCCACGCTGCAGCGCGGCTTCTACCGCCTCTTGCAGATCGCGCAGATCATCGGCCGCGAAGACATCACGCAGCCGCTCGCGCTGATGGTGTTGACGCAGCGCGCACAGCGGGTCGCCGGCGAGGCCGAGATCGATGCCGTCAAGGCCACACTCGCCGGCCCGTGCAAGGTGATCCCGCGCGAGTTCCCGAATGTGCGCTGCGCCTGGGTGGACATCGACGCGCCGGCCGCCGGCTCGATGATCGAGCAGCGCCTGCTCGACGGCCTGGCCGCCGAGCTCGACGCGGTGTTGCAAGGCGCGCTCGCGCACGACACGCTGGCGTGGCGCGCCGGCGAGCGCTGGCTGCAAGCGCATGTGCCCGCGCCCTTGCCGGCTCCCGCACCCACGCAATCGAAGCTGCGGCCTCAGGGTGTCTATGTCATTACCGGCGGCCTCGGCGGCGTCGGCCTGGCGCTGGCCGAGCACCTGGCCAGGCGCGTGCAGGCGCGGCTCGTGCTGATTGGTCGCCAAGGATTGCCCGAGCGCAGCCTCTGGCCGCAGCACCTGGGCAACCCGGACGCACTGGCGCGGCGCATCCGCCAGGTGATGGCCATCGAAGCCGCCGGCGCCGAGGTGTTGGTGATTGCTTGCGACGTCACCAACGCAGCGCAGATGAAGGCCGCGCTGCGCCAGGCGCGCGCGCGCTTCGGCGCGCTGCACGGCGTGCTGCACACCGCGGGCGTGCTCGCCGACGGCGTCATCCAGCTGAAGGACAGCGCGGTCGCGGCCTCGGTGCTCGCCCCCAAGGTGCAGGGCACGCTCGCCCTCGAAGCGGCGCTGGCGGAAGACGCCAAGGCGCCGCCGCTCGATTTCCTTGTGCTGTTCTCGTCGATCAGCGCCTTCACCGGCCTTGCCGGGCAGATCGACTACGCCGCGGCCAATGCCTTCCTCGACGCGCATGCGCAGGCGCGCTGGGCGCGTGGCGAGGCCAACACCATCGCCATCGATTGGAGCCAGTGGCAGGAAGTCGGCATGGCCGCCGAGCTCGCCAGCCAGCTCGGCCTGGCGCCCGATGCATTGGCCGGCGAAGACGGCATCGAGCTCGGCCATCCGCTGGCGCAGCGCCTGCTGCTCGATGCACGCGACGAACGTGTGGTCGAGACGCGCTTGTCGCGCGCCACGCACTGGTTGCTCGAGGAGCACCAGGTCAAGGGCGGCGAAGCGCTGATCCCGGGTACCGGCTACCTCGAGTTCGTGCGTCATGCCTTCGCGCTGCGCGGCGCACAGAGCAACGATGCGATCGATCTGCGCAAGGTCACCTTCCTCACGCCTTTCGTCGTCCGCGCCGGCGAGGAGCGCGATCTGCGCGTGCACCTGCGCGGCCTGAACACCCCGACGGCGTCGTTCTCGGTGGTCGGCCGCGCGGCGGGTGCGGCGCATGTCAACGATGCCTGGACAGAACACGTGCGCGGCCAGGTCGCGCGCGTGCCCGCCGCCGCTGCTGCAGCGCACGACAGCGTGGCCGCCATCGCCGAGCGCTGCCGCCTGCGCAAGCAAGAAGGGCAGCGCGCACCCGAGCACCTGCGCTTCGGCCCGCGCTGGAGCAACATCAACCGCATCGACTTCGGCGACAACGAAGCGCTGCTCGCGCTCGAGCTGCCGCTGGCCTATGCCGCCGATCTGGCCGAGTACCCGCTGCACCCGGCGCTGATGGACATGGCCACCGGCGGTGCGCAGGCGCTCGTGCCCGGCTTCGACGAGGCGCGCGACTTCTTCGTGCCGGCGCTGTATGGGCAGCTGCGCATCCACGGCGCGCTGACGACGCAACTGACGAGCCATGTGCGCCTGCGCGGCGATGGTGACGATGCCGGCACGACCGACCTGGCGCGCTTCGACGTCACGATCCGCGACGCCGCCGGCCGCGTCGTCGTCGAGATCGACGACTTCACGATGATCCGCGTGCGTGACAAGGCGCTGCTGGCGCGCACCGAAAGCGCCGTGCCCGCGCCCGCGAACAAGCCGCGCGCCACCGCCAACAACGTGCTGGCGCTCGGCCTGCGCGACGGCATCCTGTCGGCCGAAGGCGCCGAAGCGATCGAGCGTGTGCTCGCGGCGCAACCCGGACCGCAGGTGGTGGTGTCGCCGCAGGACTTGATCGCGCTGCTGGCCAGGCTGCGCCAGAGCGAAACACCGGCCGCGCTCGGCGCCAACGACGGCGCCGAGGCGACCGCCGGCTACAAGGCGCCGGCCAACGAGCTTGAAAGGACCATCGCGCAGATGTGGTCGGAGATGCTCGGCCATGCGCGCGTGGGCGCCGACGACAACTTCTTCGACCTCGGCGGCCACTCGCTGCTGGCAGTGCAGGTCATCAACAAACTGAAGAAGAGAACCGGCAAGGCACTGCCGCTGACCGCCCTGCTGGAAGCGCCGACGGTACGCAGCCTGGCCACGCTGATCGACCCGAGCGGCGGCCAGCAGCAAGCCGGCGGAAACGAAACCGCCGCGGCGAAACCCACGCCCGTGGTGCGCAGCGCCACGCTGGTGCCGGTGCGTCCGGCCAGCGGCAAGCCGCCGATCTTCTTCGTGCACGACGGCCTGGGCGAGACGCTGCTGTACCGCACGCTGGCCTTGAAGCTCGAAGCGGGCCATCCGGTCTTTGGCATCCAGCCCGAGATCGATGCGCGCGGCCAGTACGCGCAGACCAGCGTGCGCGACTGGGCCGCGGCGCATGTGCGCACGCTGCGCAAGGTGCAGCCGCAGGGGCCGTACTGGATAGCAGGGCTGTGTGCCGGCGGCGTCATCGCCGTCGAGATGGCGCGTCAGCTGCAGGAGGCCGGCGAGAAGACCGCCTACGTCGGCATCCTCGACGCGGCGGACGCGCGATTGCCCGAGATCGGCGACCGCATCAAGAACGAGCGCTTGCAGCGCGTCAAGCGCCTGCTCGCTCCCGATGGCGGCACGCCGACGTTGCTGTCGGTGCTGCGCGCACTGCCGCAGCTCGTGCGCAAGGCACTGCGCGCGGCGCGCTACGAGCTGACGACGCGCCGCGAGCGCGCCGCCGCGGCGCGCAAGGTCGAGCGCCTGCGCAGCGCGCCCGCCGAGGCGACAGACACCCTCACGCCCGCGATCAGCTACCTGCCCTTGTACGAACACGCGCACCGCGAGCACCAGCCGGGCGACACGCGCTTGCATGGCATGTTCGCGCTGTACCGCGCGATGAACGGCGACGGTACGCCCGCAGATCAGCCTTATCTCGAACGCTACGGCGACCCCTTGCTGGGCTGGGGCCCGCGCATGGCGCAGCCGCTGGCCGTGGCCGACGTGCCCGGTGGCCACGCGAGCCTGCTGCAGGAGCCGAACGTGCAGCGCCTGGCCGAAGCGATGAACGCGCACCTGGCGCTCGCGCTCGAAGCGCAGGCTGCCGAGACGATGCCGGCCGCCGCCGACGCCACCACCTCAACGCGCCCCGCGACACCGCCGACGGTGTTGCAGACCGCAGAGATCGATGCCTGAAACCGCTATGAATCCCTCCGTCCTCGTCGTCATCGTCCACTACCGCACGCCCGATCTGGTGATCGAGTGCCTGCGCTCGCTCGACACCGAGATGCGCGCCTATGGCAACGCCTCGGTGGTGGTGATCGACAACCAGTCGCGCGACGGCTCGGTGCCGCGCATCGCCGACGCCCTGCGCAACGAGCGCTGGTCCGATTGGGCGCGCCTGATCGAAGCGCCGGTCAACGGCGGCTTCGCCTACGGCAACAACCAGGTGATCGGCCCGGCGCTGGCCGGCCCCAACCCGCCGCAGTACTGCTGGCTGCTCAACCCGGACACGGCGGTCTATCCCGGCGCGATGGGCGCGCTGGTGGAGTTCATGGCGGCACGGCCGCAGGTCGGCCTGGCCGGCAGCGCCATCGAAGAGCAGCGCGGCGTGGTCTGGCCCTATGCCTTTCGCTTCCCGTCGCTGCTGTCGGAACTCGACGACGGCTTGAAGCTCGGCATCGTCACCAAGCTGCTGTCGCGGTGGTCGATCCTGCGGCCGATGGACTCGCGCGAGGCCTGCGTCGATTGGGTGCCCGGCGCCAGCCTGATGGTCAAGCGCGAAGTCTTCGAGGCCATCGGGCTGATGGACGAGGACTACTTCCTCTACTACGAAGAGACCGATTTCTGCCTGCAGGCGCAACGCGCGGGCTGGCAGTGCTGGTACGTGCCGAAGAGCCGCGTCTTCCACGTCGCCGGCGCCAGCACCGGCATGGTCGATCGCCCGCCCGAGCCGCGGCGCCTGCCGTACTACTGGTTCGAGTCGCGGCGCCGCTACTTCATCAAGAACCACTCGCGCCTGTACGCGATCGCCACCGACCTGGTCTGGATCGCATCGTATGCGCTGTGGCGCGCGCGCCGCGTGCTGCAACGCAAGCCCGGCTTCGAGCCGCCGCACCTGCTCGGCGATTTCATGCGCCACTCCTCGCTCGTCACCTCGCGCATCGCCGTCAACCCCAGCGTGGCCAACGCCAAGTGAGGCTGGCCTACTTCATCAACCAGTACCCGAAGGTCAGCCATACCTTCATCCGGCGCGAGATCCGCGCGCTGGAGGCTCTGGGCTTCGAGGTGCGGCGCTATGCGCTGCGCGCGAGCGCGGGCGAATCGCTGGTCGAAGGCGCCGACGTTGAAGAGCGCGACCGCACGCGCTACATCGTGCGGCGCGGCGCCTTCTATCTGTTCTGGAGCGCGCTGCTGCTGGCGCTGCAGCGGCCGGCCGGCGCCTGGCGCGCGCTGCACATGATGTGGCGCATCAACCGGCGCAGCCACCGCCGCTTCGTCATGCACCTGGCTTCGCTGGCCGAAGCCGCGGTGCTGGCGCGCTGGACGGCGGCGCAAGGCGTGCAGCACATCCACACCCACTTCGGCACCAACTCGGCCGAGGTGGCGCTGCTGGCGCGGCAGTGGGGCAGCGCGCCCTACAGCGTCACGCTGCACGGCTCCGACGAATGGGACCGGCCGCTGCAGTGGGCGCTGCTGGAGAAGGTGCAGCATGCCGCCTTCGTCGTCGCCATCAGCTCCTTCACGCGCGCCCAGCTGATGCGCTGGATCCGCCTCGAAGACCACGACAAGCTGCATGTCGTGCACTGCGGCGTCGACGATTCGTTTCTGCAGTGGCCGGCATCTCCGGTGCCCGACGTGCAGCGCTTCGTCTGTGTCGGGCGCTTGTGCAACGAGAAGGCGCAGCCGCTGCTGATCGAGGCGCTGGCGCTGCTGCGCGAGCGCGGCCTGCGGCCGCATCTCGTGCTCGCCGGCGACGGCGATCTGCGCCCGGACATCGAAACGCTGATCGCGCAGCACGGCCTGGCCGAGCAGGTGACGCTGTGCGGCTGGGTCGACGGCGAGCGCGTGCGCGAGGAGATCATCGCCGCGCGCGCGCTGGTCATGCCGTCGTCGATGGAAGGCCTGCCGGTGGCGCTGATCGAAGCACTGACGCTGCAACGCCCGGTGATCAGCAGCTACGTCGGCGGCATTCCCGAGCTGGTGCGCCCCGGGCGCGAAGGCTGGCTGGTGCACGCCGGCTGCCCGCTGGTGGTGGCCGATGCGATGCAGGCCTGCCTGCAGACGCCGGTCGACGAACTCACGCGCATGGGTGCATCGGGGCGCGCGCGCGTCATCGAGCGCCATCGCATCGGCGACGCCGCCGAGCAACTGGCCAAGCTGTTCGAAGCCTCGGTGGCGGCCGAAGGCGCGGCGCAGCCGGCCCCGCAGCGTCGCCTCAACCCAGCAGGTTGAGGCGCAGCCGCGGCGTGTCGTCGTAGCGGCCGACGGCCACGCGCGGCAACTCGAACAGCGCCGCCGCCTGGCGCCGCCACAGGCCGTGGCGCGTCGTCACCGCGCTCTTCAGGCCAAGGCCGGGCAAAGCCGCGGCCAAGGCGGCGTTGTAGTTGCCGTTGGGGTAGGCGAAGTGCGCGACGTCGCGCCCGGTCCATTCGCGCAGCAGCGCGATCGAGCGCGTGATGCTGTTGCAGGCGTCGGCCAGCGCGACGCGGTCGAGCAGCTCGTGGCCATGCGAGTGGCTGCCGATCGTCACCCAGCGCGATTGCGCCAGCGTGCGCAGGTCGGCCGGCGCGAGCGGCTGCAGCGCGCGAAAGCGCGGCCTGCGCTTTGCGGCCGTGGCGGCGATCAGGCGCTGCACCAGTGCGTCGCGCGCGTCGGCGTCGAGCGCCTTCAGCGCCTCGAACAGCGCCGACAGGCGCAGCCAGTTGGCGGCGCCGCGCTCGCGGTTGAGCGTGATCGTGCCGAGCACGGCGGATCCGGTGTCGAGCGTCAGCGGCTCGGCGGTTTGCAGCGCGTTGACGAGCGCGTCGAACCAATACGCCTGGCCGCTTTGCACATGGCCGGTGGCGACGTAGAGCGTGACCGGGAGCGCCTCGCGCTCGACGATCGGCAGCAGCTGATCGAGCCAGCCGCTGTGGCCGTCGTCGAAGGTCAGGACCACGCGCGGCCGTGCGCTCGGCGCGCCGTGCAAGCCGTCGTCGAGGCTGACGATGTCGTAGTCGCGGCGCAGCAGCGCGATCTGGCGCTCGAAGTCGCCGCGCTGGAGCACGGTCCAGGCGTCGAAGTCTTCGTCGTCGTCGCCGAGCGTGTGATAGGTCAGCAGCGTCAGCGCGTCGCCGCGATGGGCGCGCGCGCGCAGTGCGGCATAAGGCAGCTCGGTAGTCAGGGCGCGCTTGGCCAGCGTCTTGAGGAGGTTCATGTGGCAGCTGTCAACACGAAGCAGCCTTGCCAAGCGGCCGCGACGGAACTGGCTTCTTCGGGGGGATCATTTCAACACCACCGCCCATGACAACACGAAGGGCGCTTGCAGCGGTGGCGTGTGCACCAGCAGCGACCAGTGGCGCTGCGGCGTCTCGATGCGCACGCGCGACGCCGCCGCCTGCGCGCCGCACTCGAACGACGACGGTGCCAGCGACAGGCCCAGACCCGTGGCCTTCATGCAGGCTTCCTTGCGGGTCCAGACGCGCAGAAAATCCTGGGCGTCGGCAACGCCCTGTCGCTCGCTCGGCGTGAAGTGCAGTGCCGCGAGTTCTTGCGCGTCGTCGATCGGACGCAGGGTCTCGACATCGACGCCCAACTCGTGCGTGGCCGACACGCCGATCGCCGCCCAGCCGTCGCGCCGGCTCAGGTTGAAGTGCGGCGGCGGTTCGGCCAGCGCGGGCTTGCCATGCGCGCCTTCGACCCAGGAGCCGGTGCCACCGACCGCGCGCCTCAGCGCGGCCCGCGAGGCGAGGTAGCGGCGGCGATCGGTCGCGCGAACGAAGCGCGCGGCGCGCTGCACAAGCGCGTCGGGCAAGGCGTCGTCGGTCTCGGACACCGCATCGAGATCGACAACCGCCAGCCGCAACTCGATGCCCAACGCTGCGAGATCGAGTCCCGGGTCGACCAGCACCAGCCGGCCGTTGGCCCCCTGGGCGCTGCGCGCCGTCCCCCACGGCCCCGTCAGGAGCCGCTTCGCGCTCCGGGGGAGCGAGCGCCTTGGGAGCGGCCCGGCGTCGCTCACTTGTATTCGATCAGGGCTTCGCGCCGCGCCGTCAGGCGGTTGCGCCAGTAGCGCAGATGGCCGGCGGCTTCGGGGAAGTAGCCGAGCGTGGTGAAGATCGCCTGCAAGGCGCGCGGGCGCGGCGGGCCGGACTTGCGCATGTACAGGCGCAGCATCTGCCCCGGGTACATCAGCAGCGCCAGCAGGAACCAAGGCGACAGCGACAGCGCCGCGACCAGGATCAACAGCGGCATCGCCAGCCCCCACAGGCGCGCGCGCCGCGACTCGCGCACCCAGTGGCGCTCGGGCGGCGCGCCGAACAGGTGCGAGCCTTCGGCAAAGGCATAGCCGGTGCGCATCGTGCGCCGCCACCACTGGCTCCAGCGCGTGATGGCCGCGTCGTGCAGCGTCATCGGTGCGTCCAGGCAGCGGATGGTCCAGCCGGCGCCGCGCAAGCGGATGCAGAGCTCCGGCTCTTCGCCGGCGATCAGGTCTTCGCGGTAGCCGCCGACGCGCTGCCACGCCTGGCTGCGCATCATCACATCGCCGCCGCACGAGCGCACCACGCCGGGCGGCACGTTCCACTCCATGTCGCACAGGTGGTTGAAGACGGAGACGTCGGGATGGCGCTCGCGGCGCCGGCCGAACGTGGCCGCCACGCCGTCGTTGCTGCGCAGGAAGTCGTGCGCGGTGTCGAGCCAGCCGGCATCGACCTCGCAGTCGCCGTCGACGAACTGCAGGAACTCCAGTTGCGGCCGCAACTGCAGCGCGAGCTGCGCGCCGGCGTTGCGCGCGCGGGCTGCGGTGAAGGGCGTGCTCATGTCGAGCGCCACCAGCTCGCAGCCCAGCGCCTTGGACAGCGCCACCGAGCCGTCGGTCGAACCGGAATCGACATAGACCACCAATGCGACGCGCCCGGCCACCGATTCGAGGCAGCGGCGCAGGCGCTCGCCTTCGTTGCGGCCGATCGCGATCACGGCCACGTCTGGCAAGCGTGGGCGGGCAGGAGCATCGTTCATGTTGTTGGGTTGACTGTAAGTCACGCCAAACCACGCGCTGCCAGCGCCTGCGCGATCAGCGCGTGGCGTTGGCGGTGCATCTGCTGATGAGTCATCGAACGCGCCGCTTCGACGGCCGCCAGACCGAGCGGCCCGAGCGCGGCCGGGTCTCCCGCGCTTTCGCGCAGCAGCGCGGCCAGCGCGCTGGCATCGGCCGGCGCGAACAGGCGGCCGGTGACGCCGTCGGCGACGCAGGTCGCCAGGCCGGGAGTCGCCGAGGCCAGCACCGGCAGGCCCTGCGAGTAGGCGTCGTAGACGACGCGCGGCTGCTCGTCGGCCAGGCTCGGCACGAGCAGCGCATCGAAGCCTTGCAGCAGCGAGAACAGCGCCGGGCCATAGGGCACGGGCGGCAGCACTTCGATCCGAAGGCGCGCATCGCTGCGCTGCGCATGTTCGCGGCACAGGCCTTCGAGCGGGCCACTGCCGATGATGCCGACGTGCAACCGGGCGTCGTTGCCCTCGCTGCGCAAGCGCGCCAGCGCATCGAGCAGGACGACGATGCCCTTGTCCTGCTCCAGTCGGCCGGCGAACAGCAGGCGCAGCGGCGTCGCCGCATCGCGCGATTGCCAGCGCGCACGCACCTCGGCCGCGCTCCGCACCACGGCCTCGTCGATCCACGAGGCATGCAGCACATGGCCGCGCTCGGCATGGCGCAGCAGGTCGCGGCGATAGCCCTCGTGGGTGAAGAAGGCAATGTCCGCGAGCCCCACGGTCCAGCGGTTCAGCGCTTCGGCCGACGCCGCCTTGAAACGCTGCCACGCCGACGCGTCGGCGCCGCGCACGATGCGCCACGGCGAAGCCTCGACGTTGACCATCAGGCACTTGCCGCGCGCCCGTGCGACGCGGTTCACCAGGTACGGCGTGGCAAAGGGCCACCAGTCGCCGTAGATCGAATGCACGAAGTCGTGGCGGCCGATCAGCCGCCACAGTTGCCACAGTGTCCAGGGCGCGCGCAGCAACGCGGCGGCCGAGCTGTGCCGCCAGGCGACGGACTCGAAGGCGATCGCGCTTTGCGGCAGCTCGACGCAATCGGCCGGCGGCTCGGCGTGGATGAAGGGGCAGGCCACCGTCAGGTCGGCGATGTAGTCGGTGTGGCGTTGCAGATCGACCCACCACAGCCGCTCGGTCCAGCGCCGCCCCTGGCCGTCGATGTAGATCGGGATGTGGATGGCCAGCAGATAGCGGCAGGCGATCGGCAGCGCAGCGCTCGGCGCAGCGCGATGTTCGTCAGCAGCCAGGACCAGCGTGGACCCCATCGGGCGAATCTACCGTGCGCATCGCCCCGTGCCTGCGGCCCGATCGGCGCGACGCCAAGGAATGCTCATCACGTCACCTTCGCGCCGTTGGCGCTCCGGGGCGTGAGCGCTTTGGAGCGGCTCACTGCGGCTTGTGCGCTGCGCCGCCCCACAGCGCGCGCGCGGTGCGGCACGGCGCGCCCTCCCAGGCGCTGCCGCACGAGACCTGCACTTGCGCGCACATGCCTTCGCCGGACTCGCGCAGCGCGCGGTAGGCCTTGGCATCGACGCGGCCGACGCCGGCGATCAGTACCACCTCGGACGGCGGCAGCTCGCTCTTGTCGTTCGTCACGCGGCAGATGCTGCGCAGCATCTGATCGACGCAGCCGGCGTTCACGGCTGCCACCTGCTCGGCGCTGCCAGCCGCGCCCTTCTGTTCGGCACTGCACGCGACAAGCAGCAAGAGCACGGCGGCGATCGGCTTCGTCATCGCGCATCCTCTGCGCGCGGCACCACGCTCAACATCGAACTCCGGCGTGCAGCGCGACGATGCCGGCGGCGAGGTCATGCACATCGACATGCGCAAAACCGGCGTCCTTCATCATCGACTTCAGCGTCGCCTGATCCGGATGCATGCGGATCGACTCGGCCAGGTAGCGGTAGCTCTCGCCCTGCCCCGCGATCGCCTGGCCCAGGCGCGGCAGTACGTTGAACGAGTACCAGTCGTAGGCTGGCGCCAGCGGCGCCGCGACCTTGGAGAATTCGAGCACCAGCAGTTTGCCGCCGGGCTTGAGCACGCGCGCCATCTCGGCCAGCGCCGCGGCCTTGTCGGTCATGTTGCGCAGGCCGAAGGCGACGCTGACGACGTCGAACGACGCATCGGGCAGCGGCAGCGCCTGCGCGTCGGCCAGCAGCGACGGCGCCAGCAGGCCCTCGTCTTCGAGGCGCTCGCGGCCGCGGCGCAGCATCGCTTCGTTGATGTCGCTGTGCACCACCAGGCCGCGCGCACCGACACGTTTGGCGAAGGCGCGCGTCAGGTCGCCGGTGCCTGCCGCCAGATCGAGCACGCGGTCGCCCGGCTTGGCCTGCGACACCGCCACGGTGTAGCGCTTCCAGACGCGATGCAGGCCGAGCGACATCAGGTCGTTCATCACGTCGTACTTCTCGGCCACGGCGTCGAAGACGCCGCGCACGCGCCTGGCCTTGTCGGCCGGGGCGACCTGCTCGTAGCCGAAATGCGTGCTGTCGTGCTGGTCGCTCATGCCGAACGGTTCGAGGCAATCAGCTACTGCCGCGCATTCTGCGCGAGTAGTCAAGTTTCCCGCCACGGATCCGGCTTTGCCGGTCCGTTGGCGGACGGCCCCCTCGGGGGGTAGCGAGCGCATGCGAGCTTGGGGGCTTCATTTCAGTGCCCACAAGCGCCGCCGGCCGCTTCGACCATCGGCGCGTCGCGCGTCGCACCGGCCGCAGCCAGCCGCTCTTCGTAGCGCGCCCACAGCGCGGCCTGTTCCGCGCCGAGGCGGTACAGGTAGTCCCAGGAAAAGATGCCTGTGCTGTGGCCGTCGCTGAAGGTGGGTTGCACCGCGTAGTGCCCCACCGGCTCGAGCGCGTCGATGCCGACATCGCGCTTGCCGGTCTGCAGCACCTCCTGGCCCGGACCGTGGCCCTGCACCTCGGCCGAGGGCGAATAGATGCGCATCAGCTCGAATGGGATGCGAAAGCTCGCACCGTCATCGAACGCGACTTCCAGCAGTCGCGATTGCTGATGCACCGTCAGTGCGGTCGGGCGGGGGGTCGGAGTCATGGCCGGAGTTTATCGGCGCTCCTCAAAGCCGCCGAAAAGACCGCGCTTGCAGTGCCGGACTTCACGCCGCCCCGCTGCCGGGCCGCGCCGCCGGCCGTGGCCCGGTCGAGAATCGGACGAATCCGTTTCGACCGGGCTGCAAGCCCGTGGCCTTCTCGCTTTCATGCCCACCGCGGCCCTCATCGACACCTCCTTCTGGAACCCCCTGCTGGCGCTGCTGCTGTGCAGCGCGCTGCTGTGGGTGGGTGCGGCCGTGGCCTGGGAAGCGTGCGCACCCGGCGCATTGCGCACCCGCAGCCTCGACCTGGTGGCCGTGGTGCTGCTGGCGGCCGGTTTGTGGTGGCCGGCCTATGCCAGTTCGGCGCTGCAAGCTCCTTATGGTCTGACCCTGGCGATGGTGGTGCTGCTGGGCGGCGCGACCGCCTACGTTGCGCGCCTGGGCGTGAGGGCGCCCTGGACGCACCCGCAGCAACTGCTGGGCAGCGGCGGCGTGCTGCTGTCGGGCCTGGCGTTCCTGACCGTGTTGCATGCGCTGCCGGGCAGCGGCCTGCCGTGGTCGCCGCCAACGCTGATGGCCGCCGCGCTCGTGCTCACCTTGGCCTTGCGCGGCCTGCATCGGCCGCTGCGCAAATCGGCCGCGCACACCGGCCTGCGCACGGTCTGCGCCCTGCTCGCGGCGGCCGTGGTGACGGCGGTGACCTGGCGCGAAGGCGCGCACGCGCCGCTGGACGCCACACTGGTGCCGATGGGCGCACTCGCGGCGCTTGGCGCGTTCTTCGCCGCCAGCCTGCGCCAGACGCGGCGCCAACGCCTGGCCGAGCGCATGACCGCGTCGCCGACGATGGACCTGGACCTGCTGACCGCGCTGCCGAACCGCAGCGCGCTCGAGCAGCGGCTGACGCAGGCCGTGGCGCGCTGCGACAGCGAGCGCCAGCGCCTGGCGCTGATGATCGTCAACCTCGACGGCTTCAAGCCGGTCAACGCCACCTACGGTCACGTCATCGGCGACCAGCTGCTGAAGAGCGCCAGCCGGCGCCTGCGCCGCCTGATGCAGCCCAAGGATTTGCTGGCGCGCATGGGCGGCGACGTCTTCGCGGTGCTGCTGACGCAGAGCACCGAGCGCGAGTCGCTGACGCGCCTGGCCGAACGCGCGATCGACGCCATCGGCCAGCCCTACCGCATGGGCACGAAGGAAGTGCACCTGAGCTGCTCGGTCGGCATCGCGCTCTACCCCGACCACGGCGACGCCGAGCGCCTGATCTCGCGCGCCGAGACCGCGGTGCAGACCGCCAAGCGTGCCGGCGGCGCGCGCGCCGGCGTCTTCACCGCCGACATGGACGAAGACATGTCGCAGGACCTCGACCTGCTGAACGACTTCCGCCAGGCGCTCGACAACGAGGGCCTGAATCTCGTCTTCCAGCCGAAGATCGACGCTGCCAGCGGACGCATCACCGCCGCCGAAGCACTGCTGCGCTGGAAGCACAAGACCCGCGGCGACGTGCCGCCGGCGACCTTCGTCGCGCTGGCCGAACGCTTCGGCCTGATCGTGCGCCTGGGCGATTGGGTGATCGACCACGCCTGCCGCCAGGCCGGCGAGTGGGCGGCCAAGGGCCTGAACATGCGCGTGGCGATCAACCTGTCGGCGCAGCATTTGCACCAACCCGACCTGGCGCAGCGCATCGGCCAGGCGCTGTCGCGCGCGCGCATCGAGCCCTCGCGCCTGACCTGCGAAATCACCGAGACGCTGGCGATGGAGAACACGCAGGCCACGCAAGCCACGCTGGCGCAACTCGGGCTGCTCGGCGTGCACCTGTCGATCGACGACTTCGGCACCGGCTACTCGAGCCTGGCCTACCTGCGGCGCCTCCCGGCCAAGGAAGTGAAGATCGACCGCAGCTTCGTCATGGACCTGGAGCGCAGCGCCGATGCGCGCGCCGTCGTCGATGCCGTCGTCAAGCTCGCGCACGCGCTCGGCAAGCGCGTCGTCGCCGAGGGCGTGGAGACCATCAAGCAGCGCCGCATCCTCACCGAGATGGGCTGCGACGAGCTGCAGGGCTTCCTGTTCGCGCAGCCGATGACCGCGGGCGACTTGCTGCAGTGGGCGATGGATGCGCGCAACAACGACCAGGACGCGTTTCGCTCGTCGCTGTACGTGCATCCGGGCGATGCCGACCCGCGGCTGCGCAAGCGCACGGTGGCGCCGACGTCGGCGCATTGATGCTGCCCACCGCCGTCGCGACCCGCTTCGAATTGCGGCCGAGCACGTTGGCCGACGCTGATTTCGTCTATCGCGTCGCCGAGATCACCGCCCGACCGTTGGTCGAATCATCCGGACGCAAGTGGTCGCAGGCGAAGATGCAGCAGCGTTGTGCCGACGATGCAGTTGATGCGCAAGGCCGCATCGTCACTTGCGAAGGGCAGAGCATCGGCTTCCTCAAGGTCGTGCCGCAGGCCGAGTCCATCCGGCTCGACGCATTGCTGTTGCAGCCGGCCTTTCAGCGCCGCGGCATCGGCTCATCGCTGCTGGCGCAGATCAAGGCGCAGTCGCGCGAGCGGGGCATGCCGATCGAGCTCGGCGTGTTCGAGGCCAACGCGAACGCGAAGGTCTTCTGGGAGCATCATGGCTTCGTCGTTCGAAACCATGCCGATCTGCACTACTGGATGTCGCGCGCGCCCTGAAACCGCTTTGCACGCCGATCGCGCTTGGCCCGAGGGCGGCGCGGCGCCCGCGCTCATGGCTGGAGTACCAGAAATCACGCGGTCGCCGCACCGCCCTCGGGCCTGGTGAGCCGCTGGTCTTCGCAACGAGATGAAAACCGGCGTCATCGGCAAGGCGTCCGTCTTCGTCCCTCATGCTGGAGCCCTCCTCGCGGAGGAGGGCTGGGTGGTGTCGTCGAACGAGCTGGAGCCCCTTCTTGGAGGGGGCTCGGGGGAGCGGCTGCTTTCACCGCTGGCGGGTGTTGGTGTAGAGGCTACGCCTCTACACCAACACCCGCTCGATGCCGCCGGCGTTGGCCTTGGCCACGTACTGCGGCATCCAGTCCTCGCCCAGAGATTTTCCTCGCCATCTCGACGACGATGTAGTCGGCTTCGAGCAGGCCGTTGTTCAGATCGGCGCCGTAGCGCTTCAGGCCCTGCAGGCAGCTCGGGCAGGAGGTGAGGATCTTGATGTCGGCGTCCTTGCCGACGGCGCCCGAAGCGCGCAGCGCGGCTTCGTTCTTCTGCAGCTCTTCTTCCTTGCGAAAGCGCACCTGCGTGCTGATGTCGGGCCGCGTCACGCCGAGCGTGCCGCTTTCGCCGCAGCAGCGCTCGCTCTTCATCACCTGCTCGCCGACGAGTGCCTTGACCGTCTTCATCGGGTCTTGCAGCTTCATCGGGCTGTGGCAGGGGTCGTGGTAGAGGTAGGCGCCTGAACCCGATTTCGCGTCGAGCCTGATGTTCTTCTCGAGCAGGTACTCGTGGATATCGACGATGCGGCAGCCGGGGAAGATGTCCTCGAAGCGGTAGCCCTGCAATTGGTCGTAGCAGGTGCCGCAGCTCACCACCACGGTCTTGATGTCGAGGTAGTTCAGCGTGTTGGCGACGCGGTGGAACAGCACGCGGTTGTCGGTGATGATCTTGTCGGCCTTGTCGAACTGGCCCGAGCCCTTCTGCGGATAGCCGCAGCACAGGTAGCCGGGCGGCAGCACGGTCTGCACGCCGGCGTGCCAGAGCATGGCTTGGGTTGCGAGACCCACTTGTGAAAACAAACGCTCGCTGCCGCAGCCGGGGAAGTAGAAGACGGCTTCGGTGTCGGCGGTGGTGGCGGCCGGATTGCGGATGATCGGCACGTAGTGCGCGTCTTCGATGTCGAGCAGCGCGCGCGCCGTCTTCTTCGGCAGGCCGCCGGGCATCTTCTTGTTGATGAAGTGGATCACCTGCTCCTTGAGCGGCGCGGTGCCCACCGTGGCCGGTGGTGATTCGGTCTGGCGCTTGGCGGCCAGGCGCAGCATCTGGTTAGCGAAGCGCTGGACCTTGAAGCCGACATCGACCATCGCCGAGCGCATCAGCTTGATGGTCTGCGGGTTGGTGGCGTTCAGGAAGAACATCGCCGCCGCGTTGCCGGGACGGAAGCTCTTGTGGCCCATCTTGCGCAGCAGGTTGCGCATGTTCATCGAGACATCGCCGAAATCGATGTTCACCGGGCATGGCGACGCGCACTTGTGGCAGACGGTGCAATGGTCGGCCACGTCCTCGAACTCGCCCCAGTGCGCGATGCTGATGCCGCGCCGCGTCTGCTCTTCGTAGAGGAAGGCTTCGATCAGCAACGAAGTGGCGAGGATCTTGTTGCGCGGGCTGTAGAGCAGGTTGGCGCGCGGCACATGCGTGGCGCACACCGGCTTGCACTTGCCGCAGCGCAGGCAGTCCTTGATCGAATCGCTGATCGCGCCGATCTCGCTCCTCTGCATGATCAGCGACTCGTGGCCCATCAGGCCGAAGCTCGGCGTGTAGGCGGCGGAGAGGTCGGCGGCGAAGGCATCGTTGCCGTGACCGCGCAGCAGTTTCCCTTTGTTGAAGTGCCCCTCGGGATCGACGCGCTGCTTGTAGCTGGTGAAGCCGGCCAGCTCTTCGTCGCTGACGAATTCGAGCTTGGTGATGCCGATGCCATGCTCGCCGGAGATCACGCCGTCCAGGCTCCGAGCGAGCTTCATGATGCGCGCGACAGCCTCGTGCGCCGTCTGCAGCATCGCGTAGTTGTCGCTGTTGACCGGCAGGTTGGTGTGCACGTTGCCGTCGCCGGCATGCATGTGCAAGGCAGCCCAGACGCGGCCGCGCAGGACTTCCTTGTGGATGCGCCGGCACTCTTCGATCACCGGCACGAAGGCGGCGCCGGCAAAGAGCTGCTGCAAGGGCTTCAGGATCTGCGTCTTCCACGACGCGCGCAGGCGGTTGTCCTGCAGCAGCTCGAAGAACTCGCGATCCAGGCCGTGCAGCCAGCCGCTCCACAGCGCGCGCACCTCCGCCAGCAAGGCAAGCGCCTGCTGCACGCGGTCTTCGATCAGCTCGGCGCTGGCGATCTCTTCGGCATCGTCGCTCTTGCCCAGCGGCAGCGGGCTCTTGCGGAAGAACGACTCCAAGGCATCGACCAGCTCGAGCTTGTTGCGCAGGCTCAACTCGATGTTGATGCGCTCGATGCCGTTGGTGTACTCGCCCATGCGCTCGAGCGGAATCACCACGTCCTCGTTGATCTTGAAGGCATTGGTGTGCCTGGCGATGGCGGCCGTGCGCTTGCGATCGAGCCAGAACTTCTTGCGCGCGTCGGCGCTGACCGCGATGAAGCCTTCGCCGTGGCGCGTGTTGGCGATGCGCACCACCTCGCTCGTCGCCTTGGCCACGGCGTGTTCATCGTCGCCGACGATGTCGCCCACCAGCACCATCTTCGGCAGCGTGCCGCGCTTGCTCTTCGTCGCGTAGCCGACGGCCTTGAGATAGCGGTCGTCGAGGTGTTCGAGCCCGGCGAGGATCGCCCCGCCCGGCCGCGCGAACAGCAGATCCTTGATCTCGACGATCGACGGCACCGCATCTTTCGCATTGCCGAAGAATTCGAGGCACACCGTGCGCACATGCGCCGGCATGCGATGCACGACCCAGCGCGCGCTCGTGATCAGGCCGTCGCAGCCTTCCTTCTGCACGCCCGGCAGGCCGGCGAGGAACTTGTCGGTGACATCCTTGCCCAGACCTTCCTTGCGGAAGGTCGAGCCCGGGATGTCCAGGCGCTCGGTGCGTTCGAGCCGCTTGCCGCTGGCGTCGAAGGTTTTCAGCTCGAAGGACGCGACTTCAACGTCGTGGATCTTGCCCAGGTTGTGGTTCAGCCGCGTGACCTCGAGCCACTTGGCCTGCGGCGTCACCATCTTCCAGCTCGCCAGGTTGTCGAGCGCCGTACCCCACAACACCGCCTTCTTGCCGCCGGCGTTCATCGCGATGTTGCCGCCGATGCAGCTCGCCTCGGCACTCGTGGGATCGACCGCGAAGACATAGCCGGCGCGCTCGGCCGCATCGGCCACGCGCTGCGTCACCACCCCGGCTTCGCTGAACACGGTGGCCACCGGCGACGACAGGCCGGGCAGCGAGACCATCTCGACCTCGCTCATCGTCTCGAGCTTTTCGGTGTTGATGACCGCGCTCTTCCACGTCAGCGGCACCGCGCCGCCGGTGTAGCCGGTGCCGCCGCCGCGCGGAATGATCGTCAGACCGAGCTCGATGCAGCCCGCGACCAGCTTGGCCATCTCGGCCTCGCTGTCGGGCGTGAGCACGACGAAAGGCATCTCGACGCGCCAGTCGGTGGCATCGGTGACGTGCGAGACGCGCGACAGGCCGTCGAACTTGATGTTGTCTTTGGCCGTGACGCGGCCCAGCACGCGGCGCGCGGCCTTGCGCAGATCCCACACCGCGCGAAAGTGCGCGGCAAAGCGCTCGACTGCGGCGCGCGCCGCCACCAGGAGTTCACCGACGAGCGCATCGCGTGCGGCATCGCCTTCGGGCGTGCGCCGCTTCTCGACTTCGTGCAGCCGGTGCTGCAGCGCTTCGATGAGCGCGGCGCGGCGCTTCGGGTTGTCGAGCAGGTCGTCTTCGAGATAGGGGTTGCGCTGCACCACCCAGACATCACCGAGCACTTCGTAGAGCATGCGCGCCGAGCGGCCGGTGCGGCGCTCGCCGCGCAACTGGTCGAGCAGTTCCCAGGCGCGCGCGCCGAGCAGGCGAATGACGATCTCGCGGTCGGCGAACGAGGTGTAGTTGTAGGGAATCTCGCGCAGCCGCGGCGCGGCAGCGTCACTGTCGTCGGCGTCGGCAGGCGTGCCGAGATGCAGGGGCAGAGGGGCGTTCATCGGCGCGGAGGCAGGACGGAGCAAGACTCTACCGCAGCGCAACATTTCTTCGCTCACGCGGGGTAATCCCGCTTGCCCAGCGCGACGGCGCATGAAAGAAACGCTGCTGTCACGAGCCGCTGCCAAACTCGCGGCTTTTGCGTTCACATCACGGAGACATCATGAAACTGAAATCGCTTGTCCTCGCCGTCGCGGCGCTCGCTGTCGCCACAGCCGCTCACGCCCAGACCGAGGTCATGTGGTGGCACTCGATGACCGCCTTCAACAACGAGTGGGTCAACACCCTGGCCAAGCAGTTCAACGAAAGCCAGAAGACCTACAAGGTGACGCCGATCTACAAGGGCAGCTACGACGAGTCGATGACGGCCGCGATCGCCGCCTTTCGCGCCGGCAACGCGCCGCACATCCTGCAGGTGTTCGAGGTCGGCACCGCCACGATGATGGCGAGCAAGGGCGCGATCGTGCCGGCCGGCAAGGTGATGGCCGATGCCGGCAAGAAGTTCGACTCCAACGCGTATATCGCCGCGGTGGCCGGCTACTACACCGCGCCCAACGGCCAGATGCTGTCCTTCCCCTACAACAGCTCGACCACGGTCCTGTACTACAACAAGGACGCCTTCAAGGCCGCCGGCATCGACGCCGAAAAGGCGCCCGCCACCTGGCCCGAGGTCGCGTTGGCCGCTGCCAAGCTGAAGGCCAGCGGCCACAAGTGCCCGATCACGATCGCGTGGCAGGGCTGGACCCAACTCGAAAGCTTCTCGGCCTGGCACAACGTCGAGTTCGCGACCAAGCGCAACGGCCTGGCCGGCATGGACGCGCGGCTGAGTCTTCAACTCGCCGCTGCACGTGCGTCACATCGAGAACCTCGCCAACATGGCCAAGCAGGGCCTGTTCATCTACAAGGGCCGGCGCAACGTGCCCGAGCCGGCCTTCATCTCGCGGCGAATGCGCGATGGTGACCACCTCCACCGGCTTCTACGGCAACGTCAAGCAGAACGCCAAGTTCAACTGGGCGCTGACGCCCCTGCCCTACTACCCCGACGTGACCGGCGCGCCGCAGAACACCGTGATCGGCGGCGCGAGCCTGTGGACGATGGCCGGCAAGAAGCCCGAGGAGTACAAGGGCGTTGCCGCCTTCTTCGAGTTCATCGCGCAGCCCGAGATCGCGGCCAAGACGCACCAGGCCACCGGCTACCTGCCGGTCACCACTGCCGCGTTCCAGCTGACCGAGAAGTCGGGCTTCTACAAGGCCAACCCGGGCACCGATGTCGGCCCGACGCAGATGATCCGCAAGGTCACCGACAAGTCGCGCGGCATCCGCCTGGGCAACCACGTGCAGATCCGCGACATCATGGACGAGGAACTCGAGCAGGTCTGGGGCGGCAAGAAGGCGCCCAAAGAAGCGCTCGACTCGGCGATCAAGCGCGGCAACGAATTGCTGGAACGCTTCGAGAAGGCGAACAAGTCCAAGGGCTGACGCCCTTGGCCTCGTTCGCCTGCGGCCGATTGTTGCGCTCCCCTCCCGGCCTCCCCTCCACGAGGGGAGGGGTTGATCAGAAGGACGACGCGTGGCGGTAGAAAAGCGCGTGGTCTTTCGCTCCGGCTGGCTGCCGTGGGCGCTGCTCGCGCCGCAGGTCTTCGTCATCGTCGTCTTCTTCTTCTGGCCTGCGGGCCAGGCGCTGCTGCAGTCGTTCCAGCAGTCGGACGCCTTCGGCACCTCGATCGACTGGGTCGGGCTCGAAAATTTCGAGCACCTCTGGAACGACGACACCTACCTCGCTTCGTTCAAGACCACGGCGGTGTTCTCGCTGCTCGTGGCGGTGATCGGCATCAGCGTCTCGCTCGTGCTCGCCGTCTTCGCCGACCGCGTCATCAAGGGCGCGGCCTTCTACAAGACGCTGCTGATCTGGCCCTACGCGGTCGCGCCCGCGGTCGCCGGCGTGCTCTGGCTGTTCCTGTTCGCGCCGGGCATGGGCATCGTCGCCTACGCGCTGGGCCAGCTCGGCTTCGAGTGGAACCACCTGCTCAACGGCACGCACGCGATGACGCTGGTGGTGCTGGCCGCGGTGTGGAAACAGATCTCCTACAACTTCCTTTTCTTCCTGGCCGGGTTGCAGAGCATCCCGAAATCGCTGATCGAAGCCGCGGCGATCGACGGCGCGTCACCGTGGCGGCGCTTCTGGACCATCGTCTTTCCGCTGCTGTCGCCGACCACCTTCTTCCTGCTCGTCATCAACGTCGTCTATGCCTTCTTCGACACCTTCGCCATCATCGATGCCGCGACGCGCGGCGGGCCGGGCAAGGACACGGCGATCCTGGTCTACAAGGTCTACTACGACGGCTTCAAGGCGCTCGACCTGGGTGGGTCCGCGGCGCAGTCGGTGGTGCTGATGGTGATCGTGATTGCGCTGACCGTCGTGCAGTTTCGATTTGTCGAGAAGAAGGTGAACTACTGATGGTGGGTTTGACCGCTTGGGGCCTGAGGGGGCGAGCCCGCCGGGGCTCAGCCGTGGAGTACCACATTCGCCCCAGCGGGCTCGCCCCCTCAGGCCCCGCACCGCACGTTCTTCTCGTCGCCGCGAAAGCCAATACGCTCGACTGCGAGGCAGGGGCTGTGGCCGCCAGGGCGCATAGGCGTACCCGCCTCCTAAGCCCTGGCGGCCACAGCCCCTGCCTCGCAAGCGCGGAACGGAGCATCTGACGTGGTCGAACGCAAACCGCTCCTCACCGCCATCTCGCACCTCGTGCTGATACTCGGCGTGCTGATCGTCGCCTTTCCGGTGTACATCACCTTCGTCGCCTCGACGCACACCACGGGCCGCATCGTGCAGACGCCGATGCCGTTGGTGCCCGGTGCGCACCTCGTCGAGAACTATCACAAGGCCCTGTCCGGCGAACGCACGGGTCCGGGCACCAAGGTCGCGGTCAGCCGCATGATGACGGTGAGCCTGATCAGCGCACTCACCATCGCCATCGGCAAGATCGCGATCTCGCTGCTGTCGGCTTTCGCGATCGTCTACTTCCGCTTTCCGTTTCGCCAGCTCGTTTTCTGGATGATCTTCATCACGCTGATGCTGCCGGTGGAGGTTCGCATCGGGCCGACCTACAAGGTGGTGTCGGACTTCGGCATGCTCAACAGCTACGCCGGCCTCACCGTGCCGCTGATCGCCTCGGCCACCGCGACCTTTTTGTTCCGCCAGTTCTTCCTCACCGTGCCCGATGAACTGGTGGAGGCTGCGCGCATCGACGGCGCCGGGCCGATGCGCTTCTTCAAGGACGTGCTGCTGCCGTTGTCCACCACCTCGATCGCGGCGCTCTTCGTCATCCAGTTCATCTACGGCTGGAACCAGTACCTGTGGCCGCTCTTGGTGAGCACCGAAGAGCGCATGTACCCGGTGGTGATCGGCATCAAGCAGATGATCTCCGACGGCGACGCCACCAACGACTGGGCCACCATCATGGCCACGGCGATGCTGGCGATGATTCCGCCGGCGCTGGTGGTGATGCTGATGCAGAAGTGGTTCGTCAAGGGCCTGGTCGATACCGAGAAGTAGAGACAACGACAACATGGGTGCGATCTCGCTACGCAACGTCGAAAAGACCTACGGTCACGGCGCCAAGGTCAACAAGGTGATCCACGGCGTCAGCGCCGAGATCGCCGACGGCGAGTTCGTCGTCATCGTCGGCCCGAGCGGCTGCGGCAAGAGCACGCTGCTGCGCATGGTGGCGGGGCTGGAGGAGATCACCGGCGGTGAGATCCACATCGCAGGACGCATCGTCAACAACCTCGAGCCGGCCGAGCGCGACATCGCGATGGTGTTCCAGAACTACGCGCTGTACCCGCACATGACGGTCTTCGACAACATGGCCTACGGCCTGAAGATCGCCAAGCTGCCGGTCGCCGAGATCAAGGCGCGCGTCGACAAGGCCGCGGGCATCCTGCAACTCGCGCCCTACCTGGCGCGCAAACCGCGTGAGCTGTCGGGCGGCCAGCGCCAGCGCGTCGCGATGGGCCGCGCCATCGTGCGCCAGCCCGCCGTGTTCCTGTTCGACGAGCCGCTCTCCAACCTCGACGCCAAGCTGCGTGCGGGCACGCGGCTCGAAATCCAGAAGCTGCACGCCGAACTCGGCGTCACGTCGCTGTTCGTCACGCACGACCAGGTCGAGGCGATGACGCTGGCGCAACGCATGATCGTGATGAACGCCGGCCGCATGGAGCAGATCGGCACGCCGGAAGAGGTGTATCACCGGCCTGCGACGACGTTTGTTGCCGGATTCATCGGCAGCCCGCCGATGAATCTGCTCGAAGGGCAGGCCGAGGGCTCGCGCTTCATGACGGGCGGCGTCACGCTGGCATTGCCCGCCCCTGCGCCGCGCAATGGTTCGCTGCTGCTGGGCGTGCGGCCCGAGCATGCGGACCCGGCTGCGAGCGGCTGGGCGTTGAAGGTCGATGTGATCGAAATGCTCGGCGCCGAGCGGCTGGTGTATTGCCGGTGCGGCGACAAGCAATTCACCGTGCGGCTGGATGCGACGTTGCCTGTGCCGGCGATCAACAGCACCTGGACCATCGCGGTCGAGGCGCAGCAGTTGCACTGGTTCGATCCGCAGACGCAGACTCGCGTGTGACATGACGGCCCCCGGCTCGCTTCGCTCGCGTCCCCCGAGGGGCCGAGTGCCGCGGCTCCAAGCCCGCCTGCGCGGGCTTGGACGGCACGAGGAGGCGTTGCGTCTCGCAACGCCGCGGCCTGCAAGGCCACAGGCCGCTTGGGAGCGGCCCGGCGCCGGCCTGTGACCCCCTCCTCCTGGCCCCTGTGGATCGCCCACCGCGGCGCCGGCAAGCTCGCGCCGGAGAACACGCTGGCGGCGTTCCGCCTCGGCGCGCAGCACGGCTACACAGCCTTCGAGTGCGATGTGAAGTTGAGCAGCGACGGCGTGCCGTTTCTGCTGCACGACGCCACGCTCGATCGCACGAGCAATGCGCAGGGCATCGCCGGCGACAAGCCGTGGGCCGAGCTGTCGCGCGTCGATGCCGGTGCGTGGCACAGCCGCGCGTTTGCCGGCGAACCGTTGCCGACGCTCGACGACATCGCCGCCTTCTGCCTCGCCAACGGCCACGCGCTCAACATCGAGATCAAGCCGACGCCGGGCATCGAGCGCCGCACCGGCGAGGTGGTGGCACGCGAGGCCGAGCGCCTGTGGACAGGCCGCACGACGCCGCCGCTGCTGAGTTCGTTCGAGCCCGCCGCGCTCGAAGGCGCTCGCGACGCTGCGCCGCAACTGCCGCGCGCGCTGCTGATCGACACCCTGGTCGAAGGTTGGCTCGAACGCGCGCAGGCACTCGGCTGCGTCGCCGTCGTCGCCAACTATCGCCTGTACGAGCGCGCAATGGTCGAGCGCCTGCACGCCAGCGGCCTGTGGGCCTTGTGCTACACGGTCAACGACGCTTCAGCCGCGCGCAGCCTGCTGGAGTGGGGGCTTGACGGGCTGATCACCGACGCGGTCGATCGCTTCGATCCGCGCGCCGGCCGCAACGTCGTCGCCGTCTGAATCCACGGGAAACGCCGACACCATCGCTTCCGCGCCGAGCGCATCGTCCGCGCTCTCCAGCTGCGGCAACTCGCGCACGCCGCGCAGCATCGTCAGCCGCCACGCCAGCGTGGTCATGACGAGCGCGGCGACGCCGGCAAACCCCAGCGACGCACGCAGGCTCACATGCTCGCCGAGCCAGCCGCCGATGAGCGCGCCCGGCCCCGCGGGCAGCAGGATCAGCCAGCGCATCGTGCTCGTCATGCGGCCGAGCAGCGGCGCCGGCGTCACCGCCTGACGCAACGACAGGAAGTTGATGAAGATCAGCACCGCGCCGAAGCCGAACAGCAGCAGCATCGCCGCGAACATCGTGCGGCCGAGCGCATTGGCCGGCGCGATCGCGAGCAGCAGCCAGCCCGCTGCGCACACACCCAGGCCGAGCAGCAGACTGGGCCCGGGGCCGATGCGCGACGAGATGCGATGGCCGAGCGTGCTCGACAGCACCGTGCCGACGCCCAGGCCGACGAATGACAGGCCGATCTGCGATTCGGACAGACCCAGCGTGCGCGTCGCGAACAAGATCTGCACGACGATCGCGGCGTGATGGCACATCTGCCACAAGCCGACGGTGCAGGCCATCGTGATCAGCAACGGCGTGCCACGCACGAAGTGGATGCCGGCCTTCAAGTCGCGCCAGAAGTGCGTGTCTTTTCTTTTCGCCAGCACTTCGTGCACGCGAACGCCGCGCAGGATCAGCACCGAGCCGAGCAGCATCAGCGCATCGAGCAGCAGCGCCAGCGGCGCGCCGACAGCCTTGATCAATGCGCCGGCGAAGCCGGGACCGGCGACCTCCGCGCCCGAGCTCGCGAGCGCGTTGCGCGCATGCGCTTCGACCAGGCGCTGGCGCGCGACGACTTGCGTCAGCACGATCTGCGCAGCCGACCCTGCGACGGAGAAGACGCAGCCCATGACGAAGGCGACGATGTACATCCACGGCATCGTCAGCCAGCCGAGGTAGTGCGCGGCCGGCACGCTGGCGACGATGACAGCCAGGCTCAGCTCGCCGGCGATGTACACGGGCAGCTTCCTCACGCGATCGAGCCACACGCCCGAGGGCAGCGACAGCAGCACGAAGGGCGCGATCTCGCAGGCCACCAGCACGCCCATCTGCGTCGGGCTGGCGTGCAGCAGCACCACGGCCGTGAGCGGCAGCGCCAGCATCGTCACCTGGCCGCCGAGCGAGGAGATCAGGATCGACGTCCACAGGCGCCGGTAGGCCGCGTCGCGCAGCAGGTCGTCGGCAGGCAGCGCGAAGCGCTGCTTCAACGCAAACCACCAACGCGACGGTATGACGAGGGACAACATGCTGAACACCACAAAAGACTTCGGGCCTGACGCTGATCGCTCAGCGCAGGCCCGATGCAGCTGGAGCGAGACGGCTAGTCGATGCACGCACCGACGACGAACGCGATTGCGGCGCTCATGCAGCGCAGGCGTCGCAGGTTCGGGATGTCGTGGGTGCTGGTCATCTCAAGGTCTCGCAAGCATGGGCCGCAATGTAGCAGCGGCGCGCGCCGCCGCCCAGTCCCTAGCTTCGATAGTCGGCGTTGATGCTGACGTAGTCGTGCGACAAGTCGCAGGTCCAGACGGTCGCGTGCGCCGGGCCGCGGTGCAGATCGACGCGGATCGTGATCTCGCTTTGCTTCATCACGCGCTGGCCGTCGGCCTCTTGGTAGGCGCTGTGCCGGCCGCCGTCGACGACCACGTGCACGTCGTCGAGAAAGAGATCGATCAGTCCCTGGTCGAGGTCGTCGATGCCGGCGTAGCCGACCGCCGCCAGGATGCGGCCGAGATTCGGGTCGCTGGCGAAGAACGCCGTCTTGACCAGCGGCGAGTGCGCGATGGCGTAGGCGGCCAGCCGGCACTCCTCTTTCGTGCGCCCGCCGTCGACGCGCACGGTGATGAACTTGGTGGCACCCTCGCCGTCGCGCACGATCGCCTGCGCCAGCGTGCGCGCCACGCCGAACACCGCCTCGCGCAGCAAAGCGCCTTCAGGCGACTCGATCTGCGTGATGCGCGCATGGCCGGCGCGTTGCGTGGCGACGAGCACGAATGAATCGTTGGTGCTGGTGTCGCCGTCGATCGTGATGCGGTTGAAGCTCTGGTCGGCGGCTTCGCGCACGAGGTGCTGCATGAGGCCCGGCTCGATCACCGCGTCGGTGGCGACGAAGCCGAGCATCGTCGCCATGTTCGGCCGGATCATGCCGGCGCCCTTGGCGATGCCGGTGACGGTGACGGTCTTGCCGCCGATGATCACTTGCCTGGACGCCGCTTTGGGCAGCGTGTCGGTGGTCATGATCCCCTGCGCCGCCTCGAGCCAATGCGTCGGCGAGAGATCGGCCAGCGCGGCCGGCAAGCCGGCGATGACACGATCGACCGGCAGCGTCTCCATGATCACGCCGGTGGAAAACGGCAGCACCTGTTCGGGCGCGATCTTCAAATGCTCGGCGAGTGCCGCGCAAGTCTTGCGCGCACGCGCGAGACCATCGGCGCCGGTCCCGGCATTGGCATTGCCGGTGTTGATGACCAGCGCGCGCAGGCCCCGGCTCTTTTGCAGGTGCTCGCTGACACACCTGCACGGGCGCGGCGCAGAAGCGGTTCTTCGTGAACACGCCGGCCGCCGCTGCGCCCTCGTCGAGCACGAACAGCACGAGGTCGCGGCGGTTGGCTTTGCGCACGCCAGCCATCGCGGTGCCGATGCGAAGGCCCGCCACCGCATGCAGGTCGGCGGCATTGGGGGCAGTGAGGTTGACGGGCATGATGGTCGCTCGGATGTTTGGGGGCGTTGCGCACAATTGTAGGAGTCGCTTCCTTCGTGCACGATCTCGGCCGATGCTGCGCTGCCTCTCCATCTGCCTGCTGCTGTCGATCACCCCCGCCGTGAATGCACAAGCGCCGCAACGCCTCTTCTATTCCGGTCACAGCCTGCTCGACGAGCCGCTGCCGCGCGACGTGGCACTCATCGCGGCGAGCCTGGGCACGCCGCTGGCACGGCACACGGTGCACACCCCGCCGGGTTCGTCGATACGCGAGCGCGGCACCGGCGCACCGTCCTTCGAGGGCCACGACGCGCTGCTCGTGACCGAGCAGCACACGCTGATCGGCAACATCGTCTGGAACGACAGCGTCGGCGAGCTGCGCAGCTTGCTGCAGCGCTTCACCGCGGCGAACCCGGGGGCGCGTGTCTGGTTCTATGCGCCCTGGCTCAGTCTCGACGATCGCGCCCGGCCGCAGCGCTGGATCGCCTACGAGCGCGCGGCCGCGCCGCTGTGGCGCTGCGTGGCGGTGCAGGCCGCGGCCGGCGCGCCGCGGCGTATCGAGTGGCTGCCGGCCAATGCGCTGCTCGCCGACCTGGTGGAGCGCGTGCAACAAGGGCACATCGGCGGCGTGACGGTGACGAGCCTGTTCCGCGATGAAGTGCACCTGAGCGCGCTCGGCTCGTACTTCATGTCGGCGGTGGTGTACGCGAGTTTGTTCGAGCGCTCACCCGTGGGTGCGGCCGTGCCCGCAGGCATCGATGCCAATGCGGCGCGGGCCTTGCAGGCGGCCGCCTGGGAGTTGGTGCAACAGGATCGTCAGCAGCAGCGCGAGCCGCCGCGCCTGGAGACCTGCCGACAGCGCTTGCGCGATTTCGTCACGCCCTATGCGGCCTACGTGCGCGACGCCATCGACCGCCCGCGCGAAGGTGCATGGCGCGCATGGTGGCTGTGGGCCAAGCACCGCGTGCTGTGGTGGCGGGCGCTGCGAGACTGAGGCGGCGAAGCCCGGCTCGAGAACCAAGAGGCTATCGCGCTTTTTCGCCGGCCAGCGCACGGCCGCTCCGAAGCGGCCGACGACCCCCTCGGGGGGTGGCCGCAGGTACTCCTGCGGCCGGGGGCTCCATCAATTCAGCTTGCCGTGGCAGAGCTTGTACTTCTTGCCGCTGCCGCAGGGGCAGGGGTCGTTGCGGCCCACCCGCGGCATGGCCTGCGCCAGCGTCGCCGCATCGGGCTCTTCGCTGACGCTGCCATCCTCGTTCGGATGCGTGTACGTGACGTTGCTGACGTGCGCGGCCTTTTCTTCGAGCGCCTCGGCCGCCTGCGCCACCTGCTCCTGCGATTGGATCTTCACCGTCATCAGGATGCGCGTGACCTCCATCTTCACCAGCCCGAGCAGTTGCGAGAACAGCTCGAAGGCTTCGCGCTTGTATTCCTGCTTCGGGTTCTTCTGCGCATAGCCGCGAAGGTGAATGCCCTGGCGCAGGTAGTCGAGCGCGGCCAGGTGCTCGCGCCAGTGGGTGTCGATGCTCTGCAGCATCACCATGCGCATGAAGGGCGTGAACTGCTCGTCGCCGACGATGGTCAGCTTGTCGGCGAACTGCTTGTCGGCCGCCGCCTGCACGCGCTCGACGATCTCCTCGTCGGTGACCGACTCGGCCTTCTCGACGTCGGCCTGGAGCGGCATCTCGAGCTGCCACTCTTCGCGCAGCGTCTTCTCCAGGCCCGCCAGATCCCACTGCTCTTCGAGGCTTTCGGCCGGCACGTAGCTGCGCACCACTTCTTCCATCGCGCTCTTGCGCAGGTTGGCGGTGATGTCGGTGAGCGTCGTCGCTTCGAGGATGTCGTTGCGCTGCTGGTAGATGACCTTGCGCTGGTCGTTGGCAACGTCGTCGTATTCGAGCAGTTGCTTGCGCATGTCGAAGTTGCGCGCTTCCACCTTGCGCTGCGCGCCTTCGATGCTTCGCGTGACGATGCCGGCTTCGATCGCTTCGCCTTCGGGCATCTTGAGGCGATCCATGATCGCGCGCACGCGGTCGCCGGCGAAGATGCGCATCAGCGGATCGTCGAGGCTGAGATAGAAGCGCGAGGCGCCCGGGTCGCCCTGGCGGCCGGAGCGTCCACGCAGCTGGTTGTCGATGCGGCGCGATTCGTGGCGCTCTGTTGCGATGATGCGCAACCCGCCCTCGGCCTTGACCTTGTCGTGCAGGCCCTGCCACTCGTCGTGCAACTGCGCGATGCGCTTAGCCTTCTCGTCGGTGGGAATCGCTTCGTCGATCTCGATGAACTGCACCTGCTTCTCGACGTTGCCGCCGAGAACGATGTCGGTGCCGCGGCCGGCCATGTTGGTGGCGATCGTGATCACGCCCGGCCGACCGGCCTGCGCCACGATCTCGGCTTCCTTGGCATGCTGCTTGGCGTTCAAGACCTGGTGCGGCAGCTTTTCCTTTTCGAGCAGGCTGGAGATCGTCTCCGAGTTCTCGATCGAGGTCGTGCCCACCAGCACCGGCTGGCCGCGCTCGTGACACTCGCGGATGTCCTTGCTGACGGCGTCGTATTTTTCCTTGCTCGTCTTGTAGACGAGATCGAGCTCGTCCTTGCGGATCGTCGGCTTGTTCGGCGGGACCACCACCGTCTCCAGGCCATAGATCTCCTGGAATTCGTAGGCCTCGGTGTCGGCGGTGCCGGTCATGCCGGCCAGCTTGCCGTACATGCGGAAGTAGTTCTGGAAGGTGATCGACGCCAGCGTCTGGTTCTCGCTCTGGATCTGCACGCCTTCCTTGGCTTCGACCGCCTGGTGCAGGCCGTCGCTCCAGCGCCGGCCGGTCATGAGGCGGCCGGTGAACTCGTCGACGATGATGACCTCGCCGTCCTGCACGACGTAGTTCTGATCGCGGTGGTACAGGTGCTTGGCGCGCAGCGCCGCGTAGACGTGGTGCATCAACGTGATGTTGGCCGGGTCGTACAGGCTCGCGCCTTCGGCCAGCAGGCCGGCACGCGACAGGATGCCCTCGGCGTTCTCGTGGCCCTGCTCGGTGAGAAAGACCTGGCGCCCCTTTTCGTCGAGCGTGAAGTCGCCCGGGTCGATCACGCCCTCGCCCGTGCGCAGATCGGCCTCGCCGATCTGCAGCTTCAACTGCGGCACGACCGCGTTGATGCGCACGTACAACTCGGTGTGGTCTTCGGCCTGGCCACTGATGATCAGCGGCGTGCGCGCTTCGTCGATCAGGATCGAATCGACCTCGTCGACGATCGCGTAGTGCAGGCTGCGCTGCGTGCGGTCGTCGGTGGCCTGCACCATGTTGTCGCGCAGGTAGTCGAAGCCGTATTCGTTGTTGGTGCCGTAGGTGATGTCGCTGCCGTACGCCGCCTGCTTCTCTTCGCGGCTCATGCCGGGCACGTTGACGCCCACCGTCAGGCCGAGGAAGTTGTAGATGCGGCCCATCCACTCGGCGTCGCGCCGCGCCAGGTAGTCGTTGACAGTGACGAGGTGCACGCCCTTGCCGGCCAATGCATTCAGGTAGAAGGGCAGCGTGGCGGTGAGCGTCTTGCCCTCGCCGGTGCGCATCTCGGCGATCTTGCCGTGGTGCAGCACCATGCCGCCGATCAGCTGCACGTCGAAGTGGCGCATCTTCAGCGTGCGCTTGCTGGCTTCGCGCACGGTGGCGAAGGCTTCGGGCAGGAGGTCGTCGAGCGTCGAGCCTTGTTCGAGGCGCTGCTTGAACTCGGCCGTCTTGGCGCGCAGCGCGGCGTCGTCGAGCGCTTCGAACTGCGGCTCGAGCGCGTTGATCTTGGCGACCACGGCGCGGTATTGCTTGAGCAGGCGGTCGTTGCGGCTGCCGAAGATCGAGGTCAGGAGTTTGGGCAACATGCGCGAAGCTTTCGAAGACGGCAGGCGTCTTCAGATGAGGCGGGGCCGCGGCGGCGCAAGGTGCGCGCCGCTTCTTTGGGCAAAGGCGCGGATTTTATCCGCCGGCCTCGGCGGGCGAGGCCACGGCGGCAGGGCCGCCTTCCGCGGCGGGCGCAGCGCCGCTGCTCGCGCGCGCGCGGCGCTTCTTCTTCGGCTCGTTGGGTGCGTCGGGTGCGGTGGCTGTCGCCGCTGCTGTCGCCAACGGCGGGGTGGCCCGGCCAGCGAGGAAACGCGCCGGGTTCTGCGGCACGCCGTCGACCAGCACTTCGAAGTGCAGGTGCGGGCCGGTCGAGCGCCCGGTGTTGCCGACGTTGGCCACGATCTGGCCGCGCTTGACGAGGTCGCCACGCTTGACCATCAGCTTCGAGGCATGCGCATAGCGCGTCACCAGGCCGTTGCCGTGGTCGATGTCCACCGTCTGGCCGTAGGCGGCATGGGTCTCGGCGTTGATGACCACCCCGCCGGCCGCCGCGACGACCGGCGTGCCGGTGTCGGCCGGAAAGTCCAACCCCATGTGCAGCGCGCCGCGGCCGGTGATCGGGTCGGTGCGAAAGCCGAAGCCCGAGCCAACCGGGCCGTCCACCGGCTTGGTGCTGGGGATCAGCAGTTGCGCCAGGCGCCCTTCGAGCAGGCGCGACTCGACCAGCGTGAACAGGTCGGTGTACTGGTCGGTGCGCGAGCCCATCGCCTCCATATCGACATTCAGCGAATCGAGCGCGACGCGGTGGTCCGGGCTCATGCCCGGAATGAACGGCCCGCCCTCGCCCTGCGGGCTGGTCGGTGCCGGCGCCGCGGCGTTGGGCCGCGGCGTCAGCACCGGCTTGAACTCCTCGGGCTTGACGCCGGCCATGCCGGAGACGCGATCCCCCATCGCTTCGAGCTTGAGCAGCTTGGCCTGCATCTCGCCGACCTTGGTGGCGATGGCGTCGAGGTTCTCGCGCACGAAGCGGTCACGTTGCTGCACCTCGTCGCGCACCACCAGGCGCACGATGGTGCTGACCACCGGCCAGCCTTCGCGCGCCGCCTTCAGCAACACGAAGTGGTACAGCAGGCCGGAGAACAGCATCAGCAGCAGGCCGAGGGCGACCGCGGCCAAGGCGATCTGGATGCGATTGAGTTGCAGCACCCGCGTCGTGGCGAGGCTGCCGTGGGTGATCATGATCTGCATGGGCCTACACTCCAAAACATGCGGTCCGCCAAGACCATTGATGCCGAGTCGGTGCCCCGGCCGAAGAGCCTGGCCAGCGCGCTGGCCGCGAACGACAGCTTGAACAGCCTGGGCCAGCGCCTGCGCGAGTCGCAGCAGCGCCTCGAGGTGATCGCTGCGCTGTTGCCCGCTGCCCTGGCCCGCGAACTGCGGCCGGGGCCGATCGACGACGAGGGCTGGTCCGTGCTGGTCTCCAACGCGGCGGTTGCCGCCAAATTGCGCCACTGGCTGCCGCGGCTGGACGAGGCCCTGAAAGCCCGATCCTTCCGCGACCTGCCGATCCGGGTCCACGTGCGCGCGCCTTGAGCACACTTGGTGCCGGCTGTCCGAATCGAACGGACGACCTTCCGCTTACAAGGCGGGTGCTCTACCAACTGAGCTAAGCCGGCGTCCCGGGAGGCGGATTCTAGGTCGGCCCCCCGTGGCGAGGGCGCTACTTGACTCGCTTCAAGGCCGGTTTCGTGCCGGCGTTGGCACCGCCGCTGCCGTTCGGAGGCTCGGGCGGCTCGTGCTCGTCGCTGTTCGAGCTCGGCGTGTCCACCGCGGTCAAGCGCGGCGTGCCGCGAACGCCGCCTTCGGCCGGCGGCAGCACCGACGCTGCAGTGCCCGTGGGCGCGCTCGGTACCGGGAAGGCCATGCCCTGGCCGTTCTCGCGCGCATAGATCGCCACGACGTGATCGATCGGCACATTGATCTCGCGTGCCTGGCCGCCGAAGCGCGCCTTGAACTCGATCGCCTCGTTGCCCAGCTTCAGCCCCGAAGTGGCCTCGAAGCCGACGTTGAGCACGATCTCGTTGTTCTTGACGTACTCCTTGGGCACCTGCACGTTGGCATCGACATGCACCGCGATGTAGGGCGTGAAGCCGTTGTCGGTGCACCAGTCGTGCAGCGCGCGGATCAGGTAGGGCCGCGTCGAGCTGCCCTGACCTTCGGGGGACATCGGCGTCGTGGCCATGTCCTATTTGCGCATCACCTTCTCGGACGGCGTCAGCGCCTCGATGTACGCCGGCCGCGAGAAGATGCGCTCGGCGTACTTGAGCAGCGGCAGCGCGTTCTTCGACAGATCGATGCCGTAGTAATCGAGACGCCACAGCAGGGGCGCAATCGCGACGTCGAGCATGCTGAAGTCGTCGCCGAGCATGAACTTGTTCTTCAGGAAGATCGGCGCGAGCTGCGTCAGGCGGTCGCGGATCTGGTCGCGCGCCTTTTCCTGCTGCTTCTCGGTGCCCTTGGCGCCGCCGCGGCCTTCGAGGATGTTGACGTTGGCGAACAGTTCCTTCTCGAAGTTGAAGAGGAACAGGCGCACGCGCGCGCGCGCCACCGGGTCGCCCGGCATCAACTGCGGATGCGGGAAGCGCTCGTCGATGTACTCGTTGATGATGTGCGACTCGTACAGGATCAGGTCGCGCTCGACCAGGATCGGCACCTCGTTGTACGGGTTCATCAGCGCGATGTCTTCGGGTTTGGCGAAGACGTCGACGTCGCGGATCTCGAAGTCCATGCCCTTCTCGAACAGCACGAAGCGGCAGCGGTGCGAGTAGGGGTCGGTGGTTCCGGAGTAAAGCACCATCATGGCGGCGGGTCTTTCCAAGTTCTCAAAACACGAGGCGCAGCGGGTGCGAGGCAGCCGCTGCGCCGTTGAACGGTTCGCCAGCGCCTACTTGATGTTCTTCCAGTAGGCGGCGTTGAGGAACCAGGCGATCACGGTGAACACGCCCAGGAACAGCAGCACCCAGACGCCGATCTGCACGCGCGACTTCTGCACCGGCTCGCCCATCCACTGCATGAAGGCGACCAGGTCGGCGACGGCGTCGTCGTAGGCGCGCGGGTCCATGGTGCCGGCCTTGGTGACTTCCCAGCGGCCGGTGAAAAGCTCGACCTCGTGGCCGTGATCCATCTTCTTCTCGAAGATCGGGCGGCGCTCGCCCTGCAGTTCCCACAGCACGTGCGGCATGCCGACGTTCGGGAAGGCGAGGTTGTTCCAGCCGGTGGGCTTGGTGTCGTCGCGGTAGTAGGTGCGCAGGTAGGTGTAGAGGTAGTCGGCGCCGCTGCCCTGGCCTGCGGCCGAACGCGAACGCGCGATCACCGACAGATCCGGCGGCACGCCGCCGAACCACTCCTTGGCCTGCTTGGCGTCCATCGCCACCTTCATGGTCTCGCCGACCTTGTCGGTGTTGAACAGCAGGTTGTTCTTGATCTGCTCGTCCGTCAGGCCGATGTCGTTCATGCGGTTGAAGCGCATGTAGGCCGCGGCGTGGCAGTTCAGGCAGTAGTTGACGAACAGCTTGGCGCCGTGTTGCAGCGCAGCGCGATCGGCCAGCTTGTTGGTGTCGAAGCGGTCCCAGGGCACACCGTCGCCGGCGGCGTTCACGGCGCCGGCCACGAGCAGCAGCACGGCAGCGAAGAAGTTGCGCAGCATCTTGTTGTTCATGGTCGTCTTCAATGCGCCTGGAACACCACGCGCTCGGGCACGGGCTTGAATTCGCCGAGGCGGCTCCACCACGGCATCAGCAGGAAGAAACCGAAGTAGTAGATCGTGCCGATCTGCGCCATCAGCGTCTTCTCCGGTGACACCGACTCGACGCCGAGCCAGCCGAGGATGAGGAAGACGACGACGAAGACGGCATAGACATACTTGTGCCAGCCCGGGCGGTAGCGGATCGACTTGACCGGGCTGTGATCGAGCCAGGGCAGGAAGAACAGGATCATGACCGCGCCGCCCATCACCACCACGCCCCAGAACTTGGGGTCGAAGCCGGCAAGCACGCGCATGCCGAGATCGACGTTCATCCAGCCGAGCACGATCGCGGGCACACCGAAGAGGAAGAACAGCAGCGCCATCAGGCCCCAGTACGCTGTCTTGAGCAGCGCCGGCAGCTTCGAACGCGCGATCATGAAGACGCCGATCAGCACCAGGCCCGCCCAAAGGAAAGGCATCAGGTTCGAGGTGGTCGCGCGCAGCATCGAGTAATACGGCGTGAAGTACCACACCGGCGCGATGTGCGCGGGTGTCTTCAGCGGGTCAGCCGGGATGAAGTTGTTGAACTCGAGGAAGTAGCCGCCCATCTCGGGCGCGAAGAACACGATCGCGCTGAAGATCATCAGGAACACCGCGACGCCGAAGATGTCGTGCACCGTGTAGTACGGATGGAAAGGGATGCCGTCCAGCGGCTTGCCGCTCGCGTCTTTCTTGGCCTTGATCTCGACCCCGTCCGGGTTGTTGGAACCCACGTCGTGCAGCGCCAGCAGGTGCGCCACCACCAGGCCGATCAGCACCAGCGGAATGGCGATCACGTGGAAGGCGAAGAAGCGGTTGAGCGTGGCGTCGCCGACCACGTAGTCGCCGCGAATCAAGAGCGCCAGGTCGTTGCCGACGAAGGGAATGGCCGCGAACAGGTTGATGATGACCTGCGCTCCCCAGTAGCTCATCTGGCCCCAGGGCAGCAGGTAGCCCATGAAGGCCTCGCCCATCAGGCACAGGAAGATCGCCACGCCGAAGATCCAGACCAGCTCGCGCGGCTTGCGGTAGGAGCCGTAGATCAGGCCGCGGAACATGTGCAGGTACACCACGACGAAGAACGCGCTCGCGCCGGTGGAGTGCATGTAGCGGATCAGCCAGCCGCCCGGCACGTCGCGCATGATGTACTCGACCGAGGCGAAGGCCAGCGCCGCATCCGGCTTGTAGTGCATCACCAGGAAGATGCCGGTGACGATCTGGATGACCAGCACCAGCAGCGCCAGCGAGCCGAAGAAGTACCAGAAGTTGAAGTTCTTCGGCGCGTAGTACTCCGACAGATGCTTCTTGTACTCGGCGAACGCGGTCGGGAAGCGGTTCTCGAACCAGTTGGTGACCTGCGCCGTCACGGGCGCGCCGCTCGGCAGTTCCTTGAATTCAGCCATCAGTGACGCCCGGCCGTTCCGAAGCCACTGAGCGCCCCCTCGGGGGGCCGCGAACGAAGTGAGCTTGGGGGTTGTTTCATTCGTCAAGCCTTCTTGTCTTCGCCGATCAGCAGCTTGTTATCCGAGAGGTACATGTGCGGCGGCACCTCGAGATTGTCCGGCGCAGGCACGTTCTTGTAGACGCGGCCGGCCAGATCGAACAACGAGCCGTGGCAGGGGCAGAAGAAGCCGCCTTGCCAATCGCTGGGCAGGCTCGGTTGTGCTCCAGACTGGAGCTTGGCCGTCGGCGAGCAGCCCAGGTGCGAGCAGATGCCCACGGCCACCAGCAGTTCGGGCTTGCGCGAACGGTACTGGTTGCGGGCGTACTCGGGCGTGAGCTCGTCGGGCTTGCGCTTGCTTTGCGGGTCGGCGACCAGTCCATCGGTCTTCTTCAGCGACTCGACCTGCTCGGGCGTGCGCCGCAGCACCCAGACCGGCTTGCCGCGCCACTCGTACACCGCCATCTCGCCGGGCTTGATGGCGCTGATGTCGGCCTCGACCGCCGCGCCGGCGGCCTTGGCGCGCTCGGACGGATTGAAGCTGGCAACGAAGGGGGTCGCTACGGCAACGCCGCCGACGGCGCCGAACGCGCATGCAGTGCCTACCCAAGCACGCCGGCTCGGGTCAGTGGCATCTTGACTCATGAGTTTCCTCGTCGAACTTGCGGGTCAACCTGGGATTCTAGCGGACGCACCTGCCGGGTCCGACCCGGCTTGACGCGAACATCTGATGGGCAATACTCGCGCCGCCGCCAAGCCGTTGGCTGCGGAGGCTCTCACACCCACAACTACCGGAGAAACCCATGAGTTTCATGAGCGAGTTCAAAGAGTTTGCGATGAAGGGCAATGTCGTCGACCTCGCGGTCGGCGTCATCATCGGCGCGGCCTTCGGCAAGATCGTCGACTCGATCGTCAAGGACCTCATCATGCCGGTCGTCGGCAAGATCTTCGGCGGCCTGGACTTCACCAACTACTTCGTCAAGCTGGCCGATGGGCCGAAGGACATACCGCAGACCTACGAGGCGCTGACCAAGGCCGGCGTTCCACTCTTCGCCTACGGCAACTTCATCACCGTGGCGATCAACTTCATCATCCTGGCCTTCATCATCTTCATGATGATCAAGCAGATCAACCGTTTGAAGACCAACACCGTGAATGCCCCGGCCGCCCCGCCGGAGGACACCGTGCTTCTGCGCGAGATCCGGGACGCGCTGAAGAAGTGAAGGGCTGCGGAGCCCTCCCAACCATCGGTTTGGACGCATACTTGTCATCGCGCCCCCGGTCGCGATGACAACATGAACCCGTCCGCTCCCGTCGTCCCCGCCGCTCTCAAGGCTGCCGCCCAACGCGTCAAGGTCGCCGCGCGCGACGCAGCGCTGCGCTGCGTCGATGCCCTCGGCGTCGCCGCGCTGGCCAGCAGCCGCACTGCCGAGCGTGAAGAGTTGCTCGCCGCCCAGTTCGAGTTGAACAAGCGGCAGTCGGCCTACGCGATGACCTTCAACGAGCAGATCGACGAAGGCATCGCGCGCGAGTTGCGTCGCATGGAAGGCGGCTCGTCGAAGCTCAGCAGCAAGCTCGGCACCTCGTGGCAGAGCCTGTCGCTGGTCGACGACCGTGAAGTCGAGCAGCAGGTGGCCGCCGACCGCATCGCGCTGAACCTTCAGCACGACTGCGAGTGGGAACTGCGCGAGGCCGACGCGCTGCTGATGAGCCTGCTGCACGCCGCCAGCCGCGGCGAGGCCGAGTACCGCAACCCGCTGCGGCCCGAGATGATCGCCAAGGCGATGGTCGCCGCCTGCGACGCTGCCAGCGAACGACCCGAACTGCGCCGGCTGCTGGCCGAGCACATGGGCCGCACCCTGGCCAGCGCGATGCCGGCGCTGTACGGCACGATCGTGCAGGAGCTCACGTCTGCCGGCGTGCAGGCCCAGGACCTGAGCGTGCGCACCACCCACGGGCCGGGCAACGAGGTGGCTCAACATGTGATCACCGGCTACGGCACACCGACCGACATTCAGGACAGCGGCCATGGCGGTCCGAGCACGCGCTCCGGACTCGGCAGCTCGGGCGGCCCCGGCACCACGCGCTCGGGTCCGAACAGCGGCTCAGGCAGCGGCCCCGGCACACGCTCGGCCCCGGGTAGCGGCTACAGCGCGCCCGGCACGACCATCGGCCAGGTCGATGCCGAGGTGATGACGCTGATCCGCCGCCTGGCGATGCTCGGCAATCTCGCCACCGAAACGCAACTGGCTTCGATCGGTGCAAGTGAAGGCATGGGCAGCGCGCTGCCCAACCTGATCCTGGCCAACCGCGAGGAACTGCGGCGCAGCACCAGCGGCGCGCTCGATCACATGGTGATCGACGTCGTCGGCAGCCTGTTCGACCAGATCCTGGCCGATCCGAAGATCGCGCCGCAGATGGCGCGCCACATCGCGCGCCTGCAACTGCCGGTGCTGCGCGCCGCGCTGGGCGACGCCACCTTTTTCTCCTCGCGCCGGCATCCGGTGCGCAAGCTGGTCAATCGCATCGCCTCGCTCGCTGTCGCCTTCGAAGACTTCGACCACGGCCCGGGCCAGCACTTCCTCGACCTGGTGCGCCAGCTGGTGGACGACATCGTCGGCGGCGATTTCGATCAGATCCTGGTCTACGAACAGACGCTCGACAAGCTCGAGCACTTCGTCGCCGAGCAGGCCAAGCGCAACGTCGAGTCCGGCAGCAACGCCGGCAGCGTGCTCGACAACAAGGAGAGCGAGCTGCTGCTGCAGCAGCGCTACACCCACCAGCTGCACACCGCGCTGGCGCCGATCGAGCTCGACGATTTCCTGCGCCAGTTCCTGACCCAGGTCTGGAGCCAGGCGCTGCTGCAGTCGGCGCTGCAGCGCGGCGTCGACAGCGATCTGCACCGGCGCCTGCGCGACGGCGGACGCGAGCTGGTGCTGAGCGTGCAGCCCAAGGGCTCGCCCGCCGACCGCAAGGCCTTCCTGGTGCGCCTGCCGCAGCTGATGAAGGATCTGAACGAAGGCATCGCCCTGATCGGCTGGCCGACCGCCGCCAAGAAGGACTTCTTCGCCAAGCTGCTGCCGGCGCATGCCGCGTCGCTCAAGCGCGAGTCGATGCGCATGCTCGACTACAACCTGCTTTCGCGCCAGCTCGACACCATCTTCGCCCAACCGCTGCCGCGCGCCGAGGACAACGTGCGCGGCGTCAGCGCCATTCCGGTGCTCGAAGACGTGGTCGCCGATCCGTTCACGCCGGAAGAAGCGCAGCGCATCGGCCTGGTCCAGGAAAGCGCCATCGACTGGGACGGCCACGTCGATATCGAGCTGCCCGGCGATGAGGCCGAGCCCGAAGTCACCCAGGCCGATCAGATGATCGCCGGCCTCCCGGAGCCCGAGCCGGTCGAGCCGACCCAGGGCGCCTCGCTGGCCGACCATGTGCAGATCGGTTTTTCCTATCGCATGCACTTCGAGGGCGCCTGGCACAAGGTGCGGCTGTCGCACATCAGCCCGGGACGCACCTTCTTCGTCTTCACCCGCGGCAAGGATCACCAGCACGCCATCTCGATGACCGCGCGCATGCTCTCGCGCCTGTGCGAAACCGGCCGGCTGCGCGCCTTCGAGAACGCCTACCTGCTGGAGCGCGCCACCGCGCGCGCGCGCAAGCAGCTGGCCGCCCTGCGCGGCGGCGACAGCGGCGCCAGCACTTCGGGCGCCGCGCTCAGCACGCGCCACTGACGCCGGCGGCACGCCGCGCCCAGCGCAGCGCCGCCTCCAGGCTCGACGCATCGGCAACGCCGCGGCCGGCGATGTCGAACGCGGTGCCGTGATCAGGGCTGGTGCGCACGAAGGGCAGGCCGAGCGTGACGTTGACGCCGTGCTCGACGCCCAGGTACTTGACGGGAATCAGTCCGTGGTCGTGCGTCATCGCCACCACCAGGTCGAACTCGGCGCGGCGTGCGCGCATGAACACCGTATCGGGCGCAAAGGGCCCGTGCGCGTCGATGCCTTCGGCGCGTGCCGCAGCTACCGCCGGCGCGATGATCAGGCGCTCCTCGTCGCCGAAGAGGCCGTCTTCGCCGGCATGCGGGTTGAGGCCGGATACCGCGATACGCAGGCGTGCAGCGCTGGTGTCCGTTGAACGCCATTGCTGCGCACTGGCATGGGCAATGCGCAAGGTCTCGAGCACCGCATCGAAGGTCACCGCCTCGATCGCGCTCTTCAGCGATTGATGAATCGTCACCAGCACGACGCGCAGTTCGTCGTTGGCCAGCATCATGCGCACCGGCACGCCGCCGGCCAGCGCCTGCAGCATCTCGGTGTGGCCCGGATACGGCACGCCCGCCGCGGCGAGCGCCCCCTTGTGAATCGGCGCGGTGACGATGGCGTCGGCTTCTTCGCTCTGCACCGCGCGCACTGCCGCCTCGATGCAGGTCGCCGCAGCCGCGCCGGCGCGTGCATCGACGCGGCCCCAGGGCAACTCAGCCAAGCCTTGCGGCAAGCCCTCGGGCTGCCACACCGGCAGGCAGCGCGGCGGTGCTGCCTCGTACGGCGATTCGATCTGCGCCGTGGGCCACGCATCGGGCAGCAGCGCCATCGCACGCCGCATCACGGCGACGTCACCCACAACGACACAAGCTTCGGCCGTCCCGCGCTGGAACGCGCGCGCAATGATCTCGGGGCCGATGCCCACTGCGTCGCCCATCGTGATCAACACGCGCGCCTTGCTCATGCCGGGTTGTCGATCTCGATGAAGCGGTGCTCGATGCCGAAGCGCTCGGCCACATGCGCCGCCACCGCCGGTGCGCCGTAACGCTCGGTGGCGTGATGGCCGCAGGCGAGAAACGCGACACCGGTTTCGCGCGCCAGGTGCGCCTGCGGCTCCGACACCTCGCCGGTGATGAAGGCATCGCAACCGGCGGCGATCGCGCTCTCGAAGTAACCCTGCGCGCCGCCGGTGCACCAGCCGATGCGACGCAACGCGCGACCGTCGCCGGCCAGCACCAGGGGTTCGCGGCCGAGCGCCGCGTGCACGCGTGCCGCCAACGCATCGAGCATCGTGGTCGTCAGCAACGGAGCGGCAAACCCCAGTTCCTGTTCGCCGAAGCGCCCATCGGCGACGAGCCCGAGGCGCAGGCCAAGCTGCGCGTTGTTGCCCAGCTCCGCGTGCGCATCGAGCGGCAGGTGGTACGCGAACAGGTTGATGCCATGCGCCATCAGGCGCTTCACGCGCTCGGCCAGCCAGCCGGTGAGACGCCCGTCCTGGCCGCGCCAGAACAGGCCGTGGTGCACCAGGATCGCATCGGCCTTGGCCTCGATCGCCGCATCGATCAGCGCGCGGCTCGCCGTCACGCCCGAGACCAGGCGCGACACCGTGACCGCGCCCTCGACCTGCAGACCGTTCGGCCCATAATCCTTGAAGCGCTCCACCGCCAGCAGCGTGGCGAGGTAGCTTTCGATCTCGTTGCGCGCGGCCATCCGCTCATCCTTTCTCAATGCGCCGACTCTGGTTGCTCTTCTCGCAGGCCGTCACCGTGGCGTTGGCGCTGCTGTTCGTCGTGGCCACGCTCAAGCCCGAATGGCTCCAGCGCTCGCCAGGACGCATGTTGCCGCAGATCGTGTCGATCTCGGCGGTACCCGACGCCGGCTCGCAACAGGCAGCACCCGGCGGCGCAGCTGCCGGCTCTGCACCCGGCGGCGCCGCTGCCGGCTCGACGTTCGGCAGCCTCGCCACCGCGGCGCAGCGCGCGTCGCCGGCGGTGGTCAGCATCGCCGCGAGCAAGGCCGCGGTGAAGAACCCGCATGCCGACGATCCGTGGTTTCGCTTTTTCTTCGGCGGGGGCGACAACCCGCAGGGCCAGCAGCCGTCACAGCGCGGCCTGGGCTCGGGCGTGATCGTTTCGCCCGAAGGCCATCTCATCACCAACCACCATGTCGTCGATGGCGCCGACGAGATCGAAGTGATGCTCGCCGACGGTCGCTCGGCCCAGGCCAAGCTCGTCGGCAGCGATCCCGAGAGCGACGTCGCCGTGCTGAAGATCGATCTGCCCAAGCTGCCGGCCGTCGTCTTCGGCAACTCCGATCGATTGCAGGTCGGCGACGCGGTGCTCGCCATCGGCAACCCCTTCGGCGTCGGACAGACCGTGACCGCCGGCATCGTCAGCGCGCTCGACCGCAAGGGCCTGGGACTGAATGTGTTCGAGAACTTCATCCAGACCGATGCCGCGATCAACCCCGGCAACTCGGGCGGCGCGCTGGTGGATGCGAGCGGCAACCTCGTGGGCATCAACACCGCGATCTTTTCGCGCACCGGCGGCAGCCTCGGCATCGGCTTTGCGATTCCCGCGGCCACCGCGCGCGGCGTGATGGAGAGTCTTGTCAAGGACGGCCGCGTCGTGCGCGGCTGGATCGGCGTCGAGCCGCGCGACCTCACGCCCGACATGGTCGAGACGCTGCGCCTGCCGGTGAAGAGCGGCGTGCTCATCACCGGCGTGCTGCGCGACGGCCCTGCCGGCAGCGGCGGCCTGCAGCCCGGCGACGTGGTGGTGCGCATCGGCGAGCGCGCCATCGGCAACACGGCCGAGTTGCTCAATGCCGTGGCGGCGCTGCCGCCGGGCAGCAGCGCCGCCATCGGTGTGCAGCGGGGCGAGAAGGCGCTGGATGTGACGGTGAAGGTGGCGCAGCGGCCGGCGCGGCAGCCGGCCGCGCGTTGACGCTTTCGACAGCGGGCTGCGCGCTGAACTGACTGAAGTTGCCGGCTCAGCCCGCCGCCAACGCGGCCAGCATCGAATCGCGACCGGCCGCGCCCTTGCCTGCCGCGGCCAGGTAGCGTTCGAGCCGATCGACCGGCAGCGGCCGGGAAAACAGGAAGCCCTGCAGCTCATGGCAGTGCGCCTGCACGAAGAACGCCGCCTGGGCTTCGGTCTCCACGCCTTCGGCCACCACCGTGATGCCCAAGGCCTTGGCCATCTCGATGATCGCGGTGGCGACGGCGCGGTCGCGCGCGTTGCCGGCGACCTCGGTGACGAAGCTGCGATCGATCTTCAGATAGTCGACGGCAAAGTGGCGCAGGTAGTTGAGCGAAGAGAAGCCGGTGCCGAAGTCGTCGATCGACGTGCGCAGCCCCAGCACCTTCAGCGCCGCGATCGTCGCGCGCGCCTGCTCGGCGTTGGCGACGAGCACGCGATTCCGTCAGCTCCAGCTCGATCAGTTCGGGCGGTGCCGCGGTGTCGCGCAGCACGCGCTGCACCAGCGCCAGGAAGCTGGCGCTCTGGAACTGCGTGGACGACACGTTGACCGATACCCGCAGCGGCGCCAACCCTTGATCGCGCCAGCGCACGATCTGCTTGCAGGCGCTGCGCAGCACCCACTCACCGACGATCGGCATCATGCCGGTGTCTTCCAGCACGCCGATGAACTCGCCCGGCGGTACCACCCCGCGCGACGGGCTGATCCAGCGCAGCAGCGCCTCGAGCGCAACGACGCGGCGCGTCGCCGCGTCGATCCGCGGCTGGTAGTACAGCGCAAACTCACCGTCGCGGAAGGCCTTCTTCAGCGCGACTTCAAGATCCAGGCGCTGCAGGGCGCGCTGGTTCATCGCCGCGCGGTAGAAGGCGTGCGTGCCGCGGCCCGCCGCCTTGGCGCTGTACATCGCGGCATCCGCGTTCTTGAGCAGTTCCTCGGCGTTGCGGCCGTCTTCCGGATAGACCGCGATGCCGATGGTGGCGCCGATCGCGAGTTCATGTTCGTGCACCGACACCGGCATCGCCACCGCTTCGAGCACGCGCCGCGCGACGAAGGCGGCATCCTCGGGCGTGGCCACGCGCGGCAGGATGATCGTGAACTCGTCACCGCCCATGCGAAACAGCAGGTCGCTCTCGCGCAGGCAGGCGTGAATGCGCTCCGACACCGCCTTGAGCAACTGGTCGCCGGCCTGGTGGCCGAGGCTGTCGTTGACGATCTTGAAGCGGTCGAGGTCAACGAACATCAGCGCGCCGGCATGGCCATGGCGCGCGGCCAGCGCGATCGACTCGGCCAGGCGCTCGGCGAAGTAGGCCCGGTTCGGCAGACCGGTCAGCGCGTCGTGATAGGCCTGATGACGCACCTGCTCTTCCTTCGCCGCCCGGTCCTCGTCCTGGCGCGCGATGATGATGTCGGCCTTGCGCACCACCCAGAACAGGAACAGATAGAGCGCGGCCAGCAGCGCCAGCACCAGGCCGGCCACCTGCCACTGCGCGTGCCGCTGGGTCGCCAGAAGCTCGGTGACATCGGAATAGACCTCGAACACGCCCTCGACGGGCGCGTCGGGCGCGGCCCGCACCGGCACGTACGAGGCGATCAGGTTGCGATTGGCGATCACCCCCTCGAAGGCGTCGAAGCTCTCGCGAAAGGTGATGTTGCTGGCGACCTGACCGGCTCGCGCGCTGAGAAAACCCGGGTTGGTGCTCTTGTCCTCGCCGACCTGCTTGTCGTCGGTCGAGAACACGGTCCGTCCGTCGAGGTTGTAGATCTTGATCTTGGCCACCTGCAGGCCGTTCATCTTGGTCAGAACCTCGGCCCGAAGCTCGCGCTGCATCGGGTCGGCCAACAGGGCGTCGCGCGGCCGTCCGGACGAGCCGAGCACGAAGCTGCGATAGCGCTCCCACACCGCATTGGCGAAGGCCGTGGTCAGGTCGGCGTTGGCGCGGCTCTCGTGCGCGATCAGATGGCGCTGCGTCAGTTCGCGGTAGGTCACGAGCAGGCAGGCCGTGACCAGCACGACGCCGACGAGGCTGGCCAGCGAGAAGTAGCGGGTCAGTCGGAACGGGCGCGACCGCTCCTGCGTTGAAGGTCGAGTCGGGGACATGGATTTCCTGGCAAGGCCAGACAGTCCATCGGCGCCACAGCGTGTGTCTTGAGAGGCGACGAGAGGTGCAGCGCAACGTCCCCGGGCAGGGCGTGACATCTGCCTCGATCAGCGGCACGCGCGGCTCGTACAACGCGCACGGCCGCGCACTTCACGCCGGCTTCACACAAGCTGCCTTCGCGCTTCCTCAGCGGTTCACCGCCGCGCGCGACCCTTGCGTCCATGCCACCACCCCCGGGTGGCGTGACAAGCAAGGAGAGCGTCGATGCCATCGCCCCACCTGGTCAGGCCGCACAGCCGCGTCGGCCGCTTCATCATCGCGGTGGCGGCGTCGCTCTTCGCCGCGCTGCTGCTCATCGCCTGGAGCCCGGCGCATGCCGACGACAGCGAAGCGGCGAACGGTGGAAGGGCCGAGAGCCCCTACTTCCACATCGCCAGCGACGACCCATCGATCGACCGCCTGCCGCTGAAGGGCACGAAGGTCGATGCGCGCATCGTCGGACCCATCGCCGACGTGCGCGTCGTGCAGCGCTACAGGAACGAAGGCCAGCGCGCGATCGAAGCGAAGTACGTCTTCCCGGGTTCGACGCAAGCCGCGGTGCACGCGATGACGGTGCGCCTGGGCGATCGCGTCATGCAGGCCACGATCCGCGAGAAGCAGCGCGCCAAGCTCGAATACGACAGCGCGAAGAAGGAAGGCAAGACCGCGGCGCTGCTCGATCAGCACCGCCCCAACGTCTTCCAGATGAACGTCGCCAACATCCTGCCCGGCGACGAGGTGCAGGTCGAGCTGCGCTACACCGAGTTGCTGCTGCCGCAGGATGGCCGCTACCGCTTCGTCTTCCCGACGGTGGTGGGGCCGCGCTACCACGTGGCGAAGAGCGAAGGCGGCACGTCGAGCTTCCCCGCGACCTCGCACCTGCCGGAAGGCCAGGCCTCGAACAGCGCGTTCGACATGACCGTGTCCTTCGCGTCGCCGCTGCCGGTGCACGACATCGAATCGTCGTCGCACAAGATCGAAGTGCGCGCCGAAGGCAGCGCGCAAGCCGATGTCGCGCTCGCCAACGAAGGCGAGCCCGGCAACAACCGCGACTTCATCCTCGACTACCGGCTTGCCGGCACGACCACGGCCGGCGGCTTGACGCTCTACCCCGGCAAGAGCGGCGAGGACAACTACTTCCTCGCGCTGGTCGAGCCGCCGCAAGCGATCGCCGCCGCGCAGATCAACCCGCGCGAGTACGTGTTCGTGGTCGACATCTCGGGCTCGATGCACGGCTTCCCGCTCGACACCGCGAAGGCGCTGCTGCGTCATCTCATCGGCAACCTGCGCGCCAGCGACTCGTTCAACGTGCTGCTGTTCTCCGGCAGCAACCGCATGCTGTCGGACTCGCCCGTGCCCGCCACGAAGGCCAACATCGAACGCGCCATCGCCACGCTCGACAACACCCGCGCCGGCGGCAGCACCGAGATCGTGCCGGCGCTGGAACGCATCGCGGCGCTGCCGAAGAACGCCGAAGTCGCGCGCACGGTGATCGTCGTCACCGACGGCTACGTCACCGTCGAGGACCGCGTCTTCCAGCTGGTGCGCAAGAACCTCGGCAACAGCAACGTCTTCGCCTTCGGCATCGGCTCGTCGGTCAATCGCCACTTGATCGAAGGCATCGCGCGCGCCGGCCAGGGCGAGCCCTTCATCGTCACCAAGCCGCAGTTCGCGCAAGCGCAGGCCGAGCGCCTGCGCAAGATGATCGACGCGCCCGTGCTGACTGCCGTGCGTGCACGCTTCGATGGCCTCGATGTGTACGACACCGAGCCGGCACGCCTGGACGCGCTGCCCGACGTGCTCGGTGGCCGGCCGGTGGCGATCTTCGGCAAGTGGCGCGGGCAGGCCAAGGGCCAGCTCGTGCTCGAAGGCCGCGCTGCCGACGGCGATTGGCAGCAAGTGCTGCCGGCCGCCACGCCGGACCACGATGCGCAGGCACTGCGCCTGCTCTGGGCGCGACGCCGCATCCAGCAACTCTCGGATGAAGAAGCGCTTCGCGGCGGCAACTCGCAGCGCGAAGCGATCACCACGCTCGGCCTGCAGCACAGCCTGCTGACGCAGTACACCAGCTTCATCGCCGTCGATCACATCGTGCGCAACCTCGATGCCGACAACCGTGTTGCCGTGCAGCAGCCGTCACCGCTGCCGCAGGGCGTGAGCCAGCATGCGGTGGGCACGCTGGGCGCTGCGGTGCCGAGCACGCCCGAGCCGGCGGCGTGGCTGGCGCTGCTGCTGTCCTTGCTGCTCGTGGCGGCCGGCGTCGCGCACACGCGGCGCCATCGCTGAAGGAGCGCACGATGTCGCTCGCACGCACCTTGCCCTGCGCTCCCGTGCGCATCACTGCGCTTTCGTGGCTCGCGATCCACGCACTGACGCTCTGGCCGCACGGCGTCTGGGCCGCGCACCGCATGGCCGACGGCTCCGACGATCCGCTCGGCGCCGCCGCCCTGCTCGCGCTGCTGCTGTGGCTCGTGCGCGAGCGCCAGACGCTGCGGCCGACGCCGCGCCTGGCCTGGCTCGGCGCTGCCGCGCGCTGACGCTGGCAGCGACGGCCGCGGTGTTCGTCGCACCGCCACTGGCGGCCGCGCTGCTGGCGGTGCTCGCGTTGAGCGCGCACGCGTGTGCCTGGCTGCCCGAGTGCGCGCCGCGCGCCGCGCTCGCAGGACTCGCGCTGCTGGCGTTGCCGCTGGTGGCGTCGCTGCAGTTCTACGTCGGCTATCCGCTGCGCGTCTTCACCGCGCAGTTCTGGGCGTGGTTGCTTCAAGCCGCGGGCGTCGAGGCCCAGCGCAGCGGAGCGTCGATGACGGTGGCGGGCCAACTCGTCATCGTCGATGCGCCGTGCTCGGGCGTGCAGATGGCGTGGATGGCGTACTTCGCGGCGTGCGCGGTGGCGGCGTTCACGCCGCGACGCAATGGCTCGCTGCCGATGGCGAGCGACGCGGCGTTGCTGCGCCGCCTGCCGCTCGTCGGCTTGGCCGTGCTCTGCGCCAACGTGCTGCGCAACACCACGCTGGTCGCGCTCGAAGCGCGGCCGCAGGGGCTCGCTCCTTGGGCGCACGAGGCGATCGGCTTGACCGCCCTGGCCGTCGTCGTGCTGGTGACGGTGCGACTGATCGCGCCGAAGACAGGAGCTTCAACATGAGACGAGCGCAACGTTGGCGCGACCACGCGGCGCAACAATGGCCGTTCATGCTGATCGCCATCGCCCTATGGTGCGCGATGCTGCCGCTGGGCGCGACGCAAGCGCCGAGCCTCGGCATCGACGCCGCACGGCGAGTGGCCGACGCAGTGGCAGGGCCAGGCGCTGCAACCCCTCGCGCTGTCGGCCGTCGAGCAGCGCTTCGCGGCGCAGTTTCCCGGCCGCATCGCGCGCTTCGCGTCGGCCGACGGCAGCGAACTGGTGCTGCGCGAAGTCACGCGGCCGACGCGCATGCTGCATCCTGCGGCCGACTGCTGGCGCGGCATCGGCTGGCGCATCGAAGCCACGCGCCTGGCGCGCGACGACGACGCGCTGCTGTGGCGCTGCTTCGAAGCCGTGCACGACAACCAGCGCGTGCGCGTGTGTGAACGCATCGTCGATGCGCACGGCAACGCCTTCACCGACACCTCGGCCTGGTTCTGGGCGGCAGCGCTGCGGCAAAGCCGCGGCCCGTGGCAGGCCATCACCAAAGTGGAGAACCTGCTGTGAACGCACGCCGCTGGATCTTCGGCGTCCTGTTGCTGTCGATGGTCGCGCTCGCCAGCGTTGCCGCGCTGGCGATGGTGGCGTGGCAGTCGCTCGCGGCGCGTCACGGGGCAGTGGTCGCAGCCGCTGCGCTTCACGCTCGCCGGCCACCGCTTCGAGCAAGACGCGAGCGTGGCGGTGCTGTTGCGCACGGCCACGCACCCGTTGGCCGCGCATCTCATCGACGGCCGCACGCTGCCCACCGCACACGGCCGCTGGCTGCTGCGCTCGCGCCCCGACGGGGCGCTCGCCGCGAGCTGCGCGCCGTGCCGCTTCGCGCTGTCGGCGCTCGGGCCGACGCCGCTCGTCCGTCGAGCGCGCCGAGCTGGTGCTGCACGGCGATGGCGCCGATCGCTACCACGGCACGCTCGCGCTCGGCGCGCAGCGCACGATCACGCTCGTCGGCCGCGGCGCGTTCAGCCGCAACGGCGATCTCGCGATCGACGCAGCGCTGCCCGCCACGCCGCTGGCCGATGTCGTGCACGTGCTCGGCACCGACCTGCCCGAGCGCGACACGGTGCAGGTGCGCGGCACGCTCGCGCTCGATGCTCGCAGCCAAGACGCAGCATGGCCCGTGGCGCGTCGAGCCGAAGGTCGAGGGTTTCGAGGTCGCGGGCCTGGACACCGAGCGCTTCGCCGATCTGCAGCGCCCGGCCGCCTGCCGCGCCGATGCGCAGTGCCGGCGTGCCGACGATCAACGGCTGGCTGCCGCGCGCGGTGATCGCCGCCGAAGACGCGCGCTTCTTCGAGCACCCGGGCTACGACCTGCAAGCGCTGGCCGATGCCTTGCAACGCAACCAGCGCCCGGGCGCGACCATCGCCGGCGCGAGCACGCTTGACGCAGCAGCTTGCCAAGCTCATGGTGGCCGGCGACGAACGCAGCGCCTCGCGCAAGTTGCGCGAACTGCTCTACGCGGTGGAGATGGAGCGCACGCTCGGCAAGGCGCGCATCCTGCAGCTCTACCTGGCGCTCGCGCCCTGGGGCGACGGCGTCTGCGGCGCCGAGCGTGCGGTGCGCTTGCACCTGGGCAGCGCGAGGCATCGGCCGTCGGCCCGGTGGCCGCAGCCTGGCTGGCCAGCCTGCTGACGGCGCCCGATGCGCACTTGAAGGGCGAACCGCTGCCGGGCAGATCGACCATGCGCGTGTCGCGCGCGTGCTCGAAGCGATGCGGCCGATGCGCGCCGAGCGCCGCGAGAAGGCGCAAGTGCAACTGCTGTTCTGGTCGCCACCGGCCTTGGCGCGGCTGCGTCAGGCGCCGCCGCCGATGAGCCGTCGTCGAGCCTTCGGAGCAGGATGTTCCGCGGCGCCGGGCGCCGCGGCATCGACGACCCGCCGGTTGCACCTTCTCCCTAGTTGGTCCACAGTTGTCCCGAGACGCGCGTGCAGCGCGCTCGCGACAATGTCCACTTAACAGTCGTCGAGTCCGTCCATCGATGTTCTCCGCGATCGTCTCTGTCGACATTGCGCCTGATGGCGCTGCAGTGCGCAGCGCTCGTGCTGGCCGCGTGTGCCGGCGCAGGCCCCACCCTGCCCGATCGCGCCGCGGCGTCTGTCACCGCGCCCGCGCCGAACGCAACGCCTGCGGGCTCCGGTGCGGCACCGCAGCCCGCAGCGCCGCTGCCACCCGCCGGCACGCCGCTGGCGATGGAGCAGCGCTTCCTCGAAGGCTGGTTTCGCGGCACGCCGGTGGTGATCGCCACGCAGCCGCCGACGACGCTGCAACTCGACGTGCCGCTGATGTACTCCTTCGCTGCCGGCAAGACCGACGTTCATCCGGCCTTGGGCAAGGTGATCGACAAGGTCGCGGAAAGCCTGCTGCGCCACCCCGGCGCGCGCGTCACCATCACCGCTTCGGGCGATGCCGGCGGCGGCGCTGCGCTGGCGCAGGCGCGCACGCAGCGTCTGCGCGACAGCCTCGGCGTCAAGGGCGTTTCGGCCACGCGCGTGGCGCTGATCGAAGCCGCGCGCGGCGGCGGCCCGGTGCACGCTGCGACTGGCGATGCCGCCGGCTCGCAGCCGATCGCGCAGCAGCGCAGCGCTGGCGATCGCAACCCCGCCGACGCGCGCAGCCGCGTGCAGCCGATCTCGACGCAGCGCCAGGCCGCGCCGACGTGGACCGAAAAGAAGCAGCCGTAGCAGCCGCCGGAACGCTCAGGCGGCGCTTTCTTCGAGCGCGCTGAAGAGCGGGTCGCGCAGGCTGCGCGGCCGGTACGCCGACACGCTCTGTGGCGATCGCCGCGATGTGCTCCGGCGTGGTGCCGCAACAGCCGCCGGCGATGTTGAGAAAGCCGCTCTTGGCGAACTCCTCCAACAAGCGCGATGTCGTCTGCGGCGTCTCGTCGAAGCCGGTCTCGCTCATCGGGTTGGGCAAGCCCGCGTTCGGATAACACGACACGAACGTGTCGCCCGCCACCTTGGCGAGCTCCTCGATGTAGGGCCGCATCAGCGCCGCGCCGAGCGCGCAGTTCAGCCCGACGGCGAGCGGGCGCGCGTGCCGCACCGAGTGCCAGAACGCCGGCACCGTCTGGCCCGAGAGGATGCGACCCGACGCATCGGTGACCGTGCCCGAGACGATCACCGGCAGGCGCTGCCCGCGCTGCTCCATCAATTCATCGAGCGCGAAGATCGCCGCCTTGGCGTTCAAGGTGTCGAAGATCGTCTCGACCAGGAACAGGTCGCAGCCGCCTTCGAGCAGGCCGCTCGGCCTGTTCGAAGTACGAGGCGCGCAACTGCTCGAAGCTGACGTTGCGCGCGCCCGGGTCGTTCACGTCCGGGCTGATGCTGGCGGTGCGCGGCGTGGGGCCCAGCGCGCCGGCGACGAAGCGCGGCTTGTCGGGCGTGCTCGCTGCCATGGCGGCGTCCTTGGCGACACGCGCCGCCGCCACGTTCATCTCGCGCGCCACATGCGCCAGGCCGTAGTCTTCCTGCGCGATCGAGGTCGCACCGAAGGTGTTGGTCTCGATGATGTCGGCGCCGGCGGCGAGGTACTCGTCGTGGATGGCGCGCAGCACGTCGGGTCGCACGAACTGCAGCAGCTCGTTGTTGCCCTTCAGGTCTTTGCCGTGGTCCTTGAAGCGCTCGCCGCGAAAGTCGGCCTCGCCCAACTTGTAGCGCTGGATCATCGTGCCCATCGCGCCGTCGATGATGACGATGCGTTGTTCGAGCAGCGCCGGCAGTGCGGCGCCGCGCGTGTAGGCGGGCAGGGACTTCATGGGAAGATTGTAGGCAGTGAAGCACCTGACCCCGATCGAAAGCTGGGCCTACTTGCAGGCCCGTCGCGACGCGCTGTTCGTCGACGTGCGCATGGAGATCGAGTACCTCTACGTCGGCCACCCGCCGGGCGTGGTGCATGTGGCCTGGTACGAGTACCCGCGAAATGCACGCCAACCCGCCCGCGTTCGCCGAGCAGGTCAAGCGCGAGGCCGGCGGCGACACCGCGCGGCCGGTGGTGCTGATCTGCCGCTCGGGCAAGCGCACCATCGAGGCCGGACAAGCGCTCGAAGCCGCAGGCTTCAAGGAAGTGGTCAACGTGCTGCACGGCTTCGAGGGCGAACTCGACGAGCACTTCCAGCGCGGGCGCTTGAACGGCTGGCGCTTCGACGGGCTGCCCTGGGAGCAGCTTTGAAGTTCGGGATCGGCCCGTTATGTGCGTTCGCAATCGTCCGCAAATGCTCTGCGCTGTGGCCGGTGCGCAAGCAAGGCGGCGGGCGGGGCGCAGTCGGGGCTCAAGCGTCGCTCGCCCTCGCTGCGCGAGGGTGCCCTGCGATGCTCGGTCAGAGGTCGCACCGCGAAACTCGCTGCACTCACTGCGTTCGTTGCGCTCGAACACTCGCGGTGAGTCAGATCACGAAGCGCGCGGGTACGCGCGCCGACCTCAGCCCTGTGCTTCTCGGCGGCGCCATTCGCCCCGCCTGCGCCCCGCCCGCCGCCTTGCGCGGAGAGCCGTTCTTGGGTGTGAGTGAAGGGCAAGCCGCGGGCATCGAGCCCGTGGCTTGCCGCGCGCCGCAGGCGCGCGTGCAGGCGCCAGCCGGGCTCGATGCCCGGCTGGGGTCTTTCTCCAACCAAGAACCGGTGCTGCCTCGCAAAGCCGTGGGCGGGTGCGCGGTGGCGCGCCTGTGCGGCGGCGAGGAGCGCAGGGTTTCGGTCGGCGCGCGTACTCGCGCGCTTCGTGAACTGACTCGCCGCATCTGTTCGAGCGCAGCGAACGCAGTGAGCGAAGCGAGTTATGCGGCGCGACCGAAACCCGAGCACCGCAGCGAAGTCGGCGCCGCAGGCGCCGACCGCCGCACCGAAGCGCCAGCGCGCACCCGCCCACGGCTTTGCGATCCCCACCGTGTGCGCAATGCGCGCATTCAAGTCGGCAACGGGCCGACATCGGCCCACAAACCCGCTACTGCAACGTGCGCGTCGGCGCCTGCGGCCCTTCCAGCGCTTCCAGCGGCCGCGCACCGAAGCGTGGCCCCCCGGCCACCCACTGCACCAGCCGCGCCGCATCCATCGGCCGCGCGAAGAGGTAGCCCTGGAACTCGTCGCAGCCGAGCGTGGCGAGGATCTCGCACTGGCGTTCGGTCTCCACACCTTCGGCGACGACGCGCAAACCGAGCGCGTGCGCCAGTCGAATCACCGCATCGACCACCGCCATCGCGTCGCCGGAAACGCCGAGGTCGGCGATGAAGCTGCGGTCGATCTTCAACTGCCGCGCCGGCAGCGTGCGCAGGTACGCCAGGCTGGAGTGGCCGGTGCCGAAGTCGTCGATCGCCAGCGCCACGCCGGCGCGCGCCAGTTGCGCGAAGGCACGCATCGTCGCCTGCGTGTCCTCCATCGCCACGCTTTCGGTGATCTCGAAGGTGAAGAGCGTGGCATCGACGCGGTGCAGCTCGAAGCTCCGGCGCACGCGCTGCACCAGATCGTCCTGGCGCAACTGCTGCGCCGAAAGATTGACGGCCACGCGCAAGCGCAGGCCCTCGTCGTCCCAGGCGCGCATCTGGCGGCAGGCCTCGTCGATCACCCACTGGCCGATGCTGCCGATCAGGCCGAAGCGCTCGGCCACCGCGATCAGCTCGGCCGCGCCGACCGCGCCGCGCGTCGGGTGCTGCCATCGCACCAGCGCCTCGACGCCGGTGCACTCGCGGCTGCGCGCGTCGATCTTGGGCTGGTAGTACAGCGCGAGCTCGCCGCGCTCGATGGCTTGGCGCAGATCGGTCTGCAGCTCGAGCTGGTCGCTGGCATCGAGCTCCATGCGCGGATCGAAGAAGGCATAGGTCGAGCCGCCCGTGCGCTTGACGGCGAACATGGCCGCATCCGCGTGCGTGATCAGGCGGCTGGTTGGCCCGTGCTCGGGATAGACCGCGATGCCGATCGAACACGACAGCCGCACCTCGCTGCCGCCCGGCAGCGGATACGGCGCCATCAGCGCATGCAGCGCCTGCTGCACCAGCACCGCGGCGTGCTCATGCGAGCCGGGCTCGGCCAGCAGCATCAGGAACTCGTCGCCGCCGATGCGCGCCACGCTGTCGCGCTCGCCCGCCTGTGCAGACAGTCGCCGGCCGACTTCGCGCAGCACCTCGTCGCCTGCGGCGTGGCCGAAGGATTCGTTGACCGCCTTGAAGCCGTCGAGGTCGATGAAGCACACCGCCATCGACGCGGCCGTGTCGCGGCCGACGCGCGCCAGCGTGGCGTCGAGCTGCTCCTCGAAGTGCAGCCGGTTCGGCAAACCGGTGAGCGCGTCGCGAAACGCCAGCTCGCGCAGCCGCTGGTTGGCCGATTGCAGCGAACCCGCAAGCGCCTGCGCGCGGCGGCCGGTGCGCGAATCGACCAGCGCGCAGACCACGCCCATGACGGCGATGAACACGCCGATGGCGATCAGCAGCGACGTGAGACGAGCGTCGATGGCATCGCCGGGCATGGCGACACTCGGGGACGGCGCGATTGCGGGCACCGGCGTGGCCTGCAGAGCAAGCAGCTGCCCGGCCACCAACGCCAGCGCGAACACGCTCACGCCCAGCGCGCGCGGGCCGAGGGTGCGGCGCGTGGCGCGACGGCCAGGGACGTTGAGCATCGGCAAGGCGATGCCGATGCCCAGCGTCACCAAGGCCAACGCCGCCAGCGCCGGCCCGCCGGCCACGGCGCTCCACTGTGGAGGCACGGCCAGCGCTGAGCCCATCAGCACGAACACCGCCGCCATCGTCACGGCCCACGCCAGCACGACCCAGGGGTTGGCCGAGCGCGCCGACGGCATGCCGCGGCCAGCGAACACCGCCAGCGCCACACCGCCCACCGCGGCGCACCACGAGGCGAGAAAGGGAGCGGCGTTGAACCAGGTCGCAGCCTGCGGATGCTCGGCGCGCCAAGCCACCAGCTGCAGCAGCCACAGGTCGGTGCCGACGGCGACGGCGCCGCCGACACCCCAGCACAACGCCACCACCCAGTCCTGCGAACGCACCTTGCGCAAGGTGTGCAGCAGCAACGCGGCGTTGGCGCCGCCGAGCAGGAACAACAGGCAAGCCGTCCAGGTGTTCATGCGCAGCCCAGGCGGCCGCGCCGAGAGGCAGAGGTGTTTATCGTTTTCAAGGGAGCCGAGCCTGCTCCGCACATCGAAGGCGCGGATTGTTGCAGGAATACTCCGCCCGGCCGCACCTATCTGGGGGGGCCGGGCGCTGGCTCCGTCGTCAGGTCCGCGCCGAGAAGCCGATGCCGCGGCGCTCGCGCACGCCCGGCTTGACGCGGTGCTCGCTCTCCAGTTGCGCCAGGAACTCGTCGGCCTCGAAGCCGACGCCGAGCACGTCGATCTGGCGCTTGACCGCGGCGAAGTCGCCGGGCGCGAGCTGGTCGAGCGCGGCCAGGCGGTCGCGCTGCTCCTGGGTCAATGTCGCTGCGTCGGCGTTCAACGCTTCGGCGACGAACATCGCCTCGCGCTGCTCGGCCCGCAGCGGACGGAACTTCACCTTGAAGGTGAAGCGCCGCAGCGCCGCTTCGTCGAGCTCGTCGAACAGGTTGGTGGTGCAGATGAAGAGACCTGCGAAGCGCTCCATGCCCTGCAGCATCTCGTTGACTTCGGTCACCTCGTAGCTGCGCTCGGCGCGCTGGCGGCTGCGCAAAAAGCTGTCGGCCTCGTCGAGCAGCAGCACCGCGTTTTCACTCTGCGCCTCTTCGAACATCTTGGCCATGTTCTGCTCGGTCTCGCCGACGAACTTGCTGACCAGATCGCTCGCCTGGCGGATCAGCAACGGGCGCTGCAACTCACTCGCGATGTGCTCGGCCAGCGCCGTCTTGCCGGTGCCCGGTGCGCCGTGAAAGCACAGCGTGCCGTGGCCGCGACGGCGCAGCGCTTCGATGATCTTGGGCATCTCGAAACGCGACTCGACGTTGAGCAGCGACAGGTCGTAGGTGGTGACGACCCGGCGTGCACCGGCCTGCTTGCGCGAGGTGCCGAGCGCCTTGTCGGCGTTGCCGAGCTGGCGTTCGATCATGGCTTCTGCCGTGCTGCCTTCGCCTGCGGCGAGTTGCGCGAAGCGCACCGCGGTGCGAATCTGCGCCGGCGTCAGCGCCCGTCGCTCGGAAAGACGCTGCATGAAATCGGCGCTGACCTCCACACCCGCCAGCGAGCGCGCCACCAGCCCCTCACGCGCCCCCGGCGGCGGCGACTTCAACTCGAGGTGGTACTGAAAGCGCCGCCGGAACGCAGGGTCGATCTGCTCGATGCGGTTCGTCACCCAGACCACCGGCACCGGATTGGTTTCGAGAATCTGATTGACCCAGGCCTTGCCGCTGACGCTCGACGACGGCGCGGCATCGGTCGCGTCCATGCGCGCCAGGAGTTGCGCCGCATCGGCCGAGACCGGAGGGAACACGTCTTCGACCTCGTCGAACAGCAACGCGACGTTGGGGCTCGACTTCAGGAACACCTGGCTGATCTGCAATGAGCGATAACGGTCGCGACCCGACAGCGAATTGCCGTCGCGGTCGGCGTACTCGACTTCGAACAGCTCCAGCCCCGCGGCCTGTGCGCAGACGCGCGCCAGTTCGGTCTTGCCGGTGCCGGGCGGGCCGTACAGCAGCACGTTGACGCCGGCCGCCTTGGTGGTCACCGCGTTGGCGAGCAGCGTCGTCAGCACTTTCACATCGTCGGCGACGAAGGCGAAATCGCCGATCGTGAGCTCGCTCTTGGCCGCAGGCCGCGTGAACACCGCCATCAGCTCGGCCGGCTTCTTGTACTCGCGCATCAGCACCGGCGGCAGTTGCTCGCTGACCTTCATCAGGTCGGCCAGGTCGGTGATGTTGTGCTCCGAGATCAGGTTCTCGACCATGCCGGTGCGCTCCAGGCGCGAGCCGGCGCGCAGCGCCTCGGCGACTTCCTGTTCCTTGACGCCGGCCACCTTGGCGATCGCGGCATACGCTTCCTGCGCGCTCGACACCTTGAACTCGACCAGCAGGCCGCGCAGTTCACGTTGATACCGCGCGAGAGTCCCATAAAGCAGCAGCGCGCGTTCGGCCGCGTTCAACTGCAGCAGACCGCCGAGCGCTTCGATGTTCTTCTGCACCAGCGTCGATTCCTTGGTCAACGAGCGTTCGAGCCATTCGCTGGTCGCGCCGAGCATCGTCAGCAGATCCTTCGGCGAGTCCTTGACGTACTCGTCGATGTAGAAGAACAGCGTGCCTTCTTCGTACGGGCCGCGCCAGGCGCCGTAGCGCTGCACGAAGGCCTCGTCGGTCAAGGCTTCGTGGCCCTTCCACTGCGGGTTGTCCTTGCAGCGCCGGCCCAGGAACTCGCGCACGCGCTTCAGCACCGTAACGGGCCAGACCAGATGGCGGCCGGTGAGGGCCAGCAGATTCGACCAATCGCGGCGCAGATTGAAGCGGCCGGCGTTCTTCAGCGTCAGCGCCAGCACGAACTGCGAGCACATGCGGTCGAGCACCGGCGCCTCGCGCAGCGCGGGCGAAACGATCAGGGCGGCGGAGGCGCGGCTCTTGACGGACATCGGGATCCCTCGGCAATGTTCGACTTCGGGCCACGCCATCTTGGCGTGCGGGTCGCGCCGCGGCAAGCCCGCGTGCGCTTCGGAATGTGCGTTATCGCATCAATGCAGCACGACCGGCTGCTGCGCCATCGCGCCATAGCGCGCGAGGTAGGCGTCGATCTCTTCTTCGCTCGGGCCGGTCTCGATCAGCGCATCGACGCCGGCCTTGAACTGCACGGCCATCGCGCCTTCGAGAAAGATCTCCTTGCGCGCGAACTTGTCCACGATCTCGTAGCCGCCGCGCGCGGGCGTGCGCTCGTCCTCGGTCTGGAATTGAACGACGGCGAACTGGTCCGAGTTGTAGAGCATGAGCATGAAAGGGTTTCTCCTGCAGCGGGATCGAGTGCCCCAAGCTCGCTGCGCTCGCGTGCCCCGAGGGGAGCGTCAGTGCCTTGGGGCGGCCCGGCACCACTGACATGCGCCCTGCAACGCCCAATTCAAGGTCCGGTTGACCCAGGCTGCAGAACCAGCTCCAGCGGCGCGCCGCCTTCGGGTTGCGTCAACAGCGCCCGCAGCGGCAAGTGGCCTCGCCCCGGGTCGAGCCAGACTTCGACCTGCACGTCGCGCGGCTTGCGCGCCTGGCGCACCAGCTTGAGCGCGGTCGTCTCGCCGACCGCCTCGGGCCCAACGACGTCGAAGGTCCACACATCGGCACCGCCGCGCGCGCCGATCACCATCAGCACGACCTTCGCGCCAGCCCCGAAGCGCTGCGGCGCGGCCTCGATCACGGCCGGCAGTTGCAGCATCCAGCTCAGCCGGTCCTGCACCCCGGCCAGCAGCGGCACCTCGTGCGTCGGCCCCGACCAGGTGATCTTGCCGGCGTCGCGCTGGAAGTTGGCGGCCTGGCTGTCGCGGCCGCGACGCCGGATGACGAAACGCTCGGGCGCGATGCCGGCGTGGTCGATGACGCCGCTGCTGACCCAGTCGAGCACCGAGATGCCGGCGATGAAACCTTCCAGGCGCAGCTCGTAGCGCTGCTGCTCGTCGGGACGCCAGCTCAACAGCGCCTCGCCACTGGCGATGCCGCGCGTCAGCTGGTAGCGCCAGGTGCCAGGCGCGGGAAGCCGCGTCGCGTAAACCGGGACGTCGATCGTCGCGCTGGGGGCGACCGGCTCGGCCGCAGCCAGCGCCGCCGGTTCGGTGGGCGGCGCTGCGGCGGCCTCGATCGGGGTCGCGGGCGCTGCTGCCGATTCAGCTGCCGCCGGCGGCGCCGACGCGGCCGGCTTCGATGGCGCGACGCGCGCGACCTTGGGTTTGGATGGCGCAACGCGCGGCGCGGGGATCGTGTCGACCAGCGTCGGCGCCGCCGGCTGCGGGGCGGGCAGCGTCACGCTGCGCACCGCCAGCACCGGCGCCGCGGCGGTCGGCTCTTCCGGATCGATCCACACCGGCGCCAGGCCGAACAGCAGCCCCGCATGCAAGGCTGCGACGGCCGCGATCGCGGCGACGAAGAACGGCCAGCGGCGCGACACCGGCGCAGAAGCAAAAGCAGGGGCAGGAAGGACCGACAATCGCGCCACGATGAAACTCGCCACCTTCAAGGACGGATCACGCGACGGCCAACTCGTCGTCGTCTCGCGCGATCTCACGACGGCGCATTTTGCGACCGGCATCGCCAACCGCCTGCAACAGGTGCTCGACGACTGGAACTTCCTGTCGCCGCAGTTGCAGGATCTGTACGTCACGTTGAACCAGGGCAAGGCGCGCCACGCCTTCGAGTTCGTGCCGTCGATGTGCATGGCGCCGCTGCCGCGCGCTTACCAATGGGCCGACGGCTCGGCCTACGTCAACCACGTTGCTCTCGTGCGCAAGGCGCGCAAGGCCGACATGCCCGAGAGCTTCTACACCGACCCGCTGATGTACCAGGGCGGCAGCGACGACCTGCTCGGCCCCTGCGACGACGCGCCCTTCGCCAGCACCGACTGGGGCATCGACTTCGAAGCCGAGATTGCGGTCATCACCGGCGACATGCCCAACGGCGTGACGCCCGACGAAGCGCTGGAAGGCATCCGCCTGGTCATGCTCGCCAACGACTGGAGCCTGCGCCACCTGATCCCGAACGAACTCGCCAAGGGCTTCGGTTTCTTCCAGAGCAAACCGGCCACCGCCTTCAGCCCTGTGGCAGTGACGCCGGACGAGCTCGGCGACGCCTGGCACGGGGGCCGCCTGCATCTGCCGCTGCACGTCAGCTGGAACGGCAAGAAGGTCGGCCTGTGCGACGCCGGCCCGGAGATGACCTTCCACTTCGGCCAACTCATCGCGCACCTTGCCAAGACGCGCAACGTGCGCGCCGGCTCGATCATCGGTTCGGGCACGGTCAGCAACGAGGACTGGAACAAGGGCTGGTCGTGCATCGCCGAGAAGCGCGCCATCGAGACGATCGAAGACGGCGCGCCGAAAACGCCGTTCATGGCCTACGGCGACAGCGTCAAGATCGAGATGAGGGGCAGCGACGGGCAGTCGGTGTTCGGCGCGATCGAGCAGAAGGTGATACCTGTGAGCCTCTAGCTCGCTGCGCTCGCGTCCCCCGAGGGGAGCGCGGGCCACTTGGGAGCGGCCCGGCGTTGGCCCGCCGAGCGCGGCAGCTCAACCCTTCTTCTTCGCCGCCGCCTTCTTCGCCGGCGCTGCGGCCGGCGCTTCGGACGGCGACTGCGACAGCGCCTGCGACAAGCCAACCAGCACGCCGCTGGCCATCGCCGCGTAGCTCTCCGCCAGCGCGGTCGCAGCGCGCACGCTGGCACTGCGGGTGTTGCGCACGGCGTCGCGCATCTGGTCGGCGAACTCCTCGACCGTCTTGGCCGCACTCATGCCCGACATCGAACCACCGGCCTGCAGCTTCTCCATCGCCTGCTGCCAGGGTGCCGCCATCGGGCCGGCGGCAGCGCCGGCTTTCTTGACCGCGCCGATGAGCAGATCGTCGAACTTGTCGAGATCATCCAGCGCCTTCTTCAGATGCTTCTCGCGCAGATCGACGCCGCGGTCGGCGAACTGTTGCAGCGCCGCCTGATTGGCCTGCACCGCCTTGACCAGCGCCGCATCCATGCCGGCGACTGCCTTGTCGAGCATGCCCTCGACGGCGTCACCGCCGAGCGGATTCTTCGCCGCGCCCATCGTCACCGCCTTGGTCACCGCGTCGAGCGACGAGCGGATGTTGCCCAGCGTCAGCTCACGCCCGCGCAGTGCCCCCAGCGTCGCTTCGGTCACGGCCTTCTGCAACTGCGCACTGCCCTTGGCGCTGGCGCTTTCGAACATCGAGATCAGGGCGTCGGCGTCGAAAGCGGATGTGGCCATGGCGGGGTCCTCGCGTTGTGTTGGGGTGCGCGATGCTCGCACCGCGCGGCGTGCAACACAAGGGTGTGCCGACGTTCAGGCGTCCGCCGCGAGCATCGGCAGCGAACTTGCCGGCTTCTTCTAGCACCGCGCACGCAGTACCGGTATCGAGCTCGGCAAGGCCGGCAGCTCGTACCACTGCGACGGCGCTTCGAGCACATGCTCGATCACGAACGCATGTCGCGAAACGGGGGAACGCAGGACCACATGCTGTGGAGCCTGGTAGGCCGTGCTGGGATCGAACCAGCGACCAAAGGATTATGAGTCCTCTGCTCTAACCGACTGAGCTAACGGCCCCTTCTGTCGAAGGCCCGCGCATTCTAGGTTTCGGCTCTGCTCAGAGCTTGATCGCGAAGTGCTTGGGCTGCTGCCTGCGTCCGGCACGAGGATCGGCTCGGGTGAGTACTGCGCAAGGTAGGTGCGACGCCGCTGCGGCGTGCGGTTCGGGCCCGAGCGGCGCATCGTCGAAAGGCAGCCGTTGTGCGTGGTCGCGTCGTCCAGCGCGATCCAGACGCGTGATGTACGGGCTTGCGCTCGAAGTCGACGTAGCCGCCGTCCTGACGCCAGTTGACCGATCCGTCGCTCCTGGCGGATGAAGCGGCGAGCGCCACCACGGCGGAGGTCGTGGAACTTTC